>NZ_JBGNUV010000002.1:0-1417358 GCF_041950525.1 Nonomuraea sp. GTA35 | reverse complement strand
GCCGCCCTGAACCTGCGCCGCCTGATCAACCTCGGACTCGCCCACGCTCAGGGCACCTGGACGCTACAGCCGGCCACCGGCTGAGGCCATCCAGCGGGCAACAACCCAGGGCCGCTTCACCATCAAACCTCGATCGCCAGACCCTCAGCCCGTGATCCATCACGCCAGCAACATCTTCAGAGGGGTCCTAGCCGCCGTCATCGGCTACGGCATCGACGCCGGCATACGCGCCGCATGAACCCGACCCGCCGAGGAGAGACACCATGACCCAACGGCATCCGCCCACCGGCGCCGCTCTGCTGGACCAGCTCCGCGCCGCCCTGACCCGCTACGTCATCCTGCCCAGTACCGAAACCGCCGACGCTGTCACCCTGTGGATCGCCGCCACCCACGCCCAACCCGCAATGGCCCACGCCCCGCGCCTGGTCATCCGGGGCCCCGAAAAGCGATGCGGCAAGTCCCGGCTTCTCGACATCGTGGAGGCCACCTGCCACGACCCGTTCATCACCGTCAACTCCTCATCGCCGGCCATCTACCGCTCCATCACCGCCGATCCGCCCACCATCTTGGTCGATGAGGCCGACACCATCTTTGGCCCCAAAGCCGATGGGAATGAGGACCTGCGTGGCCTGCTGAACGCCGGCCACCAGCGCAACCGCCCGGCCAAACGCTACGACGCGGCCCGCAACCAGGTCGAAAGCATTCCGACCTTCGCCATGGCCGCACTCGCCGGCATCGGCGCCATGCCCGACACGATCGAAGACCGCGCCATCATCGTCCGGATGCGGCGCCGCGGCCCCGGCGAGAAGGCCGCCCCCTACCGCCACCGCCGCGACCGCACCCCACTCCGCGAGCACCTAGCCGGCGCGCTCAACCAGTGGCTACGCGCCGACCTGACCGCCTTGGAGGAGGCCGAACCCGCCATGCCCGTCGAAGACCGCGCCGCCGACACCTGGGAACCCCTCATCATCATTGCCGACCGCGCTGGCGGCACCTGGCCCGACCGCGCCCGCGCCGCCGCCGTCGCGCTGACCGCCGAGGCCGACGACAACGGCCGGCCATCCGCGGGGCTACGCCTGCTCACCGACTGCCGCACCGCGTTCGGCGACGACACCGCCCTTCCCACCGCCGTCCTACTCGAACGGCTCAAGGCCAACCCGGAAGGGGAATGGAACGAGCACGGGCCAGCCGGACTCAGCCCGCGAAAGCTCGGCGTCATGCTGAGCGAGTACGACATCCGCTCAGCCAACATCCGCTTTCCCACCGGGCAGGCCAAGGGCTACCAGCGCGCCGACTTCGCCGATGCCTGGGCGCGCTACTGCCCCGCCCTCGACCCGCTTCCCGAGGGCGATGTCGTGCCCTTCGGCAGGGGTATCCGTCCCAACCGTCCCAACCTCGTCAGTGCAGGTCAGCGCGGGACGGAAAGCATGCCTGGGACGGGTTGACCCGTCCCACCCTCTCTACCCGTCCCAGGCTTGACCTGCGGAAATGAGCTTGGGACGGATGGGACGGATACCCCCTCCAAAACCCGCCCCCACCGCCCCGCAATGGGCCTCGGCGACAGTGCCGAGCACACCGCCGAGGCCGCCCCCATGCACCGGTTCACACGCCCGGAAGGAACGCGCCAGATGGCCGCTACCGTCACCCGCCTGCACGCGATGCTCACCGTCGCCGAGGTCTGCACCGAACTCCAGATCTCGCGATCCACCTTCTACGACTGGCGACAGAAAGGCCGCGCCCCACGCTGCATCACCCTGCCCAACGGCTCACTGCGTGTCCGCATCGATGACCTCGAAAGTTGGCTCAACGAGCGCGGGGAGGCGGCGGCCTGATGGAGCACACCACCTACAAGGTGCGCGTATACAAGACCGAGGTTCGCAAGAACGCCGCCGGCAAGGTCACCTCGTACCGAGTCGAATGGATCACTGCCGGTAAACGCTGGAAGAAGACATTCCAAAGGAGCGCGCAGGCAGACAGCTACCGAAGCAATCTCCTCACTGCTGCTCGCGAGGGCGAGCCCTTCAGCCTGATCACCGGTGAACCCGTGAAGTGGAACCGCATCGAACGCCCCGAAATGAGCTGGTACGACTTCGCCTGCAAATTCGCCGACTTCAAATGGAAAGCCGCCTCAGCGAAATACAGGCAAGACATCGCCCGCGCCCTCACCTCAGCGACACCCGCCATGCTCACAAGCGGCAACGGCAAGCCTGCCGACCTCGACCTACGCACGGCCATGCGCCGATGGGCGTTCAACACCAAGCAACGAGACGAAGCACCGGGGGAGATAGCGGAGGTGCTGGCGTGGCTGGCCAAGCACTCCAGGCTGGTTTCCGAGCTGGCCGAGGCGGCCACTGTCCGCGCGGTGCTCGATGCGGCAACCTCGCGCCTGAACGGCAAACCGGCCGCCACGAGCACGATTCGCCGCCACAAGACCATCCTTCAAAACGCGCTGGACTACGCCGTAGAGCTAAAGCTCTTGGACTCCAATCCGATCAAGTCGCTCAAATGGAAGCCCCCCCAAGTCACTTACGAGGTGGACAGGCGCAGCGTGGTCAATCCCATGCAGGCGCGTCGCCTACTCACTGAGGTCGAAGCTCAAAAGCCCAGCGGAAAGCGGCTCGTGGCGTTCTTCGGCGCGATGTACTACGCCGCGTTGCGCCCAGAGGAAGCCGTCAACCTCAGAGATGACAACATCATCATTCCCGCACTGGTCAAGAACACCGAGACGGGCCAGATGGAAGAGCCCGCCAACGACTGGGGAGAGCTGCACTTCGCCAGCGCGGCCCCGTTCGCCGGCCGCGAATGGACCGACGACGGTAGCCTGCGCGAGGAACGCGCCCTCAAGCACCGCACCGAGGGAGTGATACGCATCGTCCCCTGCCCGCCGCCGCTCACCAAGTTGTTCCGTATCCATCTTGACGAGTTCGCCCCCAGCCCCGGGGAACGCCTCTTTACCGGAATACGTGCCAGCGAACTGCCCTACATCACCTACCGGCGCGTGTGGAACAAGGCACGCCAGAACGCCCTCACAGACAAGGAGGTGCGGTCGCCTCTAGCCAAACGGCCCTATGACCTACGTCACGCCTGCGTCTCGACATGGCTCAATGCCGGCGTACCCGCCACGCAAGTCGCCGAGTGGGCTGGTCACAGCGTGGAAGTCCTCCTCAGGATCTACGCCAAGTGCATCGTCGGCCAAGACGAGATCGCGAGGCAGCGCATCGACCAGGCGTTGAAGGACGACCACCGCGACTCATGATCGTAGGGTCGCATTGGGGAGAGCTACCCGCAAACGATAGGCGAGAGCCGTAGAACAGGCTGGACACGCAAAACCCTCGTCTCCTGCGCGAAAGTGCAGGTCAGGCGAGGGTTTTGGCTGTTTGCGCTGGTGCTTTGCGGTTAGAGTTCGGTAAGATACTTTTTGAGATCGCTCAGGCGTGATGTTATTTTGGTATTGAATGTGCGATCCAGCTTCGCGAGGTGCGCAAAGTGCACCCACTGACGTTCCGTTATCACTATATCGGAATATGGGATTGCGACCGACAGCGACAGTAAGTCACTGAAGTCATGTTGCGCCCAGGGGTGTTGGGGATTTCGATGTCGCATGCGACGTAGGTTGTAAGTAGTGTATCGGGTTGGGACATCCTGGACGAATGATCTGATGTCTTGGGCGCTTTGTATCAAAGCATGCGGGTCCAGGCTGTACATCTCGCAGATATCGTTGATGTTGTCCAGTAAATCATTAAATTCTTCGGTTACGATTACATCGTCAAGTCGAGATCGCATGGAAGGGTTGCTTCGAAGCCGTTCCGCTGTGGCAACTTCGCGTTTCATCCACTTGTCACCTAGGCGATGCTGTCCCGTGACTTCAAAATCCTTCCAACGCATATTCTCTTCGAAGCCAGCCAGTGACCACCATTCCCACTTTTCGCGGGGGACGGCATCCCGCTGCTTTATCAGTTCTTCGGAGGCGTCGATCGGTAGGCCTTCAGGCTTACCGTCTTCTGCGACTGATTCGATTAGTCGCAGCCGCCCCCATGGGCTATTGAAAGCATGATTTACTCCGTAACCAATCGCTATGAGGCTAGGCTTTGTTGTGAAGTAGCGAGGCAACAAGCGACAGAAAACGGCACGTCTCACTTCAAGTTTTTGAAGGTATTGAACGGGCGCTAGGGTGGCGTATCGCGAGATGCTGCGCATGAGGGTTGCGAGTTTGAATCGTGATTCCCAGTCGGCTCGATGCCACGTCTCTAGATAGTGCGTAGCGGACAGGGGGACCATTATTTTTCCATCGGCAACTGCCGCTTGCAGTGTTGGCACTATGGATGCAAGAGGGCCGCTGGGATTTCGTTTCTGTTCGCGTAGTAGTTCGACCCATTTGTTCTGGTCGAGGTAGATCACGGTTTTTTGGGCCACAAAGCCATTGTGCACGCTAGTACCGCTTGGATGCACATGGTTTCTGTAGCTTCCCCTTGTCCGCCCAGTACGAATCGGTCGGGGTTAGTGCAGGGCAACGCGGACAAAGGCACGCCTGCTTCGCCTTCCCGTTTGTCGTCTACTCACCGCGGAGCGGCGAGGGGGCCGGTGACGGAGGTGCAAGCCCGGCCCGGCTTGACGTGTCCCTACGCGCCTGGACACCCTCCGCGGTTAGGCGCTGAGGGGCGACTGTTGCTACCCATGATCGTGGGGGTGCATTGGGGAGAGCCACCCGCAATCGATCGGCGAAAGCCGTAGACAGTCGGACACGAAGAACCCCCGCCCCGGCGCAACAGCGCAGGTCAAGCGGGGGTTCGGGCTGGTCGAAGAGAGTAGGGCGGGTGGGACTTGAACCCACGACCCACGGATTATGAGTCCGATGCTCTGACCGGCTGAGCTACCGCCCCTGGATGAAGTTGTGCGACGCACGGCAGGCAACGAGAGGATCATGCCGAGCCCCCGCGCAAGCTAAGGCTAGAGCATCGGACCCGGTCGTGGTGCCCGGCCGGACGGAGAGTTCTCCGCCGACATCATTCCATGCCTGCGGGCGTTGTTGGAGACCAAGCCGATCATATTCGTACCGTGCTCCGGGCGCGCGCGTGTCCGGGAGAGGAGGGCGGCAGCGGGTGGGGCGCTCGGGAGGGGGTGTGCCCGCACCCGCTGCCTGGGTTGTCCGGCCGTCTTCTACGGATGGTTCAGAGCGTGTCCTGGAGACGGTGCGAGCACACCGTGTCCTGGGGACGGTGAGAGCGCGGCGCGCCCTATGGACGGTTCAGGCCGAGTGTGTACGCGCCCGACCCGCTGTACGCATGCACGCGATACCGGTAATACCCGGCGCTCCCGTTGTAGGAGACGGTCTCGTCGGAGTCAGGGCTGTCGCCGCGGGCCACCACGGCCCAGGACGAGCCGTTCCATCTCTGCAGGTAAACGTCGAAGTCCCCACCGTCGGGCCCGTCGAGGCAGGCCGAGTGGGTGCCGGAGATCGTCGCCTGGTAGTAGGAGCCGTTCGGCTGGTAGACGCTCTGGTTCGAGGTCAGCGAGCCGCTGTGCGTCTCCTCGTATCCCTCGCAGCCCGTCGGCGGCGGGTCGGTGCCGCCGGCCGTGACGAGGGTGAGGCCGCCTGCCGAGAGGATCTCGCCGATGGGCTGGAAGTACGTGGTGCCGCCCACCGAGCAGTTGCCGGAGCCGCCGGACGTCATGCCCTGGGCCTGGTCGCCGGAGATGAACGACCCGCCCGAGTCGCCGCCTTCCGCGCACACGTTGGTGCGCGTCAGGCCCGACACCGTGCCCTCCGGGTAGTTGACGGTGGAGTTCAGGGCCTGGACGGTGCCGCAGTGCCACTGGGTGGTGGAGCCCGAGCGGCAGATGGAGCCCTGGGGCTGGGTGACGGCCGAGCCGCGGACGGGGAGGATGCCGGCGCTGTAGCCGTTGACCACGCCGGGCGCGGTCCAGTTGGTGTTCGTGGCGACCCAGGCGTAGTCGTTGCCGGGGAACGACGAGATCTGGAACGTGCCCTGCGCCACCCGGTTGTAGCCGGTCGTGGTGACGCCGTTGCCGCCGCAGTGGCCGGCGGTGGTGAAGCCGAGCTGGGTGCCGCGCCTGGCGGCGAAGCCGACCGAGCAGCGGTAGCCCTCCGAGGTGTAGTACGCGTCCCCGCCGCGGATGTCGTAGAACAGGCGCGGGCGCTCGGCCGAGGCCTCGAACGTCACGGCGGCGGTGTCGGAGATGCCGCTGGTCGCGACCCAGGCGCGGGCGGCCTGCTCGTCGCCGGTGAGGACGACGACGGAGTTGCTCTGCGGGGAGACGGCCCAGCTGTGCACGGAGGCCGGTGGCGCCGTCCGGTCGAGGCCCTCCTTGACCGAGACGAGCTGGGCGAAGGAGCGCGGGACGACGCGGGCTCTGGCTCCGGCACGGGTGATGCCGGCCGTGTCGGCGGCGGAGGTGCTGGCCACGACGAGTGCGCTTTCCGCGCCTTCGTACCAGATTCCGGCAAAGCGGTCGCCGAGCGTCTTGCTCAGGCCGGGTGCGGCGGCGTTGCCGCGGGCCTCGTTGAGCAGGCGGTTGATCGCCTGGTCCTTCGTGATGCCGAGGTCGCGCTGCAGGGCGTCGACCACGCCTGAAGGCGGTTTCGCGGTGGCGACGGCCGGGGTCGCCGTCACGAGTAACGCGCCGATCGCGATCCCGATCAGCGCCGGGGTTCGGAGCATGGGTGTCTCCTCGCTGCTGGGGGTGCCGTCACGGTAACGGCGGTTCCAAGCGCGGAGGAGTATTACTTTGCCCCTATCGCCATGTTATGGAGCGGTGCCGTAACCGGGGTTTCGTACCAGCCAGTCGTAGTAGACCGGGCTCCGGCGTACGGCGTCCATGTGGGCCTGCTTGGCCTGCCCGACCACCCAGGCGGCCTCGGGTGCGGTGGGGTGGCGGCCGAGGAGCTGCCGCCAGCGCAGCGGCGCGCGGGCCAGCGGCACCATGATCAGCCCCTGGGCGGGCTGGTGGGTGGCCTGGCAGAGTACGACGGCCCGCCCGACCTGCGCGAGGTGGGTGCAGGTCGGCACGTCGGTTTCGTAGATCGTGCCCGGCGTGAACCCGGCCCGCGCGCACGCCATCGCGAAGCAGTCGGCGAAGCAGCCGTCGCCCGGCGTCACCGCCCACTGCTCGCCGGCGAGGTCGGCCAGTTCCACCTCCTTCTCCTTGGCGACGGGATGGTCCTCTCCGACCAGGCAGAAGACGGGGTCGAGGCTGATCGTCTCCCATACGAGCGTGCCGGTGGGGGTGCCGGAGTCGCCGCAGGCCCCGGTCAGCACGTAGTCGAGGCGGCCGAGCTCGACCATGCTGTTCAGCTCGTGCGTCGACCAGGACGTGTAGGTGCTGACCTTCCGCTCCGCGGCGAGCCGGTCGACCAGGCCGCCGAGTATCGGCCCGTTCGTGGCGCCGATGCGGAAGCCGGGGGAGGGGGTGTGAGCGAAACGTACGGCTTCGTCCTGCAGTTCTTTGGCTGCGGGGAGAAGGACGCGTGCTCTGGCGAGCACGAGTTCGCCGAGGCGGGTGGGCCTGGCGCCGTGGCGGTCGCGCTCGAAGAGGGCGCCGCCGAGCACCCTCTCGATGCGCTTGAGCTGTGCGGTCAGGGCCGGTTGTGCCAGCCCGAGCAGGGACGCGGCCTTGCTCACACTTCCCGCGTCCGCGACCGCGCGGACGATCCTGAGGTGCCTGAGCTCGAGGTCCATAACGGGAAGGTAAGGCGGCGATCTCTTACAAACAATGCCTCTATGTCAGGAATTGTGACAGATATTGTTCGAGGGTTCCTGGGGTAGGGGGAGCGCATGACGACGATGGGAATAGATCCGGCCCAGCTCAGCGATGATGATCTGGTACGCGAGCTGCGGCAGCTGCACCTGACCCGGAGCGATACTTTTTTCCACGGGTCCGACGACGCCCTTGACCACCACACCTCCCGCACGAACGAGCTGGAGGCCGAGTACCTCCGCCGCAACCCCGACCGCGAGGTCGACCCGCTGCGGCTGAGGGAGGGAGCGAGGCAGCGGTCATGACGGAAGGTCACGATGTCCAGGCCCTGTCGGACCGGGACATCCACGTGTACGAGGCCGTCGCCTCCCAGACCGTCGAGTGGGCCGGTGGCGGTGCCCGGCTCGGCGGGATCGTGCGGGCGTCGGGACTGGCGGAGGAGGAGGTGCGCGAGAGCCTGGCGAAGCTGGTCGAGCAGGGGTACGTGGTGCCGTCCGGCGACGGGTACGGGCTCGGGCCGCACACGTTCGAGGTCGAGTACTGAACGCCGCACCCGTTCGAGGTCGAGTACTGAACGCCGCACCCATGCGCTCATGGTGAGGTCGAGTACTGGACGCCGCACCCACGCCCTCATGATGAGAGCGCGCGCAGGACGGCTGCCTGCTCCGCCGTGACGCCCGACGCGCGCTGCCGGGCCGCCTCCTCCGGCGTCAGCCCGGCCGCGCACCAGGCCGCCACCTCCTCCAGCGGTACGGCGCCCCACCAGGAGGCCATGACCTCCACCGCGGGGAGCCCGGTCCTGGCCGCCTCGGCCGCCGTGAAGCCGAGTGCGCTGAACAGCCGCGCGTCCCCCTGGTCCACCCGCCGCCGCGCCCACTCCTCGGCCGCGGCGCCGTCCCAGCCCGCGTCGGCGTACGCGCGGGCCACGTCGGCGGGCACGCCGGCGCGCAACAGCCGCCGCAGCGTCTCCACGACCTCGGGGCCGGGCGTGGCGGGCCGGGGCGTCCCCAGCCGGGCGAGCCAGGGGACCCGGCGCGGGCGCTCGCCCGCCAGGTGCCGCCGGGCGGCGTCGTGCGCGGCGACGCCCAGCTCGTGCCAGCGCACCGCGTCCCGGGGCGTCATGCCGGCCCGCTGCCAGGTGACGACCGTACGCGGGGTGGCGGCGGCGGTGCTCCAGAGGCGGGCGTCGGCGGGGACGGTCACGCCCGCCTCCCGCCACGCCGCCGCCTCCTCGGCGCCGAATCCGGCCCCTCTCCACCTGCGCACCTCGCCTTGCGTGAAGCCGGCCCACTCCGTCATCCGGCGCTCCCGCCGTGCGGTACGCGGACCGTGCTCGCCCAGGCCGGGGCCGCGTGGCGGTCCCCGAACAGGCAGGTCACGACGTACGGGCGGGGGCGCCGCTCCGGCCACGGGGTGTCACCGTCGGTGAGCACGACGAGCACGTCGGCCCGTGGCGAGGCCGCCTCGAAGCCGGGCCGCAGGTCCGTGCCGCCGCCGCCCGCCAGCTCCACCTGGGCCGCCGCCCGTACCCGCTGGGGCGGGTGCGCCTCGGTGTCGCAGCAGATCACGTCGAGCCACCGGTGCCCGGTGGCGCGCAGCACCCCGTCCAGCTCGGCGAGGGCCTGTTCGAGCGCCGTACGGGTGACGCTGCCCGAGGTGTCGACCAGGACGGCGACGCGGGGGAGCGGGCGTACCAGGGCGGGCAGCACGATCGACGGCGCGGCGGCGGCACGCCTGGACGGGCGGCGGTAGCTGTAGTCCACCCGGCCCGCCGCCTGGGCCAGGCCCCTGCGGACCAGCCGGGCGAGCACGGCGCGCCAGTCCGCCTCGGGGCGCAGCGTCGCCTCGGCCCAGCGCCGCCAGCCGCCCGGGGCCGTGCCCCTGGCGTCGATCTCGGCGGCCACCGCCCTGGCCAGGAGCTCGCGTTCCAGCGCCGTCATCGCCTCCGGGCCGGTGAACGGGGGCTCGGCGCAGGGGGTCAGGTGCGGCAGGGGGTCGATGAGGTCGAGCAGCTCGGCGTAGCGCTCGGCGAGCAGGCCGTCGGGGAGGCCGAGCGTCTCGGGGGAGATCGCGCTGCCGGGGGCGCCGGGCAGGTCGTCGTTGACCTCGGCGTCGGCGGCGCGGGCCCAGCGCAGGGCGTCGTCCTGGTAGGGCCGGGCGCGGGTGTGGTGGTCCCTGAGGAGGTGCGTCACGTGGTGGAGCAGCCACCAGCCGAGCTCGGGCACGGGGATGGCGGCAGTGGCGGCCGGGTTGAGGTGCAGGTTCCAGTGCTCGTCGGCGGCGGGGCGCGGTGGGGCGGTCCCGTGGGGGAGCGGCGTGAGGGCGAAGAGGGCGGAGGCGAGGTACGGCGCCCGCGTGGCGGCCCACAACCGGGCACCGGCGAAGCGCTCCAGCCCGGCCGGATCGTGCTCGTTCACGGCATCAGCCCCGCGGATCGCAGGATCGGGGCCAGCTCCAGCACCGTCCGAGGCAGGACGGCGCCGTGGGGGCGGCGGGCGGCGAGGGAACGGGCCGCGGTGGCCGCCACGTCGGGGGTGCGCCGGGCCACCCGGCCGATCACCGGCCACGCCCGCTGCCACGCGTCCGCGCTCCCGTCGGCGGCCACGTGCGCCACCACCGAGCCGAGCACGGCGTGCACCCGGTCCACCCGGTCGGGCAGCGGGGCGGTGGGGTCGGCGAGCAGGGCCGCGGGATCGGGCAGGTCCAGGTCCCGCAGCCAGGACAGCAGCTCGAAGCCGGCGGCCTCCCCGACGGCCCCGGTCACCAGCTCGGCCCGCACCTGCTCCATGCCGGGCCGCGGAGCCTCCGCCCGGGGGCCGGCGCCGTCACCGGTGCAGGCCAGGGCCATGGCCGCCAGCTCCCACGTCCGCGGGCTCGGCCACGCCCGTGCCGGCCCGCCGGGCACCGCCAGCACCAGCTCGGGCCGTACCCGCAGGAACGCCCCCACCAGCGCCCGGGCCCGCCCCGCCGGCGCGGTCCCGGCCTCCACGGGAACGCCCGCCGGCGCGGAGAAGCCGCCGATGAACCCCTCCGCCACGGACTCGGCGCTCACCGTCCAGTTCAGGTGGACGAGCCGGTTGGCGAGCGGCGCCGACAGGTCCCACCCGTCGGCGGCCTGCTCGGGCGGGTTCGCGGCGGCCACGATCCGCACCGACGGGGGCAGCGCCAGGTCCCCGACCGCCCGCTCCAGCACCACCCGCAACATCGCGGCCTGTACGGCGGGCGGCGCCGTGGTGAGCTCGTCGAGGAACAGGATCCCCCTGCCCGCCGCCGCGAGCCGGGAAGCCCACCGCGGCGGCGCGAACCAGGTCTCCCCGTCACGCAGCACCGGCAGCCCGGCGAAGTCGCTCGGTTCCCTGATCGAGCCGACCACGACCTCCACCGGCAGCCCCAGCCGCTCGCCGAGCGCCAGCACGGCCGAGGTCTTCCCGGTCCCGGGCGAACCCCACAGCAGGACCGGCAGGTTCGCCGCCACCGCGACGGACAACGCGTCCACGTCCACACATCTCCCTCGCGTCAACCTTGATTGACCATCTCAGGGTCAACGTAGGTTGACGCGAGGCCGGATGTCAAATCTCCAGCACGAGCTTGCCGACGAAGTCGCCGCTCTCCATCAGCGCGTGCGCCTTGGCGGCCTCGGACAGCGGGAAGACCCGGTCCACGTGCACGTTCAGCGAGCCCTGCGCCGCCAGCTCGGCCACCGAGGCCAGCCCCGCGTGGTCGGGCTCCACGATCAACAGCCCGTGCCGCACCCCCGCCCTCGTGTACGCCTCGACGTCCGCGGGCGTCATCCCGGCGACCGCGATGAGCGCGCCACCCGGCCGGATCAGGGGGAGCGACCTGGCCGGATAGTCCCCGCCCACGATGTCCACCACGAGATCGACCCCGGACACGGCCGAGGCGAAGTCCGTGCTGGTGTAGTCGATCACCTCGTCGGCCCCCATCTCCCGCACGAAGGAGTGCTTGGAGCCGCGCGCCGTGCCGATCACGTACGCCCCGCGCACCTTGGCGAGCTGCACCGCCAGGTGCCCGACCCCGCCCGCGGCGGCGTGGACGAGCACCCGCTGCCCCGGCGAGACCCCGGCGATGTCCGTGAACGCCTGCCACACCGTCAGCGCCGGCATGGGCAGCGCCGCCGCCTGCACGTGCGAGATCCCGGCGGGCTTGAGCGCGAACTGCCGCGGCCTGGCCACCACGTACTCCGCGTACGCCCCGGCGTAGAGCGGGAAGTTCAGCATGCCGAACACCTCGTCGCCGGGCTTGAACCGGCCGACGTACTCGCCGACCTCCTCGACGACGCCCGACACGTCCCAGCCGGGGGTCAGCGGCGGCTCGGTGTAGTCCGGCGGGTACGGCACGCGCCGCAGCTTCCAGTCGGGCGGGTTGACGCCGGCGGCCCTGACCCGTACGAGCACCTCGTGCGCCTGCGGCTCGGGCCGGGCGACGTCGGCGAGCTCCAGCACCTCGGGCTCGCCATAAGAGCGATAAACGATCGCGCGCATGTTCTCTGTCACAGAAGACATGCTGTTCAGGTCAGGTACCCCTTGTGAAGAAGGCACCTTGTTGATATCCAGGTACCTGATGGATACTACCTTTCCCGATCTTCGCCGGTACGGCGGCGCCGAGGCGTTCCTGCGGGCGTGCAAGCCCAACACCGTGCTAGGCATCTTCACCAACAAGTGGACGGGCCTGGTCATGGGCGCCCTGCTCGACGGCCCCCGGCGGTTCAACGAGCTGCGCAGGATCCTCGACGGCCTCACCCAGAAGATGTTGTCGCAGACGCTGCGCAGCCTGGAGCGCGACGGCCTGGTCACCCGCACCGTCTACCCGACGATCCCGCCCAGGGTCGACTACGAGCTCACCGAGCTGGGACGCAGCGCGATCGGCGTGCTGCAGGCCATCGGCGAGTGGGCGGGCGAGCACGCCGACGAGGTGATCGCCGCCAGGCAGTCCTACGACGAGCGGGCCAACGAGCCGGTCAGACCCGTTTGATCCGCGCCCACACCACGAACGCGCCCCCGAACACGGCCATGGCCAGCCCCGTCCACAGGTTGATCGCGTCGCCGACCACCCCGGCGACGATGAGGATCACGCCGTACAGCAGGAACAGCCCGCCGATCACCATTCTGATGTCACTCACAGGATCACCCCGTAGGCCAGGACCGCCAGGACGAGCGCGCCCGTGCCGAGCAGGACGGGCGAGCGGTACCACCGCGCGTCCCCGGCCAGCGCGTCGTCCTCCAGGTTCACGTCGCTGAGCCCGTACACGAGCCCGCGCAGTTCCTCCTCCGGCTTCTCCGTGGTGACCAGCGTGACCACCACGGACACCGCGATGTCCACGACGAACGCCAGCCCCGCGCCCCAGAAGCTGGCGTTCAGCTCGGTGCCGAAGTCCACCAGCCCCGCCTTGTACGAGATGTACGACGCGAAGGCCGCCACCGTCCCCGCGAGCAACCCCCAGAACCCGGCCCACGGCGTCATCCGCCGCCAGAACAGCCCGAGGATGAACGTCGCGAACAGCGGCGCGTTGAAGAAGGAGAAGAGCGTCTGCAGGTAGTTCATGATGTTGGAGTAACCGGCCGCGATGAACGCCGTGCCGACCCCCAGCGCCACCCCTGCCACGGTCGCCACCCGCCCCACCAGCAGGTAGTGCCGGTCCTCGCGCCCCGGCCGCAGGTGGGCCTGCCAGATGTCGTTGGTGAAGACCGTGTTGAACCCGCTGATGTTGGCCGCCATCCCCGCCATGAACGAGGCCAGCAGCCCGGTCACCGCGATCCCCAGCACGCCGTTCGGCAGCAGGTCGCGCATCAGCAGCGGGATCGCGTTGTTGTAGTCCTGACCCTGACCCCACCCGCTGAACAGCACGAGCGCGATCAGCCCCGGCAGCACGGTCACCAAGGGGATGAAGATCTTCGGGTACGCGGCCACGATCGGCGTCAGCCTGGCCGCGTTCGTGTTCCTGGCCGACAGGGCCCGCTGCACCTCGGCGAAGTTCGTGGTCCAGTACCCGAACGACAGCACGAACCCCAGCCCGAACACGATCCCGATCCAGTGCGCCTGCATCGGGTTGTCGCCGGCGGTGCCGGCCCAGGTGTGCAGGCCCCCCTCGCCGAGCGGGCTCTGCCGGACCTTCTCGAACAGCCCCGAGATCCCGCCCACCTTGATCAGCCCGAGCACGGTGAGCGGGATCAGCCCGGCGAGGATCACGAAGAACTGCAGCACCTCGTTGTAGATCGCCGAGGAGAGCCCGCCGAGCGTGATGTAGGCCAGCACGATCACCGCCGACACCACCACCGACACGACCAGCGGCCAGCCCAGCAGCGCCTCGATGACCAGGGCCAGCGCGAAGAGGTTGACCCCGGCGATGAGCACCTGCGCCACCGCGAACGTGATCGCGTTCAGCAGCTGCGTGGCGGGGTTGAAGCGCCTGCGCAGGAACTCCGGCACGCTGCGCACCTTCGACCGGTAGTAGAACGGCATCATCACCAGGCCGAGGAACACCATCGCGGGGACGGCGCCGATCCAGTAGTAGTGCAGCGTCATGGCGCCGTACTGGACGCCCTGGGCCGCCATGCCGAGGATCTCGATCGCGCCGAGGTTCGCCGAGACGAACGCCAGCCCCGTGATCCAGGCCGGCAGCCCGCGCCCGGCCAGGAAGAAGTCGAGGCTGGAGGTGATCCGGCGGCGTGCGGCGAAACCGATGGCGAGCACGGTGACGAAGTAGATCGCGATGAGCGCATAGTCGAGGGGGTTCACATCGAGACGCACGGCGATCCGGCTACCCCTGGTGGACCTTCGTATGCGGCGCTCCTACAGTCGAGACGTGGATGTCGCCGACCTGAGCCCCGCGCAGGCGCGGGAGCGCTTCCGCACCGGTGCGCGGATCCCCACCGCCGGCTGGTGCCAGGGCTGGACGCAGGCCAACCTCATCGCCGTGCCCAAGCGGCTGCGGTACGAGCTGCTGCTGTTCGCCCACCGCAACCCCCAGGCGTGCCCGGTGCTCGACGTCGGGGAGCCCGGAGCGTGGTCCACCGAGCTGTTCGCCGGCGACCTGCGTACGGACCTGCCCGGCTACCGGCTCTACCGCGACGGCGAGGCGGTCGCCGACCTCGACGAGGTGGTGCGCGAGTGGCGCGATGACCTGGTGCCGTTCCTGATCGGCTGCAGCTTCACCTTCGAGCGGGCGCTGCTGGCCGCCGGCGTGCCGGTGCGGCACCTGGAGAGCGGGACGAACGTGCCGATGTACGTCACGAGCGTGCCCTGCCAGTCGACCGGCAGCCTGTCGGGGCCGCTGGTGGTGTCGATGCGGCCGGTCCCCGGCGAGCTGGTGCGCACCGCCATCGCGGTCAGCGGCCGGTACCCGATGGTGCACGGCGCGCCCGTGCACGTCGGCGACCCGGCCGCGATCGGGATCGGCGACCTCGCCCGGCCCGACTACGGCGATCCGGTGGAGGTGCGGGCCGGGGAGGTGCCGCTGTTCTGGGCGTGCGGGGTGACGCCGCAGGCGGCGGTGCTGGCCAGCGGCGTCGACTTCGCGATCGGCCACCTGCCGGGGCACATGGCGATCATGGATGTCCGCGACGACGACTATCTGGTGACCTGACGGGCGTTCGCGGCGGGATGCCCGCCGCCGTGAGCTGCGCCCCGATCGCCGGCGCGCCCCGCCGGTTGTCGATCTCCAGATGCGGTACGGCCGGCGGCTCGTCCACCCGGATGTCGCGCAGGTAGTCGCCGAACGCCGCCAGCTTGCCCGCGTCCCTGCCGAGCCCCCTGGCCGTCAGCCGCTCGCGCAGGGTCGGCCCGTCGGAGCGCACCCACAGCAGCCGCACCGGCGGCCCGCCCAGCTCCGCCACCCACTCCGCCCACCTGGCCGCGTCGTGCACCTGCGTGGTGAACGGCCCGTCGAGCAGGACGGGGCAGCCGTGCCCGCGAACCTGCCTGGCGATCCTGGTCAGCCCCCGGTACTCGTGCCGTTTGATGTGCTCGTCGTACCAGGGGCCCTCGCGCTCGCCGTCGGGGCGGCCGTGGGCACGCAGCACCTCCGCCGCGAAGTCGCCGTACACGGTGTCCTTGTCGAGCAGCGCGGGCACGGGGGACAGGCGGGCGAGCAGTTCGGCCGCCACCGTGGACTTGCCCGCGCCGGGCGGCCCGCTGATCACCCAGAGCGTGCTCACGCAGATCACCGTATACGCGGATCTGCGTACGCGGGTGCCTCGCCTCGGCGGACGACCGCGACCCTCGCGGCGAGCAGACTCGTTGCCCATGCTGACCGTCTTGACGAGAGTCTTCCGGGCGCCGGACCTGCGGGGCAAGGTGCTGTTCACGCTCGGGATCATCGTGCTGTTCCGGCTCGGGCAGCTCATGCCCGCGCCGGGCGTGGACATCGTAGTGGTGCGCCAGTGCCTCGGGTCCGCCAGCGGCGGCGTGTTCGACATGGTGCAGATGCTCAGCGGGGGCGCCATGTTGCAGCTCTCCGTGTTCGCGCTGGGCGTGATGCCGTACATCACGGCCAGCATCGTCATGCAACTGCTCGCCGTGGTGATCCCCAGGCTGGACGCGCTCAGGAAGGAGGGCCAGAACGGCCAGGCCAAGATCACCCAGTACACCCGTTACGTCACCGTCGGGCTCGCCGTGCTGAACGCCGGCACGGTCGTCGCCCTGGCCCGCACCGGGCAGCTCCTGCCCGGCTGCCCCCGGCCGCTGCTGCGCGACGACGGGCTGCTCACCGTGACGGTGATCGTGCTGACCATGGTGGCGGGGGCCTGCGCGGTCATGTGGATGGGCGAGCTGGTCACCGAGCGCGGGGTCGGGAACGGCATGTCCCTGCTGATCTTCACCCAGGTCGTGGCCGTGTTCCCGGCGTACCTGTCGAGGATCTTCGTGCTCAGCCCCGTGAGCTTCGTGGTGATGATTGTGTCGGGGCTGTTCCTGGTGGCCGCCGTGGTGTTCGTGGAGCAGGCGCAGCGGCGGGTGCCGGTGTCGTACGCCAAGCAGCTCATCGGCAAGCGCATGTACGGCGGGCGGAACACCTACATCCCCCTGAAGGTGAACCAGGCGGGCATCGTGCCGGTCATCTTCACCTCGTCCCTGCTGTACCTGCCGTCGCTGGCCGCGCCCCTGCTGGGGCCGGAGGCTCGGGCGTGGGTGGAGCTCAACCTCACCTCCGGGACGCATCCGCTCTACATGGCGGTGTACGTGCTGCTCATCGCCGGATTCGCGTACTTCTACGTGTCGATCACCTTCAACCCCGAGGAGGTGGCGGACGGCATCCGCAAGTACGGAGGCTTCGTGCCGGGGATCCGGCCCGGGCGGCCGACGGCGCAGTACCTGGCGTACGTGCTCAGCCGGCTGACCGCGCCGGGGGCGCTGTACCTGGCGGTGCTGGCGCTGCTGCCGCTGGTGGCGTTCGCGATCCTGCGGGATCCGGGGACGCAGCAGAACTTCCCGTTCGGCGGGGCCAGCATCCTGATCATGGTCGGTGTGGGGCTGGACACCGTGAAGCAGATCGAGGCCCAGCTCCAGCAGCGCAACTACGAAGGGTTCCTGAAGTAGTGGTCTCAGGCGGGCAGCGCGAGGCCGGCGCGCATGGCGAACACCACGAGCTGCGCCCGGTCCCTGGCGTGCAGCTTGACCATGGCGCGGCTGACGTGGGTGCGCACGGTGTCGGGGCTGATCGTCAGCTCCCTGGCGATCTCCTCGTTCGACCGGCCGGTGGCCACCCACGCCACCAGCTCCCGCTCCCGGGGCGTGAGCGTCTCGATGCCCTCGACCGGGCGGGCGTCACCGTGCCTGCCGAACAGGCCGATGACCTTCCTGGTGATGGCGGGCGAGAGCAGCGCCTCGCCGGCGGCCACCACGCGCACGGCGTTGACCAGCTCGTCGGGGGCGCTGTCCTTGAGCAGGAAGCCGCTGGCGCCGGCCTGGAGCGCGGCGAAGACGTACTCGTCCACGGCGAACGTCGTCACCACGACGATGCGGGTGCCGCGCAGGTCCGGGTCGCCGGCGATGGCGCGCAGGGTGGCCAGGCCGTCCATGCCGGGCATGCGGATGTCGAGGAGCAGGACGTCGGGGCGGGTACGGCGGATCAGGGCCAGGGCCGCCTGCCCGTCGCCGGCCTCGCCGACGCACTCCATGCCGGGCTCCCGCTCCAGCAGCGCCCGCAGCCCCATCCGCACGACGGCCTGGTCGTCGGCGACGGCGACCCTGATCACGCCCTCAGGCCCGGCACCGCCTTCCGCGCTGGTCGTGCCGGTCGTGCCGGTCGTACGTTCCGCGCTGGCCATGCCGTCTGCGCTGGTCGTGCCGTCCGCGCCGGTCACGCCGAGACCTGCGGGAACCGTGCCTCCACGCGGAAACCGCCGCCCTCGCGTGGCCCGGCCGTGAGGTGGCCGCCCGCCTCGGTCACCCAGGCGCGCATCCCGGCCAGCCCACGCCCCTCACCCGCGCCCGCCGGCCCGATGCCGCGGTCGGCGACCTCCACCACGAACTCGTGCGGGTCTCCGGACGTGCGCACCAGCGCTCTGGTGGGCCCGGCGTGCCGCAGCACGTTGGTGAGCGACTCCCGCACCACCCGGTAGACAGGGCCGTGGAGGTGGGCGGGCACGGCGAGGACCGGAGGCTCGACGTCCACGGGCAGGCCCGCCGCCCGGACGCCGTCGATGAGCGCGGCCAGATCGCCGGTCGGCGGGTCGATCCCGTCGAGCGCGGCCCGCAGGTGGGCGAGCGCCGTCGTGCTGGTCTCCTTGATCGCGCGCAGCGAGGCCCGCGCCTGCTCGGGATCGTCGTCGAGGGTGACGAGCGCGAGCCCGGCCTGCATGGCGATCGCGGCCAGCCCGTGACCGGCCGCGTCGTGCACCTCCCCGGCGATCCTGGCCCGCTCCCGCGCCAGCACCGCCTCAGCGCCCACGCCGTCCAGGCCGGACGCGACCTGCGGCGCGCCGCCGCGCCCGATGCCGCCCAGGGCGCCCGCCCCCGGGAAAGCCGCGTCCGTGTCGACCGCCAGGCCGCCCGCGCCGGAGAATGCCGCGTCCGTGTCCCCGGCCAGGCCGCCCGCGCCGTCCAGGTCAGGGGCGGCGTCGCCGACGGCGGGTGCGACGGGGCTCGCCGGCCAGGGCCGCACCGTCGCGACGGGTGCGGTGCGGGCCGCGGGGATGCCCCACGCCGCCGTGGCGGACTGGCTTGCGACGGCAGGCGGAGCACCCTGCGACTGGTCGGCGGCGGGTGTCTGGAGCCGGGGTGTCTCGGCGTCGGCGGCGGCCGCGGCGGCCGCCGCGCGGGCCTGGGCGAGGCCGCTGAACGACCACGGGACGGCCAGCCACCCGGCCCACGCCAGCATGACGACGACCGGCACGTCACCCAGCCGGCTCAGGCGCGACAGCGCGGTGAGCGGCCTGCGCAGACGCCCGGTCCTCCGCGTGTCGTCGGTCGCCATCCCCCACCCGCTCAGGCTCGTGTAGCCCCGATCCTAGCGAGCTTTCACACCGTGCGGCTCGACCGAGTGCCGTCCAGGCCCCATGAGATGATCTTGCTGGGTGCGAGGCGGATGACCTCCCGGGAGAAGAACGGCACGGGCGGCTCGGCGTCCGTCAGCGCCACCGCCGTGCCGCGGATCTCGATCCCCCGGGCGACCCACGGATCGACCGAGGCCAGGTCGTCCACGACGAAGGAGACGGTGCTGCCCCGCTGGATGTTCCTGAACTTCTTGGACGCGCCCAGGGCCTGCCCGCCGATGACGATCGTGCCGTCCTGCACGAAGAATCCGACGGGGTTGTTCTGCACCTGCCCGTCGGGCGCGACGGTGGCCAGGCGGCCGAGCCGCTGGCCGGAGAGGTAGTCCAGTTCCGCTGATGTGAAGATCATGCCGCCCAGTCTGCAACCTTGACGTTGGTTGAGGTCAAGACAGGGTCAGGCGGCCAGGCCCTCGGTCAGCCAGCGCAGCGGGTTGTCGTGGGTGATGAGGCGGATGACGTCCTCGCCCGTGCCCGCCTCGCGCAGCCGCGGCAGCAGCGCGCGGAACAGGTGGGCGTAACCGGGCCCGTCGTACCGGCGCACCTGCGCCACCCGGCTCAGCCCCGTGCTGAGCAGCAGGCGCTCGGCGTGGCCGTCCTCGATGAGGGCGAGCGCGATCCTGGCCGCCTGCTCGGCACCCAGGCCCAGCGCGCCCAGGCTGACGTACGCGCCCGACTCGGCGATCTTCCTGGCGGCGCCCAGGTCGGTGCCCGCGTACCCGACGGCGATCCGCGAGCCGGGCAGGTTCTCGCCGAGCAGGATCTCCAGCAGCGTCAGGGCGCTCCTGCCGTGCGTGGCCACCGGCAGGCGCGAGCGCAGCGAGGCGCGGGCGGCGGCGACCAGGCAGCGCTCCTCGCGAGCCGTGGGCTCCGCGCCCCAGCAGCCGACCTCGCCGATGACGCCGGGGAACACGCCCGTCCCGTCCACGCCGCTGACGATCTCCTCCATCAGGCGGGCGGTGAGCGTGTCCACGTCCTCGTCGCCGACGTTCGTGAACGGCTCGGCGAACAGGCCGGTCGAGGCGATCACCGGCACCCGGCTGCCCGCGGCGACGCGGGCCAGGGCGGCGGCGTCGCGGCCCATGCCCATGCAGGTCAGCTCGACCACGAGCCCGAGCTGTTCGGACTGGCGCAGCTCGCGCAGCTCCGCGGTGACCGTCGTCTCCTCGTCGAGCCAGCGGTGCGGGTCGGAGTCGATGCCGACCGCCCAGCGCATGTCGGTACGCAGGTGCTCGTGGGGGAGGACGGTGCCGTCGATGGCGGCCACGCGTACAGGGCCGGTGACGGTACGGAGTAGAACCTCGGGCATAACAGACATTAACCGATGTTTGCTGGGCAAAGGCTGACTAGGCAGGAAATTTTACCGATTATGGGGTTTGGTGGTTTGCTAGTCGTCTGCAAGTGGTCATGGAGGGGCGGGCCGTATCCTGGGTGGCACACTGACTGCCGGGGGGACTTGTGCCGATTCCGAACTCCGACACGGGCGAAGCCGACGTGATCAAGAATGAGGCCGCCGATCATTCCAGCATGCCCGAGCGCCGCTCGGGTTTCCGGGGCTGGCTGGACGGCGTGCGCTCCACCCGCGCGGGCGCGCTGACCCTGAAGATCGTGGTCGGCGTGATCGGCACCGTCATGGTCGTGGGCGGGCTGATCATGGTGCCGTTCCCCGGGCCGGGCTGGCTCGTGGTGTTCGCGGGCCTGGCGGTGCTGGCCACGGAGTTCCACTGGGCGCACAAGGCGCTGGAGTTCGGCAAGCAGACGCTGCACGCCTGGACGGAGTGGTACAAGCGGCAGGGCTGGACGGTGCGCATCATCGTGCTCATCGTCACGGTGGCAGCCGCCGCGGTGATCGTCTACTTCGGCCTGCTCACGCTGGGGATCGACGTCATCGAGATCGCCCAGCGCTTCATCTAGCCCCGGCCGCATCCAGACCCGGTGGTTATCGCCACCGGGAATCCCCGGATCCGCTGTCTATTCTGCGGGCGTGATCGCTCACCTCGTCATCGCGCTGTCCATGACGCTCCCCGCCACTGCCGTGCCCGCGCGGGCGGACCTGCCGCTGCCCGGCACCAGTGGCGTGAGATATCGCGAAAAGGCGGGCGATCCGGTACGCCTGGCCGCCTACGGGCTCGGCACCAGGCGCACCTACGTCAGATCGGCCACCGGCAACGCCTTCACCTGGGAGAAGTCGTTGTCCGAAGTGTCCGTCTCGCCCGGCAACCGCTGGACGGCCGGCGTGCCCGCCGCGTACCGGTCCGGCTACGACCACCTCGTCGTCACCGACCGCACCACCGGGCGGGCCTCCAGCATCCGCACCGTCAAGAAGCCGATGACCGCCTCCTACGTCTCCTGGTCGCGCGACGCCAGGCGCGTCGCGCTCACGGTCGAGCGCAAGGTGAGCGGCAGGTGGCGGGTGCTCGGCTTCACCGTCGTGGACGTGGTCTCCAAGACCGCCCGCACCGTGCGGATCTCCGGCCTGAGCGCGGAGGCCGGCTTCTGGTGGAGCCCCGACGGCAACCTCGTCTCCCGGCACGGCGGCGGCCTGCGCGTCCACCGGGTCTCCGACGGGGCGGTGGTGCGCACGTACGCGGGCGCCGGGCTGCCGACGGGGCCCGAGGACTCGTTCTCGCCCTCGGGCCAGCGGCTGGTCACCTGGTGCCCGTCACGCTTCCGTGAGCATGTGTGCCTGGTCGACCCGGCCACCGGCAGGATCGCCCGCCGGGTGGCCGCGCGGCCGGAGGCGGTGTTCGGCTGGTGGGACGAGAGCCACCTCGTCGCCGTCATGGCGCACCGCGGCGCCTACCGCCTGGCGGTGCTCGACCTCGGCGGCAGGGTCACGCGCGTGCTCGCCGGCCTGCCCGCCCGCACGTGGGCCGCCGACCTGTGGGTCTCCTTCACCCGGACGCCGGGGTCATAGGTACAGGCCCGTGCCGTGATCGGTCTCCTCGGTGGCCACGGCGTGCAGGTCGCGCTCGCGCATCACCAGGTAGACCTTGGCGTGCACCTCCACCTCGAACTGGTCCTCCGGGTTGAACAGCACCTTGTCGCCCACCTTGACCGAGCGCACGTTCGTGCCGACGCCGCAGACCTCGCCCCACGCCAGGCGGTTGGCCATCTTGACCGTCGCGGGGATGACGATCCCGGAGCCGCTGCGCCGCTCCTCGGCCTCCTGCTCCAACCTGATCATGACTCGGTCGTGCAGCATCTGAATCTCGAACTTGGGCTCTTCCACAGGCTCAAGTTTACGAGCAGGCGGACGCGTGGTTCCCCAGGACGCTCAGACCGCCACCTACCGTGACCGGGGTGATCATGGCAGGATATCGCCATGATCATGGCCTTCGGTGAGACCGGCTGGCAGTGGCAGAACGCCCCCAGGCAGTGGACCGTGGACGACGGCCTGAGCCTCTTCTGCGACCCGGGCACGGACCTGTGGCGCACCACCCACTACGGCTACGTCAACGACAACGCCCACCTGTTCGGCCGCACCCTCCCCGGTGACCTGCGGCTCACGGTCACCTTCTCCGGCGAGTACGCCGAGCAGTACGACCAGGCCGGCGCCGTGCTGCGGATCGACGAGCACAACTGGATCAAGGCAGGCGTCGAGTACGTCGACGGCGGCTTCCACCTCAGCACGGTCGTGACCAGGCAGTTCTCGGACTGGTCGGTGCTGCCGCTGGAGCGGGTGGCGAGCACGGTGACGTTCGACCTGGAGCGGGCGGGCGACGCGGTCACCGTGCGCTACGGCCTGGACGGCGCCGCGCCGCAGACCATGCTCCGCCTGGCCTACTTCCCTCCCGGCCAGGCCGCCCTGGCCGGCGCCATGGCCGCCGCACCCGGGGGCAAGGGCTTCCCCGTCCGCTTCACCGAGATCCGCGCCGCCGCGACCCCGCCACGGCCGTGAACCCCGCCATCGCCGTGAAGCCGCCGCGGCCGTGAAGTCGCCGGCTACGGCAGCCTCAGCTCGGCGAACACCGGCCGGTGGTCGGTGCCGTCGAGCTTCAGCACCCGGAAGCTGCGCACCGCCATCCGGGAGTCGGCCAGCACATGGTCGATGGTCACCCCGGGCGACTGCAGCCACGACCCGAACTGCGGCCAGGTCGCCACGAACCCCAGCCCCATCACGTCGGCGGCGTCCCGGTAGCCGGAGGCCAGCAGGTCACGCACCGGCAGGTGGTCGAGCGTGGCGTTGAAGTCGCCCGCCAGCACCCGCAGCGCGTCCCCGCCGCCCCGGGGCAGCGCCTCCAGCCCGGCCTGCCAGCACGGCTGCCGACCGATCCGCTTGGGCGCGCACGGATGCACGGAGACGACCTCGACCCGCTCCTCGCCGGGCAGCGTCAGCCACGCCCTGGCCTGCCCGAACGAACCCTTCTTGATGAACCCGCCGTCCTCGACCGGATGCCGGGCGTACACGGCGGACCCGCCCACCCCCGTCAGCGGCTTGGTCACCGCGTGCCGCAGCGCGCGGCGCAGCCCCGCCTCCTCCAGCCGCCGCATGGAGTCAGGGGTGAACTCCTGCAGCGCCAGCACGTCCGGCTTCAGCCGCTCGACCAGGGCCATCAGCTCCGCCGTGTCCGCCTGGCCGACCATCAGGTTGGCCGCGAGCACCCGCAGCACCGGCCCGTCGGCGTCGGGGTTGCCGTCCGTGAGCGCGCGCGGCAGCACCGCGGGCACCAGCGCCAGCACCGACACGAGGGCGACCGTGCCCGCCGCCCAGCGGCGCAGCACGCAGGCCAGCACCAGGCCGATCACGGCCGCGCACACCGCGTACGGCGTGTACGCCACCGCCGGCACCCACGGCCAGTCCGGCTCGAACCCGCTCAACCGCACCGCCGCCCACAGGGCGAAGGGCACCACCACGATCCAACTCGTCCATGTACGCACGCCCTGTATCGCCACAAGTCCCGATCCGGGTTCATGAGAAGGTGTGCCCATGCACGACGCAGAAGCCCGGGTCCTGAACGCCATCGACGAGGCGGAGACCGTGAACCTGCTGGCCGAGACCGTCAGGGTCCCCAGCGTGACCGGCACCGACGCCGAGTCCGACCTGCAGCACCGTATGGCCCGCCTGCTCACCGAGGCAGGCATGGACGTGGACGTCTGGAAGCTCGACCTGGCCGGCCTGACCGCCAGCCCCGGCTTCCCCGGTACCGAGGCCCCGAGGTCGGAGGGGTACGGCGTGGTGGCCGTCACCCCGGGCGGCGAGGGCCCGCCCGCGTTGGCCCTGCAGGGGCACGTGGACGTCGTGCCGACCGGCGACCTGGCCAAGTGGGCGGGCAGCGACCCGTTCGCCGCCCGGATCACCGGCGACGTGCTGCACGGACGGGGTGCCTGCGACATGAAGGCCGGCCTCGTCGCGAACCTCGCCGTGGCCCGCGCGATCAAGCAGGCCGGGATCGAGCTGGCCAGGCCGCTGGCCGTGCACTGCGTGATCAGCGAGGAGGACGGCGGGCTCGGCGCGTTCGCCACCCTGGACAGGGGGCACACGGCCGAGGCCGCGGTCATCACCGAGCCCACCAGCGGCGCGGTCATCACGGCCAACGCGGGCGCGCTGACGTTCCGGCTGGAGATCGCCGGGCGGGCCGCGCACGGCGCCACCCGGTACGAGGGGGTCAACGCGATCGAGGCGTTCTGGCCGGTGTTCCAGGCGATCAGGCGGCTGGAGGCCGAGCGCAACAGGGACGTGCCCCAGCTGTTCGCCGGCAACGCGATGCCGTACCCGATCGAGGTCGGCACCGTGCGGGCCGGCGACTGGGCCAGCACCGTGCCCGACCTGCTGATCGCCGAGGGGCGGCTCGGGGTGCGGCTGGACGAGGACCCGGCCGAGGCGCGGACGGCGTTCGAGCAGGCGCTGGCGGAGGTCGCGGACCCGTGGCTGCGGGCCAACCCGCCGGTGGTGACCTGGCCGGGCGGGCAGTTCGCCAGCGGCCGGCTGCCGGCGGGCCACGAGCTGCTCGACCAGGTGAACCGGGCCGTCGAGGACACGACCGGCGCCCGGCCCGCGCAGACGGCGGCGCCGTACGGGAGCGACCTGCGGCTCTACACGGCGGGCGGCATCCCGACGCTGCACTACGGCCCGGGGGACGTGCGGTTCGCGCACGCCCCGAGGGAGCAGGTCGAGCTGAGGGAGCTGCGCGAGGTCACGCGGGCACTGGCACTGCTCGCGGTGCGCCGCTGCGCAGCACTCTGAGCAGCGCCGGAGGGCTCAGCAGCGACTGCGGCGGGTCGTAGAGGTTCATCACCCGCAGGAAGCGCCGCGTCAGCTCGGGATCGTGCGCGGCGGCGGCGTGGAAGCGGTCGAGGTAGGCGCCGATCAACCGCGTCTTCGGCGTCGGCCGGCCGCCCGTGGTGGCGATCCGCAGGTCGGCGCCGACCGTGATCTGCCAGGGGAGGTCCACGACGGCGGCGATCCGCCGGAAGTACGCCGCCGGGCTCAGGTCGGGGTCGAGCAGCGCCCTGGCCTCCAGAGCGGCGACCGTCATGCCCTGGCCGTGGAGGGGGTTGAACGAGCAGACGGCGTCCCCGGTGACCAGCAGGCCGTCGGGGAAGGAGGCCAGCCGCTCGTAGCGGCGCCTGACCGCGGCGGGCGTGTGGTAGGTGCGCGGCTCCCCGAGCGGCTCCGCGGTCGTGACCAGGTGGTGCAGGTCGGGAGCGGCGAGGGTGGCGGCGAAGGCGGCGAAGTCCGCATGGCCGCGCGGCGGGCCCGCGCCGTACCCGGCCAGGGTGACGACCCAGCGCTCGTCCTCCAGCGCCAGCGCCACCCCGGCCCGCGGCGTCTCGGGCGTGGGGCCGACGACGGCGATCAGGTCTCCGGCGAGGTGGTCGTCGCGGCGGCGGAACTCGCGCGAGCTGTACCGCAGGTCGATCGTCACCCGCTCCTCCCGCGGCGGCCTGCAGCCCAGGTCGGCGAGCCAGAACGGGGTGCGGGAGCCGCGGCCCGCGGCGTCCACGACCAGGTCGGCCGGGATCAGCTCGCCCTCGGCGAGCCGCACCCCCGTGACCCGGCCCTGCCTGGCCAGCAGGCCGGTGACGGTCCGCTCGGCCAGCACCCGCACGCCGGGCAGGGCGCCGACCCTGCGCCGCACCTGGCCTTCGAGCAGCGGCCGGCTGACCAGCAGCCCGGTGAGCCCGCTGGAACCGCGGGCCAGCCGCCGGCCCGCGTGGACGTGACGGGCCCGGTCCTGCACGTCCCCCCTGAGCGCGCCCTGCGCGACGAGCTCGGCCGTGAGGCCGGGCAGCAGCTCGTCCAGGACCTCGCCGCCCCTGGCGAGCAGGGCGTGCGCGTGGCGGCTCTGGCCGGCGCCCCTGCGGTGGGCGTCGACGGCCGGCAACGTGTCGCGGTCGACCACCGTGACCTGGGCGAACCTGCGGTGCAGGGCGGCGGCGGACAGCAGGCCCGCGATGCTCGCCCCGATGACGACGGCGTGGTCCATCTGGATTCCCCCTGTGAGGTCGTGCTGAGCATTCGGCAGAGGGTCGCCCGTGGATGCCGTTCCTTCCACGTCCTTTGGCGCGTTCCGGCGCGGCGAGTTGGACTAAAGTCCGGATGGTGCGGGAAACGTCGCTGGAGCTGCTGATGAGCCGGCCCGTCCAGGAGCGGGCGGACGCGGCACGCAACCGGGAGAAGGTGCTGGCCGCGGCGGCGCGGCTGTTCGCGGAGAAGGGCGTGGACGCGGTCTCGATGGACGCCGTGGCGGCCGAGGCCGGGGTGGGCAAGGGCACGCTGTTCCGGCGCTTCGGTGACAAGTCGGGGCTGGCGGTGGCGCTGCTCGACGCCCGCGAGCGCGACCTGCAGCAGCGCATCCTGTCGGGCCCGCCGCCGCTCGGGCCGGGCGCGCCCGCCCGCGAGCGGCTGGTCGCGTTCGTGCGGGCGTACCTCGACTTCCTCTTCGCCCACCTCGACCTGGTGCGCATGTCGGAGACGGCCAGCCCGGGCGCGCGTTACCGCATCGGCGCCTACTGGTTCTGGCACCGGCACGTGACGATCCTGCTGGCCGAGGCCAGGGGCGGCGACGCCGACGCCCTGGCGCACACGCTGCTGGCGTCCATGCAGGCGGAGCTGGCGGAGGTGCTGCAGGGCGAGTACGGCCGCGACCGCGCCGTCGCCGCCGTCACCACCCTGGCGACGGCGCTGACCGCAGAGACGGCGCTGACCTAAGAGACGGCGCTGACCTAAGAGACGGCGCTGACCTAAGAGGAGGCGCTGACCTGAGCTGGCCTAAGAGGAGGCGCCACGCGGCGGCGGGCCTCGGGGACGATGAGCGGGGTGCCCGACTGCGGGTCCGGGATGATCTCGCAGCGCAGGTCGAACACCTCGTGCACCAGCTCCGACGTGACGATCTCCGTGGGATCCCCCTCGGCCACGATCCGGCCGCCCCGCATCACGATGAGATGCGTGGCGTACCGGCACGCCTGGTTCAGGTCGTGCAGTACGGCCACCATGGTCCGCCCCTGCTCGTGCAGCTCCGCGCAGAGGTCCAGCACCTCGATCTGATGGGAGATGTCCAGGAACGTGGTGGGCTCGTCGAGCAGCAGGATCGGCGTCTCCTGGGCCAGCGCCATGGCCAGCCACACCCGCTGCCGCTGCCCGCCCGACAGCTCGTCCACGATCCGGTCGGCCAGCTCGGCCACGTCGGTGGCGCGCATGGCCTCCGCCACGGCCGCCTCGTCGGCCTTCGACCACTGCCGCATCAGCTTCTGGTGCGGATAACGGCCGCGGGCCACCAGGTCGGCCACGGTGATCCCGTCGGGCACGATCGAGCTCTGCGGGAGCAGGCCGAGCCGCCGCGCCACCTCCTTCGACGGCAACGAGGTGATCACGCTGCCGTCCAGGTGCACGGCGCCGGTCCTCGGCTTGAGCATCCTGGCCAGGGCCCGCAGCAGAGTGGACTTGCCGCAGGCGTTCGGGCCGATGATCACGGTGAACGACTCGTCGGGGATCGCCACGGTCAGGTCCGTGGCCACCACGCGCTGGTCGTAGGCGAGCGTCAGGCCGGCACCGGAGAGGCGGCAGGCGGAATCCATCAGTGGCGGTCCTTTCGGAGGAGCAGGACGAGGTAGGTGCCGCCGATGGCGGCGGTCAGCACACCGACGGGCAGCTGGGTGGGGGCGAGCACGCGCTGCGCGGCCAGGTCGGCGGCGGTCAGCAGCACGGCGCCCATGAGGGCGGAGGAGGCCAGCGTCACGCCGGGGGAGCGGGTCAGCCGCCGGGCGAGCTGCGGGGCGGCCAGCGCGACGAAGATGACGGGCCCGGCGGCGGCCGTGGCCACCCCGGACAGCAGCACGCCGGCCGTGACGGCCGCCGCGCGGACGACCTCGACCCTGATGCCCATGGCCTTGGCCGCGTCGTCGCCCATCTCGATCATCCGCATCGGCCGCGCGATGGACAGGCACAGCGGCAGCAGCACGAGCAGCGCCAGCGCCACGGGCCAGGCGTGCTCCCAGCCGCGCCCGCCGAGGCTGCCGGTGAGCCAGGCGCCCGCGTTGGCCGCGTCGTTGATGTTGGCCCGGGTCAGGATGTACGAGTTGACGGCCACCAGCAGCGCGTTCGCCCCGATGCCGACGAGGACCAGCCGGTAACCCTGGACGCCGCCCCGGTAGGCCAGCAGGTACACCAGCGCGGCCGTCACCACGCACCCGGCCAGCGCGCCGCCGGCGATCGTCATGGCGGAGCCGCCCGCGACCACGGCGAGGATGCCGCCCGTGGAGGCGCCGGCGGTGAAGCCGATGAAGTCGGGGCTGCCCAGCGGGTTCCTGGTCAGGCTCTGGAAGATGGCCCCGCTCAGGCCGAACGCGGCCCCGACCAGCAGCCCGGTCACCACGCGCGGGGCGCGGAGCTTGCCGACGATCAGCTCGGCGACCGGCGTGCCCTGCCCGAAGATGGCCGAGACGATGTCCGGCACGGGGACGGTGAACTCGCCCGTGGACAGTGCTGCCACGGTCACCAGGAAGCCGGCCACGACGAGGACGACGCTGACGAGCAGGGCGCGCGGTGCGAGCCGTACGGACCAGGAGCCGACGCGGACGTTCACAGCGCGGCCACCCGCTTCCGCCTGGCGAGCATGATGAAGATCGGCGCGCCGATCACCGCCCACACGATGCCCACCTGCACCTCTCCCGGCCGGGCGATGAGCCGCCCGATCACGTCGGCCCCCAGCAGCAGGATCGGCGCGGCCAGCGCCGAGTACGGCAGCACCCACCGCTGGTCGGGCCCCACCAGGGCGCGCACGGCGTGCGGCACGATCAGCCCGACGAACACCAGCGGCCCGGCGGCGGCGGTGGCGGCGCCGCACAGCAGCGTGACGGCCACGCCGGCGAGGATCCTGGTCCTGTTCAGGTTCACGCCCAGCGCCTTGCCCGCGTCCTCGCCGAGCGCCAGCATGTTGAGCGGCCTGGCCAGCAGCAGCCCGAGCACCAGCCCCGCGACCATGAACGGCGCCAGCCGCACCAGCGTGTCGGCCGTCTGCCCGGCCAGCGAGCCGGTCAGCCAGAACCGCATCCGGTCGAAGGTCTGGGAGTCCATGCGCAGGATGGCCGAGGAGATCGCCGTGCAGACCATGCCGAACGCGACTCCGGCCAGGGCCAGGCGTACCGGGCTGGAGCCGGCGCGGCGGCCGGAGGCCAGCGAGTAGACGGCGACGGAGGCCAGCGCGGCCCCGCCGAAGGCGAACCACACGTACACGACGGGGTCGGTGAGCCCGAACAGGCCGAGCGCCAGCGTGACGCCGAGCGCGGCGCCCTGGTCGATGCCCAGCAGGCCGGGGTCGGCCAGCGGGTTGCGGGTCAGGCTCTGCATGAGCGCGCCGGCCAGCCCGAGCGTGGCGCCCACGCCGAGGCCGAGCAGCGTGCGCGGGACCCGCAGCTCGCGGATGACCGTGTGGTCGTTGGAGCCGTCCGGCGCCACGAACGCGTCGATCACCGTGCTGAACGACACCGAGCGGGCGCCCAGCGCCACGCTCGCCATGGCGACCAGCGCCAGTAGGCCGAGCGTGACGACCAGCCCGGCGACGAGCACCGAGGCACGCCCCTTGGCCGCGCGTCCACCGCCTTCCTGGCCCGCTCCGGCCGCGACCGTTACCTCAGCCGGGCGCACCCGACCCCCTCTCGTAGCAAGTCAAACTTAGGCAAGGCTAATCTAATGGCCACACAAGAAGGCAAGCCTAACCTTAGGAGATGTACATGTCGGGACCGGTACTGGCTCGCAGGGGCTTCCTGTCGGGCGCGGCAGGACTCGCGGCGGCCCTGACACTCGCGGCGTGCGGTGATGGCGGGACCACCACGCAGGCGACCCCCGCGGCACCGGCCTCCTCCGGCGCCCCCGCGCAGGGACCCTGGACGTTCACCGACGACCGCGGCAAGAAGCTCGAGCAGCCCAAGGTCCCCACCAGGATCGTCGCCCAGGTGGGCGCCGCGGCCGCCCTGTGGGACTTCGGCGTGCGCCCGATCGCGGTGTTCGGCCCGCACAAGCTGAAGGACGGCAGCAAGGACCCGCAGGCCGGCAACGTGGACATCACCAAGGTCACGGGCCTGGGCAACGTCTGGGACGAGTTCAACGTCGAGCAGTACATCGCCCTGCAGCCCGACCTCCTGGTCAGCAGCATGTACATCAACGGCACCCTCTGGTACGTGCCCGAGAAGTCCAAGGACACCATCGAGCAGGTCGCGCCCACCGCCGGCGTCATGCTCACCGGCAAGAGCGCCGCCGAGGTGATCGGCAAGTACGAGGAGCTGGCCACGTCGCTCGGCGCGAGCATGGAGGGCGTGCCCGAGGCCAAGGCCCGCATGGAGGCGGCCACCAAGGAGCTCGCCCAGTTCAAGGACCTCAAGATCCTCCTGGCGTCGGGCGGCGCGGACGCGTTCTGGGTGGTCAACCCGCCGGAGTACCCGGACATCGTGCACATGGTGAACGCGGGCCTGAACGTGGTCACGCCGGCCAAGGTGGACGAGGGCGGCTTCTTCCAGACGCTGAGCTGGGAGAACGCCGACGAGTACGACGCCGACGTGATCCTCTACGACACGCGTACGCAGGCGCTCAAGCCCGAGGAGATGATGAAGAAGCCCACCTTCGCCAAGCTCCCCGCGGTCAAGGCCGGCCAGCTCTACCCGTGGTCGGCCGAGGCCCCCTTCAGCTACCAGGGGTACGCCACCTTCCTGGAGGAGCTGGTGGCGAACCTGAAGAAGGCCGAACCGCTTCAGTAGGCGCCCCGCACCTCGACGATCTCGGCGAGGGGGAACTCCAGGTAGTCGCCCGCCTCCTCGCACCAGGCGTCCAGCGCCCCGCCCTTGAGCTCGCCATGGCTGATCGTGGCGGTCAGCCCGTCGGCCAGCGTGATGCCGGCGCGCACGCCCCGGTCGACGACGAAGCCGAGCAGCGACTGCTGCGCCGTCGGCAGCCTGGTCGCCATCCTGCCGATGATCGCCCAGGTGCGCCCGTGCTTCCCGTCGTCCGCCCGGCCGGCGGCGACGAGGCGGCGGGCGTGCTCGTACGGGTCGGGCGGAGGCTCGACCAGCATGTGGGGCGGCGCCTCGAACTCCGCCAGACCGGGGAACTCCGACAGCTCGGCCACCTGCCCGCCGGGCAGCAGGATGAGCTTGCCCGGGGCGCTCTCCTCGGCCCTGGCCCGGTGGATGGTGATCTCGCCGGTGTCGGAGACGGGCACGGGGGAGTAGCCGACCTCGCGCAGCGCCGCCAGCGTGCGGTCGGCCGGCGCCGCGCTGACCAGCACCGTGGGGGCCAGCAGCCGCAGCCCCAGCCGGCCCAGCCGCCGGTGGGCGGCGATCTCGGCCAGCAGCGTCGGGTCGGTGGCCTGCACCACGCACCCGACCGTGCTGACCGTGACCTCGCCGTGCCTGCGGGCGGTGTCGCGGATCAGGTATTCGAGCGGCTGCGGGATGGTGCCCACCCCGGCCAGCTCGTCGAGCAGGTCGTCGGCCTCGTACCCCTGGTCGAGCGCCCGCCGCACGCTCGGCGTGGTGAAGCGCCACACCGAGGCCGCGCCGCGCGACTCGCGGTCGGCGCAGCGGTCGAGCAGCGCCGCCAGCTCCGCCGACGGCGGCCCCGTGACGACCGCGGTCAGGTCGGGCCCGAACAGCGCGCTCCTGCGCACGCTGGCCAGCGCGCGGGTGGCCGCCTCCGCCAGCATCGGGTCGTGCTCGACCATCGGGACGGCGTCGTCGTTCTCGTCTCCCGGCCTGGCCGTCAGTCCGGCCAGGGCGCGGCCGAGATCGGTCAGCGTGTTGTTGGCCAGCAGCCCGAGCAGCCTGGCCTCGTCGAGCACGGCGGGCGCGCACTCGCGCATCAGCGCCCTGTCGATCAGCGGGGCGTGCCAGTGGACGTTGCTGATCAGGCTGTCGCGGTCGGCGAAGGCCGTGCCCGAGGGCAGGTGGGCGAGCACCGACAGCACGGCCCTGCGCACCTGGGCGATCACGGCGCCGGCGGGGTCGTCGCCGAGCACGGTGCCGTACTTGCCGTCGATCTTGCGCAGCGACGAGCGCTCCATCCGCCACCACGCCGCCAGCAGCACCCGCAGCCGGGCCGAGCCCTCGTCGAGGCGCCAGCGGTCGAACCGCTCGGTGGGGATCATGCCGCCGGACGGCTCGTCCCAGGCCATCAGCCTGGCCACCGCGCACACCTCGAGCAGCAGCCGCGTCTCGTCCTCGTCGCAGCCGGTCTCCTTGGCCACCCTGCGGACCTCGCGCACGCCCACGCCGCCGGTCTTGAGCAGCGGCAGCGGCGTCTTGGAGGTGTTGTCGAGCAGGGCCGCGCACCGCTCGACCACGTGCGGGGCGGCCAGCGTCATCAGATGGTCGACCTCCTCGGGATCGACCGGGATCGTGGCCAGCTCGGGCGCCTCGGGCAGGTAGGCCGGGTGGTAGCCGGAGCCGCGCAGGCAGATCGCCACCTCGCGGGGGATCTCGGCCTTGTGCCAGCTCGGCCGGAAGAGCAGGCCGTGGTCGGCGCACCACCGCTCGGGGGTGCCGGGGCTGACGAACCGGGCGCCGTCGACGGTGAGCGCGGGGCCTTCCCAGGCGAAGCGGTCGAGCAGCGGCACGGTGCCCTCGGGGGCGTGGCGCATCAGCGCCCTGACGCGGTCGGTGTCGCTGAGCGCCTCGATGACACGGGTGATCATGCGGCGCTTGTTGCCCTGCACGGGCAGGCCGAGGTTGCGGGCGAGGGCGTGCAGCGCGTCGTTGCTGATCGACCAGGCGTTCAGGTAGTGATCAAGGGGCTCGCCGAGGCTGAGTGGCGCGGTCCACCAGCGCGCGACGCCTTCGGCGAGGTGGATGACGCCGTCGTCGCCGGGCCAGGCCAGCGCGTGGTCGTAGAGGTGCTCCAGCCAGGGCGTCACCTCCTCGGGCGGGCTGCTGAGGAAGCGTGCCAGGGTCTCGGCGGTGGGGCGGGTCATGGCCAGGGCGGTCTCGGCGACCTGGAGGCAGGGCAACGGCAGGCGGCGCAGGGTCTCGATCACGGCGACGGCGTTGCCGAGCCGCTGCGCCAGGGTGTCGAGCCGTCTGGGCCAGGGCGCGGCGATGGCGTCGGGCCTGTTGGCCAGGATGCGGCCAAGCCGGTCCTCGTCCAGTGTTCGTAGCCAGCCGAGCAGGTGATCTTCCATCTGTCAGCACTCTCATGGGGTCGCGCGCGGGACTCACCGTGAGCCATGACCATCCACGGTAATGCAGATCACCCCCGGTCAGGAGAGGACTGCCCAGACGATCTTTCCGTGAGGCGCGAGCGCGGACCAGCCCCAGCGGAGGCTGAGCGATTCGACGATGTGGAGTCCGAGGCCACCGGTGTCAAGGGGCCCAGGGTATCGCAGCACCGGTACCGAGGAGCCTGGATCGGTGAAGGCGCTGGTCACCAGCGGCCCCCGGCGTACGAGGGACATCTGGACGGCGTGCTGGCGGGCCGGTTCGTCCAGGCACAGGCCGTGCCGGAGCGCGTTGGTGGCCAGCTCGGAGACCACCAGCTCCATGTTGTCGGCCAGCTCGCCGAGACCCCAGCCGGTCAGCGCGCCCACGGTGAAGCTGCGGGCGGAATGGACCGAGGAGGCGGTGGGCGGGAGCACGAACGTGGCACTCATGGACGGGCCGGGGACCAGCAGATCGCGGGCGGCCTCCGGCCACCAGCCGACAGGGGGCCACCAATCGAACGTGGTCCACTGGCCGGGTGCCGTGGTGGATTGCACGTGATCATTCTGCTGCAAACTCTCGTGCAGGTGCAAGAGCGAATGCACGTGCAGACAACTCGTGCAAGCGCTACCGTTGCCCTCAAATGGTCAATATGGGGGAAAGGGGATCTTGTCCGCGGCCCATGATCTTTCGGCCGTGAAGTGACAGACTGTAGGTGCATACTCCGCTACCCTGCGGTCGCCCGTACAAAGGGGCGTATCGCGGGTGCAACTTCGCTACGTGCGGTGGGCGCCGCCGAGAACGGTGCGGCCTCATCGTGTTGCAAGGAAACGACCAAGGAGCAGCACGTGTCGATTGATCCGCCCGGGACCGGTTCAACCGTTCGGCGCATCATGCTGGGGGCGAGCCTCAGGCGCCTCCGCGAGGCCAGCGGGCTCGACCGGGCACAGGCCGGATTCCACATCCGGGCGTCCGAGTCCAAGATCAGCCGCATGGAGCTCGGCCGCGTCGGATTCAAGACACGTGACGTGGAAGACCTGCTCACCCTGTACGGCGTCGTCGACGATGCCGAACGCCGTGCCCTGCTGGAGATGGTGCGCGAGGCCAACACCCCCGGGTGGTGGCACAAGTACTCGGCCGAACTGCCGTCGTGGTTCACCACGTACATCGGTCTGGAGGAGGCGGCCAGCGTGATCCGCACCTATGAGGTGCAGTTCGTGCCCGGCCTGCTGCAGACGGCCTCGTATGCGCGTTCGGTCTTCCAGCTTGGCAACCCCGATGCGAGTCCCGAGAGAATCGAACGGCGCGTGCACCTGCGCATGCAGCGCCAGGAGCGCTTCACCCAGAAAGACGGACCCCGGCTGTGGGCCGTCATCGACGAGGCGGCGCTCAAGCGGACCATCGGCGGGCGGGAGGTCATGTCCGAGCAGCTCCAGCATCTGCTGGAAGTCGCTGCCCTTCCCAACATCACCATCCAGGTGATGCCCTTCAGATTCGGCAAGCACGCCGCTGAGGGGGGCGCGTTCAGCATCTTGCGGTTTCCCGAGTCCGACTTGTCGGACGTTGTCTACGTCGAGCAGCTCTGGGGTGCCCTGTACCTGGACAAGCGTGAGGACATCGATCCGTACCTCACGGCCATGGAGCAGTTGTGCGTGGAGAGCACCACGCCAGGGGGCACCGTCGAGCTCATCGGCGGTCTTCTCAGAAAGATGTAGATGAACCAGACCTACAACGGCATGCCGGCGGCGGACCTGACCCAGGTCGCCTGGCGCAAGAGCCGCTACAGCAACTCGCAGGGCAACTGCGTCGAGCTCGCGGAGCTTCCCGACGGGGGCATCGCGGTGCGCAACTCGCGCTTCCCCGACGGACCTGCCCTCATCTATACCCGCGACGAGATCCGGGCGCTGGTGCTCGGGGTGAAGGACGGAGAGTTCGACGGCCTGCTCGTGTAACAACATGTTCACACCGGCGCGCCCCGCGTAACGAGGGCGCGCCGGAGGTGTAACCGCCCGGCCTCGTCCTTTGGCCAGGATCGGGTCATGCTCGACCAGATGACTCTGTATCCGATCGCCGACGACGTGCTGTTCGCGCCGGGCGGCAAGGTCGTGATCCGCACCTATGGCGTGGCGCCCGCCACCACTGGCGCCTCCGTCTCCTACCGCACCTGGGTGACCGGCCTGCGCGACCAGCCCCGGTACTGGCACTGGGGCCACTTCGAGGACGCCGCGTCCGGGCACCGCCGGGTCCTGGAGTGGCTCACGGGACGGGGGCCCCAGCCTTCCCAAGCGCCGGCCTGATCGCTATCCTCTGAGCCAAGCAATCGCTTGGTAGCCAGAGGAGGCGTGGTGCGGCGCGCGATCCACCTGATCGAGGAGGTCGACTTCCGGCCGATGAACTCCAGGCGCCCGCTGGAGTACCTCACCTGGCTGACCCGCTACAAGCGCGAGGACGAGGAGCGCGCGGCCCCGGAGCTCACCTCCGGCATGTCCATCAGGTCGCGCGAGATCGACCTCGTCGGCGCCTTCTACGCGGTCGGCATCACCGGCCATCCCCAGTTCAAGGCCGTCACGCTGTGGGACTGCCACGGCGGCTGGGACGGCGGCTGGCGGCAGATGATGGAGATCTACCAGGGCGTGGACCAGCGCCTGTTCCTGTCCGACATCGACGACCTGCGCTTCTCCGCGTACTCCCGGCCACTCGGGGCCGCCCCCGGCTGCCCGCCGCTCGCCGAGGCGCCTGCCGCCGAGCTCTACCTCTTCGAGAGCGCCCGCGTACGCCCCGGGGCCGCGCTCGACTACCTGCACGCCGTCCGCACCGAACGGGCCCCGCTGCTCGCCGAGCACGGCCACACCCTCGTCGGCCTGTACGAGGTGCTGTTCAGCGACAGCGAGGCGGTCACCGTCTGGGCCGTCTCCCTCGACGACCACCTGGCCACCCAGCGCGCCCGCGACGCGGCACTGGGCCTCGACGACGAGGTCGAGCCGGATTCTCGGCTGTTGGACTGGGGAAAACGCGCCCGCGACTACCTTGAGGGCCGCTGGCGTGAGACGCTTCTGGCACCGTTCCCCGGCTGCCGCCTGGCACCAGGGAGCCCGCCGGGTTAGCGTCGGCTGCGGAGGTGGCCATGACGGACTCCTACCTCTACAACGGGCAGAGCCCAGACGACCACGTCGCCTCGTGCCCCGACTGCAGCGCCGCCATCGCGCTGCTCGACGGGCCGGAGACCGCCGCCGGGCCGCCCCCGTCGCTGCGCGAGTCCGTGATGTCCATGGCACGCCGGCGCCGCAGCCCGGCCCCGGTGCCCGTGGCGACGGTCGCGGTCCCGTACGCCGAGCAGGTCGCGCTCATGGACGACCTGCTGACCGCGCTGAGCGCCCCCGACTGGGAGGCCCCGGTCGCCCGGCACGGCACGATCAGGGGGCTCGTCGAGCACCTGGCCGCCAACGACGCGACCGTGGCCCGCTTCATGGGCGTGGCCGGCGCGGGTGTGGCCATGACGGCCGCGCCGATCCACCGGCGCTGGCGCGAGCAGGCCGGGTCCCTGCTGCAACGCGTGTCGGGCAGCACCGAGGTGCTGCTGGACGTGGAGCTGGCCCTGGCCGGCACCAGCCCCACCCCGGCCCGCGCGCCGCTGCGCCAGGCCATGGTCCAGCGCACGTTCGAGACGTGGACGCACGCCGACGACATCCGGGCCGCCACCGACCGCTCCAAGGCCGCGCCCCGCCCCGAGCACGTGCGCATGATCGCCGAGTTCGGCCTGGTCATGCTGCCGCACGCGATGAAGGGGCCGCGCCGCGACGTCTCCGCCACCATCGTGCTGACCGGCCCCGGCGGCGGCACCTGGACGATCCCGCTCTCGCCGGCCTCCGGCCACGTCGGCGTGCTCGTCTCGGCCGACGCCGTGGACTTCTGCCGGCTGCTGGCCAACCGGTGGCCGCCCGGCTGCTTCCCGTACGCCGCCGAGGGCGACCCCGCGCTCGCCCGCGAGCTGATCCGCGCCGCCGCGACGCTGGGATGCGACTGATGAGCGACATGGACCTGTGCGCGCGACTGACGGCCGGCGACCTCGACGCGCTGGCCGACGCCTACGACCAGCACGGCCCGTACGTGTACGGCGTCGCCGTCAAGGTCACCGGCAGCCAGGCGTACGCGGAGGAGGTCACCCAGGACGTGTTCACCGCGCTCTGGGAGCGGCCCCTGTCCTACGACCCCGGCCTCGGGTCGTTACGCGGGTGGCTGGTGAGCAGGGCCCTGCACGAGTCGGCCCTGCGCACGAAGGTCTAGCTCCACAACTGGTTGACGGGGGCGTTCCACGACATGAGCACCGGCTCGGCGTGCTCGAAGCCGAGGCGCGAGTAGGTGCCCGTGTCCAGCTTCAGCAGCCTGCCGTCCTCGGGCGCCAGGCCCAGCCAGCGGGCGGCCAGCACGCGCAGGAAGTGCCCGTGCGCCACCAGCGCCACCCGCCCGTCCACCTGCCTGGCCCGCTCGATCACCCGGTCGGCGCGCGCGGCCACCTGCGCCGCGCTCTCGCCGGGGTGCTCCGCGTCGCCCGGGATCACGCCGTCGCGCCACAGGTACCACCCGGCCCTGGTCCGGCGGATCTCCGGCGTGGTGATCCCCTCGTAACCGCCGTAGTCCCACTCCCAAAGGTCGGCGTCCACCTGGTAGCCGGTCAGCCCGGCCAGCTCCGCCGTGCGGCGGGCGCGCTGGGCGGGGGAGACCAGCACCAGGTCGAACGGCTCCTTGACCAGGGGCGCCAGGGCCCTGGCCTGCTCCTCGCCGTGCTCCGTCAAAGGCAGGTCGGTACGGCCGGTGTGTTTGCCCGCCTTGCTCCATTCGGTCTCACCGTGCCGGAGCAGCAGCATCTCGTTCATGTGTCCCATCATCGGGCACGGCCGATCTCAGCCTGAGGCCAGGTGGGCGCGCCCGGGCGGGCAGCCGGAGGAGTGCGGGCGTGCGCGTCAGGTGGCCAGTTCCTCGACGACGGGCTCGAAGACGTCCAGATCCCGCTCGTGATGCAGCACGAAATACGAAATATCATGCTCATCCCGCCAGTAGCGGAGCTTGTCGGCGATGTCGTGTCGCGTGCCCAGCAGCACCTGCGGCGTCTCGTCCAGCGCGGTGCTGTCGGCCGCGCTCCACGCCTCCTCCGCCTTCCGCTCGCCCGCCTGTATCACGCTGGTGCCCAGTTCGAGCCCCGCGTACCGCTCCCCGGCGGCCTCGCGTACGGCGGCGAGCTTGCCGAGCAACGCCCGCAGCCCCCCGTCGCGCAGGTCGGGCCCGCTTCCGTCGGGCTTCACCCGCATCCCGATGTTCACGACGTCGGCCTCCTCGGCCGCCAGCCGCAACATCCGGGCCCCGCCCGCGCCGATCACCAGCGGCGGCCGGGGCCGCTGCAGGGGCTTGGGCTGCTGGTCGAGCCCGGAGATCCGGTAGTGCCGTCCGTCGAAGTGGAACGGCCCCTCGCCCCAGAGCCCCTCGAGCACGGCCAGGGCCTCCCGCAGCCGCTCGACCCGCACCCCCGGCGGCTCCAGAACCAGCCCCGCGCCCGCGTAGTCGCCGGCCATCCACCCGGTCCCGATCCCGACCTCCAGCCGCCCGCCGGACAGCAGGTCGAGCGTGGCCGCCTCCTTGGCCAGCACGGCGGGGTGCCGGAAGTCGTTGGCGAACACCAGCGTGCCCACGCGCAACCTGCTGGTGGCGCAGGCGGCGGCGGTGAGCGCCGCGATGGGCGCGAGCCTCGGGCCGACGAGGTGATCGGGGACGAGCAGCACGTCGAACCCGGCCCCCTCCAGCCTCCTGGCCTTCTCCGCCCACGCCTTCCCCGAGTCCGCCTCCCGCACCACCGCCCCGAACCTGAACCGCCGCACGCTCGCCTCCCACCAAGTGCTTGCTCGGGATCATAGCCGCGTGGCGCGGTCTTGCCGAATGCGTGCGGGCCGCGGCTCAGGCCTTGTCGCGGGGGTGGGGCAGGGCCAGGGAGACGCCGCCCATGCCGGCCGCCAGGACGATCCAGGCCGCGGCCGCCGCCGCGTTCGGGAGCTGGGCGAACCAGGCGACGGGGATCAGGAACGGGGCCACGATCAGGGCGATCGCCGCCCACTTCGGCGCCGCGCCGGCGAGCGCCGCCACGCCCAGCAGGACCAGCCCGAGCAGTGCCGGGAAGAACCCGAAGCCGGCCACCGCCGTCGGCGCCCCCTCGCCCACCTCCGTGATCAGCTGGTTCGTCGTGGCCGCGTCGAGCCCCACGCGGGCGGCGGCGTAGATGACGTCGTCGGTGTCGACGGTGGGCAGGGTCAGGATGAAGGCGAGGATCATGCCGACCAGTCCCAGCACGGGCCGGCCCGACCTGGCGACCCTGCTCACGGCGAGGAGCCCGGGGATGAGAGCGGCGAAGCTCAGGAGGCCGAGCCGGCTCGGCAGCGCGTACGCGTCCAGGTGGGCGGTGAAGGCCCGGACGTACGGCTCGCCTTCCAGGGTGGCCTGGAACGGGGTGAGCAGCAGCGACAGGGCGATGAGCAGAGGTGCGGCCACCGCGCAGGCGATCATCGCCGTGCGGGTGAACCTCGACGTGACGGACGGGGTGTCCACTGTGGTCATGCTTGCGAGAGTCGGCCAGGAAGGGTGGGCGCGCATGAGTAAGGGGGTACTCAGACGGCGGGGGCTTACCAAGCGCTTGCTTTAGGTGCCAGACTGGTGGCATGGAGATCCCGGTGCGTCAGGCGACCGACGACGAGGCGGCGTTCTTCGCCGAGCACGGCTGGGTACGGCTCGGCCGGCTGGTCCCGCCCGGCGTCGCCGCCGAGCTGCGCGAGCGGGCCACGGGTTACCTGCGGGAGCGCACCAAACGTCACGAGACGCTCGTCGACCAGGCGTTCGGGCAGTCCAGGGACGTCGCGGCGAGTGACGAGGCGTTCGCCGCGCTGACGCTGAGCCCCGCGATGGGCCGCACCGCCGTCCGGCTGCTGCGCGGCGTCCGCGCGGTACGCGTGCAGGTCACCAACCTGCTCGTCAAGGAGCCGGGCGAGCACGGCGCCACCGAGTTCCACCAGGACTTCCCGTGGATGCCGATGGACCGCTCGGCCATGCTCACCGTCTGGCTCGCCCTGTCCGACGTGCCCGCCGACATGGGGTCGCTGCGCTTCTACGACGGCTCGCACCGGTACGGCCTGCTCGGCCGCAGCTTCACCCGCCCCGGCGACGACCAGCTCACCCAGCACCCCTGGCTCAAGGAGCTGGAGCTGTCGCCGCCGCTCGACCTCAAGGCCGGCGACGCGACCGTGCACCACGCCCTGACCGTGCACGGCGCCCCCGCCAACCGCCGCGACACCCCGCGCCTGTCCTTCACCGCCACCTACTTCGACGCCGACGCCCTCTACACCGGCCTGCCGTACAAGCAGACCGACGGGCTCGGCCTGCAGGTGAACCGGCCGTTCGAGCACGAGAGGTTCCCGTGCCTGAAACCGTGAGGGGCCCGGTCGCCGACCTCGGGGCGACGCTCATGCACGAGCACGTCTTCGGGCTGAGCCCGGAGATCCTGTGGAACTGGCCGGACATCCCGGAGGGCTGGGACCTTGAGGCGCGGGCGCGCGAGGCGGCGGGCAAGCTCGACGCGCTCAAGGCGGCGGGCGTCGACACCATCGTGGACCTCACCGTGGTGGGCCTGGGCAGGTACGTCCCGGCCGTCCAGCGCGTGGCCGAGCTGACCTCCGTGAACATCGTGGCCGCCACCGGCCTCTACACCTACGACGCGCTGCCGCCGTACTTCGCCAACCGGGGCCCTGGATCGTTGTTCGGCGGGCCGGACCGGCTGGCCGAGTTCTTCGTCCGGGACCTCACCGAGGGCATCGGCCGCACCGGCGTCAAGGCCGCCATCCTGAAGTGCGCCTCCGACCACCTCGGCCTGACCAAGGGGTGCGAGCGGGTGTTCAGGGCCGTCGCCGAGGCGCATCTGGAGACCGGGGCGCCGATCACCACCCACTCCCACAGCGCCTCCAGGGGCGGGCTCGACCAGCAGAAGCTGCTCGCCTCGCTGGGCGTGGACCTGGGGCGGGTGGTCATCGGGCATGCCGGTGACTCGACGGACGTGGCGTACCTGGAGGAGCTGATCGCCAACGGGTCGTACCTGGGCATGGACCGGTTCGGCATCGAGACGATCAGCCCGTTCGAGGACCGGGTGGCGATCGTGGCGGAGCTGTGCGAGCGGGGGCACGCCGGGCGGATGGTGCTGAGCCACGACTCGTACTGCTTCAACGACCGGTTCGACGCCGGCGTCGTCCGGCAGCGGCATCCCCGCTACCACCTGCTGCACATCTCCCGCGACGTGCTGCCCGCGCTGCGCGGGCGGGGCGTCACGGACGACCAGATCCACCAGATGCTCGTCGTCAACCCGCGGAGGATCTTCGCATCATGACAGAGGACTCTATGGCCGGGGACTTCATGACGGGGGACTTCATGACGGGGGACTTCATGGCCGGGGACTTCGACGTCGGCGCGGACTGGCACGTGGCCGCCCCGTACCCCTTCCTGGCCAGGCTGCGCGAGCAGGCGCCGGTGTTCAGGAGCGAGCACCTGGGCGCGTACGTGCTGACCCGCTACGCCGACGTGCGGGCCGCGTACGGCGACCCCCGCCGCTTCTCCTCCAAGGGCTCGCTGACGATCTCGCGCAGCCTCACCCGCGAGACGCGGGAGAAGCTGGGCGAGCACGGCTCGTTCCTGTCCAGCTTCGTGGCGAACGTGGACCCGCCCGACCACACCCGCCTGCGCCGGTCGGTGTCCAAGGCGTTCACGCCGCGCGCGGTGTCCGCCATGGAGCAGCAGTTCAGGCGGCTGAACGAGGAGCTGCTCGACCGGCTCGCGCCCAGCGGGCACGCCGACTTCGTCCGCGAGATCGGCCACGAGCCGTCGGTCAAGCTGACCGCCCGCTTCATCGGCGTGCCCGAGGCGGACGAGGCGTTCGTGCAGGCACGCGTCAAGGACTGGTTCCAGCTCTTCCTCTCCCCGCAGCCGCCGGCCAGGCAACTGGAGCTGGCCGGCAGCTTCCTGACCTACCTCGACTACGTGGACCGCCTGGTCGCCGCGCGGGCCAAGGACCCCCAGGACGACTTCACGTCCCTGATGACCTCGCTCATCGGCGACGAGCTGACGCACCGCGAGGTGGTGGAGCTGATCTCCACGATCCTGCTCGGCGGCAACGACACCGTGCCCAACCAGCTCGGCAACACCGTCCTGCGGCTGCTGCGCGAGGGCGCCTGGCCGGTGCCGCCCGAGCTGGTCGCGAACGCCTCCGAGGAGTGCATGCGCATCGACGGGGCGTCCCTGGGCTCCTTCCGGTACGCGGCCGACGACGTCACCCTGCACGGCGTGACGATCCCGCGCGGGGCCCTCGTGCTGCTGTCCACCGACTCGGCCGCCCACGACGGGACGGTCTTCCCGGACCCGGACCGGTTCGTGATCGACCGGCCGAACGCCGCCGAGCACCTGGTCTTCGGCTACGGCATCCACTTCTGCGTGGGCGCCGCGCTGGGGCGGCTGCAGTTGCGCACGGCGCTGGAGGTGCTCGGCCGGCGGCTGCCGGGGCTGCGGCTCGCGCCCGGCCAGGACATCTCCTACCGCAGGTCGATCGTGGGCCGCGGCCTGACGTCCCTGCGGGTGGACTGGTGAGCGGGCTGGTGGCCCGGGTGAGCGGGCGGGTGGAACGGTGAGCGGGCGCTTCGACGGGAAGGTGGCGCTCGTGACAGGCGCCGGGTCGGGCATCGGGGCCGCCTGCGCCGCCCGCCTGGCCGCCGAGGGGGCCTGCGTCGGGGTCCTCGACGTACGCACGGCCGGTGCGCGGGCCACCGCCGCCGCCATCCGCGCCCGTGGCGGTACCGGGATGGCGCTGACCTGCGACGTCTCCGACGAGAAGCAGGTGGAGGAGGCGGTGGCGACGCTGGTGGCCTCCTTCGGCCGGGTCGACGTCCTGCACTCCAACGCCGCCGTGCTCGACCACGGCGTGTACGGGCGGGACCGCGAGCTGGAGACGCTCGACGTGGCCGTCTGGGACCGCACCATGGAGGTCAACCTGCGCGGCGCCATGCTCATGGTCAAGCACGCGGTGCCCGCCATGCCCGACGGGGGCGCCGTCGTGCTCACGTCGTCGGTGTCCGCCCTGGTGGGAGACACGGCGCACGCGGCCTACGGGGCCTCCAAGGCGGCGCTGATCGGCTTCACCCGGTACGTGGCGACCATGTACGGCTCGCGGGGGATCCGCTGCAACGCGGTCGCGCCCGCCCTCGTGCTCACCCCGGCCGCCGAGCGGGCCATGACGCCCGCGCAGCTCGCCGACAAGCAGGCCGAGCGGCTGCTGCCGTGGGCGTGCTCGATGGAGGACGTCGCCAACCTGGTGGCGTTCCTGTGCTGTGACGAGTCCCGCTGCCTGACGGGGCAGACCCTGGTGATCGACTCGGGCACCCTCGCGCACCGGCCTCAGCACGCTGTTGAGCAGTGGCGCTCGCGGCCGTAGGTTGCACCGGTGAGCAATCAGAGTGAACCGGTGGCGGTAGGACTGATCGGGGCGGGGCCGTGGGCGCGGATGGCGCACGCGCCGATGCTGGCCAAGGGGCCGCACACGCGGCTGGCCGGGGTGTGGGCACGCAGGCCGGAGGCCGCCGCCGAGCTGGGGGCGCCCGTGTTCGCGACGGTCGAGGAGCTGTTCGAGCACTGCGAGGCCGTGGCGTTCTGCGTGCCGCCCGCCGTGCAGGCCGAGTACGCCGTGCGGGCCGCCCGCGCAGGGAAGGCGCTGCTGCTGGAGAAGCCGCTCGCCGACACCCTGGAGAACGCCGAGCGGGTGGCCGGGGCCGTCGCCGAGGCGGGCGTGGCCTCCCAGCTGGTGCTCACCCTCAGGTACGCCCCGCAGACCCGCGCCTTCCTCGCCCGCTGCGCCGAGATCGACCCGTTCGGCGGCCACGCCGCGAACATCTCCGGCATCCTCCTCGGCGACCACCCCTTCGCCACCCCCTGGCGGCACGCGCACGGCGCGCTCCTGGACATCGGCCCGCACGTGATCGACCTCCTGGACGCCGCCCTGGGCCGCGTCACCGGCGTCCGCGCGCACGGCCACCCGCTCGGCTGGACGGGCCTGCTGCTCGACCACGAGGGCGGCGCCGTCAGCGAGGTGTCCCTGTGCATGACGGCCGCCGGCGACCCGCCGCCGCAGACGATCGCCGTGTACGGCCGCGCGGGCAGCGCCGTCCTGCCGCACTTCGACGACGACCCCCTGGAGACGGTCGCCGAGGAGTTCGCCAGGACCGTGCGCGACGGCGGCGGGCATGCCCTCGACGCCGCCCACGGCCTGCGGCTGCAGCGGATCATCGCCGAGGCGCAGGCTCAACTCGCCCCTTGACGCAGGCGGCATCCGAGGCATTGATAACGTTTGTCCGATGCGCAGAGCGCAGCGAAGTCCGGTGCGAGTCCGGCGCTGTCCCGCAACTGTCATAGCCAGGTCGCCTGCCTCCGCGCTGACGTCATCAACCCTCGTGGAAAAGGGTGATCCGTCGCACTATGCGGGTCTCTCGGTTCCGAACAGTGTGAAAGGACTTCTCGTGAGGCCCGTACGTACGGCCTTCGCGGGCGCGCTGCTGGGAACGCTCCTCCTGGCCGGATGCGGCCAGGGTGGCGACACCACCACAGCGTCCGCCCCCACCACGGCCGCCCCCACGGCTCCCGCCGCCTCCTCCGGTGGCTTCCCCGTCACCATCGAGGCGGGCAACGGCAAGGTCACCATCTCCAAGAAGCCCCAGCGCATCGTCTCGCTGTCGGCCACCCACACCGAGACGCTGTTCGCCATCGGGGCGGGCCCCCAGGTCATCGCGGTCGACGACCAGTCGAACCATCCGCCCGAGGCCCCCAGGACGAACCTGTCCGGCTTCAAGCCGAACGTCGAGGCCATCGTCGCCCAGAAGCCCGACCTCGTCATCGTCTCCGACGACCTCGACAAGGTCGTGGCCGAGCTGGGCAAGGTGAACGTGCCCGTCCTGCTCCAGCCGGCCGCCACCGAGCTCGACGAGGCGTACGAGGAGATCGCCGAGCTCGGCGCGGCCACCGGCAACCAGGCCAAGGCCGACGAGGTCGTCTCCGGCATGAAGGCGGCCATCGGCAAGCTGGCCGCACAGGCGCCCAAGGACAAGCGGCTCACGTACTACCACGAGCTCGACACCACGCCGTACGCCGCCACGTCCAAGACCTTCATCGGCCAGATCTACGGACTGTTCGGCCTGACCAACATCGCCGACAAGGCGCCCGACGCGGCCGGCGGCTACCCCAAGCTGTCCGCCGAGTTCGTGGCCCAGGCCGATCCCGACCTGATCTTCCTGGCCGACGTCAAGTGCTGCCAGCAGAGCAAGGACACCCTGGCCAAGCGGCCAGGATGGCAGAACCTGTCCGCGATCAAGAACGACCAGGTGGTCCAGCTCGACGACGACATCGCCTCCCGGTGGGGGCCGCGGGTGGTCGACCTGGCGGAGGCCATCGGCGCCGCGGTCTCGAAGGCGGGCACGAGCTGACGTGGTGACACAGGCGGGCCCGTCCAGGGCCCGGCCCCTGTGGGTGGTGTGCGCGCTGGGCGTGCTGGCCGTCTCCATGATCGCCGCTCTGCTCGACGGGGCCGCCGACATCTCGCCCTGGCAGGTCGTGCTGCAGGTCGTGGACTGGCTGCCGTTCACCCACGTGGACTCGGGGCTGGCGCCCGTCGAGCAGGGGCTGCTGTTAGAGCTGCGGCTGCCTCGGGTGCTGGTCGCCGCCGTGGTCGGCGGGCTGCTCGCGATGGCCGGCGCCGGGTATCAGGGCGTGTTCCGCAACCCGCTCGCCGACCCGTACCTGCTGGGCGCCGCGGCCGGGGCGGGGCTCGCGGCGACCGCGGCCATCGTGCTGCTCCCGGCCGTGGCCGGGAGCATCCCGGTGGCGGCCTTCCTGGGGGCCGTGGGCGGCGTGTTCCTGGCGTACACGCTGGGCAACACCGCCGGGCGGGCCGGCGGCACCGCCACGCTGGTGCTGGCCGGGGTGGCGGTCACCTCGTTCCTGACCGCGATCCAGACGTTCGTCCAGCAGTTCAAGGTCGAGGAGTTGCAGCGCATCTACTCGTGGATCCTCGGCGACGTCGGCGGCGGGTGGGACCAGCTCTGGCTCGTCCTGCCGTACGCCGCCGTCTCCGCCGTGCTGCTCCTGCTGCACGGGCGCATGCTGGACGTGCTGTCCGTCGGCGACGAGGAGGCCACCAGCCTGGGCCTGCGGGCCGCCAGGGTGCGCCTCATGGTGCTGCTGGCCGCGTCGCTGGCCACCGCGGCGGCCGTGGCGGTGAGCGGGCTGATCGGGTTCGTCGGGATCGTGGTGCCGCACGTCGTGCGGCGGATCGCGGGCGGCTCGTACCGGATCGTGCTGCCGCTCTCGCTGATCGGCGGGGCGGCGTTCCTGGTGCTGGCCGACCTCGTGGCGCGCACCGTGATCGCGCCCGCCGAGCTGCCGATCGGCGTCGTGACCATGTTCGTGGGCGCGCCGTTCTTCGTGGCCGTCCTGCGGATGACCAGGCGGGCCGCCACATGATCAGCGCTCGCGGCCTGTCCGTGCGGCTCGGGGAGCGCGACGTGCTCGACGGCGTGGACCTCGAGGTACGGCGCGGCGAATGGGTGGGCGTCATCGGGCCCAACGGAGCCGGCAAGTCCACCCTGCTCAAGGCGCTCATGGGGCTGGTCGGGCACCGGGGCGGCGTCCTGCTCGACTCCCGGCCGTCCGGCGGGCTCAAGCCGCGCGAGCGGGCCAGGCTGCTGGCGTACGCGCCGCAGACGCCCGCCCTGCCGCCGGAGATGACGGTCTTCGACTACGCGCTGCTGGGGCGCACGCCGTACATCCCCTACCTGGGGCGCGAGAGCCGGCACGACCGCGAGGTGACGGAGTCCGTGATCGAGCGGCTTGACCTGACGTCGCTGGCCGGCCGCCGCGTCGGGGAGCTGTCCGGTGGGGAGCGGCAGCGCGTCGTGCTCGCCAGGGCGCTCGCCCAGGAGGCCCCCGCGCTGCTGCTGGACGAGCCCACCACCGCCCTCGACCTCGGGCACCAGCAGCAGGTGCTGGAGCTGGTGGACCGGCTGCGGCGCACCGACGGGCTGACCGTCGTCACCACCCTGCACGACCTGACCGTCGCCGGCCTGTACGCCGACTCCCTCCTGCTCCTGACCGGCGGCCGGGCCGTCGCCTCGGGGGAGCCCGCCCAGGTGCTGACCGAGGAACTCGTGGGACGGCACTTCGACGCGCATGTGAAGATCGAGCCAGGGCCCGACGGGCGGCCCGTCGTGCACCTGGTGCGGGGAGGGCCGTGAAGCTCAGCTATCGCATGGAGGAGGGGGCCCGGCTCGGGTCGTTGCTCTGGGAGTTCGGGCCCGGATGGCGGATGATCTCCTCGGCCATGCTCGGGGGCGGGATCGGGCCCCGGGAGTGGGTGCTGAACGCGCAGGTCGTGGCCGGGTACGCGCGGATGGACCCCGTCGATCACCTGGCGTCGCTGGGGCCTCGGGACGGGGCCGGGGTCGGGATGATGACCGCGGCCTCGGTGGATCGTTACGTGCGGGCCGCCGATGGGGGTGTGGAGGCGTACGCGACCGTGGGGCTGCGGGTTCCCACGTGGGCGGCGGCGCCGGAGGGGCACGTCGATCCCGAGCTGGCGCCCATGCGGGTCGGGACGATCAACCTCGTGGTCGTGCTGCCCGTGGCCATGACGGACGCGGCGCTGGTCAACGTGGTGATGACGGTCACGGAGGCGAAGACCCAGGCGCTCGTCGAGACGGGCTTCGCCGGGACGGGGACGGCCTCCGACGCGGTGTGCGTGGCGGTGCCTGTCGCGGGGGAGGAGGAGGTGTTCGGCGGGCCTCGGTCGGAGTGGGGGGCTCGGGTGGCCCGGGCGGCGCACGCGGCGGTGCGGCGCGGGGCCGAGGAGTGGCGGCCTCGTCACTTGAAGTGAGGGAAAACGGGGAAGTGGCATGGCAGGTGACCGCAATGGCGATCGGAACAAGGCGCACGGTCCTTCCCGGCGCGCCGCCCTTCACTGTCGATGACCTGCTCACGTTTCCGGACGACGGGAACCGTTACGAGCTCTTCAACGGGCGCCTAGTCGTGAGCCCAGCCCTCAGCCTCCTGCACCAGGATGTGATCTTCCGACTGCAGATGATCATGCACCAGGTGGTGCCGCCAGGTCTGAAGGTGTACAACACCGTCAATCTGCGCGCGTCCGAGAAGGATCTGTACATCCCTGATCTCGTCGTGGTGAGAAAGGCCACGGTCAGGCCCAAGCTGCTCATGCTGGCTCCCAGCGACCTGGTTCTGGCCGTGGAGGTGACGAGCCCGAGCACCGGATCCATCGACAGAGGGGCCAAGACCGATGCCTATGCGCGGGCGGGCATTCCCGCTTACTGGCGCATCGAGCCCTTCGAAGGACCGACCGTCTACGAGTTCGAGTTGAGCGGCGACTCCTACAGGGGCCCGATCGCGCACAAGCCTGGCACTGTGCTGACCGTGTCCACGCCCTACCCGGTCAGCTTCGACCCGGCCGACCTGCTCGACGAGGATTGGCCGAACCCGTAGTCCTCAGCCGCACCCCGCGCCGAAACGCGCCCGGCGTCGAGGTCCGCCAGCACCGCCTCCCGATCCCGCTCGGCCGCGGGCCCCAGCCCGCCCCCGCCCGTCGTCTCCACGACGAACGCCTCCCCGGCCGCGAACCGCACGTTGTTCACCTTGGACGCCAGCCGCTCCACCGTCCCGTCCAGCCGCCGCCGGTAGAACCCGCCCAGCCGGCCCGGCAGCCCGCCCTCCCGCCCCGGAGGCGCCAGGCGCAGCCGGTCGCCGCGCGTCGTGACGTGGCAGTCCGCCAGGAAGCGGTACACCGTGCGCGACCCCAGCCCGCCCCGGTAGCGTCCGGGGCCGCCCGAGTCGGGGATCGTCTCGATCGACTCCACGATCAGCGGGCAGCGGCTCTCCACCGGCTCCACCTGCGGCACCGAGTTCCGCCCGACGCCGAAGTGCACGCCCGTCGCATCCGGCCCGTCCAGGCCGCGGCGCGCGCCCACGCCGCCGAAGTCGTACGACAGGTGGATCCAGTACGGCGCCCCCACCGCCGAGATCGAGAACGGCTGCAGGATCCCGCTGGCCGCGATGGCCCGCTCGGGCACCGCGTCCGACAGCGCCTGGAAGACGGCCTCCATGGCGGCGTAGATCGGGACGTACCGGCCGCCGCAGGGGTGCGGGGAGCGGGCGTTGAGCAGCGAGCCCTCCGGGAGATGCACGTCGATGGCGCGCAGGCAGCCGTCGTTCATGGGGATCGTGGGGTCGAGGAAGCAGCGGATCGCGAACACGGCGGCGGCCAGCGACTGCGACGCCGAGGCGTTGATCGCCGCCGGCACCTGCGGGCCGGTGCCGGCGAAGTCCAGCGCCGCCGTGCGCCGGTCCAGCGTGACGGCCACGCGGACGTGGTGGTGGCGGTCCGGGTCGATCCCGTCGTCGTCGATCGGGTACGACGCCTCGAACCGGCCTTCCGGCAGCTCCGCCAGCGCCGCCCTGGTCCTGGCCTCCGTGTGGTCGAGGTAGCCGTCCACGCCCGCGGCCAGGCCGTGCTCGCCGTACTCGGCGATCAGGGACTCCATGCGGGCGGCGGCCACCGCCGTGCCGGCCACGAGGGCGCGTACGTCGCCCATGACCTTGTCCGGGGTGCGGCTGTTGGCCTTCAGTACCGCCTCGATCGCCGGCTCCAGGCCATCGGCGGTGGCCAGGCGCACCGGGGGGAGCTGGAGGCCCTCCAGGAAGATGTCCGTGGCCAGCGGGGCCATCCCGCCTGCCGAGAGGCCGCCCAGGTCGGAGACGTGGATCATGGTGGCGGTGAAGTAGGCGGGTGCGTCCTGGACGAAGACGGGGCGGTAGACCAGCAGGTCGTTGGTGTGCACGCCGCCGCGGTAGGCGTCGTTGAGGGCGTACACCTCGCCGGGGCGCATCGTGTCCGGGGGGATGTCCCTGAGCAGCTCGGGGAGGGCGAGCTTGAGCGCCATGCTGTTCATCAGCGTGGTGGCCATGGAGTGGGCGATCAGGCGGCCGCGGGCGTCCAGGACGGCCGCCGAGGCGTCGGAGCCCTCGACGATGAACGTCGAGTACGCCGAGCGCACCACCACGATGCTGGCCTCCTCCGCGGCCACGACCAGGGCGTTCCTGAGCACCTCGGCGGTCAGGGAGTCCGTGGTCATGGGGCGTTCCTCCTGGTGAGGTGGATGGCCCGGGCGGGGGAGAGGGCGGCCGTCCAGGAGGGCGGGATGACGGTCGTGGCCTCGGGGTCCTCGACGATGGCCGGGCCGCGTACGGTGCCGCCTGCCGTGGCGAGGGTCTGCCTGGTGTGGACGGGAACGTCGGTGTAGCCGCCGCACTCCGGGAAGTACGCCTTCCGGGTGCCGGGCGTGCCGCCGGGCGGGGGGCTGTCCGGTGGAGGGCTGCCCGGCGCGGGGCTGTCCGGTGGGGTGGTGACGCGGACGCGGTAGCTGACCAGCTCGATCTCGCCCCGCTGCGTGATCCCGTACACCTCCGCGTACCTGCGGAAGAAGCGCGACTCCAGGACGGCGCGGTCGGCGGACCAGTCCACCGTGAGGTCGTGGGACTGGCCCCTGAATCGGACGTCCACCGAGCGCAGCACCCGCACCCCCGGCGCCCCGAGCGGGACGTCGAGGTCGGCGGCGGCCTCCTCGGCCAGCGAGGTGAACAGGGCCCCGGGGTCGGGGGCGTCGAGGCGGGACAGGACGCGTTCGGTGGACAGAGCCCCCGACAGCAGGCCCGCCGCCGAGGCCACCCCGCAGTGGGCCGGCACCACGACCGTTCCGATGCCGAACCGTTCGGCGATCCGGGCCGCGTGCATGGGCCCGGCACCGCCGAAGGCCACGAGGGCGAAGCCGCGGGGGTCGATGCCGCGTTGCACCGTGACCACGTGCACCGCCGACGCCATCGAGGCGCTGACGATCTCGTGCACGGCGTACGCGGCCTCCTCCCGCGGCACCCCCAGCGGGGAGGCCAGCCGGTCCAGCGCCTTGTCCGCCAGCGGGGGCGACAGCGGGATGGAGGCGGAGGACAGGTAGCCGAGCACGAGGTTCGCGTCCGTGACGGTCGGCTCGGAGCCGCCGAGGCCGTAACAGGCGGGCCCGGGGGACGAGCCGGCCGAACGCGGGCCGACGCGCAGCGCGCCCGCCGGGTCCAGCCAGGCCACGCTGCCCCCGCCCGCCCCCACCTCCGCCAGGTCGATGGCCGGGGTCTTGATGGGCACGCCGGTGCCGGCCCGCCGGCCGCCGAAGCTGCCCTTGCCGCCCACGTGGAACTCGTGCGTGATCTCCGGCCGCCCGCCGCGCACCACGCACGTCTTGGCGGTGGTGCCGCCCATGTCGAACGAGATCGCGTCCGCGAACCCGGCCCCCGCCGCCGCCAGCACCCCCGCCGCGGGGCCCGACTCGATCGTGGCCACGGCCCGCCTGGCGGCGAGCTCGGCCGAGATCACCCCGCCGCTGGACTCCATCACGTGGACGGGCGCGCGGATCCCGATCTCCGCCAGCCGCTCCCGCAGCCGCGAGAGGTACGACGCCATCAGCGGGCCGATGTAGGCGGACATGATGGTGGTGGTGGCCCGCTCGTACTCGCGGATCTCGGGCCACACCTCGGAGGAGGTGACGACGGCGGGGATCGTCTCGCGCAGGATCCGCGCCACCCGGCGTTCGTGCGCGGGGTTCGCGTACGCGTGCAGCAGGCACACCGCCGCCGACTCGATCCCGCGGGCCGCGATCGCGGCGGCCGCCCGGCGTACCGAACCGGTGTCGAGGGGGGTCAGCACGGCGCCGCGGGCCGAGACGCGCTCCACCACCTCGAAGCAGTCGCCCGGCGCGACCGGGGGAGGCGGCGGGGTGAAGCGCAGGTCGTAGCGGTCCTCCTCGACGCGGGCGTACCGGCCGAGCGGGACGGCCGCGCGGAAGCCCTGGGTCGTGACGAAGGCGACCCGCACCCCGGTGCGTTCGAGCACCGCGTTGGTCGCCAGAGTGGTCGCGTGCACCACCCGCGTGACCTGCGCCGGGTCCCGGCCGCCGAGCACGCGCGTAACGCCGGAGACGATGCCCGCGATGGGGTCGTAGTGGGTGCTCAGACATTTGGCCACGGATATCGCGCCGGACGTGCCTCTCAGGACCACGTCGGTGAAGGTGCCGCCGACATCGACGCCGATCGCGTAACCCATCCAGGTACGTTATGTCCCCGAGCAAGCGCTTGTCTATGTGGTGGTCTATTGACTTACGCCATGTGATTGGGAACCTGGTCCTATTCCAGTGTTTGGAGCGGAGATGGCGCGCCTCACAGCTCTTGCCGGTGGCGCCGCGGTGGCACTGGCGCTCATCGCGACGCCGGTCGCGGCCCACGAGCACCCGAGCGGGATCACCGACCTGGTGAGCCCAGCCGTGGTGCGACTGGAAGCCGTGTCGCACGTGAAGATCACCCTGCTCGACCACGTGGGCGAGCTGAAGCACGTGGATCGTTCCTACAGCCTGCCGTTCGCCGCGGGCACGGGCACGGTCGTCAACCCCGACGGCACCATCGTGGCGCTCAGGCGCCTCGCCGTGAACCCGAACGACGTCGCCGTCTACGCCGCCAACAAGATCTTCGCCGAGCACCACAAGGTGAAGATCCCGGCCGACTACGACAAGCACAAGCTCTCCGACGACGTGCTCGACCGTCACCTCCAGCAGTGCTACACCCCCGGCAGCGACACCGCGACCTGCATCGTCAGCGTCACCACCGAGATCACGGCCTTCCCCAACGTCTCGCCTGCCAGCCCCGACGGCTACAAGGTCAAGTGCATCAAGGCCGGCCCCGCCCCCGACGACCCGGCCGTGCTGGTGCCGCTGACCCCCGTCGCCGGCGGCGTCGGCATGCCGACCGCGCCGCTCGCCGACAAGGTCCCCGACCAGGAGGGCTCGCCCACGAACGTGGCCGGCTTCCTCGGCAGGCCGGGCCCGAACGTGGCGCACACCGTCGAGATCGCCCACCTGGGCAAGGGCGGCGTGCAGGGCGGCGCCGGCAGGCCGTTCGCCGACCCCGAGAAGAAGATCGACGAGCCGGTCAAGCTCGGCGGCCTCGCCGACAAGGGCCTCGTCGGCGCGCCGGTGATCGGCGACAAGGACGGCCACGTCATCGGCCTGCTGGTCGGAGGTGGCAAGGAGGGCAAGATGATCGGCGTCAAGGAGGTCACCGCCATCCTGGCCGCCGCCAAGGTCGTCCCGCGCAGGGGCGCGATCGACACCGCCTTCGAGGCGGCGCTGACCCGCTACCACACGAAGTACTACACCGAGGCCGCGCCGGGCTTCCAGCGCGTGCTGGAGCTCTACCCGGGCAACGTGGTGGCCGCGGCGCTGCTGAAGACCTCGCTGGCCAAGCGGGGCGGCCCGGAGGACCAGGGCACGAAGAAGGCCTCGGACGAGCCCGCGGAGTCCACGCCGCTGTGGCCGTACATCGCGGCGGCGGGAATTCTCTTCATGGCCGCCGGGGGCGGAGCGTATCTGCTGTGGCGCCGCCGCACTCCTGAAAGACAGACAGAACTGCCACAGCCGCTGGCGGCCAGTCCACCGCTCGACGACGGCGCCAACCAGACCGTGGTCGTGCGGCGGTCCCAGTCGTTCCAAGTGGTCCCGCAGCAGCAGCAGGTGATGACCGCGCCGGACCCGGCGATCAAGTACTGCACCTCGTGCGGCATGAGGCTCGGACCGGCGCACCGCTTCTGCGGCTACTGCGGCCACCCCATCGAGACGTGATGCCATTGAACGAAAGAGCACTCATCGGCCAGGAGGTGGCCGGGTACTACATCGAGGACATCGTCGGCAAGGGCGGCATGGCCGTCGTCTACCTCGCGCTCGACCCCAGGTTGAGCCGCCGGGTGGCGCTGAAGATCCTCAACCCGGTGCTCAGCGTCGACGACAGGTTCAGGCAGCGGTTCATCCTGGAGTCCAGGACGGTCGCCAGCATCGAGCACCCCAACATCATCCCGATCTACGAGGCCAACGCCGACGTCGACGGCGTCCTGTACATCGCCATGCGGTACGTGGACGGCCTCGACCTGCGCCGCCTCATCTACGACCGCGGGCCGCTGCCCCTCGGCCAGGCGAACCAGATCTTCTCGCAGGTGGCCGCCGCGCTCGACGCCGCGCACGCGCACGACCTGATCCACCGCGACGTCAAGCCGGCCAACATCCTGCTGGCCGGTGACCACGTCTACCTGACCGACTTCGGCATCACCAAGCACCGCTCGTCGATCTCGGGGCTGACGCAGACCGACCAGTTCATCGGCACGCCGCGCTACATGTCGCCCGAGCAGATCAACAAGGAGCACATCGACGGCCGGTGCGATCAGTACGCGCTGGCCTGCGTGGTCTACGAGGCGCTGTCGGCGCGGCTGCCGTTCCAGCGCGAGAACGACATCGCGCTGCTCTGGGCCCACCTGGCCGAGCAGCCGGCACCGCTGTCGCAGCTTCGGCCCGAGCTGCCGGCGCAGGTGGACGGCGTGATCATGCGTGCGCTGGCCAAGTCGCCCGAGCAGCGGTACGCGACCTGCACCGAGTTCGTGACCGCGCTGCGCGATGCGATCAGCGGGCCCCAGTACGACCCCTTCGCCGATCCGTTCGGCGCGCTCGGCTCCCCGCTGGGGCCGGGGCAGCATCTGGTGCCGCCGCCCGGGCAGAGCCCGCACTCCGGGCCCCATCCCGTGCAGCGCGCGGGAGGAGCCCATGCCGCGCCCCCGTCGGGGCCCCAGTCCGGGCCCCAGTCCGGGCCGCAGTCCGGGCCGCAGTCCGGGCCCCGGTCCGGGCCACAGCACTCCGTGCCCGGCTCAGGTCCGGGTTCCGGGCCGCACTCCCTGCCGGGGGCCGGGCCGGTTTCAGGGCCGGGATCGGGGCCGGGGTCCGTGCCGCCGTTCGCCGCCCCGTTCAGGCAGCCTCGGGGGACGGCCGGTCAGCCCACGCAGGAGGCCCGGCCGGCCGGGGGCAGGCGGCCGGGCCGGATCCCGATCGTGGCCGCCACGCTGGTGGCCGCCGTGGCCGCGCTCGCGCTGGTGGCGTTCGTGATTATGAACAATCGCGGCGACACCTGGATGAGCTACAAGACCAGCGCCGCCGCGCCGCTCACGTTCGACTATCCGGGCGACTGGACGGTACGTACCCACCAGGACCTGTTCGCCGTGGCGTCCTCGCACGCCTCGGAGTTCGAGGACCTGTTCGTGGCCGGTCCCGGCGCCGACTGGTCCAAGGTCAAGGAGATCGTCAACAACGACCCCGAGGGCGTCGCCGGCGTGTACGTCCAGGTCTCCGACACCCTCGACGCCAGCGGTACCGCCGAGATGATGAAACCCAAGATGGAGGCCCTGCTCCCCGGCCAGGTCGACCTCGACAAGCCCGTGCTGGACCAGGCGGGCAGCAGCCCCGCCACCCGCTTCGACGGCTCCCTGCACGACCCGGCCAGCGGCGCCAGGCTCGCCTTCGTGAGCTACGTGATCGACCGCGAGCCCAAGACCATGCTGATCATGTACTTCTGCGGCAAGACCACCTGCGACGACGCCACCCAGACGAGGATCAGGCAGAGCGTGCGGCTGTCCTGACTTGGAACTCACTTGCGTACGGCTTGGCGCGGGTGTTCTCCCGGTGTTCAAGGAGGCACCCGGCGTCTAACCTCCGCGTGTGGGCATTCGCATAGTCATCGCCGACGATCAGGCGATGGTCAGGGCCGGGCTGCGCATGGTCGTCGAGAGCGACCCCGGCATGGAAGTCGTCGGGGAGGCGGCCGACGGGCGCGAGGCCGTCGCCGTGGCCCGGCGTACCCGGCCGGACATCGTCCTCATGGACATCTCGATGCCCCGCCTCGACGGGCTGGCGGCGGCCAGGGAACTGCTCGACGCCCCCTCGCCGCCCAAGGTCATCACGCTGACCACGTTCGACACCGACGAGAACCTCTACGCCGCGCTGCGCGCGGGCACCAGCGGCTTCCTGCTGAAGGTGTCGCCGCCGGAGCAGCTCCTGGAGGCGATCAGGGTGGTGCACTCCGGTGACGCGCTGCTCGACCCGGCCGTGACGAGCCGGGTGATCGCCACGTTCGCGGGCCGCGCCGAGCCCGTGCCGTCGCCGGCGCTGGGCGAGCTGACGCCGCGCGAGCTGGAGGTGCTGCGGCTGCTGGCGCGCGGCCTCACCAACGCGGAGATCGCCAGGGACCTGTACGTCGGGGAGGCCACGGTCAAGACGCACGTGGCGCGGGTGCTGATGAAGCTGTCGCTGCGTGACCGGGCGCAGGCCGTGGTGTTCGCGTACGAGACGGGCGTGGTACGCCCTGGGGCCGCCTAGCCGGGAGGGACTAGCGAGGAAAGCCGTAAATATGTGTATATTTTCCTGTATCAGGCGGCAGATGCAGGAGATATTTCATGCGATCGTTCCCCAGGGTGCTGTTCGACGAGGCTCACAACGAGTCGTGGACCATCAGGCGCGAGCTGGCCGAGTCCATCAACCCCGCCCATCCCGACGACACCAGCTACGCCCGCGCGGCCGGGCTGCTGCGGCACCTGGGGCACACGGTCACCGCGCACACGACGGGCCCGCTCGGCCCCGAGACGCTGGCGGACCAGGACGTCCTGGTGATCGCGCACCCGTCGAACGACAGGTGGGAGCGCACGACCGGCCAGGGCAGCCCCGTCCTCACCGCCGCCGAGCTGGACGCCGTCGAGTCCTTCGTGGCGGGCGGCGGCGGGCTGGTCGTGCTGGCCGAGGAGGAGCAGGACAAGTACGGCAACAACCTGCGCGAGCTGCTCGCCCGGTTCGGCGTGGACGTCCGGCACACCACCGTGCGCGACCCCCGTCACGCCTACCGGGACGTGGCCACCTGGGTGCTGGGGGAACGTTCCAGCGACTCCGGGCTGCTGGCCGGCGTGCGGACGGCCTGCTTCTACCGCGCGGGCACGCTGGCGGCGGAGGGGGCGGAGGTGCTCTTCGCCACCTCGGCGGAGGCCGACCCGGCCGGCGAGCCGCTGGCCGTGGCGCTGCGGCACGGGCGCGGGCGGGTCGTGGTGTTCGCCGACTCCGACCTGTTCGGCGACGACTCCATCGACGACCACGACCACCGCGCGCTCTGGCGGAACGTGGTGACCTGGGCCGCCCGGGTGCCCGGCGACGAGGGGCGCGCGGCCCCGGCCGACGAGGCGAAGGCCGCCCTGTTCGTGCGGCTCAAGGAGGCCGTGGAGGAGCTGCGGCCGCTCCAGGTCAAGGACGGCTCCGTGCCGGCGGAGGCCAAGGAGCGGGCCAAGGTCCTGGTGGGCCGGATCGCGGATCGCGTAGGCGAAATTTCGGGATATTTCCCGCATGACGCCGCCTACCTCCAGGCCGTGCGGGACGACCTGGGCAAGTGGGCCGCGCAGGACCTCGGCGTGCCCGACTTCCTCGACTCCCTCGACCTCTTCCACCCCGACACCCAGCGCGAGGACGGGCTGGAGCACGTCGTGGTGTTCCCCATGTACACGCAGAACGGCAACCCGGTCCGCAACCTGGAAGCCGTCTGGATCCGTACGATCTGGCCCGGCTGGCTGGCCGAGCTGGAGGCGGGCGGCTACGACAACCCGATGTTCGTGCCGATCGCGTTCGAGGACTTCACCTCCGGCTACGACACGCACTCGGCCGTCCTGTTCCCGGAGACGGTGGCGGTGCGGCAGGCGCCCGCGAGGTTCACCTGGGGCGGGATCTTCGCCGACCGCGAGGCCGCCAGGTTCAGGCGGGTCTCCAGGGCCGCCGTCGAGACGCTGAAGCTGGACCTGCCGCCGGACGCCGAGCGGCTGCTGGCCTCGCAGCGGCTGGCGCAGGACACGTTCGTGCTCTGGGACCTGGTGCACGACCGCACGCACAGCCACGGCGACCTGCCGTTCGACCCGTTCATGATCAGGCAGCGGATGCCGTACTGGCTGTACGCGCTGGAGGAACTGCGCTGCGACCTGACCGCGTTCGGGGAGGCCGTCGAGCTGGAGCGGCGGGGCGTGCCGTACGCCCGGTACGTGCAGACGGCGATCCTGTTCGACCGGCTGTTCCGCTTTCCCGTCACCGGGGAGCGGGTGCGCAACTACGACGGGCTCGGCGGGCAGCTCCTGTTCGCCTACCTGCACCGCAACGACGTCGTGCGGTGGACCGACAACCGGCTCACGATCGACTGGGAGCGGGTCGCGGACGGGGTGGCCGACCTGCGCGGGGAGGTCGAGAAGCTGTATCGCGACAGCATCGACCGATCGAAGCTGGCGCACTGGCTGGCGGCCTACGAGCTGGTGAGCGCGTACGTGGCGCCGCACCCCGGCTCCACCTGGGCCAAGGGCGTCGAGGCGCTGCCGGAGGAGCAGAAGGCCAAGGTGGACGCGGTGCTGCCGGACGAGTTCCCGCTCAGCATGTTCTACGAGGCGCTGCGCCGTAAGCTGACGGACGTGGTCGAATCGACTAAGGGACTCCGAGCATGATCATTCTGGTTACCGGGGCCGGAGGGCCCACAGGTGACGCCGTTTCCGGATATTTCCGGAAAAATGGGCACACCGTGATCGGCGTGGACAGGCAGGACGTGGACCTGCTCGACCGCGCCGCCGTCCAGGCCCTGGCCGACCGCGTCGAGCGCGAGCACGGCCGCGTGGACGGCGTGGTGCACCTGGTGGGCGGCTGGCGCGGCAGCAAGTCGTTCGCCGAGACCAGCCTCGACGACTGGGACCTCCTGCACGACCTGCTGATCCGCACCCTCCAGCACGTCTCGCTGGCCTTCGAGCCGCTGCTGCGCCGCAGCGACGACGGCCGCTTCGTGATCGTCTCCGCCAAGGCGGCGCAGCAGCCCAGCGCGGGAGGAGCCGCCTACGCGGCGGCCAAGGCGGCGGCCGAGGCCTGGACGCTCTCCCTGGCCGACGCGCTCAGGGGCACCTCCGGCGCGGCGACCATCCTCGTCGTCAAGGCCCTGGTGAACGACGCCATGCGCGAGCGGAACCCCGAAGGCCGGTTCCCCGGCTTCACCGACGTCAACGACCTGGCGGCGGCCATCGGCGGCCTCTACGACCGCCCCGCCGCCGAGATCAACGGCACACGATTGGACCTCACTTCTTGAACCCCCGGCACGACCCCCGGCTCAAGGCCTTCGCCAGCGACAACTACGCCGGGGTGCACCCCGAGATCCTCCAGGCCATCGTCGCCGCCAACGGCGGTCACCAGACCTCCTACGGCGACGACGTCTACACCGAGGCCACGCAGGAGGTCTTCCAGCAGCACTTCGGCGAGCGCGCGCAGGCCTGGCCGGTGTTCAACGGCACCGCCGCCAACGTCGTCTCCCTGCGCGCCATGACCGCGCAGTGGGAGGCGGTCATCTGTGCCGAGAGCGCCCACATCAACACCGACGAGGGCGGCGCGCCCGAGGTGGCGGGCGGCATCAAGCTGCTCACCGTCCCCACGCCCGACGGCAAGCTCACCCCCGAGCTGATCGACCGGCAGGCCTGGGGCTTCGGCGACGTGCACCGGGCCCAGCCGAAGGTGGTCTCGATCTCGAACACCACCGAGCTCGGCACCGTCTACACCGCCGACGAGATCGCCGCGATCTGCGCGCACGCCCACGACCTGGGCCTGCTCGTGCACCTCGACGGCTCCCGGCTGACCAACGCCGCCGCCGCGCTCGACGTCCCCATGCGGGCCCTGACCACCGACGCGGGCGTGGACGTGCTCTCCTTCGGCGGCACGAAGATCGGCCTGATGTACGGCGAGGCCGTCGTCGTGCTCAACCCGGACGCGGCCACCGGCGTCGACTACCTGCGCAAGACGTTCATGCAGCTCTCGTCGAAGATGCGGTTCGTGTCGGTGCAGTTCGAGGCGCTGCTCTCCGGCGACCTGTGGCTGCGCAACGCCCGCCGGGCCAACGAGATGGCGCGGCGGCTGGCCGAGGCGGTCGGGCGCGTGCCCGGGGTGCGGGTGGCCAGGGCGGTCGAGGCCAACGCCGTGTTCGCGGTGCTGCCGGAGGACGTGGCCGCGCGGCTGCGCAAGCGCTACAAGTTCTACGACTGGACGGACGGGGAGGTGCGGTGGATGTGCGCGTTCGACACGACGGAGGAGGACGTGGACGCCTTCGCGGCCGCCCTCGCCGAGGAGATGACCGACACGCGCCGCTGAGGCTCGGCGCCGGCACAGGGGCCAGGCGGGCTCAGCTCGCGACTCAGTGCCGGCTCGGTGCACAAGTGCCGGGCGGCTCAGCTCGCGGCTCAGTGCCCGCGCAGGGCCAGGCGGGCGGCCTGCCAGCCGCCCATCCCGTGCACGCTCGGCCCCGGCGGCGTGGAGGACGAGCAGAGGAACACCCCCGGCAGCGGCGTGCGCCACGGGGCGGGCGACCAGACGGGGCGGCGGACGAACTGCGTCAGGCTGGCCAGCCCGCCCCCGAGGTCCCCGCCCACCAGGTTGGGATTGTCCGCCTCCAGCGCGGCCGGCCCCATCGCGTGCCTGGCCAGCACCCGGTCGCGGAAGCCCGGCGCGTACCGCTCGATCTGCGCCTCGATGGCGTCCGTCATGTCCGCCGCGGAGCCGTTGGGGACGTGGCAGTAGGCGTACAGCGTGTGCCCGCCCCGCGTCGGATCGGCCGCGTACGGCTGGACGAGCAGCACGTACGGCCGGGGAGAGACCCGCCCGGCCGTCGTCTCGGCCTCGCTGAGCGCGATCTCCTCCAGGGTCCCGCCCAGGTGCACGGTGCCCGCCGAGGCCACCGCCGGATCCCGCCACGGCACCGGCCCGTCCAGCGCCCAGTCCAGCTTGAACACGCCGGGCCCGTACCGGAAGCGCTCCAGCCGCCGCCGGTACCCGTCCGGCAGGTCGGCCATCGCGAGCAGTTGCCTGGGCGTCACGTCGAGCACGACGATCGGCGCGTCCAGCTCCGCCAGCCGCCGCACCCGGTGCCCGCTCACCGCCTGCCCGCCCAGCGACCTGAGCTCGGCCACCAGCGCGTCGGCCAGCACCTGCGACCCGCCCCGCACCACCGGCCAGCCCACCAGGTGGGCCAGGACCGCCAGCAGCAACCCGTACCCGGCCGAGATGGGGGAGCGCAGGTCCAGCATGGAGTGCGCGGACATGCCCGCGAGCAGCGCCCGCGCCTCCACGGTACGGAACGCCCCGCCGGCGAACGTCGTGGCGGGCAGCGCCGCCGCCAGCCCGAACCTGGCGGCCTGCGCGAACACCCGCGGCCGGGCCGGCCACGGCCCCAGCGGCTTGAGCAGCAGCTCCACCAGGGGGAGCCCGGCCCGCACCGCCGCTCCCACGGTGGCCAGCCACGCGGCGCGGTCGCGCCCCAGCCCCGCGGCGGTACGCCGGACGTCGCGGTGCACCAGCACGGCGGGCCGCCCGTCGAGCGGGTGGGCGGCGGCCACCGGCGGATGGGCGAACTCGACGCCCTTGAGGTCGAGCGCGCGGAACGCGGGGGAGGCCAGCGCCATCGCCATCACGGTCGCGCCCAGGTCGTGCACGCGCCCCGGCAGCGTCAGCTCGCCGGACCGCAGCCCGCCGCCGAACCGCTCGGCGGCCTCCAGCAGCAGCACCTCGCGCCCGGCGCGGGCCAGCATGACCGCGGCCATCAGCCCGTTGGGGCCCGACCCCACGACGACCGCGTCGGCGCCCACCGCTACTGGCTCTTCAGTATCGACGGGTAAGGCTGCGCCCCGCGCTGCCTGAGCAGCTCCGTCATGAGCTTGATCTCCCCGCTCTGCCCGTCGACGATCTTCTGCGCCATGCTGACCACCTCGCTGCGCGTGGACAGCTTCAGCAGCCCTTCGGCCATCTGCACGCCGCCTTCATGGTGGCGGATCATGAGCTGCAGGAACAGCACCTCGGCCTGCGTGCCCCGCGCCTGCTTGAGCTTGCTCAGCTCCTCGGGCGAGGCCATGCCCGGCATGACACCCGGTGTGGCGGCGGGCGTCGCGGCGCCGTGCCCGTGGCCGCTCATCCAGGCCATCGGCCGCTGGTCGGTCGCCTGGCTGAGCTGCCACTGCTGCAGCCAGCCCTGGAACATGCCGCGCTGGTTGGCCTGGGTGTTGATGATGTCGAAGGCCAGGCTCCTGATCTCCCTGGCGGGGCCCTTGTCCCTGATGACGAACGCCATGTCGACGGCCTGGGCGTGGTGCGTGGCCATGTCGCGGGCGAACCCGGCCTCCGGCGAGGCGTCGCCGGGCGTGCCGTCGCGGCCGAACAGCAGGAACGCGGCCGCGGCGAGCACCAGCACGCCGCAGACGATCAGGACGGGTCTTCTCACCGGCTTTTCCATGGCCGCTCCAGCGTACCCACCTGGGGACGAGGCTGTGATCGGACCCTTATGCGGGGCTTATTCTCCGCATACGCCTGGAGGGCATAGGGTGACCCGGAGTTGGTACGCCGATGGAGGAGCGATGACGAAGGAGAAGGCGCAGGCGCGGCGCGAGAACCTGCAGAAGATGCGGGCCGAGCAGAAGCGCAAACAACGCCGCGCCGCACTGCTGATGTGGGGCACGGGTGGGCTCATCATCGTGGTGCTCGTCGGCGTGGTCGGCTTCTACCTGGTCAACCAGGCCAGGCAGACCTCGCTGGACGCCGTGACGAGCGTCAAGTACGAGGCCGGCCAGCACGTCTGGAAGACGGTCGCGTACAAGGAGACGCCGCCGGTCGGCGGCGAGCACAACAACTACTGGCAGCAGTGCGCGATCTACGACAAGCCGATCCATTCCGAGCACGCGGTGCACTCGCTGGAGCACGGCGCGGTCTGGATCACCTACCGGCCGGACCTGCCCAAGGCGCAGGTGGACAAGCTGAAGGAGGTCGCGTCCTCCACGGGGCAGCAGGACTACATGCTCATGAGCCCGTTCCCCAACCTGCCCTCCCCGATCGTGGTCTCCTCCTGGGGGCACCAGCTCAAGCTGACCGACCCGGCCGACCCGAAGATCGGTGCGTTCATCAAGCGCTACCAGAACGGGCCTGACACCCCGGAGCCGGGCGCCACCTGCGGCGGCCAGGACGCGATCACCACCACGGCCGACCAGGCGCCGCTGCCGCCCGAGCCCACGGCCCAGCAGCAGGCGCCGATGGAGACGCTCGCCCCGTCGGCCAGCCCGTCCCAGCAGCAGTAGCAGTACCGGAAAGGACGTCAGGGCCCGGCCCCCGCCGGGCCCTGACGCACGTTCAGGCTCCGATCTGGCCGGTGAGCAGGCCCTGGCGGGCGCGGGCGAACTCCTCGAAGGAGATGCGCCCGTCGCCGTCGGCGTCGGCCCTGTCGAAGGCGGTGCCGAGGTCGGTGCCCGGGTGGGTCCACAACGAGCGGAACTCCTCGGCGCTGATCCGGCCGTCGCCGTCGCGGTCGGCCACGGTGAACGTGGCCCTGGAGATCGGCGCCAGCACCGCCTCGAGCGCGCCGGTGCGCACCAGCATCTCGAAGGAACGGACGTACTCCTCCTTGCTGATCTCCCCGTCGCGGTCCGTGTCCAGGGCGCGCACGTGGGTGTCCCAGGCGTTGAGGAACGCCTCCACCACCGCTTCGCCGTCGGGCGAGTCGGGCCGTACGCCGGTCTGCTGCAGGCGCTGCTGGGCGAGCGCCATGTAGTCGTACCGGGTCAGGAAGCCGTCGCCGTCGGTGTCCAGGTCGTTGAAGTTGCGCTCCGCGCTCTCGCGGTAGCTCGGCTGGGACATCACCACTCCGATCATTACGGTGAGTAGCTGATCGCAACTTAGCGTAACTCCTGGGGTGCGGGATGCCCAGAGGCAACGGGGAATCCGCTCAGCCGAGCACGTCCTGCGGCGCCGTCCACCCCAGCCCGTGCGCCTCGGCCACGGGGCGGCTGATCACGCGGCCCTCGTGTGTGTTCAGGCCGAGCGCCAGCGCGGGGTCCGCGCGCATCGCGCGCTGCCAGCCCAGGTCGGCGATGGCCAGCGCGTACGGGAGCGTCACGTTCGTCAGCGCGAACGTCGAGGTGTGCGGCACCGCGCCCGGCATGTTGGCCACGCAGTAGAAGACCGAGTCGTGCACCCGGTACGTCGGCTCCTCGTGCGTGGTCGGCCGCGAGTCCTCGAAGCAGCCGCCCTGGTCGATCGAGATGTCCACCAGCACCGAGCCCGGCTTCATCCGGCTGACCAGGTCGTTGCCGACCAGCGTCGGAGCCTTGGCGCCCGGCACGAGGACCGCGCCGATGACCAGGTCGGCCTCCAGCACCGCGCGCTCGATCTCCAGCGTGTTGGAGGCGACGGTCTGGCAGTGCCCCTGGTAGATCAGGTCGGCCTGGCGCAGCTTGTCGATGTTCATGTCGAGCAGCACCACCTCGGCCTGCATGCCGAGGGCGATCGCGGCGGCGTTCATGCCGGAGACCCCGGCCCCGATCACCACCACGTGCGCCGCGCGCACCCCGGACACCCCGCCCATGAGCACGCCCCTGCCGCCCGCCGAGCGCATCAGGTGGTAGGCCCCCACCTGCGGCGCCAGCCGCCCCGCCACCTCCGACATGGGCGCCAGCAGCGGCAGCGCGCCGCCGGCCGTCTGGACCGTCTCGTACGCGACCGCGGTGCAGCCCGACTCCAGCAGCGCCCGCGTGCAGGCCCGCGACGCCGCCAGATGCAGGTACGTGAACAGCACCAGCCCCTTGCGCAGCCGGTGGTACTCCTCCGCCTCCGGCTCCTTGACCTTCATGACCAGGTCGGCCGCGCCCCACAGCTCGTCTGCGGCGGGCACCAGGACGGCGCCCGCGGCGGCGAAGTCGGCGTCGGGGATCGCGGAGCCGGCGCCCGCGTCGCGCTCGACCAGGACCTGGTGACCGTGGCGGACCAGCTCATGCACCCCCGCGGGGGTCAGCGCCACCCGGTATTCGCTGTTCTTGACCTCTCGCGGCACACCGACCTTCATGCCGTCACTCTTCCCGGGGATCCCGTCTTTCCTCCTCCTTTCTTCCTCCCGTCTCACAGTTGCATGAGGATTATCCGGCGGATTACCCCGCTGTGCCTTCTCCTCGATAGGCTCACCGGCAGCCCGAACGTCAGGATGGGATCGTCATCGATGGACAAGCCGGAAGAGCCGCCACCCGCGGACCCGGGGGAGCCGACCGCCAGCAGACTCACCACCATCGTGCTGATCGTCTCGCTGGTCCTCGTCGTGCTCATCGCAGGCGTGCTCGGCACGGTCGCCGTCCTGATGACCAAGAGCCCCGACATGCCGCTGTTAGGGGGCGCGCCCCCGCGGTACCTGTCGGTGCCCATCCACTTCGCGCCCGTCAGGGAGACCAAGCCCGCGCCCTGCCCCGGTGACCCCGCCGTGCTCGACGAGGCGCAGAGCACCTGCTACCTGCTGGAGGCCGGCGTCACGGTCGGCGCCGTGCAGCGGATCGAGCCACTGCGCGAGGACGACGGCCTGTACTCCGTGCGCATCGCGGTCGCGCCGGCGTTCAAGGACAAGCTGGTGCAGCTCATCGACGAGCTGGCGCCCGCGCAGGAGCCGGTCGCGGTCGTGCTGGCGCCGGCGCAGGCCGACCAGCCCAAGACCGTGCTGGCCGCGCCCATCGTGACGCAGCCGATGGACGGCGACAGCGTGAGCATCGCCGGCTTCACCAAGGAGGACGCCGAGGCGCTGGTGGCCCGCCTGCTGGGCAGCACGCCGGCCCCGGGCACGGGCACCACCCCCGCCCCCACCGGCCCGTCCACCCCTCCGACCGGCCAGCCGGCCACGCCTCCCACCGGCGGCCCGGCCGGCACCCCCGGCGGGCAGCCGACCGGCCCCGCCACGTCGAGCCAGCCGACCGGCGGCACGGGCACCACGGGAACCACCGGCTCCACCGGCACGTCCCGGCCTGGCGGCACGGCGCCCGCCACGGGCGGCCGGGGCGGCACCGACAAGCGTTACGCGAGCTGCAAGGAGGCCGTGGCGGCCGGCGACGGGCCCTACTACAAGGGCACGCACGAGGAGTACGCCTGGTACACCGACGTCGACAACAACGGCGTGGCCTGCAACAGCGGCGACATCCGCTAGGTGAACAGCTCCTCCAGCCAGTCGATGGCGAAGTAGGCCAGGAAGATCAGCGAGACCACCCAGAGCAGCCAGGGGATCTCGGAGAAGCGCCCCCTGACCGCCTTGATCAGCGTGTAGACGATCACGCCGGCGCCCACGCCGTTGGTGATCGAGTACGTGAACGGCATCAGCGCGATCGTCAGGAACGCCGGCACGGCCAGGTCCAGGTCGTCCCACGGCACGTTCCTGCTCTGCATCATCATCAGCGCCCCCACCAGCACCAGCGCGGGCGCCGCGGCGGCGGCCGGCACCACCGCGGCCAGCGGCGTGAACAGCAGCGTCAGCCCCAGCAGCGCGCCCGTGACCACGCTGGCCAGGCCGGTACGCGCGCCCTCGCCGACACCGGCGGCCGACTCCACGAAGACGGTGTTGGCCGAGGCGCTCGCCGCGCCGCCCACCATGCCGCCGACACCGTCCACGGTCAGGATGCGGCCCAGCCGCGGCACCCGGCCCCGCTCGTCCACCAGCCCGGCCTCGTCGCTGACGCCGATGATCGTCCCCATGGCGTCGAAGAAGCCCGACAGCACCAGCGTGAACAGCACCACGGTGGCCGTCAGCGCCCCCGCCGTGACGAACCCGCCGAACAGGTCGAACTGTCCCACCAGCCCGAAGTCCGGCGCCGAGACCAGCGACTCCGGCATGCGCGGCGCGACCACGCCCCAGGACGCCGGGTCGATGGTGTTGACCGAGTTGACCAGGATGGCCAGCGCCGCCGTCACGGCGATGCTGATGAGGATGGCGGCCGGGACGCGGCGCACGTACAGGAGGATCATCAGGAGCAGGCCGAAGCAGAAGACCGTGACCGGCCAGCCCGTCAGGTGCCCGGTCGCGCCGAGCTGCACGGGCGTGCCCGAGCCCGCCGCGACGAAGCCCGCGTCCACCAGGCCGATCAGCGCGATGAACAGCCCGATCCCCACGCTGATCGCGTGCTTGAGCGCCAGCGGGATCGCGTTCATGATCAGGGTGCGCAGGCCGGTCACGGCCAGCACGATGATGGCCAGGCCCTCCAGCACGACCAGGCCCATGGCCTGCGCCCAGGTCATGTACGGGGCGGCCTGGTAGGCGACGACCGCGTTCAGGCCGAGCCCGGCGGCCAGCCCGAACGGCGCGTTGCCGACGAACGCCATGAGCAGCGTGGTGATCGCCGCGGCCAGCGCGGTGGAGGTGGTCAGCTCGCCGATCGAGAGGCGGGCGCCGGTGACGTCCCTGGCCCCGGCCAGGATGATCGGGTTGAGCAGGATGATGTAGGCCATGGCCATGAACGTGGTGAGCCCGCCACGCACCTCACGAGCGACGGTGGTGCCCCGGCCCGTCAACTCGAAGAATCTGTCGAGCACCGCCAATCCCCCCTTGTGATCAGGGGGAATGCCGGGTTGCCTACCCCGCCGGGGCCGAGATCACGCCTTCTCGTGGCGGCCGTGGCCCACCAGGGCGACGAACTCGTCCAGCTTGATCATGCCGTCGCCGTCGCTGTCGGCCGAGCTGATGAACGCCTCGATCTCGCTCTCCGACGCGCCCTGCCCGCCGAGCGCCTCGTTGGCCTGCCTGATCTCGCCGGCGGTCAGCAGGCCGTCGCCGTCGGTGTCGAAGCGCCTGAACTCCGCCTCTGCCGCCTCGCGCGCGGTTGCCATCGGGTGCCCCCTTGTCTAGCCCTTGTCGAACAAGGCGATATCTTCCGGCCTAATCGGAACGCGAGTCAACCGAAGCCCCGTGGCCGCTCTGACGGCCGCGGCGATGGCGGGGGTGGAGGAGAGCGTCGGGGGCTCGCCGGCGCCGCGCAGCCCGTACGGCGCCGCCGGGTCCGGGTTCTCCAGGATCTTCAGCGTCATGGGCGGCATGTCGAGGATGGTGGGGATGAGGTAGTCGGTGAACGACGGGTTCAGCACCCGGCCGTCGCGCACCTGGATCTCCTCCATCAGCGCCAGCCCGAGCCCCTGCGCGGAGCCGCCGTGGATCTGGCCCTCCAGCGCCTGCGGGTTCAGCATCCGCCCGACGTCCTGCACCGCCGCCAGCTCGACCACCTTCACCAGGCCCAGCTCCACGTCCACGTCCACGACCGCCCGGTGCACGCACAGCGCGAGCTGCGTGTGCGAGTCGCCCTGCCCGGTGAGCGGGTCCATCGGGTACGTCGGCCGGTGCCGGTACTCCCGCGTCTCCTCGATCGGCCCGAACCGCTCCAGCGCCTGCTTCGGCGGCAGCCCCTCGAACCGCTTGCGCACCGCCTCGCAGGCGGCCTTGACCGCGCCGCCCGTGACGTACGACTGCCGCGAGGCCGACGACGAGCCCGCGGAGCCGACGGAGGTGTCGGCGGTGGCCACGGTGACGTTCGGGATGTCCAGCTCGGTGCGGGCGATCTGGGCCTGCACGGTGACCAGGCCCTGCCCCACCTCGGCGGCGGCCGTGTGCACGGTGACGTGCGGCTCGCCGCCGATCAGCTCGGCCCGCACCCGGGCCGTGGAGTAGTCGTCGAAACCCTCGGAGAAGCAGATGTTCTTGATCCCGACGCCGTAGCCGACGCCGCGGCGCACGGACTCGCCGTGGGTGGTCTGGGAGACGCCGCCGGGCAGCTCCCGCAGGTCCCGGTCCGTCCTCTCCGGACGCGGGGGCTCGGGAAGGGGCATCGCCTCCAGGTCGCGCAGCATGTCCGCGAGCGGGGCGGGCGAGTCGATCACCTGCCCGGTGATCAGGCGGGAGCCCTGGGAGACGGCGTTGCGCACCCGGATCTCGACCGGCGACAGGCCGCACGCCTCGGCCAGCCGGTCCATCTGCGACTCGTAGGCGTAGCACGCCTGCACCGCGCCGAAGCCGCGCATCGCGCCGCACGGCGGGTTGTTGGTGTAGACGCCGGTGGCGTCCACGCGCACGTTCGGCACCTCGTACGGGCCCACGCCCAGCGACGCCGCGTTGCCGACCACGGCGGGGGAGGAGGAGCAGTACGCGCCGCCGTCGAGCAGGATGTCGGCCTTGACGTAGACGAGCCTGCCGTCGCGGGTGGCGCCGTGCTCGTACCGCATGCGGGCCGGGTGGCGGTGCACGTGGCCGAAGAACGACTCCTCCCGGCCGTACACGATCTTGACGGGGCGGTTCAGCCGCAGGGCCAGCATGCAGGCGTGGATCTGCATCGACAGGTCCTCGCGGGCGCCGAACGCGCCGCCGACGCCCGACAGCGTCAGGCGCACCTTGTCCGCGGGCAGGCCCAGGCAGGGGGCGAGCTGGTCGCGGTCCACGTGCAGCCACTGGGTGGCGATGTACAGGTCCACGCCGCCGTCCTCGGCGGGCACCGCCAGCCCGGACTCCGGGCCGAGGAAGGCCTGGTCCTGCATGCCGACCTCGTACTCGCCCGTCACGACGACCTCGGCCTCGAACGTGTCGCCGCGGCGCACCGGCTGGTGGCGCACGAAGTGCCGGGACAGGCGGGGGTCGGTGATGGCGGGGCGGGGCTCGTACTCGACGGCGATGGCCGCCACCGCCCTGCGGGCCGTCTCCGGATGGTCGGCCGCCACCAGCGCGACCGGCTCGCCCTGGTGACGCACCTGGTCGATGGCCAGCACCGGCTGGTCCCTGTGCTCCAGGCCGTAGTACTTCTCGCCCGGCACGTCCTCGTGCGTCAGCACCGCCCGCACGCCGGGGATGCGCAGCGCCGGGCCCACGTCGATCGAGCGCAGCCACGCCGACGGATGCGGGCTGCGCAGCGTCGCGCCCCACACCATGCCCTCCAGCCACAGGTCGGAGGCGTAGGCGAACTCGCCGGACACCTTCAGCGCCGCGTCGGGCCGCCGCGCGCTCTCCCCGACACCGAGCCCGACACCGAGCCCGACACCGAGCCCGACATCGAGCCCGGTGCCGACGCCGGGCAGGGTCGCGTCAGACGTCTGCGTCATCCTCCGAGTAGAGCACCGCGCCCGCGCCGGACAAATATGCCCGACGTCAAAATGCGGTCATCGATTGCAACATACGGCTTGTACATTCCTACAGGTGCGCATCTCCGACCTGCTGGCCATCGACGACCTGAGCCTGCGGCTGCTCACCGGCGACCCGGCCCGCGAGTTCGGCACCGTGCACATCACGGACCTTCCCGAGCCCGGCCGTTACCTGAGCGGCGGCGAGCTGGTGCTGACCGGGCTGATGTGGCGGCACGAGCCGGAGGACTCGGCCCGGTTCGTGGCCGCGCTGGCCGAGGCCGGGGTCGCCGCGCTCGGCGCCGGGCAGGCGTGGCTGGGCCACGTGCCCGACGACCTGGTGGCCGCCTGCGCCGCCGCCGGGCTGCCGCTGGTGGAGGTGCCGGTCGAGGTCTCGTTCCGCACGCTGGCCGAGACGGTCGTGCCCCGGCTGGCCGGTGACGTGCGCGACGCGCTCGGCAGCCACCGCCGGCTCGTCGCGGCCATCGCGGAGGGCGCCGACCTGCGCGAGCTGTTCGAGCTGACCGCCGCGGAGCTGGGCGTCACCGGAGCGGTGGTGTCCGCCTCGGGCGAGGTGATCGTCGGCACGGCGGACGACCCGGTACGCCTGGCCAAGGCGTACCTGACGGCGCCGCGCCTGCCGGTCAGGGTCGGCGGGCACACGATCTTCGCGGTCGGGCGCGGCCACCGCGCCGCCGGATGGGCGCTGGCCTGCGACGGCGACCTGATGGACCGGGCCGATCTCGGCTACGAGCTGGCCTCCTGCGTGGGCCTCGAACGCAGCCGGATGGAGGAGGGCCGCCGGGTCGAGCGCCGGCTGACCGGGCAGCTCATCGTGGCCGCGCTGGGCGAGGCCGGGGTGGCGGAGCTCGACGCCAGGCTGCGGACGTGCGGGGTGGGCGGGGCGGAGCCGTACGCGATCGTGAACGTCACCGCGCCCGGACCTGGCGCCACCCGCGGGCCCGACCCCGCCACGCTCGGCGGCCAGGCCGTGGAGGAGCTGCTCGGCCGCGAGGTCGTGGCGGCGGCCGGCGCGGACGGCGCGGTCGCGGTGGTGCCGCTGCGCGAGCGCACCACCGCGGAGCTGGCCGACCGGCTGCGGGCCGGAGCCGGCGTGCTGGCCGCGCTGCCCGGCACCCGCCTGTGCGTGGGGCTCAGCGGCGCGCTGACGGGCGCCGCCGCCCTCAAGGGCGGCGTGGAGGAGGCCGGGCACGCCCGGCGGCTGGCCGAGGCCCGGGGCGGCGGGGTGGTGACCAGCGACGAGATCTACACGCACGCGCTGCTGCTGGCCACGGTGCCGGGCGACGTGCGCCGCTCGTTCGCCGACCGGCTGCTGTCGCCGCTGCTCGACTACGACCGCAGGCACCAGTCGGAGCTGGTGCGCACGCTCGGGATCTTCCTCGACTGCGCCGGCTCGTGGCAAGCCTGCGCCGAGCGGCTCCACCTGCACGTCAACACCGTGCGCTACCGCGTGCGCAGGATCGAGGAGCTGACCGGCAGGGACCTGTCCACGATGGCCGACCGGGTCGACTTCTTCCTGGCGCTCAGGGACACGGCGCCGCCGCGCTGACCGGGAGGCCGCCGCTCACGCGTGCACCGACGACTGCGCCCGCGCGGCCTCGTCACGCTCCTTGATCGCCCGTTCGAGCCAGTAGTCGCTGCCCGTCTGCTCGGCGAGCACGACCGCTTCCGCGCTGTGCCGGATGGCCGCGGCGGTCCCGCCGAGGAGGCGGTGGGCCCGCGCCAGGTAGACGAGGCAGCCCATCTCCGTCGTCCTGGCGGTGGTACGCGACGGCTCCAGGGCCTCGGTGAGCACGGTGCGAGCCGCCTCCAGCTCGCCGAGCTCGATCAGCACTCTTCCGCGCGACACCGCGAACTCCACCTGGCCGTGCTGGTCGCCCGCGAGAGCGGCCATCGCGGCCCCCTCCTCCAGCAGGACCGCCGCGTCCTCGAACCGCCCGAGGGGGATGTGGGCCCGCGCCGCCACCAGCAGGGCGTAGCGTTCCCCCACCGCCGACCCCGCCTCGCGGGCGATCGCGCGCTGGGCCAGCGCGTGCTCCAGGGCGTCGGTGTACCGTTCCCACTTCAGCAACGTGTTGGCCAGGTTGCCGTGCGCCCGCTGCTCGTTGAAGAGATCGCCCAGCTGCCGGGCCAGGCGCAGGTGCCGATCGTTGTGCTCGAGGCAGACCGGGTCGCCCTTGAAGTACAGGCCCGTCGCGAGATGGGCGTGCGCCTCCATCCTGATGACCGGGTCATCGAGGCGTTCGCCCGTCGCGAGCAGGCGTTCGCCCAGCGAGATGAGCCCGCGCACCCGGTACGCCCGCTGCTGGTACCACCACAGGGCGAAACCGATCGCCGCGCCCGCCCGCGCGACGTCGTCGTCCGGATCGGCCATCGCCTGGAAGGCGGCGGCGAGCAGGGTGGCCTCCTCCGTCCTGAGCCAGGCGCGCGCCTCGTCGGCGCCGCCGAAGGCGCGGCCCCGGGCGTCGATCCTCGGGTGCAGGCAGTGGACCCGGTGCGGATCGCTGGTCCTGGCCGCGGCGCGCGCGGACTCGGCGTAGTAGCCGATCGCGCGCCTGAGCGGCGCGAGCCGCTCGCCGGCGGGCAGCAGGTCAGCCGCGAAGAGCCGGACGAGATCGTGGGGGTGGTAGCGTCCCGGCTCGCCCGCATCGAGCAGATGGGCGTCACACAGCCGCTCCAGCGCCCGCTCGACGTCGGCCTGCGGCGAGCCGGACAGCGCGGTGGCCGCCTCCACGGTGATGTCGGGCACGTGCAGGAGGCCGAGCAGGGCCAGCAGGCGCGCCGCCGCGGCGTCGACCTCGCGGCCGCTGCCGTTGAGCGCGCTCCAGCTCGCCGCCAGGCTCGACCGTACGGCCAGCTCCCCGGCCTCCAGCTCCGCCAGCCGCCGCCGCTCGTCGCCGAGCCGCGCCGTCAGCGCCCCGACGCTCCAGTCGGGGCGATCGAGCAACCGCGCGCCGGCGATGCGGAGCGCGAGGGGGAACCCGTCGCAGAGGCGGACCAGCCGGGTGGTCTGGTCGAGGTCGGCGCGGACGCGGTCGGCTCCGAGGAGCCTGGACAGCATGGCGGTGGCCTCCGCCTCGGACAGCGGGCCCAGGCGGAGCTGGACGCAGTCGTCGCCGACCGCCAGGGATTCCCGGCTCGTCACCAGGACCGAGGTGCCGAGCGGCGCCGAGACGAACGGTCTGACCTGGGCGAGATCGGCGGCGTTGTCCAGGAGCACGAGCAGCCGCCGGCCCTGGAGCCTGCTCCGCCACAGGGCCGCGGCCTCGTCCTCGTCGGCGGGGACGGCGTCGTCCTGCGTGCCGATGCCGCGCAGCAGCCGGCTGAAGATCTCGTGCGAGGACAGCCGGGAGACGTTCGGCGTGCCCCCGCGCAGATTGACGTAGAGCTGCCCGTCGGTGAACCGGTCCCGCGCCGCGTGGGCGACGCGGACGGCCAGCGTCGACTTGCCGACACCAGGCGCCCCGCAGATCACCACGAACGGGTGCGGCGGATCGTCACCCCCCGGATCCAGCAGGGACTGCAGCCGCACCGCCTCCCGCGCGCGGCCGACGAACACCATCAGGTCGCGGGGAAGCTGGCGAGGGACGACGGGATCAGGGGTCACCCGCTCGCCGGAGCCGGCCAGGACGAGGTGGTGCGCGCGGCGCAGGCCCTCGCCGGGATCGACGCCGAGCTCCTCGGACAGGGCGCGGCGGGCCTCCTCGAAGACCGTCAGCGCCTCGGCCTGCCGCCCGCACCCGTGCAGGGCCAGCATGAGCAGCTCGCGAGGGCGCTCGCGAAGGGGATGGCGGTGGGCCAGGTCGTGGAGCGCGGTGAGCCCGTCCTCCGGGCGGCCGAGCCGTATCAGGGCGTCGGCCCTGGCCTCCACGGCCGTCAGATGGAGCTCCTCGAGCCGGGCCCGCTCACCCTCCGCGAACGGGCCCGGCACGCCGCTCAGCGCCGGGCCACGCCACAACGCGAGCGCCTGTTCGATGACGTGCAACGCGCCGGCGACGTCACCGGCCTTGTTCGCCTGCGCCGCCGAGTCCAGATGCGCGGCGAAGGCGTGCGCGTCGACCTGGAGCGGATCCAGCCGTAACAGGTAACCGCCCGCGGCGCGGGCCACCATGCCCGGAGGCTGGCGCCGGCCGCGGTTCGGCTCGAAGGCCCGCCTCAGGCCCGCGATGTAGGTGTAGACGCTCTGCGTGGCACTGGGGGGAGGGGCGTCGCCCCACAAGCCCTCGATCAGCTGGCCCAGCGTGACCACGCGGCCCGCACGCATCGCCAGCATCGCCGCGATCGCCTGCTGCAGCGGCGGCCCCAGGTCGACGTCACCGCCGCCGAGCACACCGGCAACCGGGCCCAGCAGACCGATGGTCGTTCCGGCCGCCGGCCGCCCGTGATCGCGAGTGGGATACACGTAGGGAGCTTAGTCGCGATGGCCGTGGCGTAAAGGGGACTGAATCGTATGTAGAGGAAATATAGGTCTGACCGCTACGTTGTGAGCACCCGTGGCCGATGTGCGGTCGGTCACGAGGGCTCCGGCTGATCAGCGGCTCAGGGGAAGTCGCATGGAAGGCAGGTGACGGGGCCGAGAGACCCCGGCCTGCCGGACCACTGTACTGGGGCACGGAGTGCGGCTCGTGCCCAGCGTGCTACTTCACCACGCTCGTTCGCTCACCTACCACTCGCGGCTCAGCAGCAGCTCGGCTCTGCCAGCGAGGAAGTAAGGGAAGACGAGTCGGCACTTGCGGCCGTAACATTGGCTCCAATGGTGGTTACCGCGGTGATCGCGGCCACCAGGACGGACAGGGCAATGCGCATGCGCATGGGGTTCTCCCTCGCCTATGTGGGTTGCTCGGACTTCATCTTCTCAGGGAGCGGCTGCTGTGACCACATCTGACCTAGTCGGACTCCGCATCAAGACGGTTCGGCGGCAACGCGGTCTGTCACAGGCGCAGCTGGCGCATCCCGAGCTGTCGGACAGCTATGTCTCGTTGATCGAGAGCGGTAAGCGTACCCCCACCCCCGCGGTCTTGGAGCTGCTGGCCAACAAGCTGGACTGTTCGCTGTCCTATCTGATCAACGGTGTCACGGCCGAGCAGATGGAGGACATCGAGCTCGCCCTCGGCTACGCGCGGCTGGCACTCGAGAACGGCGAGGTCGCCGAGGCCCGCACGCGCTTCGCCGAGCTGCTTGGGAACAGTAACCTTGCAGGGTTGACAGCCCTTCGTCAAGAAGCGGAATTCGGCCTCGCGCTCGCCCTGGAGGCCGGAGGCGATCTCGACCAGGCGATCGCCATCATGCTCAGGCTCCGCGAGGAGGAGCTTCCCGCCGAGCGCAACATCGAGGTGGCCGTCGCGCTCTGCCGCGCCTACCGCGAGAGCGAGCAGCTCGGCGAGGCCGTCGAGGTGGGCGAGCAGCTCCTGAGCGGCATCGCCCGCCAGCCCTGGACCGACCTGCTGGTCGAGCTGGGCGCCACGCTGCTGGCGGCCTACTACGAACGCGGCGACATGCTGCGCGCCAGGCAGTTCGCGGCCGAGCTGCTCAACGCGGCCGACGCGCTGGGCACGCCGCGCTCCATCGTGGCGGCCAACTGGAACGCCTCCATCACCGCCCGCGTCACCGGCCACAACGACGAGGCGGTGGCCTTCGCCGAGCGGGCCCTGGCCGTCCAGATGGAGCACGGCCAGCCGCGCAACACCGCCAGGATGCGGTACGCGTACACCAGGACGCGGCTGCGGACCGGCTCGGTGGACGCCGCCACCGCGCGCGAGATGCTGCTCGCCTCGATCAAGGAGTACGAGCAGACCTCCACCAGCACGATCGACCAGGCCATGGTCTACAACGAGCTGGCCTGCGCCGAATACATGATGCAGGACCTCGACCAGGCCGCCGAGCACGCCGCGACCGCCAGAGACCTGCTCCCCAGGTACGGCCACGTGCTCGGCGCCGACGCGAACCTGCTGCTCGGCAGGATCTACGGCGCGGCCGGCCGGATCGAGGAGGGGCGCGCGCACACCGCCGGCGTCAAGCAGTGGCTCGACCCGCTGCCCAACTCCCGCCGCTCGGCCTCCACCTGGTACGCCACGGCCGAGACCATGGAGCAGCTCGGCGACGCCGACGGAGCGGTCGAGGCCTACCAGCGCGCGCTGGCCTGCGCGGGATTGTAGAGCCCGGATCGCGGAGCGACGTCCGGACCGGGCGGTGGCGTCGGTAGCCTTGGGGGTGCCATGAAGAGATCCCCGCTCGCGGCCCTCACCGCGATTCTCGCCTCCGCCCTGCTCGCGTCCGGGCTCGTGTTCGGCGCTGCCGCGCCCGCGCTGGCGCACGACACGCTCAAGAGCAGCTCTCCGGCCAAGAACGCCGAGGTCGAGTCCCTCGACGAGGTCAAGCTCGAGTTCAGCGCCAAGGTGCGCATGCCGTTCGTCATCGTGCGGGGCGACGGAGACGCCCAGCACCACAGCGGCAAGCCCGAGGTGGACGGCGCCGTGGTGACGCAGGCGGTCAAGGGGCCGCTGCCCGACGGGAAGTACACGATCGCCTACCGCGTCGTGTCCTCCGACGGGCACCCCATCGAGGGAGAGATCCCGTTCCGGGTGAAGGGCGCCGAGACGCCGTCGCCCAGCGCGTCCCCGTCCGCGTCGTCGTCGGAGGATCCGGCCGCCGCAGCCCCCGCCACGAGCGCCCCCGCCACGAGCGCCCCGGCTCCCGCGCCCACCGAGGTCGCCGCCACCGAGCAGGCGGCTGCCGAGCAGGGCGCGACCTTCCCCGTCTGGCTGATCATCGTCATCGGCGCGCTCGTCGGCATCGGCATCGGGTTCCTGCTGAGCGCGCGGAAGAAGAAGCCATGACCCGGGCGGCGCGCCTCGCGCTCGTGACCGCGGCGGCCGCGATCGCCGCCCTGGTCATCGGCATGATCGCCGGAGGCAGGGCGTTCCCCAGGATCATCCCGGGGCTGCCCGACGCCGGCGCCGTCGTGCGGTGGGGGCTGCCGCTGTCCAAGCTGCTCATGGACGCCGCCGGCGTGATCACCGTGGGCCTGCTGCTGATGGCCGCCGCGCTGCTGCCCAACGACAAGGGCGTGCTCGGCAAGAGCGCCGTCGAGTACGTCAAGGCCAGCTCGTGGGCCGCCCTCGTGTGGGCCGGGGCCGCGTTCCTGTCCATCGTGTTCGGCGTCGCCGACTCCATGGGCAGAAGCGTGCCGCAGATCCTCGACCGGGCCTTCCTGACCAGCTACGCCACCCAGACCACGCAGGGCGTGGCGCTGACGCTCGTGGTGCTGTTCGGAGTGGCCATCGCGCTGTTCTCGCGCGGCGCCATCACCGCCGGGGCGGCGGCGGGGCTGCTGGTGTTCGCGATGGTGACGCTGCTGCCCGCGCCGCTGACCGGGCACACCTCCTCCTCGCCCAACCACGACCTGGCCACGTCGTCGGTGTCGCTGCACCTGCTCTCGCTCGCGCTGTGGACGGGCGGGCTCGGCGTGCTGGCCCTGCACGCGCTGCGCAAGCAGCCGCAGCTCGACGTGGCCGCGGCGCGGTTCTCCCGGATGGCGCTGTGGTGCTACGCCGGGGTGGGCCTGTCCGGGATCTTCGCGCTGGTCGCCCGGCTGGGCGCCGCCTCCGACCTGTGGACCTCCGAGTACGGCCTCCTGGCCGTGGCCAAGATCGTGGCGTTCGTGCTGCTCGGTTACGTCGGTTACTGGCACCGCCAGCGCACGCTGGCCGACCTGGAGGCCCGCAAGCCCCGCGCGTTCACCCGGCTGGCCGGCGGCGAGATGGTGCTCATGTTCGCCACCATCGGCATCGCCGTGGCGCTGTCGCGCACGCCGCCGCCCGAGTACAGCATCCCCGCCGACCGGGCGTTCGAGCTGCTCGGCTTCCCCCTCCCGCCCCCGCTCACCCTCGGCAACATCTTCTCGCTGTGGTGGCTCGACCTGTTCTTCGCCGTGGTGGCGGCCGTGCTGGCCGGGCTCTACGGGGCCGGCCTGCTGCGCCTGCGCCGGCGCGGCGACCGGTGGTCGTGGGGCCGCACCGCCTCCTGGTACATCGGCGTCGCGCTGCTCGTCTTCTGCACGCAGAGCGGCCTGGCCCGGTACGCCCAGGTCATGTTCGACATCCACATGATCGAGCACATGACGCTGTCCATGGTCGTGCCGATCTTCCTCGTCCTCGGCGGGCCCGTCACGCTGGCCCTGCGCGCGCTCAAGCCCGCCGCCAGGAGGGGCGACAGGGGGCCGCGGGAGTGGATCACCACGATCCTGCACAGCCGCTTCACCAAGGTCGTCACGCATCCCGTGGTCGCCACCGCCATCTTCGTGGCCTCGACGTACGCGCTGTACTTCACGCCGCTGTTCGAGTCGGCGATGAACGAGCACCTCGGCCACATCTGGATGACCCTGCACTTCCTGATCAGCGGGTGCCTGTTCTTCTGGGTGATCATCGGCGTCGACCCCGGGCCGAACCGGCTGCCGTACGTCGGGCGGCTCCTGATGCTCTTCGTCACCATGCCGTTCCACGCCTTCTTCGGGATCGCGCTGATGATGATGGGCTCCGTGATCGCCTCGGGCTGGTACGAGCAGCTCGGGCGTACGTGGGGCGACACGCTGCTGCAGACGCAGCGCGACGGCGGCGCCATCGCGTGGGGCTTCGGCGAGATCCCCACGCTCATCGTCCTGCTGGCCATCGCCGTGCAGTGGTACAAGGACGACAACAGGCAGGCGCGGCGCGCCGACCGCAGGGCGGGGCGCACCGGCGGCGGCGATCCCGAGCTCGACTCCTACAACGCCTACCTCGCCCGTCTCAACCGTGCCGACAAGGGCGAGTAGCCGTTCGGACATGGCCTTCTACCTTCCGACTACACGTCTCAGGACCGGCAGGTAGCCTTTCTTACAGGGGAGACGGGCATAACCTCATCAGCTAGCGTGCGCACGCCTTGAGGGGGGATACGCACCGCAGCTTGGGAGCGCCGGAGTGGGGACCGGCGCTGCGCCCGGGGTGCCAAGGAAGGCGAGAACCAATTGTCGGAAGAGACACGGATGCGCGGGGGGCAGAGCCTGGCCGAGGCGCTCGAGAGCTACCTGGCCGAATGGTCGGAGCGCACCGGAATCGCGGTCGAGACGTGGGCGCTGCCCGCCACCGACGTGCCCTCCCGCGTGTCGAGCGGCGTCATGACCACCGTGCGCGAAGCCCTGTCCAACGTCGAGCAGCACAGCAGGGCCCGGACCGTGTCCATCGCCGTGACGGTCGGCAAGAGCGGGCTGCGGATGACCGTCAGCGACAACGGCCAGGGCTTTCCCGCGACGGGGGCCGGGCGGGGAATCGCCAGGATGCGGGCGGCCTTCGCCGAGATGGGCGGGACCCTGTCGGTGAACAGCGTGCACGGTGAGGGCACCACGGTGACGGGGGTGGTGCCCAGGCGGCACTGACGGGCGGCCGGGCCGTGACGGGGCGCCCCCCAGGGGTGACGGGCGCCCTCAGGGTCAGGGCAGCGTGAGGATCTCGCTGCCCGTGTCGGTGACGACGATCGTGTGCTCGAACTGGGCCGTGCGCTTGCGGTCCTTCGTCACGGCCGTCCACTTGTCGGGCCAGATCTCGTACTCGATCGTGCCCAGCGTCAGCATCGGCTCGATCGTGAACGTCATCCCCGGCACCAGCTCCACCCGCAGCGACGGATCGTCGTAATGCGGCACCATCAGCCCGGAGTGGAAGCTCGTGCCGATCCCGTGGCCGGTGAAGTCGCGCACCACGCCGTAGCCGAAGCGCTTGGCGTACGCCTCGATGACGCGGCCCACCACGTTGAGCTGCCGGCCGGGCGCGACCGCCTTGATGGCGCGCATCGTCGCCTCGCGGGTGCGCTCCACCAGCAGCCGCGACTCCTCGTCGACGTCTCCCACCAGGAACGTGGCGTCCGTGTCGCCGTGCACGCCGCCGATGTAGGCGGTGATGTCGACGTTGACGATGTCGCCGTCGCGCAGCACGGTGTCGTCGGGGATGCCGTGGCAGATGACCTCGTTGATCGAGGTGCACAACGACTTGGGGTAACCCTTGTAGCCGAGCGTGCTGGGGTAGGCGTTGTGGTCGAGGAGGAACTCGTGGCCGATCCTGTCGAGCTCGTCGGTGGTGACGCCCGGCCGGACGTGCTTGCCGACCTCCTCCAGGGCCTGGCCGGCGATCCTGCCGGCCACCCGCATCCGCTCGATGATCTCGGGGGTCTTCACGTCGGACTCGCCGGTCCTGGGGCGCTTCTTGCCGACGTACTCCGGCCGCTCGATGTGGGCGGGAACCTTTCGCATGGGCGAAACTCGCCCTGGCTGGAGCAGTGTCGTCATGAAACACGAGTCTACGGGGCAGAATTGACCTCGTGAGCGAAGGCCAGTGGTGGTTCTGTCTCAAGCACATGCGGGTCGAGCCCGACCAGGGCTGCCCCAACAAGGACCGGATGGGTCCGTACACGTCCGAGCAGGAGGCGGCCGGGGCGCTGCAGCGCGCCGCCGACCGCAACAAGTCATGGGACGAGGCGGACCAGGACGACGACTGATCAGCGTGCCCCAGTAGGCTGATCCGCGTGGAGATCGATCCTCGGCGGCTGCGCATCCTGTACGAGGTCGCCCGCCGCGGCGGCGTCCTGCGCGCCGCCGAGGCGCTGCACCTGACCTCCTCCGCCGTCTCGCAGCAGCTCGCCCAGCTCGAACGGGAGGTGGGGCTCCCCCTCATCGACCGCTCCCAGCGCAGCGTCTCGCTCACCCCGGCGGGGCGGGTGCTGGCCGGGTACGCCGAGCGGGTCGAGGAGGAGCTGGCCGAGGCGAAGCGGGAGCTGACCCGGTTCACCGAGCGGCTGGCGGGGCCGGTGCGCATCGCGGCCTTCGCCACCGTGATCAAGCACATCCTGGTGCCCGCCATCCGGGAGCTGGCCGTACGCCATCCCAGGATCACGCCGGTCATCCATGAGATCTTCGGGCAGCCGGCGCTGCAGGAGTTACGGCTGGGGTCGGTGGACGTGCTCATCACCGAGCAGGACATGGGCCTGCCCGCCCTGTCGCAGCCGTCGCTGAGCACGCGGCTGCTGCACGTGGACGAGTACCGCATCGTGGTGCCGCCGGACTGGCCCGAGCCGCCGACCACGGTGGCCGACCTCATGCGGTGCCCGTGGGTGGCCAGCGTGCCGCCCCACGCGTGCGGGCAGGCGCTGGAGCGGCTGGCGGGGCTGCACGGGTTCGAGCCGCGCAAGGTGCACCTGGTCGACGAGTTCGAGCCGGCGCTGGCGCTGGTGGCGGCCGGGCACGGGGTGGCGATCGTGCCGACGCTGGCGCTGCTGGACGTGCCGGAGGGCGAGGTGCTGGTGAGCGACATCCACGACGTGGGGGCGCGCAGGGTGGACGTCGTCACGAGGGCCGGCCGCACGCGCTCGGGGGAGCCCGATCCGGTGCACGCCGTGGTGATCGGGGTGATCGAGGAGGCCACCGCGGCGCTGGAGGCGTCCCTGCGCGGGCGGCTCGGGGAAGCCGACCCGGTCGCCGGCGCCTGAGCCGCGGGCTCCCGTCAGTCGGTGACCTGGGGGCCGCTGACCTTCTCCAGGAGGCGGGCCAGGCGCTCGCGCAGGCTCGGACGCTGCTCCAGCTCGCCCGCCGCCGCGCTCACCAGGTGCTGCGCCCCGTCGAACGTCACCGGCCCGTCACGCGGCACCGCGATCGCGTCGTGCGCGAGCCCGGCCAGCTCCCGGTCGCCGCCCTCGATGGCCAGGATGGTCGCCCCCGTACGCCGCGCGTCGTCCACCCGTTCCAGTAGCGGGACCGGCGCCTGCTGCTCCGACAGCACGAACAGCGTCTCCCCGCGGGCCGCCCGCTCCAGCCGGTCGAGGCCGACGCTCAGGTGGGCGGGCGCGCCGGGCGGGGGGTCCCAGCGCACCAGGGTGGGCGTGAGCTGGGACAGGCCGGACAGGCGGGCCTCGTCGGCGAGGTGCGCGGTCAGGTGCCAGGGCTCCTCGTCGGGCGTGCCCACCAGCAGCAGGCCGCCAGGGGAGCGGGTGGCCCGCAGGGCCAGACCCAGCTCGCGGGCGCGTTCGAGCCAGCCGGTCTCGGCGAGGATCTCGCGCAGGAAGGCCACCGATCCTGAGTCCATGTCCCCATGGTGCCCCACCGGGGTGAAGGGGGAGGCTGATTCGGGAGTGATGTGTTGACACGAGGTGTGTTCGCCCGTCATTTCGGGCCTTGACATGGAGTTACCCTCGGGTAACGATCGGCTCGCGGCGCCGCCGTCCCAAAGTGGTGATCCTCACGGAGAGGGGCGGCACATGACCTTACGTGTGCGCGTCAGCATGTCCATGATCCTGTTATCGATCATGTCGCTTCTCACCGCGGCGCCCGCCCGCGCCGCGGCACCAGGAGACGTCGTCTCCGCCCAGCCCACCACGGTCTACCTCCTGCCGGGCCAGCTCCTGGAGGTCCCGGTCAACGCCTGGCACCTGCGCTACAACTCCACGTCCGCCACCGGCGCCGTCAACACCGTCTCCGGCACCCTGCTCGTGCCCAGGGCCGGCTACCCGCTCGGCACGCGCCCGATCATCGGCTACGCCTTCGGCACCCACGGGCTCGGCGACCAGTGCGCGCCCTCCGTCAGCATGAGCCAGGGCAGGGAGGCCGAGCTCGCGCTGGTCAGCCTGTTCCTGCTCAAGGGGTACGCGGTCGCGATGACCGACTACGAGGGGCTCGGCACGCCGGGGCCGCACACGTACATGGCGGGGATCTCGCAGGGCCACGCCGTGCTCGACGCGATCAGGGCCGCCACCCGCGTGTCCGGCGCCGGGCTGTCGGCCGGCGCGCCCGTCGGCATCATGGGCTACTCCCAGGGCGGCGCCTCCGCCGCGTGGGCCGCCCAGCTCCAGCCCACGTACGCGCCCGAGCTGCGGCTGCGCGGCGTGGCGGCCGGTGGGGTGCCCGCCGACCTGCACGCCGTCGCCCAGCACCTGGACGGCAGCGCCGACTTCGGCCTGGCGGCGGCCGCCGGGGTCGGGCTCGACGCCGCCTACCCCGAGCTCGACCTCGAGGCCGACCTCAACGATCGCGGCCGCGCGCTGCTCGCCGACGCCGCCGACGACTGCGTGGGCGACCTGAGCAAGCTGGCCGGGCTCCGCTTCGCCGACCTGAGCCCGATCGACCTGCTCAACCAGCCCAAGTGGCTGACCCGCCTGGCGGAGAACCGGCTCGGCGCGATCCCGCCGCGGGTGCCGATGTTCCTGTACCACGGGCGCGGCGACCAGATCATCCCGCTGGCGATCGGGTCCACGCTGCGCACCGAGTACTGCAGGGCCGGGGTGCGGGTGCGGTGGATGTCGCTGCCCGCGCCCGACCACGTCACGGGCGCCATCGAGGGCGGTCCGCTGGCCATCGAATGGCTGGCCCTGCGGATCCTGGGACTGCCCGCCTCCGGCAACTGCTGAGACACGCGACAGACCCACCCGGTCCTCGTGCCGGGTGGGCCTGGCATGATCTGGTTATGACAGACGTGAACGGACTTTCCATCGCCATCCTCGGCGGCACCGGTGACCAGGGGAAGGGGCTGGCGCGGCGGTTCGCGCTGGCCGGGCATCCGGTGCTGATCGGCTCGCGCAGCGCCCAGCGGGCCCAGGAGGCCGCCGAGTCCATCGGGGCGGGCGCGACGGGTGACGAGAACGCGGTCGTGGCCGCGCGGGCCGACATCGTGATCGTGGCGGTGCCGTACGAGGGGCACAAGGCCTTGCTGGAGTCCCTGAAGGGCGAGCTGGCAGGCAAGATCGTGGTCGACTGCGTGAACCCGCTCGGGTTCGACAAGCAGGGCGCGTACGCGTTGCAGGTCGAGGAGGGCAGCGCCGCGCAGCAGGCGGCGGCCGTGCTGCCCGACAGCCGGGTGGTGGCCGCCTTCCACCACGTGTCGGCCGTGGTGCTGATGGATCCGGCCGTGGACAAGGTGGACCTCGACGTGCTGGTGCTGGGTGACGACCGCGAGGCCACCGACACCGTGCAGGCGCTGGCCGAGGTGATCCCGGGGGTGCGCGGCGTGTACGGCGGGCGGCTGCGCAACGCTCACCAGATCGAGGCGCTCACCGCCAACATCATCTCGGTCAACCGCCGCTACAAGGCTCACGCCGGGCTGCGCATCACCGACATTTGACGGCCGCACATCGCGCCGCCCGGCACGCGGGCGTCCGGCACGTGAATGCCAGGTGTCCGGGTGCCGGAGGTGTGGTCGGTGGGCAGCCGGGTGTCACAGCCAGCCGGCGTCCTCGGCGATCCGGATGGCGTCGATCTTGTTGCGCGCGCCCGTCTTCGTGATCGCCCCGGTCAGGTAGTTGCGTACGGTGCCGGGGGAGAGGTGGAGGCGGGCGGCGATCTCCTCGGCCGAGGCGCCCCTGGCGGCCTCCTTGAGCACGGTGGACTCCCGGGGCGTCAGAGGGCTCTCGCCGTACTCCATGGCCGACGACACCAGCTCCGCGTCCAGCACGCGCAGCCCGGCCGCGGTGCGCCTGATCGAGTCCGCCAGCCGGTCGCCGGGGGCGTCCTTGACCAGGAACGCCTCGATGCCGGCGGCCAGCGCCCTGCGCACGTGACCGGGCTGGCCCATCGCCGTGAGCACCAGGACGCGGCAGGACGGCAGGCGCTCGAGGAGCGTGGCGGCGGCGGTGATGCCGTCCACGACCGGGAGGTCGATGTCCAGGACCGCGACGTCGGGCCGGACGCGCAGTGCCTCGGGGACGATCTCGTCGCCGCGGGTGACCTCCGCGACGACCTCGATGTCGGGCTCCAGGCGAAGCAGGGCGGTGAGGGCGGCGCGGATCATGTGCATGTCCTCGGCGAGCAGCACCTTGATCATGGGGTGGCTCCCGCCGTGTGCCTGTCACGGCCCTCCGCAGCGTGGGCCGGCGGCAAGCCGCGGCCCGGGGTGACGGCGCGGCCCGGCGTGACGGCGCGGGTCGGTGGAACGGCGCAGGTTCGCGGGACGACGCGGGTCAGGGTCACGTCGCGACCTCGACGGCCAGGAGGAAGCCGCCCTCGCCCGTCAGGGTGCTGGCACAGGACCCGCCCGCCTGCGCCGCCCGCTCGGCCAGCCCCGTCAGGCCGCCGCCCGCCTGCACCGCCCGCTCCGACTGCACCGCCCGCTCCGCCTGCGCCGTCAGGCCGCCGCCCGCCTGCGCCATCCGCTCGGCCGGCCCCGTGGGACCGTCACCCGCGGCGCCGGGGACAGGGGCGGGGGAGGGTGGCGCGCCGTCGTTGGCCACCTCCAGCCGCACCGCGCCGCCGTGCAACGACGTGGTGATGGTGCAGGTCGTGGCCCTGCTGTGGCGCAGGACGTTGGTGACGCCCTCGCGTACGGCCCAGGCCAGCGCCTCCTCCGAGCGCCTCGGCAGCCGCACGTCCACCAGGTTCGCCTGCACGCCCACGCCCGACGACTCCAGCAGCGCCACCGCCCGGTCCACCTCGCCCGCCAGCGACAGCTCCCGGTACCCCCTGGCGACGTGCCGCACGTCCTGGGCGGCTTCCCTGGCCACCTGCACCAGCTCGCCCACCTCCGTACGCGCCGCGCCGGGGTCGCGCTCGATGAGCCGGCCGGCCAGATCGCCCTTGAGCGCGATCGCGGTGAGGCTGCGGCCCAGGCCGTCGTGCAGGTCGCGGGAGATGCGCAGCCGTTCCTTGAGCACCGCGGCCTCCGCCAGCTCGGCCCTGGCCTGCTCCAGCTCCACCGTCACCCGGACGAATCGCACCAGCGCGTAGATCATGGCGCCCGTCGTCGCGATCGTGGCCACGTAGAAGAACGTGACGTGGGCCGCCCCCAGGCCCCACCACATCCGGGTGCCCTCGCTCAGCATCATCAGCCCGACCAGCGCGCCGCCCCAGCCCAGCGGCAGGAGCACCAGCACCGACCCGGCGAGCATCGGCGCGGTGAGCGCCGACATGCCGCCGGGCAGCAGGAGGTCGGGCAGGTAGGTGGCCACCGCCTGCAGCACCAGCGTCGCGGGGAACAGGGCCGGACGCGCACCGCGCAGGCCGGCCCGCATGTTCACGTGATGGGTGGCGACGACGGCCGCCATGGACGCGACGGCCAGCACGCCGTAGTAGGCGCCCTGCCGGAAGTAGACGAGCGTGATCGCCGTGTACGCGCACGAGACGGCTGTGATGAGCACGCTCGCCAGCCGGCGGGCAGCGGAGGAGGAGACCACGACCACGATTATGACCTGCGCGGTTCCCAGCGGAACCACAGCCGCAGCGCGACGAAGCCCACGACGGCCCAGCCCGCCAGCACGAGGAGCGGCGCCACGACCTCGCCGGTCCTGACCGCGTCCACCACGACCGTGGTCGGCAGCAGGTCCAGGGCGGGCCGCAGCCAGGAGGGCACCGGGATGGGCCCCATCGCGCCCGCCGACACCGCGGCGACGAGGAAGACCGGCATGGTGTAGGCGGCGGCCAGCTCGGCTCGCGGGATCGCCGCCGTGTAGGCGGCCCCGAGCAGGGACATCACCACGGAGCCCGCGATCGTGACGGTGGCGAAGGCCACGGGGTTCGCGGGGAGAGGCACGCCCGCGGCGTACCGCACGGCCACCGCGCACACCACGATCAGGACCACGGTCTGCGTGGCCGTGCTGGCGATCTGGCCCAGCAGGAGCTGGCCGTCCGTCAGCCGAGTGGAGCGCAGCCGCTTGAGCACGAGCTGGTCGCGGCGGGCGGTCAGGGCCACGGCGATGTTCATGAACGCGGTGATCGCCAGCAGGATGGAGATCGAGCTCTGGGCGAGCGCGGCGGCGCCGGCGACGCCGCCGGCGGTGACGTGCCGCATCAGCGTGGGCAGGCCCACGGCCAGGCCGACCGGCGTGACGACCGAGGCGAACAGCATGGCCTTGTCCCGCCAGAACAGGCGGGTGCCGAGACGGTAGGTGGCGGTCAGGCTCATCGGGCGCTCATCTCCATGAAGAGGTCTTCCAGCGTGGCGGCGCGGACCTCCAGGCCCGCCAGGCGCAGCCCGCGCTCGGCCGCCCAGGTCAGCAGCGTCTGGGCGGCCAGGTCGGGGTCCTCGGCGCGGCACACGGCCAGCCCCTGCTCGACCGTGACCGGCAGCGGCAGGGCGCCGGGGTCCACGTGCTCGGGCAGCCGGAACGCCACCCGCCCGCCGCGGGCCGCGAGCGTCTCGGCCATGCCGCCGGAGGCCACGATGCGGCCCTCGTCCATGATCGCCATCGAGGCGGCCAGGCGCTGCGCCTCCTCCAGGTAGTGCGTGGTCAGCAGGATCGTGGTGCCCTGACCGGCCAGGTCGCGGATGACCTGCCAGGTGGCGGCGCGCGCCTCCGGGTCCATGCCGGCGGTCGGCTCGTCCAGGAAGAGCAGGTCGGGGCGGCCCAGCAGGGCCAGCGCCAGGTCCAGCCTGCGCTTCTCGCCACCGGAGAGCTGGCGCACCTTGGTGCCCGACCTGGCCCCCAGCCCGGCCAGCTCCAGCGCCTCGTCGCGGGGCCGGGGCGCGGAGGTGAAGTCGCGCCAGATGTCGACGGTCCGGGCGACCGTCAGGTCAGGGAAGAACCCGGCCTCCTGCAGCATGACGCCGGTGCGCCGGCGTACGGCCGCGCGGTCGGCGTGCGGGTCGAGGCCCAGCACCCGTACCGTGCCGCCGTCGGCCCGCTGGAAGCCGGCCAGCACCTCGATCGTGGTGGTCTTGCCCGCGCCGTTCCTGCCGAGCAAGGCGAAGATCTCTCCCTCGGCCACCTCGAACGAGATGCCCCGCACCGCCTCGAAACCCTGATGGCTCTTGCGGAGCCCGCTCACGTCGATCGCTGTCATGCGTCCCACTGTCGCGGGGGGCGGAGCCGGGCGACAGTGAAGAATTCACGACTTCCTGGAGAGCTTGAGCAGCGCGTCGGTGACGCCTTCCGGATCGACGATCTGGTGCAGGTGCATGCCGGGCACCCGGGTCACCGGCCAGCCCCGGCGGGCCGCCTCCTCGGCGACCGCGTCGTACGGCGGGCCGTACCACAGGAACGAGCACCTGACGGTGTCCCATCCGGCGGGCACGGGGATCGGCTGCGTGTAGTAGTCGAGCGGCAGCCGCGGCTGCTCGGCCGCCACCCGGATCCGGACGGCGGGGTCGGGCAGCATGGCCACCACGTCCTCCTCGTCCCACCAGTCGGTCCAGCGCGGCAGCACGCCCTCGGGGCCGGCCAGGTCGTGCAGGAACGGCAGGAACGCCTCCTCGGCGGTCTTGACCAGCCCTTCACCGGGCGGGATGTGCGCGTCGGCGAACACGCACGCCACCACCCGCTCGCCCAGCCCCTCCTTGACCACCGGCAGGAAGAACCCGGCGTTGCTGTGCACGACCAGTACGAGGGGCCCGTCGGCGGGCACGGCGGCCCGCACCGCCGCCACCACCCTCGGCCAGTAGGGTGCCCCGCCCGCCGACACGCCGGTCAGGTCGGGCACCGCGGCGGCATGCCCGCGGCGCTCCAGCGACTCGGCCACCGGAGCCCACGTCGAGGGCCCGACGGAGGGGCTGTGCACGAGTACGAACGTCGTCTGCATGCATCCACCCTTTCAGACGACGAGGGGGTGGCGGGAGACCGCGTGACCGGCCCCGTCGTACGAGGCCCAGGCCGCGGCCAGGTTGTCCACCGCCCGCGAGAGCTCGTCCTCGGGGAAGAGGAAGTGCAGCCGCAGGTGGTCGGCGTAGGCGCCCAGCGGGTCGAAGGAGCGGCCGGGCGGCACCGCGACGCCGTGCCTGAGCGCCACCTGGGCGAAGGAGTCGGCGTCGCCGTGCGGGACGCGTACCCAGATGGTCTGGCCGCCGAGGGCGGGCTCGAACGTCCAGGACGGCAGCCGTGCCCGCAGCTCGGCGCACAGATGGTCGTGGCGGCGGCGCAGCGTCGCGAGCTGGGCGGCGCGGACCTCGTCCAGGCGGCGCAGCAGCGCGGCGGCGGCGAGCTGGCTGACCACCTCGCCGCCGAGGTCCTGCACGGCCCGCAGCCTGGCCAGCCGCGAGACCAGCGGCGCCGCCGCGCGGATCCAGCCCACCCGCAGCCCACCCCAGACGAGCTTGCTCAGCGATCCGACCGTGATGATCTGCTCGCCCCGGTGGAAGCCGGCCAGCGGCATCGGGGTCTCGCCCGAGAAGCACAGCTCGGCGCGGACCTCGTCGTCGATCAGCGGCACGTCGTGCTCGGCGGCCAGCGTGGCCAGCCGCCTGCGCGACGGGTTGTCCATGATCGCGCCGTCCGGGTTGCGGACCGAGGGGACGAAGTAGGCCAGCGCCGGGCGCTCGCGCAGGTCCTCGATGCCGGTGGCGGGCCGCACGACCGCCGCCGCGTGCCGGAACGCCTCCAGCGCGCCCGGGTAGGCCGGCGTCTCGGCCAGCACCGTGTCGCCCGGCGCCACCAGCAGGCTGGTGAGCAGGGTGAGCGCCTGCTGGGCGCCCGTCGTCACGATGATCTCGTCGGGCGTCGTGGGCACGCCGCGGCCCGTGTAGTACGCGGCCAGCGCGGCCCGCAGCTCCGGGTTGCCCGCCGGCTGGTAACCCATCTCGTGCAGCCCGGCCAGGCGGTGGGCGGCCTCGGCGTACGCCTCGCACAGCGCGGGCGGCGGGTCGTGCGGGGCGGCGCACGTCAGGAGCTGCACGTTGTCCGGCGGGTGCAGGATGTGCAGCAGCAGCGGGTTGGCGGCCACGCCGTCGGCCGTGCGCGTGGCGGGCAGGTCGAGCGCGGCCACCCTGGTGCCGCTGCCCTGGCGGCGCACCAGCCGGCCCTCCTGCTGGAGCAGGTCGTACGCGGCCACCACCGTGCCCCGGCCCACCGCCAGCCGCCTGGCCAGCACCCGGTCGGGAGGCAGCGGCTCGTCCGGCGCGAGCACGCCGTCGTCGATCAGCGCCCGCAGGCGGGCGGCGAGCAGCAGGTACAGCGGCCCGCGCCCGGACGCCCACCGGCCGAGCAGATCGACGAGGTCATCGAGATTGGCCCCATTCATGGACCAATTCTGCCGTATTGGCTCTGACATCGGATCCGCGGCGGATGGATCCTGGGGTCATGAACGATTTCCGCCCCGAGACGAGAGCCGTGCACGTCCCCCAGCCGCCCATCGAGGGCAGCCGCCCCATCAGCGTGCCGATCTACCAGACCTCAGGCTTCACCTTCGACGACCCCGCCGTCATGGCCGAGTCGATGGGGCGCCCCGACGGGGCGTTCGTGTACGGGCGCTACAGCAACCCGACCGTGCGCTCGCTGGAGCTCGCCGTGGCCGGGCTGGAGGGCGGCGAGCACGCCATCGCGACGGGCTCGGGCATGGGCGCGATCAACGTGGTCCTGCTCGGCCTGCTCAAGCCCGGTGACCACTTCGTGGCCCAGCGCTCCCTGTACGGGGGCACCGCCGCCATGATCAACGAGCTGGTCGCCCGGTTCGGCATCACCGTCACGTACGTGCCGGAGAACGACCCCGCCGCCCTGCGCGCCGCCGTCCGCCCCGAGACCCGGCTGGTCTACCTGGAGACGATCAGCAACCCGATGACGCTGGTGGCCGACCTGCCCGGGATGTGCGAGGCGGCCCGCGACCTGGGGATCCTGTCCGTGGTGGACAACACGTTCGCCACGCCCCTGCTGTGCCGCCCCTTCGAGCACGGGGCGGACATCGTCGTGCACTCCACCACCAAGTACCTGTCCGGGCACACCGACGTGGTGGGCGGGATCGCCGTCTTCGCCGATCGCGGGCTCTACGACAAGCTGTGGCACTTCGCGATCGAGCTGGGGGCCTCGCCCGACCCGTTCGCGAGCTGGCTGACGGTGCGCGGGCTGCAGACGCTCGCGCTGCGCATGGAGCGCCACTGCGCCAACGCCGAGTACCTGGCCACCCGGCTGGCCGAGCACCCCGCCGTCACGGCCGTGCACTGGCCGGGGCTGGCCACGCATCCCTCGTACGAGCTGGCGGCCAAGCTGCTGCCCGGGTTCGGCGGGGTGTTCTCGTTCGACCTGGCCGGCGGGCGGGCGGCCGGGGAGCGGTTCATGAGCTCCGTACGCCTGGCGCTGCTCGCCCCCTCGCTCGGCGGCGTCGAGACGCTCGTCCTGCACCCCGCCACCACCTCCCACCGCGCGCTCAGCCCGGAGGAGCTGCGGCGCAGCGGCATCGGCGAGGGCACCGTCCGTATCGCGGTCGGCATCGAGCACCCCGAGGACCTGTGGGCCGACGTGTCCCAGGCCCTGGCATAGCCTGAGGACCGTGACGACTGTTGACCGTGAGCACGTGCCGGCGGCCGCGCGGCGGATCGCCGGGCACGTGCTCCGCACGCCCGTGATCGAGGTTTCGCCGGGGCTGTGGCTGAAGCTGGAGCTGCTGCAGCACACGGGGTCCTTCAAGGTGCGCGGGGCGTTCAACCGCATGCTGTCCGCCGGTGAGCTGCCCGGGAGCGGCGTGATCGCCGCCAGCGGGGGCAACCACGGGCTGGCGGTGGCGTTCGCCGCGCGGGCCCTGGGTGTGCGGGCGGAGATCTTCGTGCCCGAGGTGACCAGCCCGGTCAAGGTGGCGGGGCTTCGGGCGCTGGGCGCGCACATCACGCAGACCGGCGCCATCTACTCCGACGCCGCCGACGCCGCCGCCAAGCGGGCCGCCGAGACCGGCGCCCTGGTGGTGCACGCCTACGATCAGGCCGAGGTGGTGGCCGGGCAGGGCACGACGGGGCTCGAGCTGGTCGAGCAGACCGGCGGGGTGGACACGGTGCTGGTGGCGGTCGGCGGCGGCGGCTTCGCAGCGGGCATCACCCTCGGCACGGCCGCCGCGACCTCGGCCGGTTCCGGTCCGGCGGGTGCTGCGGCTTCGGCCGGTTCCGGTCCGGCGGGTGCTGCCGGGGCGGGTGGGCCGAAGATCGTGTGCGTCGAGCCCGAGCGGATCCCGACCCTGCACGCGGCGCTCCAGGCGGGCGAGCCGGTGCAGGTCGAGGTCGACGGCGTGGCGGCCGACGCGCTCGGGGCCAGCAAGATCGGCCGGCTGGCGTTCGAGGTGCTGTCCGGGCCCCGGGTGGAGAGCGTGCTGGTGACGGACGAGGCGATCGTGTCGGCGCGGCGTACGCTCTGGGAGCGGCACCGGCTGGCGGCCGAGCACGCGGGCGCGGCCGCCTACGCGGCGCTGCTGTCGGGCGTCTACCGGCCGGTGCCGGGGGAGCGGGTGGCCGTGGTGGTGTGCGGCTCGAACACCGACCCCGCCACGCTGACCACCGGCTGACCCGGCACGCACGCCATCACGCTGGGACCGGTGGCCACCCCACCCGGGCGGCCACCAGGCAGGTGCCCGCTCAGCTGTAGGTGTGCTCCGCCGCCGGGAACGCCCCGGACGCCACGTCGTCGGCGAAGGCGCGTACGGCGCGGTCCATCTCGCCGGCGAGATCGGAGTACCGCTTGACGAACCTGGCCGGCCGCGGCGTGAGCCCCATGAGGTCCTGCCACACCAGGACCTGGGCGTCCGTCGCCGCTCCCGCCCCGATCCCGATGGTCGGGATCGCCAGCGACGTCGTCACCCGCTGCGCCAGGTCGGCCGGTACGCACTCCAGCACCACCGAGAACGCCCCGGCCCGCTCCAGGTCCTTGGCGTCCGACATGAGCTCGTCGCCCGACTGGCCCCGCCCCTGTACGCGGTAACCGCCCATGACGTTGACCGACTGCGGGGTCAGCCCGAGGTGCGCCATGACCGGCACGCCGGCCGAGACCAGCGCCTCGACCTGCGGCAGGACCCGCCGTCCGCCCTCCAGCTTGACCGCGTGCGCCCCGGCCTCCTTCATGAACCTCGCCGCCGACTCCAGGGCCTGCTGGGGCGAGGCCTGGTACGAGCCGAACGGCAGGTCGGCGACCACCAGGGCGCGCGCGGAGCCGCGCACGACGGCGGCCGTGAGCGGCAGGAGGTCGTCGACCGTGACCGGGAGCGTGGAGTCGTAGCCGTAGACGACCATGGCCGCCGAGTCGCCCACGAGCAGGACCGGGATGCCCGCCGCGTCGAACACCCGCGCCGTCATCGCGTCGTAGGCGGTGACCATCGGCCACCGCTCTCCGCGCTCCTTGGCGGCGGTGAGGTCGCGGACGGTGACGCGGCGCCCGGACACGCCGCCGTACAGCGTGGTTGAAGAGGACATGTGTGAACCCTCCAGGAAACGTCTCGAGGCGCCCCAGTGGCGTCCCCGGACTCACTCCGATGATGGCACGCGCGGTCATACGCGGAAAACCTGTGGCAAAACTGTCGGTGCCTCTTGACACAATCGACGTCGGAGGTAATGAACACCATGGCTCTCGACCCTTACCGTCGCCTGCTCAAGATCCCAGGCGTCCCCACGCTGCTCCTGGTGGGGCTGCTGGCCCGCGTGCCCGCCACGGCCGTGGGCATGGCGCTGACCCTGCACGTGGCGGAGGTGATGGGGCTCGACTACGGCCCGGCGGGGCTGATCTCCATGGCCAGCACGATCGGCATGGCCGTCGGCTCGCCGCTGGCGGGAAGGTTCGTCGACAGGCACGGGCTGCGTCCGGTGCTCGCCGTCACCACCGTGGCGCAGGCGGCGTTCTGGGCGAGCGCGTGGGCGCTGCCGTTCCCCGTCCTGCTCGTGGCGGCGGCGGTGGCGGGGCTGCTGGCGTTGCCGGTGTTCAGCGTGACCAGGCAGTGCCTGGCGGCCATGGTGCCGGTCGAGCAGCGGCGCAGCGGGTTCGCGCTCGACTCGATGCTGGTCGAGATGTCGTACATGGTGGGGCCCGCGCTCGCGGTCGCGGGCATCACGACGCTGGGCAGCGGCGTGACGCTGACGGCCATCGGGGCCGGCCTGACGGCGGCGGGGCTGGGGCTGATCCTGCTCAACCCGCCGGTCCGGTCGGTCGCGGAGCTCGAGGTGGAGGCCGTGAAGGTGCCGAGGCGGCAGTGGCTCACGCCGGCGTTCGTGGCGCTGCTCGGCACGGCCGCGGCCGCCACGTTCGTGCTCACCGCTACCGAGCTCTCCCTGGTCGCCACCATGAACCAGGCGGGGCAGACCGTGTGGGTCGGGCTGGCGGTGGCCATCTGGTGCGTGTTCTCGCTCGTCGGCGGTTTCGTGTACGGCGGGCTGTCGCGGGGCTTCTCGCCGCTGGCCCTGATCGCCGCCATGGGCGTGCTGACCATCCCGGTGGGGCTGGTGGGGGGCGGCTGGCACTGGCTGGTGCTGGCGCTGCTGCCCGCCGGGCTGCTGTGCGCGCCCGCCCTGTCGTCCACCGTCGACGCGCTCAGCCGGTGGGTGCCCAGCGCGGCGCGGGGCGAGGCGATGGGCTTCCACGGCACCGCCCTGCTGATCGGCGGGGCCGCCTCGGCGCCCATCGCGGGCGCCGTCATCGACGGGGCCGGGCCTGAGTGGGCGTTCGTGCTGGCCGGGGTGGTCGGGGTGGCCATGGTGGTGGTCGCCCTGCCGTTCTGGCGGCGCCGCCCGCCCGGCGATGGTTCGGGGACGCAGCTGAAGCCGGAGGCCGCCGAGCTGCCCGAGCCTGCCGCCGTCTCGCCGTCCTGACAGTGGTGTGAGCGGGGCCCGGGAGCGAGCGGGGGCTGCTCCCGGGCCCCGTCGCGTCTCATGGGCACCCGCTAAGGCGGGAGTTCACCTCCAGTTTACGAAACGGGACCGTTGCGTATCGGAATGCCTTGCGATACGGTGGCGTTGCGAAACTTAGACGTATCGAAATTAAGGATGTCTCCCATGGACTCGAACACAGGACATCCACGCCGCTGGGGGATCCTCGGCGTGCTGGTGTTCAGCCTGCTGGCCGTGGTGCTCGACAACACGATCCTGAACGTGGCGATGAAGACCATCGCCGACGAGACGGTCGGCTTGGGCGCCACCCAGAGCGAGCTGGAGTGGGCGATCAACTCCTACACGCTCGTGTTCGCCGGATTGTTGTTCACCTTCGGCGTGATCGGCGACCGAACAGGGCGCAAGCGCATGTTGTTCATCGGCATGTTGCTGTTCGGCCTGGCCTCGCTGGCCAGCGCCTATTCGCAGGACCCGATGCAGCTGATCCTGGCCAGGGCGGCGATGGGCATCGGCGGCGCGGCCATCATGCCGGCCACGCTGGCGATCATCTCCAACGTGTTCCCGCCGGCCGAGCGGGGCAAGGCGATCGGCGTGTGGGCCGGTGGCGTGGGCCTCGCGGTGGCGATCGGCCCCATCACGGGCGGCCTGCTGATCGAGCACTTCTGGTGGGGCTCGGTCTTCCTGATCAACGTGCCGATCGTGATCATCAGCATGATCCTCATCGCGGCCGTCGTGCCCGAGTCGCGTGACCCCAAGCCGTCCAGGCTGGACCCGGTCGGCGTGGTGCTGTCCATCATCGGCCTGGTGGCCGTGGTGTACGGCATCATCCGCGGCGGCGAGCTGGGCACCGTGGCGAGCGCGGAGGTGCTGGTCCCGACGCTGGCCGGGGTGGCGGTGCTGGGCGTGTTCGTGTGGTGGGAGCGGCGCATCGACCACCCGGTGTTCGACGTGCGCAGCTTCGGCAACGTGCGCTTCAGCTCGGCCATCGGCATGATGGGCATCGTCTTCTTCGCGATGATGGGCGGGATGTTCTTCCTCACGTTCTACCTGCAGATCGTGCTGGGGTTCACGCCGATCCAGGCGGGCGCGCTGATGATCCCGTTCGCCGCCGCGCAGCTCATCTTCGCGCCGCTCAGCCAGCGCATCAACGAACGGTTCGGCGCCAAGCTGTCGGCCACCGTCAGCATGATCGTGGTCACGCTGGCGCTGGGCAGCTACGCGCTCATGGACCAGAACACGCCGATCGTGCTGATCGAGGTCATCTTCTTCGTCCAGGGCGCCGCGATGGCGAACATCATGCCGCCCGCGACCACGGCCATCATGGAGTCGCTGCCCAGGGAGAAGGCCGGTGTCGGCTCGGCGATGAGCAACACCGTCCGGCAGGTGTCCGGCGCGCTCGGCGTGGCCGTGCTCGGCTCGGTGCTGTCGTCCAGCTACCGCGGCCAGATGGAGCCCGCGCTGGCCGGCCTGCCCGAGGACGTACGGCACGCGGCCGGTGAGTCGCTCATGGCGACGATGACCGTGGTGCAGGAGCTCGGCGCCCAGGGGCGGGCGCTGGTGCAGCCGGCGTTCACCGCGTTCGTGGACGGCATGCACGTCACGGCGCTGGTGTCGGCGGTGATCGGGCTGCTCGGCATCGCGGTGGTGGCCCGGTGGATGCCCGGAAAGGTCCGCGCCGCCAAGCACGCGGCCCAGGAGGAGCCGGTGCTGACGTCGTCCCGCGGGTGAGGGCCGGCCGATGGAGCGAGCAGCGGGCGGCGGCGCGTACGTGACAGGCCGCCCTGGCGACCGGCGCGCCCGCGCCGGCGAGGTATGGTGAGGCCGCGATGACGATCCAGGAATCCGGGACTGCCCGCCCCGCGGGCCGTCCGCGCAGCGAGAAGGCCGAGAAGGCGATCGTCGAGGCGACCCTCGACCTGATCGGCGAGGGCATGGGCGTGTCCGAGCTGACCATCGAGGCGATCGCCTCGCGGGCGGGCGTCGGCAAGACCACGATCTACCGGCGCTGGTCCAACAAGGAGGACCTGGTCGTCGACGCGCTCTCCACGCTCAAGGCGCCGCTGCCGCCGCTGTCCGGCACGTCGGTGCGCGACGACCTGATCGCCCTGGTCGATGCCATGCGCAGGGAGCACGGCCAGGCCCGCAGCCGCTGCGTGATGAACATCGCGATGAGCGAGGCCGACCGCTACCCGCAGCTGTTCGAGCGCTTCCTCAAGCGGGCCGTCGAGCCCCGCAGGGACGCGATGCGCCAGGTGATCGAGCGCGGCATCGCCTCCGGCGAGCTCCGCGCCGACCTCGACGTGGACATGGCCCAGGCGATGATCTCCGGCACCATGTTGTGGCACACCAAGTGGGGCCCCGCCGGCGACCTCTCGCTCGACCTGGCCGAGCGGGTCGTCGACGCGGCCCTGGCCGGCATGGCGCCGTGAGACGTGCCTTGAGACATGCCGCGAGACATGCCGCGAGACATGAAGAAGAAATGTAGGCGGGCTCGCTAGCCTCCTGGTCTGCCCCACGAAGTTGCACGGATGGCCGGCTTCGCGGGGCACCATCATTTCCGGATCTTCCGGCCTAGGCAGAACGTGAGCCTTGTTCTAATCTCCGGCCATGGGCCACATGCGGAAGCTCGCGTCCATCGTCGCACTGGTGTCGGTCCTGCTGGTGGCCGGTGGCGGCGCGGCCCTGGCCCACGAGGAGCGCCCGGTCTCGTTCCCCGACGGCACGGGCTCGGTGCCGGTCCTGCGGCAGGGCGAGCCCGACCTGCTCGTCTGCAAGACCGACAGAGCCGATTTCGAACGCCGGATCGCGCATTTCCCTGCTGACCTCAAAACCCGCAACCTCGACTTATTCGTGAAATGTCAGGAAAAAGGGGTGCGGCACGTACAGGAGGCCGTCGACCGGGTGAACCGCCCCGGAATGACCATCGCCATCCTGCCCGGCCTCTACCGCGAGGAGCCCAGCCGGCCCGCCCCCACCGGCGCCTGCGCCCGCCTGCCCGCCCGCTGGTCGGACTGGGGCTACCAGATCCTCAGCTACGAGCAGCAGGTCCAGTGCCCGCACAACCAGAACCTCGTCGCCATCCTCGGCAAGCAGGACCTCCAGATCGAGGGCACCGGCGCGGGCCCCCTGGACGTCGTCATCGACGCCGAGTACCGCAAGCTGAACGCCGTCCGCGCCGACCGCGCCGACGGCGTCTACTTCAGGAACCTCACCGCCCAGCGCACCACGTTCAACTCCCTGTACGTGCTCGAGACCGACGGCTTCGTCATCGACCGCGTCCTGACCCGCTGGAACGACGAGTACGGCTTCCTCACCTTCGCCAGCGACCACGGCCTCTACACCGACTGCGAGTCGTACGGCAACGGCGACGGCGGCCTCTACCCGGGCAGCGCCTCCAACCTGAACGAGGGCCGCGGCCACGACGTCCCCCGCTACGCCATCGAGATCCGCCGCTGCAAGAGCCACGACAACGCGCTCGGCTACTCGGGCACCGCGGGCGACTCGCTCTGGGTGCACGACAACGAGTTCTACGACAACATGGTCGGCGCCACGATGGACAGCCTCTGGCCCTCCCACCCCGGCCTGCCGCAGAACCACGCGAAATTCGAGAACAACAAGATCTACGACAACAACCGCGACTACTACCGCCACACCCGCGACGGCACCTGCGCCAAGCCGCCCGCCGAGCGCGGCTACGAGCGGGGCGTGGTCTGCTCGCAGGTGGGGGTGCCGCCGGGCACCGGCGTGATCGTGGCGGGCGGCAACTACAACGTCTTCAAGAACAACCAGGTCTGGGGGCACCGGCGGGCCGGGTTCCTCCTCTTCGGCGTGCCCGCGTTCATCAGGGGCGAGAACGACCTCGCCAGGCAGGCCGACACGTCCGACTTCAACCGGTACGAGGGCAACGTGTTCGGCGTCAGCCCGACGGGGGAGCGGCGGCCGAACGGGCTGGACGTCTGGTGGGACGGCCAGGGCACCGGCAACTGCTGGCAGGGGGACACGGGCGCGTCCTCGCCCGTGGTGCTGCCCGTCTGCGCCGCGGCGGCGCCCGAGCTGACGGGCGGGACGCGGCGGCTGCTGGCCGAGCCGGTCAAGCTCGTCAAGCTGTACCTGTGCGCCGACTTCAGCGCCGCCGAGGCGCGGCTGCCCGCCGGGTGCGACTGGTTCGGGGCGTCTGGGCTGGGCAAGGTGGAGGCGCAGCTCGCGCTGGGCGGCTCGCTGGTGCTGGGGCTGCTGGCGGGGCTGTTCTGGTGGCGGTCGCGGCACCTGGTCAGGCGGCGCGGGCGCGCTGCTCAGGCGCATGACGGTGACGGGGCGGCGGGGCACGGGGTCACGGCCGCTCCGGCGGCGACGACCCGGCGCGGGCACCGGCTGGTCGTGGCCGGGACCCTGGCGGGCGGGCTCGGGCTGGTGCTCGACGTCGTGGCCGCGGCCCTCGGCAGCCCGGCGCAGGCCGGGGCGGCGCTGCTGCTCATGGGGGCGTGGTGGTTGTGCCTGGGCTCGGCGCTGCGGGCGGGGCGGCCGGTGTTCGGCTGGTTCACGATCGTGGTCGGGGTGCTGGCCTGCGCGGACGCGTTCGACCGGCTGGTGTACCTGATCCCGGTCATCCCGCTGGGCCCGGGGTGGATCCGGGGGCTGCTCACCGGGCTCTGGGTGTTGTGCGCGGTCGTCGTGCTGGCGCCCCGGCGGCGGCGCGCGGCGGCCGAGCGGCCCGCCGAGGCCGAGGTGCCCACGTGAGGCCGGCCTTCCGGGGGCGGGGCGCGCCTGCGGTGCGGGACTCGGGGGCCGTCCGCGTGTGCTGTGCCGTCCTGGCGGGGGTGCTCGCCGCGGGATGCGGGCCGCTGTCGCCGACCCACCGCGATCCCGGCAACAGCCACGAGGTGGCGACCGGCGCGCCGATCGGGCGGGCGGACGCCGAGATCACGATCGCGGGCGGCCGGGTCCGTCCGCCTCCCGGCTGGCTGGAGGTGGCCAAGGGGCGGCAGGTCAGCATCACCGTCACCAGCGACGTGGCCGACGAGCTGCACGTGCACGGCTACGACCTCGTGGCCGAGCTGCGCCCCGGGGTGCCCGTGACCGTCCGGTTCACGGCGGACCTGACCGGCGTGTTCCAGGTGGAGACGCACGGCGGCAAGCTGGTCCTGACCCAGCTCGCGGTCCGGTGACGGGCATGGACCCGGCGGGGGCGGTGGATCTGCTCGCGCACGGTGTCGGGGAGCGGGCCGACCTGCCGATCCCGATCTTCTACGCCTACGCGGGCGCGTTCGCCGCGCTCGTCGTCTCGTTCCTGGCGCTCGGCCTGCTCTGGGCCGACTCCCGCTTCCGCGGCGACCTGGCCGGCCGCCCGATCACGCTCCGCCTTCCCGGCCGCCCGGCGCTGCCGCGCGATCCTGACGGCTCGGCGGTGCGGCGCGGCCCTGGCGGCTCGGGGGTGCGGCGCCGTCCGACCGGTCCGTGCCGGGTGCGCCTGGTCGTGCGCGTCCTGACCCTTCTGGCCGCCGTCTACACCCTCGGGTGGCTGGTCCTCGGCCCGGCGGCGGAGAACGCGGGCCCGTACCTGGTGTACGTGCTCTTCTGGGTCGGCCTGGTGCCCGCGTCGCTGCTGTTCGGCCCGGTGTGGCGGGCGCTGAACCCGTTCCGGCTGCTGCCCGACCGGCCGCGCCGCCCGTACCCGTCCGGGCTCGGTCTCTGGCCCGCGGCGGCGGGGCTGCTCGCGTTCACCTGGACGGAGCTGGTCGCCCCCGAGCCCGCCGCGCCCCCCACCCTGCTGATCTTCCTCACCCTGTACGCCGCCGCCCAGCTCGCCGGCACCCTCGTGTACGGCCACGCCTGGCTGGAACGCGGCGACCCGTTCGAGGTGTACTCGACCCTGATCGGCCACCTGTCCCCGCTCGGCCGGCGCGCGGACGGCAGGCGCGTGCTGCGCAACCCGTTCGACGGCCTGGACGCCATCGCCCCGGCCCCCGGCCTGGTCGCCACGGTCTGCGTGCTGCTCGGCAGCACCGCCTACGACGGCCTGTCCACCAGCCCGGCCTGGGTGAACGCCCTGCAGTCCGCCCCGTTCGGCGGTCGCCCGGGCCTGGGGACGCTCGGCCTGCTGGCGGCCGTCGCCGGGGTGGCCGCGCTGTACGCCGCGTGCCTCGGCGCGGCCGGCCTGATCGGCGGCACGAGGAGCCTGACCGGCCGCTTCGCCCACTCGCTGCTTCCGATCGCCGTCGGTTACCTGATCGCGCACTATTTCTCGCTGCTGGTCATCGAGGGCCGGCACGCGATCGTCCTGGCGCTGGGCCTGGACGCCGAGGTGGACCAGAACGCCGTCGCGCCCGGCACGATCGCCACCGTGCAGGTGCTGGCCATCGTGATCGGCCACGTCGCGGGCGTGGTGGCCGCCCACGACCGCTCGGTCAGGCTGCTGCCGCCCGCCAGGGCGGTGGCGGGCCAGATCCCGCTGTTCGTGCTGATGGTCTGCTACACGACCGGCGGCCTGACCCTCCTGCTAGCGTGAGGCGGTCCTGCGGCGGAACAGCACCGCCGTCACCGGCACGCAGATCACCACCGTGCCCGCGAGCCACGCGGTGGCCACCGCCCCCGACGACCCCATGGGCAGGCCCAGCAGCAGCGACCGCATGGCCTCGATGATCGGTGTCAGCGGCTGGTTGTAGGCGAAGTCCCGCAGCACGCCCGGCATGGTCTGGGCCGGGACGATGCCGTCCGACACGTACGGCAGGAAGAGCACGACGAAGCTGAACGCCCCGGCCGCCTGGGACGAGCTGACCAGCAGCCCCCAGACCGCCGCCAGCGCGGACATCGCCAGCACGTACCCCGTCACCAGGGCCAGCACCAGCGCCCAGTCGGCGAGCGAGGCGTCGGGGCGGAAGCCGAGCAGGAGCGCGGCGGCCAGGGCGATGGCCGAGGACGCGACGTTGCGGATCACCGAGGCCACGACGTGCCCGGCGGGCACCACCCAGCCGCTGATCGGCAGGGTGCGGAAGCGGTCGATCATGCCGCCGGTCATGTCGTCGGCGATGGTCACCGCGGTCAGCGCGGCGCCGTACCCGCCGGACATGAGCAGGACGGCGGGCACGACGAAGTCGATGTAGTCCAGCCCGCTGGAGCCGGTCGTGATCGCGCCGCCGAACACGTACACGAACAGGACCATGATCATCACGGGCAGGGCCGTGTTCACGATGAGGCCGTCCAGGACGCGCAGGTCGCGGCGCAGGTCGCGGACGACCAGGCGGTGCAGGTCGCCGGCCGAGGTGAGGGAGGCGTTCACGCCAGTGCTCCTGTCGCGGTCGCCGTGAGCTCGAAGAAGACGTCGTCCATGGTGGGGGTGCGCAGCTCCACGTGCTCGACCGGGATGCCCGCCCCGTGCAGCACGTCCAGCGCGTGTCGCAGGTGGTCGGGGCCCTGGAGGGCCAGCGTCAGCTCCCCTGCCTCGGGGTCGACGTGGGCGCCCTGCAGGGTGGCGGCCGCGAGGGGCAGGTCCGCGGGCCGCGCCGGGCGCAGGGCCAGGCGTTCCCTGCCGACCTGGCGTTTCAGCGCGGCGGGGGAGTCGTCGGCGACGACGCGGCCCCCGTTGATCACCACGACGCGGTCGGCGAGCTGGTCGGCCTCCTCCAGGTACTGCGTGGTCAGCAGGATGGTGGTGCCGGAGGCCAGCAGCTCGCGGATCACCGACCACAGCTCGGCCCTGCTGCGCGGGTCGAGGCCGGTCGTGGGCTCGTCCAGGAACAGGATCGGCGGCGCCGACACCATGCTGGCCGCCAGGTCCAGGCGCCGGCGCATGCCGCCCGAGTACGTGCCGGCCCGGCGGTCGGCGGCACCGGTGAGGTCGAAGCGCTCCAGCAACTCCTCCGCCCGCCGCCTGGCCCGGCGGCGGCCCAGGTGGTAGAGGCCGGCGAACAGCTCCAGGTTCTCCCGCCCGGTCAGCAACGCGTCCACCGTGGCCTGCTGGGAGGTCAGCCCGATGGCGCGGCGCACCTGCGGGCCCTCGCGCGTCACGTCGTGCCCGGCCACCGTGGCGGTGCCGCCGTCCGGGGCCAGGAGCGTGGTCAGGATCCGTACGGTGGTCGTCTTTCCCGAGCCGTTGGGCCCGAGCAGCGCCAGCAGCGAGCCGGTGGGAACGGTCAGGTCGATCCCGGCCAGCACTCGTGTCCCGCCGTACGACTTGGTGAGCCCCCGGGCCACGATGGCATCTGTGAATGTCTTACTGTGTATGCCGTTCATAGTTTTAAGATAATGCAGAATCCTAGGAGGGAGTCAAGGAGGAGTTCGATGGCGCAAGACCGGTTGCCCCCCATGCTGCAGCGGTTGTGGGGGCGCGAGCCGGTGCCGCGCAGGGGGCCGCGGCCGCGGCTCGACCTGCCCACGATCACCGCCGCCGCCATCGAGCTCGCCGACGCCGAAGGGCTGGCCGGGGTGTCGATGAACAGCGTGGCCACGAAGGTCGGGGTGGCGGCGACGGCGCTGTACCGGTACATCGGCAGCAAGGACGACCTGCTCACCTTGATGTCCGACGCCATCGCCCCCGACCCGCCGGATCCGTCGGGCCTGCCCTGGCGCGACTACCTCGCCCTGTGGACCCGGCTCCAGCGCGACCTCGTGCTGAAGCACGGCTGGGTGCTGCAGATCACGAAGTTCGCCCCGCCGCTCGGCCCGCGGCGGCTGCTCTGGCTGGACCGGGCGCTGGCCGCGCTCGACGGCACGGGCCTCGACGACGGGGAGAAGATCAACGTGGCCAGCGCCCTGACCGGGTACGCGCTGACCGACGCGGCGATCGTCCAGTCGGCCGGGGCCGGCTTCCAGGAGTTCGAGGAGGCCGGGATCGGGGGGGCCGCCGACTACGGCGAGATGCTGGTGGAGCTGCTCGACCCCGAGCGCTACCCCGCCGCGTCGGCCGCCGTGCGGGGCGGCGCCTTCCGCGGCGCCGAGGGCTGGGTCCACGACGACGACTTCCGCTTCGGCCTCGACCTGCTGCTCGACGGCGTGGAGCAGCTCATCGCGCGGCGCGCGTCAGGAGGCCAGGTCGGCGGGCAGTAGCTGCTCGGTCAGCAGCCGGCGCACCCGCTCGGGGCCGGTCGCCCACCGCCGCACCAGCTCCCATCCGTAGAAATATCCGAAGATGTACGGGCTCATCGGCGAGGGCTTGAGCAGCCCGAGCGCCGCCGCCACCTCGCCGTCACCGTAGAGCGCCCACCGCCTCAGGTACGCGGCCAGCTCCGCCTCCTCCCGCCCCTCGTCCGCCAGGAACGCCGCGTTGCCCCAGACGCCCCACAACACGTTCCTGGCCCGGTGCACGGCCGCGAAGTCGCTGCCGTCCGGCCGGATGCCCAGCCCGGGAAGGACGTTCGCGTTCAGCCACGCCTGCGCCTCGTCCCCGGGGAACACCAGCTCCTCGGCCAGCAGCCCCAGCCCCTCGCTGAGCACGAACGACGGCGACAGCATGAACCGCACCCGCTGCTGTTCGCCGAGACGCAGCTCCTTGAGCATCGACTCGGCGATGTGCCCGGGATGCCCCTCGTGCGCCACCAGATACAGCAGGTCGGCGACGTTGAACGGGATCGCCCTGTTGATGTGGATGGTGGACTTCAGCCCGCCCTCGTAGTCACCCGCCCCGTGGAACCCCACGCCCTCGACCAGCCGGCACTCCACCACCTCCCCGGGCGGCAGCGGGACGATCGCGCCCGTCCGCGCCCGCGTCTCCGCCACCGCCCGGTCCACCAGCCCGGGCAGCCGCTCGATGTCCCGCAGCGTGTGCGCCTCCTGCCACGCCCTGAGCCGGTCGGCCGGCGTGCCGGAGGTCCTCGGCAGGGCCGCGTCCAGGTCGGCGTGCGCCTGCTCGAACACCTCCTCCGGCACCCACCGCGGCTCCAGCCCCAGGCACTGCCGCCCGTACTCGGCCAGCGGCAGCCGCTCGCCGTCCAGGTGACGGGCCATGGCGCGGACGGCGCGCACGTGGGCGGCGAGGTAGGCGGTCGGCGCGCACTCCATCAGCCGCTCCGCCTCCTCCGCAAGCGCCCCCGCCGCGGCCGGCGGCTCCGCCTCCACCGCCGCGGCCCACTCGGCCGGTCCCCGGTAGATCAGCGCGGTGCCGCTCGCGCCGCCCGTCGCCAGCCGGTTGATCCGCAACGCCAGCATCGCGTGATCCCGGTGCCACTGCTCCATCTCGTCCTCCACCTCGTCCTCCACGGTGTCGTCGGGGCGCCTAAGCTAGCCGTACGGATTTCCGTACAGTGCACGGAAAGGCTGGAGGATGCCGGAGACGATCTGGTTCCGCGAGGACGCCCGCCCGCGCAGGCCCCGGCTGTCACGCGAGCGCATCGTCGAGGCCGCCGTCGCGCTCCTCGACGCGGAGGGCGTGGCCGGGTTCTCCATGCGGGCGCTCGCCGCCCGGCTGCGCGCCGGGACGATGTCGCTCTACGAGTACGTCCAGAGCAAGGAGGACGTCCTCGACCTGGCCCTGGACGAGGTGATCGGCGAGATCGAGGCGCCCGGGGAGGCGGGGCCGTGGCGCGACTTCCTCACCGCGCAGCTCACGCAGAGCCGCGCCGTCATGCGCCGCCATCCCTGGGTGCCCGCGCTCACCGCCACCCGCCCGCTGCTGGGGCCCCAGGCCGTGGCCCGGTCCCGGCTGTTCTACTCCGCCCTGGCCGGGGCGGGGCTGGAGGGGGCCGTGCTCACCGCCGCCGTGGGGACGCTGACGTCCTACGTCAACGGGTTCGTCGCCGCGGAGAACACCTGGTGGCAGAAGGTCCGCACGCCTGCCGCTGACGCCGAGATCCGCGCCAAGGTGGCCGGGCACCTGGACGGCGAGCTCGCCCGGCTCAGCCAGGTCGAGGACGCGGACTTCGACGGGCAGTTCCTGCTCGGCCTGGGCCTCATCCTCGACGGGATCGAGGCCCGGCTGGCAGCAGCAGGGCGGTGACGTTGTCCTGGCCGCCTGCCGCCAGGGCGTGATCGACGAGGGCCCGGGCGGCGTCCAGACCGCCGGCACGGGCTTGGCCGCGCAGGCCGTCGGAACGGGTTTGGCTGTGCAGGCCAACGGCACGGGTCCGGTCGCGCAGGGCGCCGGCGTCGGGGAAGTGGCGCCACAGGCCGTCCGTGCACAGCAGCAGGAGGCCCGGGATGCTGGGGCGGTAGCTGCGGACGCGCGGCTCGGGACGGCCCGCGTCGGCGCCCAGCCAGGCGGACAGGGCCTCGTGCTCGCCCGTGTCGTCCTCCGTCATGGCCGTCGCGACGCCCTCGCCGGGGAGCCAGTACGCGCGGCTGTCGCCGACCCAGCAGGCCCACACGCCGTCCGGGCCCGCGACGCCGGCGACGTACGTGCACGCGGGCGCCCCCTGCGTCAGCGGATCACGGAGGCGGGCGGACGGCGCGCCGAGGGGGGCTTCGCGTGAGCCGGCGAGGGCCGTGACCGCCCGGCCCGCCCGGATCGCCCCCTCCGCCAGCGCCGTCTCCGGCAGCGCGCCCGCGCGCAGCAGCGCGATCGTCGTGGCCGCGCCCGCGTCTGCGGCGACCTGGGCGGCGCGCTCCGGGCGGGGCGACATGGACACGCCGTCGCACACCACACCCACCGTCCACGCGCCCGCCCTGACCAGGGCCATCGCGTCGGCGTTCACGGCCCGTCGCAGGCCCCGGTCGCTGACCCCGGCGGCGCCGGCGTCCGTCGTGAGCTCGACGTGGGAGCGGAAGGCCGGTTGCGCGGCCCCGCAGTCCCAGCAGTGGCCGTCGGGGGCCACGGTGCCGCCGCCGCACGCGACACAGCGGGTCATCTCCGTCATGGCCTCACGATCCTCCCAGATCCCGGCGGCTTGGCACGCGACCGCGGCGCCCGCTGCCGCCGGCCGGTGCTGTACGCCGGTCACTCCGCGACCCTTCGGACGCCTCGCCGTTCCAGGGGTGAAGACGTCAGCGGGGCTGCTGCCGGACGGTCGCGAGCATGGTGTCGAGCGCCTGCTGGGACGTCTGGAGCCGTTCGATGCTCTCGGCGATGCGGCGGCGTTCGCGCTGGAGGTTGTCCACCATGCCGGGGCACGCGGTCGGCACCATCCGGTCGCCGTCGTCGTGGACGCAGTCCAGCAGCCGCGCGATGACGGACGTGGGCAGGCCGGCGGCGAGCATCGTACGGATGTGGCGCACGGCGGCCACGTCCGCGTCGCCGTACTCGCGGTAGCCGTTCGCCAGCCGCCGGGGCCGCAGCAGGCCCTGCTCCTCGTAGTAGCGCAGCAGCCGCCTGCTGACCCCGGTCTCGCGGGCCAGGTCACCGATCCTCATGAACTTCCTTGACCTTCACATCGATGTGACGCCTTACCGTCGCGAGCGTCATGAATGCGACAACAACGTGGAGGAGCGGATCGATGCCTGGAGCGGTGATCGTCGGGTCGGGACCGGGGATCGGGCGGGCGGTGGCCCGCCGGTTCGCCAAGGAGGGGCTGGCGGTGGGGCTCGTCTCGCGTACCGGTAGCTCCCTCGGCCTGGACGGAGTGCTCACGTACCGAGCGGACTGCGGGGACGAGGACGAGCTGCGCGCGGCGCTCGACGCGGCGACGGGCGCGCTCGGCACGCCGGACGTCGTGGTGTACAACGCTGCCGTCATCCGCCCTGACTCGCTCGCTGAGGCGAACGCTCGGGCGCAGCTCGACGCGTGGTCGGTGAACGTGGTGGGCGCGCTCATCACGGCCGCGCACGTGGTGCCCGCGATGGCGCGGCGCGGCGGCGGCACGTTCATCGTCACCGGCGGGATGCCCGAACCCAAGCCCGCGTACGTCAGCCTCTCCCTGGGCAAGGCCGGGGTGCGGACGCTGGTGGCGATGCTGGACGAGGAGTACGGGCCGTCGGGTGTGCACGCGGCCAGCGTCACGGTCGCCGGGGTCGTCGCGCCGGGCACGGCCTTCGACCCGGACGACATCGCCGAGCACTACTGGCGGCTGCACACCCAGCCGCGGGAGGACTGGGAACGGGAGGTCCTGCACGCGGGAACCCACGGGTGAACCCGGCCGGGGACCTGCTCGGGCGTGGTCTGCCGGTCGAGCGTCTGCCGGGGTGGGGTGCCTCTTGACCGTCCATGCAGTGGCTCGGGTGGGAGGTGGGTGGTGTCAGGTGGTGAGGTGCCAGAACCAGCCGAGGGGGCGGAGTCGCAGGCGCTGGGCCACCCGTTGCGAGGAGTGGTTGTCCGCGCTCGCGCTGTAGAACAGGTGGATCCCGGGCAACTGGTCGGCCCAGGCGGACGTGGTGGCGGCGGCGTAGCCGCGGCCGCGGCACGCCGGTGAGGTCCAGGTGCCGGCTTCGGCGCCCAGCCGGGTGAGGCGGGCGCTGTGGCAGATCGAGACCACCTGCCCGTCCTCGGCGACCATCGCCCAGGGCGCTCCCGCTCTGCCGCTGGTGAGCTCGGCCCACTCGTCGGGCTCCCAGGAGCCGGGCCGCGGTAGGGAGCGTACGAGGTGGAGGTGCTCGGCGGAGTCCGATCTGAGGACCTCCACCGCGAGGCCGGCCCGGAGGGGCGGGGTCACGAGGTAGCTGGGGCCTCCCGACACCTTGACCTTCTCGCCGCCCAGCAAGGCCCGGCAGGCCGCCAGCACGTCCGGTGGCGTGCCGAGGTTTGGCGGAGTGGGGGTGCTCGCGGTGACGAGGGAGAGCAGGCGCTCGGCCAGCTCATCCGGTACGCCGCTCGCGACGGCCGCGGTCATGCCGCCGGCCGCCACGCCGATCACCATGTCCTCCGGCCCCGGCAGGCGCCCGCGCTCGTCCAGGCGCCAGATGACGCCCAGCTCGATCTGGAGCAGGTCGACGTCCCGCGCCTCGTCCGTCACAGGACCCCTCTCGGCCGGTGCCTCACGAGATCGATGCCACCTCGGCCCCGGTCAACGTGAACGGGACGGTCGCGGCCACCCTACCGTTGACGATCACATCGAGCTCCCGCGGGCCCGGCGGCTCGTCGCGCGTGGTGACCGGGCGGAAGGAGTGGCTCTTGCGTACGGTGAACGTCTCGCCGGCCCCGCCCGCCTCCCGCTGCCCGAGATGGAACACGCGGCGCGAGCCCGCCCGCCGCACGGCGTACTTCAGCAGCACCGGCCCCGCCGCCTCCGCCGTCACCGTGACCGTGAAGGCCAGCTTGCCGCCCACGGCCACGGTGGGCGAGTCCAGGGACAGCTCGTCCACGGCGCCGCTGCCCGGCGTGGCGCCCACCAGGGCGAGGGCCTCGGGATGGCCGGCGCGCAGCAGCCCGCGGACCGCGTGGCGCAGCACCCGTTCCACGTGGGAGCCGCCGCCTGCGCGCCACCCCGCCAGCAGCTCCAGCGCCACCTGCGGATGGTCCTTGGCCAGGTCGTTGACGTGGTTGGCGACCGAGCGGCGCACGTACTCGCTCGGGTCGTCGCGCAGCCGGTCGAGCAGGGGCAGCGTCGGGCCCGGCGTCATCAGCCAGCCGACCCGGCTCGCCCACGGCAGGCGCGGGCGCGAGCCCTCCGAGGCCAGCCGGCGCAGGTGCTCGTCGGGCGACTCCGCCCACCCGTACATGATCTTGATGGCGTCGTCGCGGTAGCGCTCCAGGTAGGGGCGGACGGCGAACTCGCCCGTGGCGTACGGCGTGAGTGCGGCCAGCGTCTCCATCGCGGCCTCCAGGTGGTCGAGCCCCTGGACGGCGGTGTGCTCGGTGGCGGGCCAGCCGCTCCACATGTCGAGCGTGGCGGCACACTCGCGCACGAGCGCGGCGGCCTGCGGATAGGGCAGGGGGAGCGCGTCGTGCAGGGCCGCGGCGACGTGCGCGACGCGGGCCTTGAGCTCCAGGCCGTCGAGCCCGGTCAGGGCCTGCGCGGCGAAGCGGGCCCGCGGGAACGCCGGCCAGGCGGCGGCCAGGCCGTCGGCCAGCACCGACACCGACCGGTTGTTGATCATGTCTTTCAGGGGTTGAGCCACGCGGCCACTGTGCCAGGAGCCACCGACAATTCCAGGCCGCCGGTCGTCCCCGGCCGGGAGGCCCGGTGGTCAGTGGCCGGACGCGGTGAGCCCAGGTCGTCCGTGGCCGGACGTGGTAAACGCCGGTCGTCACCGGCCGGACGTGGTGAGCCTCTGGTCGTCAGTCGCCGGCGGTGGCGAGCCCGGTGTAGTACGCCTGCATCGACGGGTAGTACGCGTCGAAGCCCGGCGCCGGCGAGCCGTCGCGCGCGGCGACGAGCAGGTCCAGGTAGTACTCCCAGCCGGGACCGATCTCCCCGATGCCGTCCACCGTGTCGAGGTGCTGGACGAACCGCAGCTCCGTCACCCCGTCCGACTCCTCCAGCAGCAGCTCGACGTGCCAGGCCCCGTGCTCGTCCACGGACGAGACGGCCAGGCGGCGGGGCGGCTCGCAGGCGTCGATGCGCAGGTCGGACCAGGGCTGCTGCTCCTCGAAGACGAGCTGCACCTTGACCGTGCGGCCCGGCGCCGCGTCACCCTCCCAGGGCCCGAACCAGCGGGCCGTGCGTTCGGGCTCGGTGATGCTGGCCCACACGTCGCCCGCGGGCGCGCGGAAGGTGCGGGTGAGGACGAGGTCCGCGCCGTCGTCGGTGCCGAACAGCCGGCCTGTGGGGATGGGGCTCATGCGGTGCTCTCCTCTCCGGAGACGCCTGGCGAGGCGTCACCCGTGGTACGGCGTTCCCGGCGCGTGCGGTACACCTCGGTCTCCAGCGCGTCGAGGCGGTGCTCCCAGCCGGAGGGCCGCACGAACGGCCCGAGCCACGCGACCAGCTCCCCGAACGGCCCGGGATCGAGCGTGTACAGGCGCTGCCTGCCGACGAGCTCGGCGCGGACCAGGCCGCTGCGCCTGAGCACCCGCAGGTGGCGGCTGACGGCGGGCCGGCTGATCGCGAAGCGCTCGGCGACCTCACCGGCCGGCAGCGGCCCCTGCCGCAGCAGCACGAGGATCTGCCGCCGCACCGGGTCGGCGACGGCCCCTGCCACCTCGTCCAGGCGCGCCTCCACCGCCTCGTCCGCACAGGCTTCCTCCGCCTCGCCCAGGCGCGACGCCTCGTCCCCGCGCGCCCTCGCCGCCTCGCTCACACCCGGAAGCGTAACCTACTGGTTACGTGTGTTCAAGGCAGCACCGCACGAAGTCCTGCACGACGGGATCGGCGTCGTCCGCGGGTGCCCAGGCGACGGCGACCTGGCTCGCGCTGACCCCGGTGACCGGCCGGTACGTGACCCCGGGCCGCGCGTAGTAGCGGGCCGCCGACTCGGGCGCCAGGGCGACGCCGTACCCGTTGGCGATCGCGCTCAGCCACTCGTCCGGCTGGCCGGTGACGGCGCCGATGCGCACCGGACGCCCGTCGCGCTCATCGGCGCCCACCCAGTAGTCCCGCCACGCCCCGGTCTCCTCCGGCGCCGCGACGAACGGCTCGTCCCACAGCTCGCTGAAGGCGATCACCTCCCGCTCGGCGAGCGGGTGCGAGGAGGGCAGCGCGATCCAGCGCGGCTCGCTGAACAGCACCTCCACGCGGAACTCGGCCTGCCCGGGGAACGGCAGCCGCAGCAGGGCGACGTCGACCTCCCCGCCGGCGAGCCCGGCGCTCGGGTTCGCCCACGAGGCCTGCCGCATGTCGGCCCGCCAGCCGGGCCGCCGGCGCGCGAACGCCGCCACGATCTCCTGGGTGGCCTCGTTCGCCGCACTGGCCAGGAATCCGACCCGCAGCACGCGCGCCGCCTCGCCGGCCGCGCGCCGGGTCGCGCGCAGCGCCAGGTCCCAGGCGGCCAGCAGGTCGGGCACCCGCTCGGCCAGGGCCCGGCCCGGCTCGGTGAGCGCCATCCCGGCCTTGGAGCGCGTGAACAGCCGCACCCCGAGCTGCGCCTCCAGCTGCTTGATCTGCTTGGTCAGCGCGGGCTGCGACACGTACAGCCTCCCGGCGGCGCGGGTGAGGCCGCCCTCCTCCGCCACGGCGGCGAAGTAGCGCAGCAAACGGGTGTCCACATCCATGCCATCAGGTTATGGATGCGGGTATTGGACGCCCGTGGCGGGCCCGGCAAGGCTGGGGGGAAAGGAGGTGCGAAAGATGTACGGCGCTTATCTGGCGGTGACCTTCATGACGATCGCGGCCAACGTCTGGGCCGCCGCGGCGGACGTGGCGCGCGCCAGGTTCGTCCTGGCCAACTCCAGCGAGCTGGGTATCGCGAGCTCCTGGCTGCCGCTGCTGGCCGCGTTGAAGGCCGCGGGGGCGGCGGGGCTGGTCCTCGGGCTGCTGGGCGCGCGCTTCCTCGGGCTCGCGGCGGCGGCCGGGCTGGTCGCGTACTTCGCGGGCGCGGTCGTCGTGCACGTCCGCGCCCGCGTGTTCCACAACTTCGCCTATCCGGCGGGCTTCCTGGCCCTGGCCGTGGGGTCGCTCGCGCTCGGAGCGGCGACGGCCTAGCTGGTGCTCTCCCGCCAGCGGTTGGTGATGGGCAGGCGGCGGTCACGCCCGAAGTTCTTGGGCGTGATCTTGGGGCCGGGCGGGTACTGGCGGCGCTTGTACTCGGCCAGGTCCACCAGCCGGATCACCCGCGTCACCAGCGCGGGATCGTGCCCGGCCGCGATGAGCTCCTGCGAGCCCATGTCCTTCTCGACGTAGTCGTCCAGCAGCCGGTCCAGCACCTCGTACGGCGGCAGCGAGTCGGTGTCGCGCTGGTCGGGACGCAGCTCCGCGCTCGGCTCCTTGGTGATCGAGTTCTCCGGGATCGGCCGCTCGGCCTGGAGCAGGAAGCCCGGGCCGGAGTTGGCGTTGCGCCACCTGGACAGCTCCCAGACCATCGTCTTCGGCACGTCCTTGATCGGCGCGAAGCCGCCGGCGGAGTCGCCGTAGAGGGTGGAGTAGCCGGTGGCCAGCTCGCTCTTGTTGCCCGTGGTCAGCACCAGGTGGCCGTGCTCGTTCGACAGGCCCATGAGGATCATGCCGCGCACCCGGGCCTGGAGGTTCTCGGCGGCCAGGCCCGACAGCTCGATCTCCTTCTCGAACGCGCTGACGATGTCGGCGATCGGCACCACCTGCGCGTTGACGCTCTGCCTGCGCACCAGCTCCTCGGCGTCGGCCAGCGAGTGGTCGGAGGAGTAGCGGGAGGGCATGAGCACCACGTTGACGCGCGAGGGGCCGATGGCGTCGGAGGCGATCGTGGCGGTCAGCGCGGAGTCGATGCCGCCGGAAAGGCCCAGGATGACCGACTGGAAGCCGTTCTTGGCCACGTAGTCGCGCACCGCCAGGACCAGCGCCGAGTAGACCTCGGCGTGCAGGTCCAGCCGCTCGGGGACGGCGGAGGGCACGGCGGTGTACGGCGCGACGGGCTCGGCGGACAGCACCAGCCGCTCGACCGTGATCGTGGAGCCGTCGCCCGCGTCGTACGGGTACGTGCCCGGCTCGGCGTCGGAGACGGGCAGGCCGTCGAGGTCCACGACCAGCAGCTCCTCCTCGAACTGCGCGGCCCGCGCCACCAGCTCGCCCGACGCGTCCACCACGATCGAGTCGCCGTCGAAGACCAGCTCGTCCTGCCCGCCGACCTGGTTGACGTAGACCAGCCCGCACCCGGCCTCGCGGGCCCGGCGCACGCACAGCTCCAGCCGTACGTCGTCCTTCTCCTTCTCGTACGGCGAGGCGTTCGGCGCCACCAGCAGCCCGGCCCCCGCCTGCCCGACGACGGACACGGGGCCGCCCTCCTGCCAGAGGTCCTCGCACACCGCGATCGCCACGTCCACCCCGTGCAGCCGGAAGATCGGCAGCCGGTCGCCGCGCACGAAGTAGCGGTACTCGTCGAACACCCCGTAGTTCGGCAGGTGGTGCTTGGCGGTCCGGGTGACCACCTCGCCCTTGTGCAGCAGCGCGGCGGCGTCGAGCGGGGCTCCCTTCGGCTGGCCCACGCGGGGGGCCAGGCCGGCGCGGTCCACGTAGCCGACGACCACCGGCAGGTCGCCCAGGCCCTCCTGCTCCAGCCTGCGCGCCACCTCCTCCAGCGTCCGGATGCTGGCGTCCACGAAGGAGGTGCGCAGCACGAGGTCCTCCACCGGATAGCCGGTGAGGAACATCTCGGTGAAGACCACGAGATGGGCCTCGCGCTCCGCCGCGTCGCGGGTCCACGCGATCAGTTTGTCGGCGTTGGCGCTCAGGTCGCCGACGGTCGGGTTCGTCTGTGCCAGGGCAATGCGGAGTTGTGCCACGTGAACAGCCTAGTACGCCCCGATTTTTATCGTCAAAGCGACGAAAAGCCGGTCATTTCGCCCCTGGGGTGACCAGGCCCGACTCGTACGCGGCCATCACGAGCTGCGCCCTGTCGAACAGCCCGAGGTGCTCCAGCAGCGACTTCACCACCAGGCCCACCTCCTCCTCGGGCAGCGCGAGCGTCTGCCCGATCTGCCGGTTGGTCAGCCCGCGGGCGACGAGCTTGAGCACGTCCAGCCGGTCGTCGGGGAGCCCGGCCAGCGCCGGCGGCGAGGCCGGGTCGGTGCGCCCGGTGAACGCCGAGATCAGCCGCGTGGTCACGGCCGGGTCGATGAGCGCGTCGCCGGCCGCCGCGGCCCTGATCGCGGCCAGGATCTGCTCGGGCGGCGAGGTCTTCAGCACGAACCCGCTCACCCCCGCCCGCAGCGCCGCGTACAGGTTCTCGTCGCTGCCGAACGTCGTCATCATGACGACCTTCGGCGGCCGCTCCCCGGCCAGGATCCTGCGCGCGGCGGCCAGGCCGTCCAGGCGCGGCATCTGGATGTCGAGCAGCACCACGTCGGGACGCGTCTCGCGGACGGCCGTGATCGCCTCCTCGCCGTTGGCCGCCTCGCCCGCCGGCGCGAACCCGGCCTCGCTGTCCAGCATGGCCTTCAGCCCGGTACGCACCAGCGCCTGGTCATCGGCCACCAGCACGCGCAGCACCCCGCCGTCCACCGCGGGCTCGGCGGGGGGCTCGACGGAGGGCTCGGTGGCGGGCTCATCCAGGCGCTGGGCCAGCATGTCGGCCTCCAGCCGCTTCAGCCCGGCCGACAGGTCCAGCCCCAGCTCGTCCCGCCACACGGCGCGCGCCCTGCGCAGCGCCGCCAGCGCGTCGCCCTGGCGCCCCATCCGGTAGAGCGCCACGGCCAGCAGCCGCCACGCCTCCTCCCGCAGCGGGTGCGCCGACGCGTGCGCCTCCAGGTCCGCCACCAGCGACGTCGCCCGGCCCAGCGCCAGCCCGGCGTCGGCCCGCCGCTCCACGGCGATCAGCCGCAGCTCCTCCAGCCGCCCGGCCTCGGTCGCGGCCCAGCTCAGCTCCGCGAACTCGGCCAGCGCCGGCCCCCGCCACAGCTCCAGCGCCGTGTCCATGGCCGCCCACACCTGCGCGGACGTGCCGTCGGACTTCACCAGGCTCTCGAAGTGCCAGGCGTCCACCTGCTCGGTACGGGCGCGCAACGCGTACCCGGGCGGCGCGGACACCAGCACCCCGGCCTCCTCGCGGGGCGCGCGGCCGGGCTCCAGGGCGCGGCGCAGCCGCGAGACGTAGCCCTGGATCGTGGACAGGGCCTGCGCCGGCGGGTCGCCCGGCCACAGCTCGTCGATGAGGGTGTGCACGGGCACGGCGCGGCCACCGGCGACGAGCAGGCGCGCGAGCACCGCCCGCTGCCGCTGGCCGCCGAGGTCGAGGGGGGCGCCGTCGGCCCAGGCCTGGAACGGTCCGAGAGCGGTGAAGGTCAGCATGTCAGGCGTAACTGTAGAGGCAGAACGGGTCTGGGTATATGGGGAAATATCAGAGAGGCAGCTCGGCGTCGACCACGGTGCCCCCTCCCTCCGCCCCCCGCACGACACAGGTGCCCCCCAGCTCGGCGGCCCGCTCGCGCATCGAGCCCAGCCCGACCCCCGCCCGCGCGTCCGGCGGGATCCCGCTCCCGTCGTCGGTGACGGTGATCCGCAACGTCTCCGCCCGCCGCAGCGCGACCGCGATCGTGGCGGCGCCGGAGTGCTTGCGGGCGTTGGTGAGCGCCTCCTGCACGATCCGGTACGCGGCCACCTCGACGGCCGCGGGCAGCCCGTCGAGGCCGCCGGAGACCTCGACCGGCGTGCCGGCCAGCTCCGCCACCGCCCCCGCCAGGCCCAGCTCGTCGAGCGCCGGCGGGCGCAGGCCGTACACGAGCTGCCTGATGTCGCCGCTGACCGCGTCCATGCCGGCGCGCAGCTCGGCCAGCAGCAGGTCAGCGCGCTCGGGCGCGCTGCGCACGGACAGGCGGGCGGCGTTGATCGACATGGCCATGCCGGTGAGCGACTGGCCGAGCCCGTCGTGCAGGTCGCGGCGCAGCCGCCGCCGCTCCTCCTCGCGCGCGGTCAGAATGCGCTCGCGCGAGCGCTGCAACGCGGCCGTCAGCCGCACCGCGTGCGCCGCGTCGGCGATGTACGGGGTGAGCGTGGCCAGCACCCGCTCGTCGTGCGCCGCGGGGAACCTGCGCCTGTCGGTCGGCCCGACCAGCAGCAGCCCGACCGGCTCGCCGTGCCACACCAGGGAGATCACCCGCGCGGGCGGGCCGAGCGAGCCGGAGGTGGTGGTCGTGCCGTCCAGCTCGACCGCCACGCCCGTCACCGACAGGCCCTCGCGCAGCGTGTCCAGGGTGGCCAGCAGCCCGTGCACCGGGTCGGCGTGCTGCAGCCGGTGCCGCAGCCGCCTGGCCAGCGTGCCCGGCACGCCGGTGCTGCCGTACAGCAGCCGGTCCACGCCGCGCTGCATGCCGCGCCGCATCGGCTGGAAGGCCGCCCCGGCGAACACCGCCGCCGCGATCCCGGCCACCTCGTCGACCTCGGCGAGGAACAGGCTGCTCGCGGCGCTGACCGCCACGTACACGCCGGTGGTCACGATGATCAGCGCGGTGCCGATGAGCGCGCGGGTGATCAGCGTGTCGATGCCGAACAGCCGGTAACGCAGCACCGCCACCGCGATGGCCGCCGGGATCAGCGGGATGAACAGCGTCGCCAGCCACCAGAACGGATCGCCCAGCATCCACGGCACCAGCAGCCCGGGCAGCGCCACCACCAGCCACAGGAGCTGGCGCCGCTCGGCCGCGTCGCCCCGCCTGAACCGCACCACCAGCGAGACGAACGCCAGCGCCATGGCCGCCGACACCATCCAGTGCGCGGGCTCCCGCAACGTTCTCTGCCCGCTCAGCGCGCCGGCCCAGTCGAGTGCCACGCCCATGACGGCCAGGACGACCACCCAGCGCCAGCGCCTCGACAGCAGCCTGCCGGCCGGGTAGAGCAGGGGGAGCAGCACGCCCAGCGCGAGCTGCAGCACGTGCCAGGTGAGGTTGATCAGCGGCCAGCCCACGGCCGCGTGCCCGAACAGCAGGTGGAACGTGTTCGCCGACAGGATGTTGGCGGCGGCGCTCAGCCCGCCGACGCACAGCAGCCAGCCGATCACCAGCCGCGGCCTGCTGTTCACGAGGATCGCGCCGAAGACGGAGAACGCCGTGCCCGCCACGTCCTCGGGGGCGAGCGGCAGCGGAGTCCAGGACGGTTGCGGCAGTTGCGCCGTCACCCAGATGTCGGCGAGCTCGAACACGACGGCGAGCGTGGCCATGCCGATCGCCACACTGCGCGCCAGACCTGCGTGGCGCATCCCACCGCCCTTCCCACCCCATGATCGGGGTGAAAATTACCGGTGGGCTGCCAACGTCCGATCAAAATTTTCTCAACGTGCTCCGCACCTGGTCGGAGCAACGATAGCGGGCCGCGGCCGGCACGGTCAGCGGCGCCGGACGGCGGGGCCGAGCAGCAGCATGCCGGCCGCCGACGCCAGGCCGACCCCGCCGATCGTGAACCACAGCGCCCCCGAGCCCAGCTCCAGCAGCGGCCCGCCGAGCAGCGGCGCCAGCACCGCCGACAGCGACCACGAGAACCCGAACAGCCCCGAGTACCGCCCGCGCAGTTCGGCGGGAGCCAGCGCGGCCACGATGGCGCCGGGGATCCCGGCCGTGACGATCTCCCCGGCCGTCCAGATCACGATCGTCACCGCCAGCCCGAGCACGTTGGTCACGTACGCCGTCATCGCGAACCCGACGCCCATCACCGCCAGCCCCAGCGCGAACGTGCGCGCCGGGTCCCTGCGCCCCAGCCACCCCGACACCAGCGGCTGCACGACGACGATCAGGATCCCGTTCAGCGCCATGGCCACCCCGAACTCCTGGGGCGACAGCTTCACCACGCCGGTCATCGCCACCGGCAGCATGGTCATCGTCTGCGAGTAGACCAGCGCGTTGCCCAGCGCGACCAGCGTGAACCCGACCATCACCCGGTCGCGCAGCACCACCCCGAACCCGCCCGTCACCTGCCTGGTCTCGGGCACCGCCCGCCACACCAGCACGGCGAAGACCACGCTCGACACCGCGTCGATCCAGAACAGCCAGACGAACCCGAGCCCGGCCAGCCATCCGCCGGCCGTCATGCCCACCGAGTAACCGAGGTTGATCGCCCAGAACAGCAGCCCGTACGCCCGGGGCCGCTCCTCGGCCGAGACGAGGTCGGCGACCAGCGCGTTCGAGGCCGGCCGGTAGACGTCGATCACCAGCCCGAGCGCGAACATCGAGGCCAGGATCGCGGGCAGCGAGGTGCTGTACCCCAGCGCCAGCATGCAGGCGGCCGTGGCCAGCATGCCGCCCGACAGCGTGGCCCGGCGCCCGATCCGGTCCGCGAGCACGCCCGCGACGAGCTGCGACAGCAGCGAGCCCGCGCCGAACACGCCCATGACCAGGCCCGCCGCGGCCACGGACAGGCCGCGGCTCTGGGTCAGGTAGACGCCGGTGAAGGGCATGACCATGGTGCCCAGGCGGTTCACCAGCGTGCCGCCCCACAGTGCCCAGAACGGGCGGGGCAGCCCGCCGATCTGGGACTTGAGGAAGGAGGGCCTCTCGGCAGTAGTGCTTGACACGCCTCATAGGGTGAGATTTCCGGTTTCGCGGTGCGAACGATTTAGCGCACACTAAAAGCATGTCCATCACCTGGGCGCTGAGGCCGGAGGACGTGGCGCGCATCCGGTTCGCCTTCTCCCCGATGTGGGAGCTCGTGGCCAGCCTGCGCACCCTCCAGCAGCCCGCCCGGCAGTCGATCCACCTGCCCTGGCTCAAGGCCGTGCGGCCCCGCCTGGCCGGGCTCGACCTGTCCGAGCTGTTCGCGCTCGTGCCGCCGAGCGGCTATCTGGCCGACTTCATCACCCCGCCGCCCGACACGCCGATGCCCGACTTCGCCGCCGAGCTGGACCGGGTCAGGCGCACCGACCCCGCGCTGGCCCGCGAGGAGGCGCTGAAGGTGCGCGGCACGGACCCTGCCGTGATCCAACGGTTCGTCGCCGACCCCGAGGCCGGGGTGTCGAGGGTGGCGGACGCGCTGGAGGCGTACTGGGAGGGGTGCTTCGCCGAGTTCTGGCCCCGCGTGTACGCCCTGCTGGAGCGGGACGTGCTGCGCCGGTCGCGGCAGCTCGCCCAGGGCGGGGCGCGCGAGCTGTTCGCCGCGCTCGACCCGGCCGTGAAGTGGACGGGGGAGCTGCTGCTCGTCGACCGGCCCTGGTGCGCGTCCGGCGGGCTGCACGGCGACGGGCTGGTGCTGGTGCCCAGCGCGTTCTACTGGCCAGCCGTGGCCGTGATGACGGCGCCGTACCAGTCGATGCTCGTCTACCCCGTGCAGGGCGTCGGCACGCTGTGGGAGCAGGGCCCGCCGCCCGCGCCGGGCGCGCTCGCCGCGCTGATCGGCCGGAGCAGGGCCGCGATCCTGCTCGCGCTCGCCGAGCCCGCCACCACCTCGGCGCTGGCCGTCCGCATGTCGCTCACGCCCGGCGCGGTCAGCCAGCACCTCGGCGTGCTCAGCGGCGGCGGGCTGGCGGTGGGCATGCGGATCGGCAAGCAGGTCGTCTACCGCCGCACCCTGGCCGGCGACATCCTCGCCGCCGGCCCCAGGGCACACGCGTAGCGCGCGCGGGCCTCACGCGTAGCGCGCGCGGGCCTCACGCGTAGCGTGCGCGGGCCTCACGCGTAGCGCTGGGACTCCAGGAGCCAGTCCAGGTGCGCGCGCGGCGCGGCCAGGTAGGCGCAGGCCACCTTGCTGACGTCCCTGGCCGCCTTCGGCGCCAGGTCGTCCAGCGGCAGCCGCCTGGCCGCCTTGCGCATGTCCTGGCAGCGCGCGGCGATCCGGTCCAGCACCCAGGCCGTCGCCTCCCGCTCGCCCAGGCCGAGCTGCCGCATCGCCAGCACCACGAAGTTGTGCACGTCGCCGCGCTCCTTCGGCCGCGAGGCCACGTCGTTGCACCAGGCCGTGACGTCGCTGCAGGCGCTCACGAGCTGCTGCCACGGGTCAGACTCGTGCACCCAGACCGGCACCTCCACCCGCAGGCACGGCTCCACCAGGTCGTACAGGTACGGGCCCACCGTGCCCCTGCGCAGCGCCGGATACTCCTCCAGCGTCGGCATCCGCCCCGCCGCGCGGTTCTCCGCCTCGGCGCGGCAGGCGTCGTACTGGCGCTGCAGCCCCACCGCGAACCTGGCCCGCCACTGGTCGCTCATCCGCACGCTCGTCACCCGCCACAGGTCGGCGAAGGCCGCCTCCAGCGGATGGCAGGAGGTGCCCTTGAGCATGCCGTGGAAGATCTCCAGCGGGCCCGAGCGCTCGTCCAGCTCGTCGTCCAGGTGGAACAGCCAGGTCAGCCACTGCGCGAACAGCGCCGCCGCGGCCGCGTCGAACTCGGCGAACGCCCGGCCCGCCATCCGGTGGTAGCCGACACCCGGATCGGCGCGCAGGCCGGTACGCCTGGCCCAGTCGATGACCGCGGCCTCGATCGCGTACACGGCCGGGTGCATCCTGCACGGCGCCGCCATCGCGGGCACCCGCTCGGTGAGCGGCAGCAGCGCCAGCGCGGCCGAGCCGCCCCTGCGCGGCAGCGGCAGCAGGGACGTCAGGGCCGAGCGCAGGGCGGTGCGCGCGGTGGTGAACACCGTGGCGAACACGGTGGTGGTCGTGGCGGTGCTCACGGTGTCCTTCGCGGTGTCCTTCGCGCTGTCCTTCGCGGTGTCCTTCGCGGTGTCCTTCGCGGCGCTCTTCACTGGAGTGTTCTTCACCGTGCTGTTCACAGGGGTCCGAAAAGCCAGTTGCCGGCGGCGTTGGGGTCGTCGCCGCGGTAGTAGTCGGCGGCGGCCGTGACCAGCTCGTCCACGGTGAGCACGCCCCTGCCCGCCCGGTCCAGCCGGTCGAACGCCTGGTCCACGTCGTCGTAGGCCACCCCGAACGCGCACAACATCGTGCGGAACTCGCCCGGCCCGATCTCCCCGTCGTCGTCGCCGTCGCACAGTTCCGCCACCGCGACCGTGGCCGGCTTGAACACCGGGTCGTACTGGTCGCCCGTGACGAACGCCGCCGTCATCCCGCGCAGGAAGTCCGGCCGCGCGATGCCGCAGTCGCCGTCGCGCTCCAGCGTCTCCGACAGGGTGGACCAGATGCGGTCGAAGCCGTCCACGAGACTCGCCCCGGCGACCGAGGTGGGGGACTCCCCGAAGCCCACCAGGATACGGGCGCCCAGCCCCAGCAGGTCCTCGCGCTCGACGACGCCGTTGCCGCTCGCGTCGATGTGGTCGAACGCCCGATCGAGCTTGTGATTGAGCAGGTCGATAGCCACCAATGCCTCCCCCGAGACTGACTGCGTGATCACAGTAAGTCGGGGCGGGCCCTTTGTCAGCGAGGCTCGCACCGGCACCCCCCGTAACGTGTGCGAAACACGGACACGGCATGCTGGTGTGTACACCTGTACTGTCCGTACGAACGAGGGGATGCCGTGGACCGCCAGCAGGAGTTCGTGCTCCGCACGCTCGAGGAACGCGACATCCGGTTCATCCGGCTGTGGTTCACGGACGTGCTCGGCTTCCTCAAGTCCGTCGCGATCGCGCCCGCCGAGCTCGAGGGGGCCTTCGCCGAGGGCATCGGCTTCGACGGCTCGGCCATCGAGGGCTTCGCCCGCGTCTACGAGTCCGACATGCTCGCCAAGCCCGATCCGGCCACGTTCCAGATCCTGCCCTGGCGCAGCGAGACGCCGGGCGCGGCCCGCATCTTCTGCGACATCCTCATGCCCGACGGCACGCCGTCGCACGCCGACCCGCGCTGGGTGCTCAAGCGCACGCTCGCCAAGTGCGCCGACATGGGCTTCACCTTCTACACCCACCCGGAGATCGAGTTCTTCCTGCTGAAGAACCGTCCCGAGCCGGGCGAGCGGCCCGAGCCGATCGACTCCGGCGGCTACTTCGACCACACGCCCCACAGCTCCGGCCACGACTTTCGCCGCCAGGCGATCATGATGCTGGAGTCGATGGGCATCTCCGTCGAGTTCAGCCACCACGAGGGCGCGCCCGGCCAGCAGGAGATCGACCTGCGCTACGCCGACGCGCTCACCACGGCCGACAACATCATGACCTTCCGCCTGGTCATGAAGGAGGTCGCGCTGGAGCAGGGCATCTGGGCGTCGTTCATGCCCAAGCCGTTCACCGAGCACCCCGGCTCCGGCATGCACACGCACATGTCGCTGTTCGAGGGCGACCGCAACGCCTTCTACGAGGCCGGCTCCGACTACCGGCTGTCCAAGATCGGGCGCTCGTTCATCGCGGGGCTGCTGCGGCACGCCGCCGAGATCACGGCCATCACCAACCAGTGGGTCAACTCCTACAAGCGGCTCTGGGGCGGCGCAGAGGCCATCGCCGGGCAGGGCGGCGAGGCACCCTCCTACGTGTGCTGGGGCCACAACAACCGCTCGGCCCTGGTCCGGGTGCCGATGTACAAGCCGCACAAGGGCGGCTCGACCCGCATCGAGTTCCGCTCGCTCGACTCGGCCTGCAACCCCTACCTGGCCTTCGCGCTGATCCTGGCCGCCGGGCTGAAGGGCATCGAGGAGAGCTACGAGCTGCCGGCCGCCGCCGAGGACAACGTCTGGACGCTGACCAGCGCCGAGCGGCGCGCCCTCGGCATCCAGCCGCTGCCCGGCTCGCTCAACGACGCGATCGAGGTCATGGAGCGCAGCGAGCTGGTGGCCGAGACGCTGGGCGAGCACGTCTTCGACTTCTTCCTGCGCAACAAGCGCAGCGAGTGGCGCGAGTACCGGCGCCACGTGACCGAGTTCGAGCTCGGCCGCTACCTGCCCGTGCTCTAGCCGGAAGCCCGGCCGGCCGAAGGCCCCGCCGGTGGTGGCAGGGCCCTCGGCTCGCGCTCAGCCCCAGAACTCCCGCACCTCGATCGGGAGCGTGCTCGCCGCGGCCAGCTTGCGGCCCCAGTCGAGCGCCGCGTCCCGGCCGGGCGCCTGGATCACGGTGAAACCGCCGATGTGCTCCTTGCCCTCGGTGTACGGGCCGTCCATGGTGAGCACCTCGCCGCCGCGCGGGCGCAGCACGGCCGCCTCCCCGGGCGGCCGCAGCCCGCCGGAGAAGAGCCAGGCGCCGGCGGCCTTCATCTCCTCCTCCAGCGCGCCGAGGTCACGCATGATCGGTTCGAGGATCTCGGGGCCGGGAGGCTCGCCGTCGGGCTGGTAGATGGTGAGCACGTATCGCTGCATGGATTCGCTCCTTCCGCTCAGCCCTTGTACGAACGGCGCGGGCGCGGATCGACACCCGGCGCCGGATCGAACACGATCGCCTCCAGCAGCCCCGCCTCCGCCCGGTTCACGATGTACGCCCCGGCCGCCGGAGCCGGGTCACCGCCCTTGACCCGCGCGAGCAGGCTGTCCCACCTGCGCTGGTGCCGGGCGAACGTCCTGGGCGCCACCACCCGGCCCCTGGCCCGCTGCCCCGCCAGCGCCTCGCCGGGCGGCGCGTCCAGCAGGAGCAGGTGGAAGCCCGCGCCGTACCGGCGGGCCAGCCAGGCGAAGCCGCGCAGCACGTACGGGCCGCAGCCCCGGTTGTGCGCGACCACCGAGTGGCCCTGGGTCAGGGCCTGCCGGATACGGGTCAGGTGGGTGACGAACACCACGGCGCGGCGCACCGGGTAGGGCGCCCAGGTGATCCGGCCGTCCCAGTGCCGCCTGGACTGCGAGGAGTCGATCACCACGACCGCGCCGGAGGTGACGGGCAGGCTCTCGGCGCCGTGCATGCCGTACAGGCGGCGCAGCAGCGTGGTCTTGCCCGCTCCCGGCAGCCCCGTCAGGATGACCAGGGCTCCCGGCGGATACCGCAGCCTCGCCCCGTCCACACGCAACACCCTCCCCCGCCCGGTGCGCCCTACGCTACCTCTGCCGCGCCAGCATAGGGCGTGTGGTCCCAGCCTCTCCGAGGATGAACCGAGACGCGCACGACGCTCCTTGATCGGGGAGAATCGGCCGTTTGGTCGCGGCAGGCGGGAAACCTCGTTAAGGTACTGCCAACGCCTTGATCGGCCTCACTCCCGGAGCGGTTCGGAGTGAGGCCGATTTTCGTTGCTTCTGACCCCCGAGTCACATCCGAGCGATGTGCGGCGCCTAGCGTCTCGTTACCCGGTGGAGGGAAGTTTCGGGCCCCTTCAAGGCGTTATGGAGACGTACCGAGCGGCCACCGGACCCCCGCATCCTAGGTAAACCGGGCGTCCAGTAAAATCGGCCTGCTCTTTATGATATTTCCGGACTTTTCGCCTGGCGTGGCGATATAGGAGGGTGTGGCATGACGACGGCTGCCCTGCAGACCGTGTTGACCGTTCCCGAGCGCTTCCGTGGTCCCGTGGGCGTCGCCAACGGCGGCTGGATCGCCGGCACCATGGCCGAAGCGCTGAACGGTGGACGATCAGCCGTCGAGGTCACGCTGCACGCCCCCACGCCGCTGGAGACGGAGCTGCGGCTGGAGCACGTCGCCAACACGGTCTCCCTCTCGCACGGCGACAAGCTGCTGGTCGAGGCGATCCCCGTGGCCGAGGAGCTGCAGGGCCCCGGATTCGTGCCGTTCAACGACGCCGCCCGCGCCGAGGCCGGGTTCGCGGGGCTGAAGGCGCACCCGTTCGCGGAGTGCTTCGCCTGCGGCCTGCGCGAGCCGGGCGACGGCCTGCGCATCTTCCCCGGCCCGGTGGAGGGCACCGACCTCGTGGCGGCCGGCTGGCGGGTGCCGTTCACCGTGAGCGGCGAGGACGGCGTGCCCGCCTCGATCGTGGGCGCGGTGCTCGACTGCATCACCGGCTGGGCGCACTTCGGCCCCGGTGAGAGCGCCCTGCTCGGCCGCCTGGCCGTGCAGATCAACCGCCCGGTGCTGCCCGGCGGCCGCTACTCGGTGGTGGCCCGCCCGACCGGGCGCGACGGCCGCAAGATGTACGGCCAGAGCGCCATCTACGAGGTGGACGGCACGCTGGTCGCCGCCGCCCGCGCCACGTGGATCGCGCCACGCTAGACCGCTCGCACGAAGGCCCCCGAGCCGCCGCTCGGGGGCCTTCGCCGTCGGGACGTCAGGCCGGCGAGGTGAGGCGGTCCACCACCGTGGCCACGCATCGCTCGTCGAACAGGATCGTGTAGTGGTTGCAGTCCGGCACCACCTCGTCCCGCAGCCCGGGCAGCCGGTCCGCCCACGGCCGCACCAGTTCGTCGGGCAGCATCCCTGTCGGCTGGTCGAGCAGCCCGCGCGGCGCTCTGAGCAGGTACAGCGGCGAGGTGATCGCCGTCAGCGCCGCCGCGATGGCCTCCCGCTCCAGACGCAGCCACCGCCCGTCCTCCAGCACCGCCTCGCCCGCCGCCCGCGACCGCAGCGCGCCTTCGGGCCCCGTCAGGTCGTAGCGCACGTACGCCTCCACGTCGGCGTTCCAGCGGCCGGCGAAGGCGGGGTGCGCCTTGAAGAAGCCGACGTACGCCTCCGCCGAGGGGAACGTCTGCCGCAGCCGGGCCAGTGCCGGGCCCAGCGAGGCCTCCAGTGCCGCGTCGGGGTCCGTGCCCTCGGGGATCGGCGGCAGCGGGATGCCGCCGTCCACCAGCACCACCCTGGCGAACGCGCGCCGCGCGCCGGCCAGCGCCGCCACGTACGCGCCCATGGAGTGCCCCGTCAGGACCGCGTCCGGCCCCGCTCCGACGTGGTCGGCCACGCGCAGCACGTCCTCGGCGTGTCTCGGCAGCCCGTACGGGCCGGGCAGGGACGCGCTGTGCCCGCGCCCGCGCAGGTCCATGGCCACCAGTGACCAGCCGTCCGGCAGCCGCCGGCCCACCGCGGCCCACGCCATCAGGGACGCCGTGATGCCGTGGACGGCGATGATCGTGCGCGGTCCCGTGCCGAACGTGGCGATCCGCAGCCCGTCGACCTCATCAATCCTCATAAACACCACATAATTACGCATATGCGAATCACCGTCATCGAACACGAGGCCGAGGCCGGGCTCGGCTACCTCGCGCAGTGGCTGGGGCTGGACTGCGAGGTCGTGCGGCCGTACCTGGGGCAGGAGGTCCCCGCCCGGGCGCAGGACGGGCTGATCGTGCTCGGCGGCGCGGCGGCCGCCTGGGAGGACGAGCGCAGCCCCTGGCAGCCCGCCACCCGCGACCTGCTCCGCCGGGCCGTCGATGACGCCACCCCCACCCTGGCCGTCTGCCTGGGCGCGCAACTGCTCACCATGGCCTGCGGCGGCACCGTCGAGCGCGGCGCGAACGGGCTGGAGGTGGGCGCCCGCGAGGTGGTGGCGCTGCCCGCCGCCGCCTCCGACCGGCTGCTGTCGGGCATCGGCGCCGCCGTTGCCGTGCAGTACCACCAGGACGCCATGACGCGGCTGCCCGACGGGGCGGTGCCGCTGATGACCGGCTCCCAGTACCCGAACCAGGCCTACCGGCTGGGCGAGGCGGCCTGGGCGGTGCAGTTCCACCCCGAGGCCACGCCGGAGATCTTCGCCTCGTGGACGGCGGGGTCGGACCTGGACGCGGCCGAGGACCTCAACGCCGAGGTCAAGGCCGCCGAGAGCGACCTCGTGGCGACCTGGCGCCCGGTGGCGCGGGCGTTCGCGGACGTGGTCAGGAACGCCTGAGCCTCGCCCGGCGTGCGGTCAGGGCGTGCACGCCCGCCAGGAGCAGCGGGAACGCCGCCACGGCCGCCCCGGGGCCGCGCGCCGGCACCCCGGCCCGCCGCAGCCGCCGCCACGCCCACACCGAGTAGGGGATCACCACGACCGGCGCGGTCACCATTCCCGGCGTGTACCCCCGGAACAGCGCCGCCTGCGCGAGATGCACCACCCCGTGCACGCCGAACCCGGCCAGCGCCGCCTGGAACACCGCGCTCCGCCCGCCCGTACGCGCCCCCAGCCCCGAGGCCACGGCCATCAGCCCGCCCATCAGCCCGACGGCCACGCCCGCGTGCGCCTGCGACATCTCCATCCGCTCCCACGGCACCCGCGGAAGGCGCTCCTCCAGCCGGGGCCGCGCCGTCCGCGTCCACCGCGCCATGGTGGCCAGTTCCTCGGCGTCGTGCACCGCCCAGGCGGCCAGCAACCCCCACGCCACCCCCGCGGGAACCCGTCCCATCACATCCTCCTCGCCTCGCGCAAAACGCAACGCAACGTTGCGTTCGCATGTTACGGCGAAACGCGCAAGAGCTGTCAAGATGGAGGCGTGCCCAGGATCGAATCCACCGCCGCGCGGCTCGCGAAGCTCGGCTTCGCCGACGGAGCCAGGGCGGCGCAGCTCGTCCGCCAGTCGGAGGCCGGCCTGGACGACATCCTGGAGTCCCTGGTCGACGTGGCCGACCCCGATCAGGCCCTGGTCTCGCTGACCCGCCTGATCGAGCGCGAGCCGGCCGTGCTCGACGCCCTGCGCTCCGACGAAGGGCTCAAGGGCAGGCTCCTGGCCGTGCTCGGCGTCAGCGCCGCGCTCGGCGAGCACCTCGTCCGCCATCCCGGCCAGGTGGCCCGGCTGGCCGAGCCCGCTCTGGGCGAGGCCAGGGCCGAGCTGCTGCGGGCGGTCGGCGCCGAGCCCGGGGAGAGCGAGCCCCGCGCGGCCGAGGGCGGCACCGGCGCGCTGACGGCGCTGCGCGTGGCCTACCGGGGCCGCCTGGCGCACCTGGCCGCCCGCGACCTGACCGGCCAGGCGACGCTCGGCGAGGTCACCGCCGAGCTGTCCGAGCTGGCGGGCGCCGCGCTGGAGGCCGCGCTCGCCATCGCCCGCACCGAGGTCGAGGCCGACGAGGTCCGCTTCGCGGTCATCGGCATGGGCAAGTGCGGCGCCAGGGAGCTCAACTACATCAGCGACGTCGACGTGATCTTCGTGGCGGAGCCGAGGGAGGGCGCCGACGAGGCCAAGGCGCTGCGCGCCGCCACCCGGCTGGCCCAGGCCATGATGCGGGCCTGCTCCACGACCACGCCCGAGGGCTCGCTGTGGGAGGTGGACGCCGGGCTGCGCCCAGAGGGCCGCTCGGGGCCGCTGGTCCGCACGCTCACCAGCCACCTCGCCTACTACCGCCGCTGGGCCAAGACGTGGGAGTTCCAGGCGCTGCTCAAGGCCAGGCCCGTGGCGGGCGACCTGGAGCTGGGCGCCGCCTACGTCGAGGCCGTCAACGAGATGGTCTGGACGGCCGCCACCCGCGAGCACTTCGTCGAGGACGTGCAGGCCATGCGCCGCCGCGTCGAGGCCCACGTGCGGGCCGAGGGCGAGCGGCAGCTCAAGCTCGGGCCAGGCGGGCTGCGCGACATCGAGTTCGCGGTGCAGCTCCTGCAGCTCGTGCACGGCAGGCTCGATCCGCTGCTGCGCCGCAGGGGCACGCTCCCGGCGCTGGCGGCGCTCTCGCGGGGCGGCTACGTCGCCCGTGACGACTCGCGCGGGCTGGCGGAGGCGTACTCGTTCCTGCGGCAGGTCGAGCACCTGCTGCAGCTCCACCGGCTGCGGCGCACCCACATCGTGCCCACGGAAGACGCCGACCTGCGCAGGCTGGGCCGGGCGCTGGGCATGCAGGCCGACCCGGTGGGGGAGTTCACGGCGCGGTGGCGGCGGCACGCGATGGAGGCGCGGCGGCTGCACGAGAAGCTGTTCTACCGGCCGCTGCTGCAGGCCGTGGCGCGGCTGCCGGAGTCGGAGGCGCGGCTGTCCACCGCCGCCGCGGCGGCCCGGCTGGAGGCGCTCGGCTACGTCGATCCCAGGGGCGCGCTGCGCCACATCGCCAACCTGTCCACCGGCGTGTCCAGGCGGGCCGCCATCCAGCGCACGCTGCTGCCGGTCATGCTCGGCTGGTTCGCCGACACGCCCGACCCCGACGCGGCGCTGCTCGGGTTCCGGCAGGTCAGCGACAAGCTGGGCAGCACGCCGTGGTACCTGCGGCTGCTGCGCGACGAGACCGCCGTGGCCGCCAGGATGGCCCGGGTGCTGGGCACCAGCCGCTACGCCACCACCCTGCTCATGCACGCCCCCGACGCGGTGGCCATGCTCGGCTCCGACGAGGAGCTGGCCGTGCGCCCGCCGGAGTCGCTGCTCGGCGAGGCGTCCGCCGCGGTCACCCGGTACACGGGCGATCCCGAGACCGCCGTCACGGCGGTGCGGGCGCTGCGGCGCAAGGAGCTGTTCCGCACGGCCGTGGCCGACATCTCCGGCCTGGTCGACATCGAGACCGTCGGAACCGCGCTGTCGCGGCTCAACGACGTGACCCTGCAGGCCGCGCTCGACGCCGCACTCAGCAAGGCCGCGAACGTCACCTCCTTCGCGATCATCGCCATGGGCCGGCTGGGCGGCCTGGAGTGCTCGTACGCCAGCGACGCCGACGTCATGTTCGTGCACTCGCCGCTGCCCGGCGTGGCCGAGCGCGAGGCCACCGACGCCGCCTTCGCCGTCGCCAACGAGCTGCGCAGGCTCCTGTCGCTGCCCGCCCCCGACCCGCCCCTGCTCATCGACCCCGACCTGCGCCCGGAGGGGCGCCAAGGGCCGCTGGTGCGCACGCTGGCCTCGTACCGGGCCTACTACTCCCGCTGGTCGTCGCCGTGGGAGTCGCAGGCGCTGCTGCGCGCCCGGTTCTCGGCCGGGGACGCCGAGCTGGGCGCGGCGTTCACCGCGATGATCGACGAGCTGCGCTACCCGCGCGGGGGCCTGCCCGACGACGCGGTCAGGGAGATCCGGCGGCTCAAGGCCCGCATGGAGGCCGAACGGCTGCCGCGCGGCGCCGACCCCGCCCTGCACACCAAGCTCGGGCCCGGCGGGCTGTCGGACGTGGAGTGGGTGGCGCAGCTCCTGCAGCTCCGGTACGCCGGCGCGCGGCCGTCGCTGCGCACCACCCGCACACTGGAGGCGCTGCGGGCGGCCGTGGGGGAGGGGCTGCTGGCTCCGGCCGACGAGGCGGTGCTGGCGGAGGCGTGGCGGTTCGCGTCGCGGGTGCGGGACGCGATCATGCTGGTGAAGGGGCGGCCGGGCGACAGCGTGCCGCGCGACGCGAGCGAGCGCAGGATGCTCGCCCAGACGCTCGGGTACCCGCCGGACGGCTCGGAGGACTTCCTCGACGACTACCGGCGCGTCACGCGGCGGGCCCGCAAGGTGGTGGACCGGGTCTTCTACGGCGCCTGACCTTCGAAGGCAATGCCGTGCGTCATTGCGGTGACACGCGGCGTGGGTGTAGTAAAGCGCCGTGTTATCCGTTTACGTGGATCTGGCCCTCGGCCTGGTGGTGGCGTTCCTGCTGCTGTCGCTGCTGGTGAGCGGGCTCAACGAGGCGTTCGTGCGGGTGCTGTCCATCCGCAGCAAGTTCCTGTGGGCCTACCTCAGGGACACCATGGACGGGGTCGAGGCGAAGGCGCCGTCGTGGCTGCCCGGCAGTGTCCGGGACGTGCTGCTCGTGCTGCCGTTCGGGCGCGACCCCCGTCCGAGGCACAGCGACAGGCCGGCACCCGTCGAGGTCGGCAGGATGCCCGAGACGAAGACCAGCGACTCCATGATGATGGATCTGCTCTACGCGCGGGTGAGGGAGATCGACCACGGCAAGCGGGGCAGGACGAGCATCGCGAACATCCCGCCCGAACGGTTCGCGGTGGCCGTGATGGAGCTGGCCACGATGGAGAACGGGGAGATCCCGAAGTTCCTGGAGAAGCTGCGGAAGGTCGACAGCCCGCTGTACGGCCATCTCAAGGGCGTGTGGGAGAGCGCGCAGGGCGACCTCGACCGGTTCAGGAAGGGGGTGGAGAGCTGGTTCGACGGGGAGATGCAGCGGCTGTCCATGCTGTACAGGCGCTACGTCAAGTGGGTGGTGGCCGTGCTGGGCGCCGTGGTGACGCTGCTGTTCTCGATGGACGGGTTCGAGTACGCCAAGACGCTGCTGCGGGACAACGCCTACCGGACCTCGGTGACGGCCGTGGCCGAGGCGGGGCCCGATGCGTACGACGAGCTGAGGCGGCAGTGCACGGGCGGCGACCCGGTGCCGTGCGTGACTGAGCTGCTCAGCGAGCCCGCCCTGGTCAAGATGATGGGGCAGGCGATGGTCAGCGTGTCGATCCCGGCGCAGGGCGAGCCGAGCGTGCAGGGGAACTTCCCGGTGTGGTGGGACCGGATCATCACGCCGAGTCACTGGCCGGGCTTCCTGCTGACGTACGTGGCGCTGCTGTTCGGGGCGCCGTTCTGGTGGGACGTGTTCCGGCGCATCACCGGGATCAGGCCGCGGCGCTGAGCCGCGTACGCTGGACCGGATGGAGACGGAACGGCTCATCATGCGCAGATGGCGCGAGGAGGACCGGGCGCCCTTCGCGGCCATGAACGCCGACCCCGAGGTGATGGAGCACTTCCCCGCCCGGCTCACGCGCGCGGAGAGCGACGGGCTGGTGGACAGGATCGAGGCGCAGTTCGACCGGCTGGGCTACTCGTTGTGGGCGCTGGAGGTGCGGGAGAGCGGGGAGTTCATCGGCTTCACGGGGCTCGCGCTGCAGACGTTCGAGGCGCCCTTCCTGCCCGCGGTGGAGATCGGGTGGCGGCTGGCGCGCCCGGCCTGGGGGCACGGGTACGCGATCGAGGCCGCCAGGCGGGCGGCCCGGTACGCCTTCGAGGAGGCGGGGCTCGACGGCATCATCTCGATGACCGCCGTGACGAACGTGCGCTCCCAGGCCGTGATGCGGCGCCTGGGCATGACCAGGGACCCGGCCGAGGACTTCGACCATCCGCGCGTGCCGGAGGGCAGCCCGCTCCGGCGCCACGTGCTCTACCGGCTCAGGCGCCCGTGATCCCGGTTCACGCCGTGCTCATGGCGTACAGGACGTCGCGCAGGGACGGCTCGCGCTCGCGCATCCAGACCAGCCGCAGCGCCAGCGCGGGCGCCTGGAGATCCAGCTCCACCAGCGCTCCCGAGTCCACCTCCGTCCCGAGGGCGAAGTCCGGCAGCAGCGCGGCCCCCAGCCCCTGCCTGGACCACTCGCGCGCGGTGGTGATGCTGGTCAGCTCCCTGCGCGGCACCTGCGTGCCGAACACCTGATCGGCCGCCAGCCGGATCGAGCAGCCGGGCGGGCTCACCAGCAGCGGCTCCCGATCGCCGCCGGGCGCCGCGACCAGCGACAGCCGGACCTCGCCCAGGTCCACGTGGTCCATCCCGGCGGGCCGGTCGAACCCCAGCCCGCCGACCCGGTCGCCCAGGTCCAGGAGCAGCGCCGCGTCGAGCCTGCCGCCCGCCACCGCTTCCAGCAGCGGCTGCCTGGTGTGCGATTCGACGCTCACGTCCAGGTCGGGACGGCGCTCGGCGAGGCGGCGGATCACGGCGGGGAGCTTGGCGGCGGCCAGCATCTCCAGCGCGCCGATCCGCACGCGGCGGCGCGCGCCCGTCACGGCCCGCCGCACCTCGTCGGCGTGGTCGAGCAGGCCCTGCGCCCGCGCCAGCAGCGCGGTGCCGGGCTCGGTCAGCCGCATGCCCCGGGGTGTCCGCTCGAAGAGCGGGACCCCGAGGCCGGCCTCCAGCCTGCGCACCTGTTCCGACACCGACGCGGGGGCCAGGCCCAGGCTGTTGGCGGCCGCCGTGACGGAGCCGGACGCGGCCACTGCCACAAAACTCCTCAAATGCCGCAATTCCACGCCTGCCAGCATACGGTTTTCCCGAACGCTCCCCACGGCTGCGCCTGTTGAGGCACGATGCCGCGTTTCAGCAGGCTGAGGGGCATGTTTGGTTTCTCCCTCGCCTACTTCCTGGTGATCCTCGACACCACCGTCCTGACGATCGCGCTGCCCGACCTGCGGGCCTCGCTCGGCGGTTCGGCGGCCGGCCAGCAGTGGGCGGTCAACGCCTACACGGTGGCCTTCGCCGCCTGCCTGCTGACCGGGGGAGCGGTCGCCGACAGGTACGGCGCGGCGCGCGTCTTCAAGCTCGGCGTGGCGGCCTTCGGCGTGGTCTCGCTGCTGAGCGCCGCCGCCCCCGACCTCGGCGTGCTGATCGGCCTGCGTGCCCTGCTCGGGGTGGCGGGCGCGCTCTGCACGGGCGGCTCGCTCGGCCTGCTCGCCGAGATGTTCCCGGAGCGCGCCGCCCGGGCCCGCGCCACCGGCCTGTGGGCGGCCATCACGGGCAGCGCGCTGGCAGCCGGGCCGCTGCTCGGCGGCGTCCTCGTCGACCTGTACGGCTGGCGCGCCGTCTTCCTGCTCAACCCGCCCATCGCGCTGATCAGCCTGCTGTCCATGCGCAGGGTCGTCTCGCCGCGTGGCCGCCGGGTCATCGACTGGTGGGTCCAGGTCCTGGCCTGCGTCTTCCTCGGCCTTGTCGCCGAGGCCCTGATCGGCTCCGCACCCGTGGCCGGCCTGCTGGCCCTGGCCGTCCTGGCCGCCCTGGTGCTCGCGGAGCGGCGCAGCCACGCGCCCGCGCTGCCCGGCGGCCTGCTCGCCGCCACCTGGCCGGAGCTGCTGGCGGGCACGGTGGCGAACTTCGCCTTCTCCGGCGCCCTGTTCGTGCTGACGTTGCTCCTGCAGGACACCCGTCACCTGAGCCCGATGGCCACCGGGCTGGCCTTCCTTCCGCTCACGCTGCCCATGACGGTGAATCCCCTGCTCACCGGCCGCCTGGTGGCCCGCTACGGCCCGCGCCCGCCGATCCTCGGCGGCCTGGCCCTCGTCGCGGCGGGCCTGGCCGGGACCGCGCTCACCGGCGTGCTGACGCCCTGGCTCGTGGTGCTGGGCTTCGGCCTGTCGTTCGTGCTGCCCGCCCTGATGGCCGGGATGGTCAACAGTGCCCCGCCCGGCACGGCCGGCGCGGCGGGCGGCGTGCTCAACGCCTTCCGCCAGGTCGGCGCCACCCTCGGGGTGGCGGTCATGGGCGTCATCGGGCGGCCCCTGCTGGTGGCGGCCGTCCTGGCGGCGCTGACCTGCGCGGGCTACGCCCTGGCCGCGCGCCGCGCCCGCTCGGCCGCCACCGCCTGACGGGGTGATCGGAGTATCGTGATGCCCAGCCAGAGCGGCCACGACGATGGGGTGCACGTGTTCTTCCAGCATTCGAGCGACATCTGGCGGGATTTCCCCGAGCTGGTCCCGGGGGCGCTCTACGCCGAGGGCATCACCGCCGCTGTCGGCCCGGGTGCCGCCCTCGACGCCCGCATCGCCGCGCACGCCGAGCGGGCCGCCGCCAGGCTGGCGGGCGCCTCCGAGGGCGAGCTGCCGGAGATCCAGGCGTGGCGGCGCGCCTTCACCAGGATGGGGCTGAAGCCGACGCAGTACAGATGCGCCTCGGAGGCCCTGCTGCGCCGCTTCAGGAAGGAGGGCTCGCTCCCGCGCCTCCATCCCCTGATCGACCTGTGCAACGCGGTCTCCGTCAGCTACGCGATCCCCGTCGCCGTCTTCGACGTCTCCAGGATCACCTCGTACGTGGAGGTGCGGCACGCCACGGGCGACGAGACGTACCTGACCTTCGGCGGCGAGACGGAGCACCCGCCGGCAGGCGAAGTGATCTTCGCTGACGCGGAGGGCAGGGCGCACGCCCGCCGCTGGACCAACCGCCAGAGCGGCCACTCGGCCGTGCGCGACTCGACGGCGAACGTGCTGATCGTCGCCGAGGCCCTGCACGACACGGCGGCCAGGGACGTCGGCTCGCTCCTGGCCACGCTCACCGACGAGCTCAACGGCCTGTGGCCCGTCACCCCGAAGTCGGCGATCCTGACCCCAGACGCGCCGCGGTTCGAGTTCCCCGGGCAGTGAGCCCGCACGGCCCGGCCGCCCCGGTTCAGATCAGCTCGGTCTTGTAGAAGATGCTCGCCAGCCGCGGCCCCGGCTCGGAGGCCAGGCCCAGGCACAGCCGCGGCGCCCCCGAGACGATCTGGATGCCCATGCCCTCCGGCTCCCGGAAGTTCAGCGACTTGCCCGCCACGCTCCTGGCCCGCTGCACCTGATCCCCGGTCCGCAGGTCCAGGCAGGTGAGGTAGGTGTTGCCGGGGGGCGGGCTGATGTCGTAGGAGTTGCCGGTCAGGATGTAGACGAAGTTGCCGTAGGCCGCGTACCCCTGGAAGGTGCCCAGGCCGCCGGGCTGGGCGATGTCGTGCAGCTTCTGGGGCGAGCCCGCCTTGACCGACGCCAGCGAGAACACCGCGAACCGGAACGAGCCCCCGTCCCAGTACCGCATCACCAGGCGGCCGGTGGACGGGTCGATCGTGCACGTCGTGTTGGAGGCGCCCGCGACCGGCGAGTACTTGGTGAGCGCCGAGGACGAGGTGGTCAGCGTCTGCCCGTTGACGAACCTGAAGCGGCACAGCCTGGTGCCCCGGGAGCTGCCGTCGCTGGACACCCCGTCGGTCTCCGTCCACAGGTAGGCGGACGACCCGGACGGCTCCACGCCGATCTGGACGCCGTGGCCGAAGCCCATGAGGTACATGTGGCCGAGGATCGTGCCCGACAGGCTCAGCTTGGTCACGCACAGGTGGCCGGCCGCGTCCGAGCCCGCGCCGTTCTTGACCTGGACGGTGTAGATGTGGCCGTGGGCGTTGTCGATGGCGAACGACTGCATGACCGTCTCGTCGTACAGGGCCTTGCGCCAGATCAGCGACGTCGACGGGGCGGTCAGCTCGAAGCGGCCCTCGGCGGCCGAGGCGGCCCGCGCGGGCGCCAGCGCGGTGGTGGCGGCGACTCCGGCGCCGAGCTTGAGCAGCCCCCTGCGGGTGACCGGAAGCGGGGAGATCGTCATGCGGCATCCGTTCGACTCGGGTCAGTGCGTGATCAGCACACCCTAACGGCAGGCGCGCGAAGCGGCCCTCCCGCCCCGGGACGGGAGGGCCGCCGATCACTCAGCTCTCGCAGTTGACCTCGGTCTCGGCCGTGCACGAGTCGAAGCCGTCGCCGCCCTGGGCGCTGTCCACGCCGGCGTTGCCGGACAGGAAGTCGTTCCCGGGGCCGCCGTCGAGGAAGTCCCTGTCGGACCCGCCGGAGAGCCTGTCGGTCCCGGCGTTGCCGATCAGGGTCGTGTCGATGGTGGTGGAGCTGACGCGGACGACGTCGTCCCCGGACCCCATCCTGGCCTGGACCGTCAGCTGCGTGGCCGGGCAGGACACGACGGCCCCCAACTGGACGCAGGGGGCGCCGCCCGAGGTGACCGAGTGCAGGACCGAGCTGATCCGCACGCTGTTGCCCGATTGCACGACGTCGATGCTGTCGTTGCCGGTCGTGCCCTGGATGATCACGATCCCGCCGACGACCCTGGCCGTGGCCCCGGCCGCGTGTGCGGGTGCCGCCAGAGCGGCCGTGGCCCCCAGGGCGGCGGTGGTCAGCGCGAGCGCGGCGAACTGCCGACGAACACGGAACATTGGGTTTCTCCTGAATCTTGTACACGGAATTTCGTACGCCGTGAAGTGAAGCAGGAGGTTTTGCGATGCTCCGTGTCTTAATCCATGAATAAGGTGTGCTTTCCGGTATATCGCGGGAAAAATCCGCCGGGAGCCCGCGGCGAAGGAAGGAACCCCGCCGCGGGGCGCGGGACGGCTAGCTGCCGGCCTCGTACGGAATGATCTCGGACAGGGCGGAGGCCCCGCCCATGCCGTAGTCCACGCGCAGCCGCACGTACCGGGCCGGGACGCCGTTCATGTCGACGTCGTTCGGTTCCGTCAGGCGCGGCCACTCGACCTGCTTGACGTCGGTGAACGTCGTGCCGTCGGTGCTGATCTGCACCATGCCCTCAAGAACGGTGCCGTTCATGTTGGAGCGCAGCTTGGGCTGGAACCGCACCGCCGACAACGTCCTGACCTTGCCCATGTCGACCGTGATGTAGTGGGGCTGCGGCGCGACCTCCGGATAGTAGGAGTGGTAGTCGGTCAGCGGGTTCCCGTCCACGGCGTTGCCCGGGTCGCCGATGCCCGGCTTGAACGTGGTCGCGGTCGCGCTGAGCTCGGCCGGGGGGACGCGGACGCCGGCCGGGGCCGCACGCCAGACGTCCTGCGCGCTCGCGGGCTCCTCGCTGACGGCGGGCCGGTCGGGGCCGGTCCCCCTGCCGCGGATCAGCACGTCGGTGATGACCGAGCCGTGGTCGGAGTAGAACGGGAAGGGCCGGTCGAGCCGGCTGTCCTGGTGCCGGGGCAGGCGGCGCACGTCGGTGCGGGAGCCGAGGACGCGCACGTCCTTGCCGCGCGCCCAGACGTAGTCGATGCGGCCGGGCGTGGCGGTGAAGCCGCTCAGCGGGCTGAACGTGCGGCCGGGATAGCGCCCGGCGTCGGGGTTGGCGTGGCGGAAGGTGTCGATGAAGCCCGCGTCGGTGTACAGCTTGGTGTACGGCCACGGCAGCGTCAGGCCGCCGTGCCCGCGCGCGTTCGCGAACTGCTCGGTCCAGTCGAGGTACGGCAGGGCGTTGAGGTCACCGCCCATGAGCACCGGGGCGTCGTCGTCGCCGATGAACGACGGGATGGCCTTCTGCAGGATGGCCTTGCCCATGGCCATGCGGCGCTGGTGGTCGTTCTGCAGGATCTGCTCGTCGGTCTTCGTCCGGGCAAAGCCGTGCAGGTTCTCGATGGCCGCGGTGTGGGTGTCGCCGGGGCTCCAGCCGTCGTGCCAGGTCCACATGCTGAAGGCGTGCACGTGGTCGCCGTTCGGCAGCCCCAGCCGGGCGCCGCCCAGGTTGAAGGAGGAGATGTCGGCGTCGGCGTAGCGCGGGTAGACCTTCTCGATCTTGAGCTTGGTGTAGAGCCACAGGTTGTCGCCGTTGGCGCTGTAGTCCTCCGGCGTGGTGAGCCGCACGGCGGAGAAACGATCGTCCGCCGGCCGCCCGGCGTTGAGCCCGTCAAGGATCTTCTCGCCGGATCCGTACGCCTCGACCACGAAGAAGACGTCGGGATCGACCTCGTTGAGGTACTCGATCATCTGCGCCAGGTTCTCGCCGGTCGTCTCCTGACGGTTGATCGTGCCGCCGACGAACAGGTTCCACGCCATCAGCCGCAGCGGCGTGCCCACGAACCTCTCCGGGATGGAGCTGACCTTGACGTCCACCGTCACGTCCTGCTCGGGCAGCACGAAGGGCCGGCTGCGCACCTGCCCCTCACGGCTGTAGACCGTGTCACGGGCCCAGACCCGGTCACCGCTCCTCACCGTGGTGCTGAACTCCGCCACATGGCGCAGGCGAGGCTTGGCGGTCGTCACCACCGTGCAGGTGCTGCCGGGCCGGTCGCCGTCGCAGTCGAGCTGGTACGTGGCGGGGATCGGCACGGCGGGCCGGAAGGCGATCCGCCGCGCCACGGGATCGGCGGCGGCGGGAGCCGGGGCCAGTAACCCGGCGAGGATCAGGGCGACGGCCATGGAAGGGACGGATCTGCGCATGAGCTGTCCTTCGTGAGGAGGTGTCGGTGTCGATCGGCGGGATGGCTACTGGCTGACCTCGTACGGGATGATCTCCGCGATGGCGGAGGCCCCGCCCATGCCGTGGTCCACGCGCAGCCTGACGTACCTGGCCGTGACGCCGCGCAGGTCCACGTCGTTCGGCGCCGTCATGCGCGGCCACTCGACCTGCCGGACGTCGGTGAACGTGGTGCCGTCGTCGCTGACCTGCACCATCCCCTTCACCACGGTGCCGTTCATGTCGTAGCGGAGCTTGGGCTGGAACCGGACCGCGGACAGCTCCCGGACGCGCCCGAGGTCGACCGTGACGAGGTGCGGCTGCGGCGCGATCTCGGGGTAGTCGGAGTGGTAGTCGGTCGTGAGGTCGCCGTCGACCGCCCTGGACGGGTCGCCGATGCCGGGCTTGAAGGTGGTCGCGGTCGCGCTGAGCTCGGCCGGGGGCACCCGCGTACCGGCCGGGGTGGCGGGCCAGACGCCGGGGGCGTTCTCGGGTTCGTCGGCGACGGCCGGCCGGTCCGGTCCCGTGCCCGCCCCGCGGATCACCACGTCGGTGATGACCGCGCTGTGGTCGGAGTAGAAGGGGTAGGTCCGGTCGAGGGCGCTGCCCTGGTGGGTGGGCAGGCGGCGGTCGTCGATGCGGGAGCCGAGGACGCGGACGTTCTCGCCGCGGGTGAAGATGTAGTCGATGCGGGCGGGCGCGGAGCGGTAGCCGCTCAGCGGGCTCCAGGTACGGCCCGGGTGGCGCCCGGCGTCCGGGTTGGCGTAGCGGAAGGTGTCGACGAAGCCGGCCTTGGTGAACAGGCTGGTCATCGGCCATGGCAGCACCATTCCGGCGTGCCCGCGGGCGTTCTTGAACTGCTCGGTCCAGTCCAGGTGCGGCCAGGCGTTGAGGTCTCCGCCCATGAGCACGGGGGCGTCGTCGTCGCCGATGAAGGACGGCAGGGCCTTGTCCAGGATGGCTCTGCCCATGGCGACGCGGCGGTAGTCGTCGTCCTGGAGCAGCTGCTCGTCGGTCTTGGTCCGGGGCATGCCGTAGAGGTTCTGCACGGCGGCCTCGTGGCCGTCCCAGTTGGCGGACAGATCGTGCCAGGTCCACATGCTGAAGGCGTGCACGTGCTGCCCGTTGGGCAGGCCCAGCCGGGCGCCGCCGAGGTTGAAGGAGGTGATGTCGGCGTCGGCGTAGCGCGGGTAGACCTGCTCGATGTCGAGCTTGGTGTAGAGCCACAGGTTGTCGCCGTTGACGCTGTAGTCCTCCGGCCGGGTGAGCTGCGCGCCGGAGAACCGCTCGCCGGCGGGGCGCCCGGCGTTCAGCCCGTCAAGGATCTTCTGCCCTGATCCGTACCCTTCGACCACGAACAGGACGTCGGGATCGACCTCGTTGAGGTACTCGATCATCTGCTTGAGGTTCTCGCCGGTCTTCTCCTGGCCGTTGATCGTGCCGCCGACGAAGAGGTTCCACGCCATCAGCCGCAGCGGGGTTCCCACGCGCCTTTCCGGCAGTTTCGTGACGGAGACGTCGGCCGTCACCTTCTCCGCGGGCAGCGGGAAGGGACGGCTGCGCGCTCGCCCGTCACGGCTGTGGACGGTGTCCCGGGCCCAGACGTGCTCGCCGCTCCTGGCGGTCATGACGAACTCCGCCACGTGGCGCGGGCCCGGCGGTCTGCCGGTCGCGACCATGGTGCAGGTGCTGCCGGGCCGGTCGCCGTCGCATTCCAGCCGGACCAGGCCCGGCCCCGTGGCGGACTCGGCGGTGGCGGGGGCCGGCGTGAGCAGCCCGGCCAGGGCGAGGGCGACGGCGAGGGGAGGGACGGATAAGCGCATGCGCGTGTCCTTCGGGAGGCGGTGCGGGTGGGGGGAGAGGCCGGATCGGTCAGGTGAGCCGCTGGGGCGCGGCGGGGCGGGAGATCGAGCCGTCGGGTGAGAAGAAGTGCTCGTCCACGTGGTCCAGCGCCAGGCAGGCAGCGCCGAGTGCGACGCATTCCTCACCGAGCGTCGAGGGCCGGATGTCGGGGACGCGCAGGCAGTGGGGTTCGAGGGCCCGGCGGAGCGCGGGCAGCAGGACGTCGGCCGAGCGGGAGAACCCGCCGCCCAGCACGACCAGTTCGGGGTCCAGGGTCAGGACCATGGCCGCGGTGCCGAGCGCGAGGTGGTGGGCGTAGGTGTCGACGGCCGCGAGGGCGCCGGGGTCGCCGGCGCGGGCGGCCGTGAAGACGCGCCCGGCGGCGTCCTCGGGCGCGCTGCCCTGGGCGGCGGGCGAGCCCTCCAGGTGAGAGGCCATGGTGCGCCAGCCCGTCATGTCCATGAGCCCGACCTCGCCGGTGGCGCCGCTGAAGCCGTGGTGCAGGCGGCCGTTGAGGATGAGCGCGGCGCCTGGCCGGCGGCCGGCGTGCAGGTAGACGAGGTCCTGGACGCCCGCCGCGACGCCCAGCCGCTGCTCGGCGAGCGCGGCGAGCTTGCTGTCGTTCTCGACGGTGGTCGGGCAGGACAGCCGCTGCCCGAGGTGACCGGCGAGGTCGACCCCCTCCCAGTCGGGCAGCGCCTTGACCCGGGTGACCATGCCCTCCCTGTTGACGACGCCGATGCTGCCGACGGCCACGCCCCACAGGTCGCGGGCGTCCAGGCCGCAGGCGACGAGCGCGGCGTCCACGGCTCGCCACATGGCCTGCAGCCGCTCCTGCTGGGTGGTGTGCGCGTCCACGGCGACCCGGCCGCTGGACAGGGTCCGGCCGGCGAGGTCGGTGACCACGGCGAGGACCTTGTGGACCCCTATGTCGATGCCGAGCACGCGACCGGCGTCGGCGCGGAAGCGGTACCGCTTGGCGGGCCGGCCCATGCCGCCGGAGACGGGCTCGACCTCGGCGATCCAGCCGCGTTCGCGCAGGTCGGTGATGACGTCGATGACGGAGTTGCGCGACAGCCCGGTCAGCGTGGCGAGTTCGGTGAGGGTCAGCGGGCCCGGTGCCTCGCGCAGGGCCCGGATGCTGTTCAGCGAATTCAGCTGGCGTAGCCGCTGAAGGTCCCCACCGCTGACCTGCACGGGCTCTCCTCTGCTTTTGGCGGTCTCCGGGTTATGTACGCAGGCTCTGATTCCTGCTAGCTGGATCATCCGACAGGGAGGATCTTGACTGCAAGACCTGATCCGTGACTATCTATGGACTCCGCGATAAATCGGGGGTTCGGCACATGAGCGTGACCTTAGCCATCGTCGGGGCAGGAGCCCGCGGCCAGATCTATGCCAGGGCGGCCGCCGCCGACGGCCGCGCCCGGATCGTCGCTGTGGCCGATCCCGACCCGGCCAGGCGGGCCGCCCTGGCCGACGAGCACGGCCTGCCGGAAGAGGCCCGCTTCGCGGGATGGGCCGAGCTGGCCGCCGTGCCGAAGCTGGCCGACGCCGTGGTCATCGCCACGCAGGACCGCATGCACGCCGAGCCCGCCGTGGCCTTCGCCGAGCTGGGCTACGCCATCCTCCTGGAAAAGCCCATGGCGCCCACCGAGCAGGAGGCACGCAGGATCGTCGAGGCCGTCGAGCGCAGCGGCGTCGTCTTCGCCGTCTGCCACGTGCTGCGCTACACCGCCTACACCAGGGCGTTCAAGGACCTCGTCGGCAGCGGCCGGTTGGGCACCATCTCCAGCGTCCAGCACCTGGAACCGGTCGGCTGGTGGCACATGGCCCACTCCTTCGTACGGGGCTCCTGGCGCAACGCGGCCGAGTCGGGGCCGATGCTGCTGACCAAGTCCTGCCACGACCTCGACTGGCTGCTGCACCTCGTCCAGGACGAGCCCGTCAGCGTCGCCTCCTTCGGCTCGCTGACCCACTTCCGGCGGGAGAACCGGCCGCAGGGCGCGGGCAGGCGCTGCGTCAGCTGCGCCGTCGAGCCCACCTGCCCCTACTCCGCCAAACGTCTCTACCTGGGCTGCCTCGGCGACCCGGACCGGGAGTTCTGGCCGCTCGGCCCTGTCACCTCCGACGCCACGGTGGCCGGCGTCACCCACGCCCTGGAGACCGGCCCGTACGGCCGCTGCGTCTACGACTGCGACAACGACGTGGTGGACCAGCAGGTCGTGATGCTGGAGTTCGCGCAGGGCACCACCGTTTCGTTCACGATGACCGCCTTCACCCCGCTGGAACACCGCAAGACCAGGGTCTTCGGCACGCACGGCTTCGCCGAGGGCGACGGCCGGACCATCAGGGTCGTCGACTTCACGACCGGCGCCGAGGAGAGCGTCGACACCGGGACGACGGCGGGCGCGTCGCTGGCGGACGGCCACGGCGGCGGCGACACGGGCCTCATCAGGGCCTTCGTCGACGCCGTCGAGTCCGGCGACCAGGCGCCGCTCGGGGCCGGCGCCGCCGACGCGCTGGCCGGGCACCTCGTCGTCTGGGCGGCCGAGCGCGCCCGCGAGCGCCGGACGGTGGAGGCTCTGTGACGACGATCCCGGCGCCCGCCCACCTCGTCCCGGCCGACGGGCACTTCATCCTCACCGCCGAGACCCGGCTGACCGCCCACCCGCGGCTGGACAGGGCAGCGGCGTGGCTGCGCGAGGCCCTCGGCCCGGCCACCGGCCTGCCGCTGCCCGAAGGGCCAGGCGGGATCGAGATCCGGCTCGGCGAAGGGCTCGGGCCCGAGGAGTACCGGCTCACGGTAACGGCGGAATCGGTGCTGATCGAGGCCGCCGCCCCGGCCGGCGCCTTCTACGGGACCCAGACGTTGCGCCAGCTCCTCGATCCGGCCGCGTTCCGCGCCGGCCGCACGGGAGAGAGGAGCTGGAGCGTCCCCGCCGTCAGGATCGCCGACGCGCCCCGGTACGCCTGGCGCGGCTGCCTCATCGACGTGGCCCGCCACTTCCTGACCAAGAACGACCTGCTGCGCTACGTGGACCTGCTGGCCGCCCACAAGCTGAACGTCCTGCACCTGCACCTGACCGACGACCAGGGCTGGCGGGTGGAGATCAGGAAGTACCCGAAGCTGACCGAGGTCGGGGCGTGGCGGCGCGAGTCGCCCAGGGGCCACGTCCGGCACGGCCTGTTCGACGGCCGCCCGCACGGCGGCTTCTACAGCCAGGACGACATCAGGGAGATCGTCTCCTACGCGGCGGACCGGTTCGTCACGGTGGTCCCGGAGATCGACCTGCCCGGCCACACCCAGGCCGCCATCGCCGCCTACCCGGAGCTGGGCAACGTCGACACGCCGCTGGACGTACGCACGGAATGGGGCGTCGGCGAGAACGTGATCAACGTCTCCGACGAGACCATCGCCTTCTTCCTCGACGTTCTGGACGAGGTGCTGGAGCTCTTCCCCGGCGAGTACGTCTGCGTCGGCGGCGACGAGGTGCCCAAGACCCAGTGGAACGAGAGCCTGCCCGCCAAGGAACGCATGCGGGAGCTCGGCCTGCGCGACGCCGAGGAACTGCAGAGCTGGCTCATGCGGCACTTCACCGACTACCTGCTCGCCCGGGGCCGCAAGCCGCTCGGCTGGGACGAACTGCTGGAGGGCGGCCTGCCCGCGGGGATCACCGTCGCCGCGTGGCGCGGCGACAGGTGTACGGCGCTGGCCGCGCGGGCCGGCCACGACGTGGTCGTCTCGCCGTTCGCCGAGACCTACCTGGACTTCCGGCAAGCCGACGGCGAGCAGGAGCCCGTGCCGATCGGCAGCGTCACCTCGCTCAGCGCGGTCCACGCCTTCGACCCGGTCCCGGGCGGCCTCACGGAGGAGGAGAAGGGCAGGATCCTGGGCGCCCAGGCGGCGCTGTGGACCGAGCACATCGACTCGCCCCGGCTCCTCGACTACATGGCCTTCCCGCGCCTGGCCGCCTTCGCCGAGGCGGTCTGGAGCGGCAGGCGCGACTTCGAGGACTTCCTCACCCGGCTCGCCACCCACGAGAAGCGGCTCGATGCCCTCGGGGTGGAGTACCGCCCGGCCGGCGGCCCGCGTCCGTGGCAGCAACGCCCCGATGCCCCCGGCAACCCCGTCAGCAGAGCCGCGATCGACGACAAGCTCGCCGCCTGGACCGCCAACCTGCGGCCCTGAGACACACCCCCCTGGAGGACCCCTTGCGTTTCCGCCTTCCCCTGGCCGGGCTGCTCGGCCTCACCGTTCTCGCCGCCGGATGCGGCTCGTCCGGAGGGCCCGCCGCCGATGGCAAGGTCACCATCAGCTACGCCATCTGGGACAAGAACGACCAGCCAAGCTCCGAGAAGATCATCGCCGCCTTCCAGCAGGCGAACCCGAAAGTCACGGTGAAGCTGGAGATCACCCCGTGGGAGCAGTACTGGACCAAGCTCCAGACCGCCGCCTCCGGCGGCGTCACCCCCGACGTCTTCTGGATGAACAGCCTCAACGCCCGCATGTACGCCAAGGGCGGCATCATCGCCCCGGTCGAGGAGTCCAAGGCCGCCGGGCTGCCCGGCGCGGTCGTCGACGGCTACCGCCATGACGGCAAGCTCTACGCCCTGCCGCACCACGTGAGCATCCCGGCGCTCTGGTACAACAAGCAGCTCTTCGAGGAGGCCGGCGTGGAGCCGCCGACCGCCGACTGGACCTGGGACGACGTCAAGGCCGCCGCCAAGAAGCTGACCGACCCGGGCAAGCAGCAGTTCGGCATCCTGGCGCCGATGCTCAACCAGGTCGGCTACTACAACACGATGCTCCAGGCCGGCGGCCAGGTGATCTCGCCCGACGGCAAGAAGAGCGGCTTCGACGATCCCGCCTCCGTCCAGGGCCTGGAGTTCTGGACCGGCCTGATCGAGGAGAAGGTCGCGCCCGCCGCGGAGGTCTACGGCGACACCGACCCCATCCAGCTGTTCCAGTCCGGCAAGTACGGCATGTTCTACGGCGGCATCTGGTTCGCCTCCACCTACTGGGCCGACCCCCAGTTCCGCGAGCGGATCGACGTCGCCCCGCTGCCCAAGGGGCCCGCGCGGGAGGCCGTCATCCTGCTCGGCCTGGCCAACGCCGTCTCGGCCAAGACCGAGCACCCGAAGGAGGCGGCGGCGTTCGCCGAGTTCGTCGCGTCCGAGCAGGCCCAGAAGATCATCAGCGACAGCGCCGGCGGCGCCCTCTCGCTGCGCCCCGGCACCCAGGACGGCTGGTTCAAGGCGTTCCCCTCCTTCCACCTGAAGGAGACCTACGACGCCTCGATGCCGCACGGCGTGCCGTACCCGGTGTCGCTGAACACCGCGCAGTGGCAGGAGGCGGAGACCAGGCTGCTCGCCGACGCCTGGGCGGGCAAGCGGCCGGTGGCCGACGCCGCCAAGGAGATCGCGGTGCAGATGAACGCGATTCTCGCCAAGGAGTAAGGGATGCTCTCCAAGCGCGAGTGGGCGTGGGGCTACCTCCTCATCGCCCCGATGGCGCTGGGCCTGGCCGTCTTCTACCTGTGGCCCATCCTCCAGACCCTGTACCTCAGCTTCACCGAGTCGGGCGTCTTCGGCGGGTACACCTGGGTGGGGACGGCCAACTACACCGACCTGCTCGGCGACGAGGACATGGCCGGCGCGCTCGGCAACACCCTGCTCTACGCCGTCCTCGTGCTGGCCGGCGTGCCGCTGTCCATCGTCGTCGCGGCCCTGCTGAACGTGCCGGGGCTGCGCGGGCTGAGCGTCTACCGGACGCTGTACTTCCTGCCGGTCGTCACCATGCCCGCCGCCGTGGGCCTGACGTGGAGGTACCTGTTCAACGGGGACTTCGGGGTGATCAACTACCTGCTGGGCCTGGTGGGGATCGACGGGCCGTACTGGATGGGCGACCCCGACGTCGCCATCTACGCGATCGCGATCGTCGGCATCTGGAGCTCGATCGGCTACAACGCCGTGCTGTTCCTGGCGGGGCTGCAGGGCATCCCGCGGCACTACTACGAGGCGGCCTCGATCGACGGTGCGGGACGGCTGCGGCAGTTCTTCCGGATCACGCTCCCCCTGCTCACGCCGACGACGTTCTTCGTCGTCGTGATTACGATGATCAACGCGTTGCAGGTCTTCGACCTGGTCTACCTCATGATCGACACGACGAGCCCCGCGCTGACGGGCAGCCGCACGATCGTCTACCTCTTCTTCGAGAAGGCCTTCGTGCACAACCAGCGAGGACTGGCCGCGGCGATCGCCGTGCTGCTGCTGGGGCTGATCCTCGTGCTGACCGCGATCCAGTTCAGGCTGCAGAAGAGGTGGGTGCACTATGAGTAGGCCCAGGACGTGGCCCGCCCACGTGGCCCTGGCCGCGGGCGCGCTGGTGATGGTCGCGCCCTTCGCCTGGCAGGTCGTGGTGTCGCTGCAGACGCTGCCCGAGTCGCTGCGGGTCCCGCCGAAGTTCACGCCCTCGTGGCAGTGGTCGAACTTCCCCGAGATCTTCCTGACGGTTCCGCTGGGCAGGCAGTTCCTCAACACGGTCGTGGTCACCGCGGCCGTCACCGCCGGGCAGCTCCTGCTGTGCTCGCTGGCCGCCTTCGCCTTCGCCCGGCTGCGCTTTCCCGGCAGGGGCGCCATCTTCATGCTCTTCCTGGCCGTGCTCATGGTGCCCGGCGAGCTCTTCCTCATCCCGCGCTACGAGATCATGGTGGGCCTCGGCTGGCTCAACACGCTGCAGGCGCTCATCGCGCCGGGCGTCTTTGGGGCGTTCGGCACGTTCCTGCTCCGGCAGTTCTTCCTGACCCTGCCCAGGGAGCTGGACGAGGCCGCGCAACTCGAAGGCGCCAACCCGCTGCAGATCTACTGGCACATCATGCTGCCGCTGGTCCGGCCGGGGCTGCTCGCCCTGGGGATGCTGACCGTCATGTGGTCGTGGAGCAGCCTGCTGTGGCCGCTGGTGGTCAACACCGACCCCGAGATGATGACTCTCTCCGCGGGGCTCGCCTCGCTCCGAGGGCAGTTCCAGACCAACTTCCCGATGTTGTTCGCCGGCTCGGTCGTGGCCACGCTTCCCGTGGTCGTGCTCTTCGTGATCATGCAGAAGCAGCTCATCGCCGGCATCGCCTTCACCGGCTCCAAGGGCTGAGGCGAAACGGCCCGGCATCGCGGCCGATGCCGGGCCGTCGCCGACGGCGGGCGAGGCGTACCTGTGTCGATGACCACACCGGCGTCACGGTCCGGAGCCCTGGACTCCCCGCGTTCGTGGAGCGCTTCTTGGATCAACCGCCCGGCACGTTGTTACGCTCGAAGTGATCACCCCTTCTACGAAAGAAGATCATCGTGAGCGTGCGAAGGTTTCCGCTGACGCTGCGGGTCGCCGTGAGTGGGGCAACACCGGACGAGATCAGGGAGGCGGCCGTGGCGCAGGCCCTCGCGTTCTTCGGGTCGAGCACCGAGCTGGACGTCATCAGTGCCGAAGCTGAGCCGGAGGGGGAGCATCACAGCCGCTACCGCGCGGTCGTCGTTTTCCGGAAAGTCGCCTGATGGGCCGTGCCGGCGACAGGGACGGAGGTGCTGTTGCCGGCCTCGCGCCGCCGTTCGGCGTATGGGGCGATCGTGAACACTGAGCCGGCCGTCGTCCGGAGCCGCTGCTGCCTGCCGGGGGAGACGACGCACGCCCTGGACGTCAGACGAGGTGGCATGCCTTCACGTGCGGAAACGACCCGGCATCGTGATCCGATGCCGGGCCGTTTCCGTTCCGGTCCTGTTCCGCCCGAGGACGGAGGACCCTTCCGTCACACGTCGTAGTAGAGCTCGAACTCGTGCGGGTGCGGGCGCAGCCGGATCGGGTCGACCTCGTTCTCCCGCTTGTAGGAGATCCACGTCTCGATCAGGTCGGGCGTGAACACGCCGCCCTCGAGCAGGTAGTCGTGGTCGGCCTCCAGCGCGCTGAGCACGTCGGTGAGCGAGCCGGGCACCTGCGGGATGTTGCGGGCCTCCTCCGGCGGGAGCTCGTAGAGGTCCTTGTCGACCGGCTCCGGCGGCTCGATCTTGTTACGGATGCCGTCGATGCCCGCCATCAGCATCGCCGAGAACGCGAAGTACGGGTTGCACGACGGGTCCGGCACGCGGAACTCGATGCGCTTGGCCTTCGGGTTGGAGCCCGTGATCGGGATGCGCACGCAGGCCGAGCGGTTGCGCTGGGAGTAGACCAGGTTGACCGGGGCCTCGTAGCCGGGAACCAGGCGGTGGTAGGAGTTCACCGTCGGGTTGGTGAAGGCCAGCAGCGACGGCGCGTGCTTGAGCAGGCCGCCGATGTAGTAGCGGGCGGTGTCGGACAGGCCCGCGTAGCCGACCTCGTCGTAGAAGAGCGGCGAGCCGTCCTTCCACAGCGACTGGTGGCAGTGCATGCCGGAGCCGTTGTCACCGAAGATCGGCTTGGGCATGAACGTGACCGTGTGGCCGTACTCGAGGGCCGTGCTCTTGATCACGTACTTGTAGAGCATGAGGTTGTCGGCGGTCTTGAGCAGCGTGCCGAACTTGAAGTCGATCTCCGCCTGACCGGCCGTGCCGACCTCGTGGTGCTGCATCTCGACCTCGATGCCGGCCTCGATGAGGTTGCGCACCATCTCCGAGCGCAGGTCGGTGAAGTGGTCCATCGGCGGGACGGGGAAGTAGCCGCCCTTGTAGCGCGGCTTGTAACCCAGGTTGCCGCCCTCGGTCGCCTTGCCGGTGTTCCAGGCGCCCTCGATGGAGTCGATGTAGTAGTAGCCGGCGTTCTGCTTCGTCTCGAAGCGCACGTCGTCGAAGATGTAGAACTCGGCCTCAGGGCCGAAGTACACCGTGTCGGCGATGCCCGTGCCCTTGAGGTATTCCTCCGCCTTGCGGGCGACGTTGCGCGGGTCGCGGCTGTATGCCTCGCCGGTCAGCGGGTCGTGCACGAAGAAGTTCAGGTTGAGCGTCTTGTGCTGGCGGAACGGGTCGACCACGGCGCTGGACGGGTCGGGCAGCAGGAGCATGTCGGACTCGTGGATCTGCTGGAAGCCGCGGATCGACGAGCCGTCGAACATGAGTCCGTCGGTGAAGACGCTCGCGCCGAAGTTCTCTGCCGGGAAGGTGAAATGGTGCGTCGTCCCCGGCAGGTCGGTGAACCTGACATCGACGAACTGCACCCCTTCGTCGCTGATGAACTTCAGGACGTCGTCGGCGGAGTTGAACACTCTCGAACCTCCCTGGGGACTGGCCATCATTGCGACGCTAGGGCGCGGCCGTTTCCGTATGGTGTCTCGATTGTTTCGCACGTGTTACGCAGAGTCAGGGTGATGCAAAGGTGTGCCGGCGGGCGTTCACGTTCTCTTGGAGGCTCGGCATTCGCCCTTCTTCGGCCTGGGCGTGTCCAGGTCGTAGGGGTCTGAAGGCGGGCCCTGCGGCGTCTCCTGGTCGGGAGCGGAGTCGGCGTAGTGGGGATGGATGTAGGCGTCGCGCACGTCGCATCGCGCGGGCGTCGCGCTCGCGCCCCACTCCTCGATCCAGGTCACCACCTTCCCCGCCTCGCGGTACACCAGCACCGTGCCGCGGTGGTGCGTGACCAGCCTGATCGCCGTATGTGGCTGGCCGGGCCGCTGGACGGCGTGCACGACGATGTAGTTCGTCCTCAGTTCCGCGCCGGCGCGCCCGTTCTTCCTGAACGACGACAGCTTCGTCGCTCCGTGCACCTTGATCACGTCACTGGCCTGCTCGGCGGTCCTGGGCGCGAAGCTCGTCACCCACCCGCGCGTGCTCTTCTCGCCGGCGCGGCCGAGGTTCTTCTTGAACCAGGACCGCTCCTCCGGGGGGAGCAGCTTCATGAACGCCTTCGGCTCGCCACCCATGAGCGTCTTGCGGTCGAGGTGGGCCGCGGCCAGCAGGTCCCGTGTCCGCTCCAGCCCCTCGGCCACGTCCTTCTTCGACAGCCCGCCGACCGCCCTGGCCTTGGGCATGACGAAGCCGGCGGCGCCCTCGGCCCAATCCTCCGCCTCGGAGCCGGCGAACGGCCCGGCGGGCACGCCCTCCTCCGGGCGGGCCCCGACCGGCATCGTCTCCTCCGGCACCGGGCCCGTCCCCTCTGCCTGAGCTTCGGCCTCGGCGCCGCTCGCCGCCGGCAGGGGGGCCGCCACCGGCATCGTCTCCTCGGGCACCGCGCCCGAGGGCGCGAGCAGGTCGGGCCGGAGCGCGATGACCGCGCCCGCCGCCGAGACCACCGCCGCGACCCCGGCCACCGCCAGCCAGGCCCGCCCGGGTTTGCGCCGCGGCGCCGGAGCATCCCAGGCGCCGTCCCGGCGTAAGCGCCCGGGCTCCTCGCTCCCGGCCCGCCGTGACGCCCTGGCCCCCTTCTTCGCCGCCTCGCGCATCTTGCGCTGCTGCTCGGCGTCTATCTGCGCGACCAGCTCGTTGAAACGCTGGTCAAGGTCATCCCCGTGTGGCATGGCGTACATGATGGCCGGTCCGTGACGCGGTTGGGTCACAATCCGGACCGGCCCACCGGGCGGCTACCGTGGAGGGTATGAGCAGCAACGAGCCTCGGTGGACGCAGACCTGGCTGGGCGGGGTCAGGGCCGCCGGCGTCGATCTCGGATACCCCGGGCAGCGCCTGGGCCTGCCCGAGGAGGGCAGCGGGTCGATCGCGGGCTGGGGGCGCCGGATCGGCGCGCTCGTCATCGACTGGATGATCTGCACCTGGGTGGTCGTGCAGCTGCTGCTCCGGATGAACCCCGCCGAGTCGCCGTGGGCGCCCGTGCTGGTCTTCGCGCTGCAGTACCTGGTGCTGGTCGGGTGGATGGGCCAGACGTTCGGGCACCGGCTGATGGGCGTCAGGGTCGCCGCGATGGACGGAGGCAACCCGCGGCTGCTGCCCGTCGTGGTGCGTACGGTGCTGCTCGCGCTGGTCGTGCCGGCGGTGATCTGGGACCGCGACCACCGCGGCGTCCACGACCGCGCGTCCAACACGATGGTCGTGCGCATGTAGCCGAGTTCGGTAAAAAACCGTACCGGGTTTAAATTCTTACCCGGTACGGTTTATGCTGTCCGCATGATGGCGGGGCTCAGGGAGCGCAAGAAGGAGGAGACCCGGCGGCGGATCTCCGAGGTGGCACTGCGGCTGTTCGACGAGCGCGGGTACGACGCGGTGACGGTCAACGAGGTCGCCGAGGCGGCCGGGGTCGCCAAGGTCACCCTGTTCAACTACTTCCCGAGCAAGGACTGCCTGGTCCTCGACGCGGTCAAGGACGACACGGCCGCGGTCGTGACGGCGCGCGCCGAGGGGCAGTCGCCGCTCGCCGCCCTGCGCGCGCACTACCGCGGCATGGCCGGGCTGGGCACCGGCGAGATGGACGTCGAGGGGCTGCTGACCAGGATCCGGGTGATCTCGTCCAGCCCGGCCCTGCTGGCCGGGGTCTACCAGACGAACATGGCGCAGCGCTACGAGCTGGCCACCGCGCTCGCCGAGGCGGGGGCCGGCCGGGCGGCGACGCTCATGGCCGGGCAGGTCACGGCCGCCGTCACCACGTTGCAGGAGGCGTTCTTCCACCGGCTCTCCACGGGAGTGCCACTGGAGGAGGCGGGGCGGCTCCTGGAGGAGGAGGTCGAGCTGGCGTTCGACCTCCTGGAACACGGCTTCTCATCCACCAAAGGGGATGAATCATGAAAAAAGGCATTAACTACGACACCGGCTTCCTGCCGGGTGACGGGATCTCGCGCAGGGCGTTCGACGCCGGCACCGTCGCCCGCGAGATGCGGGTCATCGCCGAGGAACTGCACTGCCAGGTCGTCCGCGTCTCCGGGCGCGACCCCGTGCGGCTGGGCGTGGCCGCCGAGCAGGCCGCCGCGGCGGGCCTGGAGGTCTGGTTCGCGCCGTTCCCGGTCGACGTCCCGGACGAGCGGATCCTGGAGCTGTACGCCGACTGCGCCGCGCGGGCCGAGTCCCTCCGCCGGGGCGGCGCCGAGGTCGTCTTCGTCACCGGCTGCGAGACCAGCGCCTTCTGCCCCGGCTACATCCCCGGCGACGCCTACCTGGACCGCCTGACGTGGATGGCGACGGCCGGCATCGAGGAGTGGGCCGCGCTCGGCGCCGGCATGGAGCGTTTCAACGCCTTCCTCGCCGAGGCCGCGCGGACCGTCAGGTCCCGCTTCGGCGGCCGGATCACCTACGCCGCCGCGCCGTGGGAGTTCATCGACTGGAGCCCGTTCGACCTGGTCGGCGCGGACGCGTACCGGGCGGCCTACAACAGGGACACCTTCGCCGACGAGCTGCGCGCCCATTTCAAGCACGGCAAGCCGGTCGCGGTCACCGAGTTCGGCACCTGCGCCTACCAGGGCGCGGGGGAGCTGGGCGGCATGGCCTGGTCGGTGCCCGAGGGCGCGGTGCGCGACGAGGGGGAGCAGGTCCGCTACTTCACCGAGCTGCTCGACCTGTTCGAGCGGGAGGGCGTGGAGACCGCGCTCTGGTTCACCTTCGCCGGTTACACGCGCCTCGGTGAGGACGATCTCGGCTCCTACGGCGTGGTCAGGATGCTGGACGAGACGCGCTGGGAGCCCAAGGAGCTCTTCCACGCCATGGCCGCTAGGTATTCGCGCAGCTGAAGATGGCCGTGCCGGGCAGGTGCCGGCCGCGCAGGGGGCTCCAGCCGCCCCACACCTGCTCGTGCCCCTCGGGCCACTCCGGCTCCAGCAGCCCGGTGATCGTCAGGCCGGAGGCCGCCAGCAGGTTCACCCAGTCGGCCATCGTGCGATGGTGCTCGACGTAGGTGAGCACGCCGTGCTCGTCGCGCTCCTCGTACGGGGTGCGGTCGAAGTACGACCGGTCGGACGTCAGCCCCCGGGGCCCCGGATCGTCGGGGAAGGCCCACCGCACCGGATGGCTCACCGAGAACACGAACCGCCCGCCCGGCCGCAGCACCCTGCGCACCTCGCGGAAGACGGCCGCGGGATCGGCCACGAACGGCAGCGCCCCGTACGCGGAGCAGGCCACGTCGAAGGAGCCGCCGGCGAACGGCAGCGCCTCCGCGTCGGCCTGCACCACCGGGACGCCGGCCCCCGTGTCGAGGTCGATGCGCTGGGAGTGGCGCAGCTGGCGGTGCGAGATGTCGAACGCCGCCACCCGCGCGCCCTGCCCTGCCAGCCACCGGGCGCACTGGGCGGCGCCGCAGCCGATCTCCAGCACCCGCCGCCCGCGCACCTCGCCGAGCAGGCGCGCCTCGGCCTCGTCGAGCCCCTCGGGGCCCCACACGAACCCGTCGTCACGCAGGAACGAGCCGTGCTCGACCTGGTAGTCGTCGGCGTTGCCGTCCCACCAGCCGCGGTTGGCCCGCGACGAAGGAGAAAGCACTAGCGCATCTTGGGGCCGCGCGGCATGCGGGCGCCCTTGGGCATCGGGCCCTTCGGCATCGGCATGTTGCGCGGCAGCGAGCGCAGCCGGTCCTTCACCTCGTTGACCGACGGCTTCTTCAGGTTGCGCGGCAGCTTCATCAGGTGCCGCTGCAGCTTGCCGAGCGGCACCTGCCCCTCGCCGTCACCACACTGGACGTCGTAGATCTCGACGCCCAGCACCACCCGCGAGATGCGCTGCTTCTCGGCCTTGAGCATCTTCGCCACCCGGTTGCCCGGCCCCTCGGACACCAGCACGACGCCCGGGTAGCCGACCACCAGGTGCACGATGTCCTGGTCGCGGTTGACCGCGATGGCCGGGGTGACCTGCCAGTTGCCGCGCATGCCCTGCAGCACCGCCGCGGCGGCGCCGGTCTGGCCGTGCAGGATCGAGTACTGCGCCCGCTGGGCGAGCTGGCCGAACACCACCAGGCCGACGGTGAGCGCGGCCAGGATGCCGATGAACACCGCGTACCACAGGTAGCCCGTGACCAGACCGATCACGACGACCACAGCCAGCGTGCCCACCGCCGAAAGGAAGACGATCGGCATCCCCTTGGGATTGGCCTGCTTGATGATCTGCGCGATCATGCGGAGCTGCTTGATGCGCCCCGGCTTCTCTGAGTCCTCGGACTTTGCCATGCTCAGAAGGATACAAACCAACTGGTGCAGTATGGAAAACGCGCCCCGGCCGTTCTCCGGCTGTGACTAGATCTTCACCGTAGCCGACAGCCGGAGGTCGGCCGAGCTGCGGCCCGCCTCCACCGCCTGCTCGCCCTCGACCGTGCGCCAGCCGTCCTCCCACACCTGGAAGGCCCGCTCCGGCAGGAACAGGGTCGTGACCACCGTCTGCCCCGGCTCCGCCTCCACCACGTCGAAGGCGGCCAGCCTCCTGCGCGGCCCGGCGTAGACCTGCACGACCTCCCGCCCCGGGCGCGTTCCGGTGTTCGTGACGGCCACGGTGACGCTGGTGCCCTCGGCCGCGATGGAGTCGTACGACCAGGTCGTGTAGCCCAGGCCGTGCCCGAACCAGAACGCGGGCGCCCGCTCGGCGCGCCGCCACGCCGGGTAGCCGGAGAACACGCCCTCGTCGTAGAACACCTTCCCGTCCACCGGCGTCACCGCCCGCACCGGCGCGTCCGCCAGCCGCTCCGGCCACGTCGTCGGCAGCCGCCCGCCCGGCTCGGAGTCCCCGAACAGCACGTCGGCCAGCGCCGCCCCCGCCTCCTGACCAGGGAACCAGGTCAGCAGCACCGCCGCCACCTCCGCCAGCCACGGCATCTCCACCGGCGAGCCCGCGTTGACCACGACCACCGTACGCGGGTTCGCCCCGGCCACCGCGCTGATCAGCTCGTCCTGGCGGCCCGGCAGCCGCAGGTCCGCCCGGTCGAAGCCCTCGCTCTCCACCTCCGGTGTCGTCCCGGCCACCACCACCGCCACGTCGCACTCGCGCGCCACGCGCACGGCCTCGGCCATGAGCTCGTCGTCGCCGGGCGTCGGCTCCGCGTGGCCGAGCGTGAACGACACGATCGCCATGCCGCCGAACGTGCCCGGCGGGTGGGCCAGGGCCAGCTCGTACGTCTCGCCCGCCGCCATCGGCACGCCGATCCGCCTCTCGGGCGGCGACAGGAAGGCCACCGCCGGGTCGCCGGCGTCCAGGCCGATGCTCTCGTCGAGGACGGCCTCGCCGTTCACGGTGAGCGTGAACGCGCCCACCCCGGCCACCGACAGCTCGTGCTCGCCGCTCTCCCGCGCCGTGTACGCCGCCAGCAGCCGGACCATCCCGAGCCTGGTGGCGTCCACGCCGGGCGGCAGCTGGCCGAGCCAGCGCGCCTCGCCGGTGGCCAGCGGCTGCTCGCTCAGCACCGCGCCCGACTCGTCCAGGAACTGCGCCGTGACGGGGCCGGGGAGCGGGGCCAGACGGATGCGGGGGTCGGTGCCGAGGGCGTACCGGACCTCGGCGCGCTCGGACAGGCCCTGCAGCGGCGAGACGATCCGGTCCGGGAACACCTGGGCGCTGCCGCCGCCCATCACGCGCGCCTCGCGGGCCGCCGCGCCGATGAGGGCCAGCGTCGGGGTGCCCCGCAGGGGCAGGACGCCGTCGTTGGTGAGCAGGGTGAAGGCGCGGGCGGCGATCTCCCGGGCGAGCGCCACGCCGTCGATGGCCGCAGGGCCGGCGGCGCCGTCAGAGCTGCCGGCGCCGGCGCTGCTCGCGGGGCTGGCGGGGCTCGCGGGGCTGTCCGTGCCGGCGGGGTGGAGGGCGCCGACGCGTCCGGCCAGGCGCAGGATGCGGCGGACGCGGTCGTCCACGGCCGACTCCGGCACCCGCCCCTCCCGGACGGCCGCCTCCAGCCGCGCGCCCCACGGCCCGTGCGGCCCCGGCATGGCCACGTCGGTGCCGCCGAGCGCGGCGGCCTCGGTCGAGCGCACCGCCGTCCAGTCCGACACCACGAACCCGTCGAACCCCCACTCGTCCTTGAGCACCCCGAGCACCAGCTCGGCGTGCTCGGTCATGGTGGACCCGTTCACCGAGTTGTAGGCCGTCATCAGCCCCCACGTCCCGGCCCGCACCACGCGCTCGAACGGCCGCAGGTACAGCTCGCGCAGCGCCTGCTCCCCGACCACCACGTCCACGGTGAACCGGTCGGTCTCGAAGTCGTTGGCGACGAAGTGCTTGGGCGTGGTCGCGACCCCGCCCTCCTGCACGCCCTCGACGTACGCCGCGCCGATCTCACCCGTCAGGTACGCGTCCTCGGAGAAGCACTCGAAGTGCCGCCCGGCGAGCGGGGAGCGGTGCAGGTTGAGCGTGGGCGCGAGCAGCACGTGCACGCCCTTGCGCCGCGCCTCCTGGGCCAGCAGCCCGCCGGCGCGCCTGACCAGCTCCACGTCCCAGGTCGCGGCCAGCGCCGTCGGGCTCGGCAGGGCGATCGAGGGGTCGGCGGCGCTCCACTGCTCGCCGCGTACGCCGATGGGCCCGTCGCTCATCACGAGCCGGTCGAGCCCGATCTCGGGCAGCGGGGGCAGCGACCACATGTCGGCCCCCGTCAGCAGGCGGATCTTGGTGGGCAGGTCGAGGCGGGAGATCAGTTCATCCAGGTCCACGAGCAACAGTGTTCACCAGAAAACCGAGCACCCGATAGGTTTGTGACCTTTGCGTCATGCAAAGCCCGTCGGGCCGCCGGCCCGGGACCGGCGGCCGTCAGGCCGTCACGAAGAACTCCAGCAGCTCGGGCACCAGCGCCTCCGGCGCCACGTTGTGCGCCTGGTCCTCCAGCACCCGCCGCACCGCGCCGGGCACCGCCGCCGCCACCGCCAGGCCCGCGTTCGCCATCCACGCGGCGCTGTCGGCCCCGTTGAGCACCAGCGCCGGCTGCGCGATGCGGGCCAGCCGCTCGGCGGGCAGCGCGTTACCCGGGCCCAGCACGGCCGCCTCGTAGGCCAGCGTGTGCGCCACGGCCTCCATCTCCGCCCAGGCGGGGTGCGCCCGCATCCCGGCGACGGCCTCCCGCGGCAGCTCGGCCGCCTCGACCATGAACCGCTCCACCGCTTCACCCCGCCGGCCCGTCGCGACCAGGCCGGCGAGCTGCTCGGCGAAGTCGAGGGGGAGGGCGGGCGCGCTGTCGTCCACGTGGTACGGCGGCTCCCACACGGCCAGCTTCGTGATCGACGGGTTCACGACCGCCGCCTCCAGCGCCAGCGCCGCGCCCGACGAGCCGCCGAACACCATGGCCGATCCGCCCGCCGCCTCGACGACGGCGGCCAGATCCTCGACCTCCCGCTCCGCCGCGTACGGCTGGGTGTCACCGCTGCCACCGCGCCCGCGGCGGTCGTAGTTGTAGACCGTGAACCACCGCGCCAGGCCGCCGGCGACGGCGGTCATCAGCGGGTGCCGCCGATCCGAGAACGCGCCCTGGACCAGGACGACCGCGGGGCCCTCGCCCTGCCGGTCGTAGGCGATGAGGGTCCCGTCGGCCGAGTTCACCGCATCGGGCGTGACCGCTTCCGGCTTCACTCGGCCGGCGGCACCAGGCACAGCACCTCCCAGTGGTGTCCGTCGAGGTCGGCGAAGCCGCGCTGGTAGCGGGGGCCGCCCTGCTGCGGGACACCCGCCGGGGTGGCGCCGGCGGCCAGCGCCTTGTCCACCAGTTCGTCGACCTTGGCCGGGTTCTCCACGCCGAGGCACAGGATCGCCTCGGTGCTCTTGGCGGAGTCGGCGATCTCCTTGGTGATGAACGAGCCGAACACCGGCTCCTCCAGCAGCATCACCTGCGTCTGCTCGCTGATGATGACCGACGCCATGCCCTGGGCCATGCCGAACAGGTCGAAGCCGAGCTCGGTGAAGAACTTCGATGACCGGTCCAGATCCTTGACCGGCATGTTGACGAAGAGCTGCATCTCCAGATCCCTTCTCGTTCGCGTGTGCCCTCAGTCTGCTCGGGCAGGCACCCGCCGGTCTTGGATCTGGACGCCAGGCGGCTTGATGATCAGCGCACGGTGTGGGCCCGGCGGTACTCGGCGGGCGGCATCCCGTACGCCTGCCGGAACAACCTGGAGAAATGCGCCGCGTCAGGCAGCCCCCACCGGGCGCCGACCGCGCTGACGGGCCGGCTGACGCCCGAGATCAGGTCCGTGCGGCAGCGTTCGAGGCGGCGCTGCCGGATCCAGGCGGCCACCGTCGTGTTCTCCGACTCGAACAGCCGGTGCAGGTACCGCACGGAGATGTGGTGCGCCGCCGCGACGGTCGCCGGATCGAGGTCGATCTCGCCCAGCCGCTGCTCGATGAACGCGTGCACCTCCATCAGCAACGTACGCTGCCGGGCGTCGGCGGGCAGCGAGCGTGCCTGGTCCAGGCGCTCGGCCACGGCGGCGCTGAGCAGGTCCGTCACCACGGTCGACAGCCGCGCGGCGCTGCCCGGCCGGTAGGTCTCGTGGTCCAGGGCCACCCGCCGCAGCAGCGGCACGGCCAGGGCGGCGGCCCCCGACTCCGCCCCGATGGGCAGCGCGGCCAGCTCCGCCACCGCGCCGGCGGGCACGGCGAGCTGCTCGCGCGGGAGGCTGAACACCGCCAGCCGCACCGCCGAGTCGTAGGCCAGCTCGTACGGCCGGGAGAAGTCGTAGATCGCGAACTCGCCCCGGCTGAGCTGCGTGTCACGGCCGTCCTGGGACAGGCGCGGGCTGCCCGCCAGCGCGAGCACCACGCGGTACAGCTCGGGGTTGTCACGGCGGATCATGCCCGAGGTGCGGTGGACGCTGTGCGGCGTGGAGGTCTGGATCCGGCCGACGCCCACGGCGCCGAGCTTGCCGAACTCGATCTCGCCACGTAACGGCGCGTCGGGATCGATGCGCAGGTCGAGCGGGCCCAGGGTGTCGCAGACGACGCCGCGCCACGCATCGTGACGGCGCGCTGGGGGCAGGTCACTGGTGCGGATCAGCACGGCCATGCGCGTCGCCCTCCGTCGGCTGCGACGCCATGCTAGCCCTTTTGTGATCGCCCGAACGGAACGCCGCATTACCGGACATGAAGGAGCCCCGGGATGGGCTCCCGGGGCTCGAATGCCGTGATCAGGCGGTCTGGCGGGCCTCGATGGCCTGCTGGTAGAGCCGGCCCGCCCGGTACGACGAGCGCACCAGCGGCCCGGACAGGACCCCGGCGAACCCGATCGCCTCGGCCTCGGCCTGCAGCTCCACGAACTCCTCCGGCTTGACCCACCGCTCCACCGGGTGGTGGCGCGGCGTCGGCCGCAGGTACTGCGTGATCGTGAGCAGGTCGGTGCCCGCCGCGTGCAGGTCGCGCATGGCCTCGACGATCTCCTCGCGCGTCTCGCCCATGCCCAGGATCAGGTTGGACTTGGTGACCAGCCCGGCCTCGCGAGCCATCGTGATCACGCCGAGCGAGCGCTCGTAGCGGAAGGCCGGACGGATGCGCTTGAAGATCCGCGGCACCGTCTCGACGTTGTGCGCGAACACCTCGGGCTTGCTGGAGAAGACCTCCTGCAGCTGCTCGCGGTTGCCGTTGAAGTCGGGCACCAGCAGCTCGACACCGCAGCCGGGCAGCAGCGCGTGGATCTGGCGCGCGGTCTCCGCGTACAGCCAGGCGCCGCCGTCGGGCAGGTCGTCGCGGGCCACGCCGGTCACGGTCGCGTACTTCAGGCCCATCTGCTGGACGGACTCGGCCACCCTGCGCGGCTCGTCGCGGTCGTATTCCTTCGGCTTGCCCGTGTCGATCTGGCAGAAGTCGCAGCGGCGGGTGCACTGGTCGCCGCCGATGAGGAAGGTCGCCTCGCGATCCTCCCAGCACTCGTAGATATTCGGACAGCCCGCCTCTTCACAGACCGTGTGCAGGCCCTCCCGGCGCACGAGCGATTTCAGCTCGGTGTATTCGGGGCCCGTCCTCAGCTTGGTCTTGATCCACGGGGGCTTGCGCTCGATAGGGGTTTCGGCGTTACGCACCTCCAGGCGGAGGAGCTTTCGGCCTTCAGGAGCAACGGTCACCTTCCCAGCTTACGTCCGCCGCGGCAGCGGCCCGGTCCAGGGTCAGGAGATGAGCCCGAAGCCCCGGATCGCGCGGGCGTAGTGGGTGGCCAGCTCCTCGTCGATCCGGTCGGACTGGCGGGTGCCGAGCAGCTCGGAGTGCGGCGCCGAGGGCCACACGCCGTCGGCGGTGAGCTGGAACTTGGTCAGCACCGTGCGCCGGATCGCCGAGATGCTCTCGCCGCGCAGCGCCGCCGCCTGCATCGGCGCCAGGTAGCCGCCGCGCGTCTCCAGCGCCTCCAGCTCGGCCAGCTCCGCCTCGCCGGCCACGCGCAGCGCCAGGGCCCGCTGCCTGGCCTGGACGCGGCTCTCGCCGGCGCGGGACAGGCGGGCCAGGGCGTACCGCACGAGCAGCACCGGGCCGCCGAGCACCCGTCCGACGAGGCGGCCGAGGAAGCCTGTCACGTCGTAGGCGGGGTGCATCGCCTCCAGCGCCATCGGGGTCGAAGCCGCGATCTTGTCCTCCGCCTCCGACCTGGCCTTCAAGGGCCCTGAGCCGCCGCCCACCAGGGCGTCGCGCCAGGCGTCCAGCGTGGCCAGTGCCTCGCTCACCACCCGCTCGTCCCCGGCGGGCAGCCGCGCGTACGCCCCGGCCAGCAGGGCCACCCGCTGCTTGGGCGGCAGCGCCAGCCACAGGGGCAGGCCGATCATCAGGACGGGGGTGCGCGCCAGCCCGACGCGGTCGTAACCGGTGCGCGTGGCCAGATCGCGCACCGCCACCTTTCTGGGCCGCTCGACCCCCACCCGGTCGGCCACCCGGTCCGCCACCCCGTACAGCTCCGTGGCCGAGGCGCGGTCGAGCACCTCGGCGTCGGCGGGCAGGCGGCCCAGGCGTGGCCGCAGCGCCCAGCCCACCGCCAGGCTCACTCCACCGAAGATCCACGACAGGATCGATTCCGGCTGACGCAGGATGATCCACCCGCCCAGCACGACGAAGGCCACCGTCAGCAGGTGCACCACGAGCGCGAGCACGAGAGCGCAAAGACGCGTCACACAGGCGATGGTAAGCCGGGAACGCGCGCTTACCGGATGCCGATTCGGTCAACGGCTCCGGCCGGGCGGCTTCCTCAGGGCTTCGTCAGCCGGCGGCGTTCGTCAGCGGGTTCGTCAGCGGGTTCGTCAGCGGCGGAGGAGGTCCTCCTCGTGCAGGTCGAACGGCTCCTTGCCGAGCGCCTCCGCCAGCCGCTTCTCCGCGATCGGCATGACCTCCTCGACCACGATGCGGCGGCCCGTCTCCGCCGACAGGGAGGTGACCCCCACGTCGGGGATGCCGCACGGCGTGATGCGGTTGAACCAGCGGGGGTCGTTGGCGCAGTTGAGCGCGAAGCCGTGCATGGTCACGCCGCGCGCCATCCGCAGGCCGACCGCGCCGAGCTGGCGGTCGGGCAGGCCGAGGGCCGTGTCACCGAGCGCCCAGACCCCCGCCCTGCCGGCCACCCGCCTGGCCGTGACCCCGAAGTCGGCGCACACCTGGATCATCGCGTCCTCCAGGCGGCAGGCGAACGCCACCACGTCGGGGACCGCCACGATCGGATAGGCCACGAGCTGCCCAGGACCGTGCCAGGTCAGGCGCCCGCCGCGATCGACGTCGACGACCGGGGTGCCGTCGGAGGGACGCTCGTGCGGAGCGGTGCGCTTGCCCGCCGTGTAGACGGGCGCGTGCTCAAGGATCAGGACGGTGTCGGTGAGCTCTCCGGCGACCCGCTTGCCGTGCACCCAGCGCTGCAACGACCAGGCCTGCTCGTAGGGGACGTCGACACCGAGTCGGACGATGGCGAGTGCGTGGGGATCGTCCCCGGGGATGGGGCGCATGAGCCTATTGTGCCGTTCCCTCACCCTTGAAGGGTAATCAGGGGGTCAGCAAGCGTGGCTCGATCCTGAACTCCTTTACCTTCTCCGCACCGTCGGTCTCCACCTTGTAGGCGTAGGAGCCCGGCTCCGTGCTCACGGCCTGGATGAACTCCGTGCCCACGTAGTGCAGGCCGACGTTCTCGTCGGCGGCGTACCCGCCGGGCAGCTCGCCCTGCGCCACCGACCGGTGCAGCAGCGGGCGGCGCTGCGGCTCGGAGTTGTAGTGCACCCCGCACGAGTACGGCAGCAGCGCCATGCCCTCGGCCCACGCCCGCAGCTCGGGCCCGAAGGAGTCGGTGTTGCCGCCGACGTGCCAGCACAGCGCGCCCGCGCTCTGCCCCGACAGCACCACCCCGGCCCGCCACGCCTCCTCGAACGCCTCGTCGAGCCCGTGCAACCGCCACAACGCCATCAGGTTCGCCACGCTGCCACCGCTGACATAGATCATGTCCTGCTCCAGGATCCACGCCCGCGGATCAGGCACGTTCGGCATCGGGAACACCGTCAGGTGGCTCACCTCGACATCCCAGCCCGCGAAGGCGCCGTACATCTTCAGCACCCAGTCGGCCGAGTCGCCCATCGCCGTGGCCACCAGGCCCAGCTTCGGGCGGTCCTGGCCGGTCAGGTCAAGGCCGTAACGCAGCAGGGCACTGGCCTCGATCTGGCCGTGGCGCCTGCTGGGGCGGAACGACCCGCCCCCGATGGCGAGGATGTGCGACTGTCCTGACCGGGTCATGTCAGATTTCTCCCAGGTGCTAAAAGGATGGGACGGCAACCTACAGTACGGCGCGCAGCGCCTCGTCGAGACGCGTATGCGCGAAGCGGTAGCCGCCGGCCGTCAGCTTGGCCGGCTCCAGCCTATGGCTGACCAGCAGTCCCTCGCGGGCGAACTCGCCCAGCCCCGCGGCCAGCGCGAACGCCGGCACCGGGATCGGCATCGTGCCCCGGCGCAGGGCCTTGCCGAGGGTCCTGGTGAATTCGGCGTTCGTGACGGGGGACGGCGCCGTGAAGTTCACCGGGCCCTCGACGTCCTTGGTCCTGAGCACGTGCAGCGCCGCTCCCACCCAGTCGTCCAGGCTGATCCACGACCAGTACTGCCTGCCCGTGCCGAGCGGCGCGCCCAGCCCCATCCTGAAGATCGGCAGGATCCGGCCGAGCGCCCCGCCGTGCCCGCTGAGCACCAGCGACGTGCGGGCCAGCACCGTCCTGATCCCCGACTCGCCGGCCCGCCGCGCCTCGGCCTCCCACCGCTCGCACAGGTCCGACAGGAACCCGCGGCCCTTGCCCTGCTCCTCGTCGATCACCCGGTCGCCGGTGTCGCCGTAGAAGTCCATGCCGGAGGCCGACAGGAGCACCTCGGGCGGCTCTGACAGCTCGCGCAGCGCGTCCACCAGCACCCTCGTGCCCTGGGTGCGGCTGGTGACCAGCTCGCGCTTGTACGCGGGCGTCCACCGCCTGCCGCCGATCGGCGCCCCCGCCAGATGCACGACGGCCTCGGCCCCTTCGAGGGCGGCCAGGTCCACGACGTGCTCGGCCGGGTCCCAGAACGCCTCGTCGTCCCTCTGCGGCGGTCTGCGCACCAGGCGGACCACCTCACGCCCCTCGGCCCGCAGCGCCTCGACCAGCGCCGTTCCGAGCAACCCCGACGCGCCCGTCACGATGATCGCCATGACCCCACAGTACGCCGGGCCCGCTTCCGGACACCTCTCACCGTGCTGTGCCCCCTTCCGCGCGTCGCCGCCCGCTCCCTGCCCGCCGCACGCCGGCGGGTGTCCTCGGGGAGGGCGAGAGGGCGAGTGCCCTTCCGGGGCGCAGGGGGCGAGGGCGCAGGTGCGAGCGTCGCCGGTGGCAGCGAAAGGCCGGGCGGTCCCGTGGGAGCCGCCCGGCCGATCAGAGACCCGGAGGTGCCGCGTTACGCGAGCCCGAGCTGAGCCTCGAAGCGCCCCTCCTCCAGGCGACGCTTGATCGTCGTCAGGAAGCGGGCCGCGTCGGCGCCGTCCACCAGGCGGTGGTCGTAGGTCAGCGCCAGGTAGACCATCGACCGCACCGCGATGACCTCGCCCTCAGGCGTGTCGATCACCACGGGCCGCTTCACGACGGCGCCCGTGCCGAGCATGCCGACCTGCGGCTGGTTGAGGATCGGCGTGTCGAACAGCGCGCCGCGGCTGCCCGTGTTGGTCAGCGTGAACGTGCCGCCGGTGATCTCGTCGGGCGTCACCTGGTTGTTGCGAGTGCGCTCGGCGAGGTCGGTGATCTTGCGGGCGAGACCGGCGAGGTTGAGGTCACCGGCGTTCTTGACGACGGCCGCGAGCAGACCGCGCTCGGTGTCGACCGCCATGCCGAGGTTCTCCACGTCGAAGTACGTGACCTCGTTGGTCTCGTTGTTGATCGTGGCGTTCAGCTTGGGGTGCTGCTTGAGCGCCTCGACCGTGGCCATCGCGAAGAACGGGGTGAACGTCAGCTTCACACCCTCGCGGCGGAAGAAGTCGTCCTTCGCCTTCGCCCGGAGCCGCGCGATCTTCGTCACGTCGACCTCGACGACCGACGTGAGCTGCGCCGCCGTCTGCAGCGACTCGACCATGCGCTTGGCGATGGTCTGCCGCAGGCGCGTCATCTTCTCCGTACGGCCACGCAGCGTGGTGTCGACCTCCACCGGCTCGGGCGCCGCGGCCGCCGGGGCGGTCTGGGCGGCGGGAGCCGGAGCGGCGGCGGGGGCGGCCGCGGGAGCCGGGGCGGCCGGCTGGGCGGCGGCGGCCTTGTCGCGCTGCGCCTTGGCGGCCTCCAGGACGTCCTGCTTGCGGATCCGGCCGCCGACGCCGGTGCCGCTGATGGCGTCGAGGTCGACGCCGTGCTCGTTGGCGAGCTTGCGCACCAGCGGCGTCACGTACGGGCTGTCACCCGAGGGCGCGGCCGGAGCAGGGGCGGCGGGCTGGGCCGGGGGAGCGGCCTGCGGCGCGGGCGCCGGAGCGGGGGCCGGGGCGGGCGCCGGAGCCGGAGCGGGCTGGGCCGGAGCCGGCTGCGGGATCGAGGAGGCCTGCGGGGCGGGCGCGGGCTCGGGGTGCGGGGCCGGAGCGGGCTCGGGCTCCGGAGCCGGCGCGGGGGCCGCCTCCGGCGCCGGGGCGGCGGCGCCCGGCTGGCCGTTCTCGTCGATGACGGCCAGCTCGGCGCCGACCTCGACCGTCTCGTCCTCAGCCACGACGATCTTGGTGAGCACGCCGGCGGACGGCGACGGGATCTCGGTGTCGACCTTGTCGGTCGAGACTTCGAGGAGCGGCTCGTCGGCCTCGACGCGCTCGCCCTCCTTCTTCAGCCAACGGGTTACCGTGCCCTCGGTAACGCTCTCGCCGAGCTGGGGCATCTGTACGGAGACCGGCATCGTTATTCTTCTCTCGCGTTCTGATCTCGAGGGCTGGATTAGTTGTGTACGTGCAGCGGCTTGCCGGCCAGGGCCAGCATCGCCTCACCCATGGCCTCGGACTGGGTCGGGTGTGCGTGGATGAGCTGGGCGACCTCTGCGGGCAGGGCCTCCCAGTTGTAGATGAGCTGGCCTTCCGTGACGAGCTCGCCGATGCGCCGGCCCACCATGTGGACGCCGACGACGCGGCCGCCCTTCTCGGCGATGACCTTCACGGCGCCCGAGGTGCCGAGGATCTGGCTCTTGGGGTTGCCCGCCAGGTCGTAGACCTGCTCGACGGTCTCGATGCCGCGCTCGGCCGCCTGCGCCGAGGTCAGGCCCACCGAGGCCACCTCGGGGTCGGAGTAGGTGATGCGCGGCACGCCCGCGTAGTCGATGGGCGGCGGGTTGAGGCCGGCGATGTGCTCGGCCACCATGATGCCCTCGGCGAACCCCGCGTGCGCGAGCTGCAGGGTCGGGATCAGGTCGCCGATGGCGTAGACGCCGGGCACGGAGGTGCGGCAGTGCTCGTCGACCACGACCGTGCCGCGCTCGATGGCGATGCCCTGCTCCTCGAAGCCCATGCCCGCCGACACCGCGCCGCGGCCGACCGCGACGAGCAGCAGCTCGGCGTCGAGGGTCTTGCCGTTGGCCAGGGTGACGACCACGCCCGTCTCGGTGGTCTTGGCGCTGTCGAAGAAGACGCCCAGCTCGTACTTGATGCCGCGGCGGCGGAAGGCCCGCTCCAGCAGCTTGGAGCTGGACTCCTCCTCGGTCGGCAGCAGGTGCGGCAGCGCCTCGACGATCGTCACCTCGGCGCCGAACGAGCGGTAGACGCTGGCCAGCTCGACGCCGATGACGCCGCCGCCCAGCACGATCACCGACGTGGGCACCCGGTCCATCTTCAGCGTGTGCTCGCTGGTGATGACGCGCTCGCCGTCGATCTCGAGGCCCGGCAGCGTCCTGGGGGCGGAGCCCGTCGCCAGGACGAGGTTGCGGCCCTCGTAGACCTCGGAGCCGACCTGGACGCGGTTGGCGCCGACGAGGCGGCCCTCGCCCTCGACGATCGTCACGCCCGCGCCCTTCAGCAGGCCCTGCACGCCCTTCCAGGCCCGAGTGACGATCTTGTCCTTGAAGGCGTGGACGCCCTGGACGTCGATGCCCTCGAAACGCGCCTTGACGCCGTACGACTCGCTCTCACGGGTCTCGTCGGCGACCTCGGCGGAGTGCAGCAGGGCCTTCGTGGGGATGCATCCCCGGTGGAGGCAGGTGCCGCCGATCTTGTCCTTTTCGATCAGGGCGACCGACTTGCCCAGCTCAGCCGCCCTCAGGGCACAGGCGTAACCGCCGCTGCCGCCCCCTAGGACGACGATGTCATAGGCCACGGGAAGGCTCCTTGTCGGGGTGTTCGTGATGCCGTCATCTTTTCATTTGTTTCAGATGCTCGCGTGCCGCTCTGCGAGTCCGATGAGGGTGCGGGTGATGGCGCCCGTGCCGCCCTTCGGGGTGTAACCGTACGGCTCGCCCTTGTTGAAGGCGGGACCGGCCATGTCGATGTGCGCCCAGCGCACCCCGTCGGGCACGAACTCCCGCAGGAAGATGCCGGCCGTGAGCATGCCGCCCCACCGCTCGGGGTGGAGGTTGGCGAGGTCGGCGATCGGTGAGTCGAGGCCCTTGCGCAGTTCCTCGGGCAGCGGCATGCCCCACGCGCCCTCGCCGGCGGCGCCGGCGGCCTCGACCACCAGCTCCCTGATGGCGTCGTCGTTGGACATCACGCCCGCGGTGCGCCAGCCGAGCGAGACGATCTGGGCGCCGGTGAGGGTGGCCACGTCGACGATCAGGTCGGGGGAGTCCTCGGCGGCGCGCGCGATGCCGTCCATGAGCACCAGGCGGCCCTCGGCGTCGGTGTCGAGCACCTCGACGGTCTTGCCGCTGTAGCTGTGGATGACGTCGGAGGGGCGCTGCGCGGTGCCGCTCGGCAGGTTCTCCGCCAGGCAGAGGTAGCCGACGGCGTTGACCGGCAGGCCGAGCCGCGCGATGCCGATCACCGCGCCGAGCACGGCCGCCGCGCCGCCCATGTCGGACTTCATCCAGTCCATGGCCGCCGACGGCTTGAGCGACAGGCCGCCCGAGTCGAACGTGATGCCCTTGCCCACGAAGGCGAGGGTCTTGCCGGCCTCGGGGTGGCGGTAGGCGAGGCGGACCAGGCGCGGCGGGTTGGCCGAGCCCTGGCCGACGCCGATGAGGCCGCCGTAGCCGCCGTCCTTGAGCTGCTGGTCGTCCAGCACCTCGACGCTCAGCCCGGCCTTGCCGCCGAGCTCCTCGGCGAGCTCGGCGAATCTGGCCGGCCACAGGTCGGACGGCGGGGTGTTGACCAGGTCGCGGACGAGGGAGACGGACTCGGCCAGCACGCTCGCGCGCTCGGCCACGCCACCGGGCTGCTCCGAGAGCACCGTGAGCTCGGCCACGGGGGCCTTCTGCTCGCCGTTGGTGCGGTAGCGGGTGAAGGCGTAGGCGCCGAGCAGCGCGCCCAGGGCGACCGCCTCGGCCTCTTCCGCGGTGCCGGCGGGCAGCGCGAGCGCGGCGCGGGAGGTGCCCGCCAGGGAGCGGGCGGCGGCGCCGGCGGCGCGGCGCAGATCCTCGGGGCCGGGGGCGTCGCCCAGGCCGACGGCGACCAGCAGCGGGGCGGTGACGGAGCCGAACGTCGGCAGTTTGGCCAGTTCACCCGCCTTGCCGGAGAAGGCCACCGCGTCGAGCGACGCGGCGAGCCTGCCGCCGAAGGCGGCCTCCAAGGACTCGGCGCCCACCGCGGGGACGGGTCCGTCCTGGCCCGGCCGGAAACCGACGATCAACGCGTCGGTGTCGACGGAGACTGGATCTGCTGAGTTCAGCCGCACAGTGGTCACGTAAACCGATGCTATCCACGGTTTCTGCGTACTCACAAACAGGGGTTCATCCTACCAATCGTCGGTCAGCGTCTTCTGAACAATGGTGCTAGTGTCATTAGCACCATGTTGCTGACGCTTGATCTCAACGACGCGCGCCCCCTCCACGAGCAGGTGGCGGGCGCCATCCGCCGCGCCATCGGCGAGGGCTCCTACCGGCCGGGCGACCGCCTGCCGCCGGCCCGCGACCTGGCCGCCGCGCTGGGCATCAACCCCAACACCGTGCTGCGCGCGCTGCGCGACCTGCGCGACGAGGGGCTGCTGGAGTTCAGGAGAGGCCGCGGCGTCAGCGTCGCCGGCCGCACGGACGGGCGCGCCCTGCTCGTGCAGCGCGCCCGCGAACTGCTCGACGAGGCCAAGAAGTACGGCTACAGCCGTGAAGACCTCATCACCATCGTGGAGGAACTGACGTGAGAGCCCGTGTCGCCGCCGTCGCGTGGTGGCTCGCCGTGGCCGCCGCCCTGCTCCTGGCGCCCCTGGCGCTGCGTGACCGGCTGCCCGACCCCCTGGCCACCCACTGGGGGTCGTCGGGCAGCGTGCCCGACGGATCGAGCTCGTTCACGGGGCATCTGATCATGACCCAGGTCCTCTGGGCCGGGCTGTGGCTGCTGTTCTTCCTGCTCGGCCGGGCCCGGGACCGGCGCGCGGCCCGGGTGACCTCCAGCGCGTGCCTGGTGGCGATGGGCGTGCTCCTGCTCGGTGTGGACGCCTCGACGCTGGCCGTCAACCTCGACGCCGCCACCTGGCGCGAGGCCCTGCTGCCCGGCTGGCACATCCCGGCGGTGATCGCGGCCATGGTCGCGGCAGGGGCGCTGGCCGCGTACCTGAGCAGGGGCGCCCCCGACGAGGAGCCCGCGGGGAGCGGGACGCGGCCCGTGCTCGGGCTCAGGCCCGGCCAGCGGGCCGTCTGGGTCAGCCGCGTCGTCAACCCCTGGCTCGCCGCCGCCACCGTCCTCACGCTGGCCTGCGCCGCCGTCATGGGCGTGCTGTCCCTCTCCGGCGCGGCGCCCGGCGGCTTCGTGGCCGGGCTGCTGCCCGCCCTCGTCATCATCCTCGTCGTCGGGCTCGCGACCGTGGCCGTCTCCGTCAGGGTCGGCGACGACCTGATCACGATCGGCTTCGGCCCGCTGGGCTGGCCGGCGCGCCGGATCCCCCTGTCCAAGGTCGAGTCCGCCTGGTCGGAGCGGCGGCAGCCGGGCGAGGTCGGCGGCTGGGGCTTCCGCGGGCTGCCGGGACGCGCCACCATCATGCTGCGCGGCGGCGAATGCCTGGTCCTCCGCTACCGTTCCGGCGGTCAGCTCACGATCAGCATCGACGACGCCGAGCGCGGCGCATCCCTCATCAACGCCCTCATCGCGGAGCGTGTCCAGCCATGAAAAGACCTCTGCTCATCTTCACCGTCCTGGCCTTCGGCCTGTCCTGGGCCGCGGCGCTGCCCCTGTGGCTCGGCGGCGGGCTGGGCTCGCCGCTGATGCCGGTGCTGGGCACGCTGATGATGTTCACCCCCAGCGTGGGCGTGCTCGGCGTGTGGGCCGTCTCGCGCATGCCGTTCCGCGAGTTCGCCAGGCAGAGCGGCCTCACGCTCGGGGAGCGCAGGGGCCGCACCGCCGTGCTGGTGCTGACGGCGTGGCTGGGCGTGCCGCTGCTGGCGTTCCTGGCCATGGGGATCAGCGCCGCCGTGGGGCTGGTCTCGCTGGACCTCGACCAGCTCAGCCTGCTCAGGGCGTCCTGGCAGGCGCGCGGCGCCGAGGCGCCAGCCGACCTGACGACCATCGCCATCGTGCAGATCGTGATCGCCGTCGCCGCCGGGCCCGTGCTGAACGCGATCCCGGCGCTGGGCGAGGAGTGGGGCTGGCGCGGCTGGCTGGTGCCCAGGCTCGTGTCCACCAACGGCATGCTCGCCGGGCTGCTGCTCTCCGGCTTCGTCTGGGGCCTGTGGCATGCCCCGCTCACGCTGCTCGGCTACAACTACCCGCGTTTGGGCTCGTGGGCGGCGCTGGTGTTCATCGGGTTCTGCGTGCCGGCCGGGGTGGTGATGGGGTGGCTGCGGCTGCGTACGGGGAGTGTGTGGCCCGCGGTCGTGGCACACGCCTCGCTGAACGCCATCGCCTCGGTCGCGCTGCTGCTCGGCGACGCCGCGCAGCCGCCGAACGAGCTGCTGGCCGGCATCACCGGCGTGGTGGGCTGGGCGCTGCTCGCGCTGCTCGGCGCGGCTCTGCTCCGCTTCTATCCGGTACGCCCGCCGCATCCGGCCGCCGCCGGACCGGCCGGACCCGCCGATCCCGCGGCGCGGGCCGGGAGCGCCGAGCCTGCCGGACGCGACGAGCCCGCCGAGCCGGTCACCTGAGCCGCCTGGCCCGGGCTGGCGCTGGCTGGCGCTGGCTGGTCCGGGGTGGTCCGGGCTGGTCCCGGGCCGGGCCCGAGTCTCGCCCGGCTGTTCAGCCGAGGATCGCGTACACCACCAGGGTCGCGGCCGTGGCCGTCTCCACGAGGGCGCCGAGCACGTCCCCGGTGATCCCGCCGAGGCGGCGCCTGGCGTGCGCGAGCAGCAGCAGAGCGGCGCCGAGGCCGGCGAGCAGCGCCACCGGCGCCACCACGACCCCGGAGAACCCCTCCCTGGCCCCGCTCCCGCCGGACACCGCCACCATGCGGGCGGGCTGCGGTTCGTCCGGCCGCATGAAGGTGATGGCACCGTTGGACCGCAGGTCGGGCGGAAGCGCGTCGAGGCACGCGGGCGAGGCGGCGGCGTCGGGAGCGCAGGGCTCGCCGAAGGCGTAGGTCTTCGTGAACTCCGCGACCCGGTCGGGTCCGGTCCAGGCCCAGATGCCGGAGCCGGGTGCGCTGAGCAGGCCGATCACGGCGGCGGCCAGCAGTGCGGCGACGGTGGCGAGCCAGACGGCCGGGCCCCGTACGGTGCCGGCGACCATCGCGCCCAGCCCGTCGGGGCGGGCGGCCGGCACGCCGGAACGGCAGGCCCAGGTCAGCGCCAGCCGGCCCGCCACGCACGCCGTCACCAGCGCCCACATCCCGGCGTCGGCGAGCGCCGCGACCTGCACGAGCAGCGTCAGCACCAGCGTCATCACGCCGAACGGCCCGATATCCGACTTTTTCATGATGTCGAGCGCCTGCTCGGACGGTTTGCCGCTGCCCAGCCCGTCGGCCAGATCGGCCAGCCCGTCGAGATGCAGGCCACGGGTGAGCAGCGCCAGCAGCCCGAGCGCCAGCGCGGCGCCGAGCAGCGGCGGTCCCGGCAGCAGCGCCGCCGGCCCGGCGAGCAGCCCGAGCAGCAGCCCGACCGCCGGGGCCAGGGCCATCGCCCGCCCCGCCACCTGCCGGTCCACCCGCTCGACCCGTACCGGTAAGACGCTCAACGTGCCCAGGGCGAACCTCAGCCCGTCCATCAGCCGCATAACGCAGGATCCTAGGGCCCACTAGTGTGGCGGGATGCACGTGGTTGAACTGGAAGGCGTAGGTGTCCGGGTCGTCGGCAAATCGCTACTGGACGGCGTCGATTGGCAGGTGGACTACGGCGATCACTGGGTGATCCTCGGCCCCAACGGCGCGGGGAAGACGACGCTGCTGTCGCTGGCGGCGGCCGTGCGGCACCCCAGCGAGGGCACGGTCAGGGTGCTCGGGCACCGGCTCGGCCGGATCGACGTGCGCGAGCTGCGCCGCCACCTCGGCCTCGTCGCGTCCAGCCAGCGGCTGATCGACGAGGAGCTGATGGAGGAGGAGGGGGCCACCGCGCACACCGTGGTCCTCACCGGGCACACGGGGACGAGCGTTCCGCTGTGGGACAAGTACGGCGACTCCGAGCGCGAGCGCGCCCACCGGCTGCTGGCCGACCTCGGCTGCAAGGACCTGGCCGACCGGAAGTTCCGCGTCTGCTCGCAGGGGGAGCGGGCCAGGATCAGGGTGGCCAGGGCGCTCATGGCCGACCCCGCGGTGCTGCTGCTCGACGAGCCGTTCGCGGGGCTCGACCTGCCCGCGCGCGAGGACCTCATCTCCGCCGTGGAGGACCTGGCCACCACCAGGCCCGTGCTGACCACCGTCACCGTGACGCACCACCTGGAGGAGGTGCCCGCGACGACGACGCACGCCATGCTCATGCGCGACGCCAGGGTGCTGGCCGCCGGGCCGGTGGCCGACGTGCTCACCCCCGCCAACCTCAGCGACTGCTTCGGCCGTCCCCTCCACGTGGACCGCGTGGACGGCCGCTGGTACGCCCGCGCGTCCCGCCCCTGACCTTCCCGCCGGCGGTCCCGAGCGATGCCGGCGGCGGACCGGAGCGCGATGCGGCGGCCGATGACGGCGGCGGTTCAGAGCTCGATGAGGCGGCCGGCGACCACCAGTGCCACGTACTCCGACTCGGCCGCCAGGCGCTCGTTGAGCCGTCCCAGGGTGTCCCTGAACGCCCGCCCGCTCGACGTCGCCGGCACCACGCCCATCCCCACCTCGTCCGACACCGCCACGATCGGCCCGGGCGCCTGGCGCCACGCCGCCACGAGCTCGTCACAGCGGCCGGCGACCGGCGCGCGGTCGCCCTCCCAGGCGCCGTGCTCGTCGAACACCGCCGCCACCCAGGTTCCCAGCCCGTCGATCAGCAGCGGCCCGGTGGCCGTGCGGATCGCGGTGACCAGGTCGGTGGTCTCGGCGGTGCTCCAGTGCGCGGGCCGCCGCTCCCGGTGCGCCCGCACCCGTGCCGCCCACTCGCCGTCGCCCGCGCCGCCGGGCCCGGTGGCCACGTACGTCACGTGCGGCTCGGCCGCCAGCCGCAGCTCCGCCTCGGCCGACTTCCCCGACCTCGACCCGCCCAGCAGCAGCGCCCGCCTGACCGTACGGCGCGCGGCCCCGGCTCCCCGCCCCGGCACGACGTCCAGCTCGGTGCCGTCGGGGACGGCCAGCGCACCCCACAACCGCAGCCGCCTGGCCAGTTCCTCCTCCGACCGGACCCGGTGGTCGAGCCCGACGGCCACCACCGTGGTCCCCTCGTCCACCTGACCGGCCCGCCGCAGCTCCCCGAGGCGTTCCGGGCGGTCGAGGAGGTCGATGAGCACGACGTCGTACCGGCCGGGCTCGCCGGAGGGCACGGCGTGTCCCCGGGGCAGGCAGAGCAGCCGGGAGCCGTCGGGCCCGGCCAGCCCCAGGCCGCCGGCGCGGGCCTGGTATCCGGCGGGCGGATCGGCGGAGGGGAACGGGACCGCGCCGTCCACGACGAGCCCGAAGGGGCGGCGGTGGCCGGGCGGCAGGGCCGAGCAGGACGCACAGCGGCATCCGGGCTCCGGCCAGCCCGCGCTCCCCGCCGTACCGGTGAGAAGGACGTTCACCGGCCGAGCGTACAAAGCCACCCCCGCCCCGGCCCCACCCAGGGCCCGCTGGACCCGAGCTACGGGGGTGAAGCGGGCGCCTGGCGGCCGGATCCGGCGTTCATGCGGCGGCGGGTGGCGACGGCGGTGCCGGCCGCCAGCAGGGCCAGCGCGCCCGCGCCACCCACGATCAGCAGGGTCGGCGGCCCGCCGGCCCCGGCGGGGGGCGGGGCGGCGGTGAGCGCGGTGCCGCCCTGCGGCGGGGCCGCCGGGTAGCCGTCCACGGACGTCACGCCGCCCGCGCCGTCCACGCGGACCGGGGAGGCAGCGGCGAGAAGCTGGGCCGTGGTGGCGTCCTCGGCGCCCGCCACGCACGCCGGCGCCGCCTGCGCGGGCGGCCGCTCACCCGGGTGGGCGTCGGCTTCCGCGTCGCCGAAGTCCACCGCCAGCACCACCCGCTTGTGGCCCGAACCGGCCGTGTCCCTGCCGCACACCGCCTCGAACGAGGGCAGGTCCCCGCCGGGCGGCTCCCCGGTGGTCCCGTCCGGCGCCACCGAGAAGCGCCAGCCGACCACCGAGCCGTCCGGCGGCGAGTCTCCCGGCGCGGCGGCCAGCCACGCGGTCCCGTCGCTCAGCCAGACGCTCCACGCCCGCGTCGCGCCCTCGGGAGAGGGTGAGGCGAGGGCGGAGGAGGGGAGGGACAGTAAGGCGGCCACCCCGAAGGCGACCCCTGCCACAACACGATACGCGCGCAGCATCGATTGACCTCCAAGCTCGGGAGTAGGGTTCCAGTGCCTGCGGAGGGTGCGCCGGCGAACCTGCGGAAAAAGGAGCGTATGGCATGACATGGCGATGGCGTTATGAAAATGCAAATGGTGGTGAGGTAACCGATCGCCCTTTGCCGCGAGAGGTTTTTCCGAGCCAGGCGGACGCGGAGTCCTGGCTCGGCGAGAACTGGCGTGAGCTGCTGGATTCGGGAGTTGAGCAGGTCGCGTTGCTCGATGAGGACCGCGTCGAGTACACGGGTTTGTCATTGCGTCCGGAGTGATTCCGGGATAACCGAAAAACCCCTTGAGCGCGGTTGCGGCTCAAGGGGTTTCTGTTGCGGGAGGCGTTACGGACGCGAAGCCGGGCTCTGCGTCTTGGCGGGGTCGCGCTCCACGACCGAGCCGAGCACGTCGTCGATGCGCTTGAGCACGTCGGCGTCCAGCTTGACGCCGGCCGCCTTCACGTTGTCACGCACCTGCTCGGGCCGGCTGGCGCCGATGATGGCGCTGGAGACGTTCGGGTTCTGCAGGACCCACGCGATCGCCAGCTGGGCCATGGACAGCCCCAGGTCGGCGGCGATCGGCTTGAGCTCCTGCACGCGGGTGAGCACGTCGTCGTTCATGAACCGCGCGATCATGGCGCTGCCGCTCTTGTCGGTGGCCCGCGAGCCCTCGGGCGGCTGCTGGCCCGGCAGGTACTTGCCGGTCAGCACGCCCTGGCCGATCGGCGACCAGACGATCTGCCCCATGCCCTCCTGCTCGCACAGGGGGACGATCTCCGACTCGATGACCCGCCACAGCATGGAGTACTGCGGCTGGTTCGACACGAGCCGGTCGAAGCCCATCTCGTCGGCGATCTTCAGGGCCCGGGCGATCTGGTCGGCGTTCCACTCGCTCACGCCGACGTAGAGCACCTTGCCCTGGCGGACGAGGTCGTCGAACGTCTTGAGCGTCTCCTCCAGCGGAGTCTCGGCGTCGAACCGGTGCGCCTGGTACAGGTCGACGTAGTCGGTCTGCAGACGGCGCAGCGAGCCGTGGATCGACTCGGTGATGTGCTTGCGGGACAGGCCCCGGTCGTTCTTGCCGGGCCCGGTCGGCCAGTAGACCTTCGTGAAGATCTCCAGCGACTCCCTGCGTACGCCCTTGAGCGCGCGGCCGAGCACCTCCTCGGCCTTCGTGCCCGCGTAGACGTCGGCGGTGTCGAACGTGGTGATGCCCTCGTCGAGCGCCGCCTGCACGCACTGCTTGGCGGCGTCCTCCTCGACCTGGGAGCCGTGGGTGAGCCAGTTGCCGTAGCTGATCTCACTGACGATGAGACCACTGCGACCAAGGTGACGGAATTCCATGGATCCGACCTTAATCCCGGCACATGGGATGATCCGATTCGGGATAGGGTGCGCGACGTGCTGAAGCTCGTTCGGCTGGCGCTCACGGCGGCCATCCTGACCGCGATCGCGGTACGGCTGCGCCGCCGCGCAGGCATGCCAGAAAGGCGGCCCGTCACCCCGGCCCCGGCCCCGCCGGCCCGCCGCACGCGGATGGGGCTCGTGTGGGCCGCCATCGCGGCGATCGTGGCGGTCACCCTGACGGCCGCGCTGGTGCCGGGCAGCGCGGGAAGGGCGACACCCGCCCCGACGGGCCCGGCGAAGGCGATGACCCAGGAGGAGGCCAGGCTGGCGGCCCTGCGGGCCCAGGCGGCGCAGCAGGCGACGTCCCGGCCGCCCTCGACGCCGACGCCCGCGCCGGCCGAGATCCCCGACCCCCACTGCTCGCCCGCGCCCCGCCCGGTGACCGTGCGGCCCGTCGACCCGAGGGTCAAGCGGGCCGTGGACCGGCAGTGGCGGCGGATCGAGCGGTGGCTGAAGGCGAACGCGCCGCGCACGTACCGCACGCTCGGCGCCCCCGGCAGGGCCCGCACGATCGCGATCGCCGAGGCGCAGATGGGCGTGGACTTCCCCGACGACCTGCGCGCCTCCCTGCTGCGCCACAACGGCTCGCGGGGGACGGACGGGTTCGGGTTCGGGGCCTGGTTCTACGGCGCGTCGAACCTCAGCATCCGCGACATCAGGGACACCTGGCGCCACATGTGCCGCCTCGACCCCACCGACCGCGGCGACGACCCCTGGGCGGAGTTCTGGAACGGCCGGTTGATCCCGTTCCTCTACTTCGCCGGGCGGGAGGACGGCTCCGCGCAGTGGGCCGTGGTCGACTCCGCCGACGGTGCGGCCGGCTGGGACGACACGATCGCCGGCCTGGCGCCGCGCACGCCGTCCTACTACGCGCTCGTGCGGGCCGTGGCCGACGCCCTGGAGAAGGGAACGGAGTTCGACGGCTGGCGGCCCGCGGTCAAGCGAGGCGTGCTGCGCTGGGAGAACGTGGAGTACGGCAACCCGTAGCGGCTAGCGCTTCGGCGGCACCGGCTTGCCTCCGGGCAGCAGCTGGGGCGGCGGGAAGCGCAGCTTGCGGATCTGCAGTGCCCGCATGGCCGCGTAGAAGCCCACGCCCTTGACGCTCTCGCCGGGCAGCTTCTCCGCCACCAGCTTCTTCACCTTCCACGACACGAAGACCGAGGTGAAGAGCACGCCGATCATCATGATCGGCCAGCCGATGGTGACGACGTAGCCGAGCACCTGCGCGCGGACCGCCATCGGCCACGGGATCCAGGTGGCCAGCAGGATCACTAGCGAGAACGGCAGGAAATACTGGCTGGGCAGCCGCCGCGAGTCGACCCAGTCACGCGCGAACTTGCGCGCTGGGCCCTTGTCACGAACGGGAAGGTACCGCTCGTCACCTGCGAGCATGCCCTGGCGGGCCCGCTCGCGCTCGGCGGCCTGCTTGGCCCGCATCTGCCGATATGCCTCTTTGCGGTCCTTCGGCGCGGAGACATACTGGCGCCGCTTGCCCTCGGCTTCCCGGCGCTTGGGTGTGGGACGACCTTTACCCTGGGGCTTAGGATCGTCAACGGGGACGGGGGTGTCGTCCACGGAGGTTTGGGAACGGCGTCGCAACACACGTCAACCCTACCTGGACTGCAACTTAGTGACGCCCCCGTGCGTTATGCGTAGGGTAATCCCAAGGCGGCTGCGCTGCATTGGGATTGACACCAGCACGACCTAGAAGGGGACGGCCGACGCGCATGAGCGTGATGAAGAGACTTTCGATGATCTTCAAGTCCAAGGCCAACAAGGCCCTGGACAAGATGGAGGATCCGCGCGAGACCCTTGACTACTCCTATCAGCGGCAGCTCGAGCTGCTGCAGAAGGTGCGCCGGGGGGTGGCCGACGTCGCCACCTCTCGAAAGAGGGTGGAGCTGCAGATCACCGGCCTTGAGAAGCAGGCCCAGCGGCTGGAGGAGCAGGGCCGCAAGGCGCTGTCCGTCGGGCGCGAGGACCTGGCTCGTGAGGCGCTGCAGCGCCGGTCCAGCCTGCAGACGCAGATGGCCGACCTGAAGGTGCAGCACGACAACCTGCAGGCCGAGGAGGAGAAGCTGACCACGGCTTCCCAGCGGCTGCAGGCCAAGGTCGACTCTTTCCGCACCAAGAAGGAGACGATCAAGGCCACGTACACCGCCGCCGAGGCGCAGACGCGCATCAACGAGGCGTTCTCCGGCATCTCCGAGGAGATGGGCGACGTCGGCCTGGCGATCCAGCGCGCCGAGGACAAGACGGCGCAGATGCAGGCCCGTGCCGGCGCCATCGACGAGCTGCTGGCCAGCGGCGCGCTCGACGACTTCAGCGGCACCCGCGGTGACGACATCCAGGCCGAACTCGACCGCATGGGCGGCGGCATGGACGTCGAGCTGGAGCTGGCCAGGATGAAGGCCGAGCTGGGCCAGGGCCCGGCGCCGAAGTCGGCGATCGAGCCGGGCCAGCCGCAGCAGCAGGCCCAGCCCCAGCCGCAGGCGCAGCCCCAGCAGCAGGGCGGCCAGACCCAGCAGTACCGCCAGCCTGGGGAGGGCGCATGATCGTCAGGATCATGGGCGAGGGTCAGGTGGAGATCTCCGCCGACGACATCTCGGTCCTCAACGAGCTGGACAGCGAGCTCGAAGCGGCCATCGAGGCCAGCGACGAGAAGGCCTTCAGGGTCAAGCTGCACGCGTTGCTCGACAAGGTGCGCCACGTGGGCAAGGCGCTCCCCGACGACAGCCTTGAGCCGTCAGAGCTGATCCTTCCCCCCGCGGACGCCTCGATCGAGGAGGTCCGGGAGATGCTGGGCGACCAAGGCCTCATCCCGGGCTGAGTCCCGTGCGTACGCGGTTCGCGTCCGACCGCGGCCTGACCAGCCGCATGGTCGTGACGATGTTCCTGCTCGGGCTGCTCTACGTCGTGTTCGTCGGCGTCCTGGTCGCCCTCGGCGTGCGGGCGCTGACCGTCCTCGTGCTGGCGGGCGGCCTGCTGCTGGTGCAGTACTTCCTGTCCGACCGCATCGCGCTGTTCGCGATGCACGGGCGGGAGGTCTCGCCGCAGGAGGCTCCTGAGCTGCACGGCCTGATCGACCGGCTGTGCGCGCTGGCCGACATGCCCAAGCCGCGGGTGGCGATCGCGGATTCAGACGTCCCCAACGCGTTCGCCACCGGCCGCAACCAGAAGAAGGCGGTCGTCTGCGTGACGACCGGCATCCTGCGCCGCCTGGAGCCGCAGGAGCTGGAGGGCGTGATCGCCCACGAGCTGTCCCACGTCGCCCACCGCGACGTGGCCGTCATGACGATCGCCTCGTTCCTCGGGATCGTGGCGGGCCTGATGACCAGGGTCGCGCTCTACACCGGGCTCGGTGGCCGCCGCAACGGCGGCCAGGGCGGGCTGCCGATCGGCGCGATCATCCTGCTGGTGTCCGTCATCGTGTACGCCGTCAGCTTCCTGCTCACCCGCGCCCTGTCGCGCTACCGGGAGCTGGCAGCCGACCGGGCGGGCGCCCTGCTCACGCAGCGGCCGTCGGCCCTGGCCAGCGCGCTGACCAAGGTGACCGGCGACATGGCCAGGATCCCGACCAGGGACCTGCGCGAGGCGGAGCCGTTCAACGCCTTCTACTTCGCCCCGGCGCTGGCCAAGGGCCAGACCGTGGCGAGCCTGTTCGCCACGCACCCGCCGCTGGAGCGCCGGCTCGAACAGCTGGCCGACATCTCCCGGCAACTCGGAAGGGGCTGAACGCCACGTGGGCTGGCTCGACGCGCTGCTCGGCCGGTCGAAGCCGGTCAAACCCAACCTCGACGCGCTGTTCGCGCTGCCGTCGGCGGCCGTGACGCTGCAGGCGGCGACCGGGCTGGTGCCCACCGGCCTCGGCTCCGTGGCGTTCAGGGCCGCGGAGGGCGGCGCGTTCGCCACGGCGGAGAGCGACGCCAAGGCGCTGCTGGGGGAGCGCGTCGAGGAGTCCGACGACGGCTACGGCTACACCTGGCTGCTGGCGCGCCGCCCGCCGGAGGCGCTCGGCGACCTGGTCACCGAGCTGCACGCGGTCAACTCCACGCTGGAGGGGGCCGGGTTCGGGCCCTCGCTGCTGTGCTCGCTGGTGTCGTTCGCCGGCGAGGGCGGCGGGCGGCTGGCCGTGGTGTACCTGTACAAACGCGGAACCTTCTACCCGTTCGCCCCGCTGCCGGGGCAGAGGCGCGACAACCCGCTCGAACTGCAGGCCAGGGGAGCTCTGGAGGGCGAGCTGCCGCTGGAGAAGGATCTCAGCCGATGGTTCCCTGTCTGGGGCGCTCCGGGGCTCTGACCGGGGCGCTCATGGGCACGGGTAGCCCGGAGTGATCTAATTGTTACGTGGAGCGAAGGTTGTTCGTGCTCGCCGCATGCGCGTTCATCGTGGCGGCGGTGCTCGGCAGCGCCTGGGTGACCGGCCAGTTCACCACGCCCGCCGTGGACAGGACCGAGGGGTACGTCAGCGAGCTGGCGGCCGTCGACCAGCCGTGGACGCGGCTGTTCCGGGTCAGCGACGTGCTGTCGGGGCTGACCTGCCTGGCGGGGGTGGCGCTGGTGCCGAGGGTGGCGCGCGAGTGGCCGGGCTGGCTGGCGCTGGCCGCGTTCGGGCTCCTCACCCTCGCGGCCGGGCTGTTCCCGCTGGACTGCGCCGCGCTCAGCGATCCGCTGTGCGGGCGGCGGGAGGCATCCTTCGCGCACGTGGCGCACGCGCTGGCGCGGGTGCTGGGCACCGTCGCCGTGCTGGCGGCCATGGTGCTGCTCAGCGCGCGATGGGCGTCGCGGGCGTCGTGGCTGTTCACGTGGCTGACCTTGGCCGCCACCCTGCTCACCGCGATCGCGCAGGCCGTCGGGCACGGTGTCGGGCTGGCGCACCGCGCCCAGCTCACGATGATCGCCGTGTGGCTGGTGTACGTCGCGCTGCGCCTGCTCGTCGCCGACGACCCCGAGGAGGCGGGGCCGAGGATCGCGCCCGGCCGCATGGGAGGGGTGGGCGGCGCCCGGGTCCGTACGGACGACGCTCCCGCCTGGAGCGGCACGGGGGACGCTGCCGCCTGGAACGGTACGGGCGACGCTGCCGCCTGGAACGGCACGGGCGACGGGGCGGCGGGCGGGTGCGGCGGGGTCGATCCTGCCGCGTGGGGCGCCGTGGGGTGCGGGCGGCCGCATGTCGTCGTGCAGGGGGCCGGGCCGGCGGTGCTGATCACGGCCGGGCTGGCGGGAGCCTGGTTCCACTGGGACGCGGTGGCGGCGCGGCTCGCGAGCGGTCACCGCGTCATCCGGTTCGACCGGCCCGGCCTCGGGCTCAGCCCGTGCACGCCCGTCCCGCCCACCCTGTACGGCGAGGCCGCCCGCCTGGCCGCGCTGTCGCCCGCGCACCCCCAGCAGGTGACCCTCATCGCCGAGGGGGTGGCGTGCTGGCACGCGGAGGCGTTCGCCAGGCTGCACCCGCTGTGCCTGGCCAGGCTGGTGCTGGTGGAGCCCGCCTGCGCGGGTGAGCGCCGGCCGCTGCCGTTCGCCGGGACGGCGGGCAGGTGGCTGCCCGCGCTGGGCCGCACCTGGGGCGCGACGGCCCTGGCCCGCCTGACGGGGCCGCCCGCGCACCGGCTGCTCACCGGGACGGCCGACCCGTCGGGCGTCTACGGCACGGGCAGGGTGCTCGCCGCGGTGGCGGGGGAGTGGCTGGCCCGCCGCGGCATGGCCGCCGACCTGCGCCGGCTGCGGGCCGAGAAGCCGTTCCCCGAGGTGCCCGTCACCGTGATCAGCTCGGACGACCCCGACGGCTGCGCGGGCCACCTGGCGGGCGAGCTCGCCGCCGAGCACGTACGCCTGCCACGGGCCGGCCGTCGGCTCCAGCTCCGCGCCCCGCAGGCCGTCGCCGACGCCGTCACCTGAGCCGGGCCGCACGCCTTCCCCGAACACATGACGGAACCCCGAACGACCCACCAGAATGGCGGGAAAGACGCCATATAGGGGGAGTCGCCAATGCCGGACCTCGCGGCCCTGAGACCAGGGGACCCCGCGACGGTGGGCGAGTACCGCCTGGCCGGGCGGCTCGGTGAGGGCGGGCAGGGCATCGTCTACCTCGCCACGAACCCCGCCGGCACGAAGGTGGCGCTCAAGCTCCTGCGCGCCGACCTGGCCGGTGACGCCGAGGCGTCGGAGCGGTTCGTCCGGGAGGTGGCGCTGGCCCGGCGGGTGGCGCCGTTCTGCACGGCCCAGGTCGTCGAGACCGGCCTGTTCGGCGGGCGGCCGTACATCGTCAGCGAGTACATCGACGGCCCCACCCTGACCGCCGTCGTACGCGAGCAGGGCCCCCGCTCCGGCACCTCGCTGCACCGGCTGGCCATCGGCACCGTCACCGCGCTGGTCGCCATCCACCAGGCCGGCATCGTGCACCGCGACTTCAAGCCGTCGAACGTGGTGCTCGCCTCCGACGGGCCGCGAGTGATCGACTTCGGCATCGCCAAGGCGCTCGACCTGACCTCGACACTCACCGGCGCGGTGATCGGCACGCCGTCGTACATGGCGCCCGAGCAGCTCACGGAGACCGGCCCCGGGCCGAAGTCGGACCTGTTCGCATGGGCGTGCACGCTGCTGTTCGCCGCGTCGGGGCAGCCGCCCTTCGGGCAGGACAGCGTGCCGGCGGTGGTCAACCGGATCCTGCACACCGAGCCCGACACCGGCTCGCTGACCGATCCCGCGCTGCGCGCGCTGGTCACCGACTGCCTGGCCAAGGATCCCGCCCGGCGCCCGTCGTCGAGCGAGGCCCTGATGCGCCTCCTCGGCCACGGCGCCCCTGCCGGCACCTCCGGCCGCATCCCGCCCGCCGACCTCCGGGGCCGCGCGGCGCCCGCCCCGGCGCCCGGCCTGCTCCAGCAGGGCACGGCCGCAGCCGCACCAGGCGGCGCCGCGGGCGGTGCTCAGGGCGGTGCTTCGGGCGGTGGTCCGGGCGGTGCTTCGGGCGGTGGTCCGGGTGGTGGTCCGGGCGGCGCTCCGGCTGGTGGTGCGGGCGGTGCTTCGGGTGGTGGTGCGTACCGGCCGCCGGTGGGTCCCCCCGGGGCCTACTTCCCGGGCCCGGCCACCCGGCCGGCTCGGCGCGGGCGTACCGGCTGGTGGGTGGCGGGCGGCGTCGCGGGCGCGCTCGTGCTCGCCGCCGCCAGCGCGTTCGTCGCCGTGCGCCTGTCGGGGATCCCCGAGCGCACCGCGTCCCCCACGCCGAGCACCGCGGCGGTCACCACCTCGGCCCCGCCCAGCACGACGGCGGCGCCCGTCACCCGCCCGCTCACCCTTCCCGGCACGTCGGTGAAGCTCCAGGAACGCGACGGCGACCCCATCAGGCTCGCCTCCTACACCGTGGACAGCGGCAAGCGCCTCTACGTCAGGAAACACGCCACCGGCCGGTTCGCCTCCGACACCCGCTACTTCGAGTACGCCCTCGACCCCGCCACCAACCGGGCCCTGGGCACCGACGTGGACTACAGCACCGACCTGTACGCCACCGTGTCCATCATCGACCACGTCAGCGACGCCAGACGCGTCGTCAAGCTCAGCCGCAAGCCGGTCTTCCCCACCACGCCCCGCTGGTCGCCCGACGGCAGGTACGGCCTGGTCACCCTCTACAAGGGCACCGACGGCAACGCCGCCGAGCACGGGTTCGGCATCATCGACGTGGCGGCGGAGAAGGGGCGGGCGTTCGAGATCAAGGACGAGGGCGCGGGGGAGTGGCGCTTCTTCTGGGACGCCGGCGGCCGGACCGTGGGCACGTGGACCGGCGGCAGGATGAGGTTCTACGACCTGAACGGCAAGGTGGTGCGCACCCTGTCCGGGGTGGGCACGCCCGTGTGGGTGGAGGGCGACGACATCTCCCCGTCGGGCAGCCGGTTCCTGGCCCACTGCACCTCGGCGGGCACCTCGCTGTGCGCCCGCCCCACCTCGGGCGGCGACGCGGAGCCGATCAGGATCCCGTTCGCCAGCAACCGGCTCATCGGCTGGTGGGACGACGACCACCTCGCGGTGTGGCGGGCGAAGGGCGGCGGGTACGAGGCCGTGGTGATCGACCTGTCAGGGAAGGTCAGCCGGGTGCTGGCGACGGCGGGCAAGAAGGCCGAGTTCGACAAGATGGGCTTCCGCTTCAGCCGGGTCTCCCCGTAGCTCCGCCCGCCGTTCTAGGATCAAGGCTGAACCCATGCGGGAGGAGCTGGGGCTCGTGGACATCACCGTGACCGGCGAGGGCTCCGTCCTGGTCGCGCCCGACACGCTGCGGCTGCACGCGGGCGTCGAGGTCCGCAGGGCCTCGGCCGGGGAGGCGTTCGCCGCCGTGCGGGCCGCGGCGGCCCGGCTGGGCGAGGCGCTGCGGCAGGCGGGGATCGCGCCGGAGGACATGTCCACCGCGGAGCTGTCCCTGGGCCCGGAGTACGAGTCGTATCCGAAGGTGTCGGCCTACCGGGCGGCGCAGGGGCTCCAGGTCGTCGTGCGCGACGTGAGCAGGGGCGACCACGTCATCGACACCGTGGTGGGCGTGGGCGAGGAGGCCCGGCTGCACGGCGTGGCCTTCGAGGTGGCGGCGCCGGGCGAGGCCCTGGCCGAGGCCAGGGTCGGGGCGTTCAGGCAGGCGGCGGCCAAGGCGGCCCAGTACGCCGAGCTGGCCGGCCGCCCGCTGGGCCCGGTGGTGCGGGTCGAGGAGGTCGTGGGCGCGCCACCGGTGCCGATGCGGCAGATGGCGCAGACCCTGGCGGCCGAGAGCGACGCCTCGATCAGCCCCGGCCGCCAGAGCCTCACGGTGCACGTGAAGCTCGGCTACGACTTCGCCTGACGCCTACGGCAGGGCGAGCATGCGGTCGAGGGCGACCTTGGCCCAGTGGGTGGTGTCCGCGTCCACGGTGATCTGGTTGACGACCTCGCCGAGCACCAGCGACTCCAGCGCCCACACCAGGTGCGGCAGGTCGATCCTGTTCATGGTCGAGCAGTAGCAGACCGTGCGGTCGAGGAACGAGATGTTCTTGTCGGGGAAGGTCTGGGCCAGCCGCTTGACCAGGTTCAGCTCCGTGCCGATGGCCCAGCTCGAGCCCGCGGGCGCCGCCTCCAGCGTCTTGATGATGTGCTCGGTGGAGCCCACGTGGTCGGCCTTGAGCACGACCTCGTGGCGGCACTCGGGGTGCACGAGCACGTTCACGCCGGGGATGCGCGCGCGCACGTCGTCCACGGACTCGGCCGTGAAGCGGCCGTGCACCGAGCAGTGGCCGCGCCACAGGATCATCCTGGCGCGCTCCAGCTGCTCCTGGCTCAGCCCGCCGTTGGGGCGGTGCGGGTTCCACACCACGCAGTCGTCCAGCGACATGCCCATCTCCAGCACCGCCGTGTTGCGGCCGAGGTGCTGGTCGGGCAGGAACAGCACCTTCTGCCCCTGCTCGAACGCCCAGTCGAGGGCGCGGCGGGCGTTGGAGGAGGTGCAGACCGCGCCGCCGTTCCTGCCGCAGAAGGCCTTGATGTCGGCGCTGGAGTTCATGTACGTGACCGGAATCACCTGATCGGCCAGCCCGGCGTCCTCCAGGGCCTCCCAGCACTCCTCGACCTGGTCGAACGTGGCCATGTCAGCCATCGAACACCCGGCCGCCATGTCGGGCAGGATCACCTTCTGGGCGTCGGCCGTCAAAATGTCGGCCGACTCGGCCATGAAGTGCACGCCGCAGAAGACGATGAACTCCGCCTCGGGCCGCGCGGCGGCCTGCTGGGCGAGCTTGAAGGAGTCACCCGTCACGTCGGCGAACTGGATGACCTCGTCACGCTGGTAGTGGTGGCCGAGCACGAACAGGCGGTCGCCGAGCGCCTCCTTCGCCTTGCGCGCGCGGTCCACCAGCTCGGGATCGGAGGCGGGCGGCAGCTCGCCGGGGCAGTCGACCCCCTTCTCGCTGTGCGGATCGGCACCCCTGCCGAGGACGTAGAGCGGCAGTCCGGTCTGGGCAGCCATGGCCATACCCCCTTATCGTCGATTTGACGATACTCATCATGACACACGGCGCCACGTGGTTATTCCGGGGGAGCGGGCCCCGGGAATGTGTGGCATCGCCCAGGTGTTGGTAGCGTCATTAGTAGGACGTCGGAAACAGACAGCCGGGTTAGGGAGTCAGCAGATGACGGTTGAGAGCAGCGAGACCACGGCACAGGGCCTGATCCTGACTGAGGCCGCCGCCGCCAAGGTCAAGAGCCTGCTCGAGCAGCAGGGCGAGGAAGGTCTGCAGCTGCGGGTCGCCGTGCAGCCGGGAGGTTGCTCCGGCCTGCGCTATCAGCTCTTCTTCGACGACCGTTCGATGGACGGTGACGTCGTGTCGGACTTCGGTGGAGTCAGCGTGGTCACCGACCGGATGAGCGCCCCCTACCTGATGGGCGCCTCCATCGACTTCGTCGACACGATCGAGAAGCAGGGCTTCACGATCGACAACCCCAACGCCACGGGCTCGTGCGCCTGTGGAGACTCGTTCAACTAGCGCTCGACCGGCGCTCGAGAGAGGTCCCGCCCGCCTTTGTGCGTGCGGGACCTTCGCGTATTCTCGTGGGGCCCATTGGCCTGCTGACAACGAGGAAGAAGAATCCCGTGCGCATTGCCGTGACCGGCTCAATCGCGACAGACCACCTGATGACCTTCCCTGGAAGCTTCGGCGATCAGCTCATCGCCGAGCAGCTCGACAGGGTGTCACTCTCCTTCCTGGTCGATGATCTCCAGATCCGGCGCGGCGGCTGCGCCGCGAACATCGCCTTCGGAATGGCCTGCCTCGGTCTCAACCCGATCCTCGTGGGCGCCGTCGGCAACGACTTCGCCGACTACCGCTCCTGGCTGGAGCGCCACGGCGTGGACTGCGGCTCCGTGCACGTCTCCGAGACGCAGCACACCGCCCGCTTCCTGTGCACCACCGACGAGCACCACAACCAGATCGCCTCGTTCTACACCGGCGCCATGGCCGAGGCGCGGCTCATCGAGCTGCAGCCCGTCGCCGACCGCGTGGGCGGGCTCGACCTGGTGCTGATCAGCCCCAACGACCCCGACGCGATGCTGCGCCACACCGACGAGTGCCGCCAGCGCGGCATCCCGTTCGCCGCCGACATCTCCCAGCAGCTCGCGCGCATGGCGGACGAGCAGATCCGCCAGCTCGTCGACGGGGCCGCCTACCTGTTCTCCAACGACTACGAGAAGGGGCTCATCGAGCAGAAGACCGGCTGGTCCGACGAGGAGATCCTCGGCCGGGTCGGCGTCCGCGTCACCACGCTCGGCCCCAAGGGCGCCGTCATCGACCGCAAGGGCGAGCCGTCCATCCAGGTCGCTCCCGCCCCCGAGCGCGGCAAGGCCGACCCCACGGGGGTCGGCGACGCCTTCCGCGCCGGTTTCATGTCCGGGCTGGCCTGGGGCCTGTCGCTGGAGCGGTGCGGCCAGATCGGCAACCTCACCGCCACGCACGTGCTGGAGCGCGTGGGCGGGCAGGAGTACGAGCTGGGCCAGGAGGTCTTCCTGGAGCGGTTCGCCGCCGCGTACGGGGCCGAGGCCACCGCCGAGATCGGCGAGCACGTCCGCTGCTACCACCCCTGAGCCCAGGAAGCGGTGCAGGGAAGAGGTGCCGGGAAGAGGGTGAAGGCCGCCCCGGCTCGCGGGACGGCCTCCACGTGTGCGGTCAGCGCAGCGCGTAGACCCGGTGCACGAACTCGGCGAGCTGGTCGTCGGGCAGGTGCCTGGCCAGGTCGGCCTCGCTGATCATGCCGACGATGCGGCCGTTGTCCATCACCGGCAGCCGCTTGATCTGGTGCTCCTCCATGCGTGCCAGCGCGTCCTCCACGGTGGCCTCCGCCGGCACCCAGACCAGCCCGGTGGCCAGGTCTCCCGCCGTCACCTGCGCCGGATCGTGACCGGCCGCGACACATTTGACGACGATGTCGCGGTCGGTGATGATGCCCGTCACGCGGTCGTCAGGACCGCACACGGGCAGCGCCCCCACGTCGTTGTTGCGCATCATCTGTGCCGCCCGGTCGAGGGTCTCGTGCGCGCCGATGCACTCGGCCCCCGCGCTCATGACGTCGCGGGCGGTTTCGTTCGGTTGTCCGCTGATCATGGCTTTCCCCTGCATGTCGATGGACTCGTACGGAAGGCCCCTACCCACCGTGCGAGACTGAATCGGGGATTTGCGGACGGCCGGAACCTCAGTAGTTCCGCATGACGTGGATCGCCCAGCCGCCCTCGGGCAGCTCGTACGACCCCACGTGGCGGTGCGACTTCAGCCTGCACCACGCCGGCACGTCCGTGTAGGCGGCCGGATCGTCGGCGAGCACGGCCACCACGGCGTTCAGCGGGACGTAGTTGATCTGCTCGGCCAGCATGATGATCGGGATCGGGCACTTCTTGCCCAGCGCGTCGATCGTCAAAGCCGGCTGTGTCACCTCGGTCATGCGACTCCCGCGTCCTGGCGGATGCGGCGCACCAGCTCGGGCAGCGCGGCGAGGAACCTGTCGACCTCGTCCGCGTCAGCGCCCCTGGGCAGCGACACCCGGACATTCCCATGCGTCAGCACGCCCATCGCTTCGAGGACGTGCGATGGACGAAGCGTACTAGCGGTGCACGAACTTCCGGACGATACGGCGAATCCGGCCTTGTCCAGCTCGGTCAGCAGCGCCTCCCCGTCAACGTACAGGCACGAAAAGGTCACGATGTGCGGCGCCCGGTCAACGGGGTCGCCGATGACCTCCACGTCCGGCACGATCTTCGGGACGGTCTCCCTGATTTTGTCGACGAGCGCGGAAAGCCTCGCCTGCTCCCGCCCGGCCTCGGCGGCCGCCGCGCGCAGGGCCGCCGCCGCCGCGACGATGGCCGGCACGTTCTCGAAGCCCGGCACGCGCCGCCGCTCCCGCTCGTCCTCCGGCAGGTACGAGCGGAACCGCGTGCCCTTGCGCACCGCCAGCACGCCCACCCCGGCGGGGCCCCCCCACTTGTGCGCGCTGGCCGTCAGGACCGACCAGCCCTGCGGCAGCGGCATCCGGCCGGCCGTCTGCGCCGCGTCCACCAGCAGCGGCACGCCGTGCTCGCGGCAGGCCGCGGCGGCCTCCGCCACCGGCTGCAGCGTGCCCACCTCGTGGTTGGCCGTCTGCAGGCAGGCCAGCGCCGTGCCGGGCCGCGCGACCGCCTCGGCGAACCGGCCGGGATCCACCCGCCCGCTCAGCGTCACGCCCACCGTCTCGACCGTGCCGCCCTCGCGCTCGTGCACCTGCCCCGCGTGCAGCACGCTGGAATGCTCGACCGCGCTCGTCACGAGATGGCGCCCGGCCCTGCGCCTTCCGTGTAGGGTGCCGAGGACGCCGAGATGCACGGCCTGCGTGCCGGACGTGGTGAACGAAACCTCGTCGGGGCGCGCGCCGAGCACCTCGGCCACCTCCGTGCGGGCCTGCTCCAGCAGCAGGTGCGCGCGGCGGGCCTGGCCATAGAGTCTCGCGGGGTCGGCCCAGCCGGCGTCGATCGCCGTCAGCAGCGCCTCGCGCGCCTGAGGGTGGAGCGGTTCGCTCGAAGCCGCGTCGAAGTAAGCCACGAGACTCATCGTCCCACTTCCGGCACCACCGAGGGGTCGCGCGGTGGGGCGAGGCCCCTGCACGCTAATGTGTCTGCTTGTCAGTCTGTGCTTGATGCAGAAAGAGCAATACGAGCGCCCAAGGGAAAGACTCTTGGGCTTCATCTGTGGGGTAGGCGATCCGTGAGTCCGACTCGCCGTACGACGCGGCGTTCGTTGGCCCGGCGCAGGGTGCCGCGCGCCGCCGCTTTGGCGTTGCTGCTGGCCACTGCTACGGCGTGTGCTAATGACGTCCCCGAGGCCGACTGGTCTCGCGGCCTTCTTCCCGACCACATCACCGAGCAGGGCGAGATCGTCCAGAATCTGTGGAACGGGGCCTGGATCGCCGCACTCGCCACGGGTGCCGTCGTCATCGGTCTGATCATCTGGGCGTGCATCTTCCACCGCAAGCGCCGGGCCAAGGCCGAGCTTCCGCCGCAGGTGCGTTACAACCTGCCGATCGAGATGCTCTACACCTTGATCCCGCTGGTGATGGTGTCGGTGTTCTTCTTCTTCACCGCCCGCGACAGCGAGGCGCTCGCCAAGGTCGACGGCGACGCGCCGGTCAAGGTCAAGGTCGAGGCCTTCCAGTGGAGCTGGCGCTTCACCACCACCGTGAGCGGCAAGGGCACCAAGCCCGTCGCCGGCGTGCCGGTGAGTGACTACAAGCAGGGCCCGCAGCTCGTTCTGCCGGTGAACACGAAGGTCGAGTTCGACCTTCAGACGGACGACGTCATCCACTCGTTCTGGGTGCCGGAGTTCCTGTTCAAGCGGGACGTCATCCCCGGCATCCCGGAGGGTGACCCGGGCCGGAAGTTCCAGATCACGACGCTCAACAAGCCTGGTGTCTACGCCGGCCGCTGTGCCGAGCTGTGCGGTGTCGACCACAGCCGGATGTTGTTCTCCGTGAAGCTCGTTCCGCAGGCTGAGTTCGACCAGTACGTTGCGACCAACCAGGCTGGGAGTGCCCAGTGACCGCCATCCACGAACCCCTGACGACAGCGCCGGTCCGGCCCGCGGGGACCCCCAAGGGCCAGATCATCGCCAAGTGGCTGTCCTCGACTGATCACAAGATCATCGGGCACATGTACTTGATCACGTCGTTCGCCTTCTTCCTCATCGGCGGCGTGATGGCCCTCGTCATGCGGGCCGAGCTGGCGCAGCCGGGGCTGCAGTTCACCAGCAACGAGCAGTTCAACCAGCTGTTCACCATGCACGGCACGATCATGCTGCTGATGTTCGCGACGCCGCTGTTCGCCGGCTTCGCCAACGAGCTGATGCCGCTGCAGATCGGCGCCCCCGACGTGGCGTTCCCGCGCCTGAACATGGTCAGCTACTGGCTCTACCTGTTCGGCAGCCTCATCGCCGTCTCCGGCTTCTTCACGCCGGGCGGCGCCGCCTCGTTCGGCTGGTTCGCGTACACGCCGCTGTCCAACGCGATCAACTCGCCCGGCATCGGCGGCGACCTGTGGATCATGGGTCTGGCCCTGTCGGGTCTGGGCACGATCCTCGGCGCGGTCAACTTCATCACCACGATCATCTGCATGCGCGCGCCCGGCATGACCATGTTCCGCATGCCGATGTTCGTCTGGAACGTGCTGCTGACCAGCATGCTCGTGCTGATGGCCTTCCCCGTGCTGGCCGCCGCGCTGCTGGCGCTGGAGTCCGACCGCAAGCTCGGCACCCACATCTTCGACTCCGAGAACGGCGGCGCGCTGCTCTGGCAGCACCTGTTCTGGTTCTTCGGGCACCCCGAGGTGTACATCATCGCGCTGCCGTTCTTCGGCATCGTGACCGAGATCATCCCGGTCTTCAGCCGCAAGCCGATCTTCGGTTACATCAGCCTCGTGGGCGCGACGATCTCGATCGCCGGTCTGTCCATCACGGTCTGGGCGCACCACATGTTCCCGACCGGGCAGGTGCTGCTGCCGTTCTTCTCGTTCATGACGTTCCTCATCGCCGTACCGACCGGTGTGAAGTTCTTCAACTGGATCGGCACGATGTGGCGCGGCCACCTGAGCTTCGAGTCGCCGATGCTGTTCTCGGTCGGCTTCCTCATCACCTTCCTCCTGGGCGGTCTGACGGGCGTCATCCTGGCCTCGCCGCCGCTCGACTTCCACATCAGCGACACCTACTTCGTCGTCGCCCACTTCCACTACGTGGTCTTCGGCACCGTGGTGTTCGCGATGTTCGCCGGGTTCTACTTCTGGTGGCCCAAGTTCACCGGCAAGATGCTCGACGACAAGCTGGGCAAGCTGCACTTCTGGCTGCTGTTCGTCGGCTTCCACACGACGTTCCTCGTCCAGCACTGGCTGGGCATGGCCGGCTTCCCGCGCCGTTACGCCGACTACAGCGCGGCCGACGGCTTCACCGACCTCAACATGCTCTCGTCGGTGGGCGCGTTCGTGCTGGGTGCCTCGACCCTGCCGTTCTTCTACAACGTCTGGAAGACCTGGCGCAGCGCGCCCAAGGTCACCGTGGACGACCCGTGGGGCTACGGCAACTCGCTGGAGTGGGCCACGAGCTGCCCGCCGCCGCGGCACAACTTCACCTCGCTGCCGCGCATCCGGTCGGAGCGTCCCGCCTTCGACAAGCGGTTCCCGCACGCTTCCGCCAAGTCCGACCACCCGGAGGTTGAGTCCTGATGAAGGTGCAGGGATGGTTGTTCCTGCTGTGCGGCCTGTTCTTCGCCGGCGTGGACATCGCCTACTGGTTCTGGACGAAGGCCGCCACGGGCAAGGGTGAGCCGGTCGGCACGACCGCCATGGCCATCTCGGTCGGCTTCGCGTTCATGGTGGGGTACTACCTGATGTTCACCGCGCGCCGCATCGGCGCGCAGCCGGAGGACAACAAGCAGGCCGAGATCAGCGACGGCGCGGGCGAGCTGGGCTTCTTCAGCCCGAGCAGCTGGTGGCCGCTGTTCCTGTGCCTGGCGGCGGCCTTCGCCTTCGCCGGGTTCGTGATCGGCTTCTGGATGTTCCTGATCGGGGTCTTCCTCGTGATCATGGCCATGATCGGGTTCGTGTTCCAGTACTACCGGGGTCACTTCTCGCACTGAGCGCACCTACCTGGAGCGGGCGTTCTCCCTTGGGGGAGGACGCCCGCTTTTTGGCGTTCTTTACCAGTGCGCGGATGTGGTGATTCGATCACTCAGGGTAATAAAGGAGGCAGAAGTGGCTTGATGGTGGACGAGGGAGTACTCGTGGGGCGCGGAGCGTATGGAACGGCCGGCCTGCTGGCCTTGGCCCTGCTGACAGCGTGCTCGGCGGGCCCGGCCGACAAGCCAGAAGGGGTCGCCATGGCGGGCGGGACGCGTGGCGCCCCTGTAGGGGTCTCTCCGGCGGACAAGAGTGCCAACGTGCCCACGGACCAGCCCGTGGTGGTGTCGGTCCACGGGGGCAGGCTGAAGAGCGTACAGGTGGCAGGCGGCAAGGCCGGCCCGCTGAAGGGCGTCCTGAGCGCCGACGGCACCCGCTGGCGCAGCGTCGGGACCGCCAGCCCCGGCACCTCCTACACGGTCACCGCGGTCTCCGTGGACGCCTCGGGGCGGGCGAGCGAGACCAGGAGCGCGTTCACCACGGTCAAGGGGAACAAGACCTTCGACATCGAGACCATCACCCCGAACAAGGACGACACCGGGCTGACCGTCGGCGTCGGCATGCCCGTCATGATCGCCTTCGACAAGCCCATCACCGACCGGGTGGCCATCGAGCGCAACCTGACCGTGCACAGCTCCAAGCCGGTCGAGGGGGCCTGGCACTGGTTCGACAGCCAGCACGTGGACTTCCGGCCGGAGAAGTACTGGCCCGCGCACACCAAGGTGCGGGTGGAGGCCAAGCTCGCGGGGGTGCGCGGCGGGCCCGGCATGTACGGCAAGCGCGACGTGCGGGTCGACTTCAAGATCGGCCGCTCGCAGATCACCAAGGGCAGCACCGACGAGCACGTGCTCGTCGTCAGGCGGGACGGCAAGAAGATCCGCACCATGCCGATGAGCGCCGGGCAGGGCGGGCAGTGGAAGTACTACACGACCTCGGGCATCCACCTGGCGATGTCGCGCGAGCCCGTCACCGTGATGACCTCGCCCGGGATCGGGCCGGGGTCGCCTGGCTACTACCGGCTCACCGTCTACAACACCGTGCGGATCTCCAACAGCGGCGAGTACGTGCACAGCGCGCCGTGGTCGGTGGGCTCGCAGGGGAACTCGAACGTCAGCCACGGGTGCGTGAACATCAGCCCGGCCAACGCGGCCTGGTTCATCAAGAACACGCTGATCGGAGATCCGATCATCATCACGGGGTCGCCGCGGAAGCTGGAGCCGACCAACGGGTGGGGGCACTGGCAGGAGAACTGGAAGCAGTGGCTCAAGTGGAGCTCGCTCAAGGCGGGACCGACCCTGGCGCTGCGCTGAGGCGCGCCCGGCGGCCGGCCACGTGACGGCTCGCGCCCGGCCTGCTCGCTCCTGTCGCCACGCGGGCGGGCCGGGCGCGCGTCGTCGCGCCTGCGCTGGGCACCCAATGACGTCGTTGGCGTCAGGTGCGGGGTTCTGAGGGCGAGCGAGAGCGTCGGCGCAACTTGCCGGGCTGCCGGGCTGCCGGGCTGCCGGGCTGCCGGGCTGCGGGACTGTCTGACTGCCGGGCTCCGGGTGAGCGGCGCGGAGCCCGGGAGGTGACGTCAGGAGGCGGGGCGGAAGGAGCCGCTGGCCTCGATCCAGCGGTCGAGGGTGGCCGCCGCGGCGCCGGAGTCGACCGCCTGGACCGCGCGGGCGTACCCGTCGATCATGGCCGAGTCGAGGTCGTCGCCGGGGCCGTCGAGCGCCACCAGGGCGGCCGCCGTGTTCAGCAGCACGGCGTCGCGCACCGGGCCCGTCTTGCCGCGGACGAGGTCGTGCACGGCCTGGGCGTTGAACGCCACGTCGCCGCCGCGCAGCGCGCCGACGTCGGCGCGCGGGATGCCGAGCACCGCCGGGTCGAACGTGGTCTGCGTCGCGGTGCCGTCCTTGACCACCCAGACCGTCGAGGTGGTGGCGATGGAGAGCTCGTCGAGGCCGTCGTCGCCGCGGAACACCAGGGCGGAGACCCCGCGCTCGGCGAAGACGCCCGCGAGCACCGGCAGCATGCCGGGGTCGTAGACGCCGATGGCCTGGGCCGACGGGCGGGCCGGGTTGGTGAGCGGGCCCAGGAAGTTGAAGATCGTGGGCACCCCGATCTCCTTGCGCGTCGGGCCGGCGAAGCGCAGCGCGGGGTGGTAGACGGGGGCGAAGCAGAACGCGATGCCCGCGTCGCGCGCCACCTGCGCCGTCTGCTCGGGCGTGAGATCGAGCCGGATGCCCAGGTGCTCCAGCACGTCGGCGGCCCCGCAGGAGGACGAGGCGGCGCGGTTGCCGTGCTTGACGACCCTGGCTCCCGCCGCGGCGGCCACGATGGCGGCCATGGTGGAGACGTTGACGGTGTGCGCCCGGTCGCCGCCGGTGCCGACGATGTCGACCACCGGCCCCTCCACGCTCAGCGGCGTGGCCAGGTCGAGCATGGTGCGGGCGAGCCCGACGACCTCGGCCACGGTCTCGCCCTTGGCGCGCAGCGCGATCACGAAGCCGGCGATCTGGGACGGCGTCGCGGCGCCGGACATGATCTCCCGCATCGCCCAGGCCGACTCGTCGGAGGTGAGGTGCTCTCCCGACAGGAGAGCGGAAAGCAGGGTGGGCCAGGTCGTCCGGGAGTCCATGGGCACCTACTTAGCGTTGAGACGGGTGGAGTTGCGGCGGCGCATCAGATCGGCCACGGTGTCGGCCACGACCATGGGCTCCAGGGGCTGTGACACGACCGCGTCGGCCTTGGACCAGTCGGCCAGCCAGCGGTCGTCGCGCCTGGCGATGATCAGGCAGATGGGCGGGCAGTCGTAGACCTCGTCCTTGGCCTGGCGGGCGACGCCCATGCCGCCGGCGGGCTGCGTCTCGCCGTCGAGGATCGCCACGTCGATCTCGCCCGACCCCAGCCACTGGTGGACCTTGGGCTCGGTGGCGCACTCCACGATCTCCACGAGGGGTACGTCGGCCGCGGGGCGCCTGCCGATGGCCTGGCTCACCTCGGCCCGGGTGGCGGCGTCGTCGCTGTAGACGAGGACCTTCATCTTCTCGTCGGTGCTCCCAGTGGACATCGGTCGCGCTCACTATCAGTCGAAGCGGTATGGTCACCTGGGATCGTACCGGTGTGCCGGGATGCATACCCAGGGCACCATGCCTGGTGGGTGTTATGTGGCAATTATCCCAGCTTGGCTCCCGGTTTGTACCTGCTAACGGGGGGTCGTGCGCCGGACCGACCACCGGAGCCGCAATAATGCTGCCCGTGGCGACAGCATCCGCAATAACTTCGACGACGACAGCACAGTCGTACCGCAGACCGAACCTGGTCAGTGTGGGCACGATCGTCTGGCTGTCCTCTGAGCTCATGTTCTTCGCGGCGCTGTTCGCGATGTACTTCACCATCCGGTCGGTGAGCGAGGGCAAGGGCCTCGAGTGGGGTCCCGCGCTCCTTCCTGCAGGCGCAGAGGCCGCAGAGGGAGTCGCTCACCTGAACATCCCGTTCGCGACGGTCAACACGATCATCCTGGTTCTGTCGAGTGTGACGTGCCAGCTGGGCGTGTGGGCCGCAGAGAAGGGGCAGGTCGGAAAGCTCCGCTTCTGGTACATCGTCAGCTTCCTCATGGGCGCCGTCTTCGTCGCCGGGCAGCTGTACGAGTACATGGAGCTGGCGTCAGAGGGCGCGACCTTGTCCGCTAACGCCTACACCTCGGTGTTCTACCTGACGACGGGCTTCCACGGCCTGCACGTGACCGGTGGCCTGATCGCGTTCCTGTTCATGCTGGGACGCACGTACGCCGCGAAGCGCTTCACGCATGAGCAGGCCACCAGCGCGATCGTCGTGTCCTACTACTGGCACTTCGTAGACGTCGTCTGGATCGGTCTTTTCGCGACCATCTACATCATTCGTTAAGGAACGGGATCTCTGTGACTAGGATCACCGCTTGGCGGCGGCATCCCCTCGCGAGATACGCCGTCCTGATTTTGGCCTTGGCGCTGGTCGGGATGGTATACACCGCCTTTGTCCAGGCGGGTAAGCCTGCCGACGCGGCACTGGCGACAGGCAAGGTCGATGACGTGGCCGAGGGCAGGAGCCTGTTCGAAGCGCACTGCATGAGCTGCCACGGCACCAACGCGCAGGGCACCACGACGGCGCCCACGCTCATCGGCGTCGGCGCCGCGGCCGTCGACTTCCAGATGAGCACCGGCCGCATGCCGGCCGGCGCGCCCGGCCCCCAGGCGCCGCGCAAGCCGCTGCCCGAGTGGGTCGACGAGACGAAGATCCGCCAGATCTCGGCCTACGTCCAGTCGCTCGGCGGTGGCCCGCAGGTGCCCGGCGCCGAGCAGGTCGACCCCAAGCTCGGTGACGCCGGCAAGGGTGGCGAGCTCTTCCGCGCCAACTGCATCCAGTGCCACAACTGGGTCGGCGCCGGTGGTGCGCTGACGCAGGGCAAGTACGCGCCCAACCTCAACGAGGCGACGCCGACGCAGATCTACGAGGCGATGGTCACCGGTCCGCAGGCCATGCCGGTCTTCAACGACACGACGATCACGCCCGAAGAGAAGCGCAGCATGATCGCCTACATCACCCAGGTTCGTGAGCAGAGAGACCCGGGCGGTTTCGCCCTCGGCCGTATTGGCCCGGTCACCGAAGGTCTCGTAGCGTTTGTGGTGGGCATCGCTGCCCTAGCACTCGCCGCCATCTGGATCACCGCGAAGAAGCGACAGAAGTCATGACAGACAACGAGCACGAGATCGAGCAGCCGGATGAGCGCGTGCCCAAGCGCGTCATCGGGACCCCCGCGCCGGGCACCTCGATGCTCGGCACCGCGGAAACGGCAGAGGCCGACCAGGACGTCCCCGGCGTGACGCTGCAGGACCCGGTCAAGGCACGCAAGGCCGAGAAGATCGTGGCGCTCTGCTTCACGATCACGTTCCTCGCGGCCATCGCGTTCATCATCTCCTACGTGTACTTCCAGGTCGGCAGCCCCGAGGCGACGGGCAACTCCAACCTGGCGCTGGGCAGCACCCTCACGATCGCGATCCTGGGTCTGGCGGTCGGCATCGTGATCTGGGTCCGCCAGATCATGCCGAAGTACTCGCTGATCCAGGAGCGCCACACGATGGCCTCCGAGGAGGAGGACCGCGACGTCGTCGCGGACACCTTCCTGAGGGGCGCCAACGAGAGCGGCTTCGTCAAGCACAAGCTGCTGCGCCGCACCCTGCTGCTGGCGGCCGCGCCGCTCGGCCTGGTGCCGCTGGTGCTGCTGCGCGACCTCGACAACAACCGGATGCCGGGCGCGAAGTTCAACGAGCAGCTGCGCCACACGGTGTGGGGCGAGAAGAACAAGGAGGGCAAGCCGCTCAGGCTCGTCGTCGAGGGCACCGGCCAGCCCATCAGGGCGGCCGACTTCAACTCGCCCGGCGGCATCCTGTCGGTCGTCCCCGAGGGGTACGAGCACGACCTGAACGCCCTGGCCAAGGCCACGCTGATCCTGATCAAGTTCCGTCCGGAAGAGATCAAGGGCGGCACCAGGCTGAACTGGACGCACGACGGCATCGTCGCGTACTCCAAGATCTGCACCCACGTGGGCTGCCCCGCCGCCCTCTACGAGCAGAACACCCATCACATCCTCTGCCCGTGCCACCAGTCGACGTTCGACGCCGCCGACGGCGCCAAGGTCATCTTCGGTCCGGCCGCGCGGCCGCTGCCGCAGCTGCCGATCACCGTCGACGCCGAGGGCTACCTCATCGCGCAGGGCGACTTCGACGTGCCCGTCGGCCCCAGCTACTGGGAGCGCGGTGACGCTGAGGCAGCGGTCAGGGAGAAGGGAGGCCAGGCATGAGTGATCTGAAGGCCGTGCCCAAGGCCATCGCCGGACCGTCGAACTTCCTCGACGAGCGCCTCGGCGGTGCCAACGCCCTCAAGCGCAACCTGCGCAAGGTCTTTCCCGACCACTGGTCGTTCCTGCTGGGCGAGATCGCGCTCTACTCCTTCATCATCCTGCTGCTGACCGGTACGTTCCTGACGTTCTGGTTCAAGCCCAGCATGATGGAGGTCGCCTACGACGGCTCGTACGCGCCGCTCAAGGGCGTCATGATGTCCGAGGCCTACGCGTCGTCGCTGGAGATCAGCTTCGATGTCCGGGGTGGTCTGCTCATGCGGCAGATGCACCACTGGGCGGCCCTGCTCTTCGTGGCCGGCATGATGGTGCACGCGCTGCGCGTGTTCTTCACCGGCGCCTACCGCAAGCCGCGCGAGATCAACTGGATCATCGGCGTGCTGCTGCTGACGCTGGCGCTGGCCGAGGGCTTGACCGGCTACTCCCTCCCCGACGACCTGCTCTCCGGAGCCGGTCTGCGGATCACCGAGGGTGTGGCGATCTCGCTGCCGCTGGTGGGCACGTACATCACGTTCTTCCTGTTCGGCGGCGAGTATCCCGGCGAGGCGGTCATCTCCCGGTTCTACTCGCTGCACATCCTGCTCATCCCGGGCATCATCCTGGCGCTGGTCACGGCGCACATGGTGCTCATGTGGGTGCAGAAGCACACGCAGATGCCGGGCAAGGGCCGCGACAACAAGAACGTGGTGGGCGCGCCGTTCTACCCGGCCTTCATGGCCAAGGCGGGCGCGTACTTCCTGTTCACGCTGGGCGTGGTCAGCGGTCTGGCGACGTTCACCCAGATCAACCCGATCTGGCTGTTCGGCCCGTACACGCCGGCGGACGTGTCGGCGGGTTCGCAGCCCGACTTCTACATGGGCTTCCTCGAAGGCGCGCTGCGCATCATGCCGCCGTGGGAGATCAACCTCTTCGGCACGTCCCACGCGGGCACGCTGCCGCTGAGCGTGATCATCCCGGCGCTGGTGCCGATGGGCATCATCATGACCGGCCTGGCGCTGTACCCGTTCCTGGAACGCTGGGTCACGGGCGACAACCGCGAGCACCACGTGGCCGACCGCCCGCGCAACAACCCGCACCGCACCTCGATCGGCATGGCGGCCATCACGTTCTACGGCGTGCTGTGGCTGCTCGGCGCGAACGACGAGATCGCGGCGAACTTCCACGTGAGCCTGAACCACACGACCTACGCGGGCCGTGTGCTGATCTTCGTCGGGCCGGCCCTGGCCTACCTGATCACCTACCGCATCTGCCTCGGCCTGCAGCGCTCCGACCAGGCGATCATCTCGCACGGTGTGGAGTCCGGCGTGATCAAGCGGCTGCCGCACGGTGAGTTCATCGAGGTCCACACGCCTCCGTCGGAGGACATCGAGGCCCACATGCGCGGCAAGGAGCCGGTGCCGATGCTGCCGGTGGAGGAGGACACCTCGGGCATCCCGCCGAAGGGCATGCGCGGGCCGCTCGGCAAGCTGCGCGGGCGCATGTCCAAGGCGTACGGCGGGGAGAAGATCCCGATGGACGACGGGCATGGGCACGAGCACGAGGACGAGCACGCCGCCATCGGCAGCGGTGGGGGCGACGACCGCAGCATCACCCACTGAGCCCTGACGCCACAACCGCACGGGCCCGGACGAGAGAATCTCTCGTCCGGGCCCGTCGGCGTCGGTGCGGGGTTCCGGTGCGCGCACGTGCGCCTGGCATGCCTGGGGCACGCCTGACGGGGTGTGGCGGATGCGGGCGAACGCGCTGGATCAGCGTGGCGGGCGGCGCAGGGCGGCGGGCCGGCGTGATGCGCGTGCGTGGGGGCGTGGCGTCGCTCAGCGGCCGGAGGCCGTGGCGTGGCGTGACATGGCGTGGCGTGACATGGCGTGGCGTGACATGGCGTGGCGTGACATGGCGTGGCGTGACATGGCGTGGCGTGACATGGCGTGGCAGCACATGGCGTGGCAGCACATGGCGTGGCACGGCGGCGCGGGCAGTGGCGTCGTTCGGTGGCCGGGGGTGCGGTGCGCGCCGGTGCGGGACCGGGGTGGTTCCGGAGGGGCGGTCAGTCGGCCTCGGGGAAGCCGATCGAGAAGGCGGCGTCCAGGTCGTGCTTGGAGTAGGCGCGGAAGGCGATGTGCGTCTCCGTGTGCAGCACCCCGGCGACCTTGTTGATCCGCCCCGGTACGACCTCGGCGATCTCCTCGTACGCCGCGACCCTGACCATGGCCAGCAAGTCGTACTCGCCGGTGATGGAGTAGACCTCGCTGACCCCCTCGATCTCGGCGATCGTCTGGGCGACCTCCGGGATCCGGTCTACCTCTGCATTGATGTGGACGATAGCCGTGACCATGTATCAACTCTATCGTTTCACCTCAAAGGTCGCCCCTCCCGAGGGCGGCGTTGGTCGAGATGCCGGTAAGCGAGGTCAATGCGGGCCTTGTGTCGCCCGGCGCCGAAGGCGGGCAGGCTCCACTCGCCGTCCACCTCCACCAGCCGCACCCCGGGCGACTCCAGCCAGCGCAGGATGCACTCCGTCTCCTCCGCGCTGGCCGCGTGCACGGGCCCCGGCCCTGGGATCACGACCTCGGCGGCGGCCTTGAGCGAGGTGACGAAGGGGGTCGGATGGGTGCCCTTCGCCATGACCCCGGCGGCGGCGAGCCGGCCGTAGCGGACCACGTGGATGTCCCACCCGCCGCCGAAGGCCGGGCTGGCGGCCACGAGCTGCGGGATGCGGGTGATGGCGCTGAGCCGCTGCATGCGGGCCGCCGCGCGGACGAACGCGGCCAGCCGGTCACGATCGACCGACGCCTCCTCGTAGCGCTGCTCGACCGACAGCCGCTCCATGCGGGCCGACACCGCGCTGAAGACGGAGGAGGCGTCGAGGGTCATGGCGCGGCGGGCGTTCTCGACGTGCACGGCGTACTCCTCGGGGCTCTCCCTGCCCTCGCAGGGGGCGCCGCAGCGGCCCATCTCGTGCAGCACGCACGCCGCCCGCCGGGTACGCAGCGTGACCGGCTGGGTGCACTGGCGCAGCGGGACGGCCTCGTGCAGGGCGATGCGGGCGTCGTCGGCCAGGCGGGTGCTGGTGAAGGGGCCGAGGTAGGTGGCGCCGTCGTCCTTGAGGTCGCGGACGATCGACAGCCGCGGGAAGACGTCGGTGGTGAGCTTGAGCCACACCATCTTCTCCGGGAAGCGGGAGCGGCGGTTGTAGCGGGGCTTGGCGCCGCCGATCAGGCGCAGCTCGCGTACCTCGGCCTCCAGCGCGGTCGAGCAGACGATGTGCCGCACCCGCTCGGCGATGCCGATCATCTCGCGGATGCGGGGCCGGGTCTCGCCGGCGGTGAAGTAGGAGCGCACGCGGTTGCGCAGGTTGGTGCTCTTGCCGATGTAGAGGACCTCGCCGCGCTCGTCCTCGAACAGGTAGACGCCGGGCGCGTGCGGCACCGACTCGGCCAGGTGGCGCTTGCGCTGCTGCTCGGGCGTGGGGGCGCGGACGAACGACTTGAGCTCCTCCAGCGTGTGCACCTGGAAGGAACCGGCCCGCTCGATCAGCCCGTGGAGCACGTCCACGGTCGCCCTGGCGTCCTGCAGGGCGCGGTGGCACGGCTCGACGGGGCTGCGGAAGAACCGCGCGAGCGTGGCCAGCTTGGCGTTGGGGGTCTCGTCGCGGGTCAGCACCCGCCTGGCCAGGTCGACGGTGTCGACGACCGGGTTGGCCGGCGGGGGATAGCCGAGCGTGGCGCAGGCGGCCTTGATGAAGCGGGTGTCGAACCCCGCGTTGTGCGCCACCAGCGTGGACCCGCGGATGAACTCCAGGAAGCTCGGCAGCACCGAGTCGATCTTGGGGGCGGCCGTCACCATGGCGTCGGTGATGCCGGTCAGCACGGAGATGAACGGCGGTATCGGCCCCCCGGGATCGACCAGCGTCGAGAACTCGCCGAGCACCTCGCCCGCCCGCACCTTGACCGCTCCGATCTCGGTGATGGCGTCCTCGGCGGGCGCGCCGCCGGTCGTCTCGAGGTCGAACACGACGAACGTGACTTCGCTCAGCGGCGTGCCGAGCTCGTCGAGAGTGCCTTGAACCGGATCCACGAACCAAGACCATAGAGAGCCGGACCGACAGGAACGAGTAAGCACCCCTCTTGATCCTTAGTTACCCTTCCCTTTATGTCCGCGGGAAGACTTGCCGGCCGTTACTCCTTGCTGCACCCGCTGGGCGCGGGCGGCATGGGGAAAGTGTGGCTGGCCAGGGACGAGATGCTTGATCGCGACGTCGCGGTCAAGGAGCTCACGCTGCCCGAGGGCATGTCCGACAAGGAGCGCCACGACCTCGTGACCAGGGCCGTGCGCGAGGCGCAGGCCATGGCGCGGCTGCGCCACCCCGGCATCGTGGCGCTGCACGACGTGGTCGTCGAGCAGGAGCGGCCGTGGCTGGTCATGGAGCTGCTGCGCGGCCGCACGCTGGCCGAGACCGTGCGCGAGTTCGGCCCCATGCCGCCCGACTACGCCGCCAGGGTCGGCGCCGACGTGCTCGAGGCGCTGATGGTCGCGCACGCCCAGGGCATGCAGCACCGCGACGTCAAGCCGGGCAACGTGTTTCTGACCGACAGCGGCCGGGTGGTGCTCACCGACTTCGGCATCGCCAGGCAGGAGGGCCAGGCCACGCTCACCGAGCAGGGCCTGATGATCGGCTCGCCCGGGTTCATCGCGCCGGAGCGGCTGGAGGGCGAGCCCGGCGGGCCGGCCGCGGACCTGTGGTCGCTCGGCGCCACGCTGCACGTCGCGCTGACGGGCGCGCCCGCCTACGAGGGCTCGGCCGCCCAGCGCATCCGCGCCACGCTGACGCAGCCGGTGCCCGCCATGCACGGCCCGCTCGGGCCGGTGGTGACCGCCATGATGGCCTACCAGCCGGCCGCCCGGCCCGACCCGCGCGTGGTCGTGGAGGCGCTGCGGCAGGTGGCGGCGGGCGGCCCGGCGCCGCGGCTTCCCGTCACCGCCGAGGTGACGGCGCCGCACGCGGCGGGGCGGCGCGGCCGGGCGGCGCTCTGGATCGCCGCCGCGGCGGCGGTGGTGGTGCTCGCGGGGGCGGGCGCGACCGGGTTCGTGCTGATGAACCGCGACGGCGGGGGCGGCACGGGCGCGTTCACCGTGCCGATGGACGTCTGCACGCTCATCGACCAGCAGGAGGTCGGCAGGCTGCTGCTCACGCAGCGGCCGCCCGCGGGCCGGCCGGACTCCGACGAGGTCGGCCCCAAGTGCGGCTGGCCGCTGACCGGCACCGGCGTGGGCCTGCAGGTGCAGAAGGACTCCGACACCGTCGACCCCTGGTCCATGACCGAGGCCTCGGCCCGCAAGCTCTTCCAGAACCAGCAGCGCTACTGGAACAAGTACGACTCCGTCGACTGGAGCTGGCCGGAGATCGGCGTGAAGCAGGCCATGAGGGCGGCGCGCACGCCGGTGCGCCAGGTCACCGGCATCGGCGAGGAGGCGTTCGGCTTCGAGCTGAAGGGCCCCACGGGCCGCATGATCTCGGCCCACGTCTACTACCGGCTGGCCAACCTGGTGGTGAGCGTCGAGTACACCACTCTCAGCGACAAGCCGACCGACGAGGACATCAAGCAGGCGGCCCTGAAAGCCGCGCAGGCGAGCGAGCGGGCGTTGCGCGATGCCGGGTGACCTCTACCTGCTGGCGGGCCGCTACCGGCTGATCGAGCGGCTCGGGCAGGGCGGCGCCGGCACGGTGTGGCGGGCGATCGACGAGATGCTCGACCGGCAGGTCGCGGTCAAGCAGGTGCGGGTGCCCGAGGGGCTGGGCCCGCGGGAGCGGGCGGAGTTCGCCGACCGGGCCATCCACGAGGCCAGGTCGGCGGGGCGGCTGCGCGACCCGGCGATCGTGCTCGTGCACGACGTGGTCCTCGAGGGCGACCAGCCGTGGATCATCATGGACCTGACCACCGGCCGCTCGCTCGACAAGGTGATCAAGGAGCGGGGGCCGCTGCCGCCGGCCTTCGTGGCCGCGGTCGGGCTGCGCGTGCTGTCGGCGCTGGAGGTCGCGCACGCGCACGGCATGCTGCACCAGGACGTCAAGCCCGCCAACATCCTGCTCGACGCCGACGGCTCGGCGATGCTCACCGACTTCGGCATCGCCGCGCCGATGGGCGGCAGGGGCGACATGTTCGGCAGCGCCGGCTCGCCCGGCTACATGGCTCCCGAGCGGCTGAACGAGCAGCCGTCCGGCCCGTCCGCCGACCTGTGGTCGCTGGGCGCGAGCCTGTACACCGCCGTGGAGGGCCGCGGGCCGTTCGAGCGCGCGCTGCCCGCCGCCGTCGCGGCGGCGGTGCTGCTGCACGAGCCGCCGTTCCCGGCCAGGGCCGGGCACGAGCTCGGCGGCCTGCTCATGGCCATGCTGGCCAAGGACCCCGCCGTCCGCCCCACGGCGGACCAGGTCCGCCAGGTGCTGAACCGGCTGACGGCCCCGAGCACGGCCCCCAGCATGGCCTCCCGCCATCGCCACAGGCGCGCCCGCAGGTGGTGGCCGGTGCCGGTCGCGCTCGCCGCCGTCGTGGCGCTGGGCGCGGGCGGCTGGTACGCCGCCGCCGCGCTCAGCGAGCAGGAGACCGGCCGGTACGTCACGGCGCCCGACCCGTGCACCCTGCTCACCGACGCCGAGGCCGCCCGGCTCGTCAAGGGCGCCCCGAAACGCAGCCTGACCAGGCCGGGCGAGTGCCAGTGGCTCATCCGCGAGGGCACGGCCCCCGCCCGCAGCCTCGTCGTGCGCGTCTGGGCCGAGCAGCCCAGCCGCGACCTCGGCGGCCCTCAGGTGGCGCAGCGCCGCTTCGCCAGCGAGAAGAGCACCCGCGCAGCCGCCGAGGGCATGGGCCAGCGGCAGGCGTACGGAGCGGTCAGGGACGTCACCGGCGTGGGCGAGGCGGCGATCGTCCAGAACGGCTTCAGGTTCTACATCAACTCCGCCGAGAGCGGCACCGCCGGCAGCATCCTGCTCTTCCGCACGAGCAACCTGCTGGGCGAGGTGGTCTGGCACCGCGAGGACGTGTCGGCCGGCGCCTCACCGCGCAAGGAGGCGGCCGACGCGATGGCGGACCCGGAGACGGCCATCGCCGCCGCGCGGCTGATCTCGGCGGCGCTGGCCAAATGAGACATAGCGAGCAAACACGCTGCAAGCGCCTTGCAAGAGGCGTGACTACTATGTCTCCGCGCAAGTCAGGGCAACCCCAGGAGTCCCCGTGAACCCCGGTAGCGAGTTCCAGCCGCCCAACACCCCTCATCAGGGGCCAGGCAGGCACTACCAGCCACCGGGCCCGCCGCCCATGCCGCCCGTGCCTTCCATGCCGCCGGGCATGCCGCCGCCCATGCCGCAGCCCCCACCGCCCCCGCGGCGTCCGGCCTGGCTCCTGCCCACCCTCGCCGCCGCGCTCGTCGTGCTGGTCGCGGCGGGCGGCGTGGGGGCCTACTTCCTGTACGGCAAGGTCTCCGGCGGCGCGGCCCCCTCCGCCACAGGCTCCTCCTCGCCCGCCAAGCAGCCCGCGGCCGCCGTGACGGCTCCCGACGTGTGCGCCATGCTGCCCGAGGAGGAGGCCGAGCGGCTGGTGCCCGGCGCGACCGTGGCCAAGGCGTCCCGCGACGGCGACTACACGGTGAACTTCGGCTGCAACTGGATCAACCAGCGCATCTCGTTCGGCGAGTTCTGGCGCAGCCGGGAGATCGACGTCAAGATCGACCAGCACAAGGGCGAGGGCGCCAAGACGGGCCGGGCGATGGCGCAGACCTCGTACGAGATGGAGTACCGCGGCGGCAAGTACGGCGAGACCGCCAAGCCGTCGCTCGACCCCGGCGAGAAGGAGTACGTCTCCCCGGTCAAGGACATCACGGGCGTCGGCGACGCCGCGTTCGCCCAGTACACCTGGCGCCGCGACGGCGAGCTGCTCTGGTACGCCTTCGGCACCGCGCACGCCCGCGTCGGCGACATGACGATCGAGGTCAGGTTCCAGGCGGGCCAGCAGCGCAAGGACGCGCAGGTCCTGAGCAACGAGAGCACGCAGGCGGTCACGGAGGAGAACGCCATCCGCGAGGTGAGCGGGCTCGTCGGGCACTTCGCCAAGGGCGCGGCGGCCTGGCAGGCGCAGCACCCCGGGGTGCTGGCCAAGGCCGAGCCGTCGGCGGCGGCCACCGTCTCGCCGACCGTCACCGCCACGCCCTCGCCCACCGTGCTGGCCTCCTTCCCCGCGGACTGCCAGGCCGTGACGGAGACGGCCACCCGGCTCGTGCCCGAGCCGACGACCCGCGCGCGCGGCACCGCGGTCGGCGACGACAACCAGACCGAGTGCCGGTGGCTCAACCGGGAACTGTCCGGCGGCCCCGGCGTCGCGAAGGTCCGTAGCGCGCTGATCACCGTGCACCGGTTCACGAACCGGGCGGGGGCGGCGGACGAGCTCGCGGCCAAGGCGTACTACTCCGGCCAGTACGGCCGGGCCAGGACCACCGCCGAGTCCTCGATCGGCGGCATCACCTGGGGTGCGCTGACCGGCGTCAAGGGCCTGGGCGACCAGGCGTACCAGCAGTTCGTGCGGAGCAGGAGCGGGGAGGTCTCGGCCTCCAGCGGCTCGGTGATCATCCGCCGGGGCTCGGTCGTGGTCGCCGTCGACTACTCCGGCCACCAGCGGCCCGAGGGCGAGGCGACCAACTCGCCCAAGGTGAAGTTCATGCCCGAGAAGGAGGCGATGGCCGGCGCGCTCACCCTGGCCAGGGCCTACCTGGAGAAGGCGGCCGGCAGCTGACGGAGCGGGGCGCCCCGGCCGCTGCCCGCGCGGCTGACGGGGCGTCTTACGGCCTGACGGATGCTCGCGCGGCTGACAGGGCGCCCCGCGGCCCGGCCGATGCCGCGTGGCGCCCCTTCGCGCGTGGCCGGTCGCGGCTTTCGTGACTCTGACTCATGATCTGCGGCAACGGTTAATGCGGCTGCAACCCGGTTGCAAGCGGGACAAATACGGTTATGTCTGCAAGCACCTGAGCCGCGCGATCACGTTTGTCCAGTACAGGGGCATGGGCAAACCGTGGGGGATCTCGCGGCTCATTGCTTGTTCCGGGACAGGAAGGGCTCGAGCAGCCCGGGAACGGCCTGCGCGGCCAGGTCGAGGCCGTCGCCGCGGCCCACGTCCACCACGTCGTAGTGACCCCGGCCCGCCCCCGTCGTCGCCGAGACCGTCAGCAGGCCGGAGCGCCGCTGGAAGTACGACTCGGTGAAGGTCCAGCCCGCGATGCCCTTGCGGTCGAGCGCGACCGTGCGCCGCACCACGGCGCCTGTCCTGGTGACCAGATGCCGGGGGCTCAGCGCGTGCCCGAGGCTTGCGGCGCTCGCCACGGCGTGCCACAGCCCGTACGCCAGCACCGCCACCGGCAACAGCCACACCCAGCCGCCCAGCCAGGTGCTCACCCAGCCGCTCACCCGGGGCCACGGCACCGCCACGCCCGTGCCGGTGAGCAGCGCCGTGGCCAGCCCGGTGACCAGCGCCGCCGTCATCGCCCGTACCAGCCGCCTGCGCCTGGCCGCGGCGGGGTGCGCCGCCAGCGCGGGCACGCCGGCGCCGATGATCGCGGCGGCGACCCGCACCGCCAGGGCGCGCGGCATCGGCGGGGTGAGCGCGGCGGCGTCCTCGGTCTCGTTGTCGGCGCTCTTGCCCAGCCCGGTGGCGACGGACCTGAGCCGGGCCGCGCCGGCCAGCCGCAGCAGCAGCGGCTCGCCGATCTCCACCCCGCGCAGCCTGCGCTCCTCCAGCGTCAGCGACCGGCTGGTCAGCAGGCCCCTGCGCAGCCTGAGCCGGCCCGGCTCGCGTTCCAGCCGGTAGCGCGCCCACGACTCGGCGAACAGCAGCACCGCGCCCAGCACGCCCACCAGCACGTTCGCCGCGACCACCAGCGGGACGGCCAGCAGCGGCTGGGCCACCAGCCACTCCCACAGGCCCGTCGCGAGACGGGTGGTGAACCTCTTGAGCCCGAACGAGTCGAGCGCCTTGTACAGCGCCCCGAGCACCACGGCCGCGCCCGTGAACGTCCACACCGACAGCGGCGCGTACCTGATCCACGACCAGCTCAGCTCCGCCAGCGGCCCCTCGCCCGCAGCGGCCTCCTGGCCCTGGTGCAGCAGGGTGCGGCGCAGAGCCTCGGCGTCGTGCCTGCTCAGCGGGTCGAGCTTGACCTCCGAGCCGTCCTCCGCGCGCTCTCCGGTGCCCACCTTGACCACGGTCAGGCCGAACATCCGGTTCACCGGGTCGGCGCGCAGGTCGACGCTGCGTACCCGGTCGCGCGGGATCGCGCGGTGCTGGCGGACCGTGATGCCGGAGCGCAGCTCCAGCCGCTCGGGGGTGAGCCGCCAGCGGGTGGTGCGCAGCCTGAGCACGTCGTACGCGACGACGCCCGCGACGATCAGCACCGCCGCGCCCGCGCAGACCGCCACGATGCCGCCCACCGGCCAGTCGCGGCCCGCCAGCAGGCGCACCAGCCCCGCGGTGGCGCCCGCCACGATGGCCAGCGACTTGACCGCCGACGCCCACAGGCTCCGCCGCGCCAGCCCCTGCCACCCGCCGTCAACGGGAGCGCTTCCCCGGGTCGTGCCGTGCCGTTCCGCCGCGGCCGGGGAGGTGTCGTACGGGCTCACGTCGCGTCCCCCCGGGTGGCCTGGGTGATGGCGGTCAGGCGCTCGGCCAGCTCGGCCGCCACCTCGTGATCCAGGGCCTCGATCTTGACGGCCCCGGCCGACGACGCGGTGGTCACCGTGACGTCCGCCAGCCCGAACAGTCGCTGCACCGGCCCCCGCGCGGTGTCGACCCGCTGGATCCGCGACATCGGCGCCACCTGCCAGGTGTGCGTCAGCCACCCCTTGCGCGTGTAGACCGCCTGGTCGGTGACCTCCCACCGCTCCACCCGGTACGAGGCCCGCGGCGCCACCACCGCCAGCGCCAGGCAGCCCGCCGCGAACGCCCCCACGACCGCGCCCAGCCACACCGGCCGCTCCGTGAACCACCAGTACGCCGCCACGGACGCCCCCGCCACCGGCACCACGAGGATCAGCCACTGCACCGTCCACCACGCCACGGCCCGCGGATCGACCTGGTGGCGCGGCGGCCGCAGCCGGGTCGCGCTCACTGCCCGGCCTCCGTTCCGTCCATGGACTCGGCGACGGCCAGCAGCGCGAACCCGAGCACCCCCATCACGATCGCCGCGAACACCTCGTATCCCTCCAGCAGCGGCAGCAGATTGACCACGAGCAGGTCGTGGGCCCACCGCCACCATCCGAGCAGGCCGTTCACCAGGCCGCCCACCCCTTGCAGGATCAGCAGCCAGCCGAACACCTTCAACACCGCTTGCATGCCGTCAAGCCTCGCCCGGCCACCCGGCCGCCCGCGTCGGCCGTTGGTCTCGGCAGGCACCGACTTTGGTCGCTGTCGCCGTACCCGCGGAAGGGCCTAACCTCGATGAACGTGACGGAACTGCGGGGAGACGGCGCCGCCACCTCCGAATACCGGTGGGCGCTGCCGTCGGTGCTGCTCGGCGACGGCCGCGCGGGCGGGCGCGTGCGGCGCTCGATGCGCGACTGGATCGTCGACATCGTCATGTTCCTGCTCGCCTGCGCTCTGACCTTCCTGTCCCTGGAGGAGCTCCAGCAGCAGAACCCGTCCGAGCCCCTGGTGTTCATCGAGCAGGTCACGGGGGCGCTGTCGTGCGCGGCGGTGTGGCTGCGGCGCAGGTGGCCGGTGGGCCTCGCGGTGGTCACCGGCCTGCTCTCCTCCTACCTGGAGATGCCCGGCGGGGCGTCGGTGGTCGCGCTGTTCACGGTGGCGGTGCATCGCCCGTTCAAGGTCTCGGGGCCGATCACGCTGTTCAACCTCCTCACGCTCGTCCCGTACGTCTCGCTGCGGCCCCAGAGCGAGCTCGACCGCACCTGGGCGGCGGCGCTCGGCGTGGCCATCGTCCTGACCGTGTTCGCGTGGGGCATCGTGATCAGGGCCAGGCGGCAGCTCGTCTGGTCGCTCAGGCAGCGCGCCGACGGCGCCGCCGAGGAGGCCAAGCGGCTCGAACGCGAGCGCATCGCGAGGGAGATGCACGACGTGCTGGCCCATCGCATCTCGATGCTGAGCCTGCACGCGGGCGCGCTGGAGTTCCGGCCCGACGCGCCGCCCGCCGAGATCGCCAGGGCGGCGGGGGCGATCAGGACCAACGCCCACCTGGCGCTGCAGGACCTGCGGGAGGTGATCGGCGTGCTGCGCCACTCCACCTCCGAAGGCGAGGACACGGTGCCGGAACGGCCGCAGCCCACGCTCGCCGACCTGCCCGCGCTGGTCGAGGAGTGCCGCCACGCGGGCATGGACGTGCGGCTCGACCTTCGGGCCGACGGCGCGCCCGAGGGGCTGGGCCGCAACCTCTACCGCATCGTCCAGGAGGCGCTCACCAACGCGCGCAAGCACGCGGGCGGCGCGCCGGTGGCCGTCACCGTCGAGGGCGCCCCCGGCAGGGCGCTGTCGGCGGAGGTGCGCAACCCGCTGGGGCCGCGGCACGGCGCGCGCCTTCCCGGGGCGGGCGCGCGCATCCCTGGGGCGGGCGCCGGGCTCATCGGGCTGACCGAGCGGGCGGAGCTCGCCGGCGGCAGGCTGGAGCACGGCGCGACGCCGCAGGGGGAGTTCGTGGTACGCGCCTGGCTGCCGTGGCCGGTGGAGACGACTCGGGAGGACGAGGCATGACCGCTGACGGGCCGATCAAGCTGCTGATCGTGGACGACGACGCGATGGTGCGGGCCGGGCTGTCGATGATCCTCGGCGGCGCGGCCGACATCGAGATCGTCGCGGAGGCCGGCGACGGCTCCGAGGTGCCGCCCCTGGTGGGCGCGCACCGGCCCGACGTGGTGCTGATGGACATCCGGATGCCCGGCATCGACGGGCTGACCGCCACCGAGACGCTGCGCCGCACGCCGGAGCCGCCCGAGGTGGTGGTGCTGACCACCTTCCACGCCGACGCGCAGGTGCTGCGGGCGCTGCGCGCCGGGGCGGCCGGGTTCCTGCTGAAGGACATCGCGCCCGGTGACCTCGTGCAGGCGATCAGGAAGGTGGCCGCGGGCGAGCCGATCCTGTCGCCCGCGGTGACGCGGCAGCTCATCACCCACGTCTCCGACGGCGGCGAGGCGGGGGAGCGCGGCGAGCGCGCCAGGAGGCTGCTCGGCCGGCTCAGCGAGCGCGAGCGCGAGGTGGCCACGGCCGTCGGGCAGGGCAAGTCCAACGCCGACATCGGGCGCGAGCTCTACATGAGCGTGCCCACGGTCAAGGCGCACGTCTCCCGGATCCTCACCAAGCTGGGCCTCAACAACCGGGTCCAGGTGGCGCTGCTGGTCTACGACGCCGGCTCGTAGCCGGCCAGCAGCTCCTCGATGGTGGCCCGGTGCAGCACCAGATCGTCGGGGTCGTCCGGCATGGGCAGCTCGCCGAAGTGGATCCTGCGGTGCCAGATCCTGGCCATGATGACGCCGTGCCGCAGCGCCGCGTACATCTCGTAGAAGCCCAGGTCGCGCGGCTCGTAGCCGGTCAGGTCGCGGTAGGTCGCGCAGACGTCCTCGCGGCGCATGAACCCCGGCATGCCGGGCAGGCCCGCGCTGACCGTGATGTCCTGGAAGAACCGGTGCAAGAAGATCATCCAGGACAGGTCCAGCTCGCGCGGCCCGACGGCGGCCATCTCCCAGTCCAGCACCGCGACCGGGTCGCAGCCCTGGTACATCACGTTGCCGATCCTGGCGTCACCCCAGGTCAGCACGTCGGGGCCGGGATCGTCCGGCCAGTGCGCCTCCAGCCAGCCGAACGCGCGCTCCAGCAGCGGGATCCGGTGCTCGCCGTGCGCCCACTCGTAGTAGGCGCGCTGCGCCTCGACGTGCGCGCGCAGCCCGGCGGCGCCGAACGGGGCGAGCTCCTCCGGCGTGAACGCGGTCTGGTGCAGCGCCGCCAGGATGCCCACGCTGGCGTCCTGGAGCCGGCGCTGGTCCGCGGGGGAGGCGTCGTGCAGCCAGCCGCCGAACGTGTACGGCATCACGTCGGGCGGCACCTCGCCCTCGGCCCGCTCCATGACGAAGAACGGGGTGCCCAGCGGGCCGGGGTCCGGCTCGAACCACAGGGGCCTGGGCGCTGGGATCCCAGCTTTTTCCCTGGCCAGGCGCATCATCTGGAACTGGGCCCGCAGATCGTAGGAAGGAAAAACCGGAACGGCTTCCACCGCAGGTGCGAGCCTGGCTACGCAGCGCGTGCTCTGCCCGTCCCAGGTGGCGGTGAAGAACAGGGTCTCGCTTGACAGGCCGTTCTCCGACGGTCTGGACATCTCGGACACCGTGGCGTCGGCGCCGACCTGGGCGCGGAGCCAGGCGGTGGCACGTTTCCGCAGTTCTTCCAGGTCACGGGTGGAGGTGCGCAGCTGTTCCGTCACAGGGGGCCTCCCGGTTGGACATGTGCCCTTCGACAGTCGTATACCCCCTAGCAAGCGCTTGTCCATATTGGGGCGGCCGTTACGGTCAGGTACGCAGCAGCCGTACCCTTGTCTGAAAGGGCATGTCACGAAGGGACAAGTGGGATGAGTTCAGCGGGTGAAGGCCTGTCTCGCCCGCTTCCCGAGCAGGTGCGGCTCAACGTCGTGGATCTGGCTTCCCAGGTCCTCGGGTCGATGCCCGCTGCCACCATCCCGCCGCCCCTGCGCGGCATCGCCAAGTTCGACCCCCGCAAGCGGGCCAAGCTGGGCGGCGCGCCCATCGCGGCGCAGCTCGAGAACGACAAGAAGTTCCGCGAGCTGGTCGCCGAGTCGGTGGCCGCCGGATGGCCCGAGCTGGTCGCCTCGCTCGCCGAGGGCAACGTGCCGCCGGCCGCCGACCCCGTGCTCGTGGCCGCGGCCGCGTACCTGACCCGGCCGCCGGGCTGGGCGGAGATGATCGAGACCGCCCGCGCCGACCTGGAGCAGTCGGCGGTGGCCGCCGAGGACCTGGAGCGCGAGGAGACGGTCACCCGGCTGCGCGAGCAGCTCGCCGCGCAGAAGAGCGCCGCCAAGGAGGAGGCCGACCGGCTGCGCGAGCAGATCAAGGCGGCCCGCGCGGAGAACTCCGACCTGCGCCGCAAGCTGCACGACGCGCGCGAGCGGGCCAAGGCCGCCGCGCGGCGGGCCGAGGAGATGGAGCGGGCGGCGGAGGAGGCCAGATCGGCCGCCACGGCCGCGGGCAGCGCCGGCGAGTCCGAGCTGCGGCGGCTGCGCGAGCGGGTGGCCGACGTGGAGAAACAGCTCGAGGCCTCGCGCCGGGCCGCCCGCGAGGGCAGGAGCATCGAGGACGCCCGCATCCGGGTGCTGCTCGACGCCCTGCAGGACGCCTCGGCCGGGCTCCGCCGCGAGCTGGCCCTGCCCACCACGATCAGCCGGCCCGCCGACTCCGTCGCGGCGGTCACCGGGGAGCGCCCCGGCGTGCGCGGCGTGCCCGCGCGGGCCCTGGCCGACGACGACCCGCAGCTCCTCGACCAGCTCCTCGCGCTGCCGCAGGTGCATCTGATCATCGACGGCTACAACGTCACCAAGACCGGCTACGGCACCCTCACCCTCGCCGACCAGCGCACCCGGCTGATGACCTCGCTGGGCGGGCTGGTGGCGCAGACCAGGGTCGAGGTGACGGTGGTGTTCGACGGCGCGGAGCTCAACGCGCCCGTGCAGGTGGTGGCGCCCCGCGGGGTGCGGGTGCTGTTCAGCGCGCCGGGGGAGATCGCCGACGACCTCATCAGGCAGCTCGTCCGGGCCGAGCCGTCCGGCCGGGCCATCGCCGTGGTGTCGTCGGACCGGGAGGTGGCCGAGTCCGTCAGGCGGATGGGCGCCAGACCCGTTCCGTCTGGTTTGCTGCTGCGCAGGCTGGGCCGCGCATAAATTACGAATTGGTAGGTTTGGCCGTACCTCGTCTGCCACTTCTGTACTATTTCGCCCCAGGTGTAATCCCTGGGAGGCGATACAGTGAGGTTTGGCCGGGTACCGGTGGCCGCGGGTCTCGCGTTCGGACTGGTGCTGACCCCGCTGGGAGCTGCCCTTGCTGATCCTCGCCCCACCTTGGCGCAGGCCAAGGCCAAGCTGGAGAAGCTCAACGACAAGGCCGACAAGGTCGTCGAGCAGTTCAACCAGGCGAACGAGCGCTACAAGACGGCCAAGAGCACCTACACGAAGCTGAACGACAGCTACAAGCGCAAGCTGCGGACGGTCGCGGACCTGCGGGCGCAGGTGATCGGGATGGCCGTCGAGAGCTACAAGCTCGGCGAGGACGTCACCTCCTGGCCCGGCATGTTCGGCTCCAACAACCCCCAGGCCATGCTCTCGGGCTGGGCCGTGGCCGGGCAGCTCTCGCGCGAACGGGCCGAGAAGCTGGCCGCCTTCGACCGCGAGAACAAGGGGCTGAAGGCCGAGCGCGACAAGGCCGAGGTGGCGCTGGACGAGGCCGAGGAGGAGCGCGACGCCGTCGAGAAGGAGCGCGCCGAGATCCGCAAGCTGATCGCCCAGCAGAAGAAGCTGCTGGACAGGCTGGGGGCGTACAACCCCGGCAATCCCAACAGCACGGGCATCAAGTACACGGGTCCGGCTTCGGGCAGCGCGGCGGCGGCGCTGCGGTTCGCGTACGCGCAGGTGGGCAAGCCGTACATCTACGGAGGTACGGGGCCGCGCGGCTACGACTGCTCGGGACTCACCCAGGCGGCCTGGGCGGCGGCGGGCGTGTCGCTGCCCCGTACGACGTGGCAGCAGTGGTCGTGGGGGGCGAGCCGGAAGGTGTCGCTCGACGCGCTGCAGCCCGGGGACCTGATCTTCAGTGAAGGGCTCGGGCACGTCAGTATCTACGCGGGCAATGGCCAGATCGTCCACGCGCCGCAGACAGGCGATGTCGTCAAGGTCGTCAAGCTCTCGGGCTACGGTCGTTCCCTCGTCGGAGCGGTCCGCCCGTAACCAGTTCCGGGCTCCTGAGGGCCGGGCGTGGCCGCACCCGTTTCGGTCTCCGGTGGCCGCGTTCAGCGTGCCGAAGTACGCGGGTCTCTGCGGGCGCATCCGGCGCCCTGCCGGGCCAGTATCTACGATCGAGCATCGTAGATCGTCGCCTCGGTAGCGGCCTGAGGCGCACTCTGCTCAGGAGTGACGAATACTAGCGAGGTCCGTAGATTTCGAGGCTTGCTTGGGCATGGCGGGGCGTTGCGGGACAGGGCGAGCGGGAGCGCTCCCAGTGGCCTTGCTCACGTTTAAAGGGTGTCAAATGTGACTTAAGTGACAATTGGGACCTGACAAACCCGGCGGTTCCGAAGTGTGAGCAGGGTCACATTTCGGTAACAGAACCTGGTGTTCCAGCAGGGGTTTCAAACTTGACACCCCCCTCTGCCTGATCTTTACAAGCTGACTCACCCTTTGCCGATTCTTGACCTTTCCGCGTAGCTTCTGGCGTCGTCGCGGTGAACAAGCCATGTCCCCGCGAACCCCGCACCGGGTCTGCCCCGATGCGAGACAGACAAAAGAATCCGCCGGTCGCTCCCCGAGCATCCCCACATCGAATCTGGATCGGGGCACGCGGCCTGCCGAATCCGTGCAGCCAGGAGCACGGAGCCGGGGACCCAAGCGATCCCGAGTTCCCCGAGGGATCAGGGGTGAGTCGGCGCGCCATCGCGCCGTAGGGCGACTTCCACGCCCGAATCCGTCAGCTAACCCGGTAGGCGTTCGTGGAAGACACAAGGAGAAATCCTGTCTAGTCCCCTGCAGAACCCCCGCCTGTCCCGCCTTGCCCTGAGTGGCGTAGCACTCACGATGACCGTGACGGCCGGAGGTCTCGTCCTCCATGCCCCAACGGCTCAGGCGACGACGACGAGCGATGCGGCCGCTCCGACGACGGTGAAGGCGGAAACCACCGCCAAGACGTCCAAGAAGGCCACGGTCGCCCAGCGAAGGGCAGCCAAGCTCGCTCGGCAGAAAGTGAAAGCCCGCAAGGCCATCGCCGTGGCCAAGAACCAGATCGGTGACCCGTACCGGTACGGAGGCACAGGGCCTGGTTCGTTTGACTGCTCCGGTCTCGTCCAGTTCGCCTGGAAGAAGGCCGGCGTCAAGCTCCCGCGCGTGGCGAGCAGCCAGTTCGCCCGTACCAAGCAGAAGGTCTCCTGGCGCAATCTCAAGCCTGGCGACCTGATGTTCTTCAGCGGGCTCGGCCACGTGGGCATGTACGTCGGCAAGGGCAAGATGATCCACTCGCCACGGACAGGCGAACGGGTACGCATCGACAAGCTGAGCGGATGGCGCCGATCGTCCTTCGTGGGCGCTGTTCGTCCCGGCATGTGAAGAAGCCCCGTCCGGATTCTTGGAGGATTTCCTGGATTCGGACGGGGCTCTCGCACGTCCGGAGCTCTCAGCAGGCAGGGCACACTACGATCGGGCATCGTGTTCGAGCAGGTGAGCCGGCGAGCCGTGGTGACGGGCCTGCTGCTCCTCGTCCCCGCCGCGGCCACCCCGCTGCCCGATTCCCCCATCCTTCCCCCCGAGCTGCGCGGCCTGTGGCCGGGGCGGCGTACGGCCGTCAGCCGCGGCGCCCGGTCCACCGTCGCAGGTCCCGGCACGGTCCCGCCCGAGCGGCTCGACGAGCTGGCGCGCAGGGCCGACAGCGCGGGCGCGCGGGTCTCGGCCGTGCTCGGCATGCCGGTACGCCCCCTGGTCGTGCTGCCGGAGTCCGGCCGCGACGCCGCCCGCCTGGCCGGTGCGGGACGGCTCGACGGGCTGGCCGCCGTGGCCGACGGGCGGCGCGTGATCGTCGTGCCCGAGGCGTTCGCCACCCTCAACCCCACCGGCAGGGACGTGGTCCTCACCCACGAGCTGACCCACGTCGTGGCCGGCACCGACGGCCTGCCCGTCTGGCTGTACGAGGGTTTCGCCGACTACGTCGGCTACCGCGACGCCGGGCTGCCGGTGGCGACCGCCGCCGCCGAGCTGGCGGCGGAGGTGCGGGCCGGGCGGCTGCCGAGCGCTTTGCCCGGGCCTGAGGCTTTCGCGGCCGACGGGCGTGACCCGAACCGGCTCGCCCGGGCGTACCAGGAGGCCTGGCTGGCGTGTCGCTTCCTCGCTGACCGGTTCGGTGAGGGGACCCTGGTGGGGCTCTACCGTGAAGCCCAGGCGGCAGGCGCCGATCGGGCGCTCGCCTCGCTGGGGCTCTCCGTCGCCACGCTGACGGCACGGTGGCGCGCATACGTGCGGGATCAGCTCGTGTGAAGGGGAGGCAGATGGACGATCGAAGAGACACTGACGACGCGGCACGGGAAGACGAGGTGACGGATGGCGCGATGGCCGCCGTCGGCGCCGCCGGCCATCCGGACGAGGACACGGGGCGCGGCGAGCGCGCCGGCCTCGGGGAGGCGGCGGCGCCGGACACGCTGAGCGGGCCCGGCCCTTCGGGGGAGGGCGGGCGGAGCGAGGGCCCGTACGGGCAGGAGGCGGCGGAATCGGAGGACGCCGCCACCCACCCTGGACGCGCCCACCCCGGCAACGCGGCGGCGCCGGGCGATGCGGAGGGGCCCGCGCCGGGGCATCGTGAGGAGGTGCCCGTGACAGGAAGAGGCGGCGAGGACGGCGGTGGGAGGCGCCCGGCGGCCATCGCGCTCGTGCTGCTGGGCCTGGTGATCCTGGCCGTGGCCGCCTTCAGCACCCCCTGGCAGGTGCTCACCGGCGGCCCGCCCGACCCGGCCCGCGACTTCGGCGCCGCCCAGATCGCCAGGGCGCGGGCGTTCGACGCGGCCACCACCCTGCCGAGCTACCTCTCGCTGGCCCTCACGATCATCATCGCCGGCATCCTGGTCGCCACCCCGTTCAGCGCCAGGGTGCTGGGCAGGCTGCGGGGCCCGTGGTGGCTGCGGGTCGTCCTCGGCGCCCTGGTGATCACCGCGCTCGTCGAGGTGATCAGGTGGCCGCTCGGCATGTGGGTCGAGACGATCCTGCGCGACTACGGCCTGTCCACCCAGGACTGGGCCGGCTGGGCGGGCGACCGGCTGAAGAACCTGGGCGTGGAGGTGTTCCTGCTCTGCGTCATGCTGCTGGCCCTGGTCGCGCTGGCGCGCAAGGTCAGGCGCTGGTGGATCCCCGCGGCGGTGGGCGCGTTCGCGCTGACGGTGGTGACGTCGTTCGTGTACCCGGTGGTGTTCGAGCCGCTGTTCAACGACTTCAGCTCCATGCGTCAGGGCCCCCTGCGCACGAACCTGCTCGACATGGCCGCGCGCGACGGCGTGCCGGTCGAGGACGTGCTGGTCGCCGACGCCTCGCGCCGCACGACGGCGCTCAACGCGTACGTGTCCGGCTTCGGCGCCACGCGCCGCATCGTCGTCTACGACACGCTGCTGCAGGCCCCGCAGCGGGAGGTCGAGCTCGTCGCGGCGCACGAGCTGGGGCACGCCAAGTACGACGACGTGCTGTACGGCACGATCATCGGCGCCCTGGGCGCCGGCTTCGGCGCGATCGCGCTGTTCCTGGTCCTCAAGCCGGTACGGCGGCGCACCGGCGTCACCTCGATCACCGATCCCCGGGCGGTCGGCGTGGTCATGGGCCTCATGACGCTCGGCTCGCTGATCATGGGCCCCGCGCAGAACGTGATCAGCCGGCACGTCGAGGCCAGGGCCGACGTGCACGCGCTGGACCTGACCAGGGATCCGGCCATGTTCATCGCCATGCAAAAACGGCTCGCCATAACCAATATTTCCGACTTGTCGCCGGATGCGGTGGAATATGTGCTCTATGCCTCCCATCCCTCCGGCCCCGAGCGCATCGCGATGGCCCGCGCATGGGCCAAGCTGAACGGCGTTCCCGAGCCGTGACCCACCCCGGCCGCCCAGCCGACGACGCCGGCGGCAGCGTGCTCATCGTGACGAACGACTTCCCGCCCAGGCCGGGCGGCATCCAGTCGTTCGTGCACGGGCTCGCGCTGCGCACGCCGGGCGTCGTGGTCTACGCCCCCGCCTGGCCGGGCGCCGCCGAGTTCGACCGGCGCCAGCCGTACCGGATCGTGCGGCACCCGACGCGGCTCATGCTGCCCACCCCGGCCGTCGCGCGCACGGCGGCCGGGCTGGTGGCCGAGCACGGCGCGCGGACCGTGGTGTTCGGCGCGGCGGCGCCGCTGGGACTGCTCGCCCCGCGCCTGCGGCGGGCGGGCGCGCGGCGGGTGGTGATGCTCACCCACGGCCACGAGGCGTCGTGGGCGAGCGCGCCGGGCTTCCGCTCGGTGCTGCGCAGGATCGGCGGGCACGCCGACGTGGTGACCTACCTGGGCGAGTACACGCGCCAGCGGCTGGCCGCGGTCATCCCGGCGGGCAAGCTCGTCCGGCTCGCGCCTGGCGTGGACGTCGGTCAGTTCCACCCCGGCGCCGCCAGGGCGGAGCTGGGCCTGCCGCCGGGGCGGCCCGTCGTGGTGTGCGTCTCGCGGCTGGTGCCGCGCAAGGGCCAGGACCAGCTCATCAGGGCCTGGCCCCAGGTGCTGCGCTCCGTGCCGGAGGCGGTGCTGCTGCTGGTGGGCGGCGGGCCGTACCGCAGGAGGCTGGAGCGGCTGGCGGCGGGGCAGGAGTCGATCAGGTTCACCGGCACGGTGCCGGCGGCCGCGCTGCCGGGGTACTACGCGGCGGCCGACGTGTTCGCGATGCCGTGCCGTACCAGGCTCAAGGGGGTGGACGTGGAGGGGCTCGGGATCGTGTTCCTGGAGGCGTCCGCGACCGGCCTGCCGGTGGTGGCGGGCGCGTCCGGCGGCGCGCCCGACGCGGTCAGGCCCGGCGAGACCGGGCTGGTCGTGAACGGGGAGGACACGGGCGAGGTGGCGCGGGCCGTCGTCGAGCTGCTGGCCGACCCCGACAAGGCCCGCAAGATGGGGACGGGCGGCCGCGACTGGGTCGCCTGCGAGTGGGCGTGGGACCAGGTGGCCGCCCGCTTCCGCCAGTTGCTCTAGCCCTTCGTGGAGCCGAGCGTGAGCCCGGCCACGAACTGCTTGTGCAGGAGCTGGAAGACGATCAGCGTCGGCAGCGCCACCAGCATCGAGCCGGCGGCCAGCAGGTTGTAGTCGGTGAAGAACTGGCCGCGCAGGTTGTTCAGCGCCGAGGTGACGGGCAGCTTGTCGCCCGACGACATCAGCACCAGCGCCCACAGGAAGTCGTTGTACATCCAGGTGAACTGCAGCGTGGACAGCGCCGCCAGCACCGGCCGGCACAGCGGCAGCGTCAGCCGCCAGTACCGCTTCCACACCCCCGCCCCGTCCACCAGCGCCGCCTCGGTGATCTCCTCCGGGATCGTGCGCATGAAGTTCGCCATCACGAAGACGCAGAAGCCGAACTGGAACGCCACGTGGATGAGGATCAGGCCCAGGTAGGAGTCGTAGAGCGACTGCGAGTCCGACAGCCACGCCGGCAGCGGGACGAGCGTGTAGAGCGTGTAGAGCGGGGTGATGAGGACCTGTGGCGGCAGCAGGTTGCCCGCGGTGAACACGATCAGCAGCGTCTTGCGCCCGGGGACGCGCAGCCGCGCGATCGCGAACGCCGTGAACGAGGCCAGCAGCAGCGTCACCACCACCGCGGGCACCACGATGATCAACGTGTTGAGGTAGTAGCGGGGCAGCTCGGCCTGCGTCCACGCCTGCGTGTAGTAGCCGAGCGTGAGCTGCTCGGGCAGCGAGACGTACCCCAGGCGGGCCGTCTCCTCGTACGGCCGCAGCGAGGCGTACACGGCCAGCACCAGCGGCAGCAGCCACCCCAGCGCCACCAGCACGAGGAAGGCGTGCAGCAGGACCCGCAGCGGCCTGACCGGACGCCGGGAGGGCGCGCGCCGCGCCTGGGCCGGGGGAGCGGAGGCGGGCGCGGTGAGGGTCATCGCTCCTCCCCGGGCGTCCGCGACAGGCTGAGAGTCATCGCTCCTCCCTGAACATCTGCGACAGGTACACGACGATGAACCCCATCGAGATCACCAGCAGGATCACCGCGATCGCCGAGCCGAACCCGATCCTGCCGGCCTCGCCCACGATGTTCTCCGTGACCAGCACCGACAGCAGCTCCAGCCCGTTCCTGCCCTTGTTGATGGCGTAGACGATGTCGAACGCCCGCAGCGCCTCGATCACCGTGATGACCAGCACGATCACGTTGACGGGCCGCAGCGTCGGGAACACCACCCGGAAGAACGCCTGCCGCTCGTTCGCCCCGTCGATGGCCGCGGCCTCCTTCAGCGCCGGATCGACCGCCTTGAGCCCCGCCAGATAGATGATCATGACGTAGCCGACGTGCCGCCAGCCGGCCGCGACCATGACGACCCAGATGTTGACGGAGCTGTCGCCCAGCCAGTCCACGCCCAGCCCGGTCACCGCGTTCAGCACGCCGTAGTCGGAGGAGTAGACGAGCTGCGCGATGAAGCCCACCACGGCCAGCGACAGCACGACCGGCATGTAGAGGGCGCTCTGGTAGAAGCGCGACAGCCGCAGCCGCCGGTCCAGCAGCACCGCGCAGAACAGCCCGAACGGCGTCGCGACCAGCCCGAGGAAGCCCAGCCACAACACGTTGTTGCGGACCGCCGACCAGAACGGCGGGTACTCGGCCGACAGGTCGTGGTAGTTCCGCCCGCCCACCCACTCGACGGGCCCGATCCCGTCCCAGTCGGTGCCGGACAGCCCGATGGAGGCCAGCGTGGGCCCCCAGATGACGCTCACGTTGACGGCGACGGCCACCCCCAGCCCGATGACCAGGACGGTCACGTCGCGGGCGGAGTAGCGACGGGTCTTGGCGGCCATCAGCGGAAGATGTTCGCCTTCTGCTTCTCGATGCTCGCCAGCAGGGAGTCGATCTCGTCCGGCTTGCTCACGAACGACTGCAGCGACGGGATCATCACGGTGGAGGCGAAGTCGGGCCGCGTGTCCCGGTCGAGGAACTGGGCGATGTGCGTGGCCTTCGACACCAGCTCCGCGCCGCGCTTCTGCAGCGCGCTGTAGCCGGAGGTGTCGGCCTTCGAGCTCGCGGCCAGCGTGCCGGGGTCCAGCTCCGTGGCGACGTCCTGCGAGGACGGCTGGGCGAAGTGCTTGAGCAGGGCCTTGGCGCCCTCGACGTTCCTGGCCTTGGCGGAGATCATGTAGCCGTCGATGGGGGCGTCGATCGAGTCCGTCCCGTGCGCCGGGTTGATCTCCGGGAAGGTGAAGAAGTCGAGGTCGTCGCGGTCGGCCTCGGGGAACTGCTGGGCGACGAACATGCCGAGCAGGTACATCCCGGTCTTCTTCTGCGCCAGCGACTGCCCGGCCTCCTGCCAGGTACGGCCCAGCGCCGCGGGCTGGTGGTACTCCATCAGCCCCCGCCAGGTCTCGAACACCTGCTTGACCCGCGGGTCCGTCCACGACTCCTTGCCGGCCATGAGGGAGATGTGGAAGTCGTAGCCGTTCGTCCGCAGGTTGAGGATGTCGAACGTGCCCATCGCCGGCCAGCCGTCCTTGTCGGCGAACGCGATCGGGATCACCCCGTCGGCCTTCATCTTCCTGGCCAGCGCGGTGAGCTCGTCCAGCGTGGCCGGCGGCTCGTACCCCTTCTCCTGCCACAGGCTCTTGCGGTAGAAGACCGCCCACGGATAGTAGGTGAACGGGATGAAGTACTGCTTGCCGTCCACGCCGGTCGACTGGTCCTTGAACGCCTGCGTGTAGTTGCCGCCGACCTCCTGCCACACGTCCGAGATGTCCACGGCCAGGCCCTGCTCGGCGAAGAACTGCATGCGGTAGCCCGCGAACCAGGTGAACACGTCGTCGGGCGTGCCCCTGAGGTAGCGGTTGATGTTCTCCTGGAAGGTGTTGTGATCGACCGTGTTGATCCTCGTCGTGGCCTGGGTGAAGCCCTTGACCACGGTCTCGAGGGACTTCTTCGGGATCTCGTCGGAGGCGTTCGAGCCGATCGTGACCGTGCCGAGGGTGCCGCCCGTCCCGCCGGGCGCGGGGGACGGGCTGCCGGAGCCGCATCCGGCCAGGGCCGCGGGGACGCCGAACGCGGCGGCGGTGCCCAGCAGGAGATTGCGGCGTGAGATCGGCGGCCGTTGGTTCATGGGGGTGCCTCCTTGCCGGACCCGGTCAGAATCCCCCGAGTTCGCTCACCTTCCCTCATCGAAAAGCCAACATTTCAAACTGTCAACGGACGGATCGGGCCGCCGTGCTGGGGCCTCCACCCCGGGGCCGTCGCGTGACCGGCTAGATCGCGCGGGAGAGGCGGTCGTACTGGTCGTCCGTCAGCTTGACGGACAGCGCGGCCACGTTCTCCTCCAGGTGCGCGATCGAGGAGGTCCCGGGGATCGGGATCACCGTGGGGGAGCGGCGCAGCAGCCAGGCCAGCGACGCCTGCGCCGCCGTGACCCCGATCTCGGCCGCCACCTCCGCCAGCGGGCTGCCCGGCCCGGCGTGCGAGCCGGCCGCGAACGGGAACCACGGCAGGAACGCGATCCCGTGCCCGGCCGCGTAGTCCACCACGGGGTCGTGCTCGCGGGTGCTCAGGTTGTACAGGTTCTGGACGCTCGCGATGGGCGTGATCTCCGAGGCACGGCGCAGCTCGTCCACGCCCACCTCCGAGAGGCCGATGTGGCGCACCTTGCCCTCGTCCCTGAGCTGCGCGAGCGCGCCGATCTGGTCCGCCAGCGGGTACTCGGGGTCGATGCGGTGCAGCTGGAGGAGGTCGATGCGCTCCACGCGCAGCCGGCGCAGCGCCAGCTCCGCCTGCTGGCGCAGGTAGGCCGGGTGGCCGTGGGTGACCCATTCGGTGGGCGAGGGGCGTACCACGCCGACCTTGGTGGCGATCGTCACGCTTCCCGCGTACGGGTGCAGCGCCTCGGCGATCAGCTCCTCGTTGGCGCCCAGGGCGTAGGCGTCGGCCGTGTCGAACAGGTCGACCCCCAGCTCGGCGGCCCTGCGCAGGAGCGCGATCGCGTCCGCCCGACCGGCCGGGGGACGCCAGATGTGTGCCTCGGTGGCGGACGGCGCGGGCTCGGGGCCGTCGGCCAGCCGCATCGCGCCGTAGCCGATCCGGTTCACCGGGAGGTCGCCGCCGAGGGAAAAGGTCTCACGTGCAGGAATTTCGCTCATGGCCGTCACGCTAGGACTTCACATGGATGTGAGATTCAAGCGGGAAGGCTGTGAGGAGCGTCACATGAGGATCGGGGCGTTGTCGCGCGAGACGGGGGTCAGCGCGAGGCTGCTGCGCTACTACGAGGAGCAGGGGCTGCTGTCCTCCCACCGCGGGGAGGGCGGCCACCGGCGCTACGACGCGGACGCCCCCGTCGTCGTCCGCCGGATCCGCACGCTGCTCGCCGCCGGGCTGCCGACCAAGGTCATCAGGGACGTGCTGCCGTGCGCGTCCGGCTCGGGCGAGGTGCTCGACGCCTGCACGCTGGGGCACCTGCGCGATCGCCTCGCGGGCCTGGAGGAGCAGCTCGCCGAGATCCAGGCGACCCGTGACAGCCTGGCGGCGCTGGTGGCGGAGACGGAGCGGACGACCGGCCAGGCCGCACCCCTGGCGGGCACTCTGGCGGGAGCCGCCTGACCGTGAGTGGCGTCACGGGCCCGGCGCGCGCCCGCCCAGCCGCACGGGCCGGCGCTCGCCCGGTTTCACGGGCTCCGGCGCCCGCCGGGCCTCGCCGGCTCAGTGACCGCTGTAGAGCTCGTCGATGTCCTTGGCGAAGTCGCGCATCACCAGGCTGCGCTTGACCTTGAGCGTGGGCGTCAGGTGCCCGCTCTCCTCCGTGATGTCCACGTCGAGGATCGCGAACTTCTTGATCTGCTCGGCCTTGGACACCGACAGGTTCGCCCGGTCCACCGCGCCCTGGATCTCCGCCTGCACCTTCGGGTCGGCCCGCAGCTCCGCCACCTTGGCGCCGGCGGGGACGGCCTCGGGGTCGAGCGTGATCAGGGCCGCGACGAACGGCCGGCCGTCGCCCACGATCATGGCCTGGGAGATCAGCGGGTGCGCCCGCAGCGCGTCCTCCAGCGGCCCCGGCGCGACGTTCTTGCCCGCCGCCGTGACCAGGATCTCCTTCTTGCGCCCGGTGATCCGCAAGTAGCCGTCGGCGTCCAGCTCGCCGATGTCGCCGGTGTGGAACCAGCCGTCCGCGTCGATCACGTCGCCGGTCGCCGAGTCGTTCTTCCAGTAGCCGTGGAAGACGTTGCGGCCCTTGGCCAGGATCTCGCCGTCGCCGTCGATGCGCAGCGTGACGCCGGGCAGCGGCTTGCCGACGGTGCCGATCTTGTTGGCGCCGGGCATGTTGACCGAGACCGGGGCCGAGGTCTCGGTCAGGCCGTAGCCCTCGAAGACCTCGATGCCGACGCCCCGGAAGAAGTGGCCGAGCCGGTCGCCCAGGGCGGAGCCGCCGCACACGGCGGCCGACAGGCGGCCGCCGGTGGCCGCGCGCAGCTTGGAGTACACCAGCTTGTCGAACACGGCCCGCTGCAGCCGCAGGCCGAGCGGCGCGCCGCCGGAGCTCTCGGCCTTGCTCCAGGCCACCGCCACGTCCACCGCGCGGGCGAAGATCTTGCCCTTGCCGCCCGAGATGGCCTTCTGCTCGGCGCCGTTGTAGACCTTCTCGAACACCCGCGGCACGCCCAGCAGGAACGTCGGCTGGAAGTCCTGGAGGTCGGGCGCCACGTTCTTCATGTTGGGGGTGTGCGCCATGACGGCGCCCGCCTCGATCAGCACGACCTGGATCATCCGCGCGAAGATGTGCGCCAGCGGCAGGAACAGCAGCGCGGCCGGGTCCTTGCGGGCGAACAGCGGCTCCAGCGGCCCGCGCAGCACGTTGAGCGCGGTGAACAGCAGGTTGTCGTGGGTGATCCGGCAGCCCTTGGGCCGGCCCGTGGTGCCCGAGGTGTAGACGACCGTGGCCAGGTCGGCGGAGGTGACGCGCTTCCTGCGCTCGTCCACGTCCGCGGCGGTGACCTCGCCCGTCTCCAGCGTGCCGTCGACCCGCCAGAGCGACTTCAGCTCGGGCGCCGCCTCCCTGACGGCCTCCTCGTGCCCGTCGAGCTCGACGAACGCTGCCTTGACCTCGCTGTCGTGCAGGATCCACCTGACCTGCTCGACGGAGGACGTCTCGTAGATCGGCACGGTCACCCCGCCGACGGCCCAGATGGCGTAGTCGACCAGCGTCCACTCGTAGCGGGTGCGCGACATGAGCGCGACCCGGTCGCCGTGCTCGACGCCCGCCGCGATCAGCCCCTTGGCCACCTCGACCACCTGGTCGCGGAACTCGGCCGCGGTGACGACGGGCCAGCCCGCGCCGACCTTGCGGCGCATCACCACCGCGCCGGGCTCCTGCTCGGCGCGCCGGAAGACGGTGTCGGCCAGGCCCGCGGAAGCAGGCACGTCGACCAGGACGGGGACGCTGTACTCGCGCACGAACTCAACTCCTCTTCGGGGACCGCCTGGACGTTACCGCCTTAAGTTACGCGCCGGTAGCTCCGTCATTGAGGCGTTATGAAGGGCGTTTCTCACGCTAGCAGCCACCGCCCGCCCGCACGCGCACCGGAAACGCCGATCCGGGCGGGCTTAGGATCTCCCCATGAGGGTGCATGTCGTCAGTGACGTCCACGGCAGGGCCGACGCCCTGGCCGGCGCGGCCGACGGCGCGGACGCGCTGATCTGCCTGGGCGATCTGATCCTGTTCGTCGACTACGACGACCACGCCCAGGGCATCTTCGCCGACCTGTTCGGCGCGGAGAACGCCAGGCGGTTCATCGAGCTGCGCACGGCCAAGCGGTTCGACGAGGCCAGAGCCATGTCGGCGCGGCTGTGGGCCTCGCTCGACGGCGATCCTCGCGAGCACATCGAGCGCAACGTACGCGCCCAGTACGACGCCCTCTTCGCCGCCATGCCCACCCCCGCCTTCCTCACCTACGGCAACGTCGACCTGCCGCGCCTGTGGGGCGACTACCTCAGGCCGGGCCACCAGGTGCTCGACGGGCAGGTCGCGGAGATCGGCGGGCTGCGGTTCGGCTTCGTGGGCGGCGGGCTCAGGACCCCCTACCGCACCCCGCACGAGATCCCCGACGAGGAGTACGCCGCCAAGGTCGAGGCCGTCGGCGAGGTGGACGTGCTGTGCTGCCACATCCCGCCCGCGCTGCCCGAGCTGCTGTACGACGTGGTGGCCCGGCGGTTCGAGCGCGGCAGCGAGGCGACGCTGGAGGCGATCAGGCGCACCCAGCCGCGCTACGCCCTGTTCGGCCACGTGCACAACCCCCTGCGCGCGCGTGCCCGCGTGGGGCGCACCGAATGCGTGAACGTGGGCCATTTCCGGGGGAAGGGCGTGCCGTACGTTCTCGAATGGTGATCTGACCGGCACCGTGCAGCGGTCCGCCGCGGTCGGTGGTTTGTGCATTACGGTGGTCGCATGTCTGATCGCACCACTTCGAGCATCACCATCGGCGCCCCGCAGGCCGACGTGATGGCGGTCATCGCGGACTTCCCCTCGTACCCGGAATGGGCCGGGCAGGTCAAGAGCGCCGAGGTCCTCAGCACCGACACCGACGGCAGGCCGCGGACGGTGCGGTTCGCCCTGGACGCGGGCCCGATCAGCGACACCTACACCCTCGCCTACACCTGGGAGGGCGACGGCGTGCGCTGGCAGGTGGCCGAGCCGGGGAAGATGGTCTCCGACCTCCGGGGGAGTTACCGGCTCGCCGGCGCGGGCAGTGGCACCGAGGTGACGTACGAGCTGACGGTCGATCTCAGCGTGCCCATGATCGGCCTGATCAAGCGCAAGGCGGAAAAGGTGATCGTGGACACCGCGCTGAAGGGCCTCAAGAAGCGCGTCGAAGGCCGCTGAGTTGAGCCCGCGGGTCCTGCTCTTCACCGGCAAGGGAGGCGTCGGCAAGACGACGGCCGCCGCGGCCACCGCCACGCTCGCCGCCGGCCGCGGCCTCAAGACGCTCATCATCTCCACCGACACGGCGCACTCGCTGTCCGACGCGCTGGCGACCGGGCCCGGGGAGATCGCGCCGGGCCTGCACCTGCACCAGGTCGACACGCAGAAGACGCTGGAACGCCACTGGGGCGAGCTGCAGGACTACGCCAGGGGCGTGCTGGTCGAGCTGGGCCTCGACCAGATCACCTCCGAGGAGATCACCGTCCTGCCGGGCGCGGAAGAGGTCATCGCCCTGCTGGAGCTGCGCGAGCACGCCCGCGAGGGCCGCTGGGACGTGATCGTGGTCGACTGCGCGCCCACCGCCGAGACGCTGCGCCTGCTGGCCCTGCCCGAGGCGCTCGACTGGCACGTCAACCGGCTCATGCCGGTCGGGCGCAAGCTGGTGCGGCTCGTCGCGCCGTTCGTGCGCGGCGTGGCCCGCGTGAGCGCTCCCGGCGAGGACGTGATGAGCGCGGGCGAGCGCTTCCACCGCGGCCTCATGGAGGTGCGCGAGCTGCTCACCGGCGACCACGCCTCCGTGCGCCTCGTGCTCACCCCCGAGTCCGTGGTGCTCGCCGAGGCCAGGCGCACCCTGACCTCGCTCAACCTGTACGGCTACCGCGTCGACGCCGTCATCGCCAACCGGGTCTTCCCCGGCGAGGGCGCCGACGAGTGGCGTGCCCGGTGGGTGGCGGCGCAGTCCCGGCTGCTGGCCGAGGCGGAGCAGTCGTTCGCGCCGCTGCCCATCCACGTCGTGCCGTACCTGCCCGCCGAGCCCGTCGGCAAGCAGGCCCTGGCCGGTGTGGGCGCCGCCATGTACGGCGAGTCCGACCCGTTCGCCCCCCACGCCGTCGAGCCGCCGCTGCGGATGAGCGCCGACGAGCTGACGCTGGCCCTGCCCGGCGCCGATCGCGACGACGTCGACCTGGCCCGCAAGGGCGACGAGCTGATCGTCACCGCCGGTCCGTACCGCAGGATCCTGGCGCTGCCGGCGGCGCTGGCCCGCAGGAGGATCAGCGGGGCGGAGCTGCGCGACGGCGTGCTGCGCGTGCGCTGGGCCGCCGACGAGGGCCCGCCCGGGAGCGCGGGGTCCGCACTACGGTTCGGCTCGGGGAGCGAATCCGCCACCTGAAGAGTTGAACATGGAGGAGCGACCCCAAACGCCAGGAAGGGCCAAGATGAGCGAGAGCCAGGACAGAGACCCCATCGGGACCGTAGCCGACGAGGCGCGCAAGCTGTTCGATTCGATCCAGGGGCGGGCCACCCGCCAGGTGGGCAGGAGCGTGTTCAACTCCTTCACCGGCGGTGGCCGCAGGGAGCGGGACGTGTGGGAGGAGGCCGTCTCCGAGCCCCACGACGAGTACATCTGCCGCGCCTGCCCCGTCTGCCGGGCGATCGCGGCGCAGCGCGAGTCGGGCGGCGGCGACGTGACCGGGCACCTGATGGCCGCGGGCGGCGAGCTGTTCGCCGCCTTCAAGGGCGCGCTCGACGCACTGGGCAAGCCCGCGCCGCGCACCAGCAGGCCGCGCGACGACCGGCCCGACGACGACCCGCGCGACGACGTGGAACGCATAGATCTGGACTAGGGAGACACGGGGCATGCTCACGATCGGTGTCGACATCGGCGGGACCAAGGTGGCCGCCGGTGTGGTCGACGACAATGGCGAGATCGTCGAACACACGCTCAGGCCCACCGCCGCCGACCGCCCCGACGTGGTCGCCGAGACGGTGGCCGACGTCGTACGCGAGCTGTCCAGGGACAGGACGATCGAGGCCGTCGGCGTCGGCGCGGCGGGCTTCGTGGACGAGACCAGGTCCGTGGTGCGCTTCGCGCCCAACCTCGCCTGGCGCGAGGAGCCGCTGCAGAAGAAGATCAGCGGCCTGGTCGGCCTGCCGGTCGTCGTGGAGAACGACGCCAACGCCATGGCCTGGGGCGAGACCCGGTTCGGCGCGGGCAGGGGCCAGTCGCACGTGGTGTGCCTGACCCTCGGCACCGGCATCGGCGGCGGCATCGTCATCGACGGCGCGCTCTACCGGGGCCGCTGGGGCATGGGCGCCGAGCTGGGCCACATGCAGGTCCTGCCCGGCGGGCGGCCGTGCGGGTGCGGCAACATCGGCTGCTGGGAGCAGTACGCCAGCGGCCAGGCCCTGGTCAAGGAGGCCAGGGAGATCGCCACGGCGCACCCTGAGCAGGCCGCCACGCTGCTGGGGCTGGCCGGCGGCAAGATCGAGGGCGAGGAGGTGACCGAGGCCGCGCGGCAGGGCGACGAGGCCTCGCTGGCCGCCTTCCGCAACCTGGCCGACTGGCTCGGGCAGGGCATGGCCGACCTGGCCGCCGTGCTCGACCCCGGCTGCTTCATCGTCGGCGGCGGCGTCTCCCGCGCGGCCGACCTGTTCATCGACCGGGCCAGGCAGTCCTTCGCCGAGCGGCTCACCGGCCGCGGGCACCGGCCGCTCGCCGAGATCAGGCTGGCCGAGCTGGGCGCCTCGGCCGGGGTGGTGGGGGCCGCCGACCTGGCCAGGCAGCGCTGAGCCGGGCACGTGACGATCAGGGTCGGTACGTACAACCTGCACGGGCTGCGCGACAGCGTGCCCGCGCTCACCAGGGTCATCGCCGCGGCGCGCGCCGACGTGCTGTGCGTGCAGGAGGCGCCCAGGTTCGGCCGCTGGCGGGCCAGGCGCGCCGCGCTGGCCGCCGCGGCGGGCCTGGCCGTGGCGACGCCGGGCAGGGCGGGCGGCGTGGCCGTCCTCGTCGGGCGGCGCGCCCGCGTGCTGCACGCCGGGAGCCACAGGCTGCGTGCCTTCCTCGGCCTGGAACGGCGCGCGCTGGCCGTCGCCGTGGTGCAGGCCGAGGGGGCCCGGCTGGCCGTCGGATCGCTCCACCTCGACCTCAGCGACCCCGCCAGGATGCATCACGCCGCCGAGGCGGTGGCGCTGATGGAGGGCGTGGCGGCCCGGTACGGCGCCGCCGTCGTGCTCGCCGGTGACGTCAACGAGCACCCCCACCGGCCCGCCTGGCGTTACCTGGCCGGGCGGCTGGCCGACTGCTACGCGGTGGCGCCCAAGGGCGAGGGGCTGACGTTCCCCGCCGCGAGGCCGTCCGCGCGCATCGACGGGGTGTTCGCCGCGCGCGGGACACACGTCGTGTCGTGCGGCGGAGTGGACGCCTCGATCGCCGATCTGACCGGGGCCAGCGACCATCTGCCGGTCGTCGCGGAGTTGCGAGTTGGGCACTAGCGGGCATGTCAGGCTCTCCAGCCCGTAGCATTTCCTTCATGACCCGTCGCTCTCAGCGGCGTGCGCTCTCCTTGATCTTGGCGACGTTCGTGGCCTGGACGCAGGTCACGCCCGCCGCGCATGCCGATCCCCGCCCCGCGCAGATCGAGGCGTGGCAGCAGTCGACCAGCGTGCGCCTCCAGGCCGACGGCTCGCTCTCCGACGTGCTGGCGATCTCGCCGAGCGACGTGTGGGCGGTGGGCCAGCAGGAGATCTGGGACGTCTGGAAGAACCGCGGCACCATCCGCCACTGGAACGGCAGCAGGTGGGCCGAGGTCGGCGTCCGCGACAACACGGCGGCGGGCAACCTGCGCGGCCTGGCGGCCGTCTCCTCCTCCGACGTGTGGGCGGTCGGGGACGGGCACGACGGGCTGCCGTACCTGGCGCACGGCGACACGGCCGGTTTCGACCGGGTCAGACCGCCCGCCCTGCGGGCCGGCGACTGGCTGGGCGGCATCGACGCCAAGCCGGGCAAGGTGGTGGCGGTCGGCAGCCGCGAGAAGAACGGGCTGATCCTCACCGGTCAGGGCAACTCCTGGACGGTCCACGAGACCAAGGAGGAGGGGGCCCTGTACGCGGTGTCCGGCGGGTTCGCCGTCGGCGACACCGGCACCGAGCCGCTGATCGTGCACTACTCGGGCGGCTCGTGGAAGTCCATGCCGCTGCCCTCCGTCCCCGGCGGCTACCTGCGCGACGTCCAGGTCGACAGCTCCAAGCGGGCGCTGGCCGTCGGAGGGATCTACCGCGGCCCCGGCGACATCTCGCCGCTCGCCCTGGCCTGGAACGGCAAGCGGTGGCGGGAGCTGCGCCTGCCCCGCTCCGAGGCCAGGCTGTACGGCGTGACCGGCGACGGCAAGGGGCGCTACTGGATGACCGGCTACGACCCCGCGCGGGCCGCCGAGCCGTTCATGCTGCGCTGCGAGAAGGGCGAGTGCGAGACCATCAGGGGTGACGCGCAGCAGGGCAGGAGCAGCGTGCGGCTGCAGGCGGTGGCGTACCTGGCGGGCAAGAGCACGGTCTGGGCGGTCGGCCACACCGTGGACACCAAGGACCGCTACACCGACGTGGTGGAGTCGTTCGCGCCCAGGACCACCACGTCGAAGTCGTAGCCGCTAGAGGACGGCGCCGTCGTCCCAGCCGGAGTCGTTGGGCGGGCCGTCGCCCATGCGGACCACCAGCGCCACGAACCCCCCGATGAACGCCGCCACCGCGGTGAACAGCGCCCAGCCCTCCATGTGCCAGCTCGCCATGGCGGCGACCAGCAGGTAGGCGGGGCCGCCGAACAGCGCCACCCACGCCAGCTTGGTCGGCAGGTCCAGCTTGGGCAGCGGAGGGGGCGGCGGAGGCTCGAAGTGGCCCTCGTCCTCCTCCTCGCCGTCGTCGCCGCGCTCCAGCGGGGTGTCGTCCAGGACGGTGCCGGCCGCGGGTTCCTCCTCCGGGGGTTTGACCACCCGGCGGGTCGGCTCGGCGGGCACGTTCTCGCTGTCCGGCCATGGCTGGTCGGCCGAGTCGCGCTCGGCGGTGTCGTTGAAGGACGCGACGATCTGCCGCCAGACCTCGTCCTCGTCACTCTGGGGCGTCACCTAGATGGGCCTCTCCGCAGCGATCGCGACTTCCCCCTGGGTGCGATCAGTCCCTCTGCAAGGGTACCGAGGCATGTGTCCGGATGAAGTCGAGGCTCCCGGCAAAGATCCTGTCGGCATCGTTGTCAAGCGTCGCAACATGGTAGCTATCGGTAAGCTCCTCGATCGTGGCCTGCGGGACCTTCGCGCGTATGATCGCGACACTCGTCGGCTTCACCACGTGGTCCTCCGTGCTGTGGAAGACCAGCAGCGGCTGCGTCACCTTCGCCAGGTCGGCCTGCACCAGCGACCACAGCCCGGGCAGCGAGGCCGCCGCCTTGACCGGGGTGCGGGTGTAGGCCAGCTCGCGCACGCCGGGCTTCTTGACGTCGTTGGCGACGCCGGGCACCGACGGCACGAACCATTTGAGCAGCGGAGCCAGCTTCAGTAACGGCACGTCGTTGGCGATCGACGGGTTGACCACCATCACCCCGGAGATCGCCGGGCCGTGCACCTCGGCAAGCCGCAGCGCCAGGCAGCCGCCCAGCGACAGCCCCGCCACGAACACCTCCGCGCACCTGCCCTGGAGGTCGGCGAACGCCTTCTCCACCTCGGCGTACCAGTCCTCCCAGCGCGTCCTGTTCATCTCCTGCCACCTGGTGCCGTGCCCGGGCTGGCGGGGGAGCGAAACGCTGACCCCGTGCCCGGCAAGGTACTCACCCCACGGCCGCAGGGACTGCGGCGTGCCGGTGAACCCGTGACACAGCAGCACGCCGATCTGGCCTGCTTCGTGGTGGTAGGGCTCTGCGCCTGGCATGAGCGGCATAACAGCTCCTCTGTGCCGTTTCATTCCGGCAATTTCCGCCGGAACGGCCCGATCGTCGCATGTTCCGGGGTATTTGTGCGAGAGCTGATGTAGGAGCATGGCCGTCGAGATGGGAAGATGACTCTGCCCGCTGCTGACAATGCCCGCCGACGAGAAGTGCGCAGGAAGAGGTGCCAGGGTGTTCTACTGGGTGGTCAAGGCCATCTTGGGGCCGTTCCTCCACCTCGTCTTCAGGCCGTGGACCGAGGGCGCGGAAAACGTGCCCAAGCAGGGGCCCGCGATCCTGGCCGGCAACCACCTGTCCTTCGCCGACCACTTCTTCGGCCCGCTGCAGATCAGACGCAAGGTCATCTCGCTGGGCAAGGCCGACTACTTCACCGGGCGCGGCATCAAGGGCTTCTTCACCCGGCTGTTCTTCAGCGGCGTGGGCACCGTCCCGATCGACCGCTCGGGCGGCAAGGCCAGCGAGGCCGCCCTGCGCACGGGGCTGCGCGTGCTGCGCGAGGGCAACATCCTGGGCATCTACCCCGAGGGCACCCGCACCCCTGACGGCCGCCTCTACAAGGGCAAGACCGGCGTGGCCAGGCTCGCCCTGGAGTCGCGGGTGCCGGTGATCCCGTGGGCGATGATCAACACGTACGAGATGATGCCGCCGGGGCGGCTGCTGCCCAAGCTGGGCATCAGGCCGGGTGTGCGGTTCGGCAAGCCGCTCGACTTCTCCCGCTACTACGGCATGGAGGACGACCGGCTGGTGCTGCGCGCGGTGACCGACGAGATCATGTACGCGCTGATGGAGCTGTCGGGCCAGGAGTACGTCGACAAGTACGCCGCCAGCGCCCGCGTCGAGATGGAGCGCGCCGCGCGCGCCGCCGCCGCGGGCAGCAACAAGAGCGAGTGATCGCGGGGGCGGTCAGGCGGAGGAGCGTAAGGCCTCTTCCGTCTTGCGCATGGCGCTCGTCATCGCGCGCAGTTCCTCCCGGCTGAGCCGGTCGATCAGGAAGGCGCGCACGACCTCCACGTGACCGGGAGCCACCCGCGCCAGGCAGTGCGCGCCCTTCTCCGTCAGCACCGCCAGCACGCCGCGCTCGTCGGACGGGCACGTCGCCCGCTCGACCAGCCCCGCCTTCTCCAACTGGTTGATCTGGTACGTCAGCGCGCTCTTCGACACCACGACGTCCCTGGCCAGCTCCGTCATGCGCATCTGGCGGCCGGGGGACTCCGACAGGACCACCAGGATCTCGTACTGCGGGTGCGTGAGGCCGGCGGCGGCCTTGAGCTGCTCCTCGATGCGCCGCTCGAGCAGGTGGGAGGTGGACACGAAGGCGCGCCATGCCGCCATCTCGGTCGCGTCCAGCCATCGGGTGTCCGTCACCGATTCAGTGTACTGTCGTTCGAATTTGAACAAATCACTGCTAGAGTCGTTGTTCAAATCTGAACAACCATCGAGGAGTCCGCATGGTGGATCAGGCGCGTCCCTTCGCCCTGTTGCTGGCGAGGGTCGCCATCGGGGTGATCTTCCTGGTGCACGGCTATCAGAAGTTCGCGACGATGGGGATCGCGGGCACGACCAAGTTCTTCGAGTCCGTCGGCATCCCGCTGGCCGGCCTGGCCGCTCCAGCGGTGGCCGTGCTGGAGGTCGCCGGCGGCCTGGCGCTGATCCTGGGCGCCGCGCTGCCGATCGCCGGCACGTTGCTCGCCCTCGACATGCTGGGCGCGATCGCCTTCGTGCACGGCGCCAACGGGCTGGCCGGTGACGGTGGCTACGAGTTCGTGCTGGCGCTGGCCGCGGCCAGCCTGGCCGTCGGGTTCACCGGGGGCGGGGCGCTGGCGCTCGACCGCGTCCTGATCCGCCGCCGCAGCGCCGCCACGGCGACCGCCTAGCGGGGTTCCGCCGCCGCCTCTCCTCTTCCGGCGCACTCAGGTGCGGTCCCCCGGGAGCGGGGAGGAGGCCGCCCGAGCCCCTGCTGACCGCCTGGGGGCTCAGGTCAGGTGCGCGCGGATCTGCCTGATGTGCTCCGGCGTCGTACGGCAGCAGCCGCCGATCAGCGACGCCCCCGCCCGCTGCCACTCCTGGGCGGCCCGGCCGTACTCGACCGGGTCGGCCAGCCCCGTCCAGCGGCGGGCGGCGGCGTCCCACGCCTCGCCCGAGTTGGGGTAGACCACCACGGGCAGGCCGCCCGACAGGCACGCGACGAGGCCGGGGATGTGGCGCGGCGCGGTGCAGTTCGCGCCGACGGCCACCACCTGCGGGTTTCCCGTGAACAGCGCCGCCGCCTCGCGGATCGGGGTGCCGTCGTTGAGCCGCTCGCCGTCGCGGCACGAGAAGCTCACCCACACCTTCACCTCCGGCGTGCGGGCCAGCAGCGCGGCCAGCGCCCGCGCCTCGGCGAAGGACGGGATCGTCTCGCAGGCCAGCAGATCAGCCCCGGCGGCGGCCAGGATCTCCCAGCGCGGCAGGTGCCAGGCGTACAGGCCGTCCTCGTCGAGGTCGTAGTCGCCGGTGTACTCGGCGCCGTTGGCCAGGTAGGCGCCGTACGGGCCGACCGAGGCCGCCACCAGCCCGTGCCCGGCCTCGTCCCGCGCCTGGGCGGCCAGCTCCACCGACAGCCGGATCAGCCGCTCGGCCTCGACCGCGTCCAGGCCGCGCCGCGCGAACCCCGGCAGCGTCGCCTGGTAGCTCGCCGTGGTCGCCACGTCGGCCCCGGCGGCGAAGTAGTCCGCGTGCGCGCGCCGGATCAGCGCCGGCTCCTCCAGCAGCAGCCGCGCCGACCACAGCGCGTCGCTCAGATCCGCGCCGAGTTCCTCGAGCCGCGTGGCCAGCCCGCCGTCCAGGACAAGTGTCGTCACTTATCCAGCCTACGGGGCCGCCGGAAATGCGCGGATGGCGTGGTCGAGGCCCACCGCTCCACCGCGCCGCGCCACGACGGCGCCGTTCGCGGGAGTGAGCTGCTCGCGTGGGGCGGCTCAGGGGACGGGCGTCTGGAGGGAGGCGGCGCGGGCGAGTGCCGGGTGGTCCAGCACGATCACCTCGCCGGTGCCGATCTCGATCAGCCCCCGGCGCTCGAAGCCCCGCAGGGCCCGGTTGACGCTCACCCTGGTCGCCCCGATCTCGGCCCCCAGACCGGCCTGCCCGCCGTGCAGCGGCACCCGTCCGGCGGCGCAGCGGCGTACCAGCCAGGTGGCCACCCGCGACGGCACGTCCCGCACCGACGCGTCGAGGAGCCGCTCGTCGAGGTCCCGCACGGTCGTGGCCAGCGTGCGCAGCAGCCGCGCCGCCACGGACGGCTCCGCGCCGACGAGCTCCAGCACGGCGGCTCGCGGCAGGTACGCCACCTCCACCGCCGTCAGCGCCGTCCGCGTGGCGCGATGGGTGCCGTCCACCAGCAGGCCCGTCTTGTCGAACGCCACCGGCGCCTCCTCCACGGCCAGCACCACCTCCCGGCCCTCCGCGCTCACCCGCGCCGCCCTGACCCGCCCGCCCAGCAGCACGATCAGGTGGTCGGCCGGATCCCCCTCCGTGCAGAGCACCTGCCCGGCCGCATACCGCCGCCACCGGGCCTGCGCCGCCAGCCCGCGCAGCCGCTCCTCACCGAGCCCCCCGAGCATGGGCAGGTCGGCCAGCGTGTACGTCATGTATCCCGTGATACACCATGCCCGTGCCGCGCGATGCTGAGCGCGGGGGCGGCCGGCGCCTAGCCTGCGGGGGCATGGCGAGATACGTGTTGCAACTGGCCTTCGACGGCGATCCCCGGCGGCTCGCGGCCCGCCCCGCGCACCGGGAGCACCTGCGGCGGCTCAAGGAGCAGGGGCGGCTGGTGACCGCCGGGCCCTGGGCGGACGACAGCGGGGCCTTGCACGTCTACGAGGTGGCGGACGAGGCCGAGCTGCGGGCGATCCTCCAGGAGGACCCGTACACGGCGGTGAACGGCTACGAGATCGTGCTGCTGAGGGAGTGGGCTCCGATCATGTGACGCCCGCGGGCGTCGCCACCGCGCGGTGACGGTGGCGGCGCCCGCGGGTCCCCGGACGGTCAGGCGCGCTTCCAGAACGGGCCGCGCCGCTGGCCGCCGGCAGGCCCGGGCGCGGGGGACGGGGAGGAGCCGCCGCCGGTGAGCGCGGTCAGCACCTCGACGGCGCGATCGTGCAGCGCCTGCGCGTCCGCGCCGGGGCGTTCGGCGCCCTCCAGCTCGCGGGCCAGCGTCTCCAGGTCCTCGTTCCCGCCGAGGAAGGCCGCCAGGGCCGCCAGCCGGGTGCCCAGGTCCGCCAGGTACAGCAGGTCAGGCGCCGGGAGGGCCCTGAGCCGGTCGAGCTCGGCGGTGAGCTGCGGCCGTACCGAGTCCAGCCGGTGAGCGGGCCGCGCGCCCGGCCTGCCCCAGCGACCGCCTCCGGGAGCGGCCGGAGCCGGCATCGGCGGCCCGCCGGGAGCGGCCGGCCGAGGAGCCGGGCCAGAACGCGGAAGTCCGCCACCGGGAGCGCCGCCAGGACCGGCGGGACCGCCGAACACGGGACCGCCGCCCTCCTGCCCGCCACCGCCCACGAACCCCTGGTCCAGGTCGGCCTGGCCGAGCCCGGGCGCGGGCATCCGCATCCGGGGCGCCGACATGGGGGCGGCGGTCAGCATCATGCCGGCCGCGAACGTGCCCGCCGCCGGCGCCGCGCTCGGCAGCTCCCAGCCGCTCGGCGGCTCGACCGGCTGGATGACGCGATGCTCGGGCCCCTCGCCGGCGACCTGCCTGGTGTCGACGGCCACGTACGCGGTGAACCGGCAGAGCACGCCGTACTCCAGCGACGTACGCACGATGCGCGACTCCAGGTCGTGCTCGCCCATGGCGTAGCGGTCCTCCAGCTCGCGCAGGTGCGCCCGCGCCCACACCGCGCGGATGGCCGGATGGTCCGCGGTCACGCCGGGGACCCGCTCCTCCCACGGCGCGCCCGCCGCCGTCCCGCGCACGGTGACCGAGGAGCCCTCGAGGTAACGCCCGTACGCGCGCAGCGGCACGCCGGGGAAGATCGAGCCCAGGTGGGTGACCGTGCCGGGCTCGACGTCGAGGTCCTTGAGCGACAGGCCGGTCACCAGGGGAGCGCCGATCCTGCGGTGGATGGCGTCCATGGCGGCGTCCAGCCGGTCCTCCGACTCGACCAGCTCGCACCGCCCCGCGCCCAGCCCGGCCAGCCGCCCCAGGAACCCGGCGTTCACGGCGCGGTCGATGCCGACCGTGTGCACGCGCATGGCCGACAGCGCGCCGCCCGCCTGCTCCAGGATCTGGTCCTCGTTGCCCACCTGGCCGTCGGTGACCAGCACCACGACGCGTTCGCGTCCGCTCTGGGCGCCGCCCAGCAGGGTGGTGGCCTGGCGCAGCGGTTCGAGCAGCTCGGTGCCGCCGCGGGCGTCCACCCTGGCCAGGTGCTCGACCGCGCGGTACCGGTTGCGGTCGGACGCCTCCACCAGCCCCTCGAACGCCTGCTCCACCACCGAGTCGAAGGTCAGCACCGCGAACCTGTCCTGCGGCGTCAGCGTGTCGACGATGCGCGCGGCGGCCCGGCGGGCACAGATCATCTTCCAGCCGCCCATGCTGCCCGAGCGGTCGAGCAGCAGCACCAGGTCGCGCGGCGTCCGGGTGGCCTCCAGCGGCGGTGGCAGCACGGTGAGGGCGAACGTTCCCCGGCCGTCGAGCTGCAACGACGTGGAGGCGTCGAACGACAGCCGCAGCACGAAGTCCCGGTCGAGCCGCTCGCCGGGGCGCAGCCGTACGGTGTGGCCCTCCTCCTCGACCACGTGCAGGCTGGAGGCCAGCTCGCGCAGCTCCAGCCCGGCCGTGTCCACGGTGGCGGCCAGCGACAGCCTTACGGGGTCGGGGAAGCCCGGCAGCAGGACCGGCGGGCTGATCCTCGACGCGTCGGGCACGGCCTCGGTGTCGGGAGCCGTGCCGTCACCGGCCGGCGGGCCGTCGATCGGGCTGCCGGGGATGTAGCGCGGGGCCACGACCAGCGGGAACCTGAACGTGGCCGCGCCGTCCTCGTACGGCAGGGGCTGGCTCATCGTGAGCCTCACCGAGACGCGCTCGCCGGGCAGGATGTTGCCCACCCTGATCGTGAACACGTCGGGCCGGTCCTCCTCGGCGATCGCCGCCCGCCTGCCCTCGCGCAGCGCCCGGTCGTAGTCCGCCCTGGCCTGGCCCCGCTCCTTCAGCACCCCCTCGATCACCCGGTCGTCGGCCTCCATCCGGAAGCCGGTGACGGCCGCCCTGTCGGGCAGCGGGAAGACGTACGTGGCCTCCAGCGTGACGTCGAACGGGTTCCTGAAGCCCTGCGTGACCTCCACCCCGGCGATCAGGCCCGAGATGTCCGCGGTCACGTCCACGCTCTCCAGCGGCAGGTTGCCGCGCTCGGTCAGCAGCGCGCCGAACCCGGCGTCCGGCACCGGCAGGCACCGTGCGGGCTCCAGCGAAGTGATCCTCATGTCAGCTCCCTCTCTTCGAGCACCGCGAGCAGCGGCCGCGCGGCCGCCAGCACCGCCTGAACGTCCTCCTCGGACGGCACCCGGCCCGCGTCCAGCACGAGCCGCACCCCGTCGCCCAGCCTGACCCCCGTCACCACCCCACCACGTGACCCGCCGGTCCTCTCCCCTCCGGCCGCCCCGACACGCCCCTGACCCTCGCCGGCCCGCATCGCCGTGGGGGCCGAGCCCGCTCCGCGGGACGGGCCGCGAGCAGGTGGCGCGCTGGTCCCGTCCGCCCGGTCGTCGACGGGGTGCACGGCCGATGGCCGCGCCGGGCCGCCGGGCCGCAGAGTTCCCGCCTCGGGGGCGGCGCCGCTGATGCGCATCGCGCCCGGCTCAGGCTCGGAGCCGCTGACTTCGCGAGCGTGCGCCGCGCCACTGCCCGGCCGCTCGGCCCAGAACCGGTCGCGCGCGGACTCGCCGCCACCGGCCGCCCCCGCGCGCGCCCCGTCGGCCGCCGCCGGCACGTGACCGGTCACGTCCGGATGCTCGGCCACCGACGGCCCGCCCGGGCCGTGTGCCGCAGGAGGGCCGTCCGGGTGGTGCGTCGCAGGGCGGCCGTCCGGGCGGTGCGTCGCGGGGTGGCTGTCCGAATGGTGCGCGGGCGGCGGGGCCTCCAGGTCCGCGGGGGGCGGGGCTTCCAGGTGCGCCGCCGCCTCCAGCATCCGGTCCGTGGCTCCGGCCAGGGCCGCCTGGATCTCCGCGATCGACCGGCCTGCCGCCTGCAGCCGCTTCACGGCGACGAGCTGCAGCAGGTGCCGCCGCCCGTACCGGGCCACCCGGCCGCGCCGCGTGAGCGGCGGGTCCACCAGGCCGATCGTCGTGTACCACCTGATCAGCCGCTCGCCCGGCACGTCGCGGACCCGCCCGTTGGGCGGTGACGGCGCGCCGGCGCGCAGGGCGCGTGCCGCGTGCTCGGCCAGCTCGCCGATCGTCCAGGTGTCACTCATGAACCCACGATGACACTGTCACTATTACACTGTCAATGACGCCGGGGCGGCGGAAGATCTGGCGGAGCGGTTTTGTTGCAAATGTGTAAATTCCGACCGCTGGGGAGGAAGTAGACATGGCTACCATCACCGGCCCGCTCTCGGGCGACGCCAGGAACACCGTCGCGGAGGCCCTCCAGGGCGCCCTGGTGGACCTCATCGACCTGTCGCTGGTCGCCAAGCAGGCACACTGGAACCTCATCGGCACCCACTTCCGCTCTATCCACCTCCAGCTCGACGAGGTCGTCGCGCTGGCCAGAACGCATATGGACACCATCGCCGAGCGTGCCGTCGCCCTCGGGGTCAACCCGGACGGCCGTGCCGCCACGATCTCCCGCTCCAGCAGGCTCCAGCAGCCGGAGAGCGGCTGGATCGAGGACGGGAAGGTGCTGGCGACGATCACCGACGTCCTCGACGGCATCAGCAAGCGCATGTACGAGCGCATCCGGGCCACCGAGGAGGCCGACCCCGTCACCCAGGACCTGCTGATCGCCGTGGCGCAGGAGATCGACAAGCAGCACTGGATGTTCCAGGCGCAGCGCTGACCCATCGCGAGGAGAGCCCGGGCCCCGAGCCCGGGCTTTCGCATGTCATGAGCGTCGCGAAGACGGCGTCTCGCCTGACGGCCACGATGTCGGGATCGCGTCTGACGGCCGTGACGTCGGCCCCCCGGAGCCCGGAGCCCGGAGCCCGGAGCCCGGAGCCCGGAGCCCGGAGCCCGGAGCCCGGAGCCCGGAGCCCGGAGCCCGGGAGGCCGGGAGGCCGGCATGCCGGCATGCCGGCACTGACGTGTCCGCCTCCGCCACGGTGCTGTCACCGGCCCCCGTTTCCGGCAGGCGGGCGGTGCCTCATCGCGACCGGTCCCGCCGTCACCGGCCGTCACGAGATGGCAGGTCGCCGGTTCGCGTACCGCCCTCAGCTGTACGGAACGTCACCGCGCACGGACCGCCCGGCGAACGGCAGTCGGGGTTTGCGCAGAGTTTGATGTCGCGAGTCCCTGCCATTCATGTCGGTGCGGTCGACTAGCGTGGCACCTAGAGGGAGGCCCCACGATGTCGCGCAAGACTCTCCTCCGCACGGGCCCGCTCGTGCCGGGCGGCGTCAGCCCGTACGGTCCGCTCGGCCTGGCAGGCACGGGCGGCTTGGCGCTGCCCCCAGGGTTCACCGGCCGGGTCGTGGCCCGCTCAGGGGAGAAGGTCGCCGGCCTGACCTGGCACGCCGCCCCCGACGGCGGCGCCTGCTTCCCCGACGGCGACGGCTGGATCTACGTGAGCAACTCCGAGCTGCCCCTGCTCGGCGGCGCCTCGGCGCTGCGCTTCCGCGCCGACGGCAGCGTCGGCGACGCCTACCGCATCCTGTCGGGCACCGATCTCAACTGCGCCGGCGGCGCCACGCCGTGGCACACCTGGCTGTCGTGCGAGCTCGGCCACCGGGGCCGCGTCTTCGAGTGCGACCCCTACGGCGCCCGCGCCGCCCGGCCCCGGCTGGCCATGGGGCGCTTCAAGCACGAGGCCGCCGCCTGCGACCCCGAACGGCACGTCATCTACATGACCGAGGACGAGCCCGACGGCTGCTTCTACCGGTTCCGGCCGAGCGACTGGGGCGACCTGACGGAGGGCACGCTGGAGGTGCTGTGCGCCTCGGGCCACTGGCAGGCCGTGCCCTCGCCGGCCGCCCTGCTCAAGGAGGCCCGCCACCAGGTCGAGGACGCCCGTCACTTCGACGGCGGCGACGGCTGCCACTACGCCGGAGGGGTGTGCTACTTCACCACGAAGGGCGACACCGGGCTGTGGGCGTACGACGCGCAGACCTCGACCCTCGACCGGCTCTGCGAGGGCGTGCGCGCCATCACCGCCGCCCCCTCCGGCGACCTGTACGTCGCCAGGGAGCGCCCCGAGATCGACGTCATCGCGCCCGACCGGGCGGTGACACCGTTCCTCAGGCTGGAGGGGCACGACGGGGCCGAGCTGACCGGGCTGGCCTTCTCGCCCGACGGCGAGCGGCTCTACTTCTCGGCCAGGCGCGGCCGCACCGAGGGGCACACGTTCGAGGTGAGAGGCCCCTTCCGTCCCTGAGCCAGGCCCCCAGAGCCCCTTCCGCGCCTGAGCCTGGTGCAGGCCCCGCGTCCCGTGCCCGAGCCAGGAGCGGGCCCCCGCGTCCCGTGCCCGGAGCGGGCTCCCGCGTCCCGTGCCCGGGCCGGTAGCGGGCCCGGGGCTCCTGCCGCGCCCGAGCTCGCTCATTCCAGGTAGCGCACGAGCATGAGCTTGAGCTCGTCCACGAGCTCGGCCGATCGCTCGGGCGCCGACGAGGTGATCATCGGCATCACCGCCTTCACCATGGCCAGCGCCATGGTCCCGGTCAGCAGCGCGCGTTCCTCGGACAGCTCGGGGGAGCGGCGGCGCAGCATGGCCGCGATGTGCCCGGCGATGTCCTCGTGCAGCCGCTGGGACGCCGCCGCGAGCTGGTCGCCCGTCGCCGAGCCGTACAGCAGCGACCAGTACGCGGGCGAGGCGCTCTTGAACCGCACGCTCTCGTCCACGAGCTGCCCCACCAGCGCCTCCAGGGGCACCTCCGGCGTGACGGCGGCCAGCCGGCCGGCCCAGAACTCCTGCCGGTCGACCGTGTAGCGGGCCACCAGCCCGTCCAGGATCTCCTCCTTGTTCCTGAAGAACTGGTACAGCGACCCCGGCGACACCCCCGCCCGCGCGGCGACCTGGTTCGTGGTCAGCTCCGGGTAGCCGACCTCGGCGATCACCAGCTCGGCGGCGTCGAGGATCTCGGCCATGCGCTTGAGGCCGCGCGCCTGCCGGCGGACCGTGCGTTCAGCCATGGGTCTCCTCGTTGACAAATACGAGCATTTACTTGTATTTCTGGGTCCGGAAGTAAAACACGAGCAGTTTACCGAGTTTTCGGGGAGATCTCATGGTGACCACCCGCGCCCGCCCCGCCCGCCAGGCCGCGGCCGGCCCGCCGCTGCGCAGGCTGGGCTTCCTGCTCGTCCGCCGCCGCAGGCTGGTGCTCGCGCTGGCCCTGGCCGTGCTGATCGGCGCCGGCGTGCTGGCGGCGGGGGCGGCGTCGGGGCTGTCGCTGGCCAGGTTCGAGGCGCCGGGGTCGGAGTCGGACCGGGCGCAGGCCGAGCTGGAGGAGCGGTTCGGCACCGGCAGCCCCGACATGATCTTCCTGGTGACGGCGCGGAGCGGCACCGTGGACGACCCCGCCGTCGAAGCGGCGGGCCGGGAGCTGACCGAGCGCGTCGGCCGCCATGAGGGCGTGGCCGAGTCGGCCTCCTACTGGACCCGCGGCAGGCCCGCCACCCTGCGCAGCGAGGACGGCAGGCACGCGCTGATCGTCGTGCGCATCCCGGGGGACGCCGACCACGTGCGCGCCGAGGTCCTGCCCAGGCTCGTCCCCGAGATCACCAGGGGTACGGACCTGCTCCAGGTGCGGGCCGGAGGCGGGGAGGAGGTCTTCAGGGAGACCGTGCCGCTGGCCAGGCAGGACTTCGTCCGGGCCGAGCTGGTCATCTTCCCGCTGGCATTCGTGCTGCTCTGGCTCTACCAGCGGCGCGCCATGGCGGCCCTGGTGCCGATCCTGGCCGGCGTGTACGCCATGGTGATCGGCCTGGCGCTGCTCAGCGGCGTCCTGCTGTTCACCGAGATCTCCACCTTCGCCCTCAACCTGACCCTGGCCATGGGCCTCGGCCTGGGCATCGACTACTGCCTGTTCGTCATCCAGCGCTTCCGCGAGGAGACGCGGCGCGGCGCCGACCGGGCCGCCGCGGTCGCCGGGGCGGTCGAGCACGCGGGCAGGACGGTCCTGTACAGCGGCCTGACCGTGGCCTCGTCGCTGGCCGTGCTGTTCGCGCTGCCGTTCGACTTCCTGCGCTCCTTCGCCTACGCCGGGATCGCGGTCGTCCTGGGCGGCCTGGTGGCGGCGGTGGTCGTGCTGCCCGCCGTGCTGGCCACGATCGGCGGCACGATCCTGCCCAGGCGGGACAGGCCCGAGCGGGCGGACGGCTTCTGGCACGGCCTGGCCACCCGGGTGATGCGCCGGCCGCTGGTGTTCGGCGGGCTGGCCACGGTGCTGCTGCTCGTGCTCGCCTCACCGTTCCTGGGGCTGCGCTTCGGCGTGGCCGACGACCGCATCCTGCCGCCGGAAGCCTCCTCCCGCCAGACCCAGGAGGTCATCCGCCAGTCCTTCCCTGCCGAGGAGACCGACGCCATCCAGCTCGTCTCCGTGGACGCCCGCGCCGGCGACGTCTCCGGGTACGCCGCGAGCCTGTCCAGGCTGCCCGGCGTGGCACAGGTGGACTCGGCGGCCGGCTCGTACGCGGGCGGCACGCGCGTGGGCGACGGCGACCCGGCCAGGTTCCAGAGCCAGGGCCGGGGCGCGTGGTTGTCCGTGGTCCCGTCCGCGGCGGCGCTGGCCGACGACCCCGTACGCCTGGTCGAGGCCGTACGCACGGTGCGGCCGCCCTTCGAGGTGCTGGTCGGCGGCTACCCGGCCGAGCTGTCCGACTACCGCTCCTCCGTCGTGGACCGGCTCCCGCTGGTGCTGGCGCTCATGCTGGGCGTGACGTGCGCCGTCCTGTTCCTCATGACCAGGAGCGTGATCATCCCGATCAAGGCGACCCTGCTGAACGTCCTCAGCCTCGGCGTGATGTTCGGCGCCATCGTCTGGATCTTCCAGGACGGCAACCTGTCGGGCCTGCTGGGCTTCACCCCGACGGGCACGCTCGACCCGAGCATCCCGATCCTGATGCTCTGCGTGGCCTACGGCCTGTCGATGGACTACGAGGTCTTCCTGCTCTCCCGGATCAAGGAGGAGTACGACAGGACGGGCGACACGGAGTCGGCCGTGGCCACCGGCCTGCAGGCGGGGGCGCCGCTGATCACGGCGGCCGGAGGCATCCTGGCGCTGACGTTCGCCGCGTACGCCACGGCGTCGGTGACGTTCGTGCAGATGCTGGGTGTCGGCATGGCGGTGGCGGTGCTGGTGGACGCCACCGTGATCAGGGCGGTGCTGGTGCCGAGCCTGATGCGCCTGGCGGGCCCGCTGAACTGGTGGCCGCACACGCCTAGAGGTCGCGCGACCACATCTGCTCGGTGACCTCGACCCCGTTCTCCACCCCCTGCTCCTCCGAATCCAGCTCGAACCCGGCTGCCTGGTAGATGCGCCGCGCGCTCTCCAGGCAGTCGCGCGTCCACAGCACGATCCGCTTGTACCCCTCGGCTTGCGCGTGCCGCAGGCACTCGTCCACGAGCCGCCGCCCGATGCCCAGCCCGCGGGCGGACGGCTCGACCAGCAGCATCCGCAGCTTGGCCGTGGTGTCGTCCTGCCGCACGCAGAACACGCATCCGGCCCGCTCCCCGTCGACCTCGGCGATCCATCCGGCGTCGCGGGAGAAGTCGAGGTCGCCCACGATCCTGGCGACGAGCTGCTCGAACCCGGTGCCCCAGCCGTACTCGGCGCTGTAGAGCGCGCCGTGCCGGTGGACGACCCAGCCCAGGTCGCCGGTGCGCGGCGGCCTGATCACGTACGGCGCGCGCTCCTGCCCGCCGCCCAGCAACCGCCTGATCGCGGCCATGCTGGAGACCAGCCGCTCCTGGTCCGCCTCGGGCAGGCCGCCGAGCAGCGTCCTGATCTCCTCCGACGAGCGCCGGTCGAGCGCCGCGAACACCTCGGCCCCCGCCGGGGTGAGCCCGACGAGCTGCTTGCGCGCGTCGGCCGCCGAGCGTTCGCGGGTGACCAGCCCGTCGCCCTCGAAGCGGGCCAGGATCCGGCTGAGGTAGCCCGCGTCCAGGCCGAGCAGCGCGCGCAGCTCGCCGGTCTCCCTGCGCTCGGCGTGCGCCAGCTCGAACAGCACCCTGGCCTCGGTCAGCGAGTACGGCGATTCGAGCATCCCCACCTGGAGCGCGCCGATCACCTTCGTATAGAACCGGTTGAAGGCTCTGACCTCAGAAATCCTTGCCTCTGTCAACGAACTCATTGCCGTAGTCAACCATAGGAGGATCCCCGCTGTGAAGCACGTGCGCATAGGCGGATACGGTCCCGGCATCGTCACCATCGGCGGCGGCCTCACCCGGGTGACGGCGCCCTCGTTCCTGGCCGCCCACCCCTCGCTGCCGGTGCTGTACGCCGTGGGCGAGCTCGAACGCGGCTGGCTCACCGCGTACCAGGCCCGGGGGGCGGAGCTCGGCCCGCTGGACGAGCGCCCCAGCGAGGGCCACAGCCCCTGCCACGTCGCCGTCGACCCCGAGGGCGGCCTGCTCGCGGTGGCCAACTACGGCGACGGCACGGCTACCCTCTACCGGCTGGACGAGCGGGGCGCGTTCACGGGGGATCCCATCGTGCTGCGCCACACGGGCTCAGGCCCGGACGCCGAACGCCAGGAGGCCCCGCACGCCCACCAGGCCGTCTTCCACGACGGCCTGCTGCACGTCTCCGACCTCGGCACCGACGAGATCCGCCGCTACCGCCACGACGGCACCCCGCTGGAGCCGATCGCCTTGGCCCCCGGCACCGGCCCGCGCCACTTCGCCTTCGCGGGCTCGCGCCTGTACGTGGCGGGCGAGCTCGACGGCACCGTCACCCTGATCGAGGGCGAGCGCCGCACGGTCGTCCGCGCCTCCCGCCAGGAGGGCGAGAACGCCCCCTCCCACCTGCAGCTCCACGGCGACCTCGTCTACGTCGCCAACCGCGGCCCGAACACGATCTCCGTGCTGCGCGCCGCCGACCTGTCACCGGTGGCCGAGGTGCCCTCCGGCGGCAACTGGCCCAGGCACTTCGCCATCGACGGCGAGCGCATGTACGTGGCCAACCAGTACGCGAACACCGTCACCTCATTCCGGATCGAGGACGGCGTGCCGGCGCCGGACGGGGAGTCGTACGAGGTGGAAAGCCCGGCCTGTGTGCTGATCATGTAAGGAGTTCGCCAAGTCGGGGCCCGCCCGGGCGTCCGGTCCCGACCATGGGCACGTGCGCAAGATCCTGCTCGCCCTCGTCCTGCTGGCCGCCGGCTGCGGCGAGGCGCCCGCCGTCGAGCCGCCCGTCGACCAGCACGCCGATCCGCCCGTCACGCGGCAGGTCGCCGAGCCGCCGGTCGCCGACGTGCAGGAGTCGTGGCGGATCACCCGGCACGGCGCCGCGCACGAGATCGAGGGCTACGCCGACGAGGTGAGCGTGCTGCCGGGGGAGCGGTTCCGGCTGCACGTCTCCACCACCGCGCCGCGCTTCTCCGCCCGCGCCTTCCGCATGGGCGCCAACCCGTCGAAGGTGTGGGAGTCGGCGTGGGTGCGGGGGACGCGGCAGGCGGCGGCGCGGGTCGTGGACGGCACGGTGACCGCCGCCCACTGGGACCCGTCCCTGACCGTGGACACCGCCGGCTGGCCCGAGGGCGCCTACCTCGTCAGGCTCGACGCCTCCACCGGCGCCCAGCGCTACGTCCCGATCACCGTGCGCTCGGCCTCCACCGCCGGTCGCGTGGTGATCGTGAACGCGGTCACCACCTGGCAGGCGTACAACCTGTGGGGCGGCCGCAGCCTCTACACGGGCCCCGGCGGGTACGGGTACCGCTCGCGCGCGGTCACCTTCGACCGCCCCTACGACGGCACCGGCGCCCGGCTCTTCCTGGACTTCGAGGAGGAGGCGCTGGCCGTGGCCGAGCAGAGCGGGGTGCCGCTGGCGTACCTGACCAACCTGGACCTCGTGCCGGGCGCGCTGGACGGCGCCCGCGCGGTGATCTCGCTGGGCCACGACGAGTACTGGTCGCCCGGCATGCGCAGGGCCGTCACCAGGGCCAGGGACCGGGGCACGAACCTCGCCTTCCTCGGCGCCAACGCCGTCTACTGGCGCATCGCCATGCGCGGCAGGCAGGTGCTGTGCGACAAGGAGCGGGTCTGCGAGCTGTGGCGGGAGTCGGAGCCGGAGAGCTCGCTGATCGGGCAGATGTACGACTGCTTCCCCGCCGAGGGCGTCTACCGGGTCAGCAGGCCAGGGCACTGGATCTTCGCCGGGACGAAGGGGCGGCGTTTCCCGGGGATGGTCGGCGTGGAGACCGACCGGGTGTCGCGGGGGTCGCCGCCCGGTGTCCAGGTGCTGGCCGAGTCGCCGTTCTCGTGCGGCGGCCGGGCCGCCGTCACGCACAGCACGTACTACACGGCGCCGAGCGGGGCCGGGGTGTTCGCCTCCGGCACGATGCGCTGGGTGTGCGCGCTGCGCGGGCGGCGGTGCGGGCACGGCGTCACCGACTCCGCCGCCGCCTTCACCCGCCGCGCCACGCTCAACCTCCTCACCCGCTTCGCCAAGGGCCCGGCCGGCCGCGCCCAGAAGGAAGGCGCGCAGCCGCCGCACCCGGCCGCTCAGGAGCCGTGACGCCGGGCGTTCAGGAGCCGGCCGCTCAGGAGCCGTGACGCCAGGAGTTCAGGAGCCGTGGGTGCCCGCCGTCGCGAGCCGGACGGCCGCGCGCCAGCGCTCGTAGGCGGCGTCGTCGCGCTCGCCAGGCTCGAAGCGCCGGTCCAGGTGCCAGGTCTTGCGCAGCTCGGCCCGCGACCCCCACACGCCGGCGCCGAGCCCGGCCAGGAACGCCGCCCCGAGCGCCGTCGTCTCCTGGATCGCCGGCCGCTCCACCGCCGCCCCGAGCTGATCGGCCTGGAGCTGCATGAGCAGGTCGTTGGCGCTCGCCCCGCCGTCGGCCTTCAGCACGGGCACCGAACCGCCGGTCATCGACTCGACGACGTCCCGCACCTCGAACGCGATCGCCTCCAGCGTGGCCCTGACCAGGTGCGCCCGCGTCGTGCCGCGGGTGATGCCGGTGATCAGCCCGCGCGCCTGCGGATCCCAGTGCGGCGCCCCCAGCCCGGTCAGCGCGGGGACGAACACCACCCCGCCGCTGTCGGGCACCGTACGCGCCACGGCCTCCGACTCCGGCGCCGTCCCGATCACCCCGAGCCCGTCACGCAGCCACTGCACCGCCGCCCCGGTCACGAAGATCGACCCCTCCAGCGCGAACGTGCGCTCGCCCGACGGCGTCTGCCAGGCCACCGTGGTCAGCAGCCCCGACTCCGAGCGCACGATCTCCCCGCCGAGGTTGGTCAGCACGAACGAGCCCGTACCGTAGGTGCACTTCACGTCCCCCACGTCGAAGCAGGTCTGCCCGAACAGCGCCGCCTGCTGGTCGCCCGCGACCCCGCTGATCGGCACGTCCAGCCCGAGGAACGCCGACGGGTCCGTACGCCCGATCGGCCCGTAGTTCGGCACGATCTCCGGCAGGGCCTCCCGCGGCACCCCGAACAGCTCGCACAGCTCCGGCTCCCAGGTGCCGGACGCCAGCCCGTACAGGAGGGTCCGGGAGGCGTTGGACGGGTCGGTGACGTGCCGCGCGCCCGCCGTCAGCCTGGCGATCAGGTAGGAGTCCACCGTCCCTATGGCCACATTTCCGGACTCGACCCCTTCCCAGACCCGGGGGTCGTTCTCGGCCAGCCAGGTCAGCTTGGTGGCGGTGAAATAGGGGTCGAGGCGCAGCCCGGTCAGCTCCGAGACCCGCGGCTCGTGCCCCGCCTCGCGCAGCCGCCCGCACAGCCCGGCCGTGCGGCGGTCCTGCCAGACGATCGCCCGCCGCGGCGCGGCCAGCGTGCGGCGATCCCACAACACGGCGGTCTCGCGCTGGTTGGTGATGCCCACGCAGGAGGGCGGTTGCGCGGCTCCGCGCAGTGCGGTGGCGCAGGCCGACAGGGTGGCCTGCCAGATGTCCTCGGGGTTGTGCTCGACCCGGCCGGGCTCGGGGAAATGCTGCGCGAATTCCTCGTACCCCTTGGAGATGATCTGCCTGTTTTCTGTGACAAGCAGCGCTGTCACCCCAGTTGTTCCGGCATCAATCGCGAGCACAACCATGAAAATTCCTCCGGGGTAAGGGTTTAGTTTTTCGGGCTGGCGTTTGGTCTAGACCACTGCGCGGGATGCCGGGCACAATGCGAGTCTGACATCAAGGTCTGGTTCGTGACCCCTATCTGGGAGGAACCCGCCATGCGTATTGGAGTGCTGACCGGAGGCGGCGACTGCCCCGGGCTCAACGCCGTGATCAGGGCAGTGGTGCGTAAGGGGGTGAGCGTCTACGGTCATGAGTTCGTCGGCTTCCGTGACGGCTGGCGCGGTCCCCTCGAAGGCGACACGATGCCACTGGACATCCAGGCCGTACGCGGCATCCTGCCGCGCGGCGGCACCATTCTGGGCTCCTCCAGGACGAACCCGATGAAGATCGAGAACGGGGTCGACCGGATCAAGGAGAACCTGGCCGCCACCGGCGTGGACGCTCTGATCGCCATCGGCGGGGAGGACACGCTGGGCGTCGCCAAGCAGCTCTACGACCGCGAGGTCAACGTCGTGGGCGTGCCCAAGACCATCGACAACGACCTGTCGGGCACCGACTACACCTTCGGCTTCGACACCGCGGTGAACATCGCGATGGAGGCCATCGACCGGCTGCACACCACCGCCGAGTCCCACCACCGGGCGCTGATCTGCGAGGTCATGGGCCGGCACGCGGGCTGGATCGCGCTGCACGCGGGCATGGCCGGCGGCGCGAACGTCATCCTCATCCCGGAGAAGCCGTTCGACATCGACCGGGTCTGCGAGTACGTCGAGTCCCGCTTCCGCACCCGCTACTCGCCGATCATCGTGGTCGCCGAGGGCGCGCACCCGATCGAGGGGCAGATGGAGCTGCAGGCGGGCACGCTCGACGCGTTCGGCCACGTCCGCCTGGGCGGCATCGGCGAGGTGCTGGCCAAGGAGATCGAGAAGCGCACCGGCAAGGAGGCCCGCACCACGGTGCTCGGCCACATCCAGCGCGGCGGCACCCCCACCGCCTACGACCGGGTGCTGGCGACCAGGTTCGGGCTGCAGGCGATCGACGCGGCCCACGAGGGCGACTACGGCAAGATGGTCGCGCTGCGCGGCACCGACATCGTGCGCGTCGGCCTCGACGAGGCCACGGCCGAGCTGAAGACCGTGCCGGTGGAGCGCTACTCCGAGGCCGAGGTGTTCTTCGGATAACCGGCTGAAAGCGGCTTGCAAGCGGGCGGCCGTACCTTCGAGTCAGCGGGGTTACCGCTACAACCCCCTCAAGGTACGGCTTGCGCCGCAGAGAGTCGGCGGCCCACCTTGCGTCGCAAGCCGTACCCAGCACACATGGCTCAGCCGCGGGGCGTGCCGAAGAGATCGACCTCCGGCGCGCCCTCGTCGCGTCCGCGCAGCCGCTCCCTGTACTCCGCCTCGCTGCGCAGCTCCTTCTCCGAGGGCGACAGGATGACGGTGAGCAGCAGCCCCACCGTGATCACGCTGATGCCCACGATGAGCGGCAGCAGGAAGTCGATGGCCCGCGCGCCGGGCACGGCCGCCATCTCCAGATGCGACGAGACCGACATCGAGTACATGCCGGTGTAGTGCATGCCCGAGACCGCCACGCCCATGACCAGCGCCGCCCCGCCGATCCTGAGCGCCCCGCTGACCCGCAGCGTGAACCAGAGCGCCACCGTGGCCGCCGCCACCGCGATCAGCACCGACAGCGAGACGACCACCGGGTCGTAGTCGACGTGGGCGGACATGTTCATGGCCGCCATGCCCAGGTAGTGCATGCCGGCCACGCCGAGCCCGGTCAGGACGCCGCCGCTGATCAGGAAGCCCAGCCGTTCGCCGCCGTGGGCGGCCAGGAACAGCCCCATGCCCACGACGACGACGGCGAGCAAGGCGGACGCGGCGGTGAGCGGCACGTCGTACCTGATCGCCAGGCCGTCCACGGAGAAGCCGAGCATGGCGATGAAGTGCATCGTCCAGATGCCGGTGCCGCCGATCGCGAAGGCCGCGCCGACGAGCCACCACTTGGACTCACGCCCGCCGATCAGCCTCGCACGCGAGGTGAGCAGCAGGCCGAGCATGGAGCCCACGCTGGACATGATGTACGCGAGCACGGGTGTCAAGAGCCCGTGGGAGAAATGATCGATCGGCGACATACCCCACCATCCCCTTACGCACCGATAAGGGAGTATGAGTGGGGATTCGTCGCCCGCGCAACTACCTTCGCCGAGCCTGCATCGGCTGCTGGCGCGGCATCGGCGTGGGGTAGGTGAGTTGTTGCTGATGAGCGGTGCGGCGGCGCAGTTCCAGCTTCGCGACGAGCTCCGCGTCCTCGTGCAGCTCCTCCTCCGAGGGCGACAGGATGACCATGAGGAGCATGGTCAGGGTGATGAGGCTGATCACGGTCATGAGGGGCACGAGGAAGTCGAGCGCTTCGGCGCCCGCCACGACGCCGGGCTCGCCGTCGACCGAGACGTGCATGGCGTACATGCCGGTGTAGTGCATGCCCGCGACGGCCACGCCCATGACGAGGGCGGCGCCGGTGATCCAGATGGGCTTCTTGACGCGCAGCGTGAACCACAGGGCCACGGTCGCGGCGACCACGGCGATGCCCACGGAGGCGGCCACGGTGAGCCGGTCGTAGGAGACGTGGGCGGACATGTTCATCGCGTACATGCCGAGGTAGTGCATCGAGGCCACGCCGAGCCCCGTCAGCAGGCCGCCCCCGAGCAACGCGAGGATCCGGCCGCCGCCGTACGAGACCAGGAACAGGCCGGTGCCGACGACCACGATGGCCACCACCGCCGAGGCGACGGTGAGCAGCACGTCGTACTTGATCTGGGTGCCCTCCACCTCGAAGCCCATCATGGCGATGAAGTGCATGACCCAGATGCCCGTGCCGCCGATGGAGACGGCCGCTCCCAGCAGCCAGCGCACGCGGGCGCCGCCGCGGGAGGCGTGAGCCTGCGCGGTGAGCCGCAGTCCGAGCATCGAGCCGATGCAGGACATGACGTATGCGAGCAACGGCGTGATCAGTCCGTAGGTGAAATGATTCACAGCGGAGGTCATCTATCGGTTCCTTGCATTAGGGGTTCCCGGATTGTGCCATCCCGGATGTCCCTTTCGCATGGATACCCGAACTATCTGTCAACATCCGTGTCGGAAACATGAGAAAGGCTCATGGCTATCGAGGGGCCGTTCTGGCGGGCGATCGCGGTCTTCCGCGTCGCCTCGCTGGTGTACGCCGCCGTGCTGATGGCCCAGCACCGCGGCTACGAGCAGCCGCTGCTCGGCTGGCTGGTGATCGGCGTGATGGCGCTGTGGACCGCCGCGGCGACGTTCGCCTACGCGGCCGAGCCGCTGCGCCGGTGGCCGCTGCTGACCGCCGACCTGACGGTGACGACGGCGTGCCTGCTCACCACCCCGTACGTGCAGGGCGCCCAGCAGGTGACGATCGGCGCCATGCCCGTGCCCGCGACCTGGATCGCCGCACCCGTGCTCGCCTGGGCCGTGCACCACGGCAGGCGCGCGGGCACGCTCGCGGCGTGCGTGGTCGCGGCCGGCGAGCTGTGGTCACGGTCGCGGGTCGACGAGGCGTCCGTCCTCATCAACGAGACGGTGCTCCTGCTCATGGCGGGCTGGCTGGTCGGCCACATGGTCCGGCTGGCCAAGCGGGCGGAGGAGCGCATGCAGCGGGCCGCCGAGATGGAGGCCACCCAGCGGGAGCGGGAGCGGCTGGCCCGCGACATCCACGACTCGGTCCTGCAGGTCCTCGCCCTGGTGCAGCGGCGCGGGCGGGAGCTCGGTGGCGAGGCGGCCGAGCTGGGCCGCCTGGCGGGGGAGCAGGAGGCCGCGCTGCGCGAGCTCGTCTCGGTCGGGCCGCCGCCTCCCCTGGGCACGATCGACCTGCGCTCGCTCCTGGCCCGGTACGGCTCGCCCGCGGTGACGGTCTCGACCCCGGCCACGCCGCTGCTCCTGCCCGCCGAGGCCGCCGCCTCCGTCTCGGCCGCCGTCGGCGCGGCCCTGGACAACGTCCGCGCGCATTGCGGTCACCAGGCGCGCGCCTGGGTGCTGGCCGAATTCCTGGACGGTGCGGTCACGGTCACTGTCAGGGACGAGGGGCCCGGCATCCCGGAGGGCCGGCTGGAGCAGGCCGCCGCGGACGGGCGCATGGGGGTGGCCAGGTCGATCCGGGGGCGGATGGCCGAGCTGGGCGGGCGGGTGTCGATCGTGAGCGTCCCCGGGCAGGGCACCGAGGTGGAGATCACCCTGTCCGCCTGACCAACGCTTACAGTTGCGCCATGGTGCGGGTCATGGTGGTGGACGATCATCCCATGTGGCGCGACGGCGTCGCCAGGGATCTCGCGGAGGCCGGCTACGAGGTCGTGGCCGCCGTGGGGGAGGGGCGGCAGGCGGTCAGGGTGGCCGCCGCGGTGCTGCCCGAGGTCGTGGTGCTCGACCTGAGGCTGCCCGACCTGCCCGGGCCCGAGGTGGCCGCCCGCCTGGCGCAGGTGGACCCGGCCCCCAGGGTGCTGGTGCTGTCGGCGAGCGCGGAGCAGGACGACGTGCTGGAGGCGGTCAAGGCCGGCGCCTGCGGATATCTGGTGAAATCGGCCAGCCGGGAGGAGTTCCTCGACGCCGTGCGCCGCACCGCCGACGGCGACGCCGTGTTCACCCCGGGGCTGGCCGGGCTGGTGCTGGGGGAGTACCGGCGGCTGGCCGTCCAGCTCGAGCCCACCGAGGGGCCCCGGCTGACCGAGCGGGAGACCGAGGTGCTCAGGCTGGTGGCCAAGGGGCTGTCGTACAGGCAGATCGCCGAACGGCTCGTGCTGTCCCACCGCACCGTGCAGAACCACGTCCAGAACACCCTCGGCAAGCTTCACTTGCACAACCGGGTCGAGCTGGTGCGATATGCGATCGAGCGCGGGCTCGACGCGGACTAAACTCGGGTGGTCGCGGCGTTGGAACCGTCAACCGCTGCGCCCGTCCCCATCTTCCCGGAGGTTCCACCATGACGATGTCCGCCCTGGGCGAGCCGTGCGTTCTGCTCAAGCTGGGCGAGATCGTCCTCAAGGGCAAGAACCGCGAGCTGTTCGAACGCCGCCTCATCGCCAACATCCGCGATGCCCTGCAGACGGTCGGCGTCCAGGTCGACGTGCGCAAGCGGCACGGCGTGATCGCGATCTTCCTGCCCGAGGGCGCCACCGCCGAGCAGGCGGAGGCCGTGGCGCAGCGGGTCGCCGACGTGCCCGGGCTGGTCTGGATCCACCGCGCCTGGCGGGTCGCCAAGGACCCCGACGCCGTGCTCAAGGCGGGCCTCGAGCTGGTCGGCGAGAGCGAGGAGGCCAAGCGGGGCGCCCGCTTCGCGGTCCGCTCCCGCCGCCGCGACAAGCGCTTCCCGCTGCGCTCCAACGAGCTCGACCGGCTCGTGGGCGGCGCCATCAACGACGAGTACGGCCTGCCGGTCGACCTGAAGAACCCCGAGCTGACGGTCTTCATCGAGGTCGACAGGGACGAGGTGTTCGTCTTCACCGGCGGCATCCCCGGCCAGGGCGGCCTGCCCGTCGGCAGCAGCGGCCGGGCCCTGGTGCTCATGTCGGGCGGCATCGACTCGCCCGTGGCGGCGTACCGGATGATGCGGCGCGGCCTGCACGTCGACTTCCTGCACTTTTCCGGCATCCCGTTCACCACGTCGGAGTCGATCTACAAGGCGTACGCGCTGGTCAGGAAGCTCGACCGGTTCCAGGGCAAGTCCCGCCTGTGGGTGGTGCCGTTCGGCAAGGCGCAGCAGTCGATCCGCACCTCGGGGCAGGACCGGCTGGCGGTGATCGCGCAGCGGCGGCTGATGCTCAAGACGGCCGAGGAGGTCGCCCACCGCATCCACGCCGCCGCCCTGATCACCGGCGACGCGCTCGGGCAGGTCTCCTCGCAGACGCTGGCCAACATCACCGCCCAGGACAACGCGGTGGACCTGCCGATCCTGCGGCCGCTGGTCGGCTGGGACAAGACCGAGATCATGGCCGAGGCCCGGCGCATCGGCACGCTGGAGATCTCGGAGCTGCCCGACGAGGACTGCTGCTCGCTGCTGGCTCCCAAGCGCGCCGAGACGCGGGCCAAGATCGAGGACCTCAAGCTGATCGAGAAGCGGCTCGACGCCGAGGAGCTGTGCGTGCAGCTCGCCGACTCGATCCAGGAGTACACCCTGTAGCTAGGCGTCCGCAGCTAGGCGTCGACCTTGAACGGGTCGTGCTCGGCCAGGAGCTTGTCCAGCCTGGCCTGGTCGACGCGGTTGCTGACCTCCGACAGCTCCTGCCGGTCCCGCACGACCTTGCACAGGGTGACCGTGGAGGTGACGACGTACAGGAGGCCGAGCCCGAGGAACGCCCTGATCCAGCCCTGGACGGGCAGGTAGACCAGGGCGATCACCACGGAGGTCAGCGAGACGGCGAACGACAGGAGCGCCTGGACGTAGAACGCGGTGGTCTGCGTGGGTTGAATGGGCTTCGTCATGTGGCCATGGTGCGGCGCGGGCGAAGCCCGGCACATGAGGGTTCGTACTCAAGTTACCCATGAGTACAACCGGCGAGTGGCTTGTGGCGGCCGGCCTCACCCGGGGAAGGCTCAGGCGGTCGCGGCCGTCTTGCCGAGCAGCGGCGGGAAGTCGGTCATGACCTGGGCCAGCTCGCCCAGGTCTGCGTCCACCAGCGCCTGCGGCCCGTCGCAGAGCGCCTGCTCGGGCTGCGGGTGCACGTCGATGATGACGCCGTCGGCGCCGACCGCGATGGCCGCCCGGGTCAGCGGCAGCACCAGGTCGCGCCGCCCGCCCGAGTGCGACGGGTCGATGATCACCGGCAGGTGCGACAGCCGCTGCGCCACCGGCACGGCCGAGACGTCGAGGGTGTTGCGGGTGGCCGTCTCGTAGGTCCGCACCCCCCGCTCGCACAGCACGATGTCGAGGTTGCCGCGCTGGGCGATGTACTCGGCCGCCATCAGCCACTCCTCGATCGTGGCGGTCATGCCGCGCTTGAGCATCACCGGCCTGCCGGCCGCGCCGACCTCCTGCAGCAGCGCGAAGTTCTGCATGTTGCGGGTGCCGACCTGCAGCATGTCGGCGTAGGAGGCGACCATCTCCACGTCCCGCGCGTCCACGACCTCCGTCACGATCGGCAGGCCCGTCTCCTCGCGCACGTCCGCCAGGATGCGCAGCCCCTTCTCGCCCAGCCCCTGGAAGGCGTACGGGGACGTACGCGGCTTGAAGGCCCCGCCGCGCAGCAGCACCGCCCCGGCCGCCTGCGCCATCCTGGCCGCGGCGAGCGTCTGCTCGGGCGTCTCCACCGCGCACGGCCCCGCGATCAGCGTCACGGTGTCGGGGCCGATCGGCACGCCGCCCACGTGGACCGTGGAACGTTCCGGATGGTTCTCCCTGCTGACCAGCTTGTACGGTGTGGACACGCGCATGACGTCGCGCACCCCCGCCATGCCCCGCAGGCTCGCCGCGTCGAGCTGCGTCACGTCGCCGACCAGGCCGACGATCGTGCGCCGCACCCCCTTGCTGACGAACGCCTCCACCCCGGCCGCCTCGACGACGGACACGATCGCCTCGATGTCGGCGGCGGTGGCCTCGGGCCCCATCACGATCACCATCTGCTTGCTCCTTCTGGAGGGAAACTCCGCCGGCGGGAAACTCTTGCCGGGAAACTTCTGCCGGGAAACTTCTGCCGGAAAAACAAGAAGGCCCCGGGTCCGATCGGACCCGGGGCCTTCGTTCGCCTGTCTGCTAGCGCAGCACCAGATGGCGAACGGACTCGGGTCCGCCGCCATAGGAAAACAGGAACGCTGCGTGCATAGTGCGCAAGCCTACCGCACCGCACCCGCTCGCGAACCACTCACGGCCCGATGGCAGGATGGCCCAAGACCGCGAGACCGGTGAGGGGAGTGATCGTGGAGGAGTCGCGCCTGCCTCCAGGCCAGTACGTCCCGCGCGGCCGGCCCGTGATCCACTACGGCAGGGTGCCCGCGTTCAAGCCGGAGAGCTGGGACTTCCGGGTGTTCGGGGCCACGGCCTCGGGCGAGGAGCACCGCTTCGACTGGGGCGAGTTCGAGCGGTTGCCGCGCGCCACGCACATCGACGACTTCCACTGCGTCACCAAGTTCTCCCTGATGGCCAACGAGTGGCGCGGCGTCACCCCTGCCACGATCATCGAGGCCGCCCCGCCCGATCCCGGCGTGCGCCACGTGATGATCTGGGCCGAGTACGGCTACAGCGCCAACCTGCGGATGTCCGACTTCACCGCGCCCGGCACGCTGTTCGCCATGGAGCTGGACGAGAAGCCGCTCAGCCCCGAGCGCGGGTTCCCGCTGCGCATCGTGGTGCCCCACCTGTACGCGTGGAAGAGCGTCAAATGGGTGCGCGGCATCGAATACCTCCTGGAGGACCGCAGGGGCTTCTGGGAGGAGCGCGGCTACCACAACGTGGCCGACCCCTGGCGCGAGCAGCGCTACTCCTACCAGGAAGAACCCGGAGAGGGCCCGCCCTGACGCAACTCCCGGTTTTCCCCCGGGGACGCTCCGTTATTGGTTACGGTTTCCAGCATGCTGACCACCGTGTGCGTGGCGCTGTGCTCTCTGACCTTCCTCCTGGGCTACGGGCTCGCCCGCGCGCCGTGGCGCGGCCGGGCGGTGCCGGCAGAGGCCCACAGGGCGGACGACGCGACGTACACCACGCTGCACATCGCCGCGATGGCGGCCCCGGCCCTGCGCTCGGGGCTCGACCGCGACTCCGCCCGCAAGGCCGTGCGGCACCTGCGCACCCTGCTCGGCACCTCCGCCGTCGCGATCACCTCGACGGAGGCCGCACTGGCGTGGGACGGGCCGTGCACCGACGACGTGCTCACCTACGCCCGCGCCACGCTGGCCGCCGGGCGGGCCCAGGTCTTCCCCGGGCAGCCGCAGGGGCCGGACCTGGGGGCCGTGGCGGTGCCGCTGACGGTGGACGGCACCGTGGTGGGCGTGCTGGCGGCCTTCGACGGCGAGGTGAGCGCCGCGCTCGTGCGTACCGTGAGCGAGGTCGGCCGCTGGGTCTCCGGCCAGCTCGAGCTGGCCGAGCTCGACGCCTCCAGGCGGCGCGCGCTGGAGGCGGAGATGCGCGCCCTGCGCGCGCAGATCTCGCCGCACTTCGTCTACAACGCGCTCACGACGATCGCCTCGTTCGTCCGCACCAACCCCAAGCGCGCCCGCGAGCTGCTGCTCGACTTCGCCGACTTCTCCCGGTACGCGCTGCGCAGGGCGCACGACTTCACCACCCTGGCCGACGAGCTGACCTGCGTGGACCGCTACCTGCTGCTGGAACGTGCCCGCTTCGGCGACAAGCTGCGCTTCAGCATGCAGGTGGCCCCGGAGGTGCTGCCGGTGCCGGTGCCGTTCCTGTGCCTGCAGCCGCTGGTCGAGAACGCCATCAAGCACGGCATGGCCGGGCGCGGCGGCCCCGGCGAGGTGCGGGTCGTGGTGCGCGACGCGGGCCCCGAGGCGCACATCACGGTCGAGGACGACGGCGCCGGCATGGACCCCGAGTGCGCGCGGCGCATGCTGGACGAGGACCCGGCGCGCGAGGGCAGCGGCATCGGCCTGGCCAACGTGGACCTGCGCATGCGCCAGATCTACGGCGACGGCTACGGCCTCGTCGTGGAGACGGCGCTGGGCGCCGGCACCAAGGTCCGGCTGCGCGTACCCAAGGCACAACTCAGCTCTTTGTAGTCAATTCCTTACCCTGTGCTAGCGTGGCGCCGGTAACCTCTGCTTTCATACGACAGCGTGGTGGACATGCTGAGAGTTCTGGCCGTTGACGACGAAGTGCCTGCTCTGGAAGAGCTCGCCTACCTGTTGCGCCAGGACGACCGAATCGAACACGTCACGACCGCGGCCGACGGCGTCACGGCGCTGCAGGACATGGTCCAGATGATCGGCGGCGGGGAACGGCTCGACGGGGTGTTCCTCGACATCCGGATGCCCGGCCTCGACGGGCTCGACCTGGCCAGGCTGGTCGGCGGCTTCCCCAGCCCGCCCAGGCTGGTGTTCGTCACGGCGCACGAGGAGTGCGCGGTGCAGGCGTTCGAGCTGGAGGCGGTCGACTACCTGCTCAAACCCGTCAGGGCCGAGCGCCTGTCCGAGGCGGTGCGCAGGCTGGAGGCCGCCACCAGCCCGGCCCCCGAGCCGGGCCAGGACGACGTGATCCCGGTCGAGCTGGGCGGGCGCACCAGGTTCGTGCCGCAGCAGGCCGTCTGGTTCGCCGAGGCCAAGGGCGACTACGTGCGCCTGCACACGGTCGACGGCAGCTACCTGGTGCGCATGTCGCTGGCCGCGCTGGAGCGGCGCTGGTCGGATGCCGGGTTCATCCGCATCCACCGCAGCACGCTCGTCTCCGGCCGGCACGTCAGCGAGCTCAGGTTCGAGGGCGGGCGGGTGACGCTGACCGTCGGCACCGAGACGCTGCAGGTCAGCAGGAGGCACAGCCGTCAGGTGCGCGAGCAGCTCGTGCGCCAGCACAGGGGAGTGATCTCGTGACGGGCGGGCGCCGCGTCGTCGTGGCGCGGCGGCCTCCCGCACTCGCCGGCCGCGGCACGCCGTGCCCGCTCGGCGACCTGCCCGGTGACCTGCCCGGTGACCTGCCCGGTGACCTGCCCGGCGTGCCCGCCATCGTCGGCCTGCAGTTACGGCAGGCGCTGCGCACCGTGGGCGCCGTGGCCGGGCTGCTGGTGGGCGTGCCGGTCCTCGCCGCGCGGATGCCCGGGCTCTGGGTCTGGGTGGCGCTGTCGGTGGCGGTCCAGTGCGCCTGGGTGGGCCTGTCCCTGCTGCAGCTCAGGCGGGCGGAGCGGCTGGAGAGATGACCGTCGCGGTGCTGACCGGGATCGCCTACGTGCTGGTTCTGGGCGTCATGGTGGGCGCCGCGCGACCGCGCCGCTCCAGCGGCGCCTGCGACTTCTACGTGGCGGCCAGGGCGGTTCCCCCCTGGTGGAACGGCGCCGCGATCAGTTCCGAGTTCACCTCGGCCGCCGCCTGCCTGGGCACGGCCGGGCTCATCGCCACGCACGGCTCGCCGATGTTGTGGTACCCGGCGGGGGCCGCCGCCGGGTTCGTCGTCATCCTGGCCCTGGTGGTCGCGCCGCTGCGGCGGTCGGGGACGTACACGCTGCCCGACTTCGCCGAATGGCGGCTGCGCTCGGCGCCGCTGCGCCGATTCGCCACCTGCCTGGTGCTCGCCGTCGGGCTGGCGTTCCTGGTCGCCCAGCTCCACGCCGCCGGGGTGGTGGTGCGGCTGCTGACCGGGCTGCCGCCGTGGCTGGGCTGGGCGGCCGTCGCGGTGGCGGCGCTGACCATGGCGCTCGCCGGCGGGCTGGGGAGCGTGACGAGCGTGCAGGCCGCGCAGTTCTGGCTGAAGCTGGCGGTGTTCCTCGGGGTCGGAGCCGTGTGCTGGGGGATGGCCGGCACCTCGCTCCTCACCGGGCCCGTCACCTGGCTGGAGGGGGCCTACCGGGCCGGCGGCGGGGGGCTGGCGGGGGCCGGCGACCCGTCGCTGCCCGGGGTGCTGTCGGTGCTGGTGGCCTGCGCGCTGGGCACGATGGGGCTGCCGCACGTGATCGTGCGCGTCTACACCAGCAGGGACGGGCGCGGCGCCCGGCGCTCCATCGTGGCCACCCAGGTCATGCTGGCCCTGTTCGGCGTCGTGCCGCCGCTGTACGGGATCCTGGGGAGTGTTCACGTGCGGGGCGCCGCGGCGGACGAGATCGTGCTCCTGCTGCCCGCCAGGCTGCTCTCCGGGGCCGTGGGGGACGTGCTGACGGGATTGCTGGCGGCGGGGGCGTTCGCGGCCTTCCTGGCCACCTCCGGCGGCGTGCTGGTGGCCGTCGGGGGCGCGCTGTCGGCGTGCGTGCCGCGGCCGGGGATGCGGTCGTTCCGCGCGGCCGTGCTCGCCGTCATGCTGGCCGGGCTGGCCCTGACGGCGGTCACCGGCCCGGGCGTGTCCGTGGCGCTCGTGCTCCTGGGCCTCAGCCTCTCCGCGGCCACGTTCTGCCCGATGCTGGTGCTCGGCATCTGGTGGCGGCGGCTGACGGACGTGGGCGTCGCGGCCGGGTTCGCGGCCGGTGGGGGTGTGACGGCGGTGCTTGTGATCGCGGAGGAGGCAGGCGTGAAGACGGGCGCGCTGACTTCCTGCCCCGCGCCGGTCGCGGTGCCGGTCTCCTTCGCCACCATGGTGGTGATATCCCTGGTCACACCGGGTCGAGTGCCGCGAGTGGTGGACCGGATGATGACCAGGATGCATGTGCCCGAGCATCTTGCGGGCCCCCTGACCTACCGCTCGTCGCGTGGCGCCGACCGCTCGTCGTAACACCACTCTCCGTATGTCGATGACTACGGACCGTTCGACGAGCTGTCCGTAAACAGGGTTTCGCCCACAAGATCGCAACCGTAGTGTTTCGGCATCGGAAGCCATCCCGGCGCATCGGGGGGACGGGCCGCGAGGCTCATCGAGAGGTCCGGTGCGCGGGGTTCACCGGCGACGCGCAGGTCGCCGCGGCTGTCGGGCCCCTTACCGGGGGGTGGGGCCCGCCATGCCGAACGTGAAGGGGCGCCCGCTGAGGCCGCTGCCGGCGGCCCCGCGATCCGGCCTTCGGGGGCGGTCGGATCGCGTGAGCGGGTGCCCCTATCACGGTTGTCGCTTCGGTGGGGGATTTATCCCCGGCGCATCGGCGGCCCCGGGCTCCCGGTGGTCACCGCCCGCTCGCGGGCTTGTTCGGCTCAGCCGTCCCTGAGCTTCTTCAGCAGCGCGATGTCCTCGGCGTGCTTGGGGGCCTTGCCCGGCGTCTCGATGCAGATCGGCACGCCGGCCACCGCCGGGTGCCGCATCATGTCGGCGAACGGCTGGGCGCCGATGTGCCCCGCCCCGATGTTCTCGTGGCGGTCCTTCTTGGCGCCGCACACGTCCTTGGAGTCGTTGGCGTGGATCAGCTTGAGCCGCCCCGGCGCGATCGCGTGCAGCGCGTCGAACGTCTCCCGTACCCCGCCCTCGGCGGCCAGGTCGTGACCGGCGGCGAAGGCGTGGCAGGTGTCGAGGCAGACGCAGGCCCGCGGATGCCAGTCGAGGGCGGCCAGGTAGGGCTCGAGGTCCTGGACGGTGGCGCACAGCATGGCGCCCTGGCCGGCCATCGGCTCCAGCAGCAGGTCGGGCCCGCCCTCGGGGATCTCGTCGAGCAGCGGCAGCAGGTTGTCGTGCAGCTGCCGCAGGGCGTCGTCACGCGACTGCGTCACCGCCGAGCCGGTGTGCACCACGACCCCCTTGGCGCCGGTCTCCACCCCCCGGCGCAGCGCGTGGCGTACGACCGCGATGGAGTTGGCCAGCGTCTCCGGGCTGGGCGAGCCGAAGTTGACCAGGTAGGGCACGTGGATGAAGGCCGCCACCCCCGACTCGGCCAGCTTGGCGTCCTCGTCGGGCTTGCCGTCGTTGAGCGCCCAGCCGCGCGGGTTGGTGACGAAGACCTGGATCATCTCGGCGCCGATCTCGGCCATGTACTTGAGGCCGCCCGTCGCCAGGCCGCCCGTCACGGACACGTGTCCGCCGATCAGGGAAGTTGGGGTCATGATGGCTCTCAGTGTAGGCGCAGCCCCTGACCGTTTCCGTCGCGGCGACACGCGCCCACCGGCCGTGATTGGAGCATGACACGAAAAGTGTCCGGCATCCGGACCGCGAGTTGGGAGTTCTGGCGGATGGACCGGGCACGAAGCGCGTGTGTGTACTTCTGACATGCTCACCGACTTCAACGCCCGGCCCCCGGCCGAGGCCGAGGCGGACCTGCTGGCCTGCTGCGCCTCCCGCGCGTTCGCCGGGAAGGTGGCCGCGCTGCGGCCATACGCCGATCCGGAGCGGCTGCTCGACGCCGCCGGGGCGGCGGTGCTGGAACTGGCCTGGGACGACGTCCTGGAGGCGCTGAGCGCCCATCCCAGGATCGGGGAGCGCCCTGGCGGGGGCGGCAGGGAGGCGTCGTGGTCCCGGCAGGAGCAGTCGGGCGTGGAGGACGGGCTGCGCGCGGCGCTCGCCGAGGGCAACCGGGCCTACGAGGAGCGGTTCGGGCACGTCTACCTCGTCTGCGCGACCGGGCTCACCGGCGCCCAGATGCTGGCCCGGCTGCGCGAGCGGCTGGGCAACGACGAGGAGCGCGAGCGCGCGGTCGTCCGGGCCGAGCTGGCCGCGATCACCCGGCTGCGGCTGCGCAGGCTCGTGGGGGAGGGACCATGAGCTTCTCCACCCACGTGCTCGACGCGGTCACCGGCCTGCCCGCCGCCGGCCTGCGCGTACGCCTGGAGCACGACGGCGAGGTCGTGGCCGAGGGCCGCACCGACGACGACGGCCGCATCAAGGGCTGGAACCCGGGCGCCGGCGTGCACCGGGTCGTCTTCGACACCGGGGGATACCTGGAGGACACCTTCTACCCCGAGGTCGTCGTCACCTTCGTGATCTCCGACCCCGACCGGCATCACCACGTGCCGCTGCTGCTCAGCCCGTACGCCTACTCCACCTACCGAGGGAGCTGAATGATCGTCAAGCTCGGCGCCAACCGCTACGGCAAGGCGGAGACCAGGCTCGTCCACGTGCTCAGGGACGGCCCCGTGCACCACGTCAAGGACGTCAACGTCAGCACCTCCCTGTCGGGCGACATGGAGGCCGCGCACCTGATCGGCGACAACTCGGCCGTCCTGCCGACCGACACGCAGAAGAACACCGTGTACGCCTTCGCCAGGCGGTACGGCGTCGGCCAGATCGAGGAGTTCGCCCTCCGCCTGGCCAGGCACTTCGTCGCCGCGCAGCCCACGATCCGGCACGCCAGGGTGACGATCGAGGAGTACGGCTGGAACCGCGCGGGCCCGCACTCGTTCGTGCGCGACGGCGGCGAGGTGCGCACGTGCGTGGTCCACCACGACGAGGACGGCCGCACCACCGTGCTGTCCGGCCTCCGGGACCTGGTGGTGCTGAACTCGACGGGCTCGGAGTTCCACGGCTACATCACCGACGAGTACACCACGCTCCAGCCGACGACCGACCGCATCCTGGCCACCGCCGTCAACGCCCGGTGGCGGCACGCCGCGCCCGAGGCCTCCTCCTACGCCAAGTCGTACGAGGAGGTCAGGCGGTGCCTGATCGACGCGTTCGCCGGCACCCACAGCCTCTCCCTCCAGCAGACCCTGTACGCCATGGGCGAGCGCGCCCTGACCACCTGCCCCGAGATCTGCGAGGTCAGGCTGTCCATGCCGAACAAGCACCACTTCGCCGTGGACCTCGCGCCGTTCGGCCTGGACAACGACAACGAGGTCTTCCACGCCGCCGACCGGCCGTACGGGCTCATCGAGGGCGGCGTGCTGCGCGACGACGCCCCCGACGCCGGATTCGCCTGGGAGTAGGGAAGATGGACTTTCTGCGACCCACGACGTGGGAGGAGGCGCTGGCCGCCAAGGCGGACCAGCCGGAGTCGGTGCCCATCCAGGGCGGCACCGACGTGATGGTGGAGATCAACTTCGACGTGCGCAGGCCGCCCGCGCTGCTCGACCTCAACCAGGTGGCCGAGCTGCGCGACTGGTCGATGACCGGCGGCCTGTGCCGGGTGGGGGCCGGGGTGCCGTACGCGGCGGTCGTCGACGAGCTCGGCGGCCCGCTGCCGGGGCTCGCGCAGGCCTCGCGCACGGTCGGCTCGCCGCAGATCCGCAACCGCGGCACCGTCGGCGGGAACCTGGGCGCGGCCTCGCCCGCCGGCGACAGCCATCCGCCGCTGCTGGCCGCCGGGGCGGTGGTCGAGGTGGAGTCGCGCGACCGGGGCGTCAGGATGATCCCGGCCACGGAGTTCTACCGCGGGGTCAAGCGCAGCGCGCTGGAGCCGGACGAGCTGATCAGGGCCGTGCACGTGCCCCCCGCCACGGGGCCGCAGTACTTCTCCAAGGTCGGCACGCGCAACGCCATGGTGATCGCGGTGTGCTCGTTCGCGATCGCGCTGCACCCGCGCGAGCGGCGGGTCGGCACCGGCCTCGGCTCGGCCGCGCCCACCCCGCGCCGCGCCCTGGAGGCCGAGGAGCTGCTGGCCGCGGAGCTCGACTGGGAAGCGCCGCTCGCCCCCGCGCTGGTCAAGCGGTTCGGCGAGCTGTGCGCGCGGGCCGCCGCGCCGATCGACGACGTGCGCGGCACCGCCGCCTACCGCGTGCACGCCATCGGCGTGCTGGCCCGCCGCACGCTCACCTGGGCCTGGAACGACCACCTGGAGAAGAGGGCCGCCTGATGCCGGCACGTCATGGGGGGAGGAGGGCCGCCTGATGCGCGTGAACTTCACCGTCAACGGCCGCGAGGAGAGCGCCGACGGCGTCTGGGAGGGCGAGAGCCTGCTGTACGTGCTGCGTGAGCGCCTGGGCCTGCCCGGCTCCAAGAACGCCTGCGAGCAGGGCGAGTGCGGCTCCTGCACGGTCTACCTGGACGGCGTGCCGGTCTGCGCCTGCCTGGTCGCCGCCGGGCAGGTGGAGGGGCGGCGGGTGCGCACCGTCGAGGGGCTCGCCGACGGCGACCGGCTCGACCCGGTGCAGGAGGCGTTCGTGGAGTGCGGGGCCGTGCAGTGCGGCTTCTGCACGCCCGGGCTGATCGTGCAGGCGCACGACCTGCTCGAACGCTGCCCGCGCCCGTCGGACGCCGAGATCAGGGAGGCGCTGGCGGGCAACCTGTGCCGGTGCACCGGCTACGAGAAGATCCTCGACGCGGTACGCCTGGCCGCCTCCCGCAAGGAGGCCCGGTGATCATCGAGAACGTCCACGTGGCCCCCGTCGTCGGCCCCGAGTACGAATCAGGATATATCCGCATCGATGGTGACCTGATCGCCGAAGTGGCGGCAGGCCCGGCCCCCGAGGCCCCGGGCGTCACCCGGATCGACGGCACCGGCTGCCTGGCCACCCCCGGCCTGGTCAACACCCACCACCACCTCTACCAGTGGGCCTCGCAGGGGCTGGCCCAGGACGCCACGCTGTTCGAATGGCTGGTGGCGCTCTACCAGGTGTGGGCCGCCATGGACGCCGACGTGGTCGAGGGCGCGGCCACCGCAGGGCTGAGCTGGCTGGCGCTGTCGGGCTGCACCACCACCAGCGACCACCACTACATCTTCCCCAAGGGCAGGGGCGACCTGCTGGCCGCCGAGATCGAGGCCGCCCGCGCCGTCGGGCTGCGCTTCCACCCGGCGCGCGGCTCCATGGACCGGGGGCAGTCCAAGGGCGGCCTGCCGCCGGACGTGGTGGTCGAGGAGCTGGACGACATCCTGAGCGCCACCGCCGAGGCCGTGGACGCCTACCACGACCCGTCGTTCTCCTCCATGCTGCGCGTGGCGGTCGCGCCGTGCTCGCCGTTCTCGGCCAGCGCCGAGCTGATGACCGAGTCGGCCGCCCTGGCCAGGGAGAAGGGCGTACGGCTGCACACGCACCTCGCCGAGACCGTCGACGAAGACGAGCACTGCCGCGAGCAGTTCGGGCTGCGCCCCGTCGACTACATGCTGAAGCTGGGCTGGCTCGGCCCGGACGTGTGGCTGGCGCACGCCGTGCACCTCAGCGACGCCGACATCGGCAAGCTGGCCGCCACCGGCACCGGCACCGCGCACTGCCCCTCCTCCAACGGGCGGCTCGGGGCGGGCATCGCCCGGGTGTCGGAGATGCTCAGGCGTGGCGCGAACGTGGGCCTCGGCGTGGACGGCAGCGCCTCCTCCGAGCTGACGCCGCTGGCCGGGGAGATGCGGCAGGCCCTGCTGTACCAGCGCGCCAGGTACGGGCCGCGCGCCCTCACCGCCCGGCAGGCCCTGGAGCTGGCCACCCTGGGCGGCGCCCGCAACCTCGGGCGTCATCACGAGCTCGGCTCGCTGGAGCCCGGCAAGCTGGCCGACATCGCCCTGTGGCGGGTGGACGGCCCCTACACGGCCGCCGTCGCCGACCCGGTCTGCGCGCTCGTCTTCGGGCCCGTGCCGCCGCTGGCCAGGGTGCTCGTCGGCGGGCGCACGGTGGTGGCCGACGGCGAGCTGCGCACGCTTCCCCAGGACGAGGCGGGACGCGCGGGGCTGCGGGCGCGGCGGCGGCTGGCGCGGCTGGCGGAGGAACGCGGCTTCACCGCCGCCGAGCAGATCCACTAGGCCGCCGACGGCCACGTCACCTCGGTGGGCGGGCCCACTAGGGTGGGAATGTCCGAAACGAGTAGGAAAGGCGGTCCCGTGTCGGCGGAACTCCCAGACGAGCGGCTGGCGGAGCTCAAGATTGCGTTCGCCTCGATCGACACCGACGGCGACGGCTACATCAGCGAGGCCGAGCTGAAGCGGCACTTCCCCGACCTCCCGGCGGAGGCGCTCGGCGCGATGAGCCAGGAGGCCGACTCCGATCAGGACGGCCGCTACTCCTTCGAGGAGTTCGTCCGCACGGTCTCGTAGGTTCTGCGGATCCGCACGGTCTCGTAGGTCGTACGGATCCGCGCGGTCTCCTACGGATCCGCACGGTCTCCTACGGATCCGCGCGGTCTCCTACCGGGGACGACAGCGCGCGTTCCAGCGGGGTGCGGAAGCGGGGGGTCACCCTGACCTCGCCGAGCCAGGCGGCCAGCCCGGCCGCCTCGGCCTCGATCGCGGCCACGGCCTCCCCTCCCACGTCCTCCAGCAGCCGCCAGACGATCTCGCCGTCCGGCCGCTGCGCCCAGCCGCCCACGACCCGGCCGTCCCACCACACCGTCGGCCCCACGTTGCCGTTGCGGTCGAACAGCTCGGCCCGGTGCTCCCGCGGCAGGTACCAGTCGCGCGCCTGCCAGCCCATCGGCGTCGGGTCGAGCGCGGGCAGCAGCGCCGCCCACGGCTCGGGCGCGGCGACCTCCTCCGCGTCGCCCGGCAGCACGTGACCGGTGCCCTCGTCCAGCTCCACGGTCACCGCGCCGACGGCCGCCAGCGCCCGGCGCACGTCCTTGAGCGACCAGCCGGTCCACCACTTCAGGTCGGCCTCCGTGCCGGGCCCGAACGCCGCCAGCCACCGGCTCACCAGCTCCGCCTGCGCCTCGTGCACGGTCAGCTCGGCCATCTCCGGCGCCAGTGCCCAGTAGTGGGTGCCGTTGACCCAGGTGCCGGCCGAGCGGGCCCGCCGTACCAGCAGGCCGTCCATCGCCATCAGGGGCAGCAGCCGCGAGCCGATGCTCACCACGCCCTCATACGGCTTGCCCACGGCCACCCTGACCTGCTCGCGCAGCCGCGGCTCCAGCCTGCCCAGCTCGACAGCCGTCGCCTCGCCCGAGGCCAGCAGCCGCAGCACGGACGCCTCCACGTCCTTCAGGCGCGCCTCGTCCCAGCCGCCCTCGCCGAACGTCCGCAGCACCGACGCGCGTTCCTTGCGGGCGATGGCCAGCGCCGAGGAGTGGTGCACGACCGGCACCAGCTCCGCCGGCACCACGAACACCGTGCGCCGCATGCCGGTCATCCGCACCAGCGTGCGGTCGGCGTACAGGGCCCGCTCGACGGGCTCGGGGCCCGGCGCGGTCAGGCGCGCGCCCGCCGACAGGAACACCGTCGCCGGGTCCGTGCCGTGCAGCGCCACCACGGCCGCCGCCGCCTCCTCCGGGCCGGCCGCCTTGCCGGCCAGCCGGTGCCGGGCTCCGAGCCGCGCTCGCCGCTGCGCCTGAGAAATCCGCATAAACGTCCCTTTTTTTCCTGCGGCGAGCCTAGCCGGAGGACCGCATGTCCGGAGACGCCGGTCGGCGGACCCGTGGCAACCACGGCCTGGTCTTCGGCCACCTGCGGTCTGCCCCCGCCGAGCGCGGGATGTGATGATGAGTCACGCCTTCCTGCCCGCTCGCACCGGGCAGGAAGGCGTGTCTGGACATTGTTCATCATCAGGTGGGAGTTCGTAGTGGTTCAGCATGTTCTGGTCGCCCCGGACAAGTTCAAGGGGTCGCTGACCGCCGCCGAGGTGGCCGCCCGGGTGTCGGCCGGGCTGGGTGTGCCCACGGTGGAGCTCCCGGTCGCCGACGGCGGCGACGGCACCGTGGACGCCGCCGTGGCCTGCGGCTTCGACCGGATCACGATCGAGGTGACCGGGCCGACCGGCGAGCGTATCCCCGCCTCGTACGCCTGGCAGCCCGCCGGCACCGCCGTGGTAGAGCTGGCGGAGGCGTCCGGCCTGCGCCGCCTGCCCGGCGACCGCGAGCCCCTGACCGCCACCAGCTACGGCACCGGAGAGCTGATCGCCGACGCCGTGCGCCGCGGCGCCAAGCGCGTGGTGCTCGGGCTGGGCGGCAGCGCCTGCACCGACGGGGGAGCGGGCATGGCCCAGGCGCTCGGCGCCCGCCTGCTCGACGCCGGCGGCGACGACCTGCCCAGGGGCGGGGCGGCGCTGAAGGAACTGGCCCGCATCGACCTGTCGGGCTTCCTGAACGTCTCCGGCGTGGAGTTCGTGGTGGCCAGCGACGTGGACAACCCGCTGCTCGGCCCGCACGGCGCCGCCGCCGTCTACGGCCCTCAGAAGGGCGCCACGCCCGACGACGTGAAGACGCTGGAGGCGGCGCTGGCCCGCCTGGCCGCCGTCGCGACGGCCACGCACGGGCTGATGGGCGCGGTGGAGCACGACGACGTGGTGCGCGCCATGGGCGTGGCGGGGGCGCCGGGGGCGGGCGCGGCCGGCGGGGTCGGGTTCGCGGCGCTGGCGTTCCTGCACGCCGAGATCAGGCCCGGCATCGACTACCTGCTCGACCTGCTCGGGTTCGGCGAGCTGGTCGAGGGCGCCCGCCTGGTGATCACCGGCGAGGGGTCGCTGGACGGGCAGTCGCTGCGCGGCAAGGCCCCCGTCGGGGTGGCGCAGGCCGCGGCCAGGGCGGGCGTGCCCGTGGTGGCCGTCTGCGGGCGCCGCACGCTCACCGACGCCGAGCTGAAGGCGGCGGGCATCGAGGCCGCCTACGCCCTGACCGACCTGGAGCCCGACCCGGCCCGCTGCATGGCGGAGGCCGGCCCCCTGCTCGAACGCCTGGCCACCCGGCTCGCCGCCGACCGTCACCTGGAGGGCAATGGATGACCCCGTCCGGTACACCGTTCGATCTCGTCGTCAGATCCCGCAGGACCGTCACGCCCGAGGGGGAGCGGGCCGCCGCGGTCGCCGTACGGGGCGAGCGGATCGCCGCCCTGCACGACTACGCCACGCCCCTGCCCGCGGCCGAGGAGGTGGACCTGCGCGACCTGGCGCTGCTGCCCGGCCTGGTCGACACGCACGTCCACGTCAACGAGCCCGGCCGCACCCACTGGGAGGGCTTCGCCAGCGCGACCAGGGCCGCGGCGGCCGGAGGCGTCACCACGATCGTCGACATGCCGCTCAACTCCCTGCCGCCCACCGTCTCCTGCGAGGCGCTGGACGCCAAGCTGCGGGCCGCCGAGGGGCAGTGCCACGTGGACGTCGGATTCTGGGGCGGGGCCGTGCCGGGGAACGTCAAGGAGCTCGCGGCGCTGCACGGGCGCGGGGTCTACGGGTTCAAGTGCTTCATGTCGCCGTCGGGAGTGGAGGAGTTCCCGCCGCTCGGCCCCGCCGAGTTGCGGGCCGCGCTGGAGGAGGTCGCCGGGTTCGGCGGGATGGTGATCGTGCACGCCGAGGATCCCGAGCTGCTGGCCGAACCCCGCGGGCCGGGCTACCGGGAGTTCCTGGCCTCGCGGCCGGGCGCCGCCGAACGCAGCGCCGTCGCCCGGGTCGTGCGGCTGGCGGAGGAGACCGGGTGCCGGGTGCACATCCTGCACGTCTCCAGCGCCGAGTGCCTGGAGGTGCTGGAGGCGGCCCAGGCCCGCGGCGTGCCGGTCTCCGCCGAGACGTGCCCCCACTACCTGACGCTGGCGGCCGAGCAGGTGCCCGAGGGGGAGACCGCGTACAAGTGCTGCCCGCCGATCCGCTCGCGGGCCAACCGCGACCTGCTGTGGGACGGGCTGGCGCGGGGCGTGCTGAGCTGCGTCGTGTCCGATCACTCGCCCTCGACGGCCGAGCTCAAGGTGCCCGACTTCGCCGCCGCGTGGGGCGGCATCGCCTCGCTCCAGCTCGGGCTGACGGCGGTCTGGACGGAGGCCGCGCGCCGCGGGCACGGGCTGGGGGACGTGGTCCGCTGGATGTCGGCCAACCCGGCCGCCCTGGCGGCCATTCCCGGGAAAGGCGGGATCAAGGCCGGGAACGATGCCGATCTCGTGGCCTTCGACCCCGCCGCCGACACGCTCGTCGACGCCGCCCGCCTGCACCACAAGAACCCCGTCACCCCCTACCACGGCCGCACCCTCAAGGGCGCCGTCCTGACCACCTGGCTGCGCGGGCGGCCGGTGGACGGCCGGCCGCACGGACGACTGCTCCTGGAAAGGCGATAGATGAGCTCCTTCACCACGCTGCCCGACCTGGCCCTGCGCACCTTCGGCGGCTCGGTGGTGGCCGCCAGCGACGAGTCGTTCGCCGAGAAGGAGAGCCTGATCAGGCCCGGCAGGCCCGGCTTCCGGCCGGAGACGTTCGGCAACAAGGGGCAGGTGTACGACGGCTGGGAGACCCGGCGCAGGCGCGCGCCCGGGCACGACTGGGCCCTGGTGCGGCTGGGGATGCCGGGCGTGATCCGCGGGGTGGTGATCGACACGTCCTGGTTCAAGGGCAACTATCCCACCCACGCCTCCGTGGAGGCCGCCACCGTCGGCGGGCATCCGTCACCGGCCGAGGTGCTGGCGGCGCCGTGGACGGAGATCGTGCCGCTGTCGAAGCTCGGAGGGGACGCCGAGCACGCCTTCGAGGTGCTCGACGAGGGCCGGTACACCCACGTACGGCTCAACATCCACCCCGACGGGGGCGTCGCCCGGCTGCGCGTGCACGGGGAGGCCCGCCCCGACCTGACCGTCCACGACGGGCTCGGGCTCGACCTGGCCGCGCTCGCCAACGGCGGGCTCGTCACCGCCTGCTCCGACGAGTTCTACTCCGCGCCCAACAACGTCATCGCGCCCGGCCTGGCCAGGCACCAGGCGGAAGGGTGGGAGACCGCCCGGCGGCGGGGCGGGGGCAACGACTGGCTCGTCATCCGGCTGGCCGGGCGCGGCGTCGTCAGGCTGGCCGAGATCGACACCACCAACCTGCTGTTCAACGCGCCCGCCGCGGTGGCGCTGACCGGGCTGGACGGGGAGCGCGAGGTCGAGCTCCTGCCCAGGACCCGCCTCCAGCCCGACACGCCGCACCGCTTCCGCCTGGAGCCCGGGGAGCCGGTCACGCACGTGCGCGTGGACATCTACCCGGACGGCGGGCTGGCCAGGGTCCGCCTGCACGGCCACCTGGCCTGACGCGCGCCGGGCTCACTGCCAGAGGTAGACGGTGCTGCCGGCCGGGCGCTCGCTGTTCGGGAGCGGCCGCTGGTACTGCACCACGCCGCCACCGCCCAGCCGCTGCACCTGCACCCGGAAGCCCAGCGCCTCCAGCTCGGCCTTGGCGTCGTTGACGTTCTTGCCGATCACCCCGGGCACCAGGGCGAACTGGTCGCCGTCCCTGGCCTCGCCGTGCCTGCGGAAGAAGTCCCAGATGTCGGTCTGGCAGCGCGCCACCGTCACCATGACCGGGGCGCCCTTGTCCACCTCCGCCTTGGCCTTGGGCGCCTGGGCGATGACCGTGCACGGCTCCGCGTCGTCGTCGACCTCGTTGACCTGCACCTGGAAGCCCTGACGGCTGAGGAACTCGGCGGCCTGGTCCTTCGGCATCCCGCCCACGTCGGGCATGGTGAGCCCGGCGCTGACGTAGATGTTGACCTTGGCGCCTTCCTTGAGCCTCTCGCCCGACTGCGGCGAGGTGCGGATCACCCTGTCGCGCTCGACCTCCTGGTTGGCCAGACGCTTGACGACGCCGACGGTCAGCCCGGCCCCCGCGATCTCGGCGCGGGCCTCGTTGGGGGTCTTGCCCTCGACGTTGGGCACCACGATGCGCTTGGGCCCGAGCGAGAGCACCAGCGTGATCGTGGAGCCCTTCTCCAGCTCGACGTCGGCCGCCGGGTCGGTGCTGAGGACCAGACCCTCCGCCACCTTCTCGTCGTAGCGGCCCTCGGCCTTGCGCATCAGCAGCCCGGCGCCCGCGAGGTTCTTCTCCGCCGCGGTGAGGTCCTTGCCGACCAGGTTCGGCACGATGACGTACTCGGGCTGGGAGAAGTACCACCCCGTGAGGCCGACCGCCACCACCATCACGGCGGCGAGCGTGACCAGGAACCAGTTGGGGCGGAACCCGCGCCGCCGCTCGGCCGCCTCGGCCCGCGGCTGGATCAGCGTGTGCGCGGGCGCCGGCTGCGGCATCGACGGCGCGCCGAACGGCATCGAGGCCGTGCCCGGGGGCGCGGCGAGCGGCTGGGAGTGCGACATGACCGGGCCGGTGCCCGGCGGGATGGTCGTGCGCGGCAGCATGCGGTGCGCGTCGACGGCGGCCACGAGCATCGCGGTCGCGTCGGCGGGCCGGTGCTCCGGCTCGCGGGCGGTCGCGCTCGCCACCAGCGTGTCGATCAGCGGCGGCACCTCCGGCACCAGCGACGACGGCGCCGGGACCGTGTCGTGGACGTGCCGGTAGGCCACCGACATCGGGGTCTCCCCGTCGTACGGCTGCTGTCCCGTCACCAGCTCGAACAGCATGATGCCCGCGGCGTAGACGTCGCTGCGCACGTCGGCGGCGCCGGTGATGACCTGCTCGGGCGCCATGTAGCCGACCGTGCCGATCATCACGCCGGTACGGGTCTGGTTGGTCGCCTCGATCGCCTTGGCCAGGCCGAAGTCGACGACCTTGACCCGGCCGTCGTCGGTCATCAGGACGTTCTCGGGCTTCACGTCACGGTGGACCATCCCGGCCTGGTGGGCGGCGCCGAGCGCGGCGAGCACCGGGATCATGATCTCGAGCGCCTCGCGGGCGGGCAGCCTGCCGCGCTCCCGCAGGATGTCGCGCAGGGTCCGGCCCGGGACGTACTCCATCGACAGGTAGACGACGTCGTTGTCGGTGCCCTGGTCGAAGACGTGCACCACGTTGGGGTGCGAGAGGCTGGCAACCGATTTGGCCTCGCCGATGAACCTTCTGACGAACGCCGGGTCCTCGGCGAGCGAGCGGTGCATGACCTTCAGCGCCACCGTCCGGTCGAGCCGGATGTCCAGCGCGAGGTAGACGGTCGCCATACCGCCCCGGGCGATCCGGCTCTCGATGCGGTAGCGCCCATCGAGGAGCCGCCCGACCAGGGGGTCCGCAGTCGTCGTATCCACCCCGCTGAGTTTACGGGCGTTTTGCCACCGGCATGGCCTCGGCGCCCGAAACCGATGCGGAGACGTTCCCGTCCGAACGCCTCCGCCCCGGCCTCACGGCCCCATCGGCCCCTGAGGCCACGGCCGCATCGGTGGTGCTCCCGGCTTCACGGCGCCGCGGGGTGCGACGCCTCGGGCCTCACAGCGTCGCGAGTGCGACGCCTCGGGCCTTACGGCGTCATCGGGGACGACGCCTCGGCGTAGCGGCGGCGCGGGATGCGGCCCGCCTGCCGCGCCAGCCGACCGGCCACCACGGCCGCCTTCATGGCCGACGCCATGAGGTCGGGCCGCTGCGCCCTGGTGACGGCCGTGGCCAGCAGCACGGCGTCGCAGCCCAGCTCCATCGCCAGCGCGGCGTCGCTGGCCGTGCCGATGCCGGCGTCGAGGATCACCGGCACGGAGGCGGCCTCCACGATGAGCTCGATGTTGTGCGGGTTGCGGATGCCCAGGCCCGAGCCGATCGGCGCGCCCAGGGGCATCACGGCCGCGCAGCCGGCCTGCTCCAGCCGCCGCGCCAGCGCCGGGTCGTCGCCGATGTACGGCAGCACCACGAACCCGTCGGCCACCAGCCGCTCGGCCGCGTCGAACGTCTCGATCGGGTCGGGCAGCAGCGTGCGCTCGTCGGCGATGACCTCGAGCTTGACCCAGTTGGTGCCCAGGGCGTCCCTGGCCAGCCGGGCCGTCAGCACGGCCTCGCCCGCGGTGAAGCAGCCCGCCGTGTTGGGCAGCACCTTGATGTCGCGCTCGCGCAGCACGTCCAGCACGGAGCCGCGGGCGCCGGGATCGAGCCTGCGCATCGCCACCGTGGTCAGCTCGGTGCCGGACGCCACCAGCGCCTGGTCGAGCACCTCCAGAGAGGGCGCGCCGCCCGTCCCCATGATGAGCCGGGAGGAGAACTTCTCCCCGGCTATGATCAGATCATCCACCTTGCACCGCCGTCAGAACCTCCACGCGGTCACGGTCGCGCAGCGCCGTCGTCTCCCAGGCGCCGCGCGTGACCACCTCGTCGTTCACGGCCACGGCCACTCCGGTGGTGGCCGAGGTCAGCGTATGTACGGCCTGCGCCACGGTCGTGCCGTCGGCCACTTCGTGGGTGGAGCCGTTGATGACAACAATCATGAAATTTCCCGAAATCTCCCCGGCGCGCACAGCGCCGCCAGTTCGCTCTCCTCGCCCAGCAGGATCGCGGTCGTGAGCGGGGCGAGCAGCACGCCGCCCCGGTGGTGCCCGGTCGCGTAAGCCAGCCCCGGCGTACCGCCCGGGCCGATCAGCGGCAGGTTGTCCGGCGTCCCCGGACGCAGCCCCGCCACCACGTCGGCGACCTCCAGCTCGGTGACGCCCGGCACCAGCTCCCTGGCGTCCCTCAGCAGCTCGTAGAGCCCGCCGGCCGTCACCCTGGTGTCGAACCCCATCTCCTCCTGCGTGGCCCCGACCACGAGCTCGCCGTCGCCCCGGGGGACCAGGTAGACGGACGAGCCGTGCACGGTGCCGCGTACGCACCGGCTGAGCAGCGGCTGTGGCGAGCGCAGCCGCATGATCTGCCCCTTGACCGGCCGCACCGGCACCTCGGCCAGCTCGGCACTCCACGCCCCCGCCGCCAGCACGACCCGCTCGCCCCGCACCTCGCGGGGACAGGCGTCCCGATGAGTGGCGTCCCGCCCGGTGGTTGCCCGCCCGGTGGTCTCCCGCCCGGTGGCGTCGCGGCGGGTGGGGTCCCGCCAGGTGGCGTCCGGGTCGGTCATGTCCGCGTCGGCCGTGTCCGCGTCGGTCGTGTCCGGGCCGGTGGTGTACGGGTGGGCCGGGGAGTCTTGGCGGTCAGGGCCGTCCTCGGAACCCGGGGGCGCGAGGCGGACCCCCACGACCCGGCCGCCCTCGTACAGGAGCTCGGTCGCCCGGGCCCGCACCAGAGGGACGTCCAGCCGTTCCAGCGCGGCCAGCAGGGCCGCCGTCACGCGGCGCGGGTCCACCCACGCGTCGCCGGGCGCCAGCAGGCCGCCGCGCACGGAGGGGGCCAGCATGGGCTCCAGGCGGCGGCACTCGCGCCCGGTGAGCCGCTCGACCGGCAGCCCCAGCTTCTCCATGTACGCGGCCAGCTCGTCCAGCGCCGCCATGTCGTCGGCCCCGAACGCCACGTCCAGCGTCCCGTCCGCCCGCAGGTCCAGCCCGCGCACCTCGGGGAACCGCAGCCCGTCGCCCGATCCCGGCCGGGCGGATCCCAGCCCGTCGCCCGATCCCGGCCCGGCGGATCCCGGCCCGTCGCCTGGTCCCGGCCCGGTATCCCCGGCCAGGCCGGCGTCGGCGGCCAGCTCGGCGGCGAAGGCGGGCCAGCGGCGCAGCGAGGCCACCCCCAGCCGCAGCAGTGGCGCCTCGGTGTAGGTCACCTCGCTGACCGGGGCCAGCATCCCCGCCGCCGCGTACGAGGCCCCCCTGCCGGGGGCCGGGTCGACCACGGTGACGGGCCGCCCCGCGCGTGCCATCCGCCAGGCCACGGAGAGCCCGACGACTCCGCCACCCACGATCACATCCACTTGCGCTCCCTTCGCCGGCATGATCCGGATCAGGTGTCTTGCGGTCGAAGGCCCGGCAAAGCCTTCCTCTCAGCCCGGTTACGGCCGGACTCCCGCGCGTCTTACCCGAACAGCCTACGGCCTCGGTGCGACGTCCGAGCACGCCCCCCGTTATGGTCATCACCGTGAACCATGTCGTGGTGGTGGGAGCGGGCCTGGCCGGAGTGCGTACGGTGGAGGCCCTGCGCGGGCGCGGCTTCACCGGCCGGATCACGCTGATCGGGCAGGAGCGGCATCGGCCCTACGACCGCCCGCCGCTGTCCAAGGCGGTGCTGAAGGGCGAGGCCGACAGCAGCTTCGTCGACACCGACCTCGACGGGCTCGGCGTCGAGTTCTGGCCGGGCGTCGGCGCCAAGTCGCTGCGCGCGGGCGTCGTGGAGACCACCGAGGGCGAGGTCGCCTACGACGGCCTGGTCATCGCCACCGGCGCCGACCCGATCCGGCTGCCCGGCGACGGCCCCCAGCACGTCCTGCGCACCATCGACGACGCCCACGAGCTGCGCGCCATGCTCGTCCCTGGCGCCCGCGTCGCGATCATCGGCGCCGGCTGGATCGGCGCCGAGGTCGCCACGGCGGCCCGCCGCGCCGGTTGCGCGGTGACGGTCGTCGAGTCCGCCCCCGCTCCGCTCTCGACCGCCGTTGGCGCCGAGCTCGGGGGGCGCACGCTGCCCTGGTACGACGGCATCGACCTGCGGCTGCGCACCATGGTCGACTCCGTGGACGAGGGCGGCGTGCGGCTGGTGGGCGGCGAGTTCGTCGAGGCCCACGTGGTGGTCACCGGCATCGGCGTGCGCCCGGCCGTCGAATGGCTCGCCGACGCCGACATCGACCTGCACAACGGCGTCGTCACCGACGAGCACCTGCGCACGTCGCTGCCCGGCGTCGTCGCGGTCGGCGACTGCGCCGCCTGGTGGTCGCGCCGCTGGGGGACCAGGCTGCGGGTGGAGCACTGGGACACCGCGCTCAACGCCCCCGAGGTCGCCGCCGCGACGCTCCTGGGGGAGGAGGCGGTCTACGACCCGGTGCCGTACTTCTGGTCGGAGCAGTTCGGTCACATGCTCCAGTACGCCGGCCACCATCCCGCGGGTGACCGGCTCGTCTATCGCGGCGAGCCCGAGGGCAAGTGGTCGGCCGTGTGGCTCGCCGGCGACGGCACTCTGGCCGCTGTGCTGGCCGTGGACCGGCCCCGCGACCTCGTACAGGGGCGCCGGCTCATCGACGCGGGCGCGCGCCTCGACGCGGAACGCCTGGTAGATCCACAAGTACCCCTACGAGATTGTGTTGTTTGAGCAAGCACGGCATGTGGTAGTTGTGGTTTCGTGACGCTTTCTGTTGCACAGATCGACCGGGAGACCGACCAGCTCGTTGACGAGTGGCTCACGCTCCCCGAAGTGGCCTCGCGCCTGGATCTCCCGATCGGGCGGGCCAAGCAACTCCTCCGGGACCACAAGCTCCTCGGCGTGCGCCGGGGCAGCGGCGGGCCGCAGGTGCCCGCGGTGTTCCTCGATGGAAAGGACGTGATGAAGGGCCTGCCCGGCACACTGACCGTGTTGCAGGACGCCGGCTACGACGATGTCGAGTCGCTGCGCTGGCTCTTCACCCCAGACGAGTCCCTGCCAGGGTCGCCCATCGAGGCGATCAAGGCCGGCCGTCACACAGAGGTCAAGCGGCGTGCCCAAGCCCTCGCTTTCTGAGGCCCGCCTCTATCTCTGCACAGACGGCCGCCGCGACCGCGGCGATCTGGCAGAGTTCCTCGATTCGGTGCTGGCCGGGGGCGTGGACATCATCCAGCTGCGGGAGAAGGGCCTGGAGGCCGGCGAAGAACTCGCGCTCCTCGAAGTCTTCCGCGACGCCTGCGACCGGCACGGCAAGCTGCTGGCCGTCAACGACCGGGCGGACATCGCCTACGCCGCCCGGCCCGACGTGCTCCATCTGGGGCAGGACGACCTTCCTGTGACGGTCGCGCGAGAGATACTCGGCGACGACATCGTCATCGGAAGGTCCACCCACTCCGCCGCCGAGGCTTCCGCCGCGGCTGTGGAGGAGGGCGTCGACTACTTCTGCTGCGGCCCCGTCTGGCCCACCCCGACCAAGCCGGGCCGCCCGGCTCCCGGCCCGTCACTGCTGCGGCACGCGGCGGCCCTGGAGACCTCGCGGCCGTGGTTCGGGATCGGCGGCATCGACCTCGGCAACCTGGACGAGGTGATGTCGTACGGGGTGCGGCGCGTGGTGGTGGTACGGGCGATCACCGATGCCGACGACCCTGGGGCGGCGGCGGCGGAGTTCGCCAAGCGGCTGTCGGCCGGCTGAGTACCGGGGCGCCCGCTCTCGCCGCGGGCGCCTCCAACCTGCACGCCCCGCACCTCCTGAGGCGCGGTGCCCGCGAGACTCGCGGTGCGCGGGTGACCGGTAAGCCTTCGTGACCGGCGAGGCCAGCGTGACAGGGGAGGCATCCGTGACGTGAGGCTCGCGTGACGTGAGGCTCGCGTGACGCGTATGGCCCGCGAGCAGCGTCAGCCTGACATGTGGTGCACGCGGGCAGCGGCGGGCGCGTGGCGGGTCAGGTCTTGCGGGAGGTGGCGGCGATGGCGAGCTCGGTGAGCGCCGCCCGGGACTCCGGGGTGACCGGGGCAGTCTCGAGGGCCGCCAGCGCCTGGCCCAGGTAGTCGCCGATCAGGTCCTCGCACTCCTGCAGCGCCCCCGTGCCGTCGATGATCTCCCGCAGCGTGGCGACCCCGGCCTCGTCCAGCTCGGGATCCCCGAGCAGGCGCCGCACGGTCTCGGCGTCCGAGGGCGAGGCGGCGGCCAGCGTGCGGGCCACGAGCATCGTGCGCTTGCCCTCCCGCAGATCGTCCCCCGCGGGCTTGCCCGTCTGCGCCGGGTCGCCGAACACCCCGAGAATGTCGTCACGGAGCTGGAAGGCGATCCCGACCCGCCGCCCGTACCCGGTGCACAGCTCGTCCATCCACGGCGCGAGCTCGCCGCCGGCGAGCGCGAGGCCGAGCCTGAGCGGCTGCTCCACGGAGTACTTGCCGCTCTTGAACAGCGCCACCCGCAGCGCCGACTCGAACGTGTTCTCGCCGTTGGCCTGCTCCAGCAGGTCGAGGTACTGCCCGCACATCAGCTCGCTGCGCATGTGGTCGTGGACGGGCTGGGCCGCCTCCAGGGACTCGCGCGGCAGCCCGCTGGCCCGCCACATCTCGCCCGACCAGATCAGCAGCAGGTTGCCGAGCAGGATCGCCGCGCCCTCGCCGAACTGCTCGGCCGAGCCGTACCAGCCGGACTTCTCGTGCATCGCCTGGAAGCGGCGGTGCGCGGACGGCATGCCGCGGCGCAGGTCGCTCTTGTCCATCACGTCGTCGTGCACGAGGGCGCTGGCCTGGAGCAGCTCCAGCGAGGCCGCGGCGGTGAAGATGCCGGGCACGTCGGTGCCGCCGGCGCCGCGCCAGCCCCAGTAGCAGAACGCCGGGCGCAGCCGCTTGCCGCCGGACAGCAGCTCGTCGGCTGCCGTGCGCAGCGGAGCGAACTCGGAGTCGTCGGCGGAGGGCAGCTTCCGCTCGACGAACTCGGCGAGGGCACGCTCCACCTGGGCGCGCAGGGTCTCCATGCCGGCGGCGTCAGTGGTCATGCCCCTGAGACTAGTGGCCCCGGGGACAGGTCCGGATCTCCAGGTGGCTCCTCTCACCCGCCGGTTCGAGGATGTGACTGTAACCTTGCCTCATGGCGCTTGGTCGATCCTCCATCCGGCCCGATCGTGTTCCCACCGTCCGCGAGATGCTCGCCTCCGGTGGCCGGTCGTTCTCGTTCGAGTTCTTCCCCCCGAAGACCGACGAGGGCGAGCGGCAGCTGTGGCGGGCGATCAGGGAGCTGGAGTCGTTGCGGCCGACCTTCGTGTCGGTGACGTACGGCGCCGGCGGCTCCACCCGCGACCGCACGGTCGACATCGTCGAGCGGATCGCCCACGACACCACGCTCACCCCTGTGGCGCACTTCACCGCGGTCAACCACTCGATCCGCGAGCTGCGTCACCTCGTGGGGCGCTTCGCCGACGCCGGGGTGCGCAACATCCTGGCCGTCCGCGGCGACCCGCCCGGCGACCCCATGGGCGAGTGGGTGCAGCACCCCGACGGCGTGCTCTACGCCGAGGAGCTGGTGCGGCTGATCCGGCAGGCGGGCGACTTCTGCGTCGGCGTGGCCGCCTTCCCGTACAAGCACCCGCGCTCGCCGTCCATCGAGTCCGACACCGATTACTTCGTCCGCAAGTGCCGGGCGGGGGCCGACTACGCGATCACCCAGATGTTCTTCCAGGCCGACGACTACCTGCGGCTGCGCGACCGGGTGGTGGCCCAGGGCTGTGACACGCCGATCATCCCGTGCGTCATGCCGGTCACGCAGATGAGCACGATCGCCAGGTCGGAGCAGCTTTCCGGGGCGCCGTTCCCGCCCGACGTGGCGACCAGGTTCGAGGCGGTCAAGGACGATCCGGCCGCGGTGCGGCGGCTGGGCATCGAGCACGGGGCCGAGCTGTGCCAGCGGCTGCTCGACGAGGGCGCGCCGGGGATCCACTTCATCACGTTCAACCGGTCGAGCGCGTCGCGCGAGGTGTTCCAGCGGCTGGAGCCGCTGCCCGCCTCCGCGTGAGCGGATGCCCGCCACCCGCCCGCAGGGGGACCGGGCGGGTGACGGGCAGGGGAAGGACGGGACAGCGGGTAAAGGGTCGGCTACTTTCTGTCATTGATCGTGCCCGATGTCATGGCACGGCAAACCCACAGGTCACAGCTTTACCAGCTCAGGTCAAGGGGAGCGGGCGGCCCGCGATCGCGTACTCCTCCGAGCCGCCGGGGAAGAGGAACCTCGTCAGCAGGTCGTTGAAGCCCATGCTGGCGTAGAGGTGGCGGGCGGCCGTGGGCTGGTCGTGGGTGGACAGCACGGCCGAGCGCTCGCGGCGGCCGGCGCACAGCGTCGTGATCATGGCGCGGCCGATGCCCTTGCCCTGGTAGTCGGGGTGCACGTGGATCTCGGCCAGCTCGAACGCGTGCCCCATCCAGGCGTTCGCCGCCTCCTCGCCCAGCCGGTCGGCCAGGCCCCGGAGGACGACGTCGTGCCACCATTGCCCGGGCGCGCCGCGGAACCCGTACGCGAAGCCGACGGTTCGGGGTTCCGGAGCAGGCATATCTGGTGATGAATCACGCAATTCCGCGAAATAGCACTGAAAATGGGGATATGTCGCGTGATTTCGCATGATGGTCTTGCGGCCGGTGATCTGCTCCTCCGGCGGGTTCATGGCCGCCGTGTAAATGTCGATCACCGTCTCCAGCCGCTCGGTGAACTCTGCCGGCCCCGCCCCGCGAAACTCGATCACCCGTCGCACACTACTCGACGTCCACCGGCGTGCCCCCGGTGATCCGCACGAGCTCGTCGAACGTCGTCGGGAACACGGTGTGCGGATGCCCGCCCGCGGCCCACACCACCTCGTGCTTGCCCAGCCAGTTGTCCACCAGGGTGCGCACGGGCGCGGGGTGCCCGACCGGGGCCACGCCGCCGATGGGCTGCCCGGTGGCCTGCCTGACGAACTCCGGCGTCGCCCGGCGTACCCGCTGGACCCCCGCCGTACGGGCGATCAGGTCGACGTCCACCCGGTGCGCGCCGCTGGTCAGCACGAGCAGCGGCGCGCCGTCGGCGTCGAAGATCAGGCTGTTGGCGATCGCGCCCACCTCGCAGCCGAGCTGCGCCGCCGCGGTCGCGGCCGTGGGCGCCTTCTCGGGCAGGACCACGATCTCGCCGCCGGCCCCGAGCGCGCGCAGGGCGGACTCCACGACGACGGCGTTCGCAGGCAACTTCTCAGACATGGAGACACTCTAAACAGGTTGACGCCTCTATTACCCATTCCTGGTAAGTGGTGTAGGGTCCCCTGATCCGTCCTTTAGGAGAGGTGGTACGGGTGCAGGTTCGACGGCTGCCCGGGGTGGCTGCTCTTCTGACGGCCGGCGCGGTCGTCGTCTCCGGTTGCGGCACGCAGCCCGTGGAACGGCGGGCCGAGACGTCCCTGCCCGCGTCCCCGACCGCGTCCCCTCCAGCGGCCGCCGCCCAGCAGGGCCCGTCCGCCGTCACTCCCGAGCCCGTCACCGCGCCGCGCAAGACGCTCAGGCTCGGCGCCAAGGGCAAGGCCGTCACCTGGATGCAGAAGCGGCTGGTCGAGCTCGGGTACCGTCCCGGCAAGGCCGACGGCCAGTACGGCGGCACCACGCTGGCCGCCGTCTGGGCGTTCCAGAAGGTCAACGGCATCAAGCCGACCAGCACGATCGCCAGGCGCACGTGGGAGGCGCTGGAGACGCCGCGGACGCCGAAGGTCCTGGCCCCGAACGGCAAGGCGACCCGCGCCGAGGTCAACCTCAGCAAGCAGGTCATGGTCCTGTACGTGCGCGGCGAGGTGAAGCTGATCACCCACATCTCCTCCGGCAGCGGCGTCCCGTACTGCGAGACCACCACCTGGCAGGGCAAGGAGCAGCGCTTCTGCGGCTCGGCCCGCACGCCGACGGGCAACTACCGCACGACCTGGCGGGCGAGCGGCTGGCACAAGTCGTACCTGGGCGAGCTGTACAACCCGATCTTCTTCAACGGCGGCATCGCCTTCCACGGCGCGCTGTCGGTGCCGCTCTACCCGGCCTCGCACGGGTGCGTGCGCATGCCCATGAACGTGGCGCAGGAGCTGCCCGGGCTGCTGGGCAAGGGCGTCCCGGTGCACGTCACGGGCGCGTACAAGCGTGCCTGAGCCCGCATAACCCCCGCATAACCGAAATCGGTGACAGGCCGGTTATCCGTGGTCTGGTGAGCTTTCCCCGAACTTCTGGGGGATCTCATGACTACGGCTTTCATGCTGAGGACGCCCGCTCCGCCCGTACGCCGGAGCGGGGCGGATCCGCGGGTGCGGTGGCTGCTCGCCGCGGGGTGGGCCGCGCAGGTGGCGCTGCGGCTGTGGCTGAACCGCTATCACACGATGCCCGTGGCGAACCCGGACGAGACCGGCTACCTCCTGGCCGCCCGATGGCTGGCAGGCGGCGCGGGAGCCGACCTGTCGGGCTCGACCTTCTACCAGGCCGGGTACGCGCTGCTGCTCGTCCCGATCTTCTGGCTGACCGCCGACCCCGGGCTCGCGTACCGGCTGGCCGTCGGGGTGGGGGCGGTGGCGGCGGCGGGCGCGTTCCCGCTGGCGTACGTGCTGCTGCGGCGGCTGCGCGTGAGCAGGCGGGCGGCGCTGGTGCCGGCGTTCGCGGCGGGGATGTCGCCCCCGCTGGTGGTGTTCTCCGGGTACGCGCTGGCCGACGCGGTCCTGCCGGTGATCGTGCTGGGATGGCTGGTCGCGCTGCACGACCTGGTCGCGGACGGGCCCGGGCGCCGGCGGGTCCTGGCCGGGATCGCGGCGGGCGGGCTGGCGGCGTACGCGATGGCGGTGCACCTGCGCGGGACCGTGATCGTGGCGGTGTGCCTGCTCGTGCTGGTCGCGATGTGGCGCAGGCTGCCGCGCGCCGCCCTGGTCGCGACGCTGGTGAGCGCGGTCGCGGGCGCGGTGGCCGGCGACGCGCTCAACGGGGCGCTGCAGGCCGCGCTCTACCCCGGCGGGCCCCGTGACCTGTCAGGGCTGCTGCTGGAGCGTCTGACGAGCCTGGAGGGGCAGGCGTGGGCGCTGTCGGGGGCGGCCGGGCAGATCTGGTACCTCATCGCCGGCACGTGGGGCCTGGCGGGCGTGGGGCTGACGGGCGCGGTGGCCCTGCTGGCGCGGAGATCGGCGCCGCTCGTGCCGCGCGTCCTGGCAGGGGCGCTGCTGATGCTGACCCTGGGCATCGCGTACGCCTCCTCGGCCGCCCTGCCGGACGAGCACCGGGTCGGCAACTTCGCCTACGGCCGCTACCTGGCGTGCGTCGCGGTGGTGTGGACGCTGGCGGGCATGCTCGTCCTGCTGCGCGCGAGGCGGCTGCCTGCTGGGGCAGCGCGTCCCGCGCCGGACGGGGTCGGGCGGATCACGCTGGACGGGGTCGGGCGGTTCGCGGTGGGCGGGGCCGGGCGGTTCGCGGTGGTGCGGCACGTCGTGGCGGCCACCGGGCTGTGCGCCGTGGTGCGGCACGTGCTGGCGGCCGCCGGGCTGCTCGCCGTGACCGGTGGCGTGACCGCCTGGTACGCGGGGGACCGGCTCCACCGGCACGCCTTCATCGCCTTCGACTTCCCCGAAGTGATCTTCCTCACCCGGGTATCCGACTCGCTCGACCTGGTCGCGGCCTCCCTGTCCGCCCTGGCGCTGCTGGCCTGCCTGGCGGGCGCGGCCCTGGTCCGGCGGCCCGCGATGCTCGCCGCAGGCGTCCTGGGCCTGATCCAGGTGGCGTTCGTCGCCCACCTGGCGCCCGCCCCGCCCGCGCCCGGCCCCGACTGGCTGCCCGCGCCGTCGCCGCCGGGCCGGGTGGCGGTGGAGGCAGGAGTCAAGTGGAACGTCTGGGTCCCGCTGTCGTACCGCGTGTGGTGGACGGATATCGAGCGCTTCCGCGGCACGCCACCCGAGGGCGTCTGCACCGCCGTCGTCCCTCAGGCCGCCGGGCCGCCGCCGATGGGCTGGACCGCCACCGGCGCCCGGCACGGCTGGGCCACCTGGTCACGCTGCTAGCCCTCGCCGGGATGCCCGGCGTCCCAGCGGGCGCGGGCGTCCTCCATGGCGTCCTTGTGCTCGCGCGACCAGTCGGCCAGCCGCTGCACGGCCTCGGCGAGGCTGCGGCCCATCGGCGTCAGCCGGTACTCCACCTGCGGCGGGATCGTCGCGTACGCCGTGCGCTCGGCCAGCCCGTCCCGGCACAACCGCCGCGTCGTCAGCGTCAGCATCCGCTGTGAGATGCCGGGCACCGCCCGGTGCAGCTCCCTGAACCGCCGCACCCCCTTGGCCAGCTCCACCATCACCAGCACCGTCCACTTGTCGCCGATGCGGTCGAGCACGTCCCTGATGCCGCAGTCGTCGTCCCCGCACGGCCCGGCGGCCTGGGGGGTTACCTCCGTGTGCGCGACTGACATGAGAGTGCCTCCTTACGGCGAGCGCGGGGCCTCGCCCATGCTGGGTTCGTTTCACCTGGCAGATCCACATTAGGGGGACCCATGATTGTCGTGACGGGCGTGTCCGGTGCACTGGGCGGAGCGATCCTCGGCGGGCTGCGGGCCGCCGGCGGGCCGGTGGTGGCCGGGGCCAGCAGCTCGGGCGACGGCGCCGGGGTGCGGCACGCCGACTTCGACCGGCCGGACACGCTGGAGCGGGCGTTCGAGGGGGCGCGGGTGCTGGTGTTCGTGTCCGCCGGGTACGCCGAGGACGACGTCGTGCTCGCCCGGCACGGCGCGGTCGTGCGGGCGGCCGACGCGGCGGGCGTCGAGCACGTGATCTACACCAGCCTGGCAGGCTCGGGGGAGCGGCTCACGATCGCCCTGGCCCATCGCTGGACCGAGGCGCGGCTGGCCGAGGCGCCCTTCGACGTCACGGTGCTGCGCAACGCCCTGTACGCCGAGATCCCCGCCGGGCTGGCGCTGGCCGGCGTGCCCGCGGCGGCGGAGAGCGGGGTGTTCGCGGCGCCCCTCGGCGCGGGGCGGGTGCCGGTGGCGGCCAGGCAGGACCTGGCCGCCGTGGCCGTGCGCGTGGCGGCCGAGGCCTGGCAGGACGTCGTGTCGGGCGGGGCGCGCCGGCACGCGGGCAGGACGTACGAGCTGGAGGGCCTGAGCGCGGTCGGCGGGCACGACCTGGCCGAGGTGCTCTCCGAGGTGCTGGGGCGGCCCGTGGCCTACCACCCGGTGCCGCTGCGGGACGCGCGGGCGGGGCTGGCCGGGCTGGAGGCGTACCAGGCGGGCCACACGATCTCGACCTTCTCCAACATCGGGGCCGGCCTGATGGAGGCCGGGCGGAGCGACCTGCCCGCGTTCCTGGACGCGCCCCGGCCGGCCCGGGACCTGATCGCGGCGGCCGTACGGGCGGGCGTCAACTCCGCCCGCTGATTCCGGCGGGCGTCAGCTCTGGCCCTTGGCCTCCGCGACCTCCGGGGGCTTCGGGGCCGCGCGCTTGCCGTGCGCGGCGGCCATCACCATCCCCACGGCCTGCGCCAGCCCGCCCGCCAGCAGCAGCCAGGCCGTGTACGGCTGCCACGCGGGCAGGCCCGCGAGGAAGTCGGGGGAGTCGTACAGGCCCGCCAGCAGCTCGACGGGATTGAACAGCGCGACCCCGAACCCCAGCGCGTACGGGACGATGAGCACGCCCGACACCACGAGGATCAGCGTCCGGCCCCGCCGCTCCCGTAGCAGCAGCACCCCGAAGACCAGGTAGGCCACCGCCGCCAGGCCCACGACCATCGCGGTCCACCAGGTCAGCCGCCACGTGTCCACGCCCAGCGAGGTCAGCCCCGAGCCGTCGATCCTGCCGCCCTCCCACTCGGGGCCTGCGGTCTGCGCGCGTACCGCCGCCCGGACGGCCAGGTGGCCCGCGCCCGCGTACGCCGCCGCCAGCACCGGACCCAGAGCCAGCAGCACGATCCCCGCCGGGCGACCGCTTCCCGCCATCCGCTCTCCCTTCCCGCGGCGGTTTCCGTGAGACAGCTTCTCAGAAGGATCCGGGCACCCTCCACGCGAAATCGCGCAGAGCGGACGCGCGCAGAGCAGACCCGCGCAGAACGGTCCTGCGCAGAGCGGGCATGCCCCAGAACGGACCTGCGCGAGCGGGCCTGCGCTAGCCGAGGGTGTGCAGGCCGGAGATGGCGACCTCGGCCGCGCGGCGCGCGTTGGCCAGGATGTCGCCCAGCGACTGCTCCTCCTCCAGGGTGGCCATGACGCCCAGCTTGACGGCCCCGATCAGCCCGCCCACCGCCGCGGCTGCGTCCACCAGCGTCAGCTCGGGGAACGCCTCGTGCAGCGCCTCGGCCAGCTTGAGCTGCGTGTCGAACAGCAGGAGCAGCGCCCGCGCCTGCAGCGCGGGCTCGGTGAGGATCAGCCGCACCCGCAGCACCGCGTCCTCGCTCGAGATGTCCTGGTAGGAGACGGCCTGCTCGAAGCTCTCCTCGACGATCCTCATCAGCACGTCGGTCACGGTCTCGTCGGGCCGCCTGCCCTCCATGACCCTGAGCGCCAGCTCCCGCCGGGCCGCGGTGTCGTAGAAGACCACGTCCTCCTTGCTGGCGAAGTAGCTGAAGAACGTGCGGGTCGACACGTCGGCCTGCTCCGCGATCTCCGCGAGCGTGGTCTCCTCGAAGCCCTTCTCCTGGAACAGCCGCAGCGCCGCCTCGATCAGCGCCTGGCGCGTGCGCTGCTTCTTGCGTTCCCGGAGCCCTTCCACCATGCCGGAACTATACTGCACGTCCTAATTGTTTTCATCCATTGAAATTTTGCATCCGTTGAGGTTTTCTGGAGGGGAGAGCTCGGAAAGGAGCGGAACATGTCAGAACTGACCCTGCCCACCGCCCGCCAGCGCCCCCTCGACCCGCCCGACGAAGTCACCGCGCTGCGACAACAGGGCGCGATCCACCGCATGACGTACGCCGACGGCCACCAGGGCTGGCTCGTGACCGGCCACGCCGCCGCCCGCGCCGTGCTCGCCAGCCCGCACTTCAGCAACCGGCCCGAGCACATGCACCCGCCGATCCCGTCCGCGAGGATGGAGCTGGCCACCCGGCCGGAGAAGCTGCGCGTGCCGCCCGGCTTCTTCCTGCGCATGGACCCGCCCGACCACACGCGCTTCCGCAGGCTGCTGACCGGGCAGTTCACGGTCCGGCGGATGAAGATGCTGGAGCCGCGGATCGAGGAGATCACCGGCGCCTGCCTCGACGCCATGGAGGCCGCCGGCCCGCCCGTGGACCTCGTCCAGGAGTTCGCGCTGCCGATCCCCTCGCTGGTGATCTGCGAGCTGCTCGGCGTGCCGTACGACGAACGCGCGCAGTTCCAGGCCGACACCAAGGTGCTGGCCAGCCTCGAGGCCAAGGCCGAGGAGGCGATCGCGGCGCTCGGCGGCATCTCGTCCTACCTCTACGGGCTCGTCCAGCGCAAGCGCAAGGAGCCGGGCGACGACCTGCTCAGCGGTCTCATCGAGGGCGGGGAGCTGAGCGACGAGGAGCTCACCGGCGTCGGCGTCCTGCTGCTCATCGCGGGGCACGAGACGACCGCCAACATGCTGGGGCTGGGGACGTACGCGCTGCTCACGAACCCCGACCAGCTCGCCGCCATGCGCGACGACCCCGCGGTGGTGGACAACGGCGTCGAGGAGCTGCTGCGCCACCTCACGATCATCCATCTCGGCCCGATGCGTACGGCGCTGGAGGACGTGGAGATCGAGGGCGTCATGATCGGGGCCGGTGAGACCGTCACCATCCACCTGCCCGCCGTCAACCGCGACTCCGCCCGCTTCGCCGACGCCGAGCGGCTCGACGTCACCCGGCCCGCCGGCGGGCACCTCACCTTCGGCCACGGCATCCACCAGTGCCTCGGCCAGCAGCTCGCCCGCGCCGAGATGCGCATCGCCTACCCTGCGCTGCTGCGCCGGTTCCCTGGCCTACGCTTGGCGGTAACACCCGAGGAGGTGCCGATGCGCTCGGACATGAGTATTTACGGAGTGCACCGCCTCCCTGTCACTTGGTAGGTCGCGATGGAAATCAAGGCAGATACGACGGTGTGCATCGGTGCGGGCATGTGCGCGCTGACGGTGCCGAAGGTGTTCGACCAGAGCGAGGACGAGGGCACGGTCGTCCTGCTGCAGGACGAGCCACCGCAGGAGCTGGAGGAGGCCGTTCGCCGGGCCGTGACCCTCTGCCCGTCAGGGGCCATCTCGGTCTCCTGATGCGGGCCCCGTCTTGACACTGCCCTGACAGCACCACTTCGCCGTCGCCGCATCCCGAACCGCGGCGGCGGCTCTTTCGTCTGCGCCGCCGTCAACCGGACGGCCTCCGCCGCGTGTGGCTCCTTTCACTTCATGGTCATCGAACCTATGTTCGTGGATCGGTTGACAACAGGGCGTGATCGAAATTATGTTCGACCTAGTGGCGGTGAGGCTCGCGGCTCAACGTCACCAGGACCTGGTCGCGGGCCGTTCGCTTCCTCAAGCGATTCCCGCGGCCAGGTTCCCGGGCGAAGGGCTCGTCCTCGTCGTCGGCGGAGACGAGTGGGCGTGTCCTGGCCGGACGGGGAGAGGGGAAGCTCCTCGTCCGGCCTGCCCGGCGGAAATGTCGGTGGCGTCTGCGATTGTTGGCTCCATCGGCGCAGAAGCCGGACGCCGCCCACGACTCCAGAGGAGGCGCGCAAGATGGCACCACGGCCTAGAGAAACGCCCGGGCCCCGGCTGTCGCCTGCGGTTCGGGCACACCTGACCGATTCACGTTCCTGCCTGGCGGAGGCGACCGGCGCTCGCACCCCGGCATCCCGATACGTGGCCGCCCACCTGGCGGCCCTGCGAGCGGCAGCGGCGATCCTCGCCGCCCACCCCCGTCCCACGGAGGGCCGCCGTCGCCGGCTGCGCAGCGCCTGGGAGCTGCTGCCCGAGGCGGAGCCCGAGCTGGCGCAGTGGGCCGCCTACTTCGCGATGACCGCCGCCAAGCGCGCCGCCGCGGAGGCGGGGATGGTCCGCCGGATCAGCGCGGCGGACGCGGACGAGATCCTGGCGGAGGCGGAGACGTTCGTCTCGACCGTCGAGGGCATCCTCGGGGTCCCTAGCCAGCCACAACTCCCGGTGGACGTGCCCCTGGCGGGCTGACGGCCCCGGAGGCATGATCCCGCGGCCATGAAGGGCTGGCGGGGGCCGGAGGCGCGGCCTCGCGCCGCCAGGAAGCCTGACGCTGTGCGGCCACGAAGCCCGGTACTGCGGCGGCGGGCGCTGGGGCGTTGAACGCTGTGCCGGTCGAGCATGGCGCGGCCGACGTGCGCGGCCTGTTCGGCATGGGTCTGGATCGGCGTGCGCCAAGCTCCTGATGGGCCTGGATCGGCGTCCGCCTTGATCGACGTGCGCTCGGGTCGGCATGCGCTCGCCCTGGCATGCGCTCGCCCTGGCGTGCGCCCGCTTGACATTAGCTCGGCTCGGCATGCACCCGGCCCGGCGGGTGGTGCGGTTTCGGTGGCTCGTCGCGGTGCGGGCAGAAACGCCGATGGGCTCGCCGGAGTGCGGCGAGCCCTCGGTTGGAGCGGGTGACCTCAAAACCACGGGCCTCGAACACGGCGTTCCGGAGCGGAACGCCCCGCGAACGGGAGCCGAGACCCGCAAACGGCCTCGGGACCACGAAGTCCCGAGGCCTGGACGACCTCAGGACGTCAGAACGACTCCACGGCCCGGCGGGCCTCGGCGTCGAGGACGCCCCAGCTGATGAGCTCCTCGGTCAGTTCGCTCGGCGACTTGTCGTAGATCACGGCCAGGGAGCGCAGGTCCTCCTGGCGGATCGACAGCACCTTGCCGTTGTAGTCGCCACGCTGGCTCTGGATGGTGGCGGCGTACCGGGCCAGGGCGCCGGCCTTCTCCTTCGGCAGCGTCGCGAGCCGCTCCAGGTCGATCACAAGCTTGGGTGTCGGCCCGAGCGGGCTGGGGGCGGCTCCGCCCGGCAGCAGCTCGGATACGGGCACCCCGTAGAAGTCGGCAAGCTCGGCAAGCTTCTGCACGGTCACCGCTCGGTCGCCACGCTCGTAAGAGCCCACGACTACGGCTTTCCACCTGCCACGCGACTTCTCTTCGACTCCATGCAGGGACAGGCCCTGCTGGGTGCGGATGGCGCGGAGTCGTGCACCCAGCGACTTTGCGTACTCAGACGGCATCGTGTGGCCCCCCGGCTCTCGTATGTATCGCTCTCAGTAGATTGTGCTCCCTTGCGGCGTATGCCCGGGCCACCGGGGGGTCTGGTGCCTGGCTCGGCACCATCGGTAGCCATGGCTCTGGGTTTACCCCGGAACGCCGCGCGGTGTGGTTACGCACAGTGACGGTAAAGGGGTGGACGCCTAAGGTCAAGCTGATTGGAAAAAAGATGCCGAATCCGGTCCGGTAGGGATCGCCACAATCATCCCTCATGTCCCACTGGCAACGATGACTTCGTCAGGTTTTGACGAGAAATTCCGGCGGTCAGGGCTCTCGAGTGAGAATCATGGCAGGGCAGGTCGAGGCCCGGACGATCTTGATCGAGGTGTCCCCGAGGAAGACCCGCCTGAGTGGCCCGGTGTCGCTGGAAGCGCATATGATCATCTCGCCGGGCAGCCACGAGGTCGTCCCGAGTGCCTGGGCCACGTTGCGGCCCTCCAGCACCTCGACCTCCACGGGCCGCCCCGCGGGCCGTCCCGCCGGCCGCTGTCCCCGCGCCGCCGCGTGGAGGTCGGCTGCCGCCTGGTCGCGCAGGCGTACGAGCATCTCTTCCTCGATCCTCGCCCGCCTGCCGCTGCTGATCACCAGAGTGACCAGCCGCAGCGGCACCCCGAGCGCCGCGGCGGTCCGCGCCGCGTCGCTGACGGCCGCGTCGCAGCCGGGGCCGCGGCGGTAGGCGACGGTGAGGCGGTCGATGGCGGACGGCGGCAGGTCGCCGTAGCCGCGCGGGGCGAGCAGGACGGGAACGGAGGAGGAGTGCAGGAGCTGGTCGGCGGTGCTGCCCACCGAGATGCGTCCCCTGCCGCCGCCCGGGGCCGAGCCGATCACCACGACGCCGGCGCCGCGCCTGCGCGCCAGCTCCACCAGCCCGCGCCCGCTGCCCCTGTGGGTGTGCGCGACGTACTCGGCCTCGTCGCCCGCCAGCTCGCGGGCCTGAGCGAGCGTCGCCTCCGCCTGCTCGCGCAGGTAGGCGCGCCAGGCGCTCTCCTCGGCCCTGGCCGGCCCCGGCGTGGAGCGGGCCGGCGGCTGCACGGTCGCCACCGTCAGGCGCGCGTGCGCCTGCTCCGCGAGCAGTACGGCCAGCGCCAGCCCGTCCCGTCCCCGCGATCCGGGGACGTATCCGGCCAGCACGTCGTCGAGCTTCATTCAGCGCACCTCGGCATTCAGCCGCGAATGGCCATAGCCGTACAGGAAGTAGCAGATCAGCCCCGCGAGCATCCACAGCCCGAACGCCAGCCAGGTCACCCCGGCCAGCCCCGCCATGACCACCACGCACATGATCGCGCCCAGCACCGGCGTGACGGGGAACAGCGGCGTGCGGAAGCTGCGCGGCAGCTCGGGGCTGCGGTAACGCAGCACGAGCACGCCGACGTTGACGATGGCGAAGGCGAACAGCGTGCCGATGCTGGTCGCCTCGGCGAGCTGCCCGAGCGGCACCAGCCCGGCCAGCACGGAGATGAACGCGGCCACGATGAGGGTGTTGGCGATCGGCACCTGCCGGCGGGGGTTGACCTTCTGGAAGATCCGGGGGATGAGCCCGTCGCGCGACATCGCGAACAGGATGCGCGTCTGCCCGTAGATGACGGTGAGCACGACGCTGGCGATGGCGATGACCGCGCCGAACGAGACGATCAGGCCGGGCCAGGTGGCCCCCACGGCCAGGTCGGCGATGTACGACAGGCTGGCCTCGGTGTTGTCGGGGTCGAACTCGGTCCACGGCATCGCGCCGACGGCGGCCAGCGCCACGAGCACGTAGACGGCCGTCACGATGGCCAGCGACAGCATGATCGCCAGCGGCAGGTCGCGCCTGGGGTTCTTGGCCTCCTCACCGGCGGTGGAGGCGGCGTCGAAGCCGATGTAGGAGAAGAAGACCTGCGAGGCCGCCGCCGTGATGCCGGCCACGCCCATGGGGGCGAACGGCGCGAGGTTCCCCGACTGGAAGGCCGTGAACGTCACCGCGCAGAAGAACAGCAACACCGCGATCTTGATGAGCACGAAGAAGGCGTTCGCCCTGGCGCTCTCGGAGGCCCCGTACAGCAGCAGCCACGTGGCCAGCAGCACGATGACGATCGCGGTGACGTTCACCACGCCGCCGTCCTGGCCGGGGGAGCGGGTGATCGCCTCCGGCAGCGTGAAGCCGAACAGCGCGCGCAGGAACGAGTTCAGGTACTCGCCCCAGCCCACGGCCACGGCCGCCACGGAGACGGCGTACTCCAGCATCAGGCACCAGCCGCAGACCCAGGCCACGAGCTCGCCCAGCGTCGCGTACGCGTAGGAGTAGGACGAGCCGGACACCGGGATCGTGCCGGCCAGCTCGGCGTACGACAGCGCGGAGAGCAGCGCCGTGATCGCCGCCAGCACGAACGCCAGCACCACCGCCGGCCCCGCCTTGGGCACCGCCTGCCCGAGGATCACGAAGATCCCGGTGCCCAGCGTCGCGCCGACGCTGAACAGCGTGAGCTGCCACAGTGACATCGTGCGCCGCAGCTCGCCGCCCTCGCCGTGACCGCCCTCGGCCACGATGCGTTCCGTCGGCTTGGTACGCAGGAGCCGCCGGGCCAGTGTCATCGGACACCCCCTACAACGTGCTCGTCAGCGGCCACCGGCCGTTGGGTGTGACGATGGTGCCCGCTGAGCCGCCGAGTATGCGCCCGGCGTCCTCCAGCCTGCCGATGGCCGCCATGTCGCCGGTCGTCTCCACGAACCGGCAGACCGCCTCCACCTTCGGCCCCATCGACCCGGCGGGGAAGTCGAGCGCGCGCAGCTCGTGCGGCGTGGTGTGGCCGATCTCGCTCTGGTGCGGCGTGCCGAAGCCCCGCATGACGCGCGGTACGTCGGTCAGGCTGAGGAACGCGTCGCACTCCAGCGCCTCGGCCAGCATCGCCGTGGTGAGGTCCTTGTCGACCACGGCCTCCACGCCGGTCAGCCGGCCGCGCTCGTCGCGTACGACGGGGACCCCGCCGCCGCCCGCGCACACCACGATCACGCCCTCGCCCACCATCCGCCGGATCAGCCGGGTCTCGACCACGCGCTGCGGCGCCGGGGACGGCACGACCCGCCGCCAGTGCCGGCCGTCCTGCCGCACCGTCCAGCCGTGCTCGGCGGCCAGCTTCTCGGCCTCCTCCTGCTCGTAGACCTGGCCGACGAACTTCGCCGGCTCCGCGAAGGCCGGATCGACCGCCGACACCAGCGTCTGCGTCACCATGGCCAGCACCTGCCTGCCGGGCAGCGCGTTCTGCAGGGCCTGCTGCATCCAGTAGCCGATCAGGCCCTGCGTCTGCGCGCCGAGCGCGTCGAACGGGTACGGCCCGTTCAGGTCGGGGTCGGCGGCGCTCTGCATGGCCAGCAGGCCCACCTGCGGGCCGTTGCCGTGGGTGATGACCAGCTCGTGCTCGTCCGCCAGCCCGGCGAGCGCCCTGGCGGCCGCCCGCACGTTGGCGAGCTGTACGTCCGCGTCGGGCCGCTGCCCGCGCCGCAGCACCGCGTTGCCGCCCAGCGCCACGATGACCCGCATGTCAGTCCCCCAGCGTCGCGACCATGACGGCCTTGATGGTGTGCAGCCGGTTCTCGGCCTGGTCGAAGACGATCGAGCGCGGCGACTCGAAGACGCTCTCGGTCACCTCCAGCGCGTCGAGCCCGGTCTTGTCGTACAGGTCGCGCCCGACCTGCGTCTCCCTGTTGTGGAAGGCGGGCAGGCAGTGCATGAACCGCACCGACGGGTTGCCGGTGGCCCGCACCACCGCGTCGTTGACCTGGTACGGCAGCAGCAGCTTGATCCGCTCCTGCCACATCTCGGCCGGCTCGCCCATCGACACCCACACGTCGGTGTAGAGGAAGTCCACGCCCTTGACGCCCTTGCCCAGGTCGTCGGTGACGGTGATCCTGGCCCCGGTGCCGGCCGCCAGCTTCTCGGCCGGCCCGGCCGCCAGCTCCGGGTCCGGCCACAGGGCCCTCGGCGCGACCAGGCGTACGTCCATGCCCAGCATCGCCCCCGTGACCAGCAGCGAGTGCCCCATGTTGTTGCGCGCGTCGCCCAGGTAGGCGAACGACACCTCGCGCAGCGGCCGGTCGCTGTGCTCGCGCATGGTGAGCATGTCGGCCAGCGTCTGCGTGGGATGCCACTCGTCGGTCAGCCCGTTCCACACCGGCACCCCCGACAGGGCCGCCAGCTCCTCGGCGTGGGCCTGCCGGGAGCCGCGGTACTCGATGCCGTCGAACATCCGCCCCAGCACCCGCGCGGTGTCGCCGACCGACTCCTTGTGCCCGAGCTGGGCGCCGGCCGGGTCCAGGTACGTGACGTGCGCGCCCTGGTCGCGGGCGGCCACCTCGAACGCGCAGCGCGTCCGCGTGGAGGTCTTCTCGAAGATCAGCGCGATGTTCCTGCCCCGCAGCCGCTGCCGCTCGGCGCCGGCGTGCCTGGCGGCCTTCAGCTCGGCCGACAGCCGCAGCAGATGGCCGAATTCCTCCTGGGTGAAGTCGAGTTCCTTGAGAAAGCTGCGGCCCCGCAGGTCCACCGCCATGTGTCGTCCCCCTAGACGGCGTCGCGCTCCAGCGGGCAGCTCATGCACCGCGGCCCGCCGCGCCCCCTGCCGAGCTCGCTGCCCCTGATCGTGATCACCTCGATGCCGTTGTCGCGCAGGTAGTTGTTGGTGGTGGCGTTGCGCTCGTAGGCCACGACCACGCCGGGCTCCAGCGCCAGCCCGTTGCAGCCGTCGTCCCACTGCTCCCGCTCGGCGGCGTAGACGTCCTGGGTGGGCGTCAGGACCTTGATGTCGGGCAGCTCAAGGGCGTGCGCGATGGCCTTGTGCATGTCCTCGGGCGGATGGTCGGTGACCTTGAGCTCCTTGGACGTCTCGCCCGGCTCGATCGTGTACGCCGGCAGCATGCCCAGGCCGGCGTACTTGGTGAAGACGCCCACGTCGAGCATCGTCATCACCGTGTCGAGATGCATGAACGCCCGCGCCTTCGGCATGTCGAGCGCCACGATCCGCCGCGCGGACCCGGCGCTGAACAGCCGCTGCGCCAGCATCTCGACGGCCTGCGGCTGGGTGCGCTCGCTCATCCCGACCAGCACCGCGCCCCGCCCGATGACCAGCACGTCGCCGCCCTCCATGGTGGCGGGGGCCACCGACTGGCCGGGCATCCAGCAGTGGTAGCCGCCCTGCCCCGGCCGGTCGAAGCCGCCGGCGAACGTCGGGTGGTACATGTAGACGGCCTCCATGTTGACCGTCTCCCGCATGCGGGCCTTCTTCTTCATCGCGTTGATCGACACGCCGTCGTAGATCCAGCACGAGGTGTCCCGCGTGAACAGGTGGTTGGGCAGCGGCGGCAGGATGAAGTCGTCCTCGCCCGTGGCGTGGAAGGTCACCGACCTGGGGTCGCAGCCCATCGCGACCAGCTCGCGCCTGGTGATGCCGCCGGTCAGGTAGACCTGCAGGGTCGCGCTGTCCATCCCGTCGAGCGTGTTGCGGATGTCGTCGATGGCGACCGGGCCCAGCCAGCGCTCGTCGATGACCGCGTCGAGGATGTGCTTGCGCGCCTCGGGGATGTCGACGGTCTCCTTGAGCAGGTCCGCCAGCAGGTGGACGCGGATGCCGCGGTCCGTCAGCACCTGCTGGAACTCCTCGTGCTCCTCGATCGCGCGCTGCACCCACAGCACGTCGTCGAAGAGGAACGCGTCCTTGGTGGTGGGGGTCAGCCGTTTCAGCGCCAGGTCGGGCTTGTGCAGCAGGACCTGCCGCAGGTGCCCGACCTCGGAATCGACATGGAACGTCATCTGTCCTGTATCCCCCTCCAGGAAGCGGAAGTCACGCCCGACTCCCGCCCCGCGCGCCGGGTAGACGTGCCCGGCGCGGGCCGTCCCGACACGGCGGGGCGCGGGAAATTACCTGATCCAGACGATCCCCCTGATCCGCGACCGCGCCGTCGCTCCCCGTACGGGCTGCGCGGGAGGGCTCTCGCGTTGTACCTGGTAGCCCCTGGTACTGTGTGTCCCGACCAACACCCTTTTAAGACCCGTCCCGTGAGGCGGGAAAGGTGGTGAGCTTCGCCATGTCCGCACCCACGGGTGATTCCAGGGCCGTCCTGGAAGCCCCGGACATCCACCGGGCACTGACCCGGATCGCGCACGAGATCCTCGAGCGCACCAAGGGCGCAGGCGACGTCGTCCTCCTCGGCATCCCGACCCGCGGCGCCACGCTGGCCCGCCGGCTCGGCGACCGCATCGAGCAGTTCGAAGGCGTCAAGATCCCCGTCGGCTCGATCGACATCACGATGTACCGCGACGACCTGCGGCGCGGGCCCGTGCGCCCGCTCGGCCCCACCGAGCTGCCCTCCGACGGCATCGACGGCAAGGTCGTGGTGCTCGTCGACGACGTCCTCTACTCCGGCCGCACCGTGCGCGCCGCGCTCGACGCGCTCAACGACCTCGGCCGGCCCACCGCCGTGCAGCTCGCCACGCTGGTCGACCGCGGCCACCGCGAGCTGCCCATCCGCGCCGACTACGTCGGCAAGAACCTGCCGACCGCCAAGAGCGAGAAGGTCAAGGTCTACCTGCAGGAGATCGACGACCGCGACGCCGTCCTGCTCATGAAGGAGGGCGCGAAGTGAAGCGGCACCTGATCTCCGCCGGAGACCTGACCCGGGACGACGCGCTGCTCATCCTCGACACCGCCGAGGAGCTGGCGAGGGTCTCGGAACGTTCCATCAAGAAGCTGCCCACGCTGCGCGGGCGCACCGTGGTCAACCTGTTCTTCGAGGACTCCACGCGCACGCGGATCTCGTTCGAGGCGGCGGCCAAGCGGCTGTCCGCCGACGTGATCAACTTCTCCGCCAAGGGGTCGAGCGTGTCCAAGGGCGAGTCGCTCAAGGACACCGCGCTCACCCTGGAGGCCATGGGCGCCGACGCGGTCGTCATCCGCCACGGCGCCTCCGGCGCGCCGCACCGCCTGGCCAACTGGGTGCGCGGCAGCGTCGTCAACGCCGGCGACGGCACCCACGAGCACCCCACGCAGGCGCTGCTCGACGCCTTCTCCATGCGCCGCCGCCTGGGCAGCCTGGAGGGCCGCCGGGTCACCATCGTCGGCGACGTGCTGCACAGCCGGGTCGCCCGCTCCAACGTGCTGCTGCTGCACACGCTCGGCGCCGAGGTCACCCTGGTCGCGCCGCCCACGCTGCTGCCGGTCTCCGTCGGCACCTGGCCGTGCGAGGTGTCCTACGACCTCGACGCGGTGCTGCCGAAGTCCGACGCGGTGATGATGCTGAGGGTGCAGAAGGAGCGGATGAACGCCGCGTACTTCCCCAGCGAGCGCGAGTACTCCCGCCGCTACGGCCTCGACAGGGACCGGTTCGCGAAGATGCCCGACGAGGCGATCGTCATGCACCCGGGGCCGATGAACCGGGGCATGGAGATCGCCGCCGAGGTGGCCGACTCGGCGCGATCCACGATCGTCGAACAGGTCGCCAACGGCGTGACCATCCGCATGGCCGTCCTGTACCTGCTGCTCGGGGGAGAGACCGCATGATCATCCGCAACGTGAGGATCCTGGGCGCGGAGCCCGCCGACATCCGGGTCGAGGGCGGCGCCATCGCCGAGATCGGGCCCGGCCTGGCCGGCGACGACACGATCGACGGCGCGGGCGCCGTCGCGCTGCCCGGCCTCGTGGACCTGCACACCCACCTGCGCGAGCCCGGCCGCGAGGACGCCGAGACCGTGCAGACCGGCACCCAGTCGGCCGCCCGCGGCGGCTACACCGCCGTGCACGCCATGGCCAACACCTCGCCCGTCGCCGACACCGCCGGCGTGGTCGAGCAGGTCTGGCGGCTGGGCCGCGAGTTCGCCCACTGCGACGTGCACCCGGTCGGCGCCGTCACCGTCGGCCTGGAGGGCAGGCAGCTCGCCGAGCTGGGCGCGATGGCCGACTCCGCCGCCCGCGTGCGGGTCTTCTCCGACGACGGCAAGTGCGTGGACGACGCGGTGCTGATGCGCCGCGCCCTGGAGTACGTCAAGGCGTTCGACGGCGTCATCGCCCAGCACGCCCAGGAGCCCAGGCTCACCTCCGGCGCCCAGATGAACGAGGGCGTCGTCTCCGGCAGGCTCGGCCTGACCGGCTGGCCCGCGGTCGCGGAGGAGGCGATCATCGCCCGCGACTGCCTCCTGGCCGCCCACGTCGGCTCCCGGCTGCACGTCTGCCACGTCTCCACGGCAGGCTCGGTCGAGATCATCCGCTGGGCCAAGTCCAAGGGCTGGAACGTCACCGCCGAGGTGACCCCCCACCACCTGCTGCTCACCGACGACCTCGTGGAGGACTCGCCGGTGGGCGCCTACAACCCGATCTACAAGGTCAACCCGCCGCTGCGCACCCACGCGGACGTCGAGGCGCTGCGCGCCGCCCTGGCCGACGGCACGATCGACATCGTCGCCACCGACCACGCGCCCCACCCGGTCGAGGACAAGGAGACCGAGTGGTCGGCCGCGGCCATGGGCATGGTAGGCCTGGAGACCGCGCTCAGCGTGGTCCAGGAGGCCATGGTCGAGACCGGGCTGCTCGACTGGGCGGGCGTCGCCCAGCGCATGTCCGTCGTGCCCGCCCGCATCGGGCGGCTCGCCGGCCAGGGGCAGCCGATCGAGGTGGGCGCCCCGGCCAACATCACGCTGTACGACCCGTCCGTGCGCACGAAGGTGGACCCGTCCGCCTTCGCGTCCAAGAGTCGGAACACCCCTTACGAGGGGATGACGCTGCCCGGCAGGGTAGTGGCGACGTTCCTGCGCGGCAGGCCGACCGTTCTCGAAGGGAAGCTGGTTTGAACACTGCGGTGCTCGTCCTGGAAGACGGCCGCGTCTTCCATGGCACTCCATACGGCGCCGAAGGCGAGACGTTCGGCGAAATGGTCTTCAACACCGGCATGACCGGTTACCAGGAGACCCTCACGGACCCCTCCTACCACCGGCAGATCGTCGCCATGACGGCGCCGCACATCGGCAACACCGGCGTCAACGACGAGGACCCGGAGTCCCGGCGCGTCTGGGTGGCCGGCTACGTCGTGCGCGAGCCGTCCAGGGTGGTCTCCAACTGGCGGGCCAACCGCTCGCTCGACGACTACCTCAAGGAGCAGGGCGTCGTCGGGATCGCCATCTCCGGCACCCGCGCGCTCACCCGCCACCTGCGCGAGCGCGGCGCCATGCGCGCCGGCATCTTCAGCGCGACCGAGGCGCCGGTCGAGGAGCTCGTCGAGCGCGTGCGGCAGTCGCCCCGGATGGAGGGCGCGGACCTGGCGCGCGAGGTGGCCACGGGGGAGAGCTACGTCGTGCCCGCCATCGGCGAGAAGCGTTTCACGGTCGCAGCCGTGGACCTGGGCATCAAGGGCATGACCCCGCACCGGATGGCCGAGCGCGGCTGCGAGGTGCACGTGCTGCCGGCCGACGCCACCTACGAGCAGATCATGGCGGTCGAGCCCGACGGCGTGTTCTTCTCCAACGGGCCCGGCGACCCCGCCACCGCCGACGTGTCGGCGCTGCGGGGAGTGCTGGAGGCCCGGGTGCCGTTCTTCGGGATCTGCTTCGGCAACCAGCTCTTCGGGCGCGCCCTGGGGCTGTCCACGTACAAGCTGCGCTACGGCCACCGGGGCGTCAACCAGCCGGTGCAGGACGTGCGCACCGGGAAGGTGGAGATCTCCGCGCACAACCACGGGTTCGCGGTGGAGGCGCCGCTCGACGGGCCGTTCGAGACCCCGTACGGGCAGGCCGAGGTCAGCCACGTCAACCTCAACGACCGCTGCGTGGAAGGGCTGCGGCTGCTCGACGGCCGCGCCTTCAGCGTCCAGTACCACCCGGAGGCCGCCGCCGGCCCGCACGACGCCGCCTATCTCTTCGACGAGTTCTGCGAGGTCATGACCCGTGCCAAAGCGTGAGGACATCCAGTCGGTCCTGGTGATCGGCTCGGGGCCGATCGTGATCGGCCAGGCGTGCGAGTTCGACTACTCCGGCACCCAGGCGTGCCGCGTGCTGCGGGCCGAGGGCTTCCGCGTGATCCTGGTCAACAGCAACCCCGCCACGATCATGACGGACCCGGAGTTCGCCGACGCCACGTACGTCGAGCCGATCACCCCCGAGTTCGTCGAGAAGATCATCGCGAAGGAGCGGCCCGACGCGCTGCTGCCCACGCTGGGCGGCCAGACCGCGCTCAACACCGCCGTGGCGCTGCACGAGTCCGGCGTGCTGGAGAAGTACGAGGTCGAGCTGATCGGCGCCGACTTCGACGCGATCCAGGCGGGCGAGAACCGCGAGAAGTTCAAGGAGATCGTCGCCAAGGTCGCCCGCGAGCACGGCCTCAACGCCGAGTCCGCCAGGTCCGTCATCTGCCACACCATGGACGAGTGCCTGGCCGCCGCGGGCGAGCTGGGTTACCCGCTGGTCGTGCGGCCCTCCTTCACCATGGGCGGCGCCGGCTCCGGCTTCGCGTACACGGAGGAGGACCTGCGCCGCATCGCCGGCGCCGGGCTCGACGCCTCCCCGACCACCGAGGTGCTCCTGGAGGAGTCGATCCTCGGCTGGAAGGAGTACGAGCTGGAGGTCATGCGCGACAAGGCCGACAACGTCGTCATCGTCTGCTCCATCGAGAACATCGACCCGATGGGCGTGCACACCGGCGACAGCGTCACCGTGGCGCCCGCGCTGACCCTGACCGACCGCGAGTACCAGAACATGCGCGACGTCGCCATCGCGGTCATCCGCGAGGTCGGCGTCGACACCGGCGGCTGCAACATCCAGTTCGCGGTGGATCCGCGCACCGGGCGCATGATCGTCATCGAGATGAACCCGCGCGTGTCGCGCTCGTCGGCGCTGGCCTCCAAGGCCACCGGCTTCCCGATCGCCAAGATCGCGGCCAAGCTGGCCATCGGCTACACGCTCGACGAGATCCCCAACGACATCACCAAGGAGACCCCGGCCTCCTTCGAGCCGACGCTCGACTACATCGTGGTGAAGGTGCCGCGCTTCGCGTTCGAGAAGTTCAGGGGCGCCGACCAGACCCTCACCACGCACATGAAGTCGGTGGGCGAGGCCATGGCCATCGGCCGCTCGTTCCCCGAGGCGCTGCAGAAGGCGCTGCGCTCGATGGAGAAGAAGAACTCCTCCTTCACCTGGGCCGGCGACGTCGAGCCCAAGGACGAGCTGCTGGCGGCCTGCCGCACCCCGCACGACGGCCGGCTGCGCACGATGCAGCAGGCCATCAGGGCCGGCGCCACGCCCGAGGAGCTGTACGAGGCCACCAGCGTCGACCCGTGGTTCATCGACCAGCTCTTCCTGCTGCACGAGGAGGCCCAGGCGGTCGCCGAGGCGGACGACCTGACCGCCGAGGTGCTCGAGCGGGCCAAGCACCTCGGGTTCAGCGACGTGCAGATCGGCGAGATCCGCGGCATCGACGAGGCCAGGGTGCGCGACCTGCGGCACGCGCTGGGGCTGCGGCCGGTCTACAACACGGTCGACACCTGCGCCGCCGAGTTCGCCGCCAAGACGCCCTACCTCTACTCCACCTACGACGAGGAGAGCGAGGTCCCGGCAGGGGAGCGGCAGAAGGTCATCATCCTCGGCTCCGGGCCCAACCGCATCGGGCAGGGCATCGAGTTCGACTACGCGTGCGTGCACGCCTCGTTCGAGCTGTCGCGGGCCGGGTTCGAGACCGTCATGGTCAACTGCAACCCCGAGACCGTCTCCACCGACTACGACACCTCCGACCGGCTCTACTTCGAGCCGCTCACGCTGGAGGACGTCCTGGAGGTCGTGCACGCCGAGCAGCAGACCGGACCGGTCGTGGGCGTGATCGTGCAGCTCGGCGGCCAGACGCCGCTCGGCCTCGCGCAGGCGCTCAAGGACGCCGGCGTGCCCGTGGTCGGCACCTCGCCCGAGTCCATCCACCTGGCAGAGGAGCGCGGCGCGTTCGGGCGGGTGCTGGCCGAGGCGGGGCTGCCCGCGCCCAAGCACGGCACGGCGCTGACCGTGGCCGAGGCCGTGGAGATCGCCGAGGAGATCGGCTACCCCGTGCTCGTGCGCCCCTCGTACGTGCTCGGCGGGGCCGGCATGGCCATCGTGTACGACGAGCGGACGCTCACCACGTACATGGCGGCCCAGGAGGGCGGCCACCCGGTGCTCGTCGACAAGTTCCTCGACGAGGCCATCGAGATCGACGTGGACGCCCTCTACGACGGCGAGGAGCTGTTCCTGGGCGGCGTCATGGAGCACATCGAGGAGGCCGGCATCCACTCCGGCGACTCGGCGTGCGCCCTGCCGCCGATCACGCTCGGCGGCGCCGACATCAAGGCCATCCGCGCCGCCACGCGGGCCATCGCCGCCGGGGTGGGCGTGCGCGGCCTGCTGAACGTCCAGTACGCCATGTCCGCCGGCGTCCTGTACGTCCTGGAGGCCAACCCGCGCGCCAGCCGCACGGTGCCGTTCGTGTCCAAGGCCACGGGCACCCCGCTGGCCAAGGCGGCGGCCAGGGTGATGCTCGGCGCGTCGATCGCCTCGCTGCGCGAGGAGGGCATGCTGCCCGCCGAGGGCGACGGCGGCACGCTGCCCCTCGACGCCTCGATCGCGGTCAAGGAGGCGGTGCTGCCGTTCAACCGCTTCCGCGGCGTGGACATCGTCCTGGGGCCCGAGATGCGCTCCACGGGCGAGGTCATGGGCATCGACGAGTTCTTCGGCACCGCCTACGCCAAGTCGCAGGCGGGCGCGTACGGGCAGCTCCCGACCAAGGGACGCGCGTTCGTATCCGTGGCCAACAGGGACAAGCGTGCGATGATCTTCCCTGTGAAGGCGCTCGCGGATCTCGGATTCGAGATCCTGGCCACCGAGGGGACCGCCGAGGTGCTGCGCCGTAACGGCGTCCATGCCAAGATCGTGCGAAAGCACAGCGAGGGGACGGGTCCCGGAGGTGAACCCACGAGCGTGCAGGCCATTCTCGACGGTGAGGTCGACCTGATCGTCAACACGCCCTTCGGCAGCCCGGGCCAGTCGGGGCCCCGGCTCGACGGCTACGAGATCCGCACGGCCGCGGTGCTGCGCGGCATCCCGTGCATCACCACGGTCTCGGGCCTGGCCGCCGCCGCGGCCGGCATCCAGGCGATCGTGCGCGGCGACGTCGGCGTACGGTCTCTCCAGGAGCACGCACAGGCACTCCGGGGCTGACCCCGCACGGGAGGTGAAGACGTCTGGCCGGCACACCGGTGCAGGTGACGGGCACGGTGCTGACGACGCGCCGGGTCGACGCCTACCATGCGCTGACGGTGGTGGCGCCCGGCATCGCCGAGCGTTACCGCCCCGGCCACTTCGTCTCCGTGGCGGTGGGCGGGCCGTACACGTCGATGGTGACGCGCCGCGCGCTGTCCATCCACGACGTGAAGGCCGACTACGGCGGGACGGTCGAGCTCGTCTTCACCGTCCGCGGGTCCGGCACGGCCTGGCTGGCCGAGCGGCGCGCCCGTGACACGCTCGACCTGGTAGGGCCGCTCGGGCGGCCCTTCCCGCTGCCGCGCGACCCCGTCCACTGCGTGCTGGTCGGCTCCGAGTACGGCTCCGCCGTGCTGTTCCCGCTGGCCGACGCGCTGCTGGCGCGGGGCTGCCGGGTGGACTTCGTGCTCGGCGGGGCCGGGGCGGAGCGGGTGTTCGGCGCGATGCGGGCACGCAGGATCGCCGAGACGACCACGCTGACCACCGAGGACGGCTCGCTGGGGCTGCGCGGCAGGGTCACCGACGCGCTGCCCGCGGTGATCGCCGACACGCGGGCCGACGCCGTGTACGCCTGCGCGCCCATGGAGACGCTGCGGGCGGTGACGGCGGTGGGGATGGAGTTCGACATCCCGGTGCAGGTGGCGGTCGAGGAGGCCATGGCCTGCGGGATCGGGGTGTGCATGACGTGCGTGCTGCCCGTCATCGGCGACGACGGGGCGACCAGGATGGTCAGGGCGTGCGCCGAAGGGCCGGTGTTCCGGGGGGAGCGGGTGCGCTTCGAGGACGTGGGAACGATCCCGTTCGACGCGCTCGGCGCCCCCGGAGGCGGTGCACGACATGTCAGTTGATATGCGGACATTTCTGGCGCATGTGGAGCTCGCTAACCCCATCACCACCGCCGCCGGCTGCGCCTCCTCGGGGCGGGAGCTGGCCCAGTTCTTCGACCTGCACCGGCTCGGCGCGCTGACCACCCGCTCGATCACCATGGCCCCGCGCGCCGGCCGGCCCACGCCGCGCATGGCCGAGACGCCCTCGGGCATGCTCAACGCCGTCGGGCTGCAGGGGCCGGGCATCGAGGCGTTCCTGGAGCGGGAGCTGCCCTGGCTGGCCCAGCGCGGCATCAAGACCATCGTCTCGATCGGCGGCGGCACCGTCGCCGAGTACTCCGAGCTGGCCCGCAGGCTCGCCGACGCGCCCGGGGTGACCGCGCTGGAGGTCAATCTCTCCTGCCCGAACATGGAGGACCGCGGGCGCGTCTTCGCCCGCGAGGGCAGCGCCGCGGCCGAGGTGATCGCCTCCGTGCGCTCCATCATGCGCTACGACGTGCCGGTCGTCGCCAAGCTCGCGCCCGACGTGGCCGACATCGTCTCCGTCGCGCGCGCCTGCGTGGACGCCGGGGCCGACGCGCTGTCCATGATCAACAATCCGCTGGGCATGGCCATCGACACCGAGGCGCTGCGCCCCTCGCTCGCCGCCGTCACCGGCGGGCTGTCGGGGCCGGCCATCCTGCCGCTGGCCGTGCGGTGCGTCTGGCAGGTGCACGCGGCCCTGCCCGGGGTGCCCCTGATCGGCGTCGGCGGCGTCATGACGGGCAGGGACGCCTTCCAGCTCGTCCTGGCGGGCGCCTGCGCGGTCGGAGTGGGCACGGCGCTGTTCCACGACCCCTACGCCTGCCTGCGCATCGAACGCGAGCTTGAGGAGCTCCTGAGGGCCCGTGGCTTCCAGCGGCTGGCCGACGCCGTCGGCCTGGCGCACCGCCCGCCGGGGAGCGCGCCCCGGCACCTGCTAGTCGACACCGAGGAGAGCACGCCTTGACTCCCGAGATCCTGGAGAGCACGTCTTGACCCCCGCACCGATCGCCGTCGCTCTCGACGCTCCCGACCTGGAGACCGCCGCCCGGTGGGCCGCACTGGTCACGCCGCACGTCAGCACGGTCAAGGTGGGCCTGGAGCTCTACCTGCGCTACGGGCCCGACGTGATCGCCTCCGTGCGCGGGGCCAGCGGCGTACGCGTGTTCCTCGACCTCAAGCTGCACGACATCCCCAACACCGTGGCCGGGGCCGCGCGGGCGGTGGCGCGGCTGCGGCCCTCGATCCTGACCGTGCACGCCGCCGGCGGGCCCGCCATGATCAGGGCGGCCGTGGAGGCAGCGCCGCACACCCAGATCGCCGCTGTGACCGTCCTGACCTCGCTCACCGAGGGCGACCTGGAGCGCATCGGGCTCGCCGGGCCGGCCGACTCCGCCGTGCGCCGCCTGGCAGCGCTGTCGGTCGAGGCGGGCGCCACGGCGCTCGTGTGCTCGCCCAACGAGGTCTCGGCGGTGCGTGCCGAGGTGGGCGAGGAGATCACGCTCATCACCCCCGGCGTGCGCCCCACGGGGGCCGCCACGCAGGACCAGATGCGCGTCGCCACGCCGGAGCAGGCCCTGGCCGACGGCGCCGACCTGCTCGTGATCGGACGGCCCATCACGGGCTCGGCCGACCCGGGAGCGGCGGCGGCGGCCATCGCCGCCTCGCTGCGCCGCGCCGTCTGAGGCACGCGCCGTCCGAGGCGCACGCCATCTGAGCCGTGCGCCATCTGCCGTGCGCCATCTGAGGCGCACGCCGGCTGGGAAGCGCCCGGCCGGGAAGCGCGTCGCCCGGGCATGCGTCGCGCGCCGCCTGCGCCACGCCTGCCGGGCCCTGCTCACAAGATCATAATGCATCCGCGGACGATCGCGTGACGTGGTTTCGGCCCAGGTGTAGGGCGGGTTTCGGACATCGGCGTGGGGCGAGCCGGCGGGCGCCCTTGCGTTTCGCGACACCGGCGCGAGCCGACGCGCGAAGGGGGAAGTGAGGGCGATTTGATCAGCACAATGTGATTTTACGAACACGCACAGTGATGAAGTGGATTTTGTGGCGAGAGAAACCGCTCTTGACGTTGCTTAGGGGGCGATGACCAGCTAGTTTCCCTTCCCGTCCGAGTACATCGACAGAAATTCGAGGTGACCCGGCGTGGCTCTTCCTCCCCTGACCCCTGAGCAGCGCGCCGCAGCCCTGGAGAAGGCTGCCAAGGCCCGTAAAGAGCGTGCCGAGGTCAAGAACCGGCTCAAGCATGGCGCGGTTTCTCTGGCTGAGGTGCTCAAGGATGGGCAGACCGACGACGTCATCGGCAAGATGAAGGTGTCGGCCCTGTTGGAATCGCTCCCCGGCGTGGGCAAGGTCCGCGCCAAGCAGCTCATGGAGCGGCTTGCCATCGCCGAGTCCCGCCGCGTGCGGGGCCTCGGCGCGAACCAGAGGGCCTCCCTCGAGCGCGAGTTCGGTGGCAACGAGAGCTAATCTCTGTTCCACACGAAAGCGCAGGTTCAACGGGGGGTAGGAAGTGACCGACAGGTCCTGGTCCGGCGAAGTCAGTGCCCACGAGGCGGTCGGACCGGAAGTGGAAGTCGACTTCCCGCCCTTGAGCGAACGGCGGCTGACGGTCCTCTCAGGGCCGTCGGGCGTCGGCAAGTCCACGGTCGTCGCCGAGCTCCGGCGGGCGCACCCCCAGGTGTGGCTGTCGGTCTCGGTGACCACCAGGAGGCCCCGTCCCGGCGAGGTGAACGGGGTCCACTACTTCTTCGTCGACGGTGAGGAGTTCGACCGGCTCGTGGAGTCGGGCGAGCTGCTCGAGTGGGCGGAGTTCGCGGGCAACCGCTACGGCACGCCACGCGAGCCGGTGCTGAAGAAACTCGCCGAAGGCGTGCCGACCCTGCTCGAGATCGACCTCGAGGGCGCCAGGCAGGTACGCAGGAGCATGCCGGAGGCGCTGCTGGTGTTCCTGGCCCCGCCCACCTGGGAGGAGCTGGAGAAGCGGCTGCGCGGGCGCGGCACCGAGCCGGAGGACGTCATCGCGCGCCGGCTGGAGGCCGGGCGGGTCGAGATGGCCGCCGAGTCGGAATTCGACCTCACACTGGTGAACACGAGCGTCCAAGACGTGTGCCACCGGCTGATAGCCTTGATGACTGACCCTCAGGGGGTCACGACAACCACCAACCGAGAGGTCTGACATCGTGGCAGGCACCACCCCGGCCGCGGAGGGCATCACCAACCCGCCGATCGACGCGCTGCTCGACATCGTCGACAGCAAGTACTCCCTGGTGATCATGGGCGCCAAGCGCGCTCGCCAGATCAACGCCTACTACTCCCAGCTCGGCGAGGGCCTGCTGGAGTACGTCGGGCCGCTGGTCGAGACGCACGCCCAGGAGAAGCCGCTGTCCATCGCGCTGCGAGAGGTCTCCGAGGGCCTGCTCAACGCCGAGCCCATCGAAGGCGCGGCCTGACCCCTTCGATGCAGGTCGTCCTGGGCGTCAGCGGCGGCATCGCCGCGTACAAGGCGTGTGAGCTGCTGCGGCTGTTCACCGAGTCGGGCCACGGGGTGCGGGTCGTGCCGACCCGCGAGGCCCTGAAGTTCGTGGGCGCGCCCACGTGGGCCGCCCTGTCCGGCAACCCCGTGTCGCCGGAGGTGTGGGACGACGTCCACGAGGTGCCGCACGTACGGATCGGCAAGCGGGCCGATCTCGTCGTCGTGGCGCCGGCGACCGCCGACGTGCTGGCCAAGGCCGCGCACGGGCTGGCGGGCGACCTGCTCACCAACACGCTGCTGACGGCGACGTGCCCGGTGGTGTTCGCGCCCGCGATGCACACCGAGATGTGGCAGCACCCCGCCACGCAGGCCAACGTCGCGACGCTGCGCGAGCGGGGCGCCATCGTGATCGACCCGGCGGTGGGCCGGCTCACCGGCGCCGACACCGGGCCCGGCCGGCTGCCCGATCCCGCCGAGATCTTCCAGGTCTGCCTGCGCGTGCTCCGTGGCAGGCCCCGCGACCTGGCCGGCCGCAAGGTCGTCGTCTCCGCGGGCGGCACCCGCGAGGCCATCGACCCCGTGCGCTACATCGGCAACCGCTCCTCCGGGCTGCAGGGTTACGCCCTGGCCCGCACGGCGGCCGCCCGGGGCGCCGAGGTCACGCTGGTGGCGGCGAACGTCACGCTCCCCGACCCCGCCGGTGCGAAGGTGGTGCGGGTCGAGTCCGCGGCCGAGCTGCGCGACGCCGTGCTCGCCGCCTCCACGGGAGCCGACGTGGTGGTCATGGCCGCCGCGGTGGCCGACTTCCGCCCCGCGACCCGGCACGACGCCAAGATCAAGAAGACCGACGGGGAGCCCGAGGCCATCCACCTCGTCAAGAACCCCGACATTCTCGCCGAGCTCGGCGAGCGCCACCGCCTGGAGCCCGGCCCCCCGGTGATCGTGGGCTTCGCGGCCGAGACGCACGACGTGCTGGCCAACGGGCAGGCCAAGCTCGCCCGCAAGGGCTGCGACCTGCTGGTCGTCAACCAGGTGGGAGAAGGTCTCGCCTTCGGCACCCCTGACAACGCGGCCACCGTGCTGGTGGCGGGAGGGGATCCGGTGGAGGTGCCGTTCGGGCCCAAGGAGGATCTCGCCGACGCCGTGTGGGATCTGGTCGCCGTACGCCTCGGCTGAGTCGGCGGAAAATCGTACAAAGCGTACAGATCCGATTACTCGATCACCTGTTGCAACAAACCTCTGTGCCTGCGGATACTTGGGGGCAAGGGGGTTGGGATGCCGGTGGGTTCCGCTGTCAGGGAGCGTTGCAGAACGTTGCTCGGTGACCAAGGGGAGATCCATTACGTCTTCCCCGCGTTCTCCGAGGGTCCGGCGGGGACGGGCAACTTCTTGATCGTGGTGACCGGCACGGCCATCTCCGTGCTGGCCACGAGAACGCTCAGGACCGACAGGCCGGTGTCGGTTTTCGCGGAGTTTCCCCGGCACACCAGGCTCGGTCCGATCCTGCCGGGACACGTTCTCGAGCTCGGCTCGATCGTGTTCGAGTTTGATGAGGAGTACGCCGCTGTGGTGTCGGCCGCGGACGCGGAGATCTTCGCCCCGGAGATCCTGCCGGCCGATCCCCTGCCCGAGCTCTGATGGGAGACATATGGTGGACAGTTTCGCGACCTGGCGCCTGGTAGGGCTAGACTTCGGCGAGGCCCAGCCGTGCCCATTGGTCCCGGGCCTTACATCCGTCAGCAGCCGCTGCATGAGGAGCCACTGAGTTGTCACGTCGCCTGTTCACATCCGAGTCGGTCACCGAGGGCCACCCGGACAAGATCGCCGACCAGATCAGTGACGCGATTCTCGACGCCATGCTCAAGGACGACCCCAAGAGCCGGGTCGCCGTCGAGACGATGATCACTACCGGCCAGGTTCACGTCGCAGGCGAGGTCACGACCGAGACCTACGTCGACATCCCCGGCGTCATCCGCGAGAAGATCCTGGAGATCGGCTACGACGCCTCCCACAAGGGCTTCGACGGCGCCTCGTGCGGCGTGTCGGTGTCCATCGGCGCGCAGTCGCCCGACATCGCCCAGGGTGTCGACGACGCCTACGAGCACCGCGTCGACGGTGACGGTGACGAGCTCGACCGCCAGGGCGCCGGTGACCAGGGCCTCATGTTCGGCTACGCCTGCCGCGAGACCCCCGAGCTGATGCCGCTGCCGATCACGCTCGCCCACCGGCTGGCCCAGCGCCTGTCGGCGGTGCGCAAGAGCGGCACGGTCCCCTACCTGCGCCCCGACGGCAAGACCCAGGTCACGATCGAGTACGACGGCGACACGCCCGTCCGCCTCGACACCGTGGTGGTCTCCACGCAGCACGCCGCGGAGATCGACCTCAAGGAGATGCTGGCGCCCGACATCAAGGAGCACGTGGTCGACCCCGTGCTCGCGGACCTCGAGCTCGACACCGAGGGCTACCGCCTGCTGGTGAACCCGACCGGCCGCTTCGAGATCGGCGGCCCGATGGGCGACGCCGGCCTCACCGGTCGCAAGATCATCATCGACACCTACGGCGGCATGGCCCGCCACGGTGGCGGCGCCTTCTCCGGCAAGGACCCGTCCAAGGTCGACCGCTCGGCCGCCTACGCCATGCGCTGGGTCGCCAAGAACGTCGTCGCGGCCGGGCTCGCCGACCGGTGCGAGGTGCAGGTGGCGTACGCGATCGGCAAGGCGCAGCCGGTGGGCCTGTTCGTTGAGTGCTTCGGCACCGAGAAGCTGGCGGTGGAGAAGATCCAGGAGGCCGTGCTGCAGGTGTTCGACCTGCGGCCCGCCGCGATCATCCGCGACCTCGACCTGCTGCGGCCGATCTACTCGGAGACCGCCGCGTACGGGCACTTCGGGCGCGAGGGCTTCTCCTGGGAGTCCACCGACCGCGCTGAGGCCCTGCGGACCGCCGCGGGTCTGTGACGGCTCACGCTCGTTGACCGGTGCCGCCTGAGGGCGGCACCGGTCGTTCGCGTGACCGAGGCAGCACCCGGTGGTGTGACCGGGGGAGCGCCGGGTGGCGTGACCCAGGGCCTACAGGAGTGGTGCGGCCGAGGGCGTACCGATCGGTGTGGCTGAGGGCGCACCGGTTCTGGGCGTGCCTGAAGGGCGGTTCCGGTCCTCGTGTGCGCGTCTTCCAGCGTGCGCTCTTCGGCGGGCGTGCGGCCCCGTGATTGCTGCCGCGGTGGCTTCGCCGTCGCGCGGGCTCGGGCTCGGCGCTCACGTCGTGGGCGTGGGCGCGGGCATGGGTCTGGTAGACCTTTTGCGTGACCCCTTCCTCCGACGACGCGCTCCTGCCGCTCGAAGCCGTGCGGCCCGCGCCCTCGTCGAAGGACACCAAGGGGGCGCCCGTCCCCGCCCCCGAGAACCCCGTGGCCAGGGTCGTGGTGGACAGCCCGCTGCCGCACCTCGACCGGCCCTTCGACTACCTCGTCCCCGAGCCCATGCACGAGACGGCCGAGCCGGGGGTGCGGGTGCGGGTACGGTTCGCGGGCAAGCTCGTGGACGGGTTCCTGCTGGAGCGGGTGCCGGAGAGCGAGCACGAAGGCAGGCTCACCCCGCTCGAACGCGTGGTCTCGCCCGAGCGGGTGCTCACCCCGGAGATCGCCGGCCTGGCCAGGGCGGTGGCCGACCGGTACGCGGGCACCCTGACCGACGTGCTCCGCCTGGCCATCCCGCCCCGCCACGCCAAGGCCGAGTCGGAGCCCCCGAAGACCGACGTGCCCGCAGGCCCCCAGGGCCAGGCCCCGGACCCGTCAGCACGTCCATCAGCGGCCCCGGCCCCGACCCCGAGCGCGGCCGGCGCGGCCCAGCCCACGACTGCGAGCGCTGCGGCCCCGGCGCCCGCGTCCCAGCCGACGCCTGAGCGTTCCGCGGCCCAGGCCGCAGCCTTGCCCCCCGCGCCTGGGCGCTCGGCGGGCCAGGCCCCGAGCGAGGCCGGCGCGGCCCAGGCCGCGAGCGCGTGGGACGCGTACCCCACCGGGCCCTCCTTCCTCGACGCCCTGCGACACGGCCGTGCGCCCCGGGCCGTGTGGTCGGCGTTGCCCGGGGCGCGGGGATGGGCGGAAGCCGTGGCGGAGGCGGTGCGGGCCACGCTGGACGGCGGCAGGGGAGCGGTCGTCGTGGTCCCCGACGGCAAGGACGTGGCGCTGGCCGACGCCGAGTTCGGGCGGCTGCTCGGTCCCGGCAGGCACGTGGCGCTCACCGCCGACCTGGGCCCCGCTGAGCGGTACCGGCGGTGGCTGAGGGTGCTGCGGGGCCAGGTGCGGGCCGTGGTGGGCACCAGGGCCGCCATGTTCGCCCCCGTCGCGGAGCTCGGCCTGGTGGTCATCTGGGACGACGGCGACGACCTGCACGCCGAGCGCCTGGCCCCGTACCCGCACGCTCGCGAGGTGCTCGGCCTGCGCGCCCACAGGACCGGCGCGGCCATGCTCATCGGCGGCTACGCCCGCACGGCGGAGGCCACCCAGCTCGTCGCGAGCGGCTGGGCCAGGCCGATCGTGGCGGCGCGCACGACGCTCAGGACCCTGGCCCCCCGCGTACGCCCGGCGGGCGAGGACGCCGAGCTGGCCAAGGACCAGGCCGCCCGGCAGGCCCGCCTGCCCAGCATCGCCTGGCGCGCCCTGCGGGTCGGCCTGGAGAGCGGCCCGGTGCTGGTGCAGGTGCCCAGGCGCGGCTACCTGCCCGCCCTGGCCTGCCAGCACTGCCGCGCTCCCGCCCGCTGCGTCCTGCCCCCGACCCGCACCGGCCCCCGGTCCCCTGAGCCGGCTCGCGCCCATGCGCACGCCGCACCGGGCGCGCAGGCCGGTGCCTCGCCGGCAGGGCAGGCACAGATCGCGCTGGGCAGCCCGGAGCAGGGGCCAGGCGGATCCGGCGGGTCCGGCGGGTCCGGTGGGTCCGGTGGGCAGGGACCGCGGTGTCATGGCCCGCTGGCGCTCAGGGGCGGCCACGCGGCGCCGTACTGCCGCTGGTGCGGCAGGGTGGACGCCGACTGGCGGTGCCCGTCGTGCGGCAGCCCGCGCCTGCGTGCCGTCGTCACCGGTGCCAGGCGTACGGCGGAGGAGCTCGGCAGGGCCTTCCCCTCCGTGCCGGTGCGGACCTCGGGACGCGACGGCGTGCTGGCCACCGTGCCCTCCACCCGCGCGCTGGTCGTCGCGACCCCGGGCGCGGAGCCCGTGGTGGAGGGCGGTTACGCGGCGGCCGTGCTGCTGGACGGGTGGGCGCTGCTGGGGCGGGCGGATCTGCGGGCGGCCGAGGAGACCGTGCGCCGCTGGATGAACGCCGCGGCCCTGCTGCGCCCCGCCGCCGAGCTGGTCGTGCTCGGCGACGCGGCGCTGCCGGCCGTACAGGCGCTGCTCAGGTGGGATCCGATCACGCACGCGGAGCGCGAGCTCGGCGACCGCGCCGAGCTGGGGTTCCCGCCGGCGGTGCGGATGGCCACGCTCACCGGCGCGGCCAGTGCGGTCAGGCAGATGCTCGACGAGGTCCGCCTCCCGCCCGACGCCCAGGTGCTCGGCCCGGTGCCGGTGGACGAGTCCGGCCAGGAACGCGCCATGATCCGGGTACGGAGGGCAGGGGGAGCGGCGCTGGCCGCCGCGCTCAAAGGGGCCAGTGGGGTGCGTGCGGCCAGAAAGACACCAGATGTCGTGAGGGTGAGTGTCGACCCGCTCGACCTGATTTAGACCGTTTCCCCGATTCGCTCATCTGTTGGTCAGCCGTTAGCGTGCCCCTGTGTCGATCGAATGGGTGAACCGGGCCATCGACGACCTGCGTGCATGGGGGCGTGCGCGGGAAGTCGAGGTGGACGCGGACGAGGTCCGCCTGCTCTGCGACTACGCCAGCGACTACCTCAACGTCAACGAACTGGGTGATTTCACACCTGAGACCTTCGACGAGCTGCTGCTGTCCATCTACCCGCGCAAGGTCATCGCCCCTCCGGAGAGCGCGCCGGAGACCATCGCCGCCGCCCGCACCCTCGTCGACTTCCTCGACGAGGCCGCCCAGGTGAGCGGCGAGACGGCCACGCGGATGCGCGAGCGGCTCGACGACATCGCGCCACGCATGGCCGAGGCGCTCGCCGACACCTCGAACTTCGGCATGGCCAAGAGCCTGTTCAGCTCCATCGGCCCCGAGTCGCTCGAGCAGTCGATCCCCATCCCCTCCGGCGAGCTGCCCGACCTGGGCGAGGCACCCTGCGACTGCCCCGGCTGCACGCCGCTGCCCGCCGTGCGGCTGGCCGCGCCGGAGGAGCTGCGTGCCGCGCTGGAGAGCGTTCCGATGCTGGCGGAGGAGCCGCTGCCCGGCGGCGGCGATCCGCTGGCCGCCTGGGCGCGGCGCGTCGCCGACCTGCTGGAGCAGGACACCGGCGGCGCGGTCACCGGCTCGGCGGAGCTCGACGAGGGGCTCTACGACCTGTTCGACATGATCTACCGGCTCCAGGTGCGGGTGCCCGTCACCGTGATCGGCGAGTACCTCGACGAGATCGCCGGTGAGGGTGATGTCGACCTGGCCACCGTGCTGGGCCGGCTGGAGCGTACCGGCATGATCAGGGTCGACGGCGACTGCGCGGAGCTGACGCCCCTGGGCGTCTGGGCGCTGCGCGAGCACTACCTCTCGCTCGGCGTCGACGCCCCCGAGGCGCCGGACCTGGCCGAGGCCGACGCGCGCGGGCTCATCGAGGGGCTGCTCGACGGCGTGCCCACCGAGATCGCCGAGGACGACATCAGTCGCTGGCTGTCCGGCAAGGAGCCCGGCGAGGCCGCCGCGGAGCTGCTGGCCGCCGCCTCCGGCGCGCCCGCGGTGGCCCGCGGCATCGCCATCACCATCGTCGACCGCCTGGGTGCCGAGGCCGAGCCCGCCGTCCGCGGCTACCTGGAGGACCAGGAGCTGCGCCCGCACGCCATACACTGGCTGGCCGCCAGGAAGCTGCCCGCGCCGCCGCTCACCCAGCAGGAGCTGCTCTGGGTCAGCGTCGACATGCTGGCCCTGGCCATGCCCGCGGCCGAGGAGGACCCCGAGATCTTCGCCGAGAACATGGCCGCCTCCGGCCCGCCGGCCCACCTCATCGAGGAGATGTGGCGGGTCGACCATCCCGACGTCGTCGAGGTCCTGGAGCTGCTCGGACGGTCCATCCCCGACGGCACGGTGTCCAAGGCGGCGCGCAAGGCGGCGTTCAAGGCCCGCTCCCGAGGCATCCGTTGAGTACGCTCATGTGACCGGTGTGCAGTAAGTTTCGTGGGTGGCAAACAACGTCTTCGACCTCGCCGAGCTGCGCAAGCTGATCGATGAGCAGGCCGCCGTGCCTCCACGGCCCCCTGAGGAGACTCACGTGGAGCATGAGGCGCTGACGTTCCCGCCGGTCCTGCTGGCGCCCGACGCCGAGCTGGCGAGGGCGGTGCCCGTCGTGCCGCTCGTGGCCGACGCCATCAGGCTCACCACGTGGACGGGCGAGCGCCAGGTCACCCCCGGCGGGCACCTGACCGAGGCCGACGCCGACGCCGCCGCGCAGGAGCTCGGCCTGCCGGCCTCCCGCCTGCGCCTGATCTGGATCGTCGCGGTCAACACCGGCCTGCTGCAGATCCTGGGCGGCCGGGCCTCGCGGGGGCCGCTGTCGATGCAGCTCACGGTCGAGGCCACGCTGGAGTTCTGGGACGGCGTGGTCATGGACGTGCTCGACCGCGCCGACGAGGGCCTGACCGGCTCGGCCGTGGTCGACGGTCACCTGGCCGAGATGCTGGCCACGATCTACTCCGTACGGTCGGGAGTGGCCACCGCCAACCTCGCCCGCGGCATCCTGCAGTCCCACGAGGTGGCCTGCGCGCCCGGCCCCGCCGAGATGCGCAAGATCGCCGCCGCGCTGCCTGCGGAGCTGCTGGAGGCGCTGTCGCTGCTGACGTACTGCGGGCTGGTCGAGCAGACCGCCGCCGGCCGCACCGCGCTCACCCCGCTCGGCGTCTGGGCCATCCGCCGCGACCTGCTGCGCGAGGGGCACGACGCGCCGACCACCGCGGAGGTGGAGGTGTTCGCCGACCTGTCGGCGGCCGAGCTGGTGGAGGCGCTGGTCAAGGGCAGCGCCACGCAGAGCGCGGTGGCCGGCTGGCTGGAGCGCCGCTCGCCCGAGTCGGCCGCCCGCGACCTGATCGAGATCGCCGCCTCCGGCACGGCCGGGCAGCGCGGCGCCGTCGGCGCGATTCTGGAGGAGCTCGGGCCGGAGGCCGAGGCGCCGGTCAGGCAGGCGCTGGAGCATCCGCTGATGCGCCGCTACGCCGCGTCCTGGCTGCACATCCGCGACCTCGAGGCCCCCACGCTCAGCCCCGAGGACCACACCTGGATCGCGGTCGACTCGCTGGCGGCCCTCATGCACCTGTCGGGCCCCGCCGCCGGCCGGATCGACCCGCCCGAGCCGGGCGAGGACCTGATCAAGCTGGTCGGCGACATGCCGGCGGTCGGCCATCCCGACACGATCGCCGTCCTCGACATGCTGGCCGCCGCCCACGACGACCAGGCCGTGGTCAAGGCGGCGCGCAAGGCCGCGATGAAGGCCCGTTCGCTGGAGCACGCCCGCCAGAGCGGGTAGCCGGCCCACCTGATCGGGCCCGCACCTGCACTAAACTGGGCTGATCCACGCTTGAGAACGGAGTGAACCCCCTTGGCGATCCAGTCGATCCGGCTGTTCGGAGATCCGGTGCTGCGCACCCCGGCGGCCCCGGTCGTCGACTTCGACAAGGAGCTGCGCAAGCTGGTCAAGGACCTGACCGACACGATGATGGACGCCCCGGGCGCGGGCCTGGCGGCCCCGCAGATCGGCGTCGGGCTGCGGGTGTTCACCTACTACGTGGACGACCAGCTCGGCCACCTGATCAACCCCGACCTCGATCTGTCCGCCGAGCTCGACGAGGAGGGCGAGGAGGGCTGCCTGTCCTTCCCCGGCCTGTCGTTCCCGACGCCGCGCGCGATCCGCGCCGTGGCCAAGGGCTTCAACATGCACGGCGAGCCGGTCACGCTGGAGGGCACCGACCTCATGGCACGCTGCTTCCAGCACGAGACCGACCACCTCGACGGCATCCTGTTCATCGACCGCATGGATCCCAAGCAGCGCAAGCTGGCCATGAAGGCCGTACGCGAGGCGGAGTGGAGCGGCCTGTCCGCTCCCGTGATCAAGGTCTCGCCCCACGCCACCGGCGGAAAGGCACTCTGAGAGCATGCGTCTGGTCTTCGCGGGCACGCCCGAGACGGCACTGCCGTCACTGCGCACCCTGATCGACTCGCCCCGGCACGAGGTGGTGGCGGTCGTCACCCGCCCCGACGCGCAGTCGGGCCGCGGCCGCAAGGTCCACCCCTCGCCGGTGGCCGAGCTCGCGGAGGAGGCGGGCATCGAGGTGCTGCGCCCGCAGAAGGCCGGCGACCCCGCCTTCCTCGACCGGCTCCGGGCGCTGGAGCCCGACTGCTGCCCCGTGGTCGCCTACGGCGCCCTGCTGCCGCAGTCGGCGCTCGACGTGCCCCGGCACGGCTGGATCAACCTGCACTTCTCGATCCTGCCCGCCTGGCGCGGCGCCGCGCCCGTCCAGCACGCGATCCTGCACGGTGACGAGATCACCGGGGCGAGCACGTTCCAGATCGTCAAGGAGCTGGACGCCGGGCCCGTCTACGGCGTGGTGACCGAGGAGATCCGCCCCTCCGACACGAGCGGGGCGCTGCTGGAGCGGCTGGCGGTGTCGGGCGCCGGGCTGCTCGCCGCCACCCTCGACGGGGTCGAGGACGGCGCCCTGGAGGCCCGCCCGCAGCCCGCCGACGGCGTCACGATCGCTCCCAAGATCGCGGTGGGCGACGCGCGGGTCGACTGGGCCAAGCCCGCCATGCACGTCGATCGGCTGATCCGGGCCTGCACCCCCAACCCGGGGGCGTGGAGCGAGTTCCGGGGGCAACGGATGAAGGTGGGGCCCGTGCGGGTGGTGGCCGGGGAGCGGCTGGCGCCCGGGCAGGTCCTCGCCACGAAGACCGCTGTGCTGGTCGGGACGGCCAGCGACGCGGTGGAGCTGGATGAGGTGCAGCCGCAGGGCAAGCGGTTGATGGGTGCCGTGGAGTGGGCCCGCGGGGTTCGCCCCGAAGGCGATGAGGCCTTCAAGTGACCGAGCGGGCCGGATCATCGTGCCGGCGGCGTGGCGACCGGGTGCGAGCGAGAGTTTGAGGCGATGAAGACCAGGGGGCAGCAGGGCGCCGGCGGCAGGGGCGGCGACAACCGTGCGGGAAGGCCGCGCAGGCCGTCGCGCGACCCGGCGCGCAACGCGGCCTACGACGTGGTACGCGCGGTGGACGAGCGCGACGCGTACGCCAACCTGCTCCTGCCGCGGCTGCTTCGCGAGCGCGGCATCAAGGGCCGCGATGCCGCACTGGCCACCGAGCTCGCGTACGGGACGCTGCGCGGGCTCGGCACCTACGACGCCATCATCGAGATGTGCAGCGACCGCGCGCCCGACCCCGACGTGCGCGACGCGCTGCGAATCGGCGCCCACCAGCTGCTGCGCATGCGCGTGCCCCCGCACGCGGCCGTCGGCACCACCGTCGATCTGGTACGCCTGCGTATCGGCCAGGGGGCCGCCAAGTTCGTCAACGCGGTGCTGCGCAAGATCGGCTCCAGGACGCTGGAGGAGTGGGTGCCCATCGTGGCGCCCGACCCGGCCGACGACCCGGTCGGGCACCTCGCGGTCGCCTACGGTCACCCCCGCTGGATCGTCTCCGCCTTCCGCGACGCGCTCGGCACGGCCGATGAGATGACCGACCTGCTCGACGCCGACAACGCCCGTCCCCTGGTGACGCTCGTCGCGCGGCCGGGGCGCAGCTCGGTGGAGGAGCTGGAGGAGGCCGGCGCCGTCCCGGGACGTTACTCCCCGTACGCCGCCTACCTGCGCGAAGGCGACCCCGGCCAGATCGAGGCCGTGGCCGAGACGCGCGCGGCCGTCCAGGACGAGGCCAGTCAGCTCGTGGCGCTCGCCCTCACCCGGGTTTCGGTGGACGGCGACGGCGACGAGCTGTGGCTCGACATGTGCGCGGGGCCCGGCGGCAAGGCCGGGCTCCTGGACGCCATCGCCACCCACGGTGATCTCGCCGGGCTGGACGAGGAGGCCCGCCGGCGCGCGGCCGGCGGCACGAGCAGCGGCGGTGCCGAGGCGGGCCCTGCGATGCCCGCCGGCGCTGAAGCGGGCTCTGCGATGCACGCCGCCGCCGAGGCGGGGTCGGCGGGCGACGGCGCTGCTGCCGAGGCCTTCCCCGGCGGGGCGCGGTTGCTGGCCGCCGACGTCCAGCGGCACCGGGCGCGGCTCGTCTGGGAGACGACCAGGAACGCGTCCGTGGTCACCGCCGACGGCACCGAGCCCGCGTGGCGGCCGGGAGTCTTCGACCGGGTCATGCTCGACGCGCCCTGCACCGGGCTCGGCGCGCTGCGGCGGCGGCCCGAGGCACGCTGGCGGCGCGATCCGGCGGGCATCGCCGAACTGGGCAAGCTGCAGCGGCGGTTGCTGGAGACGGCGCTCGACGCCGTGCGGCCGGGTGGCGTCGTGGCCTACGTGACGTGCTCCCCGCACCTGGCAGAGACCAGGGTCGTGGTGGGCGACGTCCTGGCGCGCAGGAAGGACGTCGAGCAACTGGACTCCCGCGACTACCTGCCCGGGATCGAGGGGCTCGGCGACGGGCCGCACGCCCAGTTCTGGCCGCACCGGCACGGCACCGACGCGATGTTCCTGGCCCTGCTGCGCAAGATCGCCTGACGTGTTCGTGGCCCTGCTGCGTGCGATCGCCTGACGTGTTCCTGATCCCGCTGCTTCCTGGTCCCGCTGCGCAAGATCGCCTGACGCGCCGCCCGTCCGTGTGATCCGATCGGAAACGTGGATTTTCTGGACGACCTTCACCTGGCGGAGCTGGGACCGATCATCTGGCTCCAGAGCTGGCCCGACGCCGTCCGGCCCGTGCTGGAGCTGGTTTCGGTGCTCGGCACGGACACGTTCTTCCTGCTCTGCCTGCCCCTGCTCTACTGGTGCGTCAACCCGGCGCTCGCGCTGCGGCTCGGGTTCACCGTCCTGGCGGCCGCCGCCACGAACGCGATCGGCAAGCTCGCCGTCCACCAGCCCAGGCCGTACTGGATCGACCCCAGGATCCACCCGTTCTCCGTCGAGGGGGCCTTCGGGCTGCCCTCCGGGCACGCGCAGACCGGCACCGCGGGCCTGGGGCGGCTCGCCGTGGCGGTGGCGAGGCCGTGGGCGTGGTGGGCGGCCGGGGCGATCGTCGTGCTGGTGTGCCTGAGCCGGGTGTATCTGGGCGTGCACTTCATCTCGGACGTGGTCGCCGGCGTGCTGCTCGGGCTCGTGGTGCTGCTGCTCGTCCGGCGGCTGGAACGGCCGGCGACGGCGTGGTGGCGCGGGCGGCCGCTGTGGGTGCAGCTCGCCGCGTCCGCGGTGCTGTCCGGCGCGATGATCGGCGGCGCGGCGCTGGCCAACGCGCCGTACGCCGGGTGGGTGGTGCCGGCGGGCTGGAGCTCCGCGGGGACGATCGACCCCGAGAGCATGGACACCGTCGTGACCCTGGCGGGGGTGTTGCTGGGCACGCTGGCCGGGGCGTCGATCATGTACCGGCTGGGGTGGTTCGACGCGGGCGGGTCGCTCGGCGCGCGGGCCGGGCGGTGGGTGATCGGGACGGTCGTGGCGGTGCTCATCTGGTACGCCGAGCGCGAAGTGCTGCCGGAGGGAGCCGTCGGCACGTACGCGGGGTACGCGGTGCTGACCCTGTGGGTGCAGGTGGGGGCGCCGGTACTGTTCATCAGGCTCGGGTTGATGGCCCGGAGGGAGAAGGAGTCTCAGGGCTCCGGGCGAGGGCGGGGCGGCGCGGGTCACTAGACTAGGGGGATCATGGCCGTACAGATCTCGCCCAGCATCCTCGCCGCCGACTTCGCCAGGCTCGCCGACGAGGCCGCCGCCGTGCCGAACGCCGACTGGCTGCACGTCGACGTCATGGACTACCACTTCGTGCCCAACCTGACCCTTGGGCTGCCCGTGGTCGAGGCGCTGCGCAAGGCGACCGACACGCCGCTCGACTGCCACCTCATGATCGCCGATCCCGACCGCTGGGCGCCGCAGTACGCCGAGGCGGGGGCGGGCAGCGTGACCATCCACGCGGAGGCGGCCAAGGCGCCCATCCGCACGCTGCGCGAGATCCGCTCGCTCGGCGCCAGGGCGGGGCTCGCGCTCAACCCCGCCACCGCCGTCGAGCCGTACGAAGACCTCCTCGGCGAGGTCGACATGCTGCTGCTGATGACCGTGGAGCCGGGGTTCGGGGGGCAGAAGTTCCTCGACGTGGTGCTGCCGAAGATCCGGCGGGCCCGCGAGCTGATCGGGCGGCACGGCGGCCGGGTCTGGCTGCAGGTCGACGGGGGCGTGGACGCCGGCACCATCGAGCGGTGCGCCGAGGCGGGGGCCGACGTGTTCGTGGCCGGCAGCGCCGTGTACGGGGCCTCCGATCCGGTGGCCGCGATCGACGAGTTGCGCGCCGCCGCCGATCGCGCCATTTCCTGACATGAACCCGGCATCACCTGGGTAATTCTTCACTTATGAGCGACCATGGGATCTTCGGGCCCCGCTCGGTGACGTGGCGGGTGATGGGCGAGCCGATCCTTCTCGTGGGCGGCATCCGCGCGCTGCTCATGCAGGGGCTGCATCCGAGGGCGATGCGCGGGGTGCTGCAGAACTCCGCGCTGATGGATCCGCAGGAGGCCTGGTCCCGGTTCGTACGGACCACCGAGTTCGTCCGCGTGCGCACCTACGGCACCCACGCCGAGGTCGAACGCGCCGGCCGCCGCGTACGGAAGATCCATGCCAAGCTGACCGCGTACGACCCCGACACGGGGGTCACCTTCCACCTCGACGACCCCGACGCGCTGCGCTGGGTGCACGTGGGCGAGGTGGACTCGTACCTGTCGGTCGCCCGCCGGGCCGGGGTCGGGCTGTCGGACGAGGAGGCCGACACGTTCGTGGCGGAGTGGCGCAGGGCCGCCGAGGTGGTGGGGCTGGCGGCGGCGGACGTGCCCGGTTCGGTGGCGGAGCTGCGCGACTACATCGAGGCCGAGCGTCCCGGGCTGCGTTTCGTGCCCGAGGCCGCGCATCCGCTGCGCCTGTCGCTGAACGCCCCGCTGCCGCGCCTGCTCACGCCGCTCAAGCCGGCGATGCCCGCGCTGACGCTGCTGGCGTTCGCGACGTTGCCGCGCTGGGCGAGGAGGTTGTACGGGCTGCCCGCCACGCCGGTCGGCGACCTGTGGGCGACCGCCACGCTGCGGACCCTGCACACCGGGCTCGGCCTGGTCCCGGGGCATGTCCGCTACAGCCCGGCGGCGCGGCGCGCGCACCGGCTGATGGCTGCCTGAAGCGAGCGCTTGGTTGTTTTTGCGGGGGTGGTCGCGTGCTCGGCCACCGGCATGGCAAACTGGTATGCGAAGAGAGCTAGCGTGCTCCGGGGTCGGTGAAATTCCGAACCGGCGGTGACAGTCCGCGACCCGGCCGATGCCATCGGCCGGTTGACCCGGTGAAATTCCGGGACCGACGGTTAAAGTCCGGATGGGAGGAAGCGCGCGAGGTGTCCGGTGTCCCAGCCGGGCGCCTGCCGTGATGCGTGTGCCGCATCGTGGCGAGAAATCCCCCGGGGCCCGCCGTGGCTTGGAGCTACTGGCGAGTAGGAGACCCGGGGTTGGAGACACCCGCGCAGGACGCCGCCCACATGGCGCGCGCCGTCGAGCTGGCCGCGCACGGGCACGGCACCACCAGCCCCAACCCCGTCGTCGGCTGCGTCGTGCTCGACGCCGCCGGGCAGGTCGTGGGCGAGGGCTTCCACGCCTACGCCGGCGGGCCGCACGCCGAGGTCGTCGCGCTGGCACAGGCGGGGGAGCGGGCGCGCGGCGGCACCGCGTACGTGACGCTGGAGCCCTGCGACCACACCGGCAGGACGGGGCCGTGCAGCCGCGCGCTGCTGGCGGCGGGGGTGGCGCGGGTGGTGATCGCCGTGTCCGACCCCAACCCGAAGGCGGCCGGTGGAGCGGCACGGCTGCGGGACCATGGCGTGGCCGTCACGGCCGGGGTCCTCGCCGGGGTGGCCGAGCGGGTCAACGAGGAGTGGCTGACCTGCGCGCGGCTCGGGCGGGCCCACGTGACCTGGAAGTTCGCCGCCACGCTCGACGGGCGGTCGGCGGCCCAGGACGGCACCAGCAAGTGGATCACCTCACCCGAGGCCCGGGCGGACGTGCACCGGCTGCGGGCCGCCTCCGACGCGATCGTCGCCGGGATCGGCACCGTGCTGGCCGACGACCCCCAGCTCACCGCCCGCCCCACCGCCGAGGTGCGGGGAGCTGGGGAGCTCCCGGCCGTGGCGGCGCAGGAGGCTCTGGAGCGCTCCGGCGGCGTCCCGGGATCGGGCGCCGCGGGGCGGGAGGCCGCCGAGGCGCCTGACGGCCGTGACGGGAGCGAGGGCGGTGCGGGAGGCGCCGATGGGCACGCCGCCGCGGCCGGGCGGCCCGGAGGCGATGGCGAGCGACCTGGGGGCGATGGCGGGTGGCCTGGAGGCGCGGGCAGGGGTGCGGGACCGGGCGGGCGGGTGCCGTTGCGGGTGGTGGTCGATGCCGACGCCAGGACGCCCCGGTCGGCCCGCGTCCTCGACGACCAGGCGCCCACCCTCATCGCCGTGGCCGACGACGCCGACACCCGGCTGAAGGCCGATCTGCTTCGCCTGCCTCGCCGCGACGGCGGTCTCGACCTGGAGGCGCTGCTGCGGGAGCTGGCCGCGCGCGACGTGGTGAGCGTGTTCCTGGAGGGCGGGCCGACGCTGGCCGGCTCGTTCGTGCGGCAGGGGCTGATCGATCGCGTGGTGGCGTACCTGGCTCCGGCGTTGCTGGGCTCGGGGCGGGCCGCGCTGGGCGCGGCCGGGGTGGGCACGATCGGCGAGCTCCACCGCCTGACATTTGACGAAATTTCCCCCATAGGGCCGGATGTACGGCTTATTGCCCGGCCCCTCACCCAACGAGGCAGGGAGTAGTGATGTTCACCGGAATCATTGAGGAAAAGGGCGAAGTGGTGGCCATCGAGCAAGCGGGCGGCGGCGCCCTGCTGTCGGTGCGCGGCCCGATCGTCACCTCCGACGCCAAGCACGGCGACTCGATCGCCGTCAACGGCGTGTGCCTCACGGTCGTCGAGGTGAAGGACGACGTGTTCACCGTGGACGTGATCAAGGAGTCTCTCGACCGCAGCTCCCTGGGCGGCCTCGCCGAGGGCTCCGCGGTGAACCTGGAGCGCGCCGTACGCGCCGACCAGCGCCTCGGCGGGCACATCGTGCAGGGCCACGTGGACGGCACCGCCGTCCTGATGTCCCGCGACCCCGGCGAGAGCTGGGACGACCTGCGCTTCTCCCTGCCCGAGCCGATCGCCCCCTACGTCGCGGAGAAGGGTTCGATCGCCATCGACGGAATCAGCCTGACGGTGACGACGGTTGACGACGACAGCTTCGGCGTGAGCCTCATCCCGACCACGCTGAAGCTGACCACGATGGGCGAGCGGCGGGTGGGTGACGTGGTCAACATCGAGGTGGACGTGATCGCGAAATACGTGGAGAGGCTGGTGGTCAGGCGATGAACTGGCTCAACGCCGGATTCGAGATGTTCAACACGCATGTGCTCTGGACCGACCTGGTGGGCAACATCGCCGCCCTGGCCACGGTCCTGCTCGCCATGCGCACGTCGATGTGGACGTGGCCGGTGCAGTTCGCCGGGGCGGTGTTGTTGTTCGCCGCCTCGATCAACGCGCACGTCACCGGCAACGCGCTCAAGCAGGCGCTGTTCGCGGGCCTGGCGGTCTACGGCTGGTGGGCCTGGCGGCGCGGCACCCAGAACGGCGGGCAACTGGCGATCAGGCCCGCCCACTGGGGGGAGCGGTCGATGCTGATCGCGGTCATGCTGGTGGGCACGGCCGTCATCGGGCTGCTGTTCTACGTGACGGGCCTGTCCTGGGGTGCTTCGGTGCCGGGGGTCAAGGGTATGGCGCTGGTGGCCGCCGACGCCTACATCTTCGTCGGCAGCGCGATGGCCACCTGGGCGCAGGGCAGGGCGCTCGTGGACTTCTGGATCGTGTGGGTGGCGGTGGACCTGGTCGGGGTGCCGCTGGCGTTCAGCTCGGGGCTGGTGGTCTCCGGAGCGGTGTATGGGGTGTTCTTCGTGCTGGTCCTGGTCGGGTTCGTGAAGTGGTTGCGCGAATACCGTACGGGACCCCTGGGCGTGGCGGCGGTGGCGCAGTGAACGACATCAAGCTCGACCCGATCGAGCGTGCGATCGAGGACATCCGCAACGGCAGGCCCGTGGTGGTCGTGGACGACGAGAACCGGGAGAACGAGGGCGACCTCATCTTCGCCGCGGCCAAGGCCACGCCGGAGCTGTGCACGTTCACCATCAGGCACACCAGCGGCATGATCTGCGTGGCCATGGAGGGCAAGGAGCTCGACCGGCTCGGCCTGCCGCTCATGGTCTTCCACAACAAGGAGCGCATGCGCACGGCGTACACGATCACCGTGGACGCCCGCGACGGCGTCACCACGGGCATCTCGGCGGCCGACCGGGCCAAGACCATCCGCACGCTCGCCGACTCGGCCACCGAGCCCAACGAGCTGGTCCGCCCCGGTCACGTCTTCCCGCTGCGCTACCACGAGGGCGGCGTGCTGGCCCGGCGCGGCCACACCGAGGCGGCCGTCGACCTGGCCAGGCTGGCCGGGCTGTCGGCGGCCGGCGCGCTGGCCGAGGTGGTCAACGACGACGGCACCATGGCCAGGCTGCCCGAGCTGCGCCGCTTCGCCGACGAGCACGATCTGGCTCTGGTCTCCATCGAGCAGCTCGTCGACTACCGGCGGCGGGCCGAGAGCATGGTCACCAGGGTCGCCGAGACGCGGCTGCCGAACACGTACGGGATGTGGCGGGCGTACGGGTACGCCAGCGCGCTCGACGGCGGCGAGCACGTCGCGCTCGTCTACGGCGACCTGACAGGCGGCGAGAACATCCTGGTCAGGGCCCACTCGGAGTGCCTGACGGGCGACGTGTTCGGCTCGATGCGGTGCGACTGCGGGGTGCAGCTCGACAACGCCATGTCGGCCATCGCGCAGGAGGGCCGCGGCGTGATCGTCTACCTGCGCGGGCACGAGGGCAGGGGGATCGGCCTGCTGGCCAAGCTCAAGGCGTACAGCCTGCAGGACAACGGCAGCGACACCGTCGACGCCAACGTGGAGCTGGGGCTGCCGATCGACGCGCGGGAGTTCTCCAACGCGGGGCAGATCCTGGCCGACCTCGGGGTCAAGTCCATCCGGCTGCTCACCAACAACCCGGCCAAGCTCAAGGGCATGGACGGCTACGGCATCAAGGTGCTCGGCCGCGAGCCCATGCCGGTGGCCATGAACCCATACAACGAGCGTTACCTGAAGGCCAAGCGCGAGCGCCTCGGCCACGACATCTCGGAGGCGTCATGATCGGGGAGAACGAATGAGCGGGGAAGGAAGGCCGGGCGTCGCGGTGCCCGACGCGTCGGGGCTGACGGTGGGCGTGGTCGCGGCGAGCTGGCACGCCAAGATCACCGATCAGCTCGTCTCGCGGGCCGTGCAGGCGTGCGACGACAGCGGCGCCAGCGCGACCGTGGTACGGGTGCCCGGCTCGCTGGAGATCCCGGTGGTCGCCCAGGCCCTGGCCCGCCGCTGCGACGCGGTGGTGGCGCTGGGCGCGGTCATCCGCGGCGAGACGGCCCACTTCGACTACGTGTGCGACTCGGTGACGTCGGGTCTGACCAGGATCTCGCTGGATGAGGAGACACCGATCGGCAACGGCGTGCTCACCGTCGAGAACATGGACCAGGCGCTCGACCGGTCGGGGCTGCCGGGAAGCAAGGAGGACAAGGGGTACGAGTCGGCCATCGCCGCGCTCGAGACCGCCCTCCTGCTCAGGACCCTCCACTGACCTACGGTAGGTTTCCTTCGTGCCAGAGCCCGTATCCCCTCCGCCCCTGCCCGTCACCTGGCGTCCGCGCCGGGGCCGCGTCGTCGCCTACGGCTTCGCGGCCGTGATCGTGCTGGGGGCGGTGGTGATGGCGGTCTTCATCGCGCAGCCGTTCAAGCTGCCGGACCGGGTGGCGATCGTGGCGTTCGGGTGCGCGGTGGCGTGGGTGCTGCATCTGCTGGGCCGGGTGCGGGTGGAGGCGGACGAGAAGGGGCTCACGATCGTCAACGCCGTCCGCACCCAGCGGGTGACGTGGCCGGAGGTGCTGGAGGTCACGATGGTGGTGGGCGATCCGTGGCCGCGGCTCGACCTGTCGGACGGGCGTACGGTCGGGGTCATGGGCATCCAGGGCTCGGAGAAGGCCCGCGCCCGTCAGGCGACGGCGGAGCTGCGAGCGCTGATCCGGGAGCGCGGCGAGGCGCCCGAGGGCTAACCCGGCTCGGCGAAGAGCTCGTCGACGGTGTCGACGGTGAGGATGCGGATCAGCCACTGCTGCAGGAGCTCGAAGTCTTCGCAGGTGGCGATCGCTTCCCGCTTCTCCGGGCAGATCCACAGGAAGCGGGTCTGCAGGGCGACGTCGATCGCCCTGCGAGCGGCGGTGATCTTGCGCTGTTCTCTGGTCGCCGGCGAGACGTGGTGGTCTTCCCACGACTCGGGCATGCCGGGGGGAACGGGCATCAGTCCTCGACCGGGATCTCGGCCGCCGTGGTGGCGGAGACGGCACGCGGGGTCATGTCGGTAGCAAGGCGAGGGGGCATGCCTTGACATCCTCTCACTCGGTGATCAAGATCTTACACTCTGTCATGGTCGCTCCGGGTCAATATCGCCGAAGCTGGTGTCGACGTAGCCTGAAGGCGTGCTGCGGCGGACAATCAGGGCAATGGACATCGAGTCGCCGGACAAGCTCATCGAGCTCCTCGACCGGCATGCCTACCTGGCCGACGAAGGGCTGGCCACGGCCGCCTTCCTGGCGCTGCGGATGGGGCGGCCGCTCTTCCTCGAAGGGGAGGCGGGGGTCGGCAAGACGGAGCTGGCCAAGACGCTCGCCGCGCTGCTGAAGGCGCCGCTCATCAGGCTCCAGTGCTACGAGGGCCTGGACGCCGCCCAGGCGCTGTACGACTGGGACTTCGCCCGCCAGCTCCTCCACCTCAAGGCCGCCGAGGCCGCCGGGATCACCGACGTGAGCAGGCTGGAGGGGGAGATCTACGACCGCAGGTTCCTCATCGCCAGGCCGCTGCTGAAGGCGATCGAGACGCAGCCGAGCGTGCTGCTGGTGGACGAGATCGACCGGGCCGACGACGAGTTCGAGGCGTTCCTGCTGGAGGTGCTCTCCGACTTCACGATCTCGATCCCCGAGCTGGGCACCATCAAGGCCAGGACACCGCCGGTGGTCGTGGTGACCTCGAACAGGACGCGCGAGGTGCACGACGCGCTCAAGCGGCGCTGCCTCTACCACTGGCTGGAGCACCCGAGTTTCGACCGCGAGGTAGCCATCCTGCTGCGGCGGCTGCCCCGCTGCACCGAGACGCTGGCGATGCAGGTGGCGCGGGCGGCCGAGCGGCTGCGGCAGGCCGATCTGGTCAAGCCGCCCGGCGTGGCCGAGACGCTGGACTGGACGGAGGCGCTGCTGACGCTGGGGGCCAAGGAGCTCGACCCCGACCGGGCGGCCGCCACGCTCGGCGCGGCGCTGAAGTACCGGGAGGACGTGGCGGCGGTGATTGGCAACGGGCTGCTCTCCCATGGATGAGCTCGCCGCCACCATGACGGGGTTCGCCAGGACGCTGCGCGCGGCGGGCGTCGCGGCCGACCACGAGCGTACGCAGAACCTGCTCAGGGCGCTCGACCACCTCGACGTGACCGACCCGGGCGAGGTGTACTGGGCCGGCCGGCTGACGTTGTGCGCCGGCCCCGACGACCTGCCCCGCTACGACCGGTGCTTCGCCGCCTACTTCGGCGGGCGGAAGGCGGCGCTGCAGCGTACGGCGACGACGAGCGTCACCCGCCACCTCGCCGAGCGGCCGGGCGACGGCGAGAGCGGCGGCGACGCCGGCACGCCGGCCCCCGCCACCGCGAGCCGGATCGAGGTCCTGCGGCACCGGGACGTCGCCAGGCTCACCGAGGCCGAGCGGGCCGAGGTGCACCGCATGATGGCGCTGCTGAAGGGCGGCCGGGCGCGGCGGCGGTCACGGCGCTTCGAGAGCGCCCACCGGGGCAGCCTGGACCAGCGCCGCACCATCCGCGACGCGCTCAGGAAGGGCGAGGTCGCCAGGCTCCGGCACCGCAGGCACACCACCAGGCCGCGCACGGTGGTGATGTTCGTGGACGTGAGCGGCTCGATGGCCCCGTACGCCGAGACCCTGCTGCGCTTCGCCCACGCGCTGGTCAGGAGCGAGCCGAGGGCCACCAGGGTCTACTCGGTCGGCACCCGGCTCACCCCGATCACCGCCGAGCTGCGCCACCGCGACCCCGGCACCGCGCTGAACGAGGTGTCCAAGGTCATCCCCGACTGGAGCGGCGGCACCCGGCTGGGGGAGGAACTCAAGGAATATCTCGCCCGTTTCAGCGCAAGGGGCGCGATCGCGTTGATCGCATCGGACGGGTGGGAACGAGGTGACCCGGAGCTGCTGGGTACGCAGCTGGCGAGGCTGGCCAGGCAGGCGTACCGGGTGATCTGGGTCAACCCGCACAAGGGGTACGAGGACTACCAGCCGCTCACCGGTGGCATGCGGGCCGCCCTGCCGTACCTCGACGACCTGGTGGCCGGGCACAGCCTGGCCGCCTTCGAGCAACTCAGCGAAAGGCTCGCGCATGCGTGACGTGCTGCCGGAGATCATGAAGTGGTGGCGGTCGGGGCTCAGGTTCGGGCTGGCCACGGTGGTCGGCACCTGGAGCAGCGCGCCCAGGCCGCCGGGCGCGGCGATGGCGGTGCGCGGGGACGAGGTGGTCGGCAGCGTCTCGGGCGGCTGCGTCGAGGGCGCGGTGTTCGAGCTGGCCGCCGGGATCGAGACGCCCGTCCTGCAGCGGTACGGCGTGAGCGACGACGACGCCTTCGCCGTCGGGCTCACCTGCGGGGGCATCATCGACATCCTGGTGGAGCCCGTCTCCATCGAGACCTTCCCCGAGCTGGGCGAGATCGCGGCGTCGGTGGAGGCGCACGAGCCGGTCGCCGTGGCCACCATCGTCTCCGGTCCCGGCCAGGCCGGCGCCCGCCGCATCATCTGGCCGGACCGCACCAAGGGCACGCTCGGCCTCGAACGCCTCGACGACGCCGTGGACGACGACGCCCGCGGCATGCTCGCCCAGGGCCTGACCGGCCTGCGGCACTACGGCGGGCAGGGGGAGCGGCGGCTGGACGACCTGGCGGTGTTCGTGCACTCGTTCGCGCCGCCGCCGCGGATGCTGGTGTTCGGGGCGATCGACTTCGCCGCGGCGGTGGCCAGGGTGGGCAAGTTCCTCGGCTACCACGTCACGGTGTGCGACGCGCGGCCGATCTTCGCCACCGCCAAGCGTTTCCCCGACGCCGACGAGGTGGTGGTCAAGTGGCCGCACGACTACCTGGCCTCCGTGCAGGTGGACGAGCGTACGGTGATCTGCGTGCTGACCCACGACCCCAAGTTCGACGTGCCGCTGCTGGAGGTGGCGCTGCGTACCGGAGCCGGGTACGTCGGCGCGATGGGCTCGCGCCGCACCCACGACGACCGCCTGGCCCGCCTGCGCGAGGCCGGGCTCACCGAGGCCGAACTGGCCAGGCTGAGATCGCCGATCGGCCTCGACCTGGGCGCGCGCACGCCCGAGGAGACGGCCGTGTCGATCGCCGCCGAACTGATCCAGCTCCGGTGGGGCGGCTCCGGCCGCCCGCTGTCCACGACGCGGGGCCGCATCCACCACGAGGCGCCATGAGGGCGTCCAGGACGGCCGGGCTGCTGCTCGCGGCCGGCGAGGGTACGCGGCTGGGCAGGCCCAAGGCGCTGGTCGAGTTCGCGGGCGAGCGGCTGGTGGACCGGGGTGTGCGGATGCTGGAGGAGGGCGGCTGCCACCCGGTCGTGGTCGTGCTGGGCGCGGCCACGGTGCAGGTGCGCGGGGCCGTCACCGTACGCAATCCGGACTGGGCCTCCGGCATGGGGTCGTCGCTGCGGGTCGGGCTGGCCGCGCTGCCCGAGGAGGCCGAGTCGGTGGTGGTCGCGCTGATCGACCAGCCGCTGATCGGGCCGGGCGCGGTACGCGCGCTGATCGCCGCGGGCGCCACCGGGCTGGCGGTCGCGACCTACGGGGGCCGGCGCAGGAATCCCGTGCTGATCGCCCGCCCGCACTTCGCCGGCGTGGCCGAGCTGGCCGTGGGCGACGTCGGGGCGCGGCCGTTCATGAAGGCGCATCCGGGGTTGGTCACCGAGGTGCCGTGCGACGAGCACGGCGACCCGGCCGACATCGACACGCCGGAGGACCTCGCTCGCCTGGAGCCGTCCGCGTAGGCCGTCCGTCCAGGCGGGTCCGTCCAGGCAGGCTCGTCCAGGCAGGTCCGTCCCGGGCCGTCAGCCCAGGGCTGTCCGTCCGGGCCGTTCGTCCGAGCCGTTCCGAGCCGTTCTGGGCCGTTCGTCTAGAGGCGCAGTGAGGCGATCGCGGCCCGGTGGTCGCTGCCGGTCGCCGGGGCCACGCCCGCCTTGGTCGCGGTCATCCCCTTGAACAGGATGTGGTCGGGCCGGGTGACGGGGAACTCGGCCGGCCAGGTGAAGCCGAACCCGTCGCCCGCCGCGACCTGCGCGTCGGTCAGCGGCGGCGTCAGGCCGCGCATGCCGCGGTCGGTGGTGGCGGTGTTGAGGTCGCCGAGCAGCAGGATGCGCTTGCTGCGGTCGGCGTCGATGAGCTTGCGCGCGTGCGCCAGCGAGGCGTCACGCGAGGTGGTCTGGCCGGGCCTGGCCGAGGCCAGGTGCATGACGTAGACGGTCACCTTGCCCTTGGGGGTGGTGACGACCGCGCGCAGCGCGCGCGGCCAGCCGAGGCCGATGTCGAGCGGCTCGGTCTCGCTGATCGGGTAGCGGCTCCACAGGCCGACCGTGCTGACCGGGTAGTGGTACTTGAACATCTTGTTGAGCTGCTTGGCCGCGGGCCCGCCCTTGGTCAGCTCCTGCGCGGCCAGTACGTCGAGGTCCTTGGCGATCACGCGTACGGCCTCGCCGGACGCGCTGTTGCGCACGCCCACGTTGACGGTGCCGACGGCCAGGTCGCTGGGCCCGCCCGGCGGCGTGCGGAAGAGCGTGGAGCCGAACATGACGGCCCACACCAGCCCCGGCACCAGCGCCGCGGCGGCGGCAGCGGTGGAACGTGCCACCGCGGCGGCGGCGAGCAGCACGGGAACGGCGAGCCCGATCCAGGGCAGCAGGCTCTCGAGGACGGGCGTGAACCCGCCGAGAGCGGGGATCAACCCGTGCCCCGCCAGGGCCGCGGCCACCACGACGGACACGACGATGACGAGCCGACTCAGCACCCGAACCAGGCTAGCGGCTCCCACCCCGCATCGCCGACGCGATAACATGTCCGAGTCGTAACAGAACATCATTCGGTCCAGCGGGAGCCCGGCATGCGCATCGGTATGGCACTCAAGTACTCGGGTGGTTTCAAGGAGTCGGTGGCAGAGCTGGCCGACTACGAGAAGGCCGGGCTCGACATCGTGTTCGTGGCCGAGGCCTACTCCTTCGACGCGGTCAGCCAGATGGGCTACATCGCGGCCAAGACCGAGCGGCTGGAGATCGCCTCGGGCATCCTGCCGATCTACTCGCGCACGCCGACGCTGATGGCCATGACGGCCGCGGGCCTCGACTACGTCTCCGACGGGCGTTTCACGCTGGGCATCGGCGCCTCGGGGCCGCAGGTGATCGAGGGCTTCCACGGGGTGCCGTACACCGCGCCGCTGGGGCGTACCAGGGAGGTCATCGAGATCTGCCGCCAGGTCTGGCGGCGCGAGCGCGTCCAGTACGAGGGCAGGCACTACACCGTGCCGCTCCCGGCAGGCCAGGGCACCGGCCTGGGCAAGCCCCTCAAGATCATCAACCACCCGGTACGCCCCCGCATCCCGATCGTGGTGGCCGCCATCGGGCCCAAGAACGTCGAGCTGACCGCAGAGCTGGCCGAGGGCTGGGAGCCGATCTTCTACGTGCCCGAGAAGGCCGCCGAGGTCTGGGGCCCCGCGCTGGCCGCGGGCAAGGCCAAGCGCGATCCCGAGCTGGGCGAGCTCGACGTGATCGCCCAGGCCAGCCTGGCGATCGGTGACGACGTGGCCGGGTTGCTGGAGTTCGGGCGGCCGGTGGCGGCCCTCTACATCGGCGGCATGGGCGCCAAGGGCAGGAACTTCTACAACGACCTGGCCAGGCGCTACGGCTACGAGAAGGAGGCCGAGCTGATCCAGGACCTCTACCTGGAGGGCAAGAAGGAGGAGGCCGCCGCGCAGGTGCCGGCCGAGCTGCTGGAGAAGATGTCGCTGGTCGGCAGCGAGGGCTACGTGCGCGATCGGGTGCAGGCGATGAAGGAGTCGGGCGTGACGACCCTGAACGTGACGCCGCTCGGCAGGACGCACGAGGAGCGGCTCCGGCTGATCGAGACGATCAAGGAGTTTGCCGCATAGTGAGGTAGATCACCCGGATTGGGGGAATGCTCCCTTTTTCGCGGCTGTTGTAGCAGCTCGTGAGGTTTTCCCTGGTGTTCGTGTGGCTCGTAGAGCGGCTGCACATCGATCTGTGCCGCTTGCACGGCTCGCTCTGTAGCTGACGGCTGCCCGTCCGTCCACACCCCTCACCAGGCGTGCCCCTTCGGCATGCCCTTCTCGCGAAGGCTTCCTCATCCGTGAAGAGATTCTCCTTTTCCCTGCAGCTCCTGCTGGGCCTCCTCGTCGGCGTGGCGCTCGGCTTCGCCGCCAAGATCTGGGACGTGGCCTGGCTCGCTGAGACGCTGAAGCAGGTCGGTCAGATCTTCGTCCAGCTCCTCAAGCTTGCCGTGCCGCCGCTCGTCTTCACCGCCGTGCTGGTCAGCGTGGCCAACCTGCGCAACGTCAACGGCGCGGCCCGGCTCGCCTCCAAGACGCTGCTGTGGTTCCTGATCACGGCGTTCGTCTCGGTCTCGCTGGCGATCGGGCTGGGCCTGCTCATCAACCCCGGCCAGGGCGTCACCCTCGACACCGCCGGGGCCAAGCCCTCCGACACCCAGGGCACCTGGCTCGACTTCGTCACCGGCATCCTGCCGACCAACGTCGTGACCGCCTTCACCGAGGTGAACGTCCTCCAGATCGTGTTTCTGGGAGTCGTCCTCGGTGCGGCGGCGATGGCCGTCGGCGAGAAGGCCGAGCCGTTCCTGAACCTCGCCCGTTCCGTGCTGGAGCTGGTGCAGAAGGCGCTGTGGTGGGTCATCCGCCTGGCGCCGATCGGTACGGCGGGCCTGATCGGCAAGGCCGTGTCCACGTACGGCTGGGAGCTGCTGGCGCCGCTGGCCAAGTTCAGCGCCGGCGTCTACGTCGGCTGCTTCGTCGTGCTGCTGGCCGTGTACCCGACGCTGCTGGCCGTGTGGGGCAAGGTCAGCCCCGTCACGTTCTTCCGCAACGCCTGGCCCGCCATCGAGCTGGCCTTCGTCTCGCGCTCCTCGGTCGGCACGCTGCCGCTGACGCAGCGGGTCACGGTCGAGCGCAACGGGGTGGACCGCGACTACGCCTCGTTCGCGGTTCCGTTCGGGGCCACCACCAAGATGGACGGCTGCGCCTCGGTGTACCCGGCGCTGGCCGCGATCTTCGTGGCCCAGGTGTTCGGGGTGCCGCTCGGGTTCGGCGACTACCTGCTGATCGCGTTCGTCTCGGTGGTCGGCTCGGCCGCCACGGCGGGCCTGACCGGCGCCACGGTGATGCTGACGCTCACGCTCAGCACCCTGGGGCTGCCGCTGGAGGGCGTCGGGCTGCTGCTGGCGATCGACCCCATCCTCGACATGATCCGCACCGCGACCAACGTGACCGGCCAGATGGTGGTGCCGGTGCTCGTGGCGCGCTCCGAGGGGCGCCTGGACACGGCGGTCTTCAACGCGCCGCCGCAGTCGCTCGACCGCGCGCCCGCGCCGCGCGTGCCCGAGCCGGCCGCTGCCTGATCCGGCCGCTGCCTGATCCGGCCGCCGGTTGATCCGGCTCGACCTTGAGGGGGGGGGGCTCCGGCCGCCCCCCCTCATTCGTATGTCAGCAGGTCTCCGGGCTGGCAGCCCAGCGCCTCGCACAGGCGCGCCAGCGTCGAGAAGCGCACGGCCTTGGCGTGGCCGTTCTTCAGGATGGACAGGTTGACGACGGTGATCTCCACGCGGTGCGACAGCTCGGTGAGCGTCATGCCGCGCTCCTTGAGCACCTCGTCCAGCCGCACCCTGATGATCGGCTCCCCCATCAGATCGTGGCCTCGACCTCTTCGAGCAGGGCCAGGCCCCGGCGGACGATCTCCGACACGCCGAGCGCGGCGAGCCCCGCGACGACGGCGCCGATCAGCTCGCCCGACGGCAGGTAGAAGGGGTGGGTCTCGGCCAGCAGCATGGGGGAGAGCATGGCCTGCGCCACGGCGCCGAGCACGGCCGACACGACCGAGCCCACGATCAGGATCCAGCCGAGCCTGCGCAGGTGATCGGCCGTGACCGTGGAGAACAGGGCACGATCGCCCGACCTGGCCCTGCGCAGCGCCCGTACGACCGTGAACAGCGCCAGCAGGGCCGTCGCCGTGCCCGGCGCCCACATCAGCAGGTAGAGCAGGCCGACCAGCGGTGCGGCGCCGCGCGGGCGGACCGTCACCTCGGCGCTGATGGCCTCGACCGTGGCGCCGCCGACGGTCATGCCCGCCGTCGGCACGTCGAAGACCTGCAGGGGGATGCCCATGCCCTTCGCGGTGCCGAAGAACGCGATCGCGACGTTGGAGAGGAGTCCGGCCAGGGCGCCCAGGACGCCGAGGGCCAGGCCGGTGCTCAGCAGGGTTTCCAGTCTGATGATCCAGCGAGTTGGCATAACGATAATCGTAAATAACGAAAGTCGTTATGTCGAGAGGGGTGGGGGCGAAGGTGGGGCGGGCGGGGTTGCGAGGGCCCTATGGTGGGTCGGAAATCCTGATATTCGAGTAATTGGCGGGGATATGTCCGACGGGACGGAGCGTGCGCCGTCATTGGTCGCTGACCGGTACCGGCTTGACGAGCGCATCGGCAGCGGGCCGATGGGCGAGGTGTGGCGCGGGTACGACACGCGGGCCGACTGGGTCGTGGCCGTGAAGGTGCTGGGCGCCAGGGCGGCGGGTGCCGCCACCCGGGAGGTGCTCAGGCAGCACGCCCAGGCCGTGGCGCGGGTGATCCATCCGAACGTGGCCATGGTCCTCGACGTCGGTGACCACGAGGGGGCTCCGTTCCTGGTCATGGAGTACCTCACCGGGCTCAGCCTCGGCGAGGAGCTGGCCGCGCGCGGGCCCATGAAGATCGTCGAGGTGTGCGACCTGGTCGGGCAGGCGGCGGCCGGGCTGGACGCCGCGCACCGGGCCGGCGTGGTGCACGGGCGGGTCGGTCCCGACAGCTTCCGGCAGGCCGCCAGCGGGGTGCTCAAGGTCGTCGGGTTCGGGATGGACGAGCGGGCGCCCGTGCCCGCCGGGGGCCGGTACGTGGCGCCCGAGCGGGCCGCGGGGGAGGTGGCGCGGGCTCCCGGGGATGTGTACGCGCTGGGGTGGGTGTGTTACGAGCTGCTGTGCGGGCGACCGCCCTTCGGGGACGGTGCGGCGTCCGAGGCGGGTGCGCCCGGCCAGGAGGCCGCGCCTGGGGAGGAGGCGGCTGAGCGGAGTGCGCCGGGTGGTGCGGCGGGGCAGGGTGCCGCCGGCCGGGGACGGCCCGTTCCGCCGAGCGCGATCAGGCATGAGGTGCCGCCCGAGCTGGACCGGCTGGTGCTGGCCATGCTCGCCGAGGACCCTGCGCAGCGGCCCGCCAGCGGCGAGGCCATCAGGCGCGCGCTCGCGGCCATCGCCCGGCCGAAGCCCGGCCTGGCCGGCCCGCCGGTGACCGGCGTCTCCCTTCGCGACCCCGGCCTCAACCTGGGCGCCGCGGGCGCGATGGGTACGGGCGCGGGTGGCGCGCCGACCGGTGGCTTCGGCCGTCCGGGGCAAGGGGCGACGGAGGTCTTCCACGCCGGTGCGGTGGGCGGGCCGGGCGGGGCGCCGCCGAGGGCCGGCGACACCGCGGTCTTCCAGGCGGGAGACCTGGAGCCGGAGCCGCCCTCGGCCCCGAACCGCAAGCTGATCATCCAGCTGGCCGCCGCCGTCGTCGTCATCGCGGCCGTGACCGTCGGCATGGTGATGTGGGCGGGCGCGCGCGAGGAGCAGCCGGTCGCGCAGAGCACCCCGACGGCCGAGGTCAGTACGCCGCCGGCGACCCCCAGCACCTTGCCGTCCACCCCCGACCCCTCGCCGGACCTCGGGATCACCGCCGGTCCCGGCGAGGACCCCGACGAGGATCCCGACTACCTGCGCGAGACCTCGATCCCCAAGGCCACGCTCGGGGAGGCGATCCCGCCCGGCGGGTACGCCAAGTGGCTGCAGGAGTTCGACGAGGCGCTGATGGCCCAGCAGAGCATGGGCGGCATCAACCCCCAGGTCGCGGGCAAGGCCAGGGAGAAGCTCCGCAGGGCGGCCAGGAAGTTCGGCGAGGGCAAGCCCGACGCCACGCTCGGCCAGATCGCCGATGTCTACCGTGACCTGGCCAGGGCGCAGGAGAAGGGCGACATGGCGCCGGACGGCCCGGCTGCGGCGTTCATGGGGGAGTGGCGGCTCCCCGCCAGGTAGCCGACCAGCATTTGGGACTTGACGGGCAATAGTGACAAGAGGGGCGTTACACGTACATTGGGCGAATGACCTTCGACTACGCGGCGCGCAGGGGGCGGCTCGCCGAGTTGCTGCCCGCCCACGACGTCCACGCCCTGCTGGTCACCTCCCCCGTCAACGTCCGCTACCTCACCGGCCTGGCCAGCTCGAACGCCGCCGTCCTGGTCAGGGCGGACGGCACGGCGCTGCTGGCCACCGACAACCGCTACATCGAGGCGGCGCGCAAGCTGGACGTGCCGTCGGCCGAGGCGGCGGACGTGGCGGGCAGGCTGGCGGCGCCGGGCACCGGGATCGAGGCCGCGAGCATGAGCGTGGCCGCCTACCGCCGGCTGGGGGACGGGCTCGTGCCGCTGGGGCCGGTGGTGGAGCTGCTGCGCGCGGTCAAGGACGAGGCGGAGCTGGAGCTGATCCGCACCGCCTGCGCCATCACCGACCAGGCCTTCGCCGACGTCTCCCCGCGGATCGCCCCCGGGATGACCGAGCGCGAGCTGGCCGGCCTGCTCGATCGCCGCATGGCCGAGCTGGGCGCCGACAAGCCCGCGTTCGACACGATCGTGGCATCCGGCGAGAACGGCGCGATCCCGCACCACACCCCCACCTCGCGGGAGCTGCGCGCCGGGGACCTGGTGACCCTCGACTTCGGCGCCCGCTACCAGGGCTACCACGCCGACATGACCAGGACGGTCAGCCTCGGCCCGCCCGCCGGCTGGCAGCGCGAGGTGTACGAGCTGGTCGCCGCCGCGCAGCGGGCGGGCAGGCACGCCCTCGCCCCGGGCGCGCTCGCCGGGGAGGTGGACGACGCCGCCCGCTCCGTCATCGAGGGCGCGGGCCACGGCGGGCACTTCAGGCACGGTCTCGGTCACGGGGTCGGGCTGGAGATCCACGAGGAGCCGTTCCTGGGCCCCTCGCGGACCGGTAGACTAGAGGATCGAGTTCCGATCACCGTCGAGCCTGGGGTCTACCTCCCGGGCCGGGGCGGCGTCCGGATCGAGGACACCCTCGTGACACGTGAGGGCGGGCCGGAACTTTTCACGAAGACGACCAAGGAGCTGCTCGTCCTTTAGAGCGGCCACACGCGGGAGAGAACGAGTGGCGACGACCAACGACCTCAAGAACGGCATGGTGCTGAAGCTCGACGGCGGTGAGCTCTGGGCCGTTGTGGAGTTCCAGCACGTCAAGCCGGGCAAGGGCGGCGCGTTCGTGCGTACCAAGCTCAAGAACGTCCTCTCCGGCAAGGTCGTCGACAAGACCTTCAACGCCGGGGTGAAGGTCGAGGTGGCCAACGTCGACAAGCGCGAGATGCAGTACTCGTACAAGGACGGCGACGACTTCGTGTTCATGGACACCGAGACCTACGACATGGTCAACGTGCCCAGCGCCACGGTCGGCACCGCCGCCAACTACATGCTGGAGAACACGCTGGCCACGGTGGCCTTCAACGAGGGCTCCGCGCTCTACGTCGACCTGCCCGCCGCCGTCGAGCTGACCATCTCCAACACCGAGCCCGGCCTGCAGGGCGACCGCTCCACCGGCGGCACCAAGCCCGCCACGCTGGAGACCGGCGCCGAGATCAAGGTGCCGCTGTTCATCACCACCGGCGAGAAGGTCAAGGTCGACACCCGTAGCGGCGAATACCTCGGCCGGGCCTGAGGTGTCGGCACGGGGCAAGGCACGCAGGCGAGCGCTCGACATCCTGTTCGAGGCCGAGCTGCGCAGCGAGAATCCGCTGAAGATCCTCGCCGAGCGCGTGGAGCGGCAGGAGCCGCCGGTGAACGAGTACACCTCGACCATCGTCGAGGGCGTCGCCAGGCACCACGCGCGCATCGACGAGCTGATCACCACCTACGCCGAGGGCTGGACGCTGGACCGGATGCCCGCGGTCGACCGCAACCTGCTGCGCGGCGGCACGTACGAGCTGCTCTGGATGCCGGGCGTGCCCGAGGGCGTGGTCATCAGCGAGTGGGTGCACCTGGCGGGGGAGCTGTCGACCGACGAGTCCCCGCAGTTCGTCAACGGCCTGCTGGCCCGCTTCAAGCAACTCAAGCCAAGCCTCACCCTTTAGACACCCCCTTCGGTCACGCGTTCGCGGGCCGGGGCCGCCCGTTCGGGGTACGTTCTGACCACGCCGGCCTGCACCACGGCTTGCGAGGCGAGGGACGAGTACTGGTCCGCGGTCAGGCTTCGCATCCGTCAGCCCGGGGCGGGAGCCTGACCGTGTGGCCGAGCCCGTACGGAAAGTGGCGCGTCACCAGCCGCGACGCGCCCTTTTCCGTCTCCGGCCAGCGTGGGCCCATGGTGACCGAGGACGACGTGCGCAGGCTCGCGCTCGCGCTGCCCGAGACCTCCGAGAAACTCATGTACGGCACCCCCGCCTTCTACATGCGAGGACAAGCACGAGCTGATCGCCGCCCAGCCGGGCACGTTCGGCAGCACGCCGCACCACGACGGGCACGCCATCGTGCTCGTGCGGTTCGGGGCGGTGGACCCCGCGGAGATGGGCGAGCTGCTGACCGACGCGTGGCGGTTGCGGGCGCCCGGGCGGCCGGCCGCCTGCCTGGGTGACGGCTGAGCGGAACAGTATCGGCGGTGGGGAGCGGGAGCTCCCGCGTACGGCGTAGGCTGGGCCCGACCACGAAGAAAGCCGTTCGCGACGTGCACCTTCGCGGCGTGCACATTTTGCGGGAGAGAGGCGAGCCGACGTTGCGTGCTGAAGGCGTCACCACGAGGACCCCGGCGGTGCGGACCGCCGTCGTCTGGGACGCGTTGCGCTCCATGCTGGCCGAGCGCACGGCGGCCACCGGCCGGGAGTCGCTCGACATCGTCGACGCCGGCGGCGGCACCGGCGGGTTCGCCGTGCCGCTGGCCGCGCTGGGCCACGCCGTCACCGTCGTCGACCCGAGCCCCGACTCGCTGGCCGCGCTGGAGCGCCGCGCCAAGGAAAAGGGCGTCACCGTGCGCGGCCTGCAGGGCGACGCCGCAGACCTGGGCGAGCTGCTCGATCGCGACGCCGCAGACCTGGTCCTGTGCCACAGCGTGCTGGAGTACGTCGAGGACCCGATCAGCGCGCTGACCGCGGTCGCGGCCCTGCTGCGCAGGGGCGGGGCCGTCAGCGTGCTGGCCGCCAACCCCGTCGGCAGCGCCATCCACCGGGCGCTGTCCGGGCAGTTCGACGAGGCCGTCGCCGTGCTGGCCGACCCGAGGGGCACCTGGGGCGATCGTGACCCCACGCCCAGGCGCTTCGCCGCCGACACGCTCGTCGAGCTGCTGACCGCGACCGGGTTCGCGGTCGGCGCGATCCACGGCGTGCGCGTCTTCGCCGACCTGGTGCCCAGCAGGCTCGTGGACGGCGAGCCGGGCGCCGCGGAGGCGCTGGTGGCGCTGGAGCAGGCCGCCTCGACCCATCCCGTGCTGCGCGACATCGCCACGCAGCTCCACGTGCTCGGCCACCGCAACTGAAGGAAGTTCCCATGCCCGCTCCCCTCGGTATAGAACGCCTGTTCGGATAGACTCGGAGGCGTGTCTCGCAAGCAGATCACCGGCATCGGCCCCGCTCCGCGGACCGGGGTCGATGACAGCGGCTGCCCGATCCTCCATGTCGACATGGACGCGTTCTTCGCCAGCGTCGAGCTGCTCGACCGTCCCGAGCTGCGCGGCCGCCCGGTGATCGTGGGCTCGCCCGCGGGGCGCGGCGTCGTGCTCAGCGCCACCTACGAGGCCAGGGCCTTCGGCGTGCACTCGGCGATGCCGATGAGCAGGGCGCGCCGGCTCTGCCCCCAGGCCACGATCATCCCGCCCAGCCACGGCAAGTACTCCGAGGTCTCCAAGGGCGTGATGGAGATCTTCCATACGGTCACCCCGCTGGTGGAGCCGATCGCGTCCGACGAGGCGTTCCTCGACGTCGGCGGCGCGCGGCGGCGGCTCGGCGCGCCCGCCTCCGTGGCGGCCATGATCAGGGAGCAGGTCCTCGACCGCTACGGCATCACGTGCTCCGTCGGCGTGGCGAGCAGCAAATTCGTGGCAAAACTCGCCTCCAAGCAGTGCAAGCCCGACGGGTTGCTGGTGGTGCCCGCCGGCCAGGTCGTCGACTTCCTCCACCCGCTGCCCGTGTCGGCCCTGTGGGGGGTCGGCGAGCGCACCGAGCAGTCCCTCGTGCGCCTGGGCATCCGCACGGTCGGAGATCTGGCCAGAGTGCCGTCCAGCACGCTCCAGCGGGAGCTGGGGCAGGCCGTGGGGGCCCATCTGGCGGCGCTGGCCTGGGGGCGTGACGAGCGGGCCGTGACCGCCCACGTGCCCGACAAGAGCATCGGCAACGAGGAGACGTTCGCGGCCGACATCGACGACCCCGAAGTGATCAAGCGGGAACTGCTGCGTCTGTCGGAGCGGGTGGCGGCCCGCATGCGTAAGGCCGGTCACGTGGGAAGAACTGTAAGTGTGAAGCTACGCCGAGCCGATTTCACCACGATCAATCGCTCGCGCACGCTGCGTGAGCCGACTGACGTGGCACAGGTGATTTACGCCACCGCCTGCGAGCTGTTCGAGGCGGCCGGGCTCGACCGGGTGCGGCTGCGCCTGGTGGGGGTCCGGATGGAGAACCTGCGGCCGGCAGACGAGGCCACCCGCCAGCTCGCTCTGGGGGAGAAGGAGACCGGGTGGCGCGAGGCAGAGCAGGCCATGGACAAGGCGATCCGAAGATTCGGACCCGATGCGGTGCTCCCGGCGTCGCTTGTACGTGGCAAGCTTGATGAAATAGAGACATGACGTTCGATGTGCGGACATGCTGGGGGCGTCCGTGTCAGGATTTTGGGGGAAGGGGGGCGAGATGGTCCACAATAGAGCCATGACGTCACCTCCGGTTTGGTCTGCGTTGGACGTTTGCTTTCGCCTACGTCTACAGCCTCGTATTCTGGGGATAACCGACCGCGAGGTTCGGACACCCCGTGTCGTCCGTTGCCGTCTTCCCCGTCCTGGGGCTGTCCTTGGGAGGCGCCGTGCCGCTCTCTGAGCACGAGCAGCGCTTGCTCGACCAGATCGAGCAGGCCCTCTACGCCGAGGACCCGAAGTGGGCCAACACCGTAAGGATCAGCGACCCGCGCAGCCATTACAAGCGTCGCCTCATCAAGGCCTCCATCGGCTTTGCTGTCGGTGTCGTGACCATGATGGTCGGCGTGGTGTTGAGTGGCGCTGCCCTGATCCCGCTCGGCGTCGGCGGTTTCGTGGTCATGCTCGCCGCGTGTCTGTGGGGCCTGTCGAGTTGGAAAAAGATGAACGGGTTCGGTGACTCCGCCCCCGCCGCAGGCGCGGCGCCTCCTCCGGGCAAGCAGGCCCGCAGGGGGAACCGGGGCAGTTTCATGGAGCGCATGGAAGAGCGCTGGCGCCGTCGCCACGACGAGCGCTGACCCGACCGGCAGACCGACGGCGTGCGGCCGCCCCCTCACGGGGACGGCCGCATGTGCGGTCGGTGTGAAGGCGGGGCTCGGCGCGCCGCGCCCTCGCGAGCTCCGGCGTCGCCGCGCCGGCCGTACCACCCCCGACGGCACCGTCCGCTCCCTCGGCGGCGCCATGGCTCTCTGCAGATCTTGACGGCCGGGCACTGTCCGCCGGGGAATGACGGGGCCCCGGCGGCACGCCCGCACCGGCCGTCCCCCGCGCTCCACTCGCCTGCCGGCGCATGAGCGCCCCAGCAGCAGATGGCGGTCGCCCCCAGGGGGGACGACCGCCATTCGCATGCCAGGGTCCTGTGCCTCAGCCGCCCTTCTGGGTCGCCGTCCGGCGCAGCCTGATCGTCTCCAGCAGGTCGAACCCGTCCAGCAGCCGCTCGCCCAGGAGCCGCAGCCGGCGCAGCGTCGACGGGGGCAGCAGCACCGCCCGTACCCGCCGGCCGCGTGACACCGTGGCCGCCAGGGCCTGCCGTACCTTGCGCAGGTCCTTGCTCATGGGCTCGATCCGGCCCGGGTCGCGGGCGAACAGCACCCGCTCGACCGCCGAGGCGATGGCCGTGATGGCCGCCGCCGAGCCGGCGTCGAACTCGTACTGCTGGGTCAGCCGCCGGGCCAGCGCCCGCGGGGTCTCGCTGGTCTCGCGGGCCATGCCGTAGTCGTACAGCACGTCGTCCAGCTCGGCCCACGCGGCGGCCACCGTGACCTGGTCGCGGCCCGACACCATCCTGGCCGTGAGCTCGTCCGAGGGCTGCGACACCTTCCAGCCGAGGCTGCGCACCCGCCGGTTCCTGGTGATCAGCCGCAGGCCGGCCGGGATCAGCAGGACCAGCACCAGCGCCGCCGCCCCGATGCCGATCTTGCCGATCAGCGGCATCGAGTCGTCCGGGGGCAGCGCGCCGGTCGCGACCGTGCCCTCGCGGTCCAGCTCGCGGATGTTGCGCCGGGCCGTCGGGCTCTGCGGCTCGTCGGCGGAGGAGCTGGTCGCCCCCGGCGTCGGCGTGCTGCTCGCCCCTGGCGTCGGCGTCGGCCGCGGCTCCGCGTACGCCGGCACGCGCGCGCTGCCCTGACCGGCCGCCCCCGACGGGGTCGGCTCGAACGGCAGCCAGCCCACGCCCTCGAAGTACAGCTCCGGCCAGGAGTGGGAGTCGTTCGTGCCCACCTCCCACCGGTCGCCGACCTGCACGCCACCCGTGTAGCCGATCGCCACCCGCGACGGGATGCCCACCATCCTGGCCAGCACCGCCATCGACGCGGCGAACTGCTCGCAGTAACCGACCCGGTCACTGATCAGGAAGTTGCGCAGCGCCGAGCTGTTGTGCCCCTGCGTGCGCAGGTCGTACTGGAAGTTGCCCGGCCTGGTGAAGAACTCCTGGAGCTTCAGCGCCGCGTCGTAGCTGGTCCTGGCGCCCGCCGTCTCGTCCTCGGCCAGCTTCCTGATCTCCGGCGGCAGGTCGTCCGGCAGGGCGAGGAAGCGCTCGTCCACCTCCGGCCTGATGCCGTCGAAGGAGTCGAGCAGGTCCGCGGTCGGCTCCGGCTCGCTCGTCATCACGTCGTAGTCGATGCCGGCGGCCTCCTCGCGGGTGGAGAAGACCATGAGCGTGTCCACGTCCGCCCGCCAGTCGCCGTCCACCCTGATCTCCCGCGCCGGGTACGGCAGCGGCAGGAACTGCAGCCGCGCGATCTCGTCGCTGATCTGGACGTTCGTGACGACGTTGTTGATCTTCACCTCGGGGCCGAGCCCCGGCGGCTCGGGCAGCGGCCCGTTCTCCGTCCTGTTCTCCGGCGCGCCCTTGGGCTGCGTCATGCCGAACTGCTGCCCGTCGAAGGTGTCCAGCGCGTAGATCCGCAGGTAGCGGGGCTTGTTGTCGGAGCTGGTGTAGGACAGGACCACCCGCCGCTGCGGCAGGTCGAGCTGTCCCTTCAGGTTGGCGATCGGGTTCGGGATGCTGATCGAGTTGCCGGGCCCCGAGCCGCGCCCGCCCACGCCGAAGGTGAAGAAGGACACCGGCTCCATCGCCGGCAGCGCCGCCGGCAGCAGCACGGCCAGCAGGATCGCGGCGAACCCGATGCGCTTGCCCGACAGCCGCAGGCCGCTGGTGTCCGCCGGCGCGCCGCCACCGGCCGGTGCGCCGGACGTGGCCTGGCGGGTGCGGCGTACCAGCACCGCCCTGCCCCAGTGGCCCACCCGCTCGCGCCCGTCGGCGATCAGCAGGCTGACGAAGCCGAGCGCGGCCACGATGAACGCCCACCAGCTGACCGGCTCGGTCAGGATCGTCGCCGGCACCGTGGCCAGCGCCAGCAGCGGCAGCCCCGACAGAGCCGCTCGCCGCACCCGCGCGGCGAGCAGGTCCACGGCGATCGCGATCAGCGCCACGCCGCCGGCGGTCAGCAGCGTGATGCCCTCGGTCTCCGGCACGGGGGCCGCGAAGCGCTGGATGTCGGCCCAGCCGACGCCCAGCAGCCTGGCCAGCTCCACCACCGATCCCTTGGTGGGCACCACCAGCGCCCACGCCTCCTCGGAGGCGAAGGCCGCCGTCAGGTAGATCCACGTCGCGGCCACGCCCACCAGCGGCGCCGCCCACGCGGGCAGGGACAGGCGGCTGCTCAGCAGCCCCGCCGCCACCACGGCCAGCACGGCGCCGAGCGAGGTCCAGAACCAGGAGCCGCCCTGGAAGAGCGGGGAGAGCAGGAGCGCCGCGGTGAACGCGGCCACTCCGGAGGCGATCGTCAGTCTCATGCCGCCCCTCCCGTGGGGTTGAGCGCGTACCTGCCGCGGTTGGCGGCGTCCTGCCACACGGACGCGATCGAGGTGCCGGCGGGCAGGTTCACGATGCGCCAGCCGTACCCGGCCAGTACGGTCTGCACGGCCTGGTGGTTCTCCTCGGCGGCCCGGTCGCGGCTCTCCCACGTGCTCACGTCGAGCAGGACGGCCACGCCGGTGATGCCGCTGTGCCGCAGCCTGGCCAGCTCCCTGGCCTCCTCGGCGTCCATCGCGCCCAGCACCGCCACGATCAGCCCGTCGCCGCCGCCCGAGCGCAGCGCCGAGATGCCCATCTCCAGGGAGCGGGCCGGGCTGTGCCGCACCATGGCCAGGGTGTCGAGCAGCGAGTAGCTCAGGCCGGAGTCGGTCAGGTGCTCGGCGCCCTGGTCGGTGACCAGCCGCAGGCCGAGGCCCTCGTGGGCGAGGTGCACGCCGATCGAGGCCGCGGCCGAGACCGCCACCTCGAACGACGAGCGCGGGCCCTCGCCGCGGTGGGCGTGCCTGCGCGTGTCCAGCAGGAGCGCGCCGCGGCTCTGCCACTGCTGCTCCTCGCGGCGCACCATCAGCTCGCCGTAGCGGGCCGTCGAACGCCAGTGCACCCGGCGCAGGTCGTCGCCCTGGCGGTACTCGCGCGGCGCCACGTCGTCGTCGCCGGCCGCCGCCACGCTCCTGGTCCTGCTGTCGCCGCCACCCGTCCACTCACCCGACAGCCGTACGTGCGGCAGCGCCGCGACGTGCGGCGTCACCACCAGCGTGTCGCTGATCGTGAACGAGCGGGTCAGCTCCACCAGCCCGAACGGGTCGGCGATGCGGATGGACAGCGGCCCGATCGTGTACCGGCCGCGCAGGTCGGAGCGGACCCGGTAGTCGATCTCCCGCACGCCGCGCGGCTCCACCCGGTCCAGCACGAACCGGGGCCGCACGCCCAGCGCGTACGGCACCGTGTCCTCGATGAGCAGCAGGCCGGTGGGCAGCCTGGTGACGTTCTCCAGCCGCAGGGTCACGGTGGCCTCACCGCCCACCTCGGCCCTCGGCGGGTCCAGGCGCCTGGCGCAGCTCAGCCGGTAGCGGGTCCGCGCCACCACCATCGCGGCCAGCAGCGGCAGCGCCGTCACCAGGACGCCGATCCTGAACAGGTCGTTCTCGCCCAGCAGGAACGCCATCAGCAGAGCGGCGATCCCGGACGCGAGGAACGACCGCCCCCTGGACGTCAGCGCCCGCATCCCGGCTCTCACTGTGTCTCCCCCGGCCCGGGACCGGGACCTCGCTGGAGGTCCTCGCTTCGCTGGGGATCCATCAGCGGGTCTCCGGCACCGGAACGCGCCTGATCAGATCGGTCACCACCTGCTCCGGCAGGCGGCGCTGCCCCTGGGCCTCGACGCTGGGCAGCAGGCGGTGCGCCAGCACGGGGATGGCCAGGTCCTGCAGGTCGTCGGGGATGACGTAGTCGCGTCCGGCCAGCGCCGCGTGTGCCCGCGCGGCGCGTACGAGCTGCAGCGTGGACCGGGGGGAGGCGCCCAGCCGCAGGTCGGGGGAATGACGGGTGGCCACGACGAGGTCGATGGCGTACTTCTTGACCGCCTGGGAGACGTAGACGCCGCGTACGGCCTCGATCAGCGCGCGCACCTCGGCGGTCGTCGCCACCGGTTCGAGCTTGTCGAGCGGCGAGGTGCCCCCGTGCACGTCGAGCATCTCCAGCTCGGCGGTCGGCTCGGGGTAGCCCATCGCGACGCGCGCGGTGAAGCGGTCGCGCTGCGCCTCGGGCAGGGGATAGGTGCCCTCCATCTCGATCGGGTTCTGGGTGGCGATCACCATGAACGGCGCGTCGAGCTGGTACGTGTGCCCGTCCACCGTCACCTGGTGCTCCTCCATGCACTCCAGCAACGCCGACTGCGTCTTGGGAGAGGCACGGTTGATCTCGTCGCCCACCACGATGTTGGCGAAGACGGGCCCCGGCTTGAACTCGAACTCTCTGGTCTGCTGGTTGTAGGCGCTCACCCCGGTGATGTCGCTGGGCAGCAGGTCGGGGGTGAACTGGACCCGGCGCACAGGACAGTCGATGGAGCGGGCGAGTGCCTTGGCGAGCATCGTCTTGCCGACACCCGGCACGTCCTCGATCAGGAGGTGGCCCTCCGCGAGCAAGACGGTCAGCGTGAGGCGGACGGCATCGCTCTTGCCCTCGATCACCGATTCGATGGCCTGCCGAATCCGGTGGGCTGTGGAGACCAGCTCGTCGAGCTGGGGAGGGACGTCATGGGTTACTGCCACCAGGCCTCCATGAGAAGTGCGACGGCTGTCCCGGTACGGTGCCTTTGCGGGAGCCATGCCATTCCTTTTCCATTGTCTGTACGACCCTACGACGCTGCGGGTTCTTGAGCGACATTTGCGGATATTCCAGCGAACACCGGCAAAGTTCCTGTTCTTGTGGCATGGCAGTGCCAATCCAGTGACACAGCGGAGCCCACGGAGCGCCCCACTTTCCACCACCCGGCGACTCCCCGGTCCCTCCAGGTCCTATTTCCACGGGCTTTCGAACCCTCGACACGCCCATGAGGGTTGACCCCCCGCGCCCCGCCCCCCACCCCGCTCCATCGCTCTGACCTGCGGTAACGCAACGGAAACTGATGATGAAGACGGTTCGAATCAGTTGACGGTGGGGAGAAGTGGAGTATGGTGGTGCGCAGTGGAGGGCCCGGTGCACCAGCGCTGAGCGCTTCACGAGGCACGGGAGGTGGGGCCGGTGTTCCTCGGCACCCATCAACCGCGTCTGGACGACAAGGGACGGCTGTTCCTGCCGGCTAAGTACCGTGAGGAGCTGGCGGAGGGTCTTGTGATCACCAAAGGCCAGGAGCGATGCCTCTACGTGTTTCCCGTGGAGGAGTTCCAGCGCATAACCGAGGCTCTCAGCACCGCCCCGGTCACCGCCAAGGCGGTGCGTGACTACAGCCGCGTCTTCTTCGCCAGCGCGTCCGACGAGAAACCAGACAAGCAAGGGCGCATCACGATCCCGCAGAGCCTCCGCCAGTACGCGGGGCTGGAACGTGACTGCGTCGTCATCGGGGCCAACACCCGGCTGGAGATCTGGGACGCACAGGCCTGGGACACCTATCTCAGCGCGCAGGAGCAGGCGTTTTCCGAGCTGTCGGAGGAGGTGCTGCCAGGGATCTTGTAGTGACCACGGTCGATCCGTCGGTGATGTCGTTCGGCGAGGTCTCCACCCGCAACCACTGTCCGCCAGCTGATGCACCTTCCCCGGTGTCAGATGGCGGGCGTCCACGAAGAGGGTGCGGATGGGGACCTGGCCGGGCGGCTCCGGGTGGGGACCCAGGGAAGGACCGGCGAACGATCGATGAACGCGTCATCCGCGAGCAAGGACGCGAGAGGGGGGTTGGAGATGAGTGACGACGTCGGCACGGGCGGTCACGTTCCGGTGCTGCTCGAGCGCGTTCTGGAGCTGCTGGGCCCCGCGCTCTCGGTGCCCGATCCGGTCGTCGTCGATGCCAACCTCGGCCTCGGTGGCCACTCGGAGGCCCTGCTCGCCGCCCACCCAGGGCTGCATCTGATCGGGATCGACCGCGACCCCTTCGCCATCGACTTCTCCACGCGCAGGCTCAGCCCGTACGCGGACAGGATCACCCTGGTCCACGCCTCCTCCGAGGACCTGGCGGACGTGCTCGCCCGCACGGGCCGCACCGCGATCAACGGGGCGCTGTTCGACCTGGGCGTCTCCTCGCCGCAGCTCGACGAGGCCGGCCGCGGGTTCGCCTACTCCTACGACGCGCCGCTCGACATGCGCATGGACACCTCGCAGGAGCTGACGGCCGAGCAGGTGGTCAACACCTACAGCGCCGCGGAGCTGACGCGCATCCTGCGCGACTACGGCGAGGAGAGATTCGCCCCGCGTGTCGCGGGGCTGATCATCAAGGAACGGGCCAAAGAGGCAATAACGTCTACGAAGCGGCTGGCGGACATCGTCCGAGAGGCGATCCCCGCCGCGACCCGGCGCACCGGGGGCAACCCGGCCAAACGGACTTTCCAGGCGCTGCGCATCGAGGTGAACGCGGAGCTGTCCGCCCTGGAGGCGGCGCTCCCTGCGGCCCTCGACGCGCTGGTGCTCGGCGGGAGAGTCGTCGTGCTCTCCTACCACTCACTCGAGGACCGGCTCACCAAGCAGGCCCTCACGGCGCGAACCAGGGACACCAGTCCTCCCGGGCTGCCCGTCCCGCTACCGGCTCACCAGCCGAGGTTCCGCCTGCTGACGAGGGGAGCGGAGCTCCCAAGCGACGAAGAGCTCGCCCGCAACCCGCGGGCGGCCTCGGCCCGGCTACGGGCGGCAGAGAGGATCCGTGTTGACGACTGAGCAGGAGACCGGCAAGGGTTCGCCCGGCCGCCGCGCCGTGCCCAAGACGGGCACGCGCCGCTCGGCGACGGGGCAGCAGCCCAAACCGCGTCCCCGTCCCGACACGCGGCACGAGCCGGAGGCCAAGCGCTCGGCCGCCGAACGGGCCCGCGCCGAGGCCGCCGGCAGGCGGCCGGCCGACGAGCGCGCGCGGGCCGAGGCTGACGGCACGGCGCCCGCCACCGGCCGCGCGCGCGGCGCCGCCGGTGCTCGTGAGGCCGCTGGGCGGGTGCGCGGTGCCACCGTTCGCGAGACGGCTGGGCGGGTGCGTGAGGCCGCCGGCCGGGTGCGCGGTGCCGCCGTTCGCGAGACGGGTGAGCGGGTGCGTGAGGCCGCCGGTGGCGAGGCGCCGGCCGCTGAGCGGGCGCGGGGCACGGGCCGCGCGACACCGGTCGTCGAGCGGGTGCGTGACCAGGCCGCCGCCAAGCGGCCGGTCGGCGGGCGCTCGCGTGCCGAGGCGGCCGCGGGCCGTCCCGCGGCGCGGCGCGGTCCCGCGCGCCGGCAGCGGGCGCCGTTCGTGCTGCTCGTCGTCGGGCTGCTCTGCGGCGGCCTGGTGAGCCTGCTGCTGCTCAACACCATGCTCGCCCAGGACGCCATCACCGACGCCACCCTGCGCAAGCAGATCGCCGAGGCGCGGCTGCAGAACGAGCAGATCGACCAGGAGTACCAGCGCAAGACCCAGCCCGGAGTCATCGCCGACCTGGCCGAGAAGCAGGGCTACGGCCGCAACTGGGACGAGGTCGACAGCTGGAGCAGCGCCGGCGACCAGGCGAACCGGGTGGACACGGAGCGGTGAGGGATTCAGGCGGCAGGGGGCAGGGTCCCGGCCGCGGCGCTGGCGGCGCCGGCTCTCAGGGAGGGCCAGGCGCCGCTCGTCGTACGCCGGGAGGTCCGGGGCGGGCGGGGCGCCAGGGCGGCGCCTCCCGCTCCGACGGGGGCCGTTCCGACGGGGCGGGCCGTCCGGCGTCGCCGGAGAACCCGCCGCGACGCCCGCGCGACCCCCTCGACCTGCCGTTCGGACGTGACACGTTCGGGCGCGACGACGGCCGCGACGACGGCCGCGACCGGCCGGGGCGTGACCCCGGCGACAACGCGCGCGGCCGGGCAGGGCGTGACCCCGGCGAGGAGGCGCGCGGCCGCTCCCGCCAGGAGCCCGCGGACGACGCCCGCGGCCGCTCGCGGCAGCCCGACGGCGAACGTCCCCGCACCCGGGACGACGGCGCCCGCGGCCGCTCGCGCCCGGAGGCCGGGGACGATACCCGCAGGAGGCCCCGCGACGGTGAGCGCCCGAGAGGGCGCGACGAGGGCGACCCCCCGCGCGGGCGCGGCGCCCAGGGGCGCGAGGACACCGACCGGCCCAGGGGGCGCGGCTCCCGGAGCGCTGAGGACGACGAGCGGCTCAGGGGCCGCGTGCAGGGGCGGGACGAGCGTGCCCGCGGTCGCGCGGGCGAGCGGGCCGGCGACCGGCCCGCGGCGTCCGGGGGCGCCGGTTCCGGAGGCGCCGCGGCCCGCGGGGCCGGCGCGCGGCGTGAGGCAGGGCCGCCGCGCCGTGCCCAGCCGGGGAGCTCCCGGCCGGAGGCGCGCGAGCGGGTGGCCCGGCGCGGCGGGGACGTGCCGCCGCCCAGGGGCCCGCGCAGGCCGCCGCCCAGGCCGCCGCGCCCGCCGCTGGTGCTGCGGCTGGGCAGCCCGCGCAGGCGGATCAACTTCGGCCTGATCGGCATGACGTTCATCCTGTCGATCTTCGCCGGTCGGCTGATCCAGATGCAGGGCCTCGACTCCAAGGTGTACGAGGCCGCCGCGGCCGACCAGCGCCGGCACACCGAGACGATCCCGGCCAAGCGCGGCTCGATCACCGACGTCAACGGCCACGACCTGGCCGTCACCGTCGAGGCCCGCGAGGTGTCGATCGACCCCTCCAAGGTGCCGGCCGACGTGCGCGCGAAGATCGCCAAGGTCCTGGCCCAGCAGCTCGGCAAGGACGAGCAGGAGATCGTCGCCAAGCTGGCCAGGACCGGCACCCACTACCAGCTCCTGGCCAGGGACGTCGATCCCGTCGTGGCCACGCGCCTGCTGCAGGCGCGCGTGCCCGCGCTGTCGACGAAGAAGACCTACAAGCGGCTGTACCCGGCGGGCGACCTGGCGGGCAGCCTGATCGGGTTCGTCGGCGACGAGGGCAACGGCCTGGGCGGCATGGAGCAGGCCAGGAACTCGCTGCTGGCCGGGCGTGACGGCGAGCAGCGCGTCGAGACCGGCCGCGACGGCCAGCGCATCCCGATGACCAGCAGCCAGCGCACCGCGCCCGTCGACGGCCAGGACGTGCGGCTGACCATCGACCGCGACATCCAGTGGGCCGCCCAGAAGTCGATCGGCGAGCAGGTGCAGAAGTCCGGGGCCGACAGCGGCACCGTGATCGTCATGGACGTGCAGACGGCCCAGATCGTCGCCATGGCCAACGCCCCCGAGCTCGACCTGAACAACTGGCGCAAGGCCCCCGAGTCCAGATACGTCAACAAGGCCGCCGCGGACGTGTTCGAGCCGGGCAGCACCAACAAGGTGATCACCGCCGCCGCCGCGCTGGAGGCCAAGGCGGTGACGCCCGACACCGTCTACCAGGTGCCCGACCGGATCAGGTGTGCCGACCAGGTGCTGCGCGACGCCCACGCGCACAAGGTGGAGGCGCTGACGTTCCGCCAGGCGATGGCCCAGTCCAGTAACGTGGCCACGGTCATGGCGGCGCGCAAGGTCGGCAGCCAGAAGCTGTACGAGATGCTGAAGGCGTTCGGGTTCGGCTCCACGCCGGGCGGCGGCGTGCCCAGCGCGGAGGCGGGCCTGCTGCCCGACTACCGCAAGTGGTCGGGCAGCCAGAGCTGCACGGTCGCCTACGGGCAGGGCGTTTCCGTGACGGCGCTGCAGATGGCGAGCGTCTACCAGACCATCGCCAACGGCGGCGTGAAGATCGAGCCGCAGATCGTGGCGGGCACGACGGACGCCACGGGCAGGTTCGTCCCGGCTCCTGCTGGTAAGCAGACCAGAGTGGTGAGCGAGACGACGGCCAAGGAGATCACGACCATGCTGGAGAGCGCGGTGGGCGAGGAGGGCACGGGCCAGCTCGCGGCCATCGACGGCTACCGGGTGGCGGGCAAGACGGGCACGGCCAACCGGTACGACGCCGAGCTCGGCCGCTACGACGGTTACACCGCCTCGTTCGTCGGGTTCGCCCCGGCCGACAAGCCGCGGCTGGTGGTGCTGTCGGTGCTGCAGAACCCGAAGAAGGGCCACTTCGGCGGGCAGTTGGCGGCCCCCGTGTTCAAGGATGTGATGACGTTCGCCATCAAGAGCAAGAAGATTCCTGCCACAGGCTCCGCCGCGCCGACGGTGCGTACGCGCGCCGGACAGTGACCAGGGAAGGTACGCTCTCGCCGTGCGTCCCCCGTCGTCTATGCGTCCCACGACCAGCCCGCCTCGCCCGCTGACCGGGCTCGCGACCATGCTCGACGCCGATTCGGGCACTGCGCGGTCGCCTCATGCCGCGCTGACCGGCGTCACCATCGACAGCCGCAACGTCAGACGCGGCGACCTGTACGTAGCGCTGCCCGGCAACCGGGTCCACGGCGCCACGTTCGCCGCCGACGCGATGGCCGGCGGCGCCGTGGCCGTGCTCACCGACCGGGCGGGCCGCGACGCGGCCGTGGCCACCGGCCTGCCCGTGCTCATCGTGCCCGACCCGCGCGCCCTGCTCGGGCAGATCTCCTCCTGGGTGTACGGGCAGCCGGCCCACGACATCCAGGTCCTCGGCGTCACGGGCACCAGCGGCAAGTCCACCACCACGTTCATGCTGGAGGCGGGCCTGCGGGCCGCCGGGCACCGGGCGGGTCTGGTGGGCGGCGTGGAGATCCACGCGGGAGACCTGCGCTTCCAGCCCACGCTGACCACGCCGGAGGCCAGCGACCTGCACGGCCTGTTCGCGCTGATGCGCGAGGAGGGCGTCACCGCGGCCGCCATGGAGGTCTCCAGCCACGCGCTCGCGCTCGGCAGGGTCGACGGCATCTACTACGACGTCGCCCTGTTCACGAACCTGTCGCAGGACCACCTCGACTTCCACAAGGACTTCGAGGACTACTTCGCGACCAAGGTGAAGCTGTTCCAGCCGGAGCTGAGCCGCGCCGGGGTGACCAACCTCGACGACCGCTACGGACGCGAGCTGCTCGACCTGGCGAAGGTGCCGATGACCACGTTCTCGGCGCTGGGCGACCCGGAGGCCGAGTGGCGGGCGGTGGACGCCAGGCTCGGCTCCGACGGCAGCGTCTTCCGGGTGGTCGGGCCCGGCGGCGTCGAGGCCGACGCGAGCGTCGCGCTGCCCGGCCCGTTCAACGTGGCCAACGCGCTCGGCGCCATCGTCACGCTCGTCGAGGCCGGGGTGCCGCTGCACACGGCCGTGCACGGCGTCGGCACGCTGAGCGGGGTTCCGGGGCGCATGCAGCGCGTCACGGGCGCCCAGGACGACTTCCAGGCCGTCGTGGACTACTCGCACAAGCCGGGGGCCGTGGAGTCGGTGCTGCGCTCGCTGCGTACGGTCACGGAGGGCACGCTGACGATCGTGCTCGGCTGCGGCGGCGACCGCGACAAGGGCAAACGGCCCGTCATGGGCCAGATCTCCGCCGAGCTGGCGGATGTGGCCATTTTCACGAGCGACAATCCTCGCTCGGAGGATCCGCTGGCCATCCTCGCGACGATGATGGAGGGAGCGCTCCGCGTTCCGCAGCACGACCGCGCTCATGTGATCATTGAGCCCGACCGCGCGGCCGCCATCGGCCTGGCGATCGCCCGGGCCGGGCGCGGCGACGTGATCGTCGTAGCAGGCAAGGGTCACGAGCAGGGCCAGTACGTTTCAGGCGAGGTGATCCCCTTCGACGACCGCGAAGTGGTCGCCGGAGCGATCGACGCACGCAAGGAAAGCAGGAAGCACTAATGATCCCGTTGCCGCTGGCCAGGATCGCCGAGATAACCTCGGGCGCCCTGTCGGGCATGGCCGATCCCCGCGCGGTGGTGCGCGGGCCCGTCGTGATCGACTCGCGGGCCGTAGAACCGGGATCCCTGTTCGTCGCCATCAAGGGCGCGCGGGTCGACGGTCACGACTACGCCGCGCACGCCATCCGGGCCGGAGCCGTCGCCGTGCTGGCCACCAGGCCGGTCGAGGCGCCCGCGGTGATCGTGCCCGACGCCGCCGCCGCGCTGGCCGAGCTGGCCGCCGCGCAGGTCCGTACGCTGTCGGACGTCACCGTCATCGGCGTGACCGGCTCGGCCGGCAAGACCAGCACCAAGGACCTGCTGGCCCGGCTCACCGCCAGGGTCGGCGCCACCATCGCGCCCCAGGGCAGCTTCAACAACGAGCTCGGCCACCCGCTGACCGTGCTGCGCGCCGACCTCGACACCCGGTTCATGGTGCTGGAGCTGGCCGCGCGCAACATCGGCCACATCAAGGAGCTGACCCGCATCGCGCCGCCGCAGATCGGCGTGGTGCTCAACGTCGGCACCGCGCACCTCGGCGTGTTCGGCGGCAAGGAGGCCATCGCCAAGGCCAAGGGGGAGCTGGTCGAGTCGCTGCCGCGCTCGGGCGTGGCGGTGCTCAACGCCGACGACCCGCTGGTGCGCGGCATGGCCACGCGCACCGAGGCGCGGGTCACCTACTTCGGGCGCGGGGAGTCGGCGTCGATCAGGGCCGAGGGGGTCGTGGTCGACGCGCGCGGGCGCGCCTCGTTCACGCTGCGCACCCCGTCCGGGGCCGCGCACGTGTCGCTGCAGCTGTACGGGGAGCACGCGGTCGAGAACGCGCTCGCCGCGGCGGCGGCCGGGTACGAGCTCGGCCTGCCGGTGGCCACGATCGCCGAGGAGCTGTCGGAGGCCACCGCGCGCAGCCGGTGGCGGATGGAGGTCACCGACCGGGGCGACGGGGTCACCGTGGTCAACGACGCGTACAACGCCAACCCCGACTCCATGAAGGCCGCCTTCTCGGCGTTCGAGGTGCTGGGGAAGGGACGGCGGCGCTTCGCGGTCATCGCGGCGCTGCGGGAGCTGGGCGAGGACGGGCCCGCGCTCAACGCCGAGCTCGGCCGGCTGGCCGGTGGGGCGGGGCTCGCGGGGCTCGTCGTCGCCGGGCCGGACGCCGAGCCGGTCCTGGCGGGCGCCCACGCCGCCGCCCAGGCGAGCGCTCCGCAGGCGCCCGCGGGGCCCGCGCAGCCGCCCGCCGGGCCCGCGCAGGTGCCGCCCGGCGCGGCGCAGGGCGGATGGCAGGCGCCGGACGGCGCGCCCCCGGGGGCGCCCGCGTACCACGGGCAGCCCGGTCACGGGCAGCCGGTGCGGATCGTGCACGTGCCCGACGCCGAGGCGGCGGCGGCGCAGCTGGCCGCGTGGCTGCGGCCCGGTGACGCCGTGCTGATCAAGGGACCGAGGGCGATGGGTCTGGAGCGGACGGCCGAGCTCGTGCTCGGAGGTGCCACCCAGTGATCAACATCGTCATCGCCGGCGCGGTGGGACTGGTCCTGTCGATGCTCGGCACCCCCCTGGCGATCAGGCTGTTCTCGAGGCGTGGCATCGGCCAGAACGTCCGCGAGGAGGGCGTGCAGGCCCACCTCGGCAAGAAGGGCACGCCCACGATGGGCGGCATCGTGTTCGTGCTGGCCGCGCTGCTCGCCTACGGAGCCTCCCACCTGGCCACGCTGGAGCCCCCGACCGTGTCGGGCATGCTGGTGCTCTTCCTGATGACCGGGCTGGGCGCGGTCGGCTTCCTCGACGACTTCATCAAGATCTACAAGCAGCGCAGCCTCGGCCTGCGCAGCGGCGCCAAGGCGCTCGGCCAGCTCGTCGTCGGCGCCGTCTTCGCCGTCCTGGTGACCCGCCAGCCGAACGTCTACGGCATCACCCCCGCCGAGACCCGCGTGTCGTTCCTGCGCGACATCGGCCCGTCGATCGGCATCGTCGGGTTCACCATCTGGGTGCTCATCATGATCGTCGGGTTCTCCAACGCGGTGAACCTCACCGACGGTCTCGACGGCCTGGCCAGCGGCGCGACCGGCGCCGTGCTGGCCGCGTACGTGCTGATCGGCAACTGGCAGCTGCGCAACAACTGCATCGACCAGCTCGGCCCCAACTGCTACTGGGTACGGGACCCGCTCGACCTGTCCGTGGTGGCCGCCGCCGTGCTCGGGGCGCTGATCGGGTTCCTGTGGTGGAACGCGCCGCCCGCCCGCATCTTCATGGGCGACACCGGCTCGCTGGCCCTGGGCGGCGTGCTGGCCGGGCTGGCCATCGCCACCCGCACCCAGCTCCTGCTCATCATCCTCGCCGGTCTGTGCGTGATCATCACGCTGTCGGTCATCATCCAGGTCGGGTCCTTCAAGATGACCGGCAAACGCGTGTTCAGAATGGCCCCCCTGCAGCATCACTTCGAGCTCAAGGGCTGGGCCGAGACCACGATCGTGGTCCGCTTCTGGCTGATCGCGATCCTGTGCGCGGCGCTCGGGCTCGGGCTGTTCTACGTGGAGTGGATGCCCAAGTAATGAGTTACACCTGTGTGGCCGGGCTCGGAGTGTCCGGCACCGCCGTCGCCAGGGTGCTGGCCGCGCGCGGCGAGCGGGTCGTGGTCGTCGAGTCCACGGAGGGCGAGCGGCAGCTCGCCGCCGCGGCCGAGCTCGCCCGGCTCGGCGTGGAGACCCGGTTCGGCGAGATGGCGCTGCCCGAAGGGGTGACGCGGGTGGTCACCACCGGGTGGGCGCCGCACCATCCGCTGATCGCCGCCGCGCTGAGCGCCGGGGTCGAGGTCGTCGGCGAGGTGGAGCTGGCCTGGCGGCTGCGGCCCGCGCAGGCCGCGCCCTGGCTGGCGCTCACCGGCACCAACGGCAAGACCACCGCGGTACGCATGCTCACCGCCATCCTGCAGGCCGACGGCCGCAAGGCGCTGGCCGTGGGGAACGTGGGCGTGCCCGTCGTGCAGGCCGTCGCCGAGCCGTACGACGTGCTGGCCGTCGAGCTGTCCAGTTTCCAGCTCCACTGGTCCGGCACGCTGGCCCCGCACGCGGCGGCCATCCTGAACGTGGCGCCCGATCACCTCGACTGGCACGGGTCCATGGAGGCGTACGCCGCCGCCAAGGGCCGCATCTACGAGCGGGCCGGCACCGTGATCTTCAACGCCGACGACCCCGAGGCCACCCGGCTGGCCGCGCCGTACCCCGGCGCCGTCGGGTTCACGCTGCGCGTGCCCAGGCGGGGCGAGATCGGCGTGGTGGAGGACCTGCTGGTGGACCGGGCGTTCGTGGCCGACCCGGTCGAGGCGGCCGAGGAGCTGGCGACGCTGGAGGACGTCCGTCCCTTCGCGCCGCACAACGTGGCCAACGCGCTGGCCGCCGCCGCCCTGGCCCGCTCGCTCGGCGTGCCGTCCGAGGCCGTGCGCCAGGGGCTGCGCGACTTCGTGCCCGACCCGCACCGGCTGGCCCACGTGGACCGGATCGGCGAGGTCGACTACATCGACGACTCCAAGGCCACCAACCCGCACGCCGCCGCGGCGGCGCTGGCGTCGTACCCGTCGGTGGTGTGGGTGGCGGGCGGGCTGCTCAAGGGCGCCGACGTCGACGACCTGGTACGCCAGGCCGCCCCCAGGCTGCGCGGCGCGGTGCTGCTGGGCGCCGATCGTGCCAGGATCGCCGAAGCCATTGCGCGACACGCGCCGAATGTCCCCCTCGTGGACATCCCCGATCGGGACACTGGTGCGATGGAAAAAGTCGTCACCGAAGCCGCGCGGCTGGCCTCCCCCGGGGACACCGTGCTGCTCTCCCCGGCGGGGGCTTCCCTCGACATGTTCGCGAACTATCCGGCGCGGGGGGAGGCCTTCGCGCGTGCCGTACGTGAACTGAAGCAGCGACATGAGCACGAGCGCTGAGGAACGGGTCCGGCCGCCCGCCCCCGCCCGTGAGGGCCCGCAGGGCTGGGCGCGCGAGCAGCTCGGCGTGCTGAAGGAGCTGCTCGACCGGCCGCTGACCACCTACTACCTGATCATCATGTGCAGCGCGCTGCTGCTCGCGCTCGGGCTGATGATGGTGCTGTCGGCCTCCAGCATCGAGGCGCTGCAGAAGACCGGCAGCCCGTTCTCGTGGTTCATCAAGCAGTCGCTGTCGGCCGCGATCGGCGTGCCCGTCATGTACGTGTGCTCGCGCCTGCCCGTCAAGTTCTTCCGCTGGGCCGGCTACCCGCTGATGGCGCTGTCGATCATCGCGCTGGTCATGGTGCTGTTCATCGGCTCCTCGGAGCTGGGCGCGCAGCGGTGGATCTACATCGGCCCGCTGACCATCCAGCCGTCCGAGCCGGCCAAGCTGGGGCTCGTCCTGTGGGGCGCCGACCTGCTGGCCAGGCGGGCGCGGCAGGGCCGCATCGAGTGGCGGCAGATGCTGATCCCGCTCATGCCCGGCACCGCGATCCTGGCCGTCATGGTCATGCTCGGCCGCGACCTGGGCACCACGCTGGTGCTGTTCATGATCTTCCTGTCGCTGCTGTGGGTGGTGGGGGCGCCGGTCAAGCTGTTCGGCGGCATCATGGCGCTGGCGGTGCTGGCCGCGGTCATCATGATCAAGGTGGAGCCGTACCGGATGGCGCGCATCGGCGCCTTCCTCGACCCGTGGGCCGACGCGCAGGGCGCCGGCTACCAGGCCGTGCAGGGGCAGATCGCGATGGGCTCCGGGAGCTGGTTCGGGCTGGGCCTGGGCAGCAGCCGGCAGAAGTGGAGCTGGCTGCCGCACGGCGAGAGCGACTTCATCTTCGCCATCGTCGGCGAGGAGCTCGGGCTGATGGGCACGCTGATGGTGGTGGCGCTGTTCGGGCTGCTCGGTTACGCGGGGCTGCGCGTGGCCGTCCGCGTCAACGACGCCTTTATCAGGCTCTCCGCCGCAGCCATGGTGGCCTGGATCGTCGGGCAGGCGACCGTCAACATGGGTGCCGTGCTCGGCGTGCTGCCGATCACCGGCATCCCCCTCCCTCTGGTCTCGTACGGCGGCTCCGCGCTGCTGCCCACGCTCGCCGCGCTCGGCATGCTGCTGTCGTTCGCCAAGCGCGAGCCAGGCGCGCGTGAGGCCTTGGCGGCTCGTGGCCCCGGACCGGCCGCCCGGGCCCTAAGCTGGCTTGGCCTGGGGGGTACGTCCAGAGGCCGAGCGACACGTTAGGGAGTGACCGAGATGAGGGTGGTCCTCGCCGGTGGGGGGACAGCCGGGCACATCGAGCCCGCGCTCGCCCTTGCGGACGCGCTGCGTCATCTTGACGGGAGCGTCGGCATCACCTGCGTGGGCACGGAGCGCGGCTTGGAGACGCGGCTCGTGCCTGCCAGAGGCTACGAGCTGGAGCTGGTGCCGGCCGTGCCGCTGCCCAGGGCGATCACTCCGAGCCTGCTCACCGTGCCCGGCAGGCTGGCCGGGGCGATCAACGCCACCATGGGCATACTCGACCGGGTCAAGGCCGACGTCCTGGTCGGTTTCGGCGGTTACGTGGCGACCCCCGCCTACCTGGCGGCCAAGCGGCGCGGCGTGCCGATCGTCGTGCACGAGGCCAACCCGCGCCCCGGCCTGGCCAACCGGCTGGGCGCGCGGCTGACCGACCACGTGTTCAGCGGCTTCCCCGACGCGGCGCTGCCCAAGGCCGAGTACATCGGCACGCCGCTGCGGCGCGACATCGTCACGCTCGACCGGCTGTCCACGGGCGACAAGGCGCGCTCGTGGTTCGGGCTGGAGAACGACCGGCCGACGCTGCTGGTGTTCGGCGGCTCGCAGGGCGCCAGGTCGATCAACGAGGCCGCGCTCGCCGCCGCCCCGGTGCTGCGCCGGGCGGGCGTGCAGGTGCTGCACGTGCTGGGCCCGAAGAACACCGTCGAGCACGAGCCGCCGCCCGGCGACCCGCAGTACGTCCTGCTGCCCTACATCGACCGCATGGACCTCGCCTACGCCGCCGCCGACCTGGCCCTGTGCCGCAGCGGCGCGCTGACCTGCGCGGAGCTGACCGCGGTGGGGCTGCCCGCCGCGTACGTGCCGCTGCCGTACGGCAATGGCGAGCAGCGCATCAACGCCGAGCGCATCGCCGCGGGCGGCGGCGGCCTCCTGGTCGACGACGCCGAGTTGTCACCCGAATGGATCATCCACAACGTGCTGCCCATCCTCCACGACCCGGAGCGGGTCGCCGTCATGTCGGAGGCCGCCTCCAGACTGGGGAGGAAGGACGCCGATATCATGCTTGCCAGGAAAGTGTTGGAGATAGCCCGATGAGTCTCGTGAAGCTGGTCGATCCCGTGTCCGTCGAAGAGCTGGGGCGGGTGCACTTCATCGGCATCGGCGGCGCCGGGATGTCGGGGATCGCCCGCATCCTGCTCAAGCGCGGCGTGCGGGTGACGGGCAGCGACGCGCGCAGCTCCGAGCAGATCACCGAGCTGCGCGAGCTGGGCGCCACCGTGCACATCGGGCACGCCGCCTCCCACATCAGGGACGTCGACACCGTGGTCGTCTCCACCGCCATCCGCGACTCCAACCCCGAGCTGGGCGAGGCGCTCAAGCAGGGGCTGCGGATCATCCCGCGGGCCGCCGCGCTGGCCTCCGTCATGGCCGGGCGCACCGCGGTCGCCATCGCCGGCACCCACGGCAAGACCACCACCACCTCGATGCTCACCGTGGCGCTGCAGAAGTGCGGCGCCGACCCGTCCTACTGCGTGGGCGGCCAGCTCGTCACCACCGGGCTCGGCGCCGACGACGGGCAGGGGCGGGTGTTCGTGGCCGAGGCCGACGAGAGCGACGGCTCCTTCCTCATGCTCGCCCCCGACATCGCCGTGGTGACCAACGTCGAGGCCGACCACCTCGACAACTACGGCGACCCGCGGGCCGTGCACGACAGCTTCGCCCGCTTCGCCGAGCGGGTCGGCTCGCTGCTCATCGTCTGCGCCGACGACCCCGGCGCGGCGGAGCTGGCGCGGCGGGCCAGGGAACGGGGGCTGCGCGTGCGGACGTACGGCGCCGAGGGCGACGACTACCGCGTGTCCGGCGTCAGGCCCGACGGCTTCGGCACCGTCTTCACCATCGAGGGCAGGGGCGAGGTCCGGCTGGCCGTTCCCGGGGCTCACAACGCGCTCAACGCCACCGCGGTGATCGCCGTGGCCGACGAGCTGGGGCTCCCGTTCGAGGAGATCAGGGAGGGCCTGGGGGCCTTCACCGGGGCCAAGCGGCGCTTCGAGGCCAAGGGCGAGGCCGGGGGCATCGCCGTGTTCGACAGCTACGCCCACCACCCGACCGAGCTGACCGCCGACCTGCGGGCCGCCAGGGACGTCGTGGCGTCCTACTCCGGCACCGGGCGGGTGATCGCGATCTTCCAGCCGCACCTGTACTCGCGGACCCGCTTCTTCGCCGACGAGTTCGGCATGGCTCTGGGGCTGGCCGACGAGGCCATCGTGCTCGACGTCTACGGGGCCAGGGAGGATCCGGAGCCCGGGGTGTCGGGGGCCATGGTGGCGGGGCGGGTGCCGCTGCCGCCGGAGCGGGTGGCGTACGCGCCGGACCGGTCCGCGGTGCCGGGGATGGTCGCCGAGCGGGCGCGGCCCGGTGACATCGTGCTGACGATGGGGGCCGGTGACGTGACGGAACTGGGGCCGCAGATCGTGGCCCGCCTGTCCTGACGGAGGCCGGCCCGCGCGGCCGCGGGCTGTGCCGTGCCGCGCGCACCTGCCCGCCGCCCGTCCGGGTGCCACTCGCCAGGCCCTTGCCCGAAGGGCGTTTGGGCGTGGCGCGCGGGTGCCGGGCCGCGCGTCGGCGTAGGTTCGGTGCCGACATGAGCCGCGTGTTGGTGGGAGGGCGATGAAGGCGCGCACGGCTTTCCTGGTGCTGCTGACGGCAGGGGTGGTGGGATCGGCCGCGTGGCTGGTGTTCTTCTCGCCCGTGCTGGGAGTGCGTTCGATCGAGATCGTGGGAAATCTCACAGTCCCCAGCGAGCGGATCGAGCAGCAGGCCGGCGTGGCGGACCTGCATCCCCTCGCCACCGTGAACCTCGCCGACGTCCAGACGCGCGTCCTGGGCATCAGACAGCTCGCCTCGGCCAAGGTGGACCGGGTCTGGCCCGGCACCCTCAAGATCGAGGTGGTGGAGCGCCGGCCGGTCGCCGCCGTCCCGGTGGGCGACAAGGTGGCGATCGTCGACGGGCAGGGCGTGGTGATCGAGCTGAAGCCGGCCGCCCCGCCCATGCTGCCGCTGCTCAAGGTGGACCGCCCGCAGCAGGGCGACCCGACCATGATGGCCGCGCTCAAGGTCATCGAGGCGGTGCCCGACGAGGTGGCGGCCAAGGTCAGGCAGGTACGCGCGGGCACGGCCGAAGGCGTGACGCTGGTGCTGTCGGACGGCCGTACCGTCATCTGGGGCGGCCCGGACCGGCCCGAGGAGAAGGGCCGCATCCTGAGCTCGCTGCTCAAACGCGAAAGGTCGGTCACCCTGTACGACGTCAGCTCGCCCGACGTGGTGACGCTGAAGTGATCGTGATCGTCAGGGTCTGGCAACTCAGGGGCAAGGGCATCGCCGAGCCTGTGCGAGGCGGGGGCCGCGGCGTGAGAGCCTGTAAGCCGGACTTTCGGCGAAGGAGGGCCGCCACCAGGCGCGACTGCGGAGCGAACCGGACAGCCCGCGACACGCCGGACGTGCTTGCGGCGCGGTTAGTTGACCCGCCTGGAGCGTAACTCCTACTGTCCGTATCAATCCTCAGGTTGACATAAATCTAAATCTCAACCTGAGGTTGAGAGTTACCCGAACTGACAAAAAGCGGAGACAATCCGCACCGAAATGGCAAGTCAACGAGCGGAAAGGCCCCTCGTCGTGGCAGCACCGCAGAACTACCTCGCGGTCATCAAGGTCGTCGGCATCGGCGGCGGCGGAGTCAACGCCGTCAACCGGATGATCGAGGAGGGACTCAAGGGCGTCGAGTTCATCGCGATAAACACCGACGCCCAGGCGCTGCTGATGAGTGACGCCGATGTGAAACTCGACGTGGGCCGCGAGCTCACGCGCGGACTGGGCGCGGGCGCCAACCCCGACGTCGGACGCAAGGCCGCCGAGGACCACCGTGAGGAGATCGAGGAGGTCCTCAAGGGGGCCGACATGGTCTTCGTCACGGCGGGCGAGGGCGGCGGCACGGGCACGGGCGGCGCTCCCGTCGTGGCCAACATCGCCAGATCGCTCGGCGCGCTCACCATCGGTGTCGTGACCCGGCCGTTCAGCTTCGAGGGGCGGCGCAGGGCGTCGCAGGCGGAAGCGGGCATCGAGACGCTGCGCGACGAGGTCGACACGCTGATCGTGATCCCCAACGACCGGCTGCTGTCGATCTCGGATCGGCAGGTGAGCGTGCTCGACGCGTTCAAGGCCGCCGACCAGGTGCTGCTGTCGGGTGTCCAGGGCATCACCGACCTGATCACCACCCCCGGTCTGATCAACCTCGACTTCGCCGACGTGAAGTCGGTCATGTCGGGCGCCGGCTCGGCCCTCATGGGCATCGGCCACGCGCGCGGCGACGACCGCTCCGTGGCGGCGGCCGAGATGGCCGTCTCCAGCCCGCTGCTGGAGGCCAGCATCGACGGCGCCCACGGCGTGCTGCTGTCGATCGCGGGCGGCTCCGACCTCGGCCTGTTCGAGATCAACGAGGCGGCCCAGCTCGTCTCCATGGCCGCCGCGCCCGACGCGAACATCATCTTCGGCACGGTCATCGACGACGCGCTCGGCGACGAGGTGCGCGTGACCGTGATCGCCGCAGGCTTCGACGACGTGCCGGGGCCGGCCGAGAAGCAGGTGCCGCGCCCGGTGGGCCGCGCGCCCGCACCGCCGCCCGCCGCGGCTCCTGTCTCGCCTCCGCGGCCGAGCGCGGCCGCCCCGAGCGTGAAGTCGGAGCCGCCCGCGCCGCGCCCTGAGATGCGCCCTGAGCCCCGCCCGGAGCCGCGTGTGGAGTTCAGGCCCGAGCCGCGCCCCGAGCCCCGTCCCGAGCCGCGTGCGGAGTTCAGGCCGGAGCCGCGTACGGAGTTCAGGCCCGAGCCGCCCCGGCCCGAGCCGGTGCGCCCGGTCGAGCCGGTGCGCGAAGCGGTGCGGGAGGTCCCCAGGGAGGCCGTGCGGGAGACGGCGCGGGAGACGATGCGCGACACCGTGCGCGACACCGGGTCCGGCGACGCCGCCGCGGACGAGCCGTCCGGTCCCGTCTCGATCCCTCGGCCCACGCCCGAGCCCGCCAACCCGCCCACGCCCATCACCTCCCGCATGTCGGAGCCCCCCAAACGTCCTCGAGTGATCTTCGAGGAGCAGGAAGAGGAACTCGACGTTCCCGACTTCCTCAAATAGCCGTCAAGTAGCCGCGCCTGACGCCGCTCCCCTCAGGGACACGGGAGCGGCGCCGTCGTGCGTACGGGGTGCCGGCGAGGACACCTGGAGCGAGGGGGAGGGGGAAGGCACGTGAGAAGGGACGAGATCGCGGCCGGTCTCGCCGAGGTCGACGCGCGCATCGCCGAGGCGTGCCACGCGGTGGGGCGCGACCGGGGCGAGGTCACGCTGATCGCCGTCACCAAGACGCGTCCGGCCGAGGACGTGCGCATCCTGTCCGAGCTGGGCGTGCGCGACGTCGGCGAGAACCGCGACCAGGAGGCCGCCCCCAAGGCGCACGAGCTCGCCGGACTCCCGCTCACCTGGCACTTCGTCGGCCAGCTGCAGACCAACAAGGTCCGCTCCGTGGTCGGGTACGCCGACGTGATCCATTCCGTCGACCGCGTCAGGCTGGTGGAGGCGGTCAGCAAGGAGGCCGTGCGCCAGGGCCGCAGGGTCGGCTGCCTGGTGCAGGTCTCGCTCGACGACGATCCGGCCAGGGGCGGCGTGCCCCCAGCCGGCCTGCTGGAGCTCGCCGACGAGATCGCGCTGGCCGAGGGGGTGTGGCTGGGCGGGGTCATGGCGGTCGCGCCGCTGGGCGAGGAGCCGGCCAAGGCGTTCGCCCGGCTGCGCGACCTGGCGCTCCGCCTCCAGGAGCAGCACCCGCGCGCCACCATGATCTCGGCCGGGATGAGCGAGGACCTCAAGGAGGCCATCGCCTACGGCGCGACACACGTGCGGGTCGGTACGGCGTTGCTCGGTCGTCGCAAGCCCTTCGTCAGGTAATGTCCCCTCAAGTGGGTCTTCAGGCCCATGACCAAGTAGAGGTCGATCAGCGGTGAGCTCCAAGGGGGTACGGCTACCGCCTCGGACACGGCGACGGGCCCGAGCGAGTGCGACCATGAGCAGGAGGACGACGTAGCGATGGCCGGCGCGATGCGCAAGATGGCGGTCTACCTCGGTCTCGTGGAGGACGACCGCTACGAGAGGTACGAGACCTACACCGACGACTACACCTACGACGACGAGGTGCAGCGGCCCGGCGAGGAGCGTGCCGTGGCGGTCCAGGAGCGCGAGGACGAGCCCGACGCCGGGGCCCCCGCACCGAGGCCCACCACGACGATCCTGGAACGCCGCACGACCGATCTGGCCCGCATCACCACCCTGCACCCCCGCACGTACAACGAGGCCCGCACCATCGGCGAGCACTTCCGCGACGGCACCCCGGTCATCATGAACCTGACCGAGATGGTTGACAGTGACGCCAAGCGGCTCGTTGATTTCGCGGCAGGTCTGGTCTTTGGCCTACACGGCAGCATTGAACGTGTTACCAACAAGGTGTTCCTGTTGTCCCCTGCCAATGTCGAGGTGACCGCCGAGGACAAGGCTCGAATCGCGGAACGCGGGTTCTTCAATCAGAGTTAGAGTCTCTGTATGCCTATCGGACCCAACCTGGTCTCGCCGAGGCCGGGAGGGCACATCAGAAGTGGAGGCGCGGCCGGGCCGTGGAGATCATCGGTGGGATCTTGGTCGTTGTCCTGTCTCTCTATCTGGTGCTGCTCATCGGCAGGATGATCTTTGAGACGGTTCAGGCTTTCGCCCGCCAGTGGCGGCCTTCCGGTGTCGTGCTGGTGCTGGCTGAGGCCACATACACCGCAACTGACCCACCCCTCAAGTTCCTCCGCCGTTTCATTCCTCCGCTCCGGTTGGGTACGGTGGCCTTTGACCTAAGCTTCACTGTCCTGTTCATCGTGGTCCTGATCTTGATCCAGATCGCCGGAACGCTGCGATGATGGGGCCGGTGGGGCGCCGGTCGTGATCCAACTCGTGTCCGCGCTGAGGTGATTCGGGTTACCGTCCTCCGGACAGACTCCAAGCGCGCCAAGGAGACCAAAAAATGCCGCTGACGCCCGCTGATGTGCGGAACAAGCAGTTCAGTACCACCCGGCTGCGGCCGGGCTACGACGAGGAAGAGGTCGACGCCTTCCTCGACGAGGTGGAAGCTGAGCTCGACCGCCTGATCCAAGAGAACGAGGAGCTCCGCGCCAAGCTGGCCGAGTGCCTGCGCGGGAAGGTGCCGGGCGGCATGAACATGCCCATGGCCTCCGCCCCGGTCCAGGAGCAGCCCAAGCCCGAGATGATGGCGCCGCCGCAGCCGGAGCCCATGCGGGCCCCCGAGCCGCCGCCGATGCAGCAGCAGCCGCCGGTCCCCGTGGCGATGAGCATGCCTCCCGCCGAGGACAACATGGACACCGCGGCCCGCGTGCTCGCGCTCGCCCAGCAGACCGCCGACCAGGCGATCTCCGACGCCCGCCGCGAGGCGGACGAGACGGTCACCCGCGCCCGCCGCGAGGCCGACGAGATCCTCACCAAGGCCCGCCGCCAGGCCGAGCAGGTCATCGGCGACGCGCGCGCCCGCGCCGAGACGCTCGAGCGCGACGCGCAGGAGCGCCACCGCCAGGCCATGGGCTCGCTGGTGCAGACCCGTGACGAGCTCGAGCGCAAGGTCGAGGAGCTGCGCAGCTTCGAGCGCGAATACCGCAGCCGCCTCAAGCTCTACCTGGAGAACCAGCTCGCCGAGCTCAACGTCTCCGCCGAGGGCAGCGGTGGTTTCCCGGTGATGTCCGGTGGTCCGCAGGGTCAGGCTCCCGCCATGTCGCACGCCGTGCCTCAGGGTGGCCAGCAGCCTCTTCCCGGTGGTCCGAGCCCGTTCGGTGGCGAGGCTCCGCAGGGCGCCTTCCCCGGCGGTGACGGTCCGCACAACGACCGCCGGTAAAGTAGCGGGTCACTAGGACCTGACACTCGAAAGAGCCCCCTGTGATCCTTATCAGTGCTGGTTTGGTGCTCGCGGCAGTGGTTCTGCTGATCGCGGGCTTCGTACTGGCGAAGCCGTTCCTGATCATGTGGTCCATCGTGGTCAGCGTGCTGTCCGCGCTGTTCCTGGTGATCGGGGCGTTCCTGCGGCGCAACGAGCTTTTTCCCGGAGGTGGGCAGGCCGCTGCGCCGGCCACCCCCCCGAAGGGGCTCATGCCGTCCGCGCCGCCGTACAACCAGACCGGTCCGATGGTTCACCCGCAGCACACGCAGCCGCGGCAGCCTCCGCAGGCGCATCCCCAGGCGCCGCCGCAGCGTACGGCGACCGCACCGGGCCACGCTCCGCGCAGGCCCGCGCCGGGCGGCATCGCGCCGGATGCGATCGTGCTGGTGATCCCCGGGCGCAAGCGCTACCACGTGCCCGGCTGCAGGCAGCTGATCGGCCGGGATCACGAGGAGCTCACCTACGAAGAGGCGCGCGAGGAGGGCTTCACGCCCTGCACGGCGTGCCTGCCGGACGCAGCGCTCGGCGGACGGCAGCTACCGCCTGCCGCCGACCCCGAGCCCGCCGTCACCCCCGGCCCCGCCGCCGACGTTCCCACGGCGAGCCGGGCCGAGAACTCCGCGGAGACCCGCGACGTACGTCCGCCGGTCGCCCCGCCGAAGCCCGACACGAAGGCTTCCACCCCCAGCCCGGAGCCTGCCGCCTCCCACGAGGAGGAAGGCGCAACCGGGTGGTTCGGCCGTTCCCCTGCCGCCCCCGCGGGCCAGGCCAAGGCCGCCTCGTCCGCCGCCCCCGAGCCCGGCTCGGATGACGAGCAGGCGGACGACTCACAGACTTCCTACTTCCGGCCGCCGCCCTTCGCGCGCCAGGCCGGCCCCTCCTCCGGCGAGCCCCGTCCGGGCCCGGACGAGCCTTCCTCCGACGAGACGGAGACGTCACCGGGCAACCCCAGACCGGTGGGCAAGCCCCCGCGGCCTGCCACCACCGGCGGCCCCGAGCAGCCGGGCGGGCCGGGCACGAAGCCCGGAACCGGGCGGCCGGGTGCGAAGCCCGAGACAAGGCCGGGGCAGTCCGGGACGACATCCGACGCGAGGCCTGGGCAGCCGGGCGCGAAGCCCGAAGCCAGGCCCGGGCAGGCCAACGGCACCTCCGAGCGGCCCGGCGCCGGCGCTGGAGCCGGTCAGGCGGGCGGCAGGCCCGGCCGGACGACTGCCTCGCCCGAGCAGCAAGGCGGCAGACCCGGGCAGCCCGGCGCCGCGGTACCGCGGCCCGGTGCGGCCAAGCCGGGGCAGGGCGAGCAGCCCGCCAGGCCGGGTGCCGGTGCCGGACGGCCTGGCGAGGCCGCTGACAAGCCCGCGCAGCCCGGGGCCAAGCCGGGGCAGGCGGGCGGCAAGCCGCAGAGTTCCGAAGCCAAGACCCAGACGCCCGAGGCCGGACCGCAGACGTCCGAGGCCAAGCCGCAGACATCCGGGGGCAAGCCGCAGAGCGCCGGCGGGAAGCCTCCGACGGCCGGCGACCAGCCCCAGACGTCGGGTGGCAAGCCTGCGACGGCCGGTGGCAAGGGCGGGCAGGCGGGTGGCAGAACCGGGTCGGCCCCTGGTGCCACCGGGTCGGCCTCCGGAGCCTCCGGACCGGCCTCAGGTGCGTCTGGAGCGGCCTCCGGTGCTCCAGGGAAGACGTCCGGTGCGGCGGCCAGGCGGGGTGACGACGATGACGTGTCGGGGTCCGACACGGCGCCGCAGCCGCGTGTGACCGCGTCCGGGATGCCCGTCGAGCCGTCGGGCGGAGCCGCCAGGCGTCCGTCCGGCTCCGCTGAGGAGCCGCCGTCGTCCGGAGAGACCGTGGTCCTGCACGAGCGGCCCGCGTCCTCGGCCGAGTCGACGGCCAAGCCCAAGGGGCCGCTGCCTACCGGTGCTCCGGCCAGGCCGTCGGCCGCCAAGCCCGAGGCCGTCCCGGGGAAGCCCGCGGCTGTCCCGGGGAAGACCACGGCCGAGCGTCCGCCCGCGGCCAAGGCCGGGGTCGCCAAGGGGGAGCCGCCTCGGAACGCGGAGAGCGGCTCCAAGGGCGGCGCGGCCGGTAAGGGCGGTGACGAGCGTGACGAGCCCGGCGAGGGGAGCGGCAAGGGCGAGCGGCCGGACACGGTGAAGGTCATCGTCGGCACCCGCCGCTACCACAGCACCGCCTGCCCGTTGATCCGGGGCGCGGGTGAGACCGGCGTGGAGACGATGACGCTGGCCGCGGCTGAGGCGGCCGGGCTGACGAGCTGCTCGGTGTGCCAGCACGACCGCGAGACGGTCGGCTGAGCGCCGCCAACCGATCACCCTCCTTGGGAACCTTGGCCACGGCCTCCGGCATGATGCTGGAGGCCGTTTTGGCGTGCGAGGGCCGAGACCGGGCGGGACTCTTCCTGCCAACAAGCCGGAGGGGCTTGGCGGGGCGGTCGGCCCTGCGGGTGTGCCTGGGGCGCTGAGTCCGGTAAGCCTGGCGATACGGGCTGTCGCTGGCGTGGGGGGTGGGGTGGTTGACGTGCGGGGTGGGGGTCGGTAACGTACCCCACCCCTAGCGACGCTTTCGGAGCTGCGGGTGGGGGTTCGACACCCACCCGCGTTCTCTGGAGGCTCCCCGATGTCCAGCCGTTCGCCGCTCCGGCGGCGCGACTTCCGGCTGCTCCTGTTCGGACAGACCACCACCCAGCTCGGCACGCAGGTCAGCGGCGTGGCGATCCCGCTGCTCGCCGTCGTGACCCTGGACGCCTCACCCCTGCAGCTCGGCCTCGTCACGGCCTCCGGGACGGTCGCGTTCGCGCTGATCGGCCTGCCCGCCGGCGCGTGGATCGACCGCTGGCGGCGCCGCCCCGTGCTCGTCGCGGCCGATCTGGCCCGCGCGGCGCTGCTGGCCACGATCCCGCTCGCCGCGTTCCTCGGGATGCTGACCATCGCGCAGCTCGTCGTCGTCTCGTTGCTGGCCGGCGCCGCCAGGGTCTTCTTCGACGTCGGCTACCAGAGCTACCTCCCGTCCGTCGTCGGGCGGGCCGGGCTGCTCGCCGGCAACTCGGCGATGGAGACCTTCCGCGCCGGCGGCCAGGTGGCCGGGCCGGGCGTCGGAGGCTGGGCCGTCACCGTGCTCGGCGCCGCGAACGTCGTGCTCGTCCAGGCCGTCACGTTCGCCGTCTCGGCCGCGTCGCTGCTGGCCATCAGGGCTCCGGAGCCGCCCCCGCCTCCGCGCCCGCTGCCGGGCCGGCTCGTCGCGGAGATCAGGGAGGGGCTCGCGTTCGTGGCCAGGACCAGGGTTCTCCGGGCCGTGGCGATCACCAGCGCCGCCGGCAACTTCTCGTTCGCGATCGCCTCGGCGGTGAGCTTCGTCTTCATGGTCCGCACGCTCGGCCTCTCGCCTGCCGCGATCGGGCTCGTGCTCGCGGCGGGCTCGCTCGCCGCCCTGGCCGGCGCGGCCCTCACGCCTCGCCTGGCCCGCCGCGCGGGCTCGGCCCGCGTCATCTGGCTGTCCCTGGCCGTCACGGGCCCCATCGGGCTGCTCAGCCCCCTGGCGCAGCCGGGCTGGGCGCTGGCGCTGCTCGTGGCCGGGACGGCCGCGGGCGAGCTCGGCCAGATCGTGTACGCCGTCACGAACGTCAGCCTGCGCCAGCGCCTGTGCCCCGAGCACCTGCTCGGCCGGGTCAACGCCACCATGCGCTTCCTCATGATGAGCCTGTTCCCGCTGGGCGCCCTGGTGGGCGGGGTGCTCGGGGAGGCGGCCGGGCCGCGTCAGGCACTCTGGACGGCCGCCGTGGTCATCCTGCTGTCACCGCTGCCCGTGTACGCGGCGCTGCGCGGGATCCGCGACGTCGAGGACGTCCCGCCCTGGCACGGGCCCTGAGCACGAGGGGCGGCACCCGGGCCGGGTGCCGCCCCTCGCGGGGCGCGTCAGGCGCGGCGGAGCTGGAAGGTGAGGCCGAGGTCGGCGTCCGTGTGGGACGGCAGGTCCGCGGCGGTGCCCTCCGTGATGCCGGTCGCCAGGACCTCCTCGCCGACCACGTGACCCTCCGCGCGCAGCGCCGCGGCGAGGTCGTCGGACGTGGCGGTCCACCACAGGTCGATGCGGTCGGTGATGGACAGGCCGGTCGACTTGCGGGCCTCCTGCACCAGGCGGATGACCTCGCGCAGCAGGCCGGCGCGGCGCAGCTCGTCCGTCAGCTCCAGGTCGAGAGCCACGGTCTCGCCCGTGCCGGTGCCGATGGCGCCCGTCTCGACCGCCCAGCCCGAGCGGGGCTGCTCGTTGACGATCACCTCGTCGGGGCCCAGCATGACCTCGCCGAGCTCGTCCGCCTCCACCAGGACCGTGGTGCCCGAGCGCAGGGCCCTGGCGACGCGGGTGGCGTCGGCGGCGGTCACGGCGGCGGCCACGAGCTTGGTCTGCGAGCCGAAGCGCTTGCCCAGGGCCCGGAAGTTGGGCTTGACCGTGTAGGACACGAGGTCGGCGCTGAAGCCGGACATGTCCTCCAGCGTCTGGACGTTCAGCTCGTCGGCCACGAGGCCGCGCAGCTCGACGGGCAGCGACGGCCAGCCGTGCGCGCCCACCAGGGCCCGCCGCAGCGGCTGGCGGGTCTTGACGCCCGACGAGGCGCGGGCCGAGCGGCCCAGCTCCACCAGGCGCCGCACGAGGGCCATCTGGTCCGACAGCGCCGGGTCCAGCAGGTCCTCGCGCACCTCCGGCCAGGAGGCCAGGTGGACCGAGGAGGGCGCGTCGGCCGGGCGCAGGACGTCCCACAGGTAGTCGGTGACGAACGGCGTGACGGGCGCCATCAGCCGCAGCACCGTCTCCAGGCACTCGTACAGCGTCGCGAACGCGTCCTGCGAGCCCTGCCAGAAGCGGCGGCGCGAGCGGCGCACGTACCAGTTGGACAGGTCGTCGAGGAAGTCGGCCAGGCGGCGGCCGGCGCGCTGGGTGTCGTACTCGTCGAGCGCCGCGGTGACCTCGGCCACCGTGCGGTGCAGCTCGGCCAGCGCCCAGCGGTCGAGCAGCGGGCGCTGCGCGGCCGGGGTGGCCTCGGCGAGCATGGCCGGCGACCAGGACTCGGCGTTGGCGTAGAGGGTGAAGAACGACGAGGTGTTCCACAGGGTCAGCAGGACCTTGCGGACGATCTCCTCCAGCGTGCCGTGACCCACCCGGCGGGCCGCCCACGGCGAGCCCGCGCAGGCCATGAACCAGCGCAGCGCGTCGGCCCCGTGCTGGTCCATCAGCGGGATCGGCTCCAGGATGTTGCCCAGGTGCTTGCTCATCTTGCGGCCGTCCTCGGCCAGGATGAGGCCGAGGCAGAGCACGTTCTCGTAGGACGACTGGCCGAAGACGAGCGTGCCGACGGCCATCATCGAGTAGAACCAGCCGCGCGTCTGGTCGGTGGCCTCGCAGATGAACTGCGCCGGGTAGACCCCCTCGGGCTTGCCGCGCTCGCCCCACTGGGCGAACGGCATGGAGCCCGAGTCGTACCAGGCGTCGATGACGTCGGGCACGCGCGTGGCGAGGGCGCCGCACGACGGGCAGTCGAAGGTGACGTCGTCGACGAACGGGCGGTGCGGGTCGAGGGCCGAGACGTCCTGGCCGGACAGCGCGCCCAGCTCCTCCATCGACCCGACGCACGTCACGTGCGACTCGTCCTGCGAGCACACCCACAGCGGCAGCGGCGTGCCCCAGTACCGGGAGCGCGACAGCGACCAGTCGACGTTGCCCCGCAGCCACTCGCCGAACCGGCCCCACTTGATCGTGTCGGGGAACCAGTTGGTGTTCGCGTTCTCCGCCAGCATCTGGTCCTTGACCGCGGTGGTGCGGATGTACCAGGAGGGCAGGGCGTAGTAGAGCAGCGCCGTGTGGCAGCGCCAGCAGTGCGGGTAGCTGTGCTCGAAGTGGCCGCCGCGGTAGAGCAGGCCGCGCGCCCGCAGGTCCTCGGTCAGCTCCTCGTCGGCGTCCTTGAAGAACCTGCCGCCGACCATGGGCACGTCGTCGAGGAAGCGGCCGTCGGGGCCGATCGGGTTGACGACCGGCATCTCGTACTTCTTGATCACGGCCATGTCGTCGGCGCCGAAGGCGGGGGCCTGGTGGACCAGGCCGGTGCCGTCCTCGACCGTGACGTAGTCGCCGAGCACGACGTAGTGCGCGCCCGGGATGTCGACCAGGTCGAACGGGCGGGTGTAGCTGGTGTGCTCCAGCTCGCGGCCGGTGAAGCGGGCCACCTCGGTCGCGCCCTCGCCGAGCACCGACAGCAGGGGCTCGGCCACGACCAGCACCTCGCCGCCGGCGGTGCGGGCCGCGACGTAGGTGACGTCGGGGTGCACGGCGACGGCCGTGTTGGAGACGAGCGTCCACGGCGTGGTCGTCCAGATCAGCAGCGCGGCGCCCAGCTCGGCCAGCGGGCCGGAGGTCGCGGGCATGCGGACGTAGACCGACGGGCTGGAGACGGTCTCGTACGCGCCGGGCTGGCCCAGCTCGTGGTCGGACAGGCCGGTGCCGCAGCGCGGGCAGTAGGGGGTGATCCGGAAGTCGCGGAACAGCAGCCCCTTGTCGAAGATGACCTTCAGCGACCACCACACGGACTCGACGTAGGACGGGTCCATGGTGCGGTAGGCCTGGGACAGGTCGATCCAGTAGCCCATCCGCTCGGTCATCTGCTCGAACGCGTCGACGTGCCGCAGCACGGACTCGCGGCACTTGTCGTTGAACTCGGCGATGCCGTACGTCTCGATGTCGCGCTTGCCGGACAGGCCCAGCTCGCGCTCGACGCTCACCTCGACCGGCAGGCCGTGGCAGTCCCAGCCCGCCTTGCGCGGCACGCTGAAGCCGCGCATCGACTTGTAGCGGGGGAACAGGTCCTTGAACACGCGGGCCTCGACGTGGTGCACGCCGGGCAGGCCGTTGGCGGTGGGCGGGCCCTCGTAGAACACCCAGGCGGGGTTGCCCGCGTTCTGCTCCACGGAACGCTCGAAGATCTTCCCGTCCCGCCAGCGGTCGAGGACCTCGCGCTCGAGCGCGGGCAGGTCGACCTGCGCGGGAAGAGAGCGGAATGATGGGGAAGACATCTCGGGCGGGACCTCCACGCTTGATCGGCCGGTTGGCTGGACGCGTGAAGGGACGAAGCCTGGCGGCTCCGCGGTACCACCCTTCTTGACCCCGCCTCGGGCGGGGCCCTCTTCATTTGGTCTGCTGCCGGTTCTAATGAGCTCGCGAGAGCCGTTCTTCCGGCGGCTCCGGGGTGATATCCCTCACAGTCGGGCCCCATCGACGCCTTGCAGACTCAAACCATAACGCAGAGTGGGGGCGAAGGCTTCCCTGTTTTCCTGGTGGCGGCGGCCCCGCGCCGGTACGCGAGTCGTAAACGGCGCAAAGTTGTGGGAATGGACGCCGACGGTGAGGAGTTGAATGCGCGAGGCGGGATAGTACGGGGGAGGTAAACCGTCCGGCGGGTCGTTTGCCGTTCCGTTATATGGATCCTAAGCTGCCCGCACCATTCACGGCCTTGATCAGCAATGGAGGCAGCCATGGCGGCAGTCACGCAGACCGCGACACCCTCGATGTGGTCGGAAGAGGAGCTGGCCGAGGTACGCGGCAGGCTCCAGGAGGAGATCGAGGAGCTCGAGGCGGACATCCTCCGCCACGAGTCGGAGATAGCCTCTGGAGACGTCACCCAGGGCGCGGGCGACGACCAGGCGGACGCCGGCGCCAAGACGTACGAGCGCGAACGCGAGATCGCCCTTACCCTGAATGCGCGCGATCTGGTCGCGCAGAACGAACGTGCGATCGCCAGGATCGACGCAGGGACCTATGGAGTGTGCGAATCGTGCCACAAGCCGATCGGCAAGGAACGCCTCCAGGCGTTCCCGAGGGCGACGCTGTGCGTGGCCTGCAAGCAGAAGGAGGAGCGCAGGTAACCGGCTCCGCCGCAGGCTCGGGAGGCGCAGCGGGCAGGCCCCGCCGGCGCCTCTTCGCCGTCCTCGTGACGCTGGCGGCCGTGATCTACGCGGCCGACCTCGCCACCAAGACGGTGGTGCTGCGCACGCTCGAGGGTGAGCCGCCGCTGGTCGTCATCCCGGGCGTGCTGCAGTTCCGGGTGATCTTCAACTCGGGCGCCGCGTTCAGCATCGGCACGGGGATGACGTTCGTCTTCACCCTCATCGCGGCCGGCGTGGTCGTGGCGATCGTGCGTACGGCGCGCAAGCTCGGCAGCCGGTCCTGGGCCGTCACGCTCGGCCTCCTGCTGGGCGGCGCGACCGGCAACCTCACCGACCGGCTGCTGCGCCACCCCTCGGGGATCGGCCGCTCCTCGCAGCTCCAGGGGCACGTCGTCGACTTCATCGAGGTGCTGCCGGGCAACTTCCCCGTCATCGACTACTTCCCGGTCTTCAACATCGCCGACTCGGCGATCGTCTGCGGCGGCATCCTGGCCGTGTTCCTGGCCTGGCGCAACGTGCAGATCGACGGTTCCAGGGAGGTGGAGAAGGATGACTGAGCAGCGCAGCCTGCCCGTGCCCGACGGCCTGGAGGGCGAGCGGCTCGACGCCGCGCTCTCGCGGCTGTTCGGCTTCTCCCGCACGCGCGCGGCCGAACTGATCACGGCCGGCGAGGTGCTCGTGGACGGCCGCCAGCCCGCCAAGTCGGACCGGGTGCACGCGGGCGCGTGGCTGGACGTGACGCTGCCGCCGCCGGTCACCACCCCCATGCCGGTGGCCGAGCCGGTGCCCGGCATGGCCATCGTGTACGAGGACGACGACATCGTCGTGGTCAACAAGCCCATCGGGGTGGCGGCGCACCCGACCGTCGGCTGGACGGGCCCCACCGTGATCGGCGGGCTGCTCGGCGCCGGGCACACGATCGCGACCAGCGGCGCGGCCGAGCGCCAGGGCATCGTGCACCGGCTCGACGCCAACACCACGGGCGCGATGGTGGTGGCCAAGAGCGAGCACGCCTACTCGCGGCTCAAGCGGGCCTTCAAGGAGCGCACGGTCGACAAGCGCTACCACGCGCTGGTCCAGGGGCATCCCGACCCGTTCAGGGGCACGGTCGACGCGCCCATCGACCGGCACCCGTCGGGCGACGGCCGGTTCGCGGTGGTGGCGGGGGGCAAGCCGTCCGTCACGCACTACGACACGGTGGAGGCGTTCAGGGCCGCGTCGCTGCTGGACATCAAGCTGGAGACCGGCCGCACCCACCAGATCAGGGTGCACATGTCGGCGCTGCGCCATCCGTGCGTCGGAGATCTGCTGTACGGCGCCGATCCGACGCTGGCGGCCCGGCTGGGGATCACGCGGCAGTGGCTGCACGCGGTCGCGCTCGGGTTCGAGCACCCCTCGTCGGGGGAGTGGATGTCGTTCAGCACCGACTACCCGCAGGACCTGCAGAAGGCGCTGGACATCGTCCGCGCGGAGTCCTGAGCCCGCCGCTCAGAAGGACTCCTCCTCCCCCTGCCCCCGCTCCTCGTCGTTGTCGGCCGCCTGACCGTTGTCCGAGCCCTCGACCCGGCCGGGGCTCTCCTCGTCCTTGCTCTTGGTCGGCTTCGGCTCCTTGGTGGGGCTCTTCTTGTTCCCGCTGGGTGACGGGCTGCGCGGCTGGTCGCGGGTCGGCGGCGGGGTGCTCCGCGGCGGTGGCGGCGTCGTGGTGCCCTGTGGCCGGCTCCCCTGCGGCTGGACGCCCTGCGGTGTCGGGGTGCTCTCCGGGCGGGTGGTCTTCAGCTCCGGTGTGGGGGACTCGTACACGGTCGTCGCCTCGGTGGTCACCACGGCGGGCGCGGGGCTGGGGGAGATCGCCTCGCGCGGGCGCTGCGACCACCAGGCGGCGCCCCCGGTGACCAGCCCGACGAGCAGCGCGCCCCCGGCGATCGCGGCCAGCGGCAGCAGGCGCCGCCTGGACCGCCACGGCCGCGGCTCGGCCGGCACGGTGACGGGGCCCGTCCGCTCGGGGGCGTCGCCCGTCAGGATCGCGGCCAGCCGCCGCTCGGCCTCGTCCAGCGACATGCGCTCGGCCGGGTCCTTGCGCAGCAGCCCGTGCAGCACGGGGGCGAGCGCGCCCGCACGGGCCAGCGGCCGGGGCTCGGCGTGCATGACGGCGCCCAGCGTGGCCAGGGCGTTGTCCCGCTGGAAGGGGGAGTGGCCCTCGACGGCCATGTAGAGCGTCACGCCCAGCGACCACATGTCCGAGGCGGGCCTGGCCTGCCCGCCGGCCGCGCGTTCCGGCGCCATGAAGGCGGGGGTGCCGACCAGGATGCCCGTCCTCGTGACGGGCGCCTCGTCCTCCGTGGTGGCGATGCCGAAGTCGGTCAGCACCGCGCGGCCGTCCTCCGACAGCAGCACGTTGTCGGGCTTGACGTCGCGGTGCAGCACGCCGGCCGCGTGCGCCGCGCGCAGCGCCTCCAGGAGCTGCACGCCGATGCCGGCGACCTCGGCGGGCGGCATGGGGCCGTCGTCGCGGATCAGGGCGCCCAGCGTGCGCGAGGGCACGAGCTGCATGACGATCCAGGGATGGCCGCGCTCCTCCAGCACGTCGTAGACGGTGGCCACGCCGGGGTGCGCCACCCGGCCCGCGGCCCTGGCCTCACGGAAGGTGCGCACGGCGAACTCGTCACGCTCGGGGCCGCTCATGTTCGGCGGCGGCAGGACCTCCTTGACGGCCACGTCCCGGCCGAGCACCTCGTCGTGGGCATGCCACACCATGCCCATGCCGCCCTTGCCGATCGTTTTGAGCAGCCGGTAACGCCCACCGACCACCAAGCCAGCTGAATCGGACATGGACGGCGACTACCCAAGAAGCATCCGGGCAAGCGCGGTGACGACGGCCGCCGACGCCAGGACGACGAGGAACGGCGCCCGCAGCAGCAGCGCCACCACCGCCGCCCCCAGCCCCGCCGTCCGGGCCGGATCGAAGCTCAGCCCGCCCTCAGCGGTGAACGTCTGCACCGCGATCAGCGCCGCCAGCAGCGCCACCGGCACCAGCTCCGCGAACCTGCGCACCCGCGGATGGTCCAGCACCCGCCGGGGCGCGGCCAGGCCCGCCAGCTTCAGCGCGTAGCAGCCCAGGCAGACGGCGGCGATCGCCCACCACAGCGTCATCGCAGCATCACCGCCAGCACCGCGACGGCCGACAGCAGCACCGGCACGCCGGCGGGCAGGAACGGGGTGGCGCACAGGGCGATCGCCGCCGCCCCCGCGGCCAGCCAGCGCAGCTCGGCGCTCTCGGCCAGCCGCGGCCACAGGATGGCCAGGAACGCCACCGGGCCCACCACGTCCAGCCCCAGCACGCCCGGGTCGCCCAGGAACGAGGTACCGTACGCGCCGGCCAGCGTGCTGAGGTTCCAGGCGATGTACAGGCTGGCGAACGTGGTGACGAAGCCCGTGCGGGCCGCCTCGGGGTCCGGCTGGGCCATGGTGACGGCCGTGGTCTCGTCGATGACGCCGTGGGCGGCCAGCAGCCGGCGCGGGCCGCGTACGCGCAGGAGGCCGGCCATGCGCAGGCCGTAGAGCGTGTTGCGGCCGCCGAGCAGCACCGCGCCGAGCGTGGCGGCCGCCAGGTCGCCGCCGGCGGCGACCGCGCCGGTCAGCGCGAACTGCGAGGCGCCCGTGAACGCCAGCAGGCTCAGCACGCACGCCTGCGGCACGGACAGGCCCGCGGTGACCGCCGCGGCGCCGAAGGCGATCCCGGACAGCCCCACGGCCAGTCCCACGCCGAGACCGTCCCGCACGGCGGCGGAACGGGAGGTTGTCTCTTCCATGCCGCCCGAGGCTAGGCGTTGGGCGAATCGTCCGTCTTGTACGTTCCTGCAGCGCGTTGGTAGGCGGCAGGCGGAACGCCCACGATGCGCTTGAAGTGACGGTTCAGATGGGCCTGGTCGGTGAAGCCCACCTCGGCGGCCACCTGTGCCGGCCGCACGCCGGACTGCAGCAGGTGGCGGGCCCGGCGCACCCGCAGCGAGGTCAGGTACGCGTGCGGCGGCAGCCCTGTCGCGGCCTTGAACGCCCGCAGCAGCGCGAACGGCCGCGCCCCCACCGCCCCGGCCAGGTCCTCCAGCGTCGGCGGGTCCACGAGGCTCTCGTGCAGCAGATCGAGCGCCGCCCGCACCGCCCGCCTGCCCTCCGCCGGCAGCACCGTGGCCGGCCTGGGCGCGGCGTGGCGGGCCACCAGCCTGGCGAACAGCGTGCGGCTCAGCGTCGAGGCCGCCAGCGCGTCACCCCGCTCGGCCGCCTCGTGCGCCCGCGCCAGCAGCGCCGCCACCTGGTCGTCGCGCACCACCTGCCGCGGGAAGTGCGGCGTGCCGCGGGGCGCGCCCAGCTCCGCCGCGACGCCGCTCAGCGCGTCGATCGACGGATAGAGCATGCGGTACGCCCACCCGCCCGGCACGCCCGCCTGCCCCGTGTGCACCGCGTCGGGGTTCACCAGGACCAGCTCGCCCGCTCCCGCCCGGTGCAGCGTGCCCCGGTAGTCGAACTCCTCGACGCCCGAGACGATCAGGCCGATCGCGTAGCCGTCGTGCACGTGCCTGGAGAAGCGGTGGGTGACGTAGCGGGCCTTGAGCAGGTCCGTCTCCGGCACCGCCGGGTGCCGCCAGAACCGGGCCTGCTCCTTCACAGCGGCCTGAACGTCCTGGCGAACGTCTCGAAGTAGTGCCGGTCCTCGGCCCAGCGTGCGTGCGGGGTCTCCCAGTACAGGGCGTACGGGCGGCCGTCCTCGGTGTGGAAGCCGCGGTTGATCACGTGGATCGTCTGGCCGTTGCGCACCCGGGTGAACTCCCAGTCGGCGGCCTTCACGCCCAGGTAGTCGACCGGCCTGATGCGGACCCGCTTGTACTGCTGGAACTCGCCCTTCGCCCGGATCTCCCTCTCCAGGCCGAGCCAGTGCTGCTCCGGGTCGTCCCACGGGATGTCGGGGACGGTCCACTCCACGATCAGCGTGCCGGGGGTGCCGGGGCCCTTGATGGCGATGCTGTCCCGGTCAGGGTTCTTCACCGGGCGCCACTGCCCGGGCATGGCGATCTGGAAGCGGCCGATCGCGCTCCTGTAGGAGCGCCAGCCCGCCGGGACCGCGGTGCGGGTGGGCCGTGGCGTGGTGGCGGTCGGGGTGGGCTCGGTGGTGGGCTCGGTGGTGGGCTCGCCCGTCGTGGGGGACGGGCCGGCCCCGGTCGGACCGGTGGCGGGGCCCGCGGTGGGGCCCGTGGTGGGGCCCGTGGTGGGGCCCGTGGTGGGGCCCGTGGTGGGGGACGTGGCCGTCCAGCGGTCGGACAGCAGCACGCCGCCCGTGCCCAGCACCGCCACGGTCGCCAGCGCGGCGGGCAGGCCGATCCACAACGCCTTGCGGCGCCCGCCGGCGGGCCCGCGCCGCTGGTCGGGCATCGTCGCGTGCGAGGGGCCGGCGTCCGGGCCGGTGCCGGCCGCCTGCCAGCCGGTCCCGCCCGGTCCGGTGCCCGCACCCGGCTGCCAGGACGGCGGCGGCGTGTCGGGCGCGCCGGGGTGCGGCGTTCCAGCACCGGAGTGCGGTGTGAGGCCGCCAGGATGCGGTGTGAGGCCGCCGGGATGCGGTGTGAGGCCGCCGGGGTGCGGCGCGGGGGCGCCGGGGTGCGGGGCGGGGGCGCCGGGGTGTGATGTGAGGCCGCCGGGGTGCGGGGCGGGGCCGGCGGGTGTGCCGGTCGGCGGGGCGGCGGCTTCGTACAGGAGCCTGGCGGCCTGCTCGGCGGGCAGCCGCGCGCCGGGGTCGCGGCGCAGCAGGCCCATGATGACCGGCTCCAGCACGCCGGCCCGCACCGGCGGCTCCGGCTCGTCGCGCAGCACCGCCGCCACCGTCGCCGCCCACGAGTCGCGCTTGAACGGCGGCCGGCCCTCGACCGCCGCGTACAGGGTGGCGCCCAGCGACCACAGGTCGGACTCGGGGCGCGCGGGGTCGCCGTTCAGCCGCTCCGGCGGCATGTACGCGGGCGTGCCCACCAGGCCGCCCGTGGCCGTCAGCCCCGCCTCGGTCTCCATCGAGGCGATCCCGAAGTCGGTGAGCACGACGCGGCCGTCGTCGGCCAGCAGCACGTTCTCGGGCTTGACGTCACGGTGCAGCACCCCGGTGGCGTGCGCGGCGCGCAGCGCGTCGAGCAGCCGGCCGCCGATCACCGCGACCTGCGCCGGCCGCAGCGGCCCGCTCTCGCCGATCACCTGCGCCAGCGAGCGCGAGCGGACGAGCTGCATCACGATCCACGGCCGGCCGTCCTCCTCCACGACGTCGTGGATGACGACCACCGACGGGTGGTCGAGGCGCCCGGCCGCCCTGGCCTCCCTGATGGTCCTGCGGTTGAGCTCGGCCCGCTTGGCGTCGCCGACACCCGTGTAGCGGACCTCCTTGATCGCCACCGTACGGTCGAGCAGCTCGTCGTGGGCCCGCCAGACGACGCCCATCCCACCCTCGCCGAGCGGCTCGATGAGGCGATAGCGGTTGCTGACGTGCACGCAGCGAGCCTACCTACTTGGGGGGAACGAACGTCGCGCAGAATCCTTCGAAGAAGTCGTAGTCCTTTTTCCAGTGGCTGCTCAGCGTGTGCCAGTAGATGGCGTACGACTTCCCGTCCTCCGCGACGAACCCCCGGTAGCGGATGCGGCTCTTGCCGGTGTGGGTGGGCCAGTAGAAGTCCCAGTCGGCGGCGGCCTCGCGGAAGTCGACCTTGTCGATGCCGATCTTCTTGTAGCCGCCGTAGCGGTCCTTGAGGCTCGGCTCCAGCTTCTTCCAGCCCTTCAGCGGGTCCTTGCCCAGCTTGGGCATCTCCTCGACCCGCACGTGCGCGTTCGGCGCCCCGCCGGGGCCCTTGAACTCGACGCTCCTGCCGGTGCGCGTCCACTCGTCCCAGCCCTTGGGCAGGCCGATCTTGAAGCCGAGCTTCTTGTCCGTGTAGTACTTCCACCCGGACGGCAGCGGGTCCTTCTCGGCCTCCTTGGTCTCCTCGGGGGCCGAGGTGGGCGAGGAGCTCGGGGACGCCGGCGGCGAGGACGAGACCGTGGGCGAGGCCGATGGCGAGGCCGAGGACGAGGGCGACTGCGAGGCGGGCGCGCTCGGCGACGGGCTCGTCGTGACGGCCGCCGCACGCGCGCCGGCCTGCCGCCCGGCCTCGTCGTCGGGGGCCGAGTTCAGGCCGAGGTAGCCGCCCACGATCGCCACCAGCAGCACCGCCACGGCCGCCGCGATGACGATCGTGGGCTTGCGCTGCGGGTCTGGCCTGGCCGCGTCCATCGTGGACCCGGCGGGCGGCCGCGGCGGCTCCACGGTCGGCGTCTGCGGGATGCGCGCGCCGGTCTCGGGCATGGCCTCCTGGGGGGCGCGGGCGGCCAGGAGGTTCGGGTCGGTCGGGGTGTCGTCCTCGACGGGCTCGTACGGGCGCCTGGCCTTGGCGGGGCCCGGCCGCTTCGGCCTGGCCGGGGGCGCGGCGGGGCGCTTCGGCTCGGCCGGGGCCGGCACGTGCAGCTCCTGCGCGGCGGGGAACTGCTTGGTGAGCGGCGGGTTCGACGGCGAGGTCGAGCCGGTGTCCGGCTCGGCGGCGTTCATGTCGCGCAGGGCCCGGCGCAGCATGCGCTGCGTCTCCTCGTACGACAGCCGCTGCACCGGCTCCTTGACCAGCAGCCCGTTGATCACGTCGGTGAGCGGGCCCGCGTGCGTGAGGGGATCGGGCTCGTCGGTGAGCACGGCGTGCATGGTGGCCAGCGCCATCCCGCGCTCGTGCGGGGAGCGGCCCTCCACCGCCGTGTACAGCGTGGCGCCCAGCGACCACAGGTCGGACTCGCGCCGCGCGGGCAGGCCCTTGAGCCGCTCGGGCGCGATGAACGCCGGCGTGCCCGCCAGGCCCGTCACGGTGAGCTGCGTCTCGGTCTCCAGCGTGGCGATGCCGAAGTCGGTGAGCACGACGCGGCCGTCGTCGGCCAGGAGCACGTTCTCGGGCTTGACGTCACGGTGCAGCACGCCCGCCTCGTGGGCGCGGTGCAGCGCGTCCAGCACGGCCAGGCCGATCTCGGCCACCCGCTTGGGCGGCAGCGGCCCGTCCTGCTTGATCACGGCGCCCAGCGAGCGCGACTGGACGAGCTGCATGACGATCCAGGGACGTTCATCCTCCTCGATCACGTCGTGCACGACGATCACGTTGGGATGCTCGAACCTCGCCGCCGCTCTCGCCTCGCGCATCGTGCGCCGGTTCAGCAGCTGCACCTCCTCGCCCAGGGCGGCGGCGTACCTGACCTCCTTGACCGCGACCGTGCGGTCAAGGAGCTCGTCGTAGGCGCGCCAGACGATGCCCATCCCGCCCCTGCCGATGGGTTCCTGCAGCTGGTAGCGGCCGGCGATGCGGCGTCCGTCCTGCTTGCGATCCGACATCAACGGCCTCAAACCCTCCTCTAGGCCAAGAAATACTCTCACGGGCAGGGATCAACGGCGACTCGCCCGAAGGCCAGTCCGGCATGTGAGAAGCGCCGCCCAGCAGGTGGAGGCGCGGGTGTAGGGTTCAGATATGACTTGTCGTCGCTACGCGTTTACCGAGCCGGCTCCGGGAGAGCCGGTCGTCAGCTAGCGACCACCTGGAGTCGGCACGAGGCAGAGACAACCGTCTCTGCCTTTTTGGTTTCCGCCGGCTCCGAGGGCCGGCCACAGTGGGGAGTCGGGATGTCATCGACGTTGGAACGGCACGCGGTCGCCGTGGGCGGCCTCCTCGTGGGAGCGGGGCCCGCGGTGGTGATCGGCGACCGGGTGAGCCTGCGCACAGACGCGCCTGCCGCGTTGCGCGCGGGCGTCACGCTCGCCGAGCCGGCCACGGCCGCCGACCTGCCGGCCATCGCCGAGCACGCGGCGGCCGTCGTGGTGGGGGCGTCGTGGACGCGCGACATCCCCCTGGTGCGCGCGGCGGCAGGGCTCGGGCTGCCGGTCGTGGTGGAGCGGCGGGCGTCGGCCTCCATGGAGGAGTGGCTGGGGCTGGCCGCCTACTGCGCGGGCGAGGGCGACGGGAGGGTGATCCTCTGCGAGGGGGGCGGCCGTCCCGATCTGGCGCTCGTCCGGGCCGCGCGGGCCGCCTCGGGGCGTCCCGCACTGGTGGACGTCTCCGCCGACATCGGCCTGTCGGCCGCCGCCGTCGCGGCCGGCGCCGACGGCCTGATCATCGGCACGGGCCAGGCGCAGACCCCGGCGGCCGGACGGCGGGTCGCCGAGGAGGCCGTGACCGTCGTCGGCGCGCTGCTGCGCGACGAGACGCCCGGCACGCTGCCCGAGTGCAGGCAGGCGATCGACCGGGTGGACGCCGCCCTGGCCACGCTGCTGGAGCGGCGGGCCGAGCTGGCGGGCATCGTGCAGCGGCTCAAGCCCGTCGGCGGCTTCGCCGGGCGCGACCTGGGCAGGGAGCGCGACGTGGTGGCCAGGATGGCCGTGCGGGCGCCCGCGCTGGGCGAGTCGCGGCTGTCGGCCATCATGAACGCCGTCATCGAGGCGGGGCTGCACCTCGCCGAGGAGCGTTCGGGTCGGTGACCAGCACGTTGTTCATCGGGCGGCCGGGGCCGGCGGCGATCTGCCCGGTGATGAGCTCGGCGAAGCGGCGGTAGCCGTCGCCCGTCGGGTGGTAGCTGCGCGCGTTGACCCGCAGCTCGTCCATGTCCACGGCCAGCCCGTTCAGGAACGGGCGCGGCCGGCCCACCTCGTGTCCCGTGAACGCCTCGTAGGCGTCCACGTACTCGGCGCTGCCCGGCGCCCCGAACGCCGCGATGGCGCGGTCGAACTCGGCCACCACCGACCCCACCGTGTCGTTGAGCCGCCGCGTCATGGTGTTCAGCCAGCGCTGGTCGGCCACGGTCAGGTTGTCGACGGTCTCCACCGGCTCCTTCGGGAACGGGCGCGGGTAGCCGAGCACGATGACGCGCGCGGCCGGCGCGCGCACGCGCACCTCCTTGAGCACCTTGAGCATGCTCGTACGCAGCTCCTCGATGCGCCGGTTGACCGCGGCATCCTGGTCGACGCAGGCCGTCGACCACGGGATCTTGACGATGCAGCCCGTCAGCACCTTGGAGAAGCCGGCGTCGTTGCCCCCGATGCTCAGCGTCACCAGGCTCGCCGCCGCGCTCACGCGGGTGATCTGGGGCGGCTGGCCGTGCTGGCCCGACAGGAGCTCGCGGGTGGTGGCGCCGCTGCAGGCGTAGAAGGCGGTGCCGCCGCCGAACCGGTAGGCCTCGGCGACGAGCGGCACGTAGGAGCCCTCGGACCGGTGGCAGCGGCCGGCCCCGTCGTTGACCGGCGCCTGGCTCAGCTCCCACACCCCCTCGCCGGAGGAGTAGGAGTCGCCGAGCGCCACGTACGTGCCGCTCTGGGCCACCTGGACGGCCGTAAGCCTGGTGACCCGCGGTAACTCGCCCTGCGGCGCGGCGCCGGTGGGGCAGCCCGCGTCCAGCACGGCGCAGGCCAGCTTGGGGTAGAGGCCCAGGGGCAGGCACGCCACGGCCAGCGCGACGCCGATCGCGGCCGCGGCCGCCGTCTGGACGATCTTCCGTCTCGCAGCGTCCAGTGCGACCTCCCTGCCCGGCGACTCCTCTGCTGCGCCATCGAGACTACCCAGCGACCCCGCCGCCGCGGGCCCGCCGGTGGCGGCGGCCTTCAGGACGGGCGGCGGCGCCGGACGGTCCACCAGCCCAGGGCGATGGCGGCGACCAGCAGGGGGATCAGGTAGAACGCCACCCGCTGGTCCTGGTCGGCGAACGGCATCAGCGCCACCACCAGCGCCAGGAACGCCATGGTGAGCCAGTTGGTGTAGGGCGAGCCGGGCATCGGGAAGTCCGAGCGGTGGCCCGTGCGGCGCAGCCGGGTCTGGCAGTGCACCAGCACCCCCCACGTGGTGATCACGCCCAGGGAGGCCACGGCGGTGGCGATGTTGAAGGCCCGCTCCGGCAGGAAGTAGAACAGCGCCACCCCCGCCAGGAACATGGCCGCGGTGAACAGGATGCCGCCGATCGGCACGTGCCTGGTGCTGAGGGCGCCGGCGAAGCGGGGCGCCTCCTGCTTCATGGCCATCGAGCGCAGGATGCGGCCCGTGGCGTACAGGCCGGAGTTGCAGGACGAGAGCGCCGCGGTGATCACGACGAGGTTCATGGCGTCGGCCGCCCACGGGACCCCGAGCCCGGAGAAGACCGTCACGAACGGGGACGTGCCCGCGCGGTAGGAGGTCCACGGCAGGACCATGGCCAGCAGCGCCACCGAGCCCACGTAGAAGACCGCGATCCGCCACACCACGCCGTTGATGGCCTTCGGCATGACCTCGTGCGGCCTGGCCGTCTCGCCCGCCGTGATGCCGACCAGCTCGATCGAGGCGTACGCGAACACGACCGACTGCAGGCTCATCAGCACCAGCGGGAACCCGGTCGGGAAGAACCCGCCGTGCGAGACCAGGTTGTGCGGCCCGGCCTCGCCGATCGCGAACACCACCAGCACCAGGCCGACGACCAGGAACACCGTGATGGCCAGGACCTTGAGCATGGCGAACCAGAACTCCAGCTCGCCGAACAGGCGCACCGACAGCAGGTTGACCGTCATGACGAAGCCGAGCGCGATCAGCGCCGTGAGCCACTGGGGGAAGGCCGGGGCCCAGTAATGGATGTAGGCGGCGATCGCGGTCAGCTCAGCGACGCCGGTGGCGGCCCAGTTGATCCAGTACATCCAGCCGCTGGCGAAGGCCGCCCACGGGCCGATGAACTCGCCGGCGTACTCGACGAACGAGCCGGAGACCGGCCGGTAGAGCACGAGCTCGCCGAGCGCCCGCATGACGAAGAACGCCGCCACCCCGGCGGCGGCGTAGGAGAGCACCAGCGCGGGACCCGCGGCGGCCAGCCGCCCCCCGGAGCCCAGGAACAGCCCCACGCCGATGGCGCCGCCGATGGCGATCATCTGGACCTGGCGGTTGCCCAGCGCGTGCGTGTATCCCTCTTCGGTCTGCGTGCGCACCTCGTGACTCCTCGATCACCCAGTGTGAATCCGAGGATATCGGTGCTGCTGATCGCCGCGGCCCGCGGCGCGCCGGGCCCCGGGGGCGCCGGATGGGCCCCGGGTTGTCGGTCGGGGCCACTAAAGTCAGATGCCACAACCCCATCGAGACCGGGAGGCGCCGCTCCATGTCGTCCAGCGACTCGTTCGTGCACCTGCATGTTCATACGGAATACTCCATGCTGGACGGGGCGGCCCGCCTCAAGCAGATGTTCAAGCAGGTCGGCGACCTGGGCATGCCCGCGATCGCGATCACCGACCACGGCAACATGCACGGCGCCTACGACTTCTACAAGCAGGCCACGGGCGCCGGCATCAAGCCGATCATCGGCATCGAGGCGTACGTCGCGCCGGAGTCGCGCCACAACAAGAAGCCGGTGCTGTGGGGCGAGCCGCACCAGAAGCGCGACGACGTCTCGGCGGGTGGTTACTACACCCACATGACGATCTGGGCGCGCAACAAGACGGGCCTGCACAACCTGATGCGGCTGTCCTCGCGCGCCTACACCGAGGGTTTCGTGCGCAAGTGGGCGCGCATGGACGCCGACATCCTGGCCGAGCACGCCGACGGCCTGATCGCCACCACGGGCTGCCCGTCGGGCGAGGTGCAGACGAGGCTGCGGCTCGGCCAGTACGACGAGGCGCTCAAGGCCGCCGCGAAATATCAGGACATCTTCGGCAAGGAAAACTTCTTCCTGGAGATCATGGACCACGGCCTCGACATCGAGCGCCGCGTCCGCGACGGCCTGACCAGGATCAGCAAGGAGCTGGGCATCCCGCCGCTGGTCACCAACGACTCGCACTACACCTACGAGGCCGACGCCGCCTCCCACGACGCCCTCCTGTGCATCCAGACCGGCAAGCAGCTGTCCGACCCCGACCGCTTCCGCTTCGACGGCTCCGGCTACTACATCAAGAGCGCCGACGAGATGCGCGCGGTCGACTCCTCCGACCTGTGGGCCGAGGGCTGCCGCAACACCCTGCTGGTGGCCGAGAAGGTCGACGCGACCGGGTTCTTCGAGTTCAAGAACCTCATGCCGACCTACCCCATCCCCGACGGCATGACGGAGAGCGAGTTCTTCCGCCAGACCGTCTGGGAGGGCATGGCCCGGCGCTGGCCCGAGGGCTACGACGAGGAGCACCGCAGGCAGGCCGAGTACGAGATCGGGATCATCGAGCAGATGGGCTTCCCGAGCTACTTCCTCGTGGTCGCCGACTTCATCATGTGGGCCAAGGAGAACGGCATCCCGGTCGGCCCCGGCCGTGGCTCGGCCGCCGGCTCGCTGGTGGCGTACGCGATGGGCATCACCGACCTCGACCCGCTCCCGCACGGCCTGATCTTCGAGCGGTTCCTCAACCCCGAGCGCGTCTCCATGCCCGACGTCGACATCGACTTCGACGAGCGCAGGCGCGGCGACGTGATCCGGTACGTGACCGAGAAGTGGGGCGCCGACAAGGTCGCCATGATCGCCACGTTCGGCACCATCAAGGCCAAGGCCGCCATCAAGGACGCGGGCCGCGTCCTGGGCTACCCCTACGCGCTGGGCGACCGGGTCTCCAAGGCGTTCCCGCCCGCCGTGATGGGCAAGGACATCCCGCTGTCGGGCATCTTCGACAAGGACCACCCGCGCTACGCCGAGGCGGGCGAGCTGCGCCGGCTCTACGAGGAAGACGTCGACGTCAAGGCGACGATGGACCTCGGCAAGGGCCTGGAGGGCCTGATCAGGCAGACCGGCGTGCACGCCGCCGGCGTGATCATGTCCGCCGAGGTGCTGACCGACCACATCCCGATCATGCGCCGCGACTCCGACGGCGCGATCATCACGCAGTTCGACTACCCGACCTGCGAGACGCTCGGCCTGCTGAAGATGGACTTCCTGGGCCTGCGCAACCTCACCATCATGGACGACTGCCTCAAGATGATCGAGGCGACCACGGGTGAGAAGGTCGATCTGCTCTCGCTGCCGCTCGACGACCGCAAGTCGTACGAGCTGCTGGCCAAGGGCGACACGCTGGGCGTGTTCCAGCTCGACGGCGGCGGCATGCGCTCGCTGCTGCGCCTGATGCGCCCCGACAACTTCGAGGACATCTCCGCCGCCCTCGCGCTCTACCGCCCCGGCCCGATGGGCGCCAACTCCCACACCAACTACGCCCTGCGCAAGAACGGCCAGCAGGACATCACGCCGATCCACCCGGCGCTGGAGGAGCCGCTCAAGGACATCCTCGACACGACCTACGGCCTGATCATCTATCAGGAGCAGGTCATGGCCATCGCCCAGAAGGTGGCCGGCTTCACCCTCGGCGCCGCCGACCTGCTGCGCCGCGCGATGGGCAAGAAGAAGAAGGCGGAGCTGGACAAGCAGTACGCCGGCTTCGAGAAGGGCATGCTGGACAACGGCTATCCCGCCGAGGCCATCAAGGCGCTGTGGGACATCCTGCTGCCGTTCTCCGACTACGCCTTCAACAAGGCCCACACCGCCGCCTACGGCCTCATCGCTTACTGGACCGCCTACCTCAAGGCCAACTACCCGGCCGCGTACATGGCCGCGCTGCTGTCGTCGGTCAAGGACGACAAGGACAAGTCGGCCCTCTACCTCAACGAGTGCCGCCGCATGGGCATCAAGGTGTTCCCGCCGGACGTCAACGACTCCGACTTCGACTTCACCCCGCGCGGCACCGACATCCGCTTCGGCCTGTCGGCCGTCCGCAACGTCGGCGGCAACGTCGTCGACGGCATCATCGCCGCGCGCAAGGAGAAGGGCCGCTTCGGCGACTTCAAGGACTTCCTGCGCAAGGTGCCGGCCATCGTCTGCAACAAGCGCGTGATCGAGTCGCTGATCAAGGCGGGCGCGTTCGACTCGCTGGGGCACGTGCGCAAGGGCCTGGTCATGGTGCACGAGCAGGCCGTCGACGCGATCATCGACATCAAGAAGAACGAGGCCATCGGCCAGGACTCGTTGTTCGGCGCGATCGACGGCGGCGAGGACCAGACGTTCGACGTGCAGATCCCGGTGGGCGAGTGGGACAAGAACACGCTGCTGCAGTTCGAGCGGGAGATGCTCGGCCTGTACGTGTCGGACCACCCGCTGTTCGGCGTCGAGCACATCCTGGCCGCCGGGGCCGACTGCTCGGTCGCGGCCGTGCAGGACGAGAGCCGGACCGACGGGCAGGTCGTGACCGTGGGCGGCATCCTCAGCGGGGTGCAGCGCAAGGTCACCAAGAAGGGCGACACGTGGGTGCTGACCCAGCTGGAGGACCTCGCGGGCTCCATCGAGGTGATGATCTTCCCGTCGGCGTACCAGCTCTGCTCGACGCTGCTGGCCGAGGACGCGATCGTGTTCGTCAAGGGGCGGATCGACAAGCGGGAGGACGTCGCCAAGATCATCGCGATGGAGGTGACGGCGCCCGACCTCACCGTGGAGGCCGGGGGGCCGCTGCTGGTGAGCCTGCCGCTGACCCGCTGCACGCCGCCGGTGGTCGGGCGGCTGAAGGAGATCCTCACCACCCATCCGGGCACGTCCGAGGTGCATCTGCAGGTCCACAACGGGCCCAAGACGACGGTGATGCGGGTGGACGACCGGCTGCGGGTCACGCCCTCGCCGGCGCTGATGGGCGACCTGAAGCAGCTCCTCGGCCCGGCGTGCCTCGGCGCTTGACCCCCGTTCCCCGACAGGGCGGCCGTGGGGCAGGATCGCAGGCGTGAGCGAACTGCATTTCCTGACCGCGACCGAGCTGGCCCGACTGATCAGGACCAGGCAGGTGAGCGCCGTGGAGGTCCTCCAGGCCCACCTCGACCGGATCGAACAGGTCAACCCGCACGTCAACGCCATCGTCACCCTCGTCGCCGAGCAGGCCATGCGGGCGGCCGAGGCGGCCGACGCGGCCCTCTCCTCGGAGGGGGCCGCCGGGCCGCTGCACGGCGTGCCGGTCGCGCACAAGGATCTCGTCGACACCGCGGGGATCAGGACCACCTACGGCTCGCCGCTGTTCGCCGACCACGTGCCCGAGCAGGACGACCTGATCGTCCAGCGGCTGCGGGCGGCCGGGGCCGTCACCGTGGGCAAGACCAACACCCCGGAGTTCGGCACCGGCTCCCACACCGTCAACGAGGTGTTCGGCGCCACCAGGAACCCCTACGACCTGTCCAAGTCGGCCGGAGGCAGTAGCGGGGGAGCGGCGGTCGCGCTGGCGACCGGGATGGTGCCGCTGGCCGACGGCTCCGACATGGGCGGCTCCCTGCGCAACCCCGCCTCGTTCTGCAACGTCGTCGGCCTGCGCCCCACGCCCGGCCGGGTGCCCGACATCTCCGACATCAACGCCTGGTACACGCTGAGCGTCTCCGGGCCCATGGCCAGGACGGTCGAGGACGTGACGCTGATGCTCGGCGTCGTCGCCGGGTTCGACCGGCGCTCGCCGTACTCGATCAAGGAGGTGTTCGCGCCCGAGCCCGAGCAGGGGGTGGCCGGGCTGCGCGTGGCGTGGAGCCCCGACCTGGGCGGGCTGCCCGTGGACCCGCGGACGGCGGCGGTCACCGCGAGCGCGCCCGGGGTGTTCGAGCGGCTCGGCGCCCGCGTGGAGCAGGTCGAGCTGGACCTGAGCGACGCCGAGGACGCGTTCAGGACCTACCGGGCGTGGAACTACCTGCTCGTCCACGGCGACAAGAGCGGGCTCGGCCCCAACACGGCCTGGAACGTCGAGCAGGGCCGCAAGGTCACCGGGGCCGACCTGGCCCGGGCCGAGACGGCGCGCAGCCGCCTCTACCAGCGCATGGCCGCCTTCTTCGACACCTACGACGTGCTGATCGCGCCCGTCAGCCAGGTGCCGCCGTTCCCGATCGAGCACCCGCACGTCAGCGAGATCAACGGCCAGAAACTGCCCGACTACCTGGCGTGGATGCGCTCGGCGTACTGGATCAGCGTGCTGCACGCGCCGGCCGCCTCCGTGCCCGCCGGGTTCACCGGTGACGGGCTGCCGGTGGGCGTGCAGATCGTGGGCAGGCCGTTCGAGGACGCCAGGGTGCTCCGGGTGGCGCGCGCCTTCGAGCAGGCCACCGGCCACGGCCTGCGCCGTCCCCCGCTCTAGGTCGGCCCGATCCCGCCGTACGGCTGCCGCAGCGGCGACTCACGGTAGCCGTGCATCCCCTCCAGCAGGCCGAAGAACCCCACGGCCAGCAGCGGCCAGGCCACCAGCACGCCCTTGGCGGTCAGCTTCAGCGCGCCTGGGACGATCTTCACCCCGGTCGCGGCGGGGGCCGCCTCCACCATGACGGCCCCCAGCGTGAACGTGGAGCCCGCCCACAACGTCAGGAACGCGGCCGCCACCCCGCCCGCGAACAGCCCCAGCAGCACCGGCAGCATCAACCGCCGCGCCGAGAACCAGGCGACCCCGCCGCACAGCAGCCCGAGCCCGCCCGTGATCACGGCGAACCACCCGTCGGCCGCGATCAGGGCCTGCGTGGTCGGATCGGCCAGTACCGTGCCCTGATCGGTCACCTGGTACGGCGCCCGCGGTGTCAGCCCTGACCAGAGCAGTCCGGCGGCGACCCCGAGAGCGGCGAGTGTGAGGACAGTTACCGCAAAAGCGCGTACTTCCCTCGTCACGCCACTCCCCCTCACATGTACGTCCGAATCAGCTCGATGGTATCCCCCGGCTAGGCTCACTTCGTGATTGCAGAAGAGGTCTGGCAGATTGAACCCTCCGGCCCGCTCCGGGGTGACGTCGAAGTACGCGGTTCGAAGAACGGCGTGTCCAAGCACATGGTCGCGGCCATGATGGGCAACGGCGAGAGCAGCATCCACAACGCCCCCGAGGTGGGCGAGGTGGGCATCACCGCCGAGATGCTGCGGGCGCTCGGCATCCACGTCGAGATCTCCCGCACGGAGATCAGGATCGAGAAGGGCGCGGAGATCGAGCCTCGCGTCCCCGACGCGTTCACCGGCCTGAACCGCATCCCGATCCTCATGCTCGGCCCCCTGTTGCACCTGGCGGGGGAGGCGTTCGTGCCGCTGGTGGGCGGCGACCCGATCGGGCGGCGGCCGGTGAACTTCCACGTGGACGCCCTGCGCGCGATGGGCGCCGAGGTGCAGGTCGGCGACACCGGCATCTACGCCAAGGCCAAGCGCCTCAACGGCACCCGGATCGAGCTGCCGTACCCGAGCGTGGGCGCCACCGAGACGGTGCTGATGTCGGCGGTGCTGGCCGACGGCAAGACCGTGCTGAAGAACGCGGCCACGGAGCCGGAAGTGGTGGAGCTGGCGCTGTTCCTGCAGCGGATGGGGGCCAGGATCGAGCTGTCGCCCGACCGCCGGATCGTCATCGAGGGCGTCGAACGGCTGCGCGGCGCCCAGACCTGGCTGACCGGCGACCGCATCGAGGCGTTCTCGTACCTGGCGGCGGGCCTGGTCACCCAGGGCGAGGTACGCGTGCACGGCTGCCCCCAGGACCGCCTGGTCACCGCGATCACCACGCTGGCCAGGATGGGCGCCCAGTTCGACATCAACGACGAGTACCTGTGCGCCACCGCGCCCCCCGAGGGCCTGCGCTCGGCGGCCGTGCAGACCGACACCCACCCCGGGTTCATGACCGACTGGCAGACGCCGCTGATGGTGCTGTTCACGCAGAGCCAGGGCATGTCGGTGCTGCACGAGACGGTCTTCGAGAACCGCCTGGTGTACGTGCCGGCGCTGCAGAAGATGGGCTGCGAGATCGAGGTGTTCGACCAGTGCCTCGGCGGTCCCGCCTGCCGCTACCACGACACCAACGCCCGTCACTCGGCCGTCGTGCGCGGCGTGTCCAAGCTCAAGGGCGCCGACGTGACGCTGCCCGACATCAGGGCCGGCTTCTCGGCGGTGCTGGCGGCGGCGGTCGCCGACGGGCCGTCCACGCTGCGCGGCGTGCACCACATCGAGCGCGGCTACCACCGGCCGTTCGAGCAGTTCGTGTCGCTCGGTCTGAACATCACACGGCAACGGTAAAGAGGCCGGAAGCGGGCGTTTGCCGCTGATCGGGACGTCGCAGATCATCTTACGTGACCGTACTCAGATCCGTCGGGGCGCTCGGCCTGGCGGGGGCGCTCGGCGGGGTACTGACGGCCGCGCTGGCCGCCCCGCTGGTGGGCGGGGGCGGCCTCGCGGCGATGAGCGTCACGAACACCTTCGTGGACCTGCCGCCCGCCCCGCGCGAGGAGCCGCTCGCCCAGGTGACCAGGCTGCTGGACAAGGACGGGCGGCCGTTCGCCCAGTTCTACGAGGCCAACAGGACGGCCGTGCGGCTCGGCGCGGTCGCGCCCGTGATGCGCAAGGCCATCGTGGCGATCGAGGACGCCCGCTTCTACGAGCACGGCGGCCTCGACGTCAGGGGCACGATCCGGGCGCTGCTCACCAACACCCAGGCAGGCGGCATCCGGCAGGGCGGCTCGTCCCTGACCCAGCAGCTCGTCAAGAACATCCTGGTGGAGAGCGCGCGCAGCGACGCCGAACGGAACAAGGCCCGCGCCCCGAACCTGGCCCGCAAGATCACCGAGCTGCGGCTGGCGCTGGCGCTGGAGAAGAAGTACCGCAAGGACGAGATCCTGGAGCGGTACCTGAACATCGCCTACTTCGGCGCGGGCGCGCACGGGGTGGAGGCGGCGGCCAGGCGCTTCTTCTCCACCTCGGCCTCCCGGCTGACGCTCACCCAGGCGGCCACGCTGGCCGGCGCGGTGCGCATGCCGTACTCGACCGACCCCTCGCTCGGGCAGGCGCACCGGGAGCGCCTGAAGATGCGCCGCGACCTCGTGCTCGACCGCATGGCGGGGCTCAAGCAGATCACCCAGCAGGAGGCGGCGAGCGGCAAGGCCGCGCCGCTCGGCATCCGGCTGCGGCCGGAGCCCGGCGGCTGCGCCCAGAGCGAGTACCCGTTCTACTGCCTGTACGTGCAGCAGGAGCTCCTGTCGAACCCCGTCTTCGGCAACACGGCCCGCGAGCGGCAGCGCAGGATGGCCAGGGGCGGCCTGACGATCAGGACCAGCCTCGACCCGATCGCGCAGCGCGCCGCCGAGCGGGCCATCCGCGAGCACGTCTCGCCGGAGGACACCGAGGTGGCCGCCGAGGCCATGGTGGAGCCGCGTACCGGGCGGATCAGGGCGATGGCCGCCAGCAAGCGCTTCGGCCGCAACCCCGGTAACCGCAAGAACGGCCCCAAGACCACCTTCAACCTGCCGGCCGACGTGGCCCACGGGGGCGGGCAGGGCTTCCAGGCCGGCTCCACGTTCAAGGTGTTCACCCTGGCCACCGCGCTGCAGCAGGGGTGGCGCTTCGGCGACGGCTTCCAGACGCCGGGTTCGCTGGTGCCGGGGCAGGGCTACCGCGACTGCTCGGGCAAGCCCGTCAACGACCCGAACACCCGCGTCCTGAACGCCAGCGGCGAGGGCGAGGGCGGGCCGCACAGCATCGAGACCGGCACCTGGAAGTCGGTGAACATCTTCTACATGATGCTGGAGCGCAAGGTCGGGCTCTGCAACGTCGTGCGCATGGCCAGGACGCTCGGCGTGACCAGGGCCGACGGGGGGCCGCTGAAGGAGGTGCCGACGTTCACGCTGGGGGTCAACGAGATGGACCCCGTGACGGTCGCGGCGTCCTTCGCGGCGTTCGCCGCGCGCGGGCAGTACTGCCGGCCGCTGGCCATCGTGGAGATCGTCGGCAGGGACGGGCGGCGCACGCACGTGCCACCGTCGTGCGAGCAGGTCCTCGAACGGCCCATCGCGGACGCCGTCAACCACGTGCTGGAGGGCGTGTTCGACAAGGGCACGATGAAGGGGCAGAGCATCGGGCGGCCCGCCGCGGGGAAGACGGGCACCAACAACGGCTACACCTCGGCCTGGTTCGCCGGCTACACGCCGCACCTGGCGGCGGCGGTCAGCGTGGGGGACATCCGGGGGTCCTACCGGTTCCCGCTGCAGGGGGTGCAGATCGGGGACCGGTACTACGGGTCGGTGCAGGGGGCGTCGCTGCCGGGGCCGATCTGGGTGGAGTCGATGAGCGCGGCGCTGCGGCGCACGGAGCCGCGCGGGTTCATCCGGCCCGACATGTCGCGCTTCGGGGGCGGGCACACGCCGGGGCTGGAGAAGGCGCTGGCGGAGGAGGAGCGCAAGAAGCGGGGGAACAACCCGTTCGGCCGGCGGACCCGGCGGCTGTTCGAGTGGCTGCTCGGGCAGGGCCCGGGGCCGTCCCTGGAGTGGCCGCCGCGCGAGCCCGGCCGGCTCCTCGACCGCCCCCGCCGCCACCGCGCCGCCCCGCCGTACCCGGGCCGGGCACCCGAGAGAGGCCGCCATGGGCGCGGTCGCTGAGGCGGCGAGCGTCGCCTGAGCGGTACCGCGTCCCGGCGTGGCGTCGGCCGGCGGTGCGTCGCGCGGCCCCTCGCGGACCTCGGCCGGCGGTGCGTCGCGCGGCCCCTCGCGGACCTCGGCCGGAGCGCGGCGGGCAGGAGGGGCGGGCGGAGGGGGCTCAGCCGGCCTTGCCGATGGGGGCCGTGACCGCGCGGGTGAGCGTGATGAGGTTGTCGGGGGCCGTCTCGATCTGGAGCCCGCGCTTGCCCGCCGAGAAGTAGATCGTCTCGAAGTCGAGCGCCGACGAGTCCACCACGGTGGGAAGCTGCTTGCGCTGCCCCAGCGGGCTGATCCCGCCCACGACGTACCCTGTCACCCGTTCGACCTTGGCGGCGTCGGCCATCGCGGCCCGCTTGCTGTTGAGCGCTCCCGCCAGGGCCTTCAGATCGAGCTTGCCCGCCACCGGCACCACCGCCACCGCCAGCCCGCTCTCGACCTCGGCGACGAGCGTCTTGAAGATCCGCTCGTACGGCACGCCGAGCGCGTCGGCGGCCTCCTCGCCGTAGGCCTGGGCGGCGGGATCATGCTCGTACGGGTGGAGCGTGAACTCCGCCTTGGCCTTGGCCAGCGCCATGGTGGCAGGAGTGCCCCCTGTCTTGGTTTTGCGCGACATGGTTGATGACCCTAGCGCGGAGCCGGCAGGGCATCCTCCTGCGGGCCGAGGACGAGCGGGACCGCCGGCGCACGATCGTGCGCGTTCACCGGCGTCCTCGTGGGTGATGGCCAGTTCCAGGTGGGCATCCCCGAGTGTCCGCCGGGTGTCCGGCAGGTTTCTCCAGCGGCTTGCTCGCCGGGCGTCCGCTAGACCTGGCGCGTCCCGGCCGCCGGTCGCAGGCGGCCGGGCGTGTAGCCGAAAGCCCTCCTGAACACGTCGATGAACGCGCTCGCCGACGCCCACCCGCACCGGTGCGCCACCGCGGTCACCGGGGTGCCGTCGGCCAGCAGGAGGAGGGCGTGGTGCAGGCGGAGCTGGGTGCGCCACTGAGGGAAGGTCATGCCCAGCTCGGCCCGGAAGAGGCGGGCCAGCGTGCGGTCGCTGGTCCCGGCCTGGGCGGCGAGCCGGGCCAGGGTGCTGTTGTCGGCGGGGTCGCGGTGCAGGGCGGCGCAGACCGCGGCCAGGCGGGCGTCCCTGGCGGTGGGCAGGTGGAGCGGCTGCTCGGGGGCGTGCCTGAGCTGGTCGAGCAGCACCGCCAGCAGCCGCTCCCGCTCCCCGCCGTCCCTCCGGCCGCCCTCCCGCTCGCTGCCGTTTCTGTGGCCGTCGGGATGGTCGCCGGTGTAGGCGATGATCAGCTCGCGGAGCAGCGGGCCGACCGCCAGCACCGCCGGCCGGTCCAGCCCGAGCGGGTTGTCCGCGAGGCCGACCAGGCGCAGGTCCGTGTCCCCGTGCGCGCGGTGCTCGTGGACGGTGCCCGCGGGCACCCACAGGGCCCGGTTCGCGGGGGCCACCCAGGTGCCGGCGTCGGTGGTGACGGAGATGACGCCGCGGCAGGCGTAGGCGATCTGGTGGGTGTCGTGACGGTGCGCGTCGATGCCCGCGCCCGGCGCGAGGGGACGCCGTCCGGTGGGCGCTTCGGACAGATGGCGGATTCCCGTCATGGATTGGCATTTTATCGGAAGCGAGCCAACCGTCCCCGGGGACAGGATCGAAGGCGTGAACAGGATCCCCATGCTCGCCGCCGGTCACGCCACTGTGGACTTCTACCAGGGCGCGGTGCCCGCCCTCGTGCCGTTCCTGGTGGCAGGACGCGGTTACGGGTACGTCGCCGTCTCCGGCATCGTGCTGGCCGCGACGCTGCTGTCGTCGATCGTGCAGCCGATCTTCGGCGTGCTGACGGACAGGTGGCGCATGCCGTGGCTGATCCCGGCGAGCATGGTCCTGGCGGGAACGGGGGTGGCCGTCTGCGGCGTCTCCGATTCGTACGTGCTGACCTGGCTGGCCGCGGCCCTGTCCGGGCTCGGGGTGGCCGCTTACCATCCGGAGTCCGCGCGCCTGGCCAGGATCGCCAGCGAGGGCAGTCACGTGCGGATGAGCTGGTTCTCCACGGGCGGGACGCTGGGTTTCGCGTCGGCGCCCGTGCTGGTGACGCCGCTGCTGGCGGGGTGGGGCCTGGGCGCCTCGCCGCTCCTGGTGCTGCCCGCCGTGCTGGGCGCGATCGTGACGCTGCCGGCGATCAGGGCGCTGGCCGGGGGCGCCCGGTCGGCGCGGGCCGCCGGGCCCGTCTCCGGGCGGGACGACTGGCCGTCGTTCATCAGGCTCACGCTGGTGATCGTCTTCCGCTCGGTCGTGTACGTCGGGCTGAGCGCCTTCGTGGCCCTGTACATGGGCGGCGGCGCGGCCGGGGCGGTGGCATTGTTCGTGCTGTTCGCGGGCGGGGCGGTGGGCACCGTGGTGGGCGGCAGGGCGGCCTCGCGCCTGGGCCGGGTGCGGACGATGCGGCTGTCGTACGCGCTGGCCGTGCCCGCGGTCGCCGGCGTGGTGCTCGTGCCGGGCCCCGCCGCGTACGCGTTCGTCGCCGCCTCCTCCATCGCCCTGTACGCCCCGTTCTCCCTGCACGTGACGCTGGGCCAGGACTTCCTGCCGACGCGGGTGGGCACGGCCAGCGGCGTCACCCTGGGGCTGGCGGTCAGCGTGGGTGGCCTGGCCAGCCCGCTGGTGGGCGCGGTGGCCGAGGCGGCCTCGCTGCGTACGGCGCTGGCCTGCCTGATCGTGTTCCCCGTGCTGGCGCTGCTCATGGCCCGCACGATCAAAGAGCCCGCCCCGGCCCCGGCCTGACCAGGCCCTCGCCTGAACGGGTCCGAGCGGGCCTAACCGGCGGTCGGGAGTCGCAGGACGCTGGTGTTGTCGCGCTGCGTCGGGTCCAGGCGGGTGGAGGTGACGCGCGCCTCGAGGGGCAGCCGGCGCGGCGCGTCGCCGGCCACGCGGACGCGGGCGTGCAGCCGTACCGGGCTGCCCGGATGGATGGTGCCGATCGTGCAGGTGGCCTCGCGCCCGCCGCTCTTGCACGTGGCGCCGCTGATCGAGGCCAGGGTCGCGCCGGGCGGCAGGGTGAGCGTGACGGGCACCTGGGCGGCGGCCATCAGCCCGCGCATGGTGACGGTGGCCGTCACCGTGGCGGTGCCGCCGCGCCTGACCGGCCGCCCGGGGCCCGACAGGCTGACGGACAGCGCGTCGTACACCCCGCGCGGGTCGGCCCGCTTGACGATCGCGCCGTAACCCTCGAGGTTGATCGCGTTGGCGACCGAGTTGCCCTCGGACTCGCCGTCCTCCTTGCCCGCCGACAGCACGCCGACCAGGTCGCCGGTGCCCTTGACCACCCACGGCCCGCCGCTGTGCCCCTTGAACAGGTGGCAGTTGAACGTCTCCAGCCGCCCCGCCTTCGACGCCGCGCCCGCGGTGCGGGCGGCGAGCATGGTGTCCGCGCGGGCGATCCCGAGCGCCTGCCTGGTTCTGGCCAGGCACCAGAGCTGGTCCCTGCCGTCGTACGGCTTCCTGCCGAGCAGGCCGGGGTAGCCGGTCGTGGCGATCGTGTGCCTGCCGCCCTGGTTGAGCAGCGGGGTGAAGGCGCCCACGGCGTCCTGCAGGGTGCGGTCGTGCCGGCCGACCTCGATGAGGGCGATGTCGTAGATCGAGTTCCAGTCGCCGCCGGGCGTCCCGGTGTATCCGTCGGGCTTCCACGCCCGCCGGCCGCCCCATCGCCCGTACGGCTCGCGCTGCCGCACGGTGGCACCCCGGCCGTCGTAGGCGGGCACGAACGCGAAGCTGGTGTGCCAGCGGCCGGTCGTCGAGCCCGCCGGCACGCCGTACACGCAGTGGGCCGCCGTGACGACGAGCAGCCGGGAGGCCGAGCGGACCACCGAGGCGCTGCAGGAGTCGCCGTTGCCCGCCGCGTTGACGAAGAACAGTCGGCCGCTGATCCGGCTGGCCGGCGCGGCCGTGTACGGGCGCCGGACGCGGGCGTACCCGTTGGCGTCGCCGCCGGGGGTGATGCGCTTTCCCGAGGGCACGCTGAGGCGCCGCTCGGCCGCTCCGCCGCCGTCGCCGGACTCCTCGCCCGCGCCCGTTCCCGCCCCGGCCGCCGCCCCCGCGCCTGTGCCGGCGCCTGTCCCCGCGCCCGTCCCCGTCCCCGCGCCCGTCCCCGTCCCCGCGCCTGTCCCCGCGCCGGTGCCCGTCGCCGTGCGTGCCCCCGTCTCGGCGACCGCGACGGCCCCCGTGGTCGGCACGCTCGCCGGCAGGTCGGCCGCCTTGGCCTTGGCCTGCTTGTCCGCGGTCCAGTACCGCACCGCGCGGCCGGGACGCATCACCGGCGACGCCGCCGCCCCCCAGGAGCGCCCGTGCTGGGCGGGCCGCACGGTCCGGGCATCGGGCGGCGTCTGCACAACGGGCGCGGGCGGCGTCTGCACGGCGGGTGCGGCCGGCGGCTGGTCGGCCACCGCGGGCAGTGCGAGCGTGACGCCGGCCAGCGTGGTCAGCGTGGTGACCAGAGTTCTGTGCACATTGTCCCCCGAGCAACTCGATGACCTCATGGTCACTTTAAGTCGCCAAAAGGTGACGATGTGTTGTCGGGGTGGTGTGTGTCGGGTAAATCAGCCCGCGGCGGCGTCGCCCTGCCCGGGCAGCAGCTCGGCCGTGGTGGCCTCGTACGGCTCGCGGTCGGGCCGCAGCCCCCGCCACGACGGATGCCGCAGCCGCCCGTCCCCGGTGACCTCGGCGTACTGCACCTCACCGACCACCCGGGGCTCCACCCAGCGCGCGTCGCGGGCATGCTCGCGCGGCACCACCTCGTCGAACGGCGGCTCGGCCCGCTCCAGGGGAGCCAGCCGCTCCCGCAGGTCGCGCAGCATGGCCTCGGTGAAGCCGGTGCCGACGTGGCCGACGTACCGCAGCCGGCCGCGCGGGTCGTACGCGCCGAGCAGCAGCGAACCGATCATCCCGGAGCGCCGCCCGCCGCCCGGCTTCCACCCGCCGATGACGACCTCGACCGCGCTGACGTTCTTGACCTTGGTCCACTCGCCGCTGCGCCGGCCTGGCCGGTACGGCGAGCCCATCCGCTTGCACACGACCCCTTCGAGCCCGAGCTGCTGCGAGGAGTCGAAGGCCCGCGAGGCGTGGTCGGCGAACCAGACGGGCACCTGCCACCGGTAGCCGGGCCGCAGCGTGCCCTCCAGCAGCTCGCGCCGGTCGGTGTACGGCCGCGAGACCGTGCTGGCCTCGTCGAGGTGCAGGAGGTCGAAGGCCATGTACGTCACCGGCACCGCCCTGGTCAGCTCCGCCACGGCCGCCGGGTTGCGCTGGTGCATCCGGGGCTGCAGCGCCTCGAAGCTGGGCCGTCCCGCCTCGTCGAAGGCCACGACCTCCCCGTCGAGGACGGCCGCGTGCCCGCCGGTGGCGCCGGCCATGAGCTGCAGCTCGGGGTAGGCGGAGGTGATGTCCTTGGCGTTGCGCGACATCAGGCGGACGGCGCCGTCCTCGACGTAGGCGAGGGCGCGAACGCCGTCCCACTTCATCTCCACGGCCCAGTCGTCACCCTGGACGGAGGTCAGCGTCCCGAGCTGGGCCAGCATCGGGGCGTAGGCCGGCAGCCGAACCATGGTGCATGCCGTACCCCGTCCGCTTGATCGACAGTGGTGGACGGGGGTCTACAGATGGTCAAGTGGCCTGTCTTCCACCAGTTCGGCCAGGTCTACGCCGTGCTGCCCGAGATCGGCGACCGTGGCGCAGTAGCCACGCAGGTAGGTGCGGCCGTTGACCTGGTGGGAGACACGCAGCAGCGGGCGATCGTCCAGGATGATCGCCTCTACGAGGATGCCGCCGGGCCCGCGCCACTGTCCCATGCCGGTAAGGGTAAATGCCCGGACATAATGGACAGGTAATAAGGCGCCCTCGCGGGAAGGCCGGACCCGGCCCGGGGGCCACGCGCGCCGCAGCACGGACGCGGCGGCGTCGGGCGATTTCACGAACGCGTCCCCCGCCCGGATGGTGCCTCCGTGCCGGTGCCGCTGTGGGGCATGAGACGGCCCCTCTACGACACGCCCCCCTCGCAAAGGCGACGTAACGTTATTTTTTGATTACCCCAAGTTTTTCTTGGCCTGAAGCGTTAGAAGCCACCCGTCCCGGGCAGAGGTGACACCTTGAGCTCTTCCCTGCCGTGGCCGTGCCCCCGTGACGGCCACGGCTCCCGCCCCGGCAGGCCCGGTCCGGGGTGATGGTGGCCGCGGGGCGCGCGTCGGCGAGCGCCCGCCCCGCGGCCTTCACCCTTGACGCCCACTCTCTGCGCCGACATGTCCGGATCGTGGACAGAACCAGATTCAGGGGCCGGACTCCGTAGACTGTCAGGGTGATTTCCCGTATTGACATGCGCGGTTCTCTGCCCGAGGACCTGCGCGACGTGCTGCCCCGCGCCGAGCTCGACGTCGAGGCCGCCCTGGAGAAGGTGCGGCCCATCTGCGACGACGTGCGCCATCGCGGGGCGGCAGCCGTACGGGAGCTGACCGCCAGGTTCGACGGTGTCGAGATCGCCTCCACCCGCGTGCCCGCCGAGGCCCTGGAGGGGGCGCTCGCCGAGCTCGACCCCAGGGTCAGGGCGGCGCTGGAGGAGTCGATCAGGCGGGCCAGGCTGGTCCACCGCGACCAGCGGCGCGCCGACGTCACCACCGAGGTCGTGCCCGGCGGCACGGTGACCGAGCGGTGGGTGCCGGTCGATCGGGTGGGCCTCTACGTCCCCGGCGGCCGCGCGGTCTATCCCTCCAGCGTGGTGATGAACGTCGTGCCCGCGCAGGAGGCGGGCGTCGGCTCGCTGGCCGTGGCCAGCCCGGCGCAGAAGGAGTTCGGCGGGCTGCCGCACCCCACGATCCTGGCCGCGTGCGCGCTGCTCGGCGTCGACGAGGTCTACTCCGTGGGCGGGGCGCAGGCCGTGGCCATGTTCGCGTACGGCACCGAGGAGTGCGCGCCGGTCACCATGGTCACCGGGCCGGGCAACATCTACGTGGCGGCGGCCAAGCGGCTGCTCAAGGGCGTCATCGGCATCGACTCCGAGGCGGGCCCGACCGAGATCGCCATCCTGGCCGACGAGACGGCCGACCCGGTCCACGTCGCCGCCGACCTGATCAGCCAGGCCGAGCACGACACCATCGCCGCCGCCGTGCTCGTCACGACCAGCCCCGAGCTGGCCGACGCCGTCGAGAAGGAGCTGCCGGGCCAGGTCTCGGCCACCAAGCACTCCGAGCGCATCACCGAGGCGCTGAGCGGAAAGCAGTCGGGCATCGTGCTGGTGAGCTCGATCGACGACGGCCTCAAGGTGGTCGACGCCTACGCCGCCGAGCACCTGGAGATTCACACCGCCGGCGCCGCGGCCGTCGCGGCCCGGGTGCGCAACGCGGGGGCGATCTTCGTGGGCACCTACGCGCCGGTCTCGCTCGGCGACTACCTCGCCGGCTCCAACCACGTGCTGCCCACGGGCGGCTGCGCCTGCCACTCCAGCGGCCTGTCGGTGCAGTCGTTCCTGCGCGGCATCCACGTCGTCGACTACAGCCGCGAGGCGCTCGCCGGCGCGGCGGCCCACGTGTCGGTCCTCGCCGACGCCGAAGACCTGCCCGCACACGGCGCGGCGATCCGCGCCCGATTCGACTGGCGAGTGCCCGAGTGAACCTCGACGACCTGCCCATCCGCGACGACCTGAGGGGCAAGACGCCCTACGGCGCGCCCCAGATCGACGTCCCGGTCCGGCTCAACACCAACGAGAATCCCTACCCGCCCTCGCCCGCGCTGGTCGCCGACCTGGCCAGGGCGATCGGTGAGCAGGCGGGCGAGCTCAACCGCTACCCCGACAGGGACGCCGTCGAGCTGCGCGCCGAGCTGGCCGCCTACCTCGGTCACGGGCTGACGACCGAGCAGGTGTGGGCCGCCAACGGCTCCAACGAGGTGCTCCAGCAGATCCTGCAGGCGTTCGGCGGCCACGGCCGCACCGCCATGGGGTTCGAGCCGTCCTACTCCATGCACCCGATCATCACCAGCGGCACCAGCACGGAGTGGGTCAAGGCCAGCCGCGAGGAGGACTTCTCGCTCGACCCCGGCAAGGCCGTGGCCGCGGTCGAGGAGCACCGCCCCGACATCGTCTTCATCACCTCCCCGAACAACCCGACCGGCACCGCGCAGCCCCTCGACACGATCGAGGCCATCGCCTCGGCGGCGCCCGGGGTCGTCGTGGTGGACGAGGCCTACGCCGAGTTCGCCCGCGAGGGCACGCCGTCGGCGCTGACCCTGCTGCCCGCGCACCCGAGGATGATCGTCACCCGTACGATGTCCAAGGCGTTCGCCATGGCGGGCACCCGCGTGGGCTACCTGGCCGCGCACCCCGCCGTGGTGCAGGCGCTGCTGCTGGTGCGGTTGCCGTACCACCTGTCGACGCTCACCCAGACGGCGGCGCGCGTCGCCCTGCGGCACCGGGAGGAGCTGCTCGGCGGCGTCGACGCGCTGCGGCGCGAGCGTGACGCCACGGTGACGTGGCTGCGGTCCAAGGGCCTGGCGGTGGCCGACTCCGACGCCAACTTCGTGCTGTTCGGGCGTTTCCCCGAGCGCCGCACGGTGTGGGAGGGGATGCTGGAGCGCGGCGTGCTCATCCGCGAGGTGGGCCCGCCCGAGTGGCTGCGTGTCTCGATCGGCACCAGCGAGGAGATGGCGGCCTTCCGCGCCGCCCTGGAAGGAGTGCTTTGAGCCGCGTAGGTCGCATCGAGCGTGTCACCAAGGAGACCTCGGTCCTGGTCGAGGTGAACCTCGACGGCACCGGCCAGGTCGAGGTGGCCACCGGGGTCGGGTTCTACGACCACATGCTGGCCCAGCTCGGCAAGCACGGGCTGTTCGACCTGACCGTCAAGACCGAGGGCGACCTGCACATCGACTCGCACCACACGATCGAGGACACCGCGCTCGCGCTGGGCGCGGCGTTCCGCGAGGCGCTGGGCGACAAGTCGGGCATCAGGCGGTTCGGTAGCGCGTCGTGCCCCCTGGACGAGTCGCTCGCCCAGGTCACCGTCGACCTGTCCGGCCGCCCCTACCTCGTGCACCACGAGCCCGAGGGCATGGCGCCGATGATCGGCCCCGAGTACGACACGACGATGACCCGCCACATCCTGGAGTCGTTCGTCGCGCAGGCCGCGATCTGCCTGCACGTGCACGTCCCGTACGGCCGCAACGCCCACCACATCGTCGAGGCCCAGTTCAAGGCGCTGGCCAGGGCGCTGCGCGAGGCCTCCGAGCCCGACCCCCGGGCCACGGGGGTGCCCAGCACCAAGGGCGTGCTATGACCGACAACGTCCTGGCCATCGTGATGGTCTTCCTCGGGCTGTTCCTGATCGGTGGCGTGTTCTCGTTGGGCAAGCAAGGGCTCAAGATCGGTGCGGCCGTCTGCGCGCTCGGCGCGGCGATGGCGATCACGGCGGGGGTGCTGTGGTGGTGAGCAAGAAGAACGTCGTGGTGCTCGACTACGGCTCGGGCAACCTGCGCTCAGCGGAGCGCGCCCTGGCCAGGGCGGGCGCCGAGGTGACCGTCACGCCCGACTTCGAGGCGGCGCTGGAGTGCGACGGGCTCGTCGTGCCGGGCGTGGGCGCGTTCGAGGCGTGCATGAAGGGGCTCAAGGCCGTGCGCGGCGAGCAGATCGTCGGCCGCCGCCTGTCCGGAGGCCGCCCGGTGCTGGGCATCTGCGTCGGCATGCAGATCCTGTTCGCCAGGGGCGTCGAGCACGGCGTCGAGACCGAGGGCTGCGGCGAGTGGCCCGGCACGGTCGAGCGGCTGGAGGCGCCGGTGCTGCCCCACATGGGGTGGAACACCGTCAAGCCGCCCGAGGGCAGCGTGCTGTTCGCCGGGCTCGACGCGGCCACCCGCTTCTACTTCGTGCACTCCTACGGCGTGCGCGAGTGGGAGCTGCGTACCGGCGACGGCTTCGCCGAGCCCGCCGTCACCTGGGCCGAGCACGGCGTGCCGTTCGTGGCCGCCGTGGAGAACGGCCCGCTCATGGCCACCCAGTTCCACCCCGAGAAGTCCGGCGACGCCGGAGCCCACCTCCTGCGGAACTGGCTCGGCACGCTATGAGCCCGTCATGAGCAAGGAACGCGCGCGCCGCAGGGCCGAGCGGGAGGCCGAGCGGGCGCGCGCGATCCGGGCCAACGAGGAGCGGCAGGCCCGCCGGGCGCGCCGCCGCGCCCAGCTGGCCCGCCTGGTCCCGCGCCCGGTGCGGTTCTACCGCCAGGGCGGCCTGCTGGCCCGCCGCCACCGCGCCCAGAACGCGGTGGTGGCGCTCGGCTTCCTGCTCGTCCAGGTGATCGTCTGGCTGATCTGGGGCTCGTTCCCGCTCAGCTTCGGCGTCCTCATCCTCTCCCTGCTGCTCGCACCCGTTGTCGTGACCCTCGCCTTCGACCGGAGGATCTGAATGTCGCTCGTGTTGCTGCCCGCCGTGGACATCGTGGACGGCCAGGCCGTACGCCTGACGCAGGGCGAGGCCGGGACGGAGACCGTCCACGGCGCGCCGCAGGCCGCCGCGCTGGCCTGGCAGGAGGCGGGCGCCGAGTGGATCCACATGGTCGACCTCGACGCCGCCTTCGGCCGCGGCAGCAACCGCGAGCTGATCGCCGAGGTGATCGGCAAGCTGGACGTGAACGTCGAGCTGTCCGGCGGCATCCGCGACGACGAGTCCCTGGCCGCCGCGCTGGCCACCGGCTGCCGCCGGGTCAACATCGGCACCGCCGCGCTGGTGAACCCCGAGTGGTGCCGGAAGATCATCGCCGAGTACGGCGACAGGATCGCGGTCGGGCTCGACGTGCGCGGCACCACGCTGGCCGCCCGCGGCTGGACCGAGGACGCCGGCGACCTGTGGGAGGTGCTCGAGCGGCTGGAGTCCGACGGCTGCCCCCGCTACGTGGTCACCGACGTCACCAGGGACGGCATGATGCAGGGCCCCAACCTCGACCTCTACCGCCAGATCTGCGCGCGCACCGACAAGCCCGTCATCGCCAGCGGGGGCGTTTCCAGCCTCGATGACCTGGTCGCACTGGCTTCTCTCGTCCCGGACGGAGTGGAGGGCGCCATCGTGGGCAGGGCCCTGTACGCTCACGCGTTCACGCTGGAAGACGCGCTTTCCGCGGTACGCGTGTAACTCTTGCCGGGAGGGGGCGAGATGAGCGTCAGCAGCATCGGCATGGAGAGCACCGGTTACAGGGTGTTTTCTGGCGGCATCTGGGAGGAGAAGTACGGCTACGCCCGGGCCGTGGTGGCGGGCGAGCGGGTGATCGTGTCCGGCTGCACGGCCACGGTCGACGGAGAGGTACGGCACGTCGGAGACCCGTACAAGCAGGCCCTGACCGCGCTCGACATCGCTCTCGAAGCCGTCCTGATGGGCGGCCTGACGAGGGAGGACGTCGTCATGGTCCGCTACTACGTGGTGGAGCAGCGCCACTTCGACCCCGTCGGGCAGGCCATCCACGAGGTCTTCTGCAAGGTACGCCCCGCCTGCACCGGGGTGCGGGTGGCAGGGCTGGTCGACCCTAGAATGCTGGTCGAGATCGAAATCGAGGCACTGCGAACATGACCGTAGCGGTAAGAGTCATCCCCTGTCTCGACGTGGACGCCGGGCGCGTGGTCAAGGGCGTCAACTTCGAGAACCTGCGTGACGCGGGCGATCCCGTCGAGCTGGCCAGGCGCTATGACGAGGAGGGCGCCGACGAGCTGACCTTCCTCGACATCACGGCGTCCTCGGGCGAGCGCGAGACGATGCTCGACGTGGTGCGCAGGACGGCCGAGCAGGTGTTCATCCCGCTCACCGTCGGCGGGGGAGTGCGCTCGGTCGAGGACGTGGACCGGCTGCTGCGGGCCGGCGCCGACAAGGTGTCGCTCAACACGGCCGCCATCGCCAGGCCCGAACTGCTCACGGAGGCCTCCAGGCGGTTCGGCGCGCAGTGCGTCGTGCTGTCGGTCGACGCGCGCCGGGCCCCCGGCACCGAGAGCGGCTTCGAGGTGACCACGCACGGCGGGCGGCGCGGCACCGGGATCGACGCGGTGGAGTGGGCCGCCCGGGGCGAGGAGCTCGGCGTGGGCGAGATCCTGCTCAACTCGATGGACGGCGACGGCACGCTCGACGGCTACGACCTGGAGATGCTGCGCGCGGTCCGGGCGGCCGTGCGGGTGCCGGTGATCGCCAGCGGTGGCGCGGGACGGCTGGAGGACTTCCCTCCGGCGGTGGCGGCGGGTGCGGACGCCGTGCTCGCGGCCAGCGTGTTCCACTTCGGCACGCTGAAGATCTCCGAGGTCAAGGACACGCTCAGGATGGCGGGGCACCCCGTCCGCTGACCGGCTCGCCCCGGGCCGCACCGCCCGGGGCAGAGAGCTTCAGAACACCCGCAGGTGGTGGAAGAGCTCGTAGGAGACGTCCTTGCCCGCGAACGCGGCGGCCTCGGACCGCTTGACGGCCAGGTACGCGCTGCGCCGCAACGGCCCGAGCGCCTCCATGAGCACCTCGTCGCCTTCCAGCGCGTCGAGCGCCTCGTCCAGCGACTTCGGCAGGCGGGGATAGCGGCCCGGGCGCGTGTCCGGGTCGACGTCCACCGCCTCGCCGGGGTCGAGCTTGCGCCGGATGCCGTCGAGCCCGGCGTGGATGACGGCGCCGAGCGACAGGTAGGGGTTGGCGGAGGAGTCGGAGGGCTTCAGCTCCAGGTTCGGCTCGCCGCTCTCGCCCAGCGGGGAGCACACCCGGATCGCGGCCTCGCGGTTGTCGGGACCGTACACGGCGTAGGCACCGGCCCACATGCGGGGCGCCAGGCGGCGGAAGCTGTTGACGCTGCCGCAGGTCAGCGCCGTCAGGGCGGGCAGGTGCGCGAGCAGGCCGCCGATGAAGCCGTCGCGTACCTCGCTCTGCTCGGCGAAGACGTTCTGCGTGTCGTTCCACAGCGACAGGTGCAGGTGGCAGCCGTTGCCCGCCTGGTCGGCCAGCGGCTTCGGGGCCAGCGAGGCCCACATCTGCATGCGCATGGCCATGCCGCGCACGGTCTCGCGGTAGAGCACGTGGTTGTCGGCGGCACGCAGCGCGGGCGCGTGGCGGATCGACAGCTCCTGCTGCCCGGGGCCGAGCTCCGGGTGGTAGTGCTCGACGCGCAGCCCCTGCGTCTCCAGGGCGCGCAGCAGCTTGATCGTGTAGTCGTGGGCCGTGTCGAAGCCCGTGGCGGCATAGCAGAGCGAGTCGTCGAGCGGCACCAGCCGGTCGGGGCCGCCCGCCGGGTCGGGCAGCCGCCGCCCGAGCGTGAACTCGGGCTCGAACGCCGCCACCAGCGCGTACCCCTCCGTCCTGAGCTCGGCGATGGCCTCCTTCAGGAACGTCCGTGCGCACGCCCCCCACGGGCTGCCATCCGGCAGACACAGGTCCGACAGCATGGCCGCCGCGCCGGGGGCGTGGGGCAACGGGACGTACGTGGCCGGGTCGGGGACGATGCGTACCTCGCCCACCGGTCCCAGGTGCTCGACCTCCTGGAGCTGGTCGAGCATGTTCATCGCCATCATGGCCACCGTGTGCCCGATGCCCGTGCTGAGCCGTTCGGCCAACCGCGACCGGGACGCCGCCTTGCCGCGGATGACGCCACCGTGGTCGGCGTACAGGAAACGGATCAGCTCGATGCCCTCGAGCTCCGTTCGCTCGAGGATGCGCCGCGCCTGTGGGTCGAGCTGATGGGGTTTGGTGCCGCTGGGGCGATCTCTCATTCTGCCTGCGTAACACGATCTGGCAGCGCGGGGAAGCACCTGACGCAGACAGAACCTACGGTCAGGTCAGAACACTTGAGAAGAACACGGCCAACTGATTAGCTCCCTGAATGATTCCGTCGAACACACCGTTGACCGCGGCGGCGGCTTGGGCCGGCCGGGTGAACAGGTAGAAGACCACGAACGCGACAGCCACGTAGGTGATCACCTTCTTGACCTGCATGGGGGGCCTCCTGCAGTCCATTCCCAGCCGTATATACCCGGATCTGGGCGATCCCTAGGCATCTTCTGTGAAGATGTACATGATCCTAACCGGGGGGCTTCTTACTCATGCCATGGTACGGGCAGGAGATTACCCGCGAGCGCCTTCCGCATCGGGATTTCCCGCGGTAGCACCGCAACCTCGGAGAGGGATCAGACCCCCAGAGCGGCCTCCCGCAGCCGGGCGACGGAAGCGGGGTCTCCGGTGAGCTCCACGCGGGCGTGAGCCTGCCGCCCGAAGCAGAACATCAGCAGCTCCGCCGCCTTGCCGGTGACCTCCACTCGCGAGCCGCCGCGCGGCCCGCCGAGCGCCACGCCGCCGCCGAGGCGGTGCAGCACCACGCCCACCGGCGACTTGCGCAGCATCAGCCGGGCGCCGGTGGACACGCGCTTCCAGATGAGCGCCTCCAGGTCGGCGGGCAGCTCGCGCGGCTGCCACGCCGGCTGGGCGCGGCGCACGTCCTCGTGGTGCACGAACAGCTCCAGCGTGTTGACGGCCTCGTCGAGCGCGGGCAGCAGGCCGTACACGCCGCCGGGCTTGCGGATGACGCCGACCAGCTCGGGGAAGGGGTGGCGGGCCTTGAAGCCGTTCTGGACCGAGGCGGTGTAACCGGCCAGGGCCTTGATCGCTATGCCGCCCATGGCGTCGGGCCTGCGCTCGCGCACCGCGAGGTGGGCCGCCAGGTCATAGGTGGTCCAGCCCGCGCAGAGGGTCGGCGCGTCGGGGCCGAGCCGGTCGAGCAGGTCGCAGAGCGCGGAGCGTTCGCCACGAGCGTGAGTCACGTGCCCAACCCTACCGCTGGGAATAACCACCTGATCGGGAGTGATACTGACATACGAAGAAACATCAGATCTGAGAGGAAACCTACCGAGTGGCGAGCAAGGTCACCTCGGCCGTGATGCGTCAAGGGCTCCGTGTCCTTGGGGTGGCCATTCGCACGGAGAAGACGGTGTTCGCGCTGGCCGTCCTGGCCAGCGCCGTATACGGGGGCATGACCGTCGCCTCAGCCTGGGCGCTCGGCTGGGCGACGCAGAACGTGGTGCTGCCCTCGTTCGCCGAGGGCGGCGTCACGTCGGGCGCGCTGTGGACCGGCACGTTACTGATCCTCGGCACGGCGCTGCTCAAGGCGCTCGGCGTGGCCGGGCGCCGCATCCTTGCCGGCGTCATGCAGTACCGCATGCAGGCCCGCTCGCGCCGCGACGTCACCAAGCAGTACCTGCGCCTGCCGCTGTCGTGGCACCACCAGCACCCGACCGGCCAGCTCCTGTCGAACGCCAGCGCCGACGCCGAGGCCGCCTGGGCCCCGCTCGCGCCGCTGCCGATGGCCGTGGGCGTGATCGTCATGCTGGTCACCGCGGCCGTCGCGATGGTCTTCACCGACCTCGTGCTCGCCCTGGTGGGCTTCCTCATCTTCCCGGCCATCGCCGTGCTCAACCTGGTCTACCAGCGCAGGCTCAGCCCGCTGGCCACCCGCGCGCAGCAACTGCGCGCCGAGGTGAGCGAGATCGCGCACGAGAGCTTCGACGGCGCGCTCGTCGTCAAGACGCTCGGCCGGGAGGACCTGGAGACCGAGCGCTTCCGGCGGCGCGCCCACGAGCTGCGTGACGCCAACATCGCCGTCGGGCGGGTGCGCGGGCTGTTCGACCCGATGCTGGAGGCGCTGCCCACGCTCGGCGTGCTCGCGGTGCTGGCCGTGGGCGCGACCCGGCTGTCCACCGGCGCGATCGACGCCGGCGGGCTGGTGCAGGTGGCGTACCTGTTCACGCTGCTCGCCTTCCCCATCAGGGCGCTGGGCTGGGTGCTGGCCGAGCTGCCGCGCAGCGTCGTCGGCTGGCAGCGGGTGCAGGCCGTGCTGGAGGCGACCGGCTCCATGGAGTACGGCTCCACCGCCTCGACCTCCACGGCCCCGGCGAAGCTGGCCGTCGAGGACGTCTCCTACGCCTACGGCGAGGCCGAGGTGCTGCACGACGTCACCTTCGAGGTGCCCGCCGGCCGCACCGTCGCCCTCGTCGGGCCCACCGGCTCGGGCAAGTCCACGCTCGTCCAGCTCCTGGCCCGCCTGGTCGACCCCGGCTCGGGCCGGGTACTGCTCGACGACGTGGACCTGCGCGAGCTGCCCTACGGCGGCGTGGCCGGGTCGGTCGCGCTGGTGCCGCAGCAGACGTTCCTGTTCGACGACACCGTGCGCGGCAACGTCGCGCTCGGCGCCGAGACCTCCGACGAGGACGTGTGGGCCGCCCTGCGCCTGGCCCAGGCGGACGGCTTCGTCAGCCGGCTGGCCGACGGCCTCGGCACCCGCGTCGGCGAGCGCGGCGCCTCCCTGTCGGGAGGCCAGCGCCAGCGCCTCGCCCTGGCCCGCGCCGTCGTGCGCCGCCCCCGCCTGCTCATCCTCGACGACGCGACCTCCAGCGTGGACCCGCAGGTCGAGGCCAAGATCCTGTACGGCCTGCGCGACGCCGCCGAGGCCTCGACCGTCGTGGTCGTCGCCTACCGCATGGCCACGATCGCCCTGGCCGACGAGGTCGTCTACCTGGACAAGGGCCGCGTGGTGGACCGCGGGCCGCACGAGGAGCTGATCGAGCGCTGCGCCGGTTACCGCAACCTGGTGACCGCGTACGAGCGCGAGGAGGCCGAGCGCGCGGCCATCGAAGTCGAAGAAGCGGTCGAAGGGGTACAGGCATGACGGCGCAGAGTACGGCGCAGAACATCCGGCGCGACTCGGAGCGTTCGGCGCTGGCCACGGTCCGCCAGGGACTCTCGCTGACCCCCGAGTTCCGCAAGGGCCTGGTGGGCACGCTGGCGCTGGCCGTCATCGCCACCATCGGCAAGATCATCGTGCCCATCGCGGTCCAGCAGACGATCGACACCGGCCTCAAGGGCGGCAGGCCCGACATCTCGTACATCACCACTGCCGTCGTGATCTGCGCGGCGGCGGTCGTCCTGACGGCCCTGGCCGGGTACGTCATGAACGTCCGCCTCTACAAGGCCACCGAGTCCTCGCTCGCCACCCTGCGCGTGCGCGGCTTCCGCCACGTCCACGACCTGTCGGTGCTCACCCAGAACACCGAGCGCCGCGGCGCCCTGGTCTCCCGGGTCACCAACGACATCGACCAGATCAGCAACTTCATGCAATGGGGCGGGCTGATGATCATCGTGGCGCTCGGCCAGCTCCTCGTGGCCACCGTCCTGATGTTCGTCTACTCCTGGCAGCTCACCCTGCTGGTCTGGGTCTGCTTCATCCCGCTGATGATCGCCCTGCCGCGCTTCCAGCGGTTGCTGTCGCGCGCGTACACGGTCGTCCGCGAGCGCACCGGCGACATGCTCGCCGCCGTCAGCGAGTCCGTCGTCGGCGCCACCGTCATCCGGGCCTACGCCTCCGAGCGGCGCACCGCCGAGCGCATCGACGAGGCGGTCAACGCCAACAGGAAGGCCCAGACCAGGGCGCAGATCATCGTCGGCTTCGTCTTCCCGCTGACCGAGATCGTGGCCGCCGTCGCCATCGCCGGCATCGTGCTGCTCGGCGTGCGGCTCGGCCTGTCGGGCGACATCTCGCAGGGGCGGCTGGTGGCGTTCCTCTTCCTCGTCACGCTGTTCGTCTCGCCGCTGCAGACCGCCACCGAGGTGCTGAACGAGGCGCAGAACGCGGTCGCCGGCTGGCGCCGCATCCTCGGCGTCCTCGACACCCCGCCCGACGTCGCCGACCCCGGCGAGGCGGGCGTGACGCTGCCCCGCGGCCCCATCCAGGTCGCCTTCGAGGACGTGCACTTCTCCTACCCCGGCGGCGTGCCCGTGCTGCGCGAGGTCACCGTGGACATCCCGCCGCGCTCCCGTGTCGCCGTCGTGGGGGAGACCGGCTCAGGCAAGACCACGTTCGCCAAGCTCCTGACCAGGCTGATGGACCCCGGCTCCGGGCGGGTCACCGTGGACGGCTACGACCTGCGCGAGGTGCGCTTCTCCTCGCTGCGCGAGCGGATCGTCATGGTCCCGCAGGACGGCTTCCTGTTCGACGGGACCCTGGCGGACAACATCCGCTACGGCAAGCCCGCGGCCACCGACGAGGAGATCGAGCTGGCGATGACCGAGCTGGGCCTGACCGACTGGCTGGAGGGGCTGCCCGCCGGCCTCGACACCCCGGTCGGCCAGCGCGGCGAGTCCCTCTCGGCCGGCGAGCGCCAGCTCGTCGCCCTGGCCCGCGCCTACCTCGCCGACCCCGACCTGCTCCTGCTGGACGAGGCCACCTCGGCGGTGGACCCCGCCACGGAGGTGCGGCTGGCACGCGCGCTCGAAGGCGTCACGCGCGGCCGTACGGCCGTCTCGATCGCGCACCGCCTGTCCACGGCGGAGAACGCCGACGAGGTCCTGGTCTTCGACGCCGGGCGGCTGGTGCAGCGGGGGCCGCACGCGGAGCTGGTCAAGGAGGCCGGCGTGTACGCCGACCTGCACTCCTCGTGGATCTCGGCCGCCCGCTCCTGACCCGGCACGAAGGGGCGGCTATCCGCGGACGGCGGCGAACGTCACGGTCGTGCCCGCAGGCCCGGACACGATCGTGATGTGATCGCACAACATGCTGGTCAGCCACAGCCCGCGCCCGCGGAAGTCGAGCCCCTCGGGCGGCCGCATGTCACCCATCCACCCGGCGGGCAGCCCCGGCCCCTCGTCGCTGACCTCGCACCACAGCCGCTCGCCGTGCGACCACAACCGCAGCCGCCCGTGCCCGCCGCCGTGCACGACCGCGTTCGTGGTGATCTCGTTGACCGCCAGCACGAAGTCCTCCAGGCGCCTGCCGGTGAGCCCCTCGTACCTGGCGTGCTCGGCGACGGCCCTGCGCAGGAACGTGATGCGTCCACGGGCGAAGGCCGCGCAGAGCACCTGCCTACACATCGCCCACCCGGCGTACGGCGACGAACTCGTCCGCGCCGATCAGCCGCAGCACCCGGGCGATGGAGTCGCGGCACACGACCGCGGTGGAGCCGCGCGGCCTGGCCGTCGCCGTGACGGTCAGCAACTGCGCCGAGCCCGCGTCGATGAAGTCCAGCCCGGACGCGTCGATCACGATCTCGCCCGGCTCCTTCTCCAGCCGCGCCAGCAGCGAGGCGAACGCCGGCCGGTTGGTGAGGTCGATGTCCCCCCACACCCGCAGGCCCGCCGGCTCGAAGGTGTTGGCGAAGCGCAGCAGCGCCTGCTCTGGAGCGATCGGGTGCACGGAGGCGGCCCGGTCGATGGCGTCGCGGGGGAAGAGCCCGCGGTCGTACTGGCACACGGCCGCCAGCCACCGCTCCCCGAACAGCTCGTTGGTCGCCGCCTCGAACGCCGCCTGCTCCGGCGCGTCGCACGCCCCCCAGGAGGCGTCGACCAGCGCGTACACGCCGTGCTGGCCGTGCTTGCGCGCCCGGGCGTAGGCGTCGGCCAGCCCGGCGTACACCCGCTCGGGGTCGAGGCGGCCGCCGGTGAAGTGGGTGTCGGCGCAGTCGAGGACCTCGATCTGCCCGGCGGACTCGGCGTCGGCGAACCCGGGCACGAGCGGCGCCAGCCACCCGCGCGTCCGCTCCGGGCTGTCGGCATGCGTGATGATCACGACCTTGGTACGGCGGCGCAGGCCGTTCATCGTGAACAGCCCGGTGGCCGTCATCCGCTCCCGCTCGCCGTCGAACGGCAGGCAGACATGATCACCGAGGTCGGGATCGAGGACGGAGCCCGCGACGTCCACCACGATGGTCCTCCCCTAGCACGTGTCGGGACGAAAGTACCCTGATCCCTGCCATCACGTAGCGCATTCTCGGCAAAACCCACGGTGACGCGATGCAGACAGGTGTACCTTTTCGGCGGGGCCGCCCGCGGGAGGGGTCGTGAGGAGCATGGGCGTGGATGTGCTGGAGATGTCGCGACGCCGACACGGGGAGCTCGTGGTGGTCAGCCTGGCCGGCGAGATGGACGTGGACAACGTCTCCCAGGTGCGCAAATGCCTGGACGAGGCGGTGGCCACGGCCGAGCCCCGGCTGGTGGTGGATCTGAGCGCGCTGACCTTCATCGACACCACGGGGCTGGGGGTGCTGGTGCGGATGCTGGCCTCCCTGCGGGACCGCAACGGGACCATGGCCCTGGTGGCGCCGGACGGGCAGGTGCTGCGGCGCCTGCGGCGGACGAACCTGGCCGCGCTGTTCCCCATCTACGACACGCTGTCCCAGGCCCTCGCCTGACGCCACCCGCGCCTGCGGGGGGCGAGGGGCGGGGCTGGTTGAATGGGTGCATGTCCCTTGACCCCAAGATCGCCGCCCGGCTGAAGCGCAACCCTGACGGGCTGGTCCCGGCGATCGCCCAGCAGTACGACACCGGCGAGGTCCTCATGCTCGCGTGGATGAACGACGAGGCGCTGCACCGCACGCTCACCACCGGCAGGGCCACCTACTGGTCGCGCAGCCGCCAGGAGTTCTGGGTCAAGGGGGCCACCTCCGGCCACGTCCAGCACGTCAAGGCCGTGGCGCTCGACTGCGACGGCGACACGATCCTGGTGAAGGTGGACCAGGAGGGCGGCGCGTGCCACACGGGCGACCGCACCTGCTTCGACGCCGACCGGCTCGAGATCGCGCTCGGCTGAGGGCGTCGTGACGAAGGAGAGGCCGGAGGCCGGCCGCCGGGAGTTGTGGGGCTGGGTGGTGGCGACCGTGCTCGGCTGCCTGCTCGTGCTGGTGGCCGCCGGGCAGGCCTGGGCGCGGGTGTCGCAGGGGGCCGGTGCGGCGGCGCCCACCGGGAGCGACCTCGGCCCCGCGCTGACGCCCGTGGCGCTGGCCGGGCTGGCCGGGGTGGTGGCGGTGCTGGCCACCAAGGGCGTGGGGCGCCGGCTCGTCGGCGCGCTGCTGGCGCTCTGCGGCGCCGGCGCGGCGGCGGCGACGTGGGCGGCGCTGAGCGGCGACAACGTGACCGGCTGGCTGCGCGAGCAGAACGTGTTGCACGGCGCCGCCGACATCCCCTGGGAGAGCGCGCCGCTGTGGCCGGGCGTGGCGGCGGCCGGTGCGCTGCTGATGGTGGCGGGCGGGATCGTGGCGGCCGTCCGCGGCAACAGGTGGGCGGGCATGTCCGCCCGCTACGACCGCGGCGCGGGCCCGGGACCGGAGGCGAAGGCGCAGGTCAAGGACGACAGGGCGCTCTGGGACGCGCTCGACAGGGGAGACGACCCGACGGATTCCCGCTGAAAACAGGCGCTGTCGAATCCTCCACTGTTCTGAACCATTGTCTGCTTGGCAAACGTTTCCTCAATAAGCTGCCGTTGCAACTCGCCACGGAACATTTGAGGAGCCAGCTCATGACCTACGGGGATCAGGGCGCCAACGGCGGCTACGGGCAGCAGCCGCCGAGCGGGGGAGGCGGATACGGCCAGCAGCCCCCCGGCTACGGCGGCGGTTACGGCCAGCAGCCGCAGAGCGGAGGCGGCGGCTATGGCCAGCAGCCGCCGAGCGGGGGAGGCTACGGCCAGCAGCCGCCGAGCGGGGGAGGCTACGGCCAGCAGCCTCCCAGCTACGGCGGCGGTTACGGCCAGCAGCAGCCGGGCTACGGCGGCGGGTACGGCGACCAGCCGAACAGCCAGCAGAACCTCGGCTACGGCCAGCTCCCCCCGAGCGGCGGCTACGGCTACGGCCAGCAGCAGCCGCCCCCCGGCTACTACCCCCCGCCGCACCCGCCGCGCTCCACCAACGGCATGGCGGTGGCCTCGCTCGTGCTCGGCATCATCGGCCTGGTCTTCTGCGGCCTCACGAGCATCCCGGGCGTGATCCTCGGGCACATCGCGCTCAACCGGATCAAGAAGACGGGCGAGGACGGCTCGGGCATGGCGGTGGGCGGCCTCGTCACGTCGTACATCACGGTCGTGATCTGGTTGCTGTGCTGGCTCTTCTTCGGCGGCTTCTTCCTGTGGGCGCTGGGCCTGTCCGCCGCGGCCTCGTCCTCCTACGACTACTGACCGGCCGGTAACCTGTCGGGAGTCCAGCCGGACCGTGACGAGCCGCTTGCGGTCCGATTACGAATTGTCCGCAAAATGGACGTTCGTCCACGTAGGAGATGCATTCTCGCTAGGCTGCCGCGCGCAACTCAAAGATGACGACATGAGGGGTCATGAGCATGAGTTACGGTAACCAGGGCGACGGCGGTTACGGCGCCCAGCCGCCTGGCGGTGGCTACGGCCAGCAGCCGCCGAGCGGCGGCGGTGGCTACGGTGGTGGCTACGGTCAGCAGCCCCCGAGCGGTGGCGGTTACGGCCAGCAGCCCCCGTCCGGTGGTGGCTACGGCCAGCAGCCGCCGAGCGGTGGCGGTGGCTACGGTGGTGGCTACGGCCAGCAGCCCCCGAGCGGTGGCGGTTACGGCCAGCAGCCCCCGTCGGGCGGTGGCTACGGTGGCGGTTACGGCGGTCCCGGGGGCAACCCGCCGGACAACCAGCTCGTCCCCGCCATCCTCACCACCCTGTTCTGCTGCCTCCCGCTGGGCATCGTGGCGATCGTCAAGTCGTCGCAGGTGAACCAGAAGTGGCAGGTCGGCGACTTCGCGGGTGCGCAGCAGGCGGCCGACGAGGCCAAGACCTGGTGGAAGCGCAGCCTGATCTTCGGCGCGATCGGCATCGGCCTGATCATCATCGCGTACGTCCTGTTCTTCGTGATCCTGGCCGCCAGCGTCTCCACGACGTACTCGTACTAGGCCGCACCACGATCAGCGGCACGCACCGGAAGGCGGATACTGGGAACATGAGCCTCGCAACAACCGAGCGGCACGGGAAACGGCGCGTCAAGGGCCTGCTCGCGCCACTCGGTGTTGCGGCCGCCGCCGGAGCGGTGTTCGCGTTCGTCGGCGTGATCGACCCGAACGAGCCGGGTCACTACCCGACCTGCCCGTTCCTGTGGGCCACCGACCTGTACTGCCCGGGTTGCGGCACGCTGCGCACCATCCACGCGCTGGCCCACCTCGACCCGGTCGCCGCCCTCGGCCTCAACCCCCTCGCCGTCGCCATGGTTCCGTTCCTGGTGTTCTGGTGGGGCCGATGGGTGGTGCGGGCGTGGCAGGGCAGGCCCAGGCGCACCACGCTGGCCCATCCGGCGTGGCTGTGGGCGTTCCTCGCCCTCGTCATGGTCTACTGGGTCGTCCGTAATCTGCCTTTCGGGGCGTTCCTAGCCCCATAGGCGGCGTACACATGGGGACCGGTGGTGAGGTGACCCCGTAGGGGCCGATACCATCGCAGGACAAGGCAGAGAGCGGACGCGACGCGAACTCTCCGCCACCCCCAGAAGCCGACCGGAGGGACCTCAAGCGCGTGAGTGAGCGGACGGAAGGGCCGAGTGTCCTCGACGACATCCTCGACGGGGTGCGCGCCGACCTCGCCGCACGACAGCAGGCCGTGTCGATCGACGAGCTCAAGCAGCGGGCCGAGCGGGCCCATGCGCCGCGAGACGCGATGGCCGCGCTGGGAGGCGACCGGATCTCGGTGATCGCCGAAGTCAAGCGCTCCAGCCCGTCGAAGGGCGCGCTCGCTGCGATCGCCGACCCCGCGGCGCTGGCGGCCGACTACGAAGCGGGTGGCGCCCACGTCATCAGCGTGCTGACCGAGCGGCGCAAGTTCGGCGGCAGCCTCGACGACCTGGCCGCGGTCCGCGCCCGGGTGGACATCCCGATCCTGCGCAAGGACTTCATCCTCACCTCCTACCAGCTCTGGGAGGCCCGTGCCTACGGCGCCGACCTGGCCCTGCTCATGGTCGTCTGCCTGGAGCAGGAGGCCCTGGTGTCGCTCATCGAGCGGGCCGAGTCGATCGGGCTCACCCCGCTGGTCGAGGTGCACACCGAGGAGGAGCTGGAGCGGGCGGTCGCCGCCGGCGCCCGGGTCATCGGGGTCAACGCGCGCAATCTCAAGACACTCGAGGTCGACCGCGATGTCTTCGCGAAGATCGCGCCGAAGATCCCCGATAATGTGATCAAGATTGCCGAGTCGGGCGTGCGCGGCCCGCACGACCTGCTCGCCTACGCGCGGGGCGGCGCGGACGCCGTCCTGGTGGGCGAGAGCCTGGTCACCGGCAAGGACCCGCGCAAGGCAGTGGAGGCGTTGGTGACCGCCGGCGCTCATCCGTCGACGCGCCCCGACCACTCAGCAGAGGGATAGCAGTGGCAAACGAAGGCACCATCCTGACGGCCGCCGACCTGGCGGGCAACGGCGCGTACGGCAACGACCCCGACGTGCACGGCAAGTTCGGCATCTTCGGCGGCCGTTACGTGCCCGAGGCGCTCATCCCGGCGCTCGACGAGGTGGCCGCCACCTATGAGAAGGCCAAGAACGACGCGCAGTTCCTGCGCGAGTTCGACCATCTGCTGCGCACGTACGCGGGCCGCCCGACCACGCTGACCGAGGTGCCGCGCTTCAGCGAGCAGGCCGGCGGCGCGCGGATCATCCTCAAGCGCGAGGACCTCACCCACACCGGCGCCCACAAGATCAACAACGTGCTGGGCCAGGCGCTGCTGACCAAGCGGCTGGGCAAGAAGCGGGTGATCGCCGAGACCGGCGCGGGCCAGCACGGCGTGGCCACCGCCACCGCCGCGGCCCTGCTCGGCCTGGAGTGCGTCATCTACATGGGCGCGGTCGACTGCGAGCGCCAGGCGCTCAACGTCGCCAGGATGAAGCTGCTCGGCGCCACCGTGGTGCCGGTCACCAACGGCTCGCAGACGCTGAAGGACGCCATCAACGAGGCCTTCCGCGACTGGGTGACCAACGTCGACACCACCCACTACCTGTTCGGCACCGTGGCGGGCCCGCACCCGTTCCCCGAGATCGTGCGCGACTTCGCGCGCATCATCGGCGTCGAGGCGCGCCGCCAGATGCTGGAGCTGACCGGCAAGCTGCCCGACGCGGTGTGCGCGGCGGTCGGCGGCGGCAGCAACGCGATCGGCATCTTCCACGCCTTCATCGGCGACCAGGACGTGAAGCTGCACGGCTACGAGGCCGCGGGCCACGGCCTGGAGAGCGGCGAGCACGCGCTCACGCTCACCGCCGGCTCGGTCGGCGTGCTGCACGGCTCGCGCACCTACGTCCTGCAGGACGACGAGGGCCAGACGATCGAGTCCCACTCGATCTCCGCCGGGCTCGACTACCCGGGCGTCGGCCCCGAGCACGCCTGGCTGAAGGACTCCGGCCGCGCCACCTACCACGGCGTCACCGACGACCAGGCGATGGCCGCGTTCTCCCTGCTGGCCAGGACCGAGGGCATCATCCCCGCCATCGAGTCCTCCCACGCCCTGGCGGGCGCGCTGGAGCTGGGCCGCGAGCTCGGCCCCGAGGCGACCATCCTGGTCAACCTCTCCGGCCGCGGCGACAAGGACATGGGCACGGCGATGAAGTACTTCAACCTCTAGGATCTCCCGGCGTCCCTCCGATCGCCGACGGCCTGCGCCGGGCCGGCGACTCACCGGCGCGGGGATTCTGGGGCGGGCCCGCGGCAGGGCATCATGGGAAGACTCGACCTTCGAAACGGACAGACATGACGACTCTTCAGACGGTTTTCGCCAAGGCGAAGGCGGACAACCGGGCCGCGCTCGTCGGCTACCTGCCCGCGGGCTTCCCCACCAAGGGTGGCGACGTCGCCGCCGCCGCGGCCCTGGTGGAAGCCGGCTGCGACGTCATCGAGATCGGCCTGCCCTACTCCGACCCGCTCATGGACGGCCCGACGATCCAGGACGCGGTGCACAGGTCGCTGACCAACGGCACGCGCATCGCCGACGTGATGCGCACGGTCGAGGGCGTGGCCGCCACCGGCGCCGCCACGCTCGTCATGACGTACTGGAACCCGATCGACAAGTACGGCGCCGACCGCTTCGCGCGCGACCTGGCCAACGCGGGCGGCGTGGGCACCATCACGCCCGACCTGACGCCCGAGGAGTCCGAGCCGTGGCGGGAGGCGTCCGCGGCGGCGGGCATCGACACGGTGTTCCTGGTCGCGCCCAGCTCGACCGAGCCGCGCATCAAGGCCGTCGTCGACTGCTGCACCGGCTTCGTGTACGCCGCCTCGCTCATGGGCGTCACCGGCGCCAGGGAGACCGTCAACGTCGCCGCCGAGGGCCTGGTCAAGCGGACCAAGGCGCACACGGACCTGCCGGTGTGCGTCGGTCTGGGGGTCGGCACGGGCGCGCAGGCGGCCGAGGTGGCGTCCTACGCCGACGGCGTGATCGTGGGGTCGGCGTTCATCCGCCGCATCCTCGACGCGCCCGACGAGGCGGCAGGGCGCGAGTCCATCGGGGTGCTGGCCAGGGACATGGCCAAGGGCGTGCGCCGCTGAGCGCGGCCTGACACGGTGATCTGACCTGGCGCGGTTCCCCAACGGGGTGCCGCGCTTTACCGTCTATGTCAGACGGTCCCGGAAGGACAGGTCATGCGTCCAGGTCCCGTGTTACTCGCAGCAGCCCTCACCCTCGCGGCCACGGCCATGGCCGCCCCGATCTCCCCGCCGGGCGTGCCCGCGCTCGCCGCGCCGGCCTCTCCGCCGCCGGAGGAGACCCCGGCCGCGCAGCCACCCGCCCCCACCTACGAGCTGCCGTCGCCGGAGGCCCCGCCCGCCGGCACGCCGCAGCCGGGCCCCACCGTGCAGGGGCTGCCGCCCGCACCTGCCCAGGTGGCCGAGCCGATCGCGATCGCGTCGGCGGCCCTGCGCGTGGAGCTGGACCCGGCCTTCCCGCGCGTCCTGCGCTACACCGACCGGGCGAGCGGCGCCACGCTCGGCGGCGGCACGGGGGTTCCCGCCGTCGTGCTGAACGGGCAGCCCAGGCCCGCCGAGGTGCGGCTGACCGGCAACGACGGCGCGACCGCCCGCTACCGGCTGGACCTCGGGGACGGGGTCGCCCTGCGGGCCAGCATCGGGGTCAAGGGCAGGGTGACGACGTTCGCGATCGACGAGGTGATCGACACCGAGGCGTTCCGGGTCGGCACCATCGACCTGCCCGGCCACGACCTGGTGTCCGTGTCGAGCACGCAGCCGGGCGCGGCCACCGCGTTCACCCGCCTGGACCCGAACTCCACCCGCACCGCCGACGTCTTCGCCCGGGTCACCGCGGACACGGCGGCCGAGGAGACGCCGGTCGGGGCGACGTACGCGATCGTGCACACCGACCGGCTGGCCGCCGCCGTCGAGACGAACTCCACCTACGACCGCCCGTCCGGCGCGACCGACCGGGACGCGGCCCGGCTCTGGCACCAGGCCAGGAAGGACCCGGACGGCACGGTGCGGGTGGGCGTCTGGAGCGGCCAGTGGACCCACCGCGCGAGCGGCTCGCCGTTCACCGAGGCCCGCCCGTGGGCCAAGGTCGTGCTCACCCCCGACGCCAACGGCGACGGCACGCTCGACTGGCAGGACGGCGCGATCGCGTTCAGGAGCATCGCGATCAAGGCGCTCGGCGCGGAGGAGACCAGGGACCGGGTGGTCACGCACATCCCGTTCAACTTCTCCAGCCAGGCCACGCACCCGTTCCTGCGCACGCTGGACGACGTCAAGCGCATCTCGCTGGCCACCGACGGGCTCGGGCAGCTCGCCCTGCTCAAGGGCTACCAGTCCGAGGGCCACGACTCCGCGCACCCGGACTACGGCGGCAACCACAACCGCCGCGCGGGCGGCCTGGCAGACCTGAACACGCTGGCCAGGGTGGGCAAGGCGTGGAACGCCACGTTCGGCGTGCACGTCAACGCCACCGAGGCCTACCCCGAGGCGAAGAGCTTCGACGAGCGGCTGGTGGACAAGGACGCCAAGGGCTGGAACTGGCTCGACCAGGCGTACCTGATCGACCAGCGCGGCGACCTGACCAGAGGCACGCTGGCCGCGCGCCTGTCCCGGTTACGGGAGGAGACGGACAGGAACCTGGCGGTGCTGTACGTGGACGTGTTCCGGCCCTTCGGCTGGGTCGCCGACCGCACGCTGGCCGAGCTGCGCGCGCAGGGGTGGCAGGTGACCACGGAGTGGTCGGACAAGCTGGAACGCGCGTCGCTGTGGGCGCACTGGGCCACCGACCTCAACTACGGCGGCGTCACCAACAAGGGGCTGAACTCGCAGATCATCCGGTTCGCGCGCAACCACGAGAAGGACGTCTGGAACGCCCACCCGATCCTGGGCAACGCCCGCATCGTCGAGTTCGAGGGCTGGACGGCGGAGAACGACTTCACCGCCTTCCTCCGCAACATCTGGGAGCACAACCTGCCGGTCAAGTTCCTCCAGCAGCAGCAGATCATGGACTGGAACGCCGACGAGATCGTGTTCACCGGCGGCGTGCGCGGCACGTACCGGGACGGCAGGCGGGAGCTGTTCGCCGGCGGGCGCAAGGTGCTCGACGGCGGCACGTACCTGCTGCCCTGGCACGGCAGGCTCTACCACTACAACCCGGCGGGCGGCGAGAGCACGTGGGAGGCCGACCGGGCGATGAGCGTGTACGAGCTCACCGACCAGGGCCGCGTCCCCGCCGGCACCGTCACCCCGTCGGGCGGGAAGATCACGCTGCGGGCGAAGGCGGGCGTGCCGTACGTGCTCCACCCGGGAAAGGCGCCCAGGCAGGCCGATCCCCGGTGGGGGCAGGGGAGCGGCCTGCGCGATCCGGGCTTCAACGGCGACCGGCTCGGCGGCTGGACCGTCAGCGGGCCTGTGAGCGTGGAGCGCAACGCGCTGGGCCACCGGGTGGCGCTGCTCGGCGGGGGCGCGCAGGCGCGCCTTGAGCAGCCGCTGAGAGGGCTGCGGCCGGGCCGGACCTACACCGCATCCGCGTTCGTCGAGGTGGAGCCGGGCCGGACGCGCGCCACCACGCTGGAGGCGGGCGGGGAGACGGTGACCGTGCTGCGGTCCACGGCCAGGAACTACATCGCCTCCGACGAGAAGCACGACACCTACTTCCAGCGGGTGAAGGTGACGTTCACCGCGTCCGCCCCGTCCACCGTGCTGCGGATCACGGCCGCCGGGGCCGAGGGGCAGGTGCGGGTGGACGACGTGCGCGTCTTCGAGCGGGAGCCGGCCGGCGCGGTGGAGACGTTCGAGTCGGTGGAGCCCGGATGGGGGCCGTTCGTGAAGGGGGACGCGGGCGGGTCGTTCGACGCGCGCACCCACCTGTCGGAGCGGCACGAGCCGTACACGCAGGCCGGCTGGAACGGCAAGACGGTGGACGACGTGCTGAACGGCGACTGGTCGCTGAAGGCGCACGAGGAGCGGCAGGGCCTGATCTACCGTACGGTGCCGCAGACCGCGCGGTTCGAGCCGGGGCGCGCCTACGAGGTGTCCTTCGCCTACCAGAACGCGCTGGCCGGCACCTACCAGTGGGTCACCGGCTACGACAAGGGCGGCGCCGGCGTGGAGACGCGCCGCACGCCGATCCCCGAGCGACGCACCACCGCCCGGTTCAGCGAGCGGGTCGTGGCCGGGTGCGGCGACGTGTGGGTGGGGCTGCGCTCGCTGCAGCCGGAGCCGGCGGGGGCCGACTTCATCCTCGACGACTTCGCCGTCACCGACCTCGGGCCCGCGCCGGACGCGCAGGCGTGCGGGACGCTGGAGGTGACGCCCGCGTCGCCGGCGTTCGAGCAGGGAGCCGTCAACGAGGTCACCACCACGTTCACGAACCTCGAACAGGTGGCGGTCCAGGACGTGGCCGTGCGGCTGGAGGCGCCCGAGGGGTGGACGGTGGAGGGCGACGGCGCCGGCTCGGTGGAGCCCGGCGGGAAGCTGGCCACGACCTGGCGCGTCACGCCGCCCGCCGGCGCGCCGTACGGCACGTACGAGCTGGCGGCCACCGCCTCGTACACGGTCGGTGGCCAGGCACGGACGCTGACCGCCTCCGCGTCCGTGCGCACCCTGCCGCCGCCGCCCGCGGCCGACGCGTACGCCAGTGACCTGGAGTGGGTCAGCGCGGACAACGGCTGGGGCCCGGTGGAGCGCGACCGGTCCAACGGCGACACCGGCGCGGCCGACGGCGGGCCGATCGTCATCGGCGGGCGGGCGTTCGGCAAGGGGCTGGGCACGCATGCGCCCGCCAAAGTGCGTTTCTACCTGGGTGGCCGGTGTACGGCTTTCACGGCCTTCGTCGGTGTTGACGACGTGCAGGCCATGCGGGGGTCGGTGGAGTTCGCCGTGGTGGCCGACGGGGTGGACAAGGCGCGCAGCCCGGTGCTGCGGGCCGCCGACCCGGCGTACGAGCTGAGTGCCGGCCTGGCCGGCGCCCGGTACGTGGACCTCGTGGCCGGCGACGCGGGAGACGGCGTCGGCAACGACCACGCCGACTGGGGCGAGGCCCGGTTCAGGTGTTCCTGAGCTCGGCGTACAGCGGGGACCAGCGGTTGTAGATGCCGGTGGGCACCAGGTAGACGTTCATGGCGACCTGCATGAGCAGCAGGAAGGCGATGTACTGCGCGGTGTTGACCCCCGGTACCGCGTCCACCGGCAGGGCGTAGGCGATGACGACCCGCACCACCGCGTCCAGCAGCAGGCCGACGCCCCACAGGACGCTCGCCACCCGCCAGATGCGGCGGAAGGCGGGCAGCCGCTCCCACAACACGTCCCACGACTCGCGGTTGGGCCCGATCCGGCCCTCCAGGACGAACCGGGTGAACACGAACGCCAGCGGACGCTCCCCGCGCGCGCTGACCAGGAACCACAGGCCCCCGGCCGCCGTGAACCAGCCGTCCTTGGCCAGCAGGAGCCGGGGGTCCTGGACGAGGACGGACACGGCGGCGCTGGCCAGCATCATGACCGTCATGTAGAGGCCCAGCCGGTCGGGCCTGCGGCGGCGTACCAGGTCGGAGACGACGCTGATGCCCGGCACGAACGAGCTGATCACGAACGCGGTGTGGGCCTCGACGCCGCTCGCGCGCAGGACGTAGTAGAGCACCACGGTCAGGCCGACGTCCACGGCCAGCGTGAGGAGCCCCTTCGACCGGGCGCTCATGCGCGGGTCGCCCTGGCGAACAGCGCGGCCAGCTCGTCGGCGTACTCGGCCAGGTCGGCCTCGGGGTCGGCCTCCAGCAGGAACGGCAGCCCGTCCAGCGACCGCTGGACCGTCATCGCCATCACCCGCGTGCTGAACGGCCCGAACTCGCCGCTCTCCTGCCCCCACGCCAGCAGGCGCTCCAGGTGGGCGAGCTGCGACAGGTCCGTGGCAGCGTCCTGCGCCGCCGTGCCGCCCTCCGGGCGGAAGTTGAGGAAGATCTCCGTGGCCGCGCGCATCTCGGCGCGGTGGCCCCCGAGGTACTCCACCAGCGAGCGGATGTACGCCTCCAGCGCGCCGGACGCCGTCCGCTGGGCGCTGACGCGCTCGTGCATGAACCTGCTCAGATCCCCGTAGATGGTGGCGATGGCCTGGCCGATCAGCTCGTCCTTGCCGTCGAAGTGGTACGAGATCAGCCGCGTGCTGCTGAGCCCGGCCCGCTCGGCGATCCGGGCGAAGGACGCCTGGTGGTAGCCGAGCTCGGCGATGGTGGCGATGGTCGCGGCCACGATCTGCGCCCGTCTGGCGGAGCTCGTGACTGACTCGTCCCGTTTTACTTGCATGAGTAATTTTTAACTTAGATGAGTAAATACGGCAACTCTCCCAGCTCGGCGGCGGAAAACTCGCTTAGCTGACGCTTATCCGCGACGTGATGCGATGGAAGCCGGGTACTGTGCGCATCCCGGCGCAGAGACAGAGGAGAACGCTTGTGGCCGCGTCACTACCGTCACCTTGGGCGAGATGGGCGATACCCTGGGTGACGACCGTCGCCCGTTTGATTCTGGGCGGGGTGCTGATCGCGGCGGGTGCGCTCAAGATCGGCAATCCGGCCGACTCCGTCGTGGCGGTCAAGGCCTACCAGTTGCTGCCGGAGTCGATCGCCGTCGCGGTGGGCTACGCCCTGCCGATCCTGGAGATCGTCGTCGGCGTGCTGCTGGTCGTCGGTCTGCTGACCAGGGTGGCCGCGGTGATCGCCGCGCTGCTCATGTTCGCTTTCGTGTTCGGCATCGGCTGGGCGTGGGCGAAGGGCCTGCGGATCGACTGCGGCTGCTTCGGCGGCGGCGGCCAGCTCGGAGCCGGGCAGGAGCCGACCTACCTGCTCGACATCCTGCGCGATTTCGGCCTCGTGCTGCTCGGCGCGTGGGCCGCGCGTTTCCCGCCGGGCCGCTTCGCGCTCGACGGGGCCCTCGGTCTCGGGGGCGACACTCATGATGACGACGAGGGGGACGACTGATGAGCAAGGGCGAGCGTACGAAGACGAAGTCGCAGTCGGCGCGCGACAAGATCAAGGCGCAGCAGGCCGCGCAACGGGCACGCGAGAAGCGCCGCAAGACGGTGACGTACGTGACCGCGGGCGTCGTCGCGGTGGCCGCGGTCGGGCTCGGCTGGTGGTACGCCGCCAGCATCTCGCGCTCGGAGGAGGCCACCGGCGCCCTCGCCCCGATCACCGTGCAGGCCGACGGCACCGCCGTGATGGCGAAGGCCGGCGTCACCGCGCCGGTGGTCGACATCTACGAGGACTTCCAGTGCCCGGCCTGCAAGGAGCTGGAGCGCGTCAGCGGCCAGACCTTCAAGAACCTCGCCGCCGAGGGCAAGGCCAAGGTCGTCTTCCACCCGATCACGATCTTCTCCCAGGACCCGATGAAGTCCAACTCCGTGCGCGCGTCCAACGCCGCCCGGTGCGTCGCCGACGGCAAGCAGTGGCTGGCCTTCCACGACCTGCTCTTCAAGAACCAGCCCTCGGAGAGCGAGGAGGGCTTCAAGGTCGACCAGCTCAAGCAGTGGGGCAAGGAGGCCGGGGTCACCTCGCCCGACTTCGACCAGTGCGTCACGTCCAACAAGAACGCCGACGCGCACCTCGCGTACAGCAAGAAGGTCAGCACGGAGCAGAAGCTCGATCACACGCCGACAGTGAAATTGAACGGCACAGAAATAGACAATCAGGTACTGTTCAGCCCGGCGCAACTGCGCGATGAGATTACGGGGGCGGCTAAGTAGGCTCGCTTCCGCTACCCTCACCTGACATGCCCCTTGCCTCGATTCCCAGCCCTTCCCAAGGGGTCTGGTATCTCGGAATCATCCCGATCCGGGCTTATGCGCTATGCATCGTGCTCGGCGTCATCGTCGCCGTCTGGCTGAGCGAGCGCCGCTGGCGCGCCCGCGGCGGCCAGGCGGGGACGATCATCGACATCGCGGTCCCCGCGGTCATCTTCGGCCTGATCGGCGGCCGCCTCTACCACGTCATCACCGACTGGCAGACCTACTTCGGCAGCCGCGCGATCAAGGAGCCGATCCAGGCCCTGTTCATCTGGGAGGGCGGCCTCGGCATCTGGGGTGCGATCGCGCTCGGCGGCGTCGGAGTCTGGTGGGCCGCGCGCAGGCGCGGCCTGTCCATGACGGCTCTGGCCGACACGATCGCCCCCGGCATCGCCTTCGCGCAGGCCATCGGCCGCTGGGGCAACTGGTTCAACCAGGAGCTGTACGGCTCGCCGACCACGCTGCCGTGGGGCCTGGAGATCGACGTCGACCACGGCGGCGAGCCCGGCGTCCTCTACCACCCGACGTTCCTGTACGAGTCGCTGTGGGACGTCGCGCTCGGCTTCGTGCTCATCTACCTGGGCCGCCGCCTCGCGCTGCACCACGGGCGGCTGTTCGCCCTGTACGTCGCCGGTTACACGCTCGGCCGCTTCTGGATCGAGGGGCTGCGCATCGACCCGGTCGGCGGTGTGGACCACGCGGTGGAGTTCCTCGGGCTGCGGATCAACCAGTGGACCTCGATCGTGCTGTTCATCGGCGCGGTGGTGTACTTCTGGGCGACCAGGAACAAGACGGGCGAGGAGATCGTCGTCCCGCCGTCGGCGCACTACGAGCCCGGCGCGGAGTCCGCCGACCCGGCCCACGCCTCCGGCCAGGCGGATCCCGGCACGGGCGAGTCCTCCACGGGTGAGTCCTCGGCGGGTGAGTCCTCGGCGGGTGAGTCCTCCACGGCCGGCACGCCGGAGAAGGGGGAGGCCGAGGAGCCGAAGAGCCAGGCTTCCGCGCCTGCCGACGAGGCCCGGGCCGACGAGGCCCCGGCGACCCCGGAGGCCGGCGTGTCCGCTGACGAGGCTCCGAAGGCGGAGGCGACCGCCGAGGAGACTCCGGCGAAGGCGGGAACCGCGGGCGACACGCCTTCGGCGGCCGCCGGCGACACCGACGATGACGACGAGGACCGGGCGAAGCTTCCCGACGCCGAGCCCGTGACGAAGGAGAAGAACTCGCGATGAACGGTCGCGCGGAGATCCACCACCAACATCGCGACGTCACCGGAGGCTGGTTGCGGCCCTCGGTGTTCGGCGCGATGGACGGCCTGGTGTCGAACTTCGCGCTCATCGCGGGAGTCGCGGGTGGCACCGCCAACACCAGAGTGATCGCGCTCGGCGGCGTCGCCGGGCTGGCCGCCGGGGCGCTGTCCATGGCGGGCGGGGAGTACGTCTCGGTGGCCAGCCAGCGCGAGCTGGCCCAGGCCGAGATCGCCGTCGAGCGGCGCGAGCTGGCCCGCCACCCCGACGAGGAGCGGGCGGAGCTGGCCCAGACCTTCGTCGACAAGGGCGTGACCCCCGACCTGGCCGCCGAGGTGGCCAGGCAGATCTCCGCGCACCCCGAGCGGGCCCTGGAGGTCCACTCGCGCAACGAGCTGGGCGTCGTCCCAGGGGAGTTGCCGTCGCCGATGGTGGCCGCGGTCTCGTCGTTCCTGTCGTTCGCGGTGGGGGCGGTGCTGCCGCTGATGCCGTACCTGTTCGGGGTCCAGGGGCTGGAGGTCTCGGCGGTGCTCTCGTGCGTGGCGCTGTTCGCGGCGGGGGCGCTGGTCTCCGCCGTGACGGCGCGGAGCTGGTGGTACTCAGGGCTACGCCAGCTCGTGGTGGGCGGCGTGGCGGCGGGCGTCACGTTCGCCCTCGGCAACCTGATAGGCGCGGCGGGGCTGTGATGGCTCGTCGCAGAGGCCCGTCCGGCTCCGGCGGCGGGCGGTCGAACGGCGACCGCTCGGGCCGCGCCCGAGGCACCCGCGCCACCCCGGCCCCCGACGCCCACGCCCCGGGCGCTGACGGCTATGGCTTCCAGCCCTCGCCTGCCGACGGCTGGCCTGCCGCCGACGGCGGCGACCGGCGAGCCCCCGGCACGGACGGTGGCGGCTGGGCGGCTGGTGGCGCGGACAGCGGCGGCTGGACCGGCGGAAGTTGGGCCGGCGGCGGCTGGCAGGGCACAGGCGGGGAATCCGGTCGGCAGACCACAGGCGGCGGCCGGGCAGCGCCGGAGACGGACGGCCACGGCCGGCGTTCGTCCGGCACTGACGCCGGGGGCTGGCCCGTGGCTCCTGGTAACAGGGGAGCGGGCGGCACCGATGCCACCGGTTGGCCCATGGCCGGTGCCCCCAGCGGCGGCCATGCCGCGGGTGGCGCGGATGGTGGCGGTTGGCCCGTGGCGGGTGCTCCCAGCGGCGGTCACGCTGCGGGTGGCGCGGATGGTGGCGGTTGGCCCGTGGCGGGTGCTCCCAGCGGCGGTCACGCTGCGGGTGGCGCGGATGGTGGCGGTTGGCCCGTGGCGGGTGCCCCTAGTGGCGGCCATGCCGCGGGTGGCACGGACGGCGGTGGCTGGCACGCGACCGACGGCGGACGGTCCGGAGCCGACGCGGAGGGTGGCAGGCGGTCGGCGGGGACCCGCAGCGGCCGGAGGGCGGCCCGCTCACGCGGCTCGCGATCCGCGGAGCCGGCCAGCGGCGACCGGCAGGCCACTGACGCGGACAGCAGCGGTTGGCCGGCCACGGGCACGAACGGCGGCGGCGTCTCCCCGGCAGGGGAGGCCGACGGCACCTGGTCCCAGGCTGACGGCACCTGGCCGCCGAGAGACCTGCCCCACGTGCGGCCGGCGAGGAAGGCCCCGACCGGCGGACGCTCGGGGAACGATCGTCGCCGGACCACCGACGGAGGTGCTGACGCCGACGGGGCCGCAGGTGCCGACGCGGCCATGTGGGGCGATGAGGCCGCACAAGGCCATGAGACCGAACGGGGCCGTGCGTCCCGGCGAGGCCGTGAGAAGACCGGACGCGGCCAGGAGACTGGGCGGGGTCTGGAGACCGGACGGGGTCACGAGACCGGACGGGGCCATGAGGCCGGAGAGGGCGATGGAGCCGGGAGGGGAGATGGAGCCGAGCCGACCGTGGTGACGTCCCGGAAGCGGCGCCGTACCCCTCGCTCGGACTGGCAGTTCCCGCTGCTCACCGACTGGGGTTTCCGCCCGGAGCAGCAGCGGCTGATGGTCATCATCGCCACGGTCGTCGCCGTGCTGGCAGGCGGGACGGGCCTGGTGGTGGCCATCACCAGCCTGGGCACGTACTCGCCCGAACAGCAGGCCAGCGCCACCGTGCTCGGCCCCGACACGGCCGTGCCCCAGGTCTTCCACGGGTGGGGCTCGCCGAAGCTGTTCGAACCCCTCGGTGAACGGGCCAAGGACGGGAAGGCGCTGACCGAGAAGGAGGTGTTCAGCGAGGGCGAGCTCGCCGTCACCAAGAAGCTCAAGCTCAAGCTCGTCGCCAAGCAGCTCGACGCCGACTGCTCGGCCGCGCTGTGGGGCGCCACCCTCCTCGAACGGGTCTCGGACGCAGGATGCACCCAGGCCGCCCGCGGCCTGTACGCCAGCTCCGACGGCCGGTACGTCGGCCAGTACACGCTACTCAACCTCAAGGACGGCACGTCGGCCGCCGAGCTGGTCGAATCGTTGAAGACCCTTTACCGGGGCGGCTGGGCACTTCCCCTGACCTCCTCCAAGGCGTCCTTCCCCGCAGGCGGCTACTCCGAGGCGGGCGGCTACGCGCTGGGCCACTACGTCGGGCTGGTGTGGATCGGCAAGGTGGACGGCGCGGATCCCACCACCAAGGACGACTTCGTCTCCCTCACCCTGGCCCTGCGCGGGGCGGAGAAGGCCGTCTACCGCCGCGTCGTCGCGATCACGGGATCGGCCTCCTGATGGCACGGACCAGCACCGGGCCAACCCCCTCCGACGACCCGGCCTCGGTACCGGAGCCGCCTCCAGGCGACCCGTGGGAAGAGGAGCGCAGCCACCGCTCCAAGCCCCGGCTCCTCGTCATCGCCGCCGTCATCGTCGTCGCAGCGGCCGTCGGCGTCGGCGGATGGTTGTGGCTGGGGCGCGAGCAGCCCCGCCCCGCCACCTTCCACGCCGAGCCCACCTCCGCCTTCTACACCGCCATCGACACCCGCCAGAACGACGCCGCCCCGCTGACCCTCCAGGAGGTCTTCACCCAGGACGGCAAGACCCTGGGCAAGATGAGCCTGGTCGCCACCCGCGAGTTCACCGACTGCGACGAGGCCCTCTGGGGTGCCACGGCCCCCGGGTGCACGCAGGCGCTCCAGGCCACGTACCAGGGCGGGTCCATGGCGGGCCAGTTCGTCATCTTCAACCTCGGCGACGGGCGCGCCGCCGACGCGCTGGTGGCGGCGCTGCGCAAGGACGGGTTCGTACGGCAGGACATCGCGTTCGAGGCCACCGGCAGCCGGGCGCAGGCTCGCGCGATGGGGCACTACGTGACGGTGAGCTGGGTCGGCGGCACGGCTTCCGCACAGGACCTGGTCACGGCCCCCGCGCAGGAGCTGGTCACGGCTCTCGTCGCCCTCGACGGCCTCGGCCGCGTGGTCCAGGGCCGCATCATCGCCGCCGTCTGAGCCGCCGTCTGAGCCGCCGTCTGAGCCGCCGTCTGACCCCGCCCCCGGCCCGGCGGTACGTGCGGCGTGATCCGGCCGTGCACTTCTCGCACCGGAGCGTTGCGTGGCGCGACTCAGCGGTGCTCTTGTGCCTTCCAGGGCCACGGAGCCTCATCGGTGCGTGATGCTCTTGGGCCCACGGTGATCCCTGGGCGGGGTGATGTGACGTCGGTGGCCGGTGTGGAGCGCTGCCTCAGGAGGTGGTGCCGGTCAAGGCATTGACCGTGGTGGCGACCGCGTCCCGGAGGGCGGACAGGCGGTGGAGGGGGGCCTCCAGCGGGGTCAGGTCGTCGGACCAGTCGGCCGCCTCCCGGATCAGGGCGCGGGCCTCGTTCTTGGTGAGCGTCGTGCCCTGCGCCCTGGCCAGCGCGATGAGGGCCTCGCGCCACGTGTTGGCCAGTTTGGCGTGGGCGTTGTCCATGATCCGGCGCAGCACCGTGTCGGCGTCGCCCTCGGGCTGCGGCAGGCGTACGACGTCCAGTACGCCCTCGCCGGCCGCGTCGAGCGCGTACACGGGCGACAGCGCCGCGGGCAGGCGCGGCGCGAGCCCCGGGCCCACGACACGGACCTGAGCCGCGCGGCAGGCCAGCAGGAGGCGGGGGAGTGCGGACTCCAGGCCGGCCGGGACGGCCACGGCCACCCGGGCGGGCGCGGCGGCGTACGGTTTGGCGAGCCAGGTCAAGAGCTTGACCCGAGGCTGGTTCAGGGACTTGGGCCAGTCGCCCACCAGAAGCTCGGCCTCGAACCCGGCCAGCGCGGAGAGGGCCGCGTCTGCGTCCGTGACGCGCGCCTGGGCCGCCGAGGACGCTGACACCGCCTCCGCCCCCTTGACCTGGGCCTTCGCGGTCTCAGGCGGCGCCGTGGCGGCCTCACCCCGGGAATCCCCCGGCTGGGGCTTCGCGGCGCTCTCCACGGCCTGCGGGCCCTGGGTGTAGATGGCGGTGGCCTGGCGGCTCAGGCGGGACTGGACGGCCGGGCGGGTCTTGGTGGTGGGGCGGAGGATGTACAGGTCGGCGGCGGAGCCGATGGCTTCTGCCCCGAAATATCGGTTGAAGTCGGGGTAGATCGCTTCGTACGTGAGGTTGAGCTCCGACAGTTCCTGCTGCACCTTGAAGGCCAGCAGCGGCGTGCGCTCGCTGGCCCCGTACGCCAGCAGCACCCGCCCCCCGTCCTTCAGCCCTTCGACGGCGCGCGCCACGAACAGGCCCGTGCCCTCCGGCGTGTACGGCGGGTCGGTGAGGGCCAGGTCGTGGTCCCTGGCCGACGGGGGCAGGCCGAGGCGCAGGTCGGCCCAGCGGGTGCGGACGCCCAGCCGCTGCTCGTCGATGTAGGCCAGGATGCGCTCGTCGACGTCGACCACGGTCACGTCCGTCTGGGGATGCACGAGCTTGACCGCCAGCGAGGTCAGGTCGTGGTCGCCCACGCAGAGCAGGCGCGCCCCCGGCAGCCAGAAGCGAGCCCCCAGCAGCAGCGCCCGGCGCAGCACCGTCTCCGGCGTGGCCGAGACGTGGTCGAGCACGTGGCGGGCGCGCGGGGCCTTGGCGATGAGGGTGGTGAGCCGGTCGAGGGCGGGGGCGTAGTGCGGCAGCAGGTGGGCCACCGGGTCCTCGGGGGGCGGGGCGACGGCGACGAGATCCTGGTAGGCGGGTGTGTCGGCGAGCGGGACGCGGAAGCGGTCGCCGTCGCGCTCCAGCACCAGCTCGCGCAGCAGGGCCTCGACCGTGCGCCGGGACGTGGCCGTATCCCTGACCAGATCGGCCAGGGTCCACCACCGGCCGTCGCACACCAGGGCGAGGGCGTGCCTCAGCCGCCTGCTGTCGGCTCCGGCCTCGGTGAGCAGGCGCTCGACCCCGTCACGCTCCATGACCCAAACCCTATCGGCTCGCGGACACTCGCTCCCCCTGGCGGAAATCGCCGCATCGGCCGGGAATTTCGGCGGCCAGACTCAGGGTTTGGGATAGGGAGTTCGGATGTCGAGATGGGCGCGAAAGTTCGTAATGCGGACGCGGCGGGCACCATTCCGGCAGGGTGAGGTAACCTCTACCCACGATATGCAGCAGGGCCAACGTCGTCCCTCGCCTGTGAAGCAGTTCTAGACAGACGAAGACGACGGGAGGGATTCAATGCCTGCTGCCCACCTCGGGTTCCCCGAGCCCCAGGGCCTGTACCACCCCGCCAACGAGCACGATGCCTGCGGTGTCGCCATGGTTGCCGACGTCGCCGGGCGCCGTGATCACGGCATCGTGGTCAAGGCGCTGACGGCGCTGTGCAATCTTGATCATCGGGGGGCCAAGGGTAGCGAGCCGGACACCGGCGACGGAGCCGGGATCCTGACGCAGATCCCCGATGGGTTCTACCGGGCGGTCGTGCCGTTCACGCTGCCCGAGGCCGGTGCGTACGCCACCGGCATCGCCTTCCTGCCGTTCGACGGCGAGGCCAGGGCCACGGCCGTGCGCCTGATCGAGGAGATCGCCGCCGAGGAGGGCCTGACCGTGCTCGGCTGGCGCGAGACGCCGGTCGACCGGGACCTACCGGGGCCGAGCGCCCGGGCGGTCATGCCGCACTTCGCCCAGCTCTTCGTGTCCGACCCCGAGGGGCGCACGGGGCTGGAGCTGGACCGGCTCGCGTTCTGCCTGCGCAAGCGGGCCGAGCACGAGGCCGACGTGTACTTCCCCTCGCTGTCGTCCCGGACGGTCGTCTACAAGGGCATGCTCACGCCCGACCAGGTCGAGCCGTTCTTCCCCGACCTGAGCGACGAGCGTTACGAGACCGCGATCGCGCTGGTGCACTCGCGCTTCTCCACCAACACGTTCCCGAGCTGGCCGCTGGCCCACCCGTACCGGTACATCGCCCACAACGGCGAGATCAACACGGTCAAGGGCAACCGCAACTGGATGCGGGCCCGCGAGGCGATGCTGGCCTCCGCCCACATTCCGGGCGATATTTCGCGACTTTTCCCCATCTGTGACCCGGATGGCAGCGACACCGCCAGCTTCGACGAGGCCCTGGAGCTGCTGCACATCGGCGGCCGGAGCCTGCCGCACGCCGTCCTGATGATGATCCCCGAGGCGTGGGAGAACCACACCGAGATGGACCCGGCGCGCCGGGCCTTCTACGAGTTCCACTCCACGATGATGGAGGCCTGGGACGGCCCCGCCTCGATCACGTTCACCGACGGCACCCTGGCCGGCGCCGTGCTCGACCGCAACGGCCTGCGCCCCGGGCGCTTCTGGGTGACCGCCGACGGCCTGGTCGTGCTGGCCTCCGAGGCCGGCGTGCTGGACATCAAGCCCGAGGACGTGGTCCGCAAGGGCCGCCTGCAGCCGGGCCGCATGTTCCTCATCGACACCGCCCGCGGCAAGATCATCGAGGACGACGAGATCAAGGCCGAGCTCGCCGCCGAGCTCCCGTACTCCGACTGGCTGCACGCCGGTCTCGTCCGCTTCGAGGAGCTGCCCGCGCGGCAGCGCGAGATCCCCACCCACGAGGCGCTCGTCAAGCGGCAGCAGACCTTCGGCTACACCGAGGAAGAGCTGCGCATCATCCTGTCGCCGATGGCCAAGACCGGCATCGAGCCGATCGGCTCCATGGGCACCGACACGCCCGTCGCCGTGCTGAGCGAGAAGCCTCGCCTGCTGTTCGACTACTTCACGCAGCTGTTCGCGCAGGTCACGAACCCGCCGCTGGACGCCATCCGCGAGGAGCTGGTCACCTCCCTGGCCAGCACCCTCGGGCCCGAGGGCAACCTGCTGGACCCGGGGCCGAGCTCCTGCCGCCAGCTCGTGCTGCCGTACCCGGTGATCGACAACGACGAGCTCGCCAAGATCATCCACATCAACGACGAGCACGACCTGCCGGGCTTCCACCCGTACGTCATCAGCGGCCTGTACGAGGTCGCCGGCGGCGGCCAGGCGCTGCTGCGGCGGCTGGAGGAGATCAGGGCCGAGGCGTCCCAGGCGATCGCCGACGGCGCGCGCATCATCGTGCTGTCCGACCGCGGCTCCTCCGACGCGCTCGCGCCGATCCCGTCGCTGCTGCTGACGGGCGCGGTGCACCACCACCTGATCCAGGAGAAGACGCGCACCAAGATCGGCCTGGTCATCGAGACCGGCGAGGCGCGCGAGTGCCACCACATGGCGCTGCTGATCGGCTACGGCGCCGCGGCGATCAACCCGTACCTCGCGATCGAGACGATCGAGGACCTGGTCGACGCCGGCGCGCTGCAGATGGACAAGCACAAGGCCGTCCGCAACCTGATCAAGGCGTATGGCAAGGGCGTCATCAAGGTCATGTCCAAGATGGGCGTGTCCACGGTCGCCTCCTACACCGGCGCGCAGATCTTCGAGGCGCTCGGCCTGAGCCAGGAGGTCATCGACTCCTGCTTCACCGGCACCACCTCCCGCCTCGGCGGCGTCGGCTTCGACGTGCTGGCCGAGGAGGTCGCGCAGCGCCACCGCCACGCCTACCCGCGCGTGGAGAACGCCCACCGCAGGCTCCAGGTCGGCGGCGAGTACCAGTGGCGGCGCGAGGGCGAGCCGCACCTGTTCAACCCCGAGACCGTCTTCAAGCTGCAGCACGCCACCCGGACCCGCCGCTACGAGATCTTCAAGGAGTACACGAACCTCGTCGACTCCCAGGCGGAGCGGCTGATGACCCTGCGTGGCCTGTTCAAGCTGCGCAAGGGCAACCCGATCCCCATCGAGGAGGTCGAGCCCGTCTCGGAGATCGTCAAGCGGTTCTCCACGGGCGCGATGTCGTACGGCTCCATCTCGATGGAGGCGCACGAGACGCTCGCCATCGCGATGAACCAGCTCGGCGGCAAGTCCAACACCGGTGAGGGCGGCGAGGACCCCGAGCGCCTGTACGACCCGGCCCGCAGGTCGGCGATCAAGCAGGTGGCCTCCGGCCGGTTCGGCGTCACCTCCGAGTACCTGGTCAACGCCGACGACCTGCAGATCAAGATGGCCCAGGGCGCCAAGCCCGGCGAGGGCGGCCAGCTCCCCGGCCACAAGGTCTACCCGTGGATCGCCAAGACCAGGCACTCCACGCCCGGCGTCGGCCTCATCTCGCCGCCGCCGCACCACGACATCTACTCGATCGAGGACCTGGCACAGCTCATCCACGACCTGAAGAACTCCAACCCGGAGGCCAGGGTCCACGTGAAGCTGGTCGCCGAGGTCGGCGTCGGCACGGTCGCCGCCGGCGTGTCGAAGGCGCACGCCGACGTGGTGCTCATCTCCGGGCACGACGGCGGCACCGGCGCCTCGCCGCTGACGTCGCTCAAGCACGCGGGCGCCCCGTGGGAGCTCGGCCTGGCCGAGACCCAGCAGACGCTGCTGCTGAACGACCTGCGCGACCGCATCGTCGTCCAGGTGGACGGCCAGCTCAAGACCGGCCGCGACGTCGTCATCGCCGCGCTGCTGGGCGCCGAGGAGTACGGCTTCGCCACCGCTCCGCTGGTCGTCTCCGGCTGCGTCATGATGCGCGTCTGCCACCTCGACACCTGCCCGGTGGGCGTGGCCACGCAGAACCCCGAGCTGCGCAAGCGCTTCACCGGCAAGCCCGAGTTCGTGGTGAACTTCTTCGAGTTCATCGCCGAGGAGATCCGCGAGTACCTCGCCGAGCTGGGCTTCCGCTCGCTCGACGAGGCGATCGGGCACGCCGAGATGCTCGACATGACGGCGGCCGAGGACCACTGGAAGGCCAGCGGCCTGGACCTGTCGCCGATCCTGCACCAGCCGGAGCTGCCCGCGGGCACCCCGCTGCGCCGCACGGTCGAGCAGGACCACGGGCTGCAGCACGCGCTGGACAACACGCTCATCCAGCTCGCCGAGGGCGCCATCGACGACGGCACCCCGGTCACGCTGGAGCTGCCCATCCGCAACGTGAACCGCACGGTCGGCACCATGCTCGGCTACCAGGTCACCAAGCGGCACGGCGGCAAGGGGCTGCCCGACAACACGATCGACATCTCGTTCACCGGCTCGGCGGGCAACTCGTTCGGCGCGTTCGTGCCGCGCGGGGTCACGCTCCGGCTGGCCGGCGACGCCAACGACTACCTCGGCAAGGGCCTGTCCGGCGGGCGGATCACCCTCCGGCCGCACGACGAGGCCCCGCTCGACGGCCACATCATCGCCGGCAACGTCGCCCTGTACGGCGCCACGTCCGGCGAGGTGTTCGTCCGCGGCGTCGTGGGCGAGCGGTTCTGCGTGCGCAACTCCGGCGCCACGGCGGTCGTGGAGGGCGTGGGCGACCACGGCTGCGAGTACATGACCGGCGGCAAGGTCGTGGTGCTCGGCCAGACCGGGCGCAACTTCGCGGCCGGCATGTCGGGCGGCATCGCGTACCTGCTGGACCTCAAGCCCGAGCGGGTCAACCGCGAGATGGTCGCCATCGAGGCGCTCACCGAGCAGGACACCGAGTTCCTCAAGGAGACGGTCGAGAAGCACTTCGCGGAGACCGGCTCGCCGGTCGCCAAGGCGCTGCTGGCCGACTGGGACGAGGCGCTCGCCAGGTTCGGCAAGATCATGCCGACCGACTACAAGAGGGTGCTGGAGGCCGCCGAGGCCGCCCGCATCGAAGGCAGGGACATCGACGAGGCCGTCATGGCGGCCGCGGTTAAGGGATAAGGGAGGCGTACCGAATGGCTGACCCGAAGGGTTTTCTCACGCACGACCGGGAGCTGCCGGCGCGCCGCCCCGTGGACGTCCGCATCAGCGACTGGCGCGAGGTCTACCAGGACTTCTCGCAGGAGAAGCTGACCAAGCAGGCGGCCCGCTGCATGGACTGCGGCATCCCGTTCTGCCACAACGGCTGCCCGCTCGGGAACCTCATCCCCGAGTGGAACGACCTGGTCTACCGCACCGACTGGCGCGAGGCGATCGAGCGGCTGCACGCCACCAACAACTTCCCGGAGTTCACCGGCAGGCTCTGCCCGGCTCCGTGTGAGGCGGCGTGCGTGCTCGGCATCAACTCCGACCCCGTGGCGATCAAGCGGGTCGAGGTCGAGATCATCGACCGGGCGTTCGCCGAGGGCTGGGTGACCCCGCAGCCGCCGGCCGTCAAGACCGGCAAGAAGGTCGCGGTCGTCGGCTCGGGCCCCGCCGGGCTCGCCGCCGCCCAGCAGCTCACCCGGGCCGGCCACGACGTGGTCGTGTTCGAGCGGGCCGACCGCGCCGGCGGGCTGCTGCGCTACGGCATCCCCGAGTTCAAGATGGAGAAGCGGCACATCGAGCGCCGCCTGGAGCAGATGCGGGCCGAGGGCACCGAGTTCCGCACCGGCGTGAACGTCGGCGTCGACATCACGGCCGCCGAGCTGCGCGAGCAGTTCGACGCCGTGGTGCTGTCCGGCGGCGCCACCCAGTGGCGCGACCTGCCGGTGGCCGGGCGCGAGCTCAAGGGCATCTACCAGGCGATGGAGTACCTGCCGCTGTCCAACAAGGTCCAGGAGGGCGACTTCGCGGTCTCGCCCATCTCGGCCGAGGGCAAGCACGTCGTCGTCATCGGCGGCGGCGACACCGGTGCCGACTGCATCGGCACCGCGATCCGGCAGGGGGCCGCGTCCGTCACCCAGCTCGAGATCATGCCGCAGCCGCCGCGCAGCCGCCCCGGCAGCCAGCCGTGGCCGACGTTCCCCATCCTGTTCAAGATGGAGAGCGCCCATGAGGAGCTGGAGGACGGCGGCGGGCAGCGCGTGTACGCCGTCTCCACCACCGAGTTCGTCGGCGACGCCGACGGCAACGTGCGGGCGCTGCGGCTGGTCGAGGTCGAGGGGCCGCAGAACGGCTTCAAGCCGATCCCGGGCACCGAGCGGGAGATCCCGGCCGAGCTGGTCACGCTGTCCATGGGCTTCGTCGGGCCGGAGAAGGGCGCGCTGCTGCAGGACCTGGCCGAGGCCGCCGGCGACGGCTTCTACGACGCCAGGGGGAACGTGGCGCGCGACAAGACGTACATGTCCAAGGTGGACGGCGTCTTCGTGGCGGGCGACATGGGGCGCGGTCAGTCGCTCATCGTGTGGGCGATCGCGGAGGGGCGCGCCGCCGCCTCCGGCGTCGACCGCTTCCTGACCGGCGACACGGCCCTCCCGTACCCGATCCTGCCCACTGCTCGTCCGCTCGTCTGACGGCCGCACGGCCCGGCTTCCACAGCCGGGCCGTTGTCGTTTCACGGCCACCGTCCTTTACGGCAAGCCGACGTCACCCCACCCGCCGCACGTGGCCGAGGGCCTCCAGGGAAACGCCCGCTGAACCCGCACGGGGCCGGGCGCCGTCACGTGCGCGTCCTTGGCCGTCCGCGTGGTCACGGCCCGGCCGAGGGGGTCAGCAGGCCCGCGCGACGGCGTCGAGCACGCGCTGCGAGTCCGGGTCGGCGGCCCGGTAGATGATCAGCCGCTGCCCGGGCGCCTGCAGCGGGGCCAGCACCTCGTACTCGACCGTCAGCGGCCCCTCCGTGGCGTGCCGCAGCCGCTTCTGCCCCCTGGCGTTGACCCGCACGTCGCGCATCGCCCACAGCCGGGCGAACTCCTCGTTGCCCGAGGTCAGCTCCTCGACCAGGTCCGCCAGGCGCTTGTCGTCGGGATGGGCCGCCCAGGAGGCCCGCAGGTCGGCGATGCCCTCGCGCACCGCGCGCTCCCGGTCGCGGAAGAAGTGGTCCAGGCCCGGGTGCAGCATGCACAACCACAGGCTGTTGCGCTGCCTCGGCGGCAGGCTGCCGAAGTCGAGCATCAGGCCGGCCATCTCCGGGTTCCACGCGATGATGTCGAAGCGGTGGTTGACCACCATGGCCGGCAGCGGCGACAGGTCCAGGACCAGGCGGGACAGCGGCCCGGCCTCGTCGCCGGCCGGGCCCTCGCGCTCGGGCCTGCTGGTCGGCCGCTGCCGGGCCAGGTCGAACAGGTAGAGCCGCTCGTCCTCGCTCAGCCGCAGCGCCGCGGCCAGCGCCTCCAGCACCTCGGGTGAGGGCCGCAACCCGCGCCCCTGCTCCAGCCGGATCACGTAGTCGACGCTGACGCCGGCCAGCTCCGCGACCTCTTCCCTGCGCAGCCCCGGCGTGCGGCGGTGGGCGCGGCGCGCCGGCAGCTCGACGTCGCCGGGGCTCAGCCGCTCGCGGCGCGTCCGCAGGAAGGCCGCGAGCTCGCGGGTCTGGTCGACGGTGCTCATCGCCTCGATCTTACGGCCGCGGGCCCGCCCAGGCCGCGCACTGCCCGGAGCCGTGTGCCCGGCGCGTCCGTCGCGGGCGCTGCCTGGGACGGCCGATCCCAGGAAGAGCCTTCCCTTACCCATGGCTCGCGCCCCGAGCACGCTTGGACGCATGACGACTCTTGACACCTACCGCTTGCTGGGCCGTTCCGGCCTGCGGGTCTCGCCGCTGTCGCTGGGCACGATGACGTTCGGGACCGACTGGGGCTGGGGCTCGGACAAGGAGGAGTCCCGCCGCATCTTCGACGCCTACGTGGAGCGCGGCGGCAACTTCATCGACACCGCCAGCCAGTACACCGACGGCACCGCCGAGACCCTGGTCGGCGAGTTCGCGGCCGGGCGGCGCGAGCAGCTCGTGCTGGCCACGAAGTACAGCATGGCCAGGCGCCAGGGTGACCCGAACTCGGGCGGCAACCACCGCAAGAGCATGGTCCGGTCCGTCGAGGCCAGCCTGCGCCGCCTCGGCACCGACCACCTCGACCTGCTCTACCTGCACGCCTGGGACTTCACCACCCCTGTGGAGGAGATCCTGCGCGCCATGGACGACCTCGTCAGGATGGGCAAGGTGCTCTACGTCGGCATCTCCGACACGCCCGCCTGGCAGGTGTCGCGCATGCAGGCCATCGCCGACCTGCGCGGCTGGTCGCCGCTGATCGCCCTGCAGATCGAGTACAGCCTGATCGAGCGGACGGGGGAGCGCGACCTGATCCCCATGGGCCGCGAGCTGGGCCTCGGGGTCATCCCCTGGTCGCCGCTGGGCAGCGGCGTGCTCACCGGCAAGTACACCCGGGCCGATCTGTCCCACGAGATCTCCGCAGACCCGTCGGGCACCCGCAAGAACGTGGCGGCGGCCAACGGCTCCCTCACCGAGCGCTCGCTCGGCATCGCCGAGGTGGTCAAGCGGGTGGCGGACGAGCTGGGCGCGACGCCGTCGCAGGTGGCGCTGGCCTGGACGCTGCTGGAGCCCGGCGTGACGGCGCCCATCGTCGGCGCACGCACGCTCGCCCAGCTCGAGGACAACCTGGGCGCGCTCGACGTGCGCTTCACCGGCGCGCAGATCGCCACGCTCGCCGAGGCCAGTGAGGTGGACCTGGGCTTCCCGCACGAGTTCCTGCGGCGGCCGATGTCGCGCGGGGTCATCTCGGGCGGCGTCACTCTCGATCCGGCCCGCTGAACGGCGCGGCCGGCGCACCACTGCGAGGGCCTGACCGGGATGCGGGCCAGGAGCGGCGCAGGCCCGGCGCGGCGGCCCTGGCCAGGGACGGAGCGGACCTCCGATGGAGGTCCGCTTCGTCGTTATTCGACCGAAATTTCACCACTAAGTTGCATCAGGGGATTACTGTCGGGAAGATTCAGGTTCTGCGGCAAGTCGGCGGATGGGGGAAGAATGCGGCGGGTCGCCTCGGGCTTGACGGCGCTGGCCGCCGTGGTCGCGCTCGGCGCCTGCACGCCGGCCGCGTCCCGCGAGGCCGCCACCCCGCAGGCCGAATTCCTCGTCTTCTACGACTTCGGCAAGCAACGCCAGGCCGAGGCCGCCGTCGAACGCGCCGGCGGCACCACGATCTCCGCCGACACCAGGCTCGGCTACCTCATGGCCGCCGGCTCGGGCTCCGGGTTCGAGGAGGCCGTGGGCGCGGACCCGGCCATCGCCGGCGTCTCCCCGGACCGCCGCATCGGCTACGCCACCTCCCGCCCAGCCGCGGAGGCCGCCGCCCGCCCCGCCACGGACGCCGCCGCCCGCAGGGCCGCGTTCCCCGACGAGAAGGCGTTCACCAAGACCAAGGGCGAGCCGCTCGCCGGCCGCCAGTGGGACATGCGCATGATCGGCGCCGACCGCGCCCACGCCAAGGCGCCCGGCACCCGGCAGGTCCTCGTCGGCGTCATCGACACCGGCGTGGACGGCAAGCACCCCGACATCGCCCCCAACTTCAACCGCGAGCTCAGCCGCAACTTCGTCACCGACAAGCCCAAGGACGAGTACGGCGAGACGCTCGACGGCCCGTGCGAGGCGTCCGGCTGCAAGGACGCCGTGGACGTGGACGACGACGGCCACGGCACCCACGTCGCCAGCACCATCGCCTCCCCGCTGAACGGCCTGGGCATCGCCGGCGTCGCCCCTGGCGTGCAGATCGTGAACCTCAGGGCCGGCCAGGACTCCGGCTTCTTCTTCCTCAAGCCCAGCCTCGACGCCCTCACCTACGCCGGCGACATCGGCGTGGACGTCGTGAACATGAGCTACTTCGTCGACCCCTGGCTGTTCAACTGCGCGAGCAACAAGTCCGACACCAGGAAGCAGCAGCTCGAACAGCAGGGCATCATCACCGGCATGCAGCGCGCCCTCGACTACGCCCGCCAGCGCGGCGTCACGCTGGTCTCCGCCCTCGGCAACGGCTCCACCGACCTCGGCCGCCCCCAGGTCGACAAGCAGAGCCCCGGCTACCCGAAGGGCGACGAGAAGGAGCGGCAGGTCGACAACTCCTGCATCAACGTGCCCGCCGAGTCCAACGGCGTCATCTCCGTCTCCGCCCTCGGCCCGTCCGGCCGCAAGGCCGTCTACAGCGACTACGGCAACGAGCAGACGGACCTGTCGGCGCCCGGCGGCGACGTGCTCGACGGGCAGGGCACCCAGGCCACCCGGTCGATCCTGGCCGCCGCGCCCGAGCGCGTGCTGCGCGCCGCCGGCCGCATCGACGCCAAGGGCGAGCCCAAGGGCGCCGACGTCGTCAAGGACTGCACCGGCGGCACCTGCTCCTACTACCAGTACCTGGAAGGCACCTCCATGGCCTCGCCGCACGCCGCCGGCGTCGCGGCGATCCTCGTCAGCCGCTTCGGCAAGCCCGGCAAGGGCGGGCTCGACCTGGACCCGGCCACGGTCGAGCAGCTCCTGTACAAGACCGCCGCGCAGAAGGCCTGCCCCACGCCCCGCAAGTACGTGTACAAGGTCTTCGGGCAGACCGAGACGCAAGAGTGCGAGGGCACCCAGGCCGACAACGGATTCTACGGTCACGGCATCGTGGACGCCTGGAAGGCGGCTACCGTCGAACCATGATGTATCGCCTCCTCGCGGACGCCGCGATGGTGGTGCACTTCGCCTTTCTCGTCTACATGGCCGTGGGCGGGTTCCTCGCGTGGCGCTGGCGGCGTACGATCTGGGCGCACCTCGCCGTCGCCGCCTGGGGCGTGCTCTCGGTCGTGACCGGCGTCGAGTGCCCTCTCACCCTCGCCGAGGACTGGGCGCGCCACAGCGCGGGTCAGGAGGGGTTACCCACCAGCGGCTTCATCGACCACTACATCGAGGGCGTGATCTACCCGGAGGAGTACACGAACTTGGCGCGACTTGGGGTCGCCGTTCTCGTTCTGTTCTCCTACGTCGGGTACGTTCTCCGTCGTCAGTGACTGCCAAGTGGTCTGTACCAATTAAGGTAGGACTCGTGACTCGTCGCGCGAAAATCGTCTGCACCCTAGGCCCCGCCACATCCTCCAAAGAACGCCTCCGCGAGCTGATCGCCGCGGGCATGGACGTGGCACGGTTCAACCTCAGCCATGGCAATCATGACCTGCACAGAGAGGTTTACGACCGGGTCAAGGAGGTGGCGGCCGACCTCGGCCGCGGTGTAGGCGTGCTCGCCGACCTGCAGGGCCCCAAGATCCGTGTCGGCACGTTCGAGGAAGGCCCCGTCAGGCTGGGCTTCGGCGACGTCTTCACCATCACCACCGAAGACGTGCCGGGCGACCGCGAGCAGGTCTCCACCACCTACAAGGGGCTGCCCAAGGACGTCCGCCCCGGTGACACGATCCTCGTCGACGACGGCCGCCTCGTGCTCGAGGCCACCCGCGTCGACGGCGAGCGCATCATCACCCGCGTCGTCATCGGCGGCATGATCTCCGACAACAAGGGCCTCAACCTGCCGGGCGTCAACGTCAGCGCCCCGGCCCTCACCGACAAGGACGAGGCCGACCTGCGCTGGGCGCTGCGCACCGGCTTCGACATGATCGCCCTGTCCTTCGTCCGCCGCCCGTCCGACGCCGACGTGGTGCGCAACATCATGGAGCAGGAGGCCGTCCGCCTCCCGCTGCTCGCCAAGATCGAGAAGCCGCAGGCCGTCGACCGCCTCCCCGACATCGTCGAGGCCTTCGACGGCATCATGGTCGCCCGCGGCGACCTCGGCGTCGAGCTGCCGCTGGAGCAGGTCCCGATCGTGCAGCGGCGGATCATCGAGCTCTGCCGCGAGAAGGCCCGCCCGGTCATCGTCGCCACCCAGATGCTCGACTCGATGATGAACGCCCCGCGCCCCACCCGCGCCGAGGCCTCCGACGTGGCCTACGCGGTCATGGACGGCGCCGACGCGGTCATGCTGTCGGGCGAGACCTCGGTCGGCAACTACCCGATCGAGGCCGTCTCCACGATGGACCGCATCGCCTGCGCCGCGGAGAAGTCCTCGCTGCACGCCACCCACACGCTGGAGCGCATGCCGGAGACCACCGGCGGCGCCATCGCCCGCGCCGCGGCCGAGGTGGGGGCGATCGTGGGGGCCAAGGCGCTGGTGGCCTTCACGATGTCGGGGGAGACGGCGCGCCGGCTGGCCCGCTACCGCTCGCCGATCCCGCTGCTCGCCTTCACCTCCGCGCCGCACGTGCGCGGGCAGCTCTCGCTGACGTGGGGGGTGGAGACGTTCCACGTGCCGTTCGTGCACCACACCGATGACATGGTGCGGCAGGTGGAGGCCTCGCTGCTGTCGCTGGGGCGGCTGGAGAAGGGCGACAAGGTCGTCATCGTGGCCGGCTCGCCTCCCGGCACCCCCGGCTCCACCAACGCCCTGCGCGTCCACACGATCGGCTCCGCGGTGTCCCACGCACACTGATCGGGTGTCACGGCAACGCCGTGGCCTGCCACCCGCCGTACGCCGGCGGGTGGCCTTCCAGGTAACGGCCTGCGGCCCTTCACCGGGCTCCAGGCTTGCCCGCTGAGGCGCGGTGGCTCGACGAGGCCCTGCGCGGCGCGGCCGGAAACAGCGATGGGGCAGCGTTCGGGCGCTGCCCCATCGGCGTTCTGCCAGGGTGGTCAGTCGTTGGCGTGGAGGGCGGCGTTGAGCTCGATGCCGCCGCCCTTGCGGGGCAGGGCCTCCACCGCGCCCGACTGGGAGTTGCGCCGGAGCAGGACGCCGCTGGAGCCCGACAGCTCGGCCGCCTTGACGACCGTGCCGTCCGGCAGCGTGACCCGCGTGCCCGCCGTGACGTACAGGCCAGCCTCCACCACGCAGTCGTCGCCCAGCGAGATGCCCAGGCCCGAGTTGGCGCCCAGCAGGCAGCGCTCGCCGACCGAGATGACCTGCTTGCCGCCGCCCGACAGGGTTCCCATGATGGAGGCGCCGCCGCCCACGTCGGAGCCGTCGCCGACGACCACGCCGGCCGAGACCCGCCCCTCGATCATGGAGCTGCCGAGCGTGCCGGCGTTGAAGTTCACGAAGCCCTCGTGCATGACCGTGGTGCCGCCGGCCAGGTGGGCGCCCAGCCGGACCCGGTCGGCGTCGGCGATCCGGACACCGGAAGGCAGCACGTAGTCGACCATCCGGGGGAACTTGTCCACCCCGTACACCGTCACCGCGCCCCTGGCGCGCAGGCGCAGCCGCGTGCGCTCGAAGTCCGGCACCGGGCACGGGCCGTAGTTCGTCCACACCACGTTGGCCAGCAGGCCGAAGATGCCGTCCAGGTTGACGCCGTGCGGCTGGACCAGGCGGGACGAGAGCAGGTGGAGACGCAGGTAGACGTCGTGCGCGTCCACGGGCGCCTCGGAGAGCTTGGCGATGCCGGTGCGCACGGCCACCACCTCCACGCCCCGCGCCGCGTCGGGGCCGGCCAGCTCGGCCAGCTCCCCGGCCTCGTCGGCGGAGAGCCGCTGGGTGCCCGAGTGGGGCGCCTCGCCCAGCTCGGGGGCGGGGAACCAGGTGTCGAGTACGGTGCCGTCGGCGGCGATGGTGGCGAGGCCGGCGCCGAACGCGCCGGTCGAGGTGGGATCGATAGCAGTCACGGCCCCAAAAATACCGTTTCCCAGGTGCGCGGGCCCGCAGGCACCCCAGGCTCCCGCCGCTGCCGGCCCCGGCCTCGGAAGGCTGCCGCCCTCGGAAGGCTGTCGGCCTCGGAAGGCTGCCGGCCTCGGCCCGCGGTGATCATGGGCCGCCGGTGTCAGCTCAGGGCGCCCAGGTCGGCCGAGAGCCAGTGTTCCGGGCGCATCCTGAAGGTCACCAGTACGTGCAGGTCCGAGCCCTGGACGTAGCCGGACACCGCGTCCGGTGGCAGGTAGCGGGAGGAGATGCGGGTGAGGTCGTCCAGCGTCGTCGGGCCCGAGCGCACCACCGGGCCCTCCACCGACACGTAGCGGTAGGTCGGGCTGACCCGCTGCGCCAGTATCGAGAACCGGCCCGCCTTCGCGATCAGCCTGGCCTTGCGCGAGTCGCCGTCCGTCAGGAACCGGATCTCGCCGCCGGGGTCGTAGTCGTACCAGACCGGCACGACCAGCGGCGCCCGGCCGTCGCCCGCCTCCACCGCCAGGCTGGCGATGTGCGACTCCGCCAGGAACGCCTCCCGCTCCGCCACGTTCAACGGCATCCCGCCCCACCCCCCGTGTTCCTCGATCTTGAGACGGCTATTCCCGGTGGGAGCGATCCCGAAAAGTCGCCACCGCATCGGGTACGCGGCCCGCGACCTCCGCCGCCGTTCCGGGCGCCTGCGTCACCGAGGGCCTGCCGTTCGCCATCACCCGCGCGGCCTCGGAGAGAGCGGCCGTCATCTCACCCTGGATCCTGCGGGCCGACGGGAGGCTTCTTCGACGACGGCGGGCCCGTGACCTGATGAGGGCGACCCGGAATTACGGTCAGCATTTTCGGCCATCGGCCACGGAGTGCGCTATCGTGCATGCGGAGAGTGTCGCATCCGGGCATGACAAAACCGCCGGGCTCGGAAGCCGGGCGGTCGTGTCGGTGTCACCTCGGTGCCCCGGGTGGGATTCGAACCCACACTGAATGGATTTTGAGGCCATCGACTCTGCCGATTGGTCTACCGGGGCGGCGAATGTCCGGGCTGTGATCTCGTAGCGTAGCGCTCCGAGCCGCACCGGCGTGGATCTAATCTACCGGACGTCTGTACTCTTCTGCTCGTGAGTACGCAGCGGCGAGTAGTGATCGCGGAAGACGAGGCCCTGATCCGCCTCGACCTCAAGGAGATGCTCCAGGAGGACGGCTACGTCGTCGTGGGGGAGGCCGGTGACGGCGAGCAGGCGATCCGGCTGGCCGCCGAGCTGAGGCCCGATCTGGTCATCCTCGACGTGAAGATGCCGGTGCTCGACGGCATCTCGGCGGCCGAGCGCATCGTGTCCGAGCGGATCGCCCCCTGCCTCATCCTGACCGCGTTCTCCCAGCGCGACCTGGTCGAGCGGGCCAGGGACGCGGGGGCGATGGCCTACCTGGTCAAGCCGTTCACCAAGGCCGACCTGGTGCCGGCGATCGAGATGGCGGTCAGCAGGCACGAGGAGATGGTGGCGCTGGCGGCCGAGGTCTCCAGCCTGTCGGAGCGGCTGGAGACCAGGAAGCTGGTCGAGCGGGCCAAGGGCCAGCTCATGGCGCAGCACGGCTGGACGGAGCCGCAGGCGTTCCGATGGATCCAGAAGGCGTCGATGGACCGGCGGCTGAGCATGCGCGAGGTTGCTCAGATCGTTATCGACGACGCGGCGGAGCGATCCTGAAAAAGCCCTATATCAGGTGATTTGGCCCGGCGGGTTGTGGTGCGGTCACGAGTGGGCATCCAACCGGCTTCGGCCGCTTACGTGGGGGGCGTCCCGGCGCGTAACTGATGGTCGGACGGAAGATCCGCTCATCTCGATCGGAGACGCACTCCATGATCCGCATTCTTCGCGCGCCGCTCGCCGTCACCGCGGCGGTTCTGGCGCTGGCGGCGTGCTCGCCCGGCGACACCACCGCCGGCACCGTCACCTCCGGCTCGGCTTCCGCGCAGCCGCCCTCGGCGGCGGCGCAGGGCGACGGCACGCTGAGCATCGGCACGGTGCTGCCGCAGACGGGGTCGCTGGCCTACCTGGGCCCGCCCATGTTCGGGGGCGTCGATCTGGCGCTCAAGGAGATCAACGAGGCCGGCGGCGTGCTCGGCAAGCCGGTCGCCAAGTCCGACACGGACTCGGGGGACACGACCACGAACATCGCCTCGCAGTCGGTGGACAAGCTGCTGGCGCAGAAGGTGGACGCGATCGTCGGCGCCGCGTCGTCGTCGGTGTCGGAGTCGATCATCGACAAGATCACGCGGGCGGGCGTGGTGCAGTTCTCCCCGGCCAACACCTCCGACAAGTTCACCACGATCGAGGACGACGGCCTGTACTTCCGCACCGCGCCGCCGGACAAGCTGCAGGGGCGGGTCCTGGGTGATCTGGTGGTCGCCGACGGCAACGACACCATCGGGATCCTGGCCATGCAGGACTCCTACGGTTCCGGCCTGGCCGACCAGGTGACGCGGACGGCCCAGGAGGGCGGCGCGACGATCGTGGAGCGGGTGGACTACGACCCGAAGGCGGCCGACTTCTCCGCCGACGTGTCCAAGATCAAGGCCGCGAACCCCAAGGGCATCGTGCTGATCGGGTTCGAGGAGACGTCGAAGGTCGTGCAGGAGCTGGTCAAGCAGGGGCTGACCAGCGACAAGCACAAGTGGTACATGGTGGACGGCAACATGTCGAACACCAACTTCGCCCAGACCCCGAAGGGCACCATGGACGGGGTGAAGGGCACGCTGCCGGGGGCCGAGGCACCCGAGGCGTTCCAGAAGCGGCTGCTGAAGGTGAACCCGGAGCTGACCGAGTACACCTACGCGGCGGAGTCGTACGACGCCGTGACGCTCATCGCGCTGGCCGCGGAGGCGGCCAAGGCGGACACGGGCGCGGCGATCGCGGGCAAGTTGGTGGAGGTGAGCAAGGGCGGCACGAAGTGCGCGGGCTTCAAGGAGTGCGCCGACCTGCTGAAGGCGGGCACGGACATCGACTACGAAGGCGTCAGCGGGCCGGTGGACTTCAACGACGTGGGTGACCCGTCGGTCGCGACGATCGGTGTCTACCAGTACAGGGCCGACAACACGTTCGACGCCGCCAAGGCGATCGAATATCGGCGGGGGAAGATCGAGGGCTGAACCGCGCGTTTTCTCGCCCTGGTCCGGATATTCCGGGCCAGGGCGCTCTGCTTTAGGGACCTGTCCGTAACTCTCCTGAAACAGACCATAACTCTGGGTATTTAGGACATTACGATCCAGTATAAAAGTCGGGTAAGAACTCCCCATCCCCGCGCCGGACAGGCATGCTGAGCTCGGAAAACCCGGCGAAGGTGATCGTCTCTTCGCCGAGATAGGGGGAGTTTCTTCTATGAACCGCATTGCTCCGATGGGGCGCCTGCTGGCCGTGGCGGCCGCGGCGAGCCTGGCTCTGACGGCCTGCGGCGGCGACACGGGCGAGCAGTCCGCCGCCACCGCGCCGTCCGCCGCGACGTCGACGGAGGCCTCCTCGGCGCCGGCGGCGAAGGGTGACGGCACGCTGACCATCGGCACGGTCCTGCCGCAGACCGGTTCGCTGGCGTTCCTCGGCCCGCCCGAGTTCGCCGGGGTGGACCAGGCCGTCAAGGAGATCAACGAGGCCGGCGGCGTGCTCGGCAAGCCGGTCACCAAGGTGCACACCGACTCCGGCGACACCACCACGAACATCGCCTCGCAGTCGGTGGACAAGCTGCTGGGGCAGAAGGCCGACGCCATCATCGGCGCCGCGTCGTCGTCGGTGTCGGAGTCGATCATCGACAAGATCACGGGTGCGGGGGTGGTGCAGTTCTCGCCGGCCAACACCTCCGACAAGTTCACCACGATCAAGGACAACGGCCTGTACTTCCGCACGGCGCCGCCGGACAAGCTGCAGGGCCGCGTGCTGGGCGACCTGATCGCGGCCGACGGCAACGACACCGTCGGCATCCTGGCCATGCAGGACTCCTACGGCTCCGGCCTGGCCGACCAGATCACCAAGACGGCCGAGGCCGCCGGCGCCAGCGTCGTGGAGCGGGTGGACTACGACCCGAAGGCGGCCGAGTTCTCCGCCGACGTGGCCAAGATCAAGGCCGCGAACCCGAAGGCGGTCGTGCTGATCGGGTTCGAGGAGGGCGCCAAGGTCGTCGCCGAGCTGGTCAAGCAGGGGCTGACCGCCGACAAGGTGAAGTGGTACATGGTGGACGGCAACATGTCGAACACCAACTACCTGAAGATGCCCAAGGGCACGCTCAAGGGCGTCAAGGGCACCATCCCGGGCGCCGAGGCGCCCGAGGAGTTCAGGGAGAAGCTGAAGAAGCTCGACCCGAAGCTCGACGACTTCACCTACTCCGCGGAGTCCTACGACGCGGCGAACCTCATCGCGCTGGCCGCCGAGGCCGCCAAGGACGACAGCGGCACGTCCATCGCGGGCAAGCTGGCCGAGGTGAGCGGCGGCGGCGAGAAGTGCAAGAGCTTCAAGGAGTGCGTCGACCTGCTGAAGGCCGGCAAGGACATCGACTACGACGGCGTCAGCGGGCCCGTCGAGTTCGACGCCGCCGGTGACCCGTCGGTGGCGACCATCGGCGTCTACCAGTACGGCGACGACAACAAGTACGCCGGCAAGGCGCTGGAGTACCGTACCGGCAAGATCGAGGGCTAGGCCCTCATCCGCCCGCTCCCTCCCCGCCCCGGGCGGGGAGGGAGCGGCCCGGCGGGTCAGGAGCCGAGGTCGCAGGCGCGCCGGGCGTAGGCGAGGAAGCGGTCCTGGAGGGGCTTGGGCGGGGTGACGATCACCACGCGCTCCTCGCCGCCGTCCACCGATGCCCGCACCGGGAACAGGAACGCCTTCTTGGCCTCGGCGAAGGCGTGCCCGTCGCAGCGGGCCGGGGTGAGTTCGAGCGGCACCTCCAGCCGCTGTTCCCCGGCGGCCAGCGTGCCCAGGGGTTTGCTGCCAGGGGTGACGATGTAGTGGGTGGTGCCGCCGACGTCGGCGAGGGTCACGGCGCCCTGGCCGCGCCGCGTGACCACCAGGCTCCCGCGCATGACCCGATCGGACTTCGGCCCGGACTCCGTCCAGGTGGGGCCGAACTCGATGCTGGCGCGTTGCTTGACGAGGAACTCCGAGCACTCGTCGCGCAGCAGCCTGGCCAGCAGCGGGTCGGGGTGCGGCACGGCGAAGACCACCTTGCGCGGCTGCTCGGAGCCGGTTCGCACGTGCGCCACGACGGTCGCGGGCTGCACCTCGGGCAGGCCCTGGGGCAGGCAGTTGGCGGCGCCGTAGGTGATGGGCAGGTCCGTGCGCTCGGTCTTCCTGATGACGGCGTCGGCCTGCTGCGGCGGCAGCGTCTTGAAGGACGGCGTGACGAGCTGGACATCAGCGAAATAAACGGGCGTTTCACTGGTATTTCGGACGGCCACTTGAAGCGCGTGCATCGGTTCGTCCGAGCGATATTGGGCCAGCGAGACCGATACCCCGGGCGGCGGTCCGGCGGGCGGCGGAGAGGGCGGCTCCGGGGAGCCGCAACCGGAGGCCAGCGCGATCGTCACGAGAAGAGGCGTTTTGCGCTTCACCTGTCGCACATTAAGCGTCCGTGCGCAGCTCTCGTAAGTTGAGGAGTGATTACGACTCCGCATCCAAGTGCCGACAGTTCTCCAGGGGATCTGGTTGGAGTGTGCAGCAATTTTGTACGTTTCCTGCATTCGATCGGGAACGCTCGGCGGTGCTGAGGATCCCGGCCTGGAATCGGAGGAGACACTTCATGATCCGCATTGCTCCCGTGGGGCGGGCGCTGGCTGTCGTGGCTGCCACCAGCCTCGCCCTGACAGCCTGCGGTGGTGGCGGCGGTGACACCGCCACTCAGGCTTCCCAGAGTGCCGCGCCTGCCTCATCCGCGCCCGCGGCGAAGGGTGATGGCACGCTGACCCTCGGCACGCTGCTGCCCCAGACCGGTTCGCTGGCTTTCCTCGGCCCGCCCGAGTTCGCGGGCGTCGACCTCGCCCTCAAGGAGATCAACGAGGCCGGCGGCGTGCTCGGCAAGCCCGTGGCCAAGTTCGACACGGACTCGGGCGACACCACCACCAACATCGCCTCGCAGTCGGTGGACAAGCTGCTGGCGCAGAAGGCCGACGCCATCATCGGCGCGGCGTCCTCGTCGGTGTCGGAGTCGGTGATCGACAAGATCACGGGCGCCGGCGTGGTGCACTTCTCCCCGGCCAACACCTCCGACAAGTTCACCACGATCGAGGACAAGGGCCTGTACTTCCGCACCGCGCCGCCGGACAAGCTGCAGGGGCGCGTGCTGGGTGACCTGATCATCGCCGACGGCAACGACACCGTGGGCATCATGGCCATGCAGGACTCCTACGGCACCGGCCTGGCCGACCAGGTCCAGAAGACCGTGACCGAGGGCGGCGCCGAAGTCGTCGAGCGCGTCGACTACGACCCCAAGGCCGCCGACTTCTCCGCCGACGTCGCCAAGATCAAGGCGAAGAACCCCAAGGGCATCGTCCTGATCGGCTTCGAGGAGACCGCCAAGGTCGTCCAGGAGCTGGTCAAGCAGGGCATGCCGGCCAGCAAGTACAAGTGGTACATGGTGGACGGCAACATGTCGAACACCAACTACACCAAGATGCCCAAGGGCACGCTGACCGGCGTCAAGGGCACCTACCCCGGCGCCGCCGCTCCGGAGGAGTTCCGGCAGAAGCTGATGGGCGTCAACCCGAAGCTCGAGGACTTCACCTACGCCCCCGAGTCCTACGACGCGGCGAACCTGGTCGCGCTGGCCGCCGAGGCCGCCAAGAGCGACGCGGGCGTCGACATCGCCGCGAAGCTGATGGAGGTCAGCAAGGGCGGCACGGCCTGCAAGAGCTTCAAGGAGTGCGTCGACCTGCTCAAGGCCGGCACGGACATCAACTACGAGGGTGTCAGCGGCCCGGTCGAGTTCAACGAGGCCGGTGACCCGGCCGTCGCCACCATCGGCATCTACCAGTTCGAGGAGAACAACAAGTACCCGGTGAAGGCGCTGGAGTACCGCAGCGGCAACATCGCCGGCTGATCACGTACACGATCCAGGCATGACGGAGAAGGGCCCGGCCGCCTCGGCCGGGCCCTTCCCGCTATCCTCCGCATCCCGCCACGATGCGGTCGGCGGCGGCGCGGTACTGCTTCAGCAGCGCCACCTGCCGCTGCCTGGGCACGTCGCTCTTCGACAGGGCCGCGGTGGTGCTCTTCACGGTCTCGGCGGCGGCCCGCAGCGAGCCGGGCAGCCGGTCGCCGAACTCCATCGTGATGCCGTGGGCCTCGGCGAGGCGGCCGATCACGGCGTCCTCGAAGTTCTGCCGCTCCTCCTGGCCCTTCGGCTCCAGCATGAGGCCGGCGTACCCGAGGGCGGAGACCACGCGGTCGCAGGGGCTGTCGGCGGGGTCGCCGCCGGTGCTGTACTTCCGCGCGGAGGAGGCGCCCTCCTGGCAGCCGGCGAGCAGGGCGGGCAGGAGGAGCGCGACTGCCACTGAACGTCTCACACCGCTCATTAAAAAACGGAGAAGGGGCCCACGGGGAGCCCCTTCTCCGTTTTCGTGCCCGGTTACGCCTTGGCCAGCGTCCCGAGGTACAGCTCGATGACCTTGGGGTCGTTGGCGAGCTGCTTGCCGGTGCCGGTGTAGGCATTGCGGCCCTGGTCGAGAACGTAACCGCGGTGGCAGATCTGCAGGCAGCGCCGCGCGTTCTGCTCCACCATGATCACGGTCACGCCGGCCTTGTTGATCTGCTGGGCCTGGATGAAGACCAGGTCCTGCAGCTTGGGCGACAGGCCCGCCGACGGCTCGTCCAGCAGCAGCACGGAGGGCTCGGTCATGAGGGCCCTGGCCATCGCCACCATCTGCCGCTCACCGCCCGACAGGGAGCCGGCGCGCTGCTTGCGCCGCTCCTTGAGCGCGGGGAACAGCTCGGCCACGAACTCGAAGCGCTCCTTGAACTTCCCCGGCACCTGGAAGGCGCCCATCTCGAGGTTCTCCTCGATGGTGAGGCTGGGGAAGACGTTGTTGGTCTGCGGCACGTAGCCGACGCCGCGGGCGACCAGGGAGTGCGCCTTCATGTTCGTGATGTTCTCACCCTTCAGCAGCACCGTGCCGCTGCGGATGGTGACCAGGCCGAACATGGCCTTGAGCAGGGTCGACTTCCCGGCGCCGTTGGGGCCGATGATGCCGATCAGCTCGCCGTCCTTCACGTACAGGTCGGAGCCGTTGAGGATGTTGACGCCCGGGAGGTAACCCGCGATCAGCTCGTCGCAGCGCAGCACCGCGTCCTCGGCGCCCTCCAGGTGGGCGCTGCGGTCGGTGACGGCGGCCTTCGACTGGACGGGCGCTTCGTCGGCGCTCACTTCTGCCTCTCCTCTGCGGTCTCGGGCTCGGGGGCGGTCGTCGCCCCGGTGGTGCCGTCGGTCTCGTGGATCTCCGCCTCCAGCGCCGCCTCGGCCTCGTGGAGCTGGGCCTCCAGCTCGCTCTCCGACAGCGGGGCGTCGTGGTGGGCGCCCAGGTAGGCGTCGATCACGCGCTCGTCGGACATGATCGTCGAGGGCGGGCCCTCGGCGATGACCGCGCCCTGCGCCATGACGATCACCCAGTCGCTGATGTCGCGGACCATGTCCATGTCGTGCTCCACGAACAGCACGGTCATGCCCTGCTCGCGCAGGTCCTTGACGTGGCCGAGCAGCGACTGCGTCAGCGCCGGGTTCACGCCGGCCATCGGCTCGTCGAGCATGACCAGCTCCGGCCGGACCATGAGCGCGCGGGCCATCTCCAGCAGCTTGCGCTGGCCGCCGGACAGCGACCCGGCGAAGTCGTCGCGCTTGGCGTCGAGCTTGAAGCGCGCCAGCAGTTCCTCGGCCCGCTCGGTGATCTCCTCCTCCTGGGCGCGCCAGAAGCGGGGCACGAGGGCCCGCCAGAAGTTCTCGCCCTTCTGCTGCTGGGCGCCCAGGCGCATGTTCTCCAGCACGGTCAGCCGCGAGAGCGCCTTGGTGAGCTGGAACGTGCGCACCATGCCGGCACGTGCCACCTTGTGCGCGGGCACGCCGTTCATGGCCCGGCCGTTGAACGTCCACGTGCCGGAGTCGGCCGTGTCGAAGCCGGTGAGCTGGTTGAAGAACGTGGTCTTGCCCGCCCCGTTGGGGCCGATCAGCGCGGTGATGGAGCCGCGCTGGACCTCGACGTGGTTCACCTCGACGGCGGTCAGGCCGCCGAAGCGGCGCACCACGTTGTCCACCACGAGGATCGGGTCGGGCTTGGGCACCCCGGGGTCGCGGGCCAGGTCCTTGAACGCGGCCAGCGCCGCCGCCTTGCGGTCGGTGGCCCCGGCGGTCACAGTCGTCTTAGCGTCGCGCATCGATCGCTATCTCCCTCTTGTCACCCAAAATGCCCTGCGGCCGGAAGATGAGCAACAGGATCAGACCGAGGCCGACCAGGATCCAGCGCATGGCGCCGACCTGGTTGGTGTCCAGGAACGTGATGTACCCGGCGGCGACCGCCTCGGTCATCACGTTGTAGAACAGGACCAGGAGCACCCAGAAGATCATCGAGCCGATCACGGGGCCGAGCACGCGTGCGGCACCGCCGAGGATGAGCATCGTGTACATGTAGAACGTGGTTTCGGTGCCGAACACGTCGGGCTGCACCGAGGCGTAGCCGAGACCGTAGATGAAACCGCCGAAGCAGCCGATGACGCCGCCCAGCACGAGCGCCTGCATCTTGTACGAGAACACGCTCTTGCCCAGGCTGCGCACCGCGTCCTCGTCCTCGCGGATGGCCTTGAGCACGCGGCCCCACGGGCTCTTCATCAGCAGGTACACGACGAAGCTGAACAGGGCGATGAGCACCCAGCCCACCGTCAGCACCCACATCGTGCGGTGGCCGAAGAGCAGCGGCACGGGCCCGAGGTTGAAGCCGTACTCCCCTTCGGGGTACGGGTTGAGCGCGTAGAAGCCGTCGGAGAAGCCGCGCTGGCCGTCGGAGCCGCCGAAGACGCCCTTGAACTGCACCGAGCGGAAGATGAGGCGGACGATCTCGGCCGCGGCGATGGTGACGATGGCCAGGTAGTCGGCGCGCAGTTTCAGCGTCGGTATGCCCAGCAGGATCGCCAGGATGACGGCGGCGACCAGGCCGACGAAGATGCCGACCCAGAACGGCAGGCCCATGACGGTGACCGTGACGGCCAGCCCGTAGCCCGCCACGCCCATGAACGCGGCCTGGCCGAAGTTGAGCAGGCCGGTGTAGCCGAAGTGCACGTTCAGGCCGATGGCGCCGATGGCGTACAGCACCGTCTCGACCCCCACAGCGGCCTTGATGGTGGTGCTGAAAATCGTGATCCAGTCCATTCTGATCCTCCCCCGATCAGCCGATCCGCTCGCGGCGGCCGAGAATGCCCTGCGGCCGGACGAGGAGCACGATGATGAGTACGGCGAGCGCGCCCACGCTCTTCAGCTCCGGCGGCACCCACAGGGTCGAGACCTGGATGAACAGGCCGACCACGAGCGAGCCCACCAGGGCGCCGAAGGCGGTGCCGAGCCCGCCGAGCGTCACGCCGGCGAAGATGAGCAGCAGGACGTCCTGGCCCATCGTGTACTTCAGGTTCTGGGAGAGCCCGAGCATGATGCCGGCCAGCGCGGCGATGGCGCCGCCGAACGTCCAGATGATCCTGATGACCCGGTCGACGTTGATGCCGGACGAGGCCGCCAGCGCCGGGTTGTCGGCCACGGCGCGGGCCGCCTTGCCCGTGCGGGTGCGCAGCAGCGCGATGCCGACGATGATCAGGACCGCCAGCTCGATGCCCATGGCCACGAAGTTCTTGGGGGCGGCCGTGATCGGGCCGAACTCGACGCCGGGCTGGGCGGTGTACTGGGCGTAGGCCTCGGTCTGGCCGCCGAAGAAGATCAGGAACACGTACCGGAGGAAGAGCGCCACGCCGATCGAGATGATCATCATGGCGATCGTGCCGGTGCCGCGCCTGCGCAACTGCCCCCAGAACAATCGGTCCTGGAGGTAGCCGAGGACGCCGGCGACGATGACGGCGATCAGCGCTGCCGGGATGAGATGCAGCCCGAAGCCTATGTTGAAGGCGTAGGCGAGGATGGCGCCGAGCGTGACCAGCTCGCCGTGGGCGAAGTTGGTCAGGCCGGTGGTGCCGTAGATGAGCGACAGGCCCAGCGCGGCCAGGGCGATGATCAGGCCGAGGTTCAGGCCCTCGAACGTGAGCTGCGCCGCCTGCGTCCAGAAGGTGCTGGTCTCACCGCCGCCCTGCTGCTGCTGGTTCGTGGTGCCCTTCGGCTGCAGCGCGTACAGGACCGTGGAGCAGTTGCCCTCGTACACCGTCGGCGTGCGGACGTTGTTGCCACCCCGCACCTCGGCGTTCTGCGGAAGGCTGGCGGCATCCAGCGTGACCTTGTACTTGCCTGGCTTGTCGACCTGTACGTCCCAGGTGCCTTCGGCGTTTGTCGTGACCTCCTTGACGGGTTGTCCGCCCTCTGTGGTCACAGCGATTTTGGCGCCGTTCACTGGCTGGCCTTGGAGTTTGAGTGTTCCCCTCAGTCCCTGGCAATCGGCGGGACCCGCGTGGGCGGGCCCGGCCAGCAGGAAGATGAGTCCACCCAGGAAGGCCGTGAACGCGATCACGGCTCTGCGCAATGGTGCTCCCTCAAAGTAGGTCAAGGCGGGGTTGTGCCCCTCCATCTCGACACGCGCGCATCGCAGGCACAACTGGGATGCAATGGCGGGAGCTTATTCCGGCAGCGCCCGGTTCAGTATCGTTCGTCACCAATTAGTGACATGTGTGTGTCACTGATGTGAGGAATCAACGAGCCTGGTCAGGGCCTAAATGAGGCGAGACGCCTGGCGCTGCGGGGAACGAATCGATAACGATCAGCGTATGACGTGTCGAGCCCGCGGGGCGGCCTTTGGGGCCATGTAGGGATCCCCGTGGCGTCCGCGAGAGCACCCTCGCGAACGTGGGGCCGAACACGTTTTCTACTGGGCCTCCCCGCGGGCTCTGTTGCGACCACGGTAGCGACCCGCGGGGGCCATGCGCAAAGGGTCGGCGAAAGGAAACAGCGTGACGTAAGTGTTACCGGTCGCGCAGCATGCAGGTGAGGCGTGAGGTGCAGACGCGACGGCCCTGCTCATCGGTGATCTCGATGTCGTACGTCGCCAAGGTGCGACCGCCGTGCAACCGCGTCGCGACCCCCGTGACGTACCCGGAGGTGGCCGAGCGGTGATGGGTGGCGTTCAGCTCGATGCCCACGGCGATGCGCTCGGGACCGGCGTGGACGGCCGCCCCCACCGAGCCCAGCGTCTCGGCGAGCACCGCCGAGGCCCCGCCGTGCAGGAGCCCGTACGGCTGCGTGTTCCCCTCGACCGGCATGCGGCCCACGACCCGCTCGGCCGTGACCTCCAGGAACTGGATGCCCATCTTGTCGGCGAGCGTGCCCTCGTGCAGGTCGCCGAATATCGAGACATCCAAGGGATTGGTCTGCGTCAAAGTGCCGCCTCCACTCTTCCGAGCTCGGGTTTTCTGTCGGAGACGCAGACTAGGCTGCGTACGTGCCGAAGAGTGAAGTGACCCCCAGCCGCCCGTGCCTGCTGCTGCTTGACGGGCATTCCCTGGCTTATCGCGCGTTCTACGCGCTCAAGGACGCCAACCTGATGACCACCGACGGTCAGCACACCGAGGCGGTCTACGGGTTCACCTCGATGTTGACCAACATCCTGCGCGACGAGCAGCCCACGCACGTCGCGGTGGCCTTCGACCGGTCGGAGCCGACGTTCCGGCACGAGGAGTACGCCGAGTACAAGGCCAACAGGAGCGAGACCCCGGAGGACTTCCGCGGTCAGATGCAGCTCATCTTCGAGCTGCTCGACACGCTGCGCATCCCGCGCCTGTCCAAGGCGGGCTTCGAGGCCGACGACCTCATCGCCACCCTGGCCACCCGCGCCGCCGAGCAGGGCATGAACGTCCTGATCGTCACCGGCGACCGCGACGCGCTGCAGCTGGTCAACGAGCACGTCACCGTCCTGATGACGCGGCGCGGCATCAGCGACATGACCCGGTTCACGCCGGAGGCGGTGGAGGAGAAGTACGGCCTCACCCCCGCCCAGTACCCGGACTTCGCCGCTCTGCGCGGCGACCCCAGCGACAACCTCCTGAGCATCCCCAGCGTGGGGGAGAAGACCGCCGCCAAGTGGGTGCGCGAGTTCGGCTCCCTGACCGCCCTCGTCGACCGGGTCGACGAGGTCAAGGGCAAGGTCGGCGACAAGCTGCGCGAGCACGTCGCCCAGGTCCTGATGAACCGCCGGCTCACCGAGCTGCTGCGCGACGTGCCGCTCGAGGTGGAGCTCGGCGACCTCCAGCAGGGCACCTGGGAGCGCGAGGAGATCAACAAGCTGTTCGACACCCTGCAGATCCGCGGCGAGCTGCGCGAGCGGGTGTTCAAGGTGCTCGGCACCGGCGAGCAGGAGCCCGAGCAGGGCTTCGAGGTCGAGACCGTGCTGCTCGGCCCCGACCGGGTCGCCGGCTGGCTGGCCGCGCTGCCCGAGGGCCGCGCCGGCCTCGCCTTCAAGGGCGCGTACGGCAGCGGCACCGGCCGCATCGACGCCATCGCCGTCGCCTCGCCCGACGGCACCGCCGCCCACATCGACCCCGTCAAGCTCACCGAGGCCGACGAGGCGGCCCTGAGGGCCTGGCTGGGCGACGACACCAAGCCCAAGGCCGTCCACGACGCCAAGGGGCCCATCCTGGCCCTCTGGGCGCAGGGCATGGAGCTGCGCGGCCTGAGCTGCGACACCGCGCTGGCCGCCTACCTCGCCATGCCGGGCCAGCGCACGTTCGCCCTGGAAGACCTGGCCAGGCGCTACCTCCACCGCGACCTGCGGGCCGAGGAGGAGCCCAACGGCCAGGCCGCGCTGTTCGGCGACGACGAGGACGCCCCGGCCAAGGACCTCGCGCTGCGCGCCCACGCCGTGCGCGAGCTGGCCGAGGCCCTGGAGACCTTCCTGGCCGGGCGCGGCGGCACCCAGCTCCTGGCCGACGTGGAGCTGCCGCTGCTGTCGGTGCTGGCCGAGCTGGAGCGGGCGGGCATCGCCGTCGACAGCGAGTACTTCGCCGGCCTGGAGGCCGAGTTCGGGGCCGCGGTCAAGCACGCCGTCGAGGAGGCGCACCGCTCGGTCGGCGAGCAGTTCAACCTGGGCTCGCCCAAGCAGCTCCAGGAGATCCTGTTCACCAAGCTCAACCTGCCCAAGACCAAGAAGATCAAGACCGGCTACAGCACCGACGCCGACCAGCTCGCCTGGCTCGCCACCCAGACCGAGCACGAGCTGCCCACGATCATGCTGCGCCACCGCGACCAGCAGAAGCTGCGCACCACGGTGGAGGGCCTGATCAAGGAGATCTCCGACGACGGGCGCATCCACACCACGTTCAACCAGATCATCGCCGCCACCGGCCGGCTGTCGTCGGAGAAGCCCAACCTGCAGAACATCCCGATCCGCACCGCCGAGGGCCGCCGCATCCGGCAGGGCTTCACGGTCGGCGAGGGCTACGAGACGCTGCTGACCGCCGACTACAGCCAGATCGAGCTGCGCATCATGGCCCACCTGTCGGGCGACGAGTCGCTGATCGAGGCGTTCGAGTCGGGGCACGACTTCCACCAGGCCACCGCGGCCAGGGTCTTCGACCTGCCGCCCGAGCAGATCGACGGCGAGCTGCGGGCCCGCATCAAGGCGATGAACTACGGCCTGGCCTACGGCCTGTCCGACTTCGGGCTGTCCGGGCAGCTCAACATCCCGGTGTCCGAGGCGCGGGCGCTGAAGGAGGAGTACTTCCAGGAGTTCGGCGGCGTGCGCGACTTCCTGAACGCCATCGTCTCCCAGGCCCGCACCGACGGCTACACCGAGACGATCATGGGCCGCCGCCGCTACCTGCCCGACCTCACCAGCGACAACCGCCAGCGCCGCGAGATGGCCGAGCGGATGGCGCTCAACGCCCCCATCCAGGGCTCGGCGGCCGACATCATCAAGGTCGCCATGCTCCACGTGCACCAGGCGCTGCGCGAGGAGGGGCTGGCCTCGCGGATGTTGCTGCAGGTCCACGACGAGCTGGTGTTCGAGGTGGCTCCGGGCGAGCTGGAGCGGCTCACCCAGCTCGTGTGCGACCAGATGAACGCCGCCTACCACCTGCGGGTGCCGCTGGAGGTCTCCGTGGGCGTGGGCCGCACCTGGGAGGACGCGGGGCACTGACCGAGGTCCGCCGAGGCGGCGCGGAAGCGCCGCTTGTGCCCCGGATTCTCCACTAACCTGGGGAAACCGTCTTCACCGAGCGGCCGGGGGTTTCGTGCGGATACCAGGGTCCCTTCCGCGGATCATCGGCATCGCGAACATCGCCGTGATCACGGTGGCCGTCGTCGGCCTGAGCCTCCTGCCCGGCGAGCCGCGGCCCCAGGCCAAGCCGAAGGCCGTCGCCGAGGCCGGGCGGAGCCCCGCCCCGGCGGGCTCCCCGGCTCCGTCCGCCAGCCCGGTCGGGCAGCCGCCCGGGGTGGTGGCCACCCCCGAGTTCGCCCGGCAGGTGCGCGCCAACGAGGCGGGGCTGGTGCCGGTCCTGATGTACCACCGCATCCTGGCCAAGCGGCACGCCTCGCTCGACCGCACGCCCGACCAGCTCAGGAAGGAGCTGGAGAAGCTGGCCGAGCGGGGCTACGTGCCGATCACCGCCAGGGAGTTCGCCGCCGGGGACATCCGGGTGCCGGCCGGGAAGCACCCCGTCGTGCTCACGTTCGACGACGGGCACCCCAGCCACTTCGGGCTCGACGCGAACGGCCGCCCGCTGCCCGGCACCGCCGTGGCGGTGATCCAGGAGGTGGCCGGCCGCTATCCCGGCTTCCGGCCCGTCGCCACGTTCTGGGTCAACAGGGAGCCGTTCGGGCTGCGCGACACGGCCTCGCAGCAGGCCGCCGTGCGGTGGCTGGTCGATCACGGCTACGAGGTGGCCAACCACACCTGGGGCCACCCCAACCTGAGGATGCTCAAGCGCAAGAAGGTCGGCGAGCAGATCGTCAGGATCGAACGCCTGCTCAAGAAGCTCGGCGCGCCGCCGTCGCAGACGATGGCCCTGCCGTACGGGTCGATGCCCCGGACCAAGAAGGCCGCGCGTAGCGGATCATGGGACGGCACGAGGTATGATTTCGCGGGCGTGTTCCTCGCCGGAGCCGAGCCGTCGCTTTCGCCCTACGCGAAAAAGTTCGATCGCGGGGCGATCCAGCGGATCCAGAGCAACGGCAAGAAGGGCGAGTGCCGCAAGTGGTGCTCGCAGTACTGGCTGGAATGGCTGGACAAGCACCCTGGCGAGCGCTACGTGAGCGACGGTGACCCGGAGCGGATCTCCATACCGGAGGCACTCCGAGGTAATATCGACGCCAAGCGAAAGCTCCAGGTCATTGCCTACTGACGTCTCCCCGGATTGACCCAGTGGCGAAGGTCTCATATGCTGATCGCTGCGCTGTGGGCTCGCGCGCGCCTCAGACGGAGCGGGCTCGCGCTCGGTCACGTCGATGTCGTAATTCCTCGGCTTGATGCGGAAGAGGGCCTGCCGCGCATCCGCCACATCGACATCCTGTCCGCGTTCGGAGCAATTCCACACATGACGTCCAGCACTGAGGCCACCTCGAGCACCCCGCAGGTAGCGGTCAACGACATCGGGTCCGAGGAAGCCTTCCTCGCGGCGATCGACGAGACCATCAAGTACTTCAACGACGGCGACATCGTCGAGGGCACCGTCGTCAAGGTCGATCGAGACGAGGTTCTTCTCGATATCGGCTACAAGACCGAGGGTGTCATCCCCTCGCGCGAGCTTTCGATCAAGCACGATGTCGATCCCGCTGACGTCGTGGAGGTCGGGGAGCACGTCGAAGCCCTGGTTCTCCAGAAGGAGGACAAGGAAGGGCGCCTGATCCTGTCCAAGAAGCGGGCTCAGTACGAGCGCGCCTGGGGCACGATCGAGAAGATCAAGGACGAGGACGGCATCGTTACCGGCACCGTCATCGAGGTCGTCAAGGGTGGTCTCATCCTCGACATCGGCCTGCGGGGCTTCCTCCCCGCTTCCCTGGTCGAGATGCGCCGTGTCCGCGATCTGCAGCCGTACGTCGGCCGTGAGCTCGAGGCGAAGATCATCGAGCTCGACAAGAACCGCAACAACGTGGTCCTGTCGCGCCGCGCCTGGCTCGAGCAGACGCAGTCCGAGGTTCGCCAGACGTTCCTCAACACCCTCCAGAAGGGCCAGGTCCGCAAGGGCGTCGTCTCCTCGATCGTCAACTTCGGTGCGTTCGTGGACCTCGGCGGCGTCGACGGTCTGGTCCACGTGTCCGAGCTGTCCTGGAAGCACATCGACCACCCGTCCGAGGTGGTCGAGGTCGGCCAGGAGGTCACGGTCGAGGTCCTCGACGTCGACATGGAGCGCGAGCGCGTCTCCCTGTCGCTCAAGGCCACTCAGGAAGACCCGTGGCAGCAGTTCGCCCGCACCCACCAGATCGGCCAGGTCGTGCCGGGCCGCGTCACCAAGCTGGTGCCGTTCGGCGCGTTCGTCCGGGTCGAGGAGGGCATCGAGGGCCTGGTCCACATCTCCGAGCTGGCCGAGCGCCACGTGGAGATCCCGGAGCAGGTCGTCCAGGTCGGCGACGAGATCTTCGTGAAGATCATCGACATCGACCTCGACCGTCGCCGCATCAGCCTCTCGCTGAAGCAGGCCAACGAGGGTGTCGGCACCGAGGTCGAGTTCGACCCGACCCTCTACGGCATGGCGGCCACCTACGACGACCAGGGCAACTACATCTACCCCGAGGGCTTCGACCCCGAGACGGGTGAGTGGCTCGAGGGCTTCGACAAGCAGCGTGAGGAGTGGGAGCGGCAGTACGCCGAGGCCCAGCAGCGCTTCGAGGCCCACCGGAAGCAGATCGAGGAGGCCCGCAAGGCCGAGGCGGAGGCCGGCGAGGCCGCTCCCTCGACCTACCAGGGCGAGACGCCGGCCCAGGCCGGCAGTTCCTCGTCGGCTCCCGCCAGCGGCGCGCTCGCCTCTGACGAGGCGCTCGCGGCTCTGCGCGAGAAGCTCGCGGGCGGCCAGAGCTGAGGTCCTCTCCTTGAGGACTTCGGCCGCCTGAGGCACAGGTAGTCAGGAAGGCCCCGCACGGTTCGCCGTGCGGGGCCTTTCGCATGCCCGGCTGCGTTCCTCTGGACAATGCGGAACGATCCTTGCCGCATTGAGGTCTACGTTCGGGGCATGAACGAGATCAAGCCTTTCCGTGTCGACATCCCGCAGGCCGACCTGGACGACCTGCGCGCACGCCTGCGGCGGACCAGGTGGGCCGAGCAGCTGCCCGGCGGGTGGAGCAGGGGCGTGCCCGTGCGGTACCTGCGCGAGCTGGCCGAGTACTGGGCCGACGGGTTCGACTGGCGGGCCCAGGAGGCCAGGCTCAACACCTTCCCGCAGTTCACCACCGTCATCGACGGGCAGCCGATCCACTTCCTGCACGTGCGTTCGCCCGAGCCGGACGCCCTGCCGCTGATCATGACGCACAGCTGGCCCAGCTCCGTGGCCGAGTACCTGGAGGTGATCGGCCCCCTCACCGACCCGCGCGGGCACGGGCTCGAGTCGGCTCCCGCCTTCCACGTCGTGGCCCCGTCACTGCCCGGGTTCGCGTTCTCGCCGTTCCCCGAGCCCGCCGACGAGCGGCCGTGGAGCGTCGAGCGGGTGGCGCGGACGTGGGCGCAGCTCATGCGCGGGCTCGGGTACGAGCGGTACGGCGCGCACGGCAACGACGCAGGGGCGCTCGTCACGCCGCAACTGGCCGCGCTGGACAGCGAGCACGTGGTGGGCTCGCTCATCACCGCCGGGCTCGGCATCCCCACGGGCGAGCCGGGCGAGCTCGACGGGCTCGGCGAGAAGGAGCTGGCCGAGCTGGAAGAGATGGCCGCCTGGATGACCGGGGGCAGCGGGTACGGGCCGTACCTGGCGGCCAGGCCGCAGACGCTCGCGTACGGGTTCGCCGACTCGCCGGTGGCGCAGCTCGCGTACCTGGTGGAGAGGTTCAAGGAGTTCGACGGGTGGGGGCCGGGGGAGGAGCCCGTCGGGCGGGACCTGGTGCTCACCAACGCCAGCCTGTACTGGTTCACGGCGACGGGCGGCTCCTCCTCCTGGACGTACTACGAGGGTGCCGCCGGACTGCCGATCTCCCAGCGCGCCGTGCCCACCGGGATCACGCACGGCGGGCCCGAGGTGATGCGGCGGGTCGCCGAGCGCGGCAACGACATCGTGTACTGGGGGCAGGCGCAGAGCCCCAGCCACATGGTCGGCATGGCGGCGCCCGACACGCTGGTGGCGGGCATACGGGAGTTTTTCCGGATGATTCGCTGAGGCGGCCGCAGATTTTACCCAAGGGTCTTTGCAAGGCCCTGACCTGCGGGATCATGCGCTGGGAAACTGGGCGGCGGCGCTGGTGGTCGCGACTCTCCCAGGGGTGACGCAGTGGGCATGGTTCAGCGGATGATCCGGGCGGCGGCCGTGCTGGCGACGGCGGTCTCCGCCTCCGTCCCGGCCGCTCCGGCGGCGCGTGCCACCTCCCTCCCGGCCACCTCCCTCCCGGCCGCCTCGGCGCCGGCCACCGCTGCCGCCTCCGGGGTCGCGTCACCCGCCGGGCCGGTGTGGTGGGGGTGCGGGGACGGGCTGGAGTGCGCGAAGCTGTCCGTGCCCGTCGACTGGGCCAGGCCGCGCGGGCCGCGTACGGAGATCGATCTGGCCAGGATGCCCGCCCGCGACCCCCGCGGCAGCCTCGGCCCGATGGTCGTCAGCACCGGCGCCGAGTCCACCATCCAGGGCGTGCGGGCGCGGCCCGACGCCGTGAGCGAGCTGGCGCGCTGGTTCGACGTGGTGTTCGTCGAGTCGCGCGGGATCGGCGACCGGGGGAGCGCCGCCACCGTACGCTGCTCCGTGCCCCAGCCCGACCCCCGCCGGCTCCAGCTCACCCCTGGAGCGGCCGCATGGCGCGCCTACGCCCGCGACAACGCCGCCTACGACCGGAGCTGCCGGATCGCCGCCGGGCCCGCCTACGCGGGCCTCACGTCCTGGCAGGTGGCTCACGACCTCGACGCCGTACGCGCCGCGCTCGGGCAGCCGCGGCTGCGCTACTTCGGCAACGCCTACGGGGCCGTGTACGGGCAGGCGTACCTGGAGTTGTTCCCCCGGCGCGTGGAGCGGATGTACCTGGAGGGAGTGCCCGACCACGGCCAGCCCAGCGTGGGGCGGCGGCTGATCGCGCACGCGCGGGCGGCCGAGCGGCAGCTCGCCGCCTTCCGCGACTGGTGCGCGGGGCGGATGGGCTGCCCTCTCGGGGGAGACGACGCCGTGGAGGTGCTCGACGGCCTGCTCGAACGGGCACCCCTGCCCACCGGCCCCGGCCGTGCGGTGGACGCCGGCCGGCCGTCCGCGGGTTCTGGCCGTGTCCTGGACGCCGGGCAACCGACGGCGGATCCGGGCCGTGCGGTGGACGCCCGCGAGATCGTGGTCGCCGTGCTCGCCGGCCTCGTTCCGCAGCGCTGGCCCGAGCTGGGCCGCGCCCTGTCGGCGGCCGAGGCCGGGGACGCTAGCGCGCTGGCGGCGATGGCGGCCCCCGGGCAGCCCGTGGCGCCGGCGATGGTGACGCGGTCGCTGCACTGCCACGACTTCATGCCCGCCGTGCCCGGCTACCGGCGGTTCCTGGCGATGGAGTCGCGCCTGCGGGCGATCGCGCCGCGGGTCGGCTGGCTGACCGGCAGGTACGAGGTCGGCCGCTGCCTGGGCATCGCCGGCCGCCCGAGCCGGCCGCCCTCCGTGACCGGCGGCGACTCCGTGACCGGCGGCGAGTCCGCGGCGAGGGTAGGGGCGCGCAAGCCCCCGTCCGTGCTGGTCGGGATCGGGCGGCTGGACATCGATAGCCCCGCCTCCGGCGCCGCGCGGGCGGCCGGCCGGATCCCCGGGGCCGCGGTGCTCCGGCACGGTGACGGGCACGGCGCGTACCTGCTGCAGGGCGCCGCCAAGCTGCGCGCCGCCTGCCTGCGCACCCGCGTGCACGACTTCCTCGTCAACGGCACCCCGCCCCGGGCCCGTACGCGCTGCCCGGGAGAGCTGACGGCCGTGAGATAGGCTGCCGCAGGTGGTGATCGAACGAGCGGAGCCCGCGGACGCGGGCGAGATCCTCACCCTGCAGCGCGCGGCGTACCTCAGCGAGGCCCAGCTCTACGGCGACCCGTACATCCCGCCCCTCGTCGAGTCGCTGGAGCAGGTGCGCAAGGTCATCGAGGGCGCGCTCGTGCTCAAGGCGCTCGACGGCACGCGGATCGTCGGCGCCGTGCGCGGCCGGCTCTCCGGCGCCACCTGCCTGGTGGGCCGCCTCGTCGTCGCCCCCGACCGGCAGGGTCAGGGCGTGGGCACGGCCCTGCTGCGCGCCCTGCACGAGGAGCTGCCGGAGGCCGAGGCGTTCGACCTGTTCACGGGCCACCTGTCGGAGGGGAACCTGCGGCTCTACCGCCGTCTGGGCTACCGGGAGACGAGCCGCGAGCGGATGGACGATCATCTGACGGTGGTCTACCTGCGTAGGACGCCAGATCGATCCCCTCCTCCGCGATGATCACGGCGCGGCCCAGGTCGTCGTCCACCCAGTTCCACCCCCACCGCCACTCCGAGCCGGCCGGATGCCCGGCGTTGAGCCGGTCGAGCACGGCCTGCAGCTCGGCCGCGGGCACGACGATCTGGTGCCGGCCCCGCCACGGCACGTGCTCGGGCGCGTCCAGCGGCGGCACCCGCACCCCGTGGCGCCGCAGCGCCGCCAGCACCTCCTGCGGCGAGACCCCGAACAGGTGCAGCGGCGTCGCCCCCCGCTCCACCTCGGTGTCGTGGGCCAGCGCGATCAGCCAGTGCTCCGGCGACGGCACGCGCTCGCCCTCGGCCAGGGCCAGGCCGGTCGCGATGCCGGACAGCTTGTGGAAGGCCGGATTGGCGAAGCCGCCGCCCCGGTGGTGCCCGGGCCGCCCGTGACGGGGCAGGAGCTCCAGGGCGTGCCCGTGGTCGAGCCCGGCCTCGTTCAGCACCCGCGCGGCGAGCGAGTCGCCGCTCAGAAGGGCGAGCACCACGTGCCCCGGCCCCACCCAGTCGTCTCCGGCGGCCGCCGCCTGCTCGTGGGCGGCCCGTACGATCCAGCTCACCATGCTCTCATCATGCTCCGCCGAGGCGCCTTGGATAGGCTTCTGGGGTGCTGAAGATCGGACTGACCGGCGGCATCGGCTCCGGCAAGAGCGAGGTGGCCAGGCGGCTGTCGGCCGCGGGCGCCATGGTGATCGACGCCGACAGGATCGCGCGTGAGGTGGTGGAGCCGGGGACACCCGGCCTGGCGCGGGTGGTGGCCACGTTCGGCGAGGAGGTCCTCCGGCCGGACGGCTCGCTCAACAGGGAGAAGCTGGGCTCGGTGGTGTTCGCCGACTCCGAGAGGCTGGCGGCGCTGAACGCGATCGTGCACCCGCTCGTGGGGGAGCGGGTGGCGGAGCTGCAGCGGGCCGCCGCCGACGACACGATCCTGGTCTACGACGTGCCGCTGCTGGTGGAGAACAACCTGGCCCCCATGTACGACGTCGTCATCGTCGTCGACGCCCCCGACGACCTGCGCATCAGGCGGCTGGCCGAGCACCGCGGCATGCCGGAGGCCGACGCCAAGGCGCGCATCGCCGCCCAGGCGACCCGCGAGGAGCGGCTGGCGGCGGCCGACTTCGTGATCCCGAACGACGGCTCGCTGGAGGAGCTGGACGCGCGGGTGGCGGAGGTCTGGCAGGAGCTGCTCAGGCGTGCCGCCCGCGGCTGAACCGGCGGGTTGACGGCCTGACCGGTATCCATGACGATCGGAAAGATCGCCCGGCAGGATCACCGGAAGGACCGCCGATGCCGCGTCCCTGGCGTGCCGCCCTGGCCGCTCTGACCGCTCTGACCGTCTCCATGACCGTGCTCGTCCCGGCCGGAGAGGCGGGCGCGGCGACGCAGTCGTTCCGCAACCCGGTGAACCCGTCCGCCGACCCCAGCCTGATCCACCACAACGGCGGCTACTACGTGGCCACCACGCGCGGCGACCGGATCGGCATCTGGCGCTCGCCCAGCCTCGCCACCCTGCTGGCCGCCCCCGAGCAGGTGGTCTGGCGCGACAGCGACCCCGGCCGCAACCAGCAGATGTGGGCGCCCGCGTTCCGTCACGTCGGCTCCCGCTGGTACCTCTACTACACGGCCTCCGACGGCGTGGACGCCAACCACCGCATGTACGTCCTGGAGTCGGCGGGCGACGACCCGATGGGCCCGTACACGTTCAAGGCCAAGATCGCCGACTTCGGCGAGTACGCCATCGACGGCGAGCCGATCACCCACAACGGGCAGTCCTACTTCGTCTGGAGCGGCCCGGGCCGCGGCCTGGGCGGCCCCGCCCAGCTCTACATCGCCAGGATGAGCAACCCGTGGACGGTCACCGGCGGCCGGGTCGCGATCCCGGCGGACGGCGGCTGCACCGAGGTGCGCGAGGGCCCGACCCCGCTCTACCGGAACGGCAGGACGTTCCTCACCTACTCCACCTGCGACACCGGCAAGCCGGACTACCAGCTCTGGATGAAGAGCATCGCGAACGGCGCCGACCCGATGGTGGCGGCGAACTGGAGGCAGCACCCGGGCCCGGTGTTCTCCCGCAACGACGCGACCGGCGTGTGGGGCCCCGGGCACCACTCGTTCTTCCGCTCGCCCGACGGCACGGAGGACTGGATCGCCTACCACGGCAAGAACACCAGCGCCTACACCTACGACTTCCGCACCACCCGGGTGCAGAGGTTCACCTGGAACGCCGGCGGCACCCCGGACTTCGGCCGCCCCCTGGCCGCCGGCGCCACCCAGCAACTCCCGTCCGGCGACCCGGGCGCCGCCACCTCGGTGATCAACGACTTCGACCCGCAGGTCACGTACGCTGGCACGTGGCAGTCCGGCTCCGGCTGCGGCAACCAGTGCTTCTGGAGCGACGACCACTGGAGCGGCCAGGCCGGGGCGACCGCGACGGTCACCTTCACCGGCAGCCGCGTGGCCCTGCTCAGCGTGCGCGACCGCGGCAACGGCATCGCCGCCGTCTCCATCGACGGCGGCCCCGAGCAGCGCGTCGACTACTACAGCGGCATCCGGGTGGGCGAGCAGCTCAACTACCTGAGCCCCGTCCTGCCGCGCGGGCAGCACACGCTGCGGGTGCGGGTGACAGGCGAGCGCAACCCCGCCTCGGGCAGCACGGTGATCAGCATGGACCGGATCGAGGTGTTCTAGAAGGGCGAGTCGAGCGGCACCTGCCGCACCCCCGGCAGGTACGGATCCAGCTCGCCCAGCTCGAACCGCGACATGCCCACCACGTGCCAGAACTGCCCGCCGGGCTCGCCCTGCACCTTGTACCGCCCGTCGGGCGCCAGCGCCGCCCACCCCTCGGGCAGCCCGAGCAGGGTCGCCCGCCGTTCGCCGCCCGCCCAGAGGATCACCAGGCCGTCGTCGCCGGCGCTGGCCAGGAGGTCCTCGGCGGGGCTGAAGGCCACCGACCAGATCCTGCGGGCGTGCCCGGCCAGCGTGTGCAGCAGGCGCCCGGTGGCGGCCTCCCACACGCGCACCAGCGTGTCGTCGCCGCCGGTCGCCAGGCGCTCGCCGGAGGCGTCGAAGGCCAGGCTCCACAGCCGCCCCTCGTGCGCGTCGAGCGTGTGCACGAGGCGGCCGTGACGGCGCTCCCACACCAGGGCCCTGCCGTCGTTGCCGGCGCTGGCCAGGAACCGGCCGTCGGGGGAGAACGCGACGGAGTAGACCCGGTCGCTGTGCCCCTCCAGCTTGGCCAGCCGGAGGCCGGAGCTCGCCTCCCACACGCGCACCGCGTGGTCGTCGCAGCCGGTGGCCATGTACGCGCCGTCGGGGCTGAACGCGATCGAGCGCACCCGCCCCCGGTGGCCCAGCAACTCGCCCGCCAGCCGCCCCGTCGGGCGGTACCAGATCCGCACGCTGTCGTCGTCGTTGGCGGTGGCCAGCAGGTTCCCGTCGGGGCTGAACGCCTCGGCCCACACGTGGTCGGTCTCGGCGTTCAGCTCGCGCTCGTAGTCGCCGGTGGCGGCGTTCCAGAAGTGCACGCCGCCGTCGTTGCTGGAGGTGGCCAGCACCGGCCCGGCGGGGGAGAACGAGGCCGAGATCAGCCGGTCGGCCGTGCCGGTGAATTCGCGCAGCCGCCGCCCGGTGCGCGGCTCCCACAGCCGTACGACGCCGTCGTTGCCGCTGGTCGCCAGCATCGTGCCGTCGGCGCTGAAGCGCACGGAGGAGATCCGCCGCCCGTGGCCGCGCAGCACCCGCTGGCACTGGCCGGTCTCCGGGTCCCACAGGCGCACGGTGCCGTCGTTGCTGCTGGTGGCGAGCTGCTGCCCGTCGGGGCTGAACGCGAACGGCCAGACCGAGCTGCGGTGCCCCGTCAGCTCCACCCGCTGGCCCGCGCCGAGCCGCTGCACCCGCACCACGCCGTTGGCGTCGCCGCTGGCCAGGCTCTGCCCGTCGGGGCCGAAGGCGACCTGGTAGACAGCCGCGGCATGCGTGGTGTGCACGCCGCGGGCCTCGCCCGAGGTCTCCCACACGCGTACGCCGCCCGCCGTGTCACCGGTGGCCAGCAGCGAGCCGTCGGGGGAGAACGCCACGCAGTAGACGCTGCCCAGGTGCCCGGCCAGCGCGTGGGCGAGCCGCCAGGTGCGGGTGTCCCACAGCCTGACCGTGCCCGCCTCGTCGCCGGTGGCCAGCAGGCGCCCGTCGGGGCTGTGCACGGCGCGGTAGACGCTGCCGCGGTGTTCCCCGAGCGTCTCCTTCACCTGCCCGGAGCCGAGGTCCCAGACGCGCACCACGCCCGCCGAGTCGCCGGTCACCAGCGCGGAGCCGCCGAACGATGCGGTGTAGACGGGTGCCCGGTGCCCCGCCAGCTCGTGCGCGAGCCGCCCGGTGGCCGTCTCCCACACGCGGACGACGCCGTCGCCGCCGCCCGCCGCCACCAGGTCGCCGGAGGGGCTCAGCCGCAGCGGCCAGACGCCGCCGGGGTGGCACTCCAGCCTGCGCAGCAGCTCGCCGCTCAGCGCGTCCCACAGCAGCACGTCACCGTCGGCGGCGCCCGTGGCCAGCAGGTCGCCGGCGAACTGCACCGCGTACACGCGGCCCCGGTGGCCCTGGAGCGTGCGCACCGGCGCGCCGCCGACGCACATCAGCACGCCGCCGTCCTCGTTGCCGACCGCGAGCGTGACCCCGTCGGGGCTGTAGGCGATCGGCTCGGGCAGGCGGCTGGTCTGGAAGTGGTAGCCGTACGGGACGCCGATGCCGGCCGGCGCGAACTGCACCTCGACCGGCTGCCCCGGCACCACGGCGGCGCCGGGCAGGCGCGGCAGCGTGCCGGTCACGTTGATCAGCGAGGCCCGGTGCCAGCGGGCGCCCTCGACCTCGGCGTCGCTCAGGTCCACCTGCGCCAGCCGCGCCCCCGACAGGTCGGCGCCGCGCAGGTCGGCCCCGGTGAGCTGGGCGCCGTCGAGCCGCGCGCCGATCAGCCTGGCGTCGCGCAGCGTGGCCCTGGACAGGTTCGTACCGGCGAGCGTGGCCTCCGACAGGTCGGCGCCGGTGAGGTCGACCTCGCGCAGGTCCCTGGCCGACAGGTCCTCGCCCTTCAGGTTGGCCCCGCGCAGGTCGGCGTTGGCGGGCGTGCGCAGCCTGGCGGAGATCTTGACCGCGTTCGCCCTGGCCACGTCGTCGGGCGGCGGGTCGTTCACCCACGCCCGCAACGCCCGCACGTCGGCCAGGTCGCACAGGAACTCCACGGTCAGCGCCGACAGCGGCCGGCGCGCCAGCAGCACCGGGTGGTCCAGCGTCGTGGCGATGCGCCGGGCGACCAGCCACTCCATGACCGAGGCGTGGATGAATCCGAACATCCCCTCGTCGGTGCGCACCAGCAGGCTGCCCGAGCCCATGCGGAAGGCGGCGTGCGCGGCGGTGAGCTGGCCGTCGGCCAGGCCGGTCAGCGTCTCGCCGATCTCGGTCAGCTCGTCGAGGGCCAGCAGCGCCTCGCCGGACTCCCACAGCCGCACCGCCAGTGCCGTCACCACCTGCCACAGGTCCTCGACGCTCAAGCTCGCGGGGGAGCCGGGGACCCGGGCCCGCCGCTCCTCGAAGACCAGCCACGAGGTGAGGATCTCCTCGTACAGCAGGGCGGGGCTGATGGTGTGGCGGGCCTCGGCGACCGTACGCAGGCGGTCGGCGTCGAGGTCGGCGATGAAGCTGAGCATGCGCGGGTTCTGGGCCAGCGCCAGGAGGTCCTCGATCTCCCCCATCAGCGACATGCGGGCGCCGGCCTCCTCGCCGCCGCCGAACCGGTTGGCCAGATAGGAGCGGATCTGGTCGGGCGTGAAGTCCTCGACGCCGAGCACCCGCCGCTGCGGCAGCACCCCGACCATCTCGCCGAGCGAGGTGAGCACCTGGCTGTGCGACTTGAAGTGCTGGGTGCGGCTGGCCACCACGATCTTCGCCTTGTCCTCGGCCGCCGCCAGCAGCGTGGCCAGGTGGTCGGCCGCCCGGTCGTAGGTCAGCCGGGTCACCAGCTCGTCGAACCCGTCGAACAGCAGCACGATCCGCCCCTGCCGCAGCAGGTAGCGGAACGCCTTGAGGTCGATGACCTCCTCGCCGTGGCCCGCCAGGTGCGCCGCCACCAGCGCGTCCACGGAGTGCGCCTTGTCCAGGGCGCGCAGCTCGATGAGGATCGGCGTCAGGTGCGGCAGCTCGGCGGGGATGCGCCGGGCCAGCTCGCGCAGCGCGAACGTCTTGCCGTGGCCGAAGTCGCCCAGCAGCAGCAGGAACCGGCCGTGGTCGGCGGCCAGCAGCCGCATCAGCTCGTCGGTCAGGCCGTGCCGGATCTGGCTGCCGGGGCGGTCGAGCTCGCGGTAGCGCTGCGGGACGTACAGGGCGGGCGGGTAGCGCCGGTCGGAGGTCAGCCTGGCGGTCTGCTCGGCGACGTAGCCGCTCAGGTCGAGCAGCCCCTGGAACTCGGTGAAGCTGCGCAGCCGCACGCCCATCCGCATCAGGTCCTCGCGCAGCGCGCGCGGCGCCGGCGGCCCCTGGTAGACCAGCTCGGCGGCCAGCCCGCCGGCGTGCGCCAGCCGGACGAACCCGGCCACCGCCTCCTCGTCCAGCGCGCCCACGTGTGCGCCGATCATGGTCTGGCGGACGAAGCCGTCCTCGGCCTGGGTGACCACCAGATGCGTGGCGAACCTGCGGATCTTCGCGCGCTCGTGCCTGGCCTCGCAGACCTCGGTGACCCGGTCGAGCAGCAGCTCCACGGGGCTCGGCACGCGCTCCTCCGGCTTGCCGGCGGGCGGCTGCTCGGGCGGGCTCTCGCCGGTGAACGTCGCCTGCGCGGCCCGCCAGCGGACGCGTACCGGCTCGGGACGCTCCTTGTCGGGCACCCACGTGCGCAGCCCGTCGGGGCCGATCTCCACGAGGTGGTGCCGTCCCGAGCGCGGCGCGGCGACGCGCCCCTCGGCCGGCTGCCCGGTGCCGCCGTGGAAGAGCAGGTTGAGCCGGCGGCCCAGCAGCCGCTCGAACGCCGGCGCGTCCGTCAGCTCCGCCGGCGAGTGCCCCATCGCGCCCAGGCGCAGCCACCCGCGCTCCTCGTACGGCCGCAGCCGCTCCGCGAACCAGGCCGCCTGCGCCTCCCCGAGCATCGCGTACGCGTCGCGCTCCAGATGGCTCATCGCCATCGTCGAGTTCAGCCCCGCCACGACCACCCGAAGATCAGGCACCTCGAACAGGGTCCACGGCTGCCCGCCGTCGAACACGCGGTCGTCCAGCCCCTGGTACAGCTCGGCGAACAGGGTGGCGAAGTGGCGCCACTTGGGCCAGTAGGGCGGCTGCGGGCTCACGTCGTCGGCCTCGCAGGTCATGAAGTACGCGCTGGCGGCGGCCTTGGTGACGTCGCGCGGCCCGGGCAGCAGCACCAGCCGGTGCGGCTCCAGGCCGAGCAGCAGCCGCAGGTCGGTCACGAACCGGGTCGCCTGCGCGTACTGCCCCAGGCTGCCGGACTCGGTCAGGTCGCCGCTGACGACCATGAGGTCGGGGCGGGGCATGCCCCGGTCGTACAGGGCGGTCAGGTCGGCCCAGATGCGCGCCTGCATGTCCTCGGGCGTGAACGGTTCGCCGGGGTCGGGCAGCGCCCGCCCGAAGCGGGGGCCGCCGATGTGCAGCACGCTGATCGAGTCGCGGCCCCGGCTCTCGCCGGCCGCCGGGGGGAACGTGGGCGGCGTGACCGGGGTGCGCCGGGCCCTGGCCCGCTCGGCGGGCGGCGGCAGGCTGGGAAGCGGCGGGGGCGTGGGCACGACGGAGCCGTCGGGGAAGGCGGGCGCGGCCTCGGGCTTGGCCCGGCCCGCCAGCGCCTCCCTGACCCGGCCGAGCAGCAGCGCCCTGGCCTGGCCCGCATCGGTGACGCCCAGCAGGTCGACCCAGGTGATCGTGGACAGCAGCCCCTCCAGGGGGACGTCCTCCAGCCTGATCGTGACGAGCTTGTTGGAGGGGTTGTCGGGGTCGGCGCGCAGTGCCGCCTGCCACTCCATCCGGCCGTAGCGGGAGCCCAGGTAGTTGCGCGAGAGCACGGCCACGACGAGTTTCGCCTCGCTGACCCCGCGGTCCATGAAGTCGATGAAGTTGGTGCCGGGCACGAAGTCCCATGCCTGGATCATGGTGCGGTAGCCCGCGGCCTCGAGCTCCCAGGCGATCCAGGTCGCCCATGCCGTGTCGGCGGGGGAGTAGCTCACGAAGATGTCGGTCGGCCTGCCGTCGCGTGCCATTCGTTCAGTATCCCCTGCCGGGTCGGGGTTCGGCAGTCCGTGTGCGATCATCGTCGGGTGTGGCGGCGTCTTGGCGTGCTCGACTGGATCAGGGTCGGGCTGCTGGTCCTCGGTCTGATCTTCGTGGCGACCGGGCTGCTGCCCTGGGCCGACGCGGTCACCAGCCTGAGCGGGATCGGCCCGCTGCTGATCTTCCTGGTGGCGATCATCGTGCTGGCCGAGCTCACCAAGAAGGCGCAGGTCTTCGACGTCATCGCGGCCAGGATGGCGGTGCTCGGGCGCGGCAACTACGCCGCTCTGTTCTTTCTTTGTGTCGCTTTTGGGTCATTTGTCACGATATTTCTGAACTTGGACACGACGGCGGTCCTGCTCACCCCCGTCATGCTCGCCCTGGCGCCCCGGGCCCGCATCGCCGCCCTCCCCCTGGCCATGACCACGATCTGGCTGGCCAACACCGCCAGCCTGCTGCTGCCGGTCTCCAACCTCACGAACCTGCTCGGCATGCGGAAGATCGGCCTGGACGCCACCGAGTTCGCCGCCCGCATGTGGGCGCCGCAGGCCGTCGCGATCGCGGTGACGATGGCGTTCCTGTGGGCGTTCTACTGGCGGCGCGGCGAGCGGCGCGACCTGCGATACACCCCGCCGGTGCTGGAGCCGGTGGCCGACCGCGTGCTGTTCGGGGCCGCGTCGGCGGCGTGCCTGCTGTTCATCGCCCTGCTGCTGGTGGAGGCGCACGTCGCGATCGCCGCCACGGCGGCGGCCGCGATCGTGGTGGCCGCGTTCGTGCTGCGCGCCCGCGAGCGCCTGACGTGGAGCCTGATCCCCTGGCAGCTCGTCATCTTCGTGACCGGCCTGTTCCTGGTCGTGCCCACGCTCAGCATCCACGGCCTGTCCGCGCTGATGACCTGGATGATCGGTACGGAGGGCGACCCCTACCGCACCGCCGCCGTGGGCGCCGGGCTGTCCAACCTGATCAACAACCTGCCCGCCTACCAGGCCGTCGAGACCGTCATCCCGGCCGCCGACCAGGACCGCCTGCTGGCCCTGCTGGCCGGCACCAACGTCGGCCCCGTCGTCACCCCGTGGGCGTCGCTGGCCACGCTGCTGTGGTTCGAGTCGTGCCGCCGCCACGACGTCCGGGTCCCGATGCGCCGCTTCCTGCTCACCGGGGCCGGCCTGGCCGTCGTGGGGCTGCCGGCGACCGTCTGGGCGCTGGTCGCCTTCGGCTGAGACGACGGTCAGGCGGCGGCCAGGGCGTAGGCGCCGGCGACCGCGTCCAGGGCCCAGCGCATCCGGCGCACGTACGCCTCGGGGTGGTCGCCGGCCTCCTGCGCCACGAACGCCGCGCACCAGGACGGGTCGCCGCCGCACGCGCACAGCCGCTCGTCCACGGCCTCGCGGATCCGGACCGGGGACAGCTCGTCGGACGGCTGGAGGGTGGTGACGAAGAGCACCTGGGCCAGGTCGGTGGTGGTGAACATGTCGGGTTCCTCTCCGCGGGTGGTGCCGTTCCCCGGCACCCTCTGAGTAGACGTCGAACGGCGGCGGAACTCATCGACGAACGACACACATCATCTGCGGACTTTTCCTCACTGGAGGAGCGAGAGCAGCCCGGGCAGGGCCCGCGGGTGGGCGGCCACGAAGCTGCGCTCTCCACCGGGAGCGTCCACGCACTCGTCGTAGCGGCCACCGTCCAGCGCCCGGATCTCGATGCCCGCCTCCTGCGCCAGCAGCGCCCCCGCCGGCAGGTCCACCATCCCCGCCCGGTAGCCCACGATGCCGTCGATGTCGCCGCGCGCCAGCATCGCCCAGGCCAGCAGGGGTGCCCAGAGCTGCAGCACCCGGCGGGCGTTGAGGTCGAGCGCCGTCTTCAGCCGCCGCACGGTGGGGTCGTCCCTGGCGATGCCGTACCCCTGGGTCCAGGCCAGCAGCGGCCCGTGCGGGCTCGGCGCGTACGGGGGCGCCAGGCGCACGCCCGAGGAGGCGACCGCCCCCTTCCCGCGCAGGGCCGACCACGTCTGGCGGGAGACCGGGTCGTGCACCACGCCCAGCAGCGGCAGCCCGTCCCTGCACAGCGCCACGCCCACCACGTACGTCGGCAGCCCGATGGCCACGTTGTTGGTGCCGTCGAGCGGGTCGACCAGCCACGTCCACTCGCCGCCCGCCGCCCCGACCAGCCCCGACTCCTCGGCGATCACCGTGTGCGACGGGTACGCCGTCAGGATCCGCTCCAGCAGCAGCTTCTCCGAGGCCAGGTCCAGATCGGTGACCACGTCGCCGGCCTCGCCCTTGGCCCGGGTGCCGAGCGCGCCCCGCGTGCCCTCCAGGAGCAGCGCGCCCGCGGCCTCGGCGGCTTCGACGGCGACCGTACGAGCGTGATCCAGGTCCATCGGGGCCCTCTCAGGTCAGGTGCGCGGTGATCGTGCGGATGGCCAGGGCCCTCTCCTCGGCGTCCAGCGGCTGCCTGGACACGTGGTGGGGGCCGCCGGCCAGCGGGCCGAGCGACAGGTCGTGGCTGCCGGGCCGGCCGCGGCCGAGCGCGATCGTGGCCGCCTCGCCGCCCTCGGGCACCACGCTGCTGTGGAAGCGGTCGGCGGCCAGCGCGTAGGTGTCGCCGGGGCCGAAGACCTCCACCAGGCCCGTGGTGTGCCGCACGGTGCGGGAGGTGGGCGAGATGCGGTCGCCGTCGGCGCCGCTGACCACCTCGTACACGCGGTGCGTGGCCTCCTCACCGGCGTCGTCGACCACGGCGTGCACGTTGCGCACCTGGCCGTAGAGCACGTGGCTGACCAGGTCCCAGCTGTGGCAGTGGATCTGCGAGGTGGTGCTCTCGGCGTGCGCGAGCGAGTCGGTCCACAGATGCAGGCATACCCCTTCGCCGCCCTCACGCTCCAGCGGCAGGCAGACGAAACCGAGCGGGTGGCGTACGGCCGTCAGGCCCGGCCGCGACAGCTCCGCCAGCGCCCACGACCTGGCCTTCCCCGCCAGCAGGACCTCGTGCACGCTGCTCAGGCTCATGAGTACGGGTCCACGGCGCGCAGGGCCTTGCGGGCGATGTCGACGACGTCGCGGCCGTTGTAGGACTTGGGCAGGGGCACCCCGATCCGCTCGAACAGCTCCTGCACCTCCTCGATGGTCGGTTCGTCGCCGAGCGGCACCTTCTTGTACATCTCCAGCGGCACCCGCCGCGCCTGCTCCAGGCTCAGCCGCAGCTCGGTGTCGCAGTTCTCGTAGTAGAACGTCTCGGCCAGCGCGGTCATCGCCATGTTCGGGTCCTCGACCGTCATGATCAGCCGGGTCGAGGACAGGTCCCAGCGGATCGTGGTCATCGTCGAGGACAGGCCCACCTCGATGTCGAGCAGCCCGTAGCGCTGGCGGTGCCAGAAGGCGGCCAGGATGGTCGCGTACGACTCCTTCCTGGCCCGGTCGGTCGTCCACGTCTCGCCGGTGCCGTCGGGGGCGTCCGACAGCGAGCGGCGGTAGTGGGCGTAGGTCTCGCACACCTCCACGCTGGCCGGGTCGATGATCTCGACGCTGACCCTCAGGTGCCGTTTGTCCCTGCGCGCGGCGGCGACGCACTCGGGCAGGGTGACCGCCCGCAGGTAGGTGCCCGTGCCGCCCTTGAAGCTCCACCGGGTGGTGTCCCTGCGGGCCTCGGCGAGGGAGTGGGCGATCTCCTGCCTGCTGCCCAGCACCCTGACGAGTTGCAGGGAGTCGAGTGCCTTGCGGGTGCTGTGGACCAGGGTCTCGATCTCCTCCAGGCGCGCCAGGCGCACGGGCAGCTCGGCCAGCGCGCCCGAGGTGATCGTCTTCTCGACCGGGGCCTGGCGGGCGCGGTCGCGCAGCAGCGCGGTGGCCACCAGTGCCAGGATCACCAGGGTCGCGGCGGTCACGAGCTGGCGCTGGATCTCGTCGCCCTGCGGCCCGAAGATCTTGTCGGGCATGATGCCGAGCACGCCGACCACGATCGCCAGGCTCAGCGCGATGGCGCCGTCCGCGTTACGCGCCGCCCATGGGACGGTTCTCCTCAACGCCGCCATGAACCGTGCCATCGCTCGCCCCGCCGTCCGACGATCAATCAGTTCCCGAGGTCATGGTAACGACGGCGTCATGAGACTGTCAGCACACGATCTGCTAGCGGAAGATGCCCCGCAATATTGCTTCGCGTCCTGATCACCGGCGACTCTAGGATCGGATGGCATGATCATGGATCCCGCCGTCATGGGGTACTACGCGCGTGGGGGCGAGCTGACGCGCCTGCGGCAGGGCCGGGGCCGCCTGGAGTACTGGCGCACCCGCGACGTGCTGCGCCGCGTTCTGCCGCCGGCGCCCGCGCGGGTGCTCGACGTGGGCGGCGGCACCGGCGTGCACGCCGAGTGGCTGGCCGCCGAGGGTTACGACGTCGAGCTCGTCGATCCGGTGCCGCTGCACGTCGAGGAGGCCGCGAAGCTGCCAGGGGTGATCGCCCGCCAGGGTGACGCCCGAGCGCTGCCGGTGCCCGACGGGCAGGCCGACGCGGTGCTGCTGCTCGGCCCGCTCTACCACCTGCCCGAGCGCGCCGACCGGCTGCGGGCACTGTCGGAGGCCCGCCGCGCCGCCCGCCCCGGCGGGCTGGTGGCCGCCGCCGTGATCTCCCGGTACGCGGCCCTGCACGACAGCGTCTACCACGGTTACCTCCTGCGGGAGGGGCGGCAGGCGGCCGAGTACGAGGCCCTGGAGACGGGCCTGCTCATCTCGCCCAAGGAGGGCGGCTTCCGCGGGTACGGCCACGACATCGACGAGATCCTCACGGAGTTCACCGAGGCGGGGCTGCCCGAGCCGCGCCGTTACGGCCTGGAGGGCGCCTTCTGGCTGTACGGGGACGTCGACGACTGGCTGGACGACGACGACCGGCGCGAGCTGCTGCTCGATGCCGCCCGCCGCCTGGAGTGCGAGCCGTCGCTGCTGGGCGTCAGCGGCCACCTGCTGGCCGTTTCGTCCGCTTGAGGTCGACCACCTCGTCACCGCGCCCGGGGTAGACCATGACCAGCAGATGCTGAGGGGTCCACGTCTCCCAGCCCGGCTCGCGGTAGTGGACCCGCACGCGGTAGTGGCCCTTGCCGGTGACCGCCAGGTTGGGCAGTTGCGGCGAGTCGAACGGGTCCCGCAGCGTGAAGTCCCCGGTGGGGCTGAGGTAGCCGATCTCGATCACCTTGTCCCAGCCCTCGACCTCCACGGGCGGGCGGCGCCGGTAGGTCTCGGTGGTGACGCACTGCTCGAAGTCGGCCGCGAGATGGATCCGCAGGACTCCCGTCGCGCTGCCTGCCAGGTCCTGGTGCATGACCGGGTCGTCCTCGCTGTCCTCGTGGTCCTCGTACGCCTCCAGCCCGATCTCGCTGAACTCGAGGATCCGCGCGACCCGGACCGGCTTGACCAGCGGCCGGTGGCGGAAGCGGTCGCACTCGGCCCGGCTGGCGGCCTCCTTGCGGGCGAACTCGGCCTCCTCCGCGTCGAGCTCGCGCTTCCAGTCGGCCGCGGCCCGGGGGCAGATGGGGGCGAGCAGGTACGCGAGGACGGTCGTCGCCGGGTAGCGGGCGCACTGCTCGCGGCCATGGGCGAGCAGCCGGTGATCGGGGAGGGTGGGGTAGGCCCCGTTCCGGCGGGCCTGGCACAGGAAGGCGTTCTCGCCCGTCGAAGCGGTCTCGGTGTAGGGGTAGGAAGGCTCGCACACCAGGGGCCTGATGGGACCCGACGCCAGGTCGGCCGCAGGGACGAACCCCAGCAGGCCCAGCACCGGCACGACGGCCACTCCCCGCCGGAAGCGGCGCCCCAGGAGCAGCCTCCGCAACCGGTGACGGGGCAGGCGCACGGCCGCCAGCGCGCACAGCGCGGCGAGCACGGGGGCGAGGCAGGGGCCGAGGAAGAACCACAGCCCGGCGAGCCCGCCCCATGCCCCGACGCAGTCACGGTCGATGGCCACGTCCACGGCGAAGGCCAGCGGGCCCGCGCCGTACACGATCAGCACGACGGCGGCGGCGATCCGCGCGAGCACCCGGCCGAGCCCGGGCCGCGCCCGGCGCGTGACCAGCCAGTGGGCGGCGAAGCCGAGCACCAGCAGGGGCGCGCCTGCATGGCCGAGGAGCGGCACCGCGAAGGCGACGGACCACAGACGACTCAGATGGAACAGGTAGAACTCGTTGCCGGGACAGAACCCGCCGTAACCGAAGAACGCGAACCCGCTCTCCGGCGCCGCCGCGACGTAGGCCCCGCCCGCCACGCTCAGCGCCAGCGCGGCGGCCCACCATAACCGGGATCTCCATGACACGGCCGGAACACTAGCGGGCCGGGCCGACAGGTGATGGCGGGCGCCGAGCCGCCCGCCATCCGCCGGATCAGAACCAGCCGCGGTGCCGGGCCATCTGCTCCAGGCCGCGCTGCAGGGCCGCGTCCGCCTCCTGCGGCGACTGGTCGTAGCGGACCGTGAAGCGGTTGTACGCGTCGTGGCTGGAGGTCAGGAAGCCGCCCCGCTTGTCGGCCTCCAGGATGACGTCCATCTGCCGCGGCCCGGCGATGAACGTCAGCTCCAGCTCGTTGAAGTAGCGCCGCCACTGGCCGCCCGCGTAGTACTCGATCTCCTGGAAGAACGGCATGGTCGAGCCGTACAGCGTGCCCCGCTCCAGGTCGGCCTTCTTGAACTGGAAGCCCAGCCGGTCGAGCGCCCCGATCACGTGCTCCTGGGCCGGCAGCGGGCTGACGAACAACGGGTCGAGATCGCCCTTGTCGAGCGCCCCCGCCAGCGCCAGCTCCGTCTGGACGCCCAGCTTCATGCCGTGCAGCGGATGCCCGGCGATCGCGCTGATCGGCGTCTCCCACGGGATCGGGATCTCGAACGACTGCTGGTGCTGCGCGCCCGCCGCGAGCTGGAAGGTCCCGGCCACCTGCTGGCGCAGGAAGCTGTAGGACGTCTTGTACTCGTTGTCGCCCTGCTCGACCTCGACCACGGCGGTCAGGTCGATGTAGATGCCCTCGACCTTGTAGTCGGAGTTGCCGCCACGGAAGTGGACGACGCCGCGCAGCGGCTCGCCGGGGCGCACTCCCGTGTTGGTCAACACCGTGTCAACCTCGACGCCCGCGCCGAACGCGGCCATCAACTTGCGGAACACCATGGGGTTCTCCTAAGCGGAAGGTGTGTGGCCGTTCATGTGGCCTGTTCCCGTACCCGAGATGCGGGGGAGCAACTGGGCCAGGAGAAGGGTGGAGAGCGCGGAGTCCGCCTGTCCCTGCTGGGTGCGTACGACCAGCGGCTGGGGTGCGTTCTCCGCCAGTTTGGCGCCCACGTCGAGGCGCCTGCGGGCCAGCTCGTACTGCAGCACGGCCCGGTTGTCCCGGTACGAATCGGCCAGCCGGCGCAGCGCCTTGGCCTCGTTCTCGGCGGCGGTCAGCTCGGCCCTGCCGCGCGCCTCGATCTCCCACGTCACCCGCTGCGCCTCGGTCTCCTGCTCCTCCAGCATGCGCGCCACGTCCTTGCGCGCCGTGTTGTGGGCGGCCTTGACCTCGACCACGCGGGCGTCGCGGGTCTTCTTGGAGCGCTCGATCTCCATCAGGAGCGTGTCGATGCGGCGCTTGCGGGTCAGCTCCCACTCGCGCTCGTAGGCCGACAGCTCCTTGGCCACCTTCTCGCGGGTGGCCAGGTGCTGCTGGTACTGGTCGGGGAGCTGCACGTCGGGGATGTTGGCGCCGGTGATGCGCACGCCGTAGCGGCCGAGCTGGCGGTTGAGCGCGTCCTGCATGTCGCCGACGTCGGAGCCGCGCAGGTCGTAGGCCCGCTCGGTGTTGACCCTGCGGCTGCGCTGCCTGATCGCGTCCTGCACCGCGCTGGACAGCACCAGGTCGAAGTTGCCCGCGCCGATCGTGCGGACGAACGCGACGGGGTCCACGATCCTGAACTTCAGGAAGAACTCGATGGACTTCAGCGGCACGTTCTCGGCGGTGGGGCAGGCCACGATCGGTGCCGAGTACGGGATCTCGGTGGAGGTGTCGACGACCGCGTCCACCCGGTCCCACGGCAGCCAGAGGTAGTGGCGGCCCGGCGGCAGCGTGCCGGTGATGGCGCCCCAGCGGCTGCGCACGCCGGTGGTGCCCTCCTCGATCTCGATGATGGCCTTGCGCCACATCGTCAGCAGCGCCAGCAGCAGGAACAGCAGCGCGGCGAACGCCCCGGCGAGCTTGAAGCCGGTCAGCGCGGCCAGGCCGGCGAAGTAGATCGCCAGGAACACCAGCGTCATCCAGGCGAAGCCGCGCCGGTCCTTGGGGATGACGACGGGCACGAGCTGGCCCTGCTCGCCGCCGCGCAGGAGCTGGCGGATCTCTCCCCAGGAGGCCAGCGATTCCTTGATCTTCGAGAACTCGCGGCTCATCTCAGATCTCCTTCCCGGGCAGCGGGCGCTCGACGGTGCGTGCCAGGTCCGATGGGGGTTCCGGCGTCACGACCGGGATCGGGGGCGGCTCGGCCACGTCGGCGGCGGCCTTCGTGAGCAGCGAGGCGATCTCGTCCTCGCGGTCGCGCACGCGGGTGGCGATCTCGTCGAGCCTGCCGCGGATGGCGGCCATGTCCTCGGCGGAGAACAGCACCGCGTCCTTGCCGCCCACGAGCTGCTGGGCCAGGGCCAGGAAGTCGATGTCGGTCTGCTCGCCCACCTGCACCACCTGCGGCAGCCTGGTGGCCACGGACTCCAGCTTGGTCAGCAGGTCCTGCTGGAAGCGGTAGTCGAGGATCTCGGGCGCCTCGGCGGCGGACAGCGCCCTGATGTCCAGCGCCTGCGCCTCCAGGAGGGCGGCGTTGGCGTTGGCCGTGGACTCGGCCTCGACCAGGCGCTGCCTCGCCTGCGCGGTGGCCTGGTGGGTGGCGCGTTCGAGCGCGGTGTCCATGCGGGCCTGGTAGCCGGCGATCTCGGCCTGGATGGCGCTCAGCGTCTCCTGCAGCCCCGCCAGCTCCTTGATCAGGTCGCCCTCGTTCTGCTCCTTGCGGAGCTGGAGCTCGTACTCGTAGGTGTAGGCCTCCTTGGCCACGCGGACCATCTCGGGCGCGGCCAGGTCCATGCGGTATTCCTGGCTGGACGGCTCGGCGTGGGTGATGTTCACGTCGGTGAGCCGCACGGCGGGCAGGAACTGCTGGTTGAGGCTCTCCAGCATGCCGAGCGTGCTCTCGCCGACCAGGTCGTAGATCTCCTCGGCCCGCTGGGCGTAGATCAGCGAGCGGGTGACCTCGCTGATGGCGTTCTGGAGCTTGGACTGGAAGCCGCTGACCGAGCCGAGCACGAAGATGAACTCCGCCGGGTTCTCGATCCTGAACTGCAGGAACAGGTCCACGCTGGCCTTGACGCCCTGCTGGGTGGGGGCCTCGCTGATCGGCGCGTTGAACGGGTACTCGCGGGTGGTGTTGACGATGTAGCTGACCCGCTTCCACGGGTTGAACAGCGTCACCCGGCCCGGGTCCGCGATGTGCACCAGCTTGCCGAACTGGGTGATGAGCGCCTTGCAGCCCTCGGGCACCATCACCACGCTGCGCCGCCACCACAGGAACACGGCGGCCAGCACCAGCACGACCCAGTAGTGGGGGCCGAAGACCACGTCGGCGTTCGGCACGATGTTGCCGAGCGCGCCGATGAGGCCGAGCGCCACCAGGATGCCCAGCGGCACGATCACCTTGGCGGTGCTGCCCTTGGGGATCACCACGGGTGAGATGACGTGCATGCCGTTCTCGGCGAAGCTGCGGTTGACGATCTCGCCGGCCTCGTTGAGCGACGCCGACCTCGCCTCGATGAGGGTGCCGACGGAGGCGCCGCCGTCGCGGGCGGCGGCGAAGTCGTGCGGGTTCAGCCTGAAGCCCGGGGCCTGGCCGGCCAGCTGCCCCGCTTGGTCGACGACCTGGCCGACGGCCTGCCCCATGGCCTGCCTCACGTCACCCCCTTGGGCCACCGCGCGGGCTACGCCCTGCCCTGCCTGGATCAGTGCCTCTCTGGGTCGTGACATCGAACCTTCCTTTTCCGCTACAGGCGATTCCGACCGTATCGGGTGTGACTTACTGTTCGCTTGCAATGCGGTGTCATATGTGTATTGCAGTCTGTAGTAGGTGTGCTATAGATGTAGTAGACCTACTACGTGGAGGATTGATGGGCGCGGTGAAAGAGCTCGCAGGCGGCCTCGACCTCGGGAGGAGCGCCGCCGCCATCGAGGTCGCGGGGCTGCGGATGGCGTACGGCGAGAAGGAGGTCCTGCGGGACGTCACCTTCACCGTCAGCCCGGGCGAGGTGATCGCCTTGCTCGGGCCCAACGGCGCCGGCAAGACCACCACGATCGAGATCCTGGAGGGCTTCAGGAAACCTTCCGCGGGCCACGTCCGGGTGCTGGGGGTCGAGCCCGCCCGCGGCGACGAGCGCTGGCGCGCCAGGCTGGGCGTCGTGCTCCAGTCGTGGCGCGACCACGGCCGCTGGCGGGTGCACCAGCTCCTGCACCACCTCAGCCGCTACTACGAGCCGTACGCGCGACCGGACCGGCCGCCGTTCGACACCGCCGAGCTGATCGGGGCGGTCGGGCTCACCCAGCAGGCCGGGCAGCGGATCAGGCAGCTGTCGGGCGGCCAGCGGCGCAGGCTCGACGTCGCCATCGGCATCGTCGGCCGGCCCGAGGTGCTCTTCCTCGACGAGCCGACCGCCGGGTTCGACCCGCAGGCCAGGCGCGACTTCCACGACCTCGTGCACCGCCTGTCGGACCTGGACGACACCACGATCCTGCTCACCACGCACGACCTCGACGAGGCGGAGAAGCTCGCCGACCGCATCCTCATCCTGTCCGGCGGCCGGATCGTCGCCGACGGCAGCCCCGACAGGCTGGCCCGCGAGTTCTCCCGCGACGCCCAGGTGCGCTGGAGCCGCGACGGCGAGCACTTCGTGCACGCCACCCAGGACGCCACGGGCTTCGTCCGCGAGCTGTTCGAGCAGTACGGCGGCCAGATCGGCGACCTGGAGGTGCGCCGGGCCACGCTGGAGGACACCTACATGGCGATCGTCAGGAAGGAGGAAGGGTGAACCCCACGCTGCACGCCGCCCGGCTCGGGGTGTCCCGCGGGTGGATCGAGTTCAAGCAGCAGCTCACCAGCGCGCAGGACATGGGCTTCACCGTGGTGAGCACCGCGGCCCTGGTCGTCACGATGTACTTCCAGCGCGACGCGACGGTGCCCGGCACGGACATCTCGCTCGCGGCTGCCACGCTGCCCGGCGTGGTCGGCCTGTTGATCCCCTTCAACGCGCTCATGGGCGCGGTGGGCGCGCTGTCGGTCGAGCGGGAGGACGGCACGCTGCTCAGGGCCAAGGCCGTGCCCCAGGGCATGGTCGGCTACCTCGTCGGCCGGATCGTGATGCTGTCCATCACCACCGTCGGCGCCGTGGTGGTGATGCTCGCCGCCGGGCTGTTCTTCGTGCCGGGGCTGCTCGGGATCGGCCTGGGCAACTGGCTCACCCTCGCCTGGATCGGGCTGCTGGGGCTGCTGTCGTCGCTGCCGATCGGAGCGGTCATCGGCTCCCTGGCCAAGAGCCCGCAGAGCGCGGCCGGGCTGTCCATGCTCACCGTCGGCGCGCTCACCGCGATCTCGGGCATCTTCTATCCCATCGCGGCGCTGGCCGGCTGGCTCCAGGCCCTGGCCCACGCCTTCCCGCTCTACTGGCTCGGCCTGGGGATGCGCTCGGCGCTGCTGCCCGACGCGGCCGCCGCCGCGGAGATCGGCGGCTCGTGGCGGCCCGTGGAGACCACGCTCGTGCTGCTCGCCTGGGCCGTGGCGGGGCTGCTGCTGGCGCCGCCGATCCTGCGCAGGATGGCCAGGCGCGAGTCCGGCTCGGCGATGGAAGAGCGCCGTCACCGGGCGATGCAGCGCGTGACCTGAGAAACTACGGCCTGATGAGTGAGACCGTCTACAACCGCATCGCGCTGCTGCGCGCAGAGCGGAACGTGACCCGCAGGCAGCTCTCCGACGCGCTGGGGGTGCACTACCAGACCATCGGCTATCTCGAACGGGGCGAATACAGCCCCAGCCTTTACCTGGCCCTGCGCATCGCCGAGTACTTCGAGGTGCCCGTCGAGGTGGTCTTCTCCACCACGCCCTTCCCCCGGATAGGCGAGCGTACGGCCTGACCCTTTCTGTCAGTGGGGCCGCCTACAGTGGCAGCATGCGACCGGTCACTGATTTGCAGCGGAAGGTGGCGCCCTTCGAGGTCGTCACCGAGATGACTCCATCGGGCGACCAGCCGACGGCCATCGCCGAGCTGGAGCGCCGCGTCAAGGCCGGGGAGAAGGACAACGTCCTGCTGGGCGCCACGGGCACGGGCAAGACGGCCACGATCGCCTGGCTGATCGAGCGCCTGCAGCGGCCGGCCCTGGTCATGCAGCCCAACAAGACGCTCGCCGCGCAGTTCGCCAACGAGCTGCGCGAGATGCTGCCCAACAACGCGGTCGAGTACTTCGTCTCCTACTACGACTACTACCAGCCCGAGGCGTACGTCCCGCAGAGCGACACCTACATCGAGAAGGACTCCTCGATCAACGACGAGGTCGAGCGGCTGCGCCACTCGGCCACCAACTCGCTGCTCACCCGCCGTGACACGATCGTGGTCGCCTCGGTGTCGTGCATCTACGGCCTGGGCACGCCACAGGAGTACGTCGACCGCATGGCCCGGCTGCGCGTCGGCATGGAGACCGACCGCGACCAGCTCCTGCGCCGCCTCGTCGACATGCAGTACACCCGCAACGACCTGGCCTTCACCAGGGGCACCTTCCGGGTGCGCGGCGACACGATCGAGATCATCCCGAAGTACGAGGAGCTCGCCGTCCGCATCGAGATGTTCGGCGACGAGATCGAGAAGCTCTCGACCATGCACCCGCTCACCGGCGAGGTCATCACCGAGGACGAGGAGCTCTACATCTTCCCCGCCTCCCACTACGTCGCAGGCGAGCAGCGCATGGCCGCCGCCGTGGCCGGCATCGAGGCGGAGCTGACCGAGCGGCTGGCGGAGCTGGAGCGGCAGGGCAAGCTGCTGGAGGCGCAGCGGCTGCGCATGCGCACGACGTACGACATCGAGATGATGCGCCAGGTCGGCACCTGCTCCGGCATCGAGAACTACTCGCGCCACATGGACGGCCGCGAGGCCGGCAGCGCGCCCAACACGCTGCTCGACTACTTCCCCGAAGACTTCCTGCTGGTCCTCGACGAGTCCCACCAGACCGTGCCGCAGATCGGCGCCATGTACGAGGGCGACGCCTCGCGCAAGCGCACGCTGGTCGAGCACGGCTTCCGGCTGCCGTCGGCGCTCGACAACCGGCCGCTGAAGTGGGAGGAGTTCCTGGAGCGGATCGGCCAGACGGTCTACCTGTCGGCCACGCCGGGGCCGTACGAGCTGGGGCGGGTCAAGGGCGACGTGGTCGAGCAGGTCATCCGCCCGACCGGCCTGGTCGACCCCGAGATCGTGGTCAAGCCCACCAAGGGCCAGATCGACGACCTGGTCCACGAGATCCGCGAGCGGGCCGAGCGCGACGAGCGCGTCCTGGTCACCACGCTGACCAAGAAGATGTCCGAAGACCTCACCGACTACCTCCTGGAGCTCGGCATCCGGGTCCGCTACCTGCACAGCGAGGTCGACACGCTGCGCCGCATCGAGCTGCTGCGCGAGCTGCGCACCGGCGAGTTCGACGTGCTCGTCGGCATCAACCTGCTGCGTGAAGGTCTCGACCTGCCCGAGGTGTCGCTGGTGTCCATCCTCGACGCCGACAAGGAGGGCTTCCTGCGCTCGGAGACGTCGCTGATCCAGACCATCGGCCGCGCCGCCCGTAACGTCTCGGGCCAGGTGCACATGTACGCCGACAAGGTCACCCCGTCGATGGAGCGGGCCATCGACGAGACCAACCGGCGCCGGGCCAAGCAGATCGCCTACAACGAGGCCAACGGCATCGACCCGCAGCCGCTGCGCAAGAAGATCGCCGACATCCTCGACTCGCTGTCGCGCGAGGACGCCGACACCCAGCAGCTCATGGGCGGCGGCCGGCAGCAGTCGCGCGGCAAGGCCCCCGTGCCCGGGTTCGCCGCCCGGCAGGCCGGCCAGCACGCCAAGACCATCGCCGGTGAGATGCCGCGCGCCCAGATGGAGTCGCTGATCGAGTCGCTGACCGAGCAGATGCACCAGTCGGCGGCCGACCTCCAGTTCGAGGTGGCGGCCCGGCTGCGCGACGAGATCAAGGAGCTCAAGCGCGAGCTGCGCGACATGCGCGAGGCCGGGGTTCAATAGGTCGTATGCCTTCTGACCTGGGCGAATGCTTCACCTGTTGGTGGGCAGCGTCCATGGTATGAACAAGACGATCATTGGGGCCCTGGTCGGCGCGTCGGTGCTGGCGGGGGGCTGCGGCACCGTGCTGCGCGAGGCGGAGCGGCTGGCCGTCCAGTCCTCGCCGACCATCGGCACCCCCACGGCCACCACCGCGCCTCAGGGGAGCCCCACGGGCTCCCCCGGGGCGGGCGACCTCAAGCAGGCCGCTCAGGCGGCGCTGGACGCGGTGCCGGGCTCCACCCTCATCTCGATCGAGACCGAGGAGAACGGCCGTCTGTGGGAGGTGCAGGTCGTCGGCGAGGACGGCACCGAGCACCAGCTGGACGTGGAGTCCGGCAAGGTCGTCAGCGGCCCCACCACCGAGCAGGAGGACAACGCCGACAAGGCCAAGCACCGCGCGCGGGTGTCGGCGGCCAAGCTCGACTACGCGCAGGCGGCCGACAAGATCGCGGCGGCGGTGCCGGAAGGGCGGGTCACGGAGCTGAACCTGGACACGGAGCAGGGCAAGACCGTGTGGGAGGCGGACGTGATCGCGCCGGACGGGACGAAGCACGAGGTGGCGGTGGACGCCGCCACGGGCGCGGTCACCAGGACCAACAGCGCCACCACCTGACCCGCGCCGCGCCGCGGCGCTGCGGGCCGGGTGGTGGTCAGGGGAGCAGGGTCGCGAGCGTGCGGGCGAAGGCCTCGGGGTTGTCGAGCATGATGTTGTGCCCCGACTCCGGAACCTCCAGCACCCGCACGCCCGCCTCGCGCAGCTCCGCGGCCCCGGCCGGCTCGCCGCCCTCCGGGTGCAGGAAGGCGCGGGGGATCGCCAGCTCCACCAGCAGCTCCCGAACGGTGGGCGCAGGCATCTCGGCCAGGCTGACCGCCGTACGGTGCAGGCCGCGCAGGTCGGCCAGGCGCATCGTGGACCACCAGTGCGGCCCCACCCGATCGCGCACCTCCTTCCACCCTCCCGCCACGAACTCCTCCTCGCCGAAGGCCGCGATGCCGCTGCCGCCCGGCGGGACCGGCGTGGGGGGATGGGGGTCGAGGTTGGCGTCCACCAGGACCAGGCGGGCGACCAGCTCGGGATGGCGCGCGGCCAGGATCGTGGCCACCGCCCCGCCCATGCTGTGCGCGACCACCGAGGCCCCCGCCACCCCGGCCTTGCGCAACCCCTCCGCCAGGGCGTCGGCGTGGGCCTCCAGCGTGTACGAGAAATCCCGCGGCCGGTCGCTGACACCGAACCCGAGCAGGTCGATCAGGAGCGACCGGTGCCGGGGCAGGAGGGGGTGCGCCGCCACCTCCGCGTAGTAGGGGGCCGAGGTGGCGCCGAGACCGTGGACGTAGACACGCGCCGGCTCCTCGCCGGGCAACTCCACCCAGCGCATGCGAGCGCCGCTGGGATGAACGATGGCATCGTGCATGACGGATCTCCTCATGTATCGGGGCCAATATATATCGGCGCCGAGGTATGCTGACAGCCATGTTGGAGCTGGCGATACTCGGGTTCCTCAGGGATCGGCCGTTACACGGTTACGACCTGCGCCGCAGGGTGGCGGCGCTGATGGGGCACGTGCGCCCGGTGGCCGACGGCACGCTCTACCCGGCCATCAAGCGGATGGCCGCAGCCGGCTGGCTGGTCAGGAAGGACGAGCCGGGCGTGGCCGCCGCGCCACGGCGCATGCTGTACCTGACGCCCGAGGGCCGCACGGAGCTGGAGCGCCGGCTGCGGGATCCGGGTGAGCTCGACATCAGCGACGAGAACCGGTGGTTCACCCTGCTCGCCTTCCTCCGCCACCTGGACGAGCCCAAGGAGCAGGTGGCGGTGCTGCGCAGGCGGCTGGCGTTCCTGGAGGAGCCGACAAGCTTCTTCTACGACGGGGACCGGCCGATGGCGGCCGAGGAGTTCGCCGACCCCTTCCGCCAGGGCCTGCTGACCATCGCCCACGCCACCAGCCAGGCGGAGCTCGCCTGGCTGCACGCCACCGTCGAAACCCTCGAGAGCACGCAAGCTCCGCCTGACGCCTGACGCCTGACGCCTGACGCCTGACGCCTGACGCCCGACGCCCGACGACGCGGCGCTTGACCCTGTCGGGCGCCGGTCCCGCCCGCTGTGAAGGGCCGCGTCAGAGTGGGCGAGGCGGCCTCGCGCCGGCTCGAAGGCAAGCCAGGGCAGGCGAGGCGGTCCCGTGTCAGGGGAGGAGCCCGGCCTCCTTGCGGAGCAGGGTGGCCAGGGCGTCCGGGTCGGCGGCGCCGACGCCTTTGGCGGCGAACCAGGTGGCGACGTTGCGCGCGTCGCGGTCGAGGAACGACGGGCCCACCGGATGCGCGATCACGTCCACGATCTGCGGCAGGTCGATGACCACCAGCCTGCCCTCGTGGGCCAGCAGGTTGTACGGCGACAGGTCCCCGTGGGCGAGCCCCTCGCGGGCCAGCGTGACCATGGCCGCCACGAGCTGCTCCCACAGCTCGCCGAGCCCCTCGGTCACCTGCGCCAGCCGCGGCGCCGCGTACCCGTCGCGGGTCCCGACGAACTCCTGCAGGATCTCCGTCCCGACGATCTGCACCGGGTACGGCACCGGCACCCCCAGCTCCCACAGCCGGCACAGCGCCGAGAACTCGGCCACCGCCCACTGCGCGGCGATGGCCTGCCTGCCGAAGGCCGTGCGGCCGGCCATGGCGCGGTTCATGCGGTCGTCGCGGGTCCTGCGGCCCTCCAGGTAGCCGGCGTCGCGGTGGAAGAGGCGATGCTCGGCGGAGCGGTACCGCTTGGCCGCCAGCAGGCAGACCCGGTCGGTGCCCGGCACGCCCCGGGAGATCAGGTGGACGTCGGCTTCCTTGCCCGTCTTGAGGATGCCGTGCTCGGTGTCGACGGCGGCCAGCTCGGTGACGAGCCAGTCAGGGTAGGGCCGCGGGCCCTTCTCCGTCGGCGTGCTCTGGTCCCAGGTGGACCAGCGGTCGCCTTCCGGCGGGCCGTCGTACGTCTCGGGGGCGGACTCCAGCCATTCAAGGTCGTCGGCGTCGAGGGCGTGCTTGCCACGGCGGCGGTGTTGCGAGTGCTTCGGCACGGTGGGATGACTCCAGGTCTGCGGCCCACCGGCCGGTCGCGATCAGGTCGGCTGACGCCCGGTGGGAAGGAATGAGGACGCGGAAAACGGCACGCGAACAGTCGTCGTCACAGTCTCATCCTCCCTTCGTGCAGCGGTGATCAGGCGGCGATCGATACGATCGTCGAGTATGGCGATGCGGCGGGAAGGGGCGCAACCCGTTTACCGCCCGCGTGCGCTCAGCGCAGGGCTCTGTCCAGGTCGAGATCGACGTCCACGTCGAAGCCGATGTTCGTCCGCAGCCGCTTGCGGTGGATGCCTGTGGGGACGTACGCCCTGACTGCGGGTTCGAGCTCGAACGTGTACACGACGGGCATGCCGTCTTCCTGTTCCACCCGCCAGAAATGCTTGATGCCCGCGTCGGAGTACTTGATCGGCTTCGTGGTGCGATCGCGCTCCCTGGATTCGTCCGAGACGACCTCGACGGCCAGGTGGACGTCCTCAGGCGTGAACGAGGTGACCCTCGTGGTGAAGGCGGAGCTCTTGACGATGAGGATGTCCGGCTCCGGTCGCTGGCGCAGGCCCAGCGTCACCGTCATCTCCCGGGCCACCATGAGCTCGTCGGGCGGACGGAGCGACCGCTCCAGCAGGCGGAGCATGAGCATGCGGAAGCCGGTCTGCGGCGCCGTCATGATGAGCGACCCGTCGAGCAGCTCGACGTGCCGAGGCGCGTCAGGGGGAAGGTGATCGAGCATGTCGGCGGTCCATCCACCGGGAGGCCCCGGGTAGAACCACTCGGGAAGGGCCGTGCTCATCGGAGCACCTCCTCAGCGAATCTCACGCGTCGCATCTATGATGCCACATACCGTAACCCTCAGGGCCGGTCCCTGCGCTCCTCCATCGAGCGCCGGTAGAGCTCGTCGATCTCGTCCAGCGGGTCGGGGGCGCGGCGGCGGGCCTCGATCTCCAGGTCGGTGCGGGAGGTGAGGTCCGCGATGCCGGTGGCGGTGTGCTGCACCTGGTCGCCGAGGAGGTCGGCGCGGATGCGGGCGCACATCGCCGTCAGCTTGGCCTGGTGCTCCCTGAGCCGGTCGAGGGTGGCGTGGTCCACGTACGGCGACACGCGGCGCTGCTGGGCGTACATGCCGAGCTGCCCGTCGTGCACGTCGGCCTGCGCCGTCAGGTCGGCCAGGAGCCGGGGCAGGTCGCCCAGGCCCCAGCCCAGGCTCTGCGCGTGCTCGACGGCCTGCCGGGTGAGGGAGACCTCGCGGCGCAGGTCGAGCCGGAGCCGCTCGACCTCGGCGGCGTCGCCCGTGCCCATCGCGTTGACGTGCGTGCTGAGGCGGACCGTGGCCTGCTTGGCCTTGACCGCCGCCTTCCTGCCCAGCTTGACCAGGAGGTAGATGCCGACGCCGCCGAGCAGCAGGAGGAACGCCAGGATCACCAGCACGATGACAAGGAACTCGCCGATCTTCGCCACCTCCTGTTGGTGTTGGTGTCTTGAAGGATAGTCGGACTCGGCGGTTCAGGCGCGCCCCGCGGGCGCCACGGTGAGCAAGCAAGCTCTTGATCAGACCTGACCGGTGTGTTTCAGTGCACATGTCTCCCCAACCATCCCTAGAGAGGGCATTAAGGGTGCTTGACGGCAAGGTTGTGATCATCACAGGCGGCGCCCGTGGCATGGGGGCGGCCACCGCCCGGCGCTGCGTCGCGGCAGGGGCGCGGGTCGTGGTCACCGACGTGCTGGTGGAGGAGGGCACGGCGACCGCCAAGGAGCTCGACGCCCGCTTCATCGCGCACGACGTGACCAGCCAGGACGCCTGGGCGGCCGTCGTCACCGAGACCCTGGAGGCGTACGGGCGGGTCGACGGCCTGGTGAACAACGCCGGCATCGCCACCATGCTGCCGATCGAGCAGCAGCCCCTGGAGGAGTTCCAGAACGTCCTGCAGGTGAACCTGGTCGGCACCTTCCTGGGGCTGAAGGCCGTGGTCGGGCCCATGCGCGAGCAGGGCGGCGGCGCCATCGTGAACCTGTCGTCGGTCGCGGGGCTGTTCGCGCTGCCCATGACCGGCGGGTACGGCGCCTCCAAGTGGGGGGTGCGCGGGCTGACGAAGATCGCGGCGCTGGAGTTCGGGCGGGACCGGATCCGGGTCAACTCCGTGCATCCCGGGATGATCGTCACCCCGATGACGCAGGGGCTGGGGGCCGTGTCGGGGGAGGGCACGTTCGGGCTGGCCGCCGCCGGGCGCTGGGGCGAGCCGGAGGAGGTGGCGGAGGCGATCGCGTTCCTGCTGTCCGACGCCGCCTCGTACGTCACCGGCGCCGAGCTGGCCATCGACGGCGGCTGGACCGCGGGGGAGGGCTCGCTGCTGCCCCCGTGGAAGGCGCCGAAGGCACCGGAGGCATAGCGTGCCGTACGCGGAGGTCGGGGAGGGTGTCCGGCTCTTCTACACCGACGACGGCGCGGGCGGCCCGGCGCCGCTGCTGCTGGTCCACGGCTGGGGGGCCGACTCGCACCAGTGGTCGTGGCACATCGACGCGCTCACCCCCGCGCACCGCGTGCTCGCCGTGGACCTGCGCGGCCACGGCTACTCCTCGGTCCCGGAGAGCGGCAACACGCCGCGCGCGATGGCCGAGGACCTGAACGTCCTGCTCGACCGCCTCGGCATCCCCCAGGTGGTCGCCGTCGGGCACTCGATGGGCGGGCAGGTGGTCTCCATCCTGGCCGTCGAGCACCCGGAGCGGGTGCGGGCGCTGGTCACCCTCGACCCGGGCTACGGCATGTCGGCCGAGCTCGCCCGCGGCTTCCCCAGGATGATCGCGGGCCTGCGGGGCGAGCGCCCCCACGAGGCGGCCGAGCGCATCGACGAGTGGTGCACGAACGCCGCCACCCCGCCCGTCATCAGGCGCTGGCACAAGCGCAGGCTGTACGGCATGCCGCCGCACGTGCTCGTCCAGGCGTTCGAGGCCATGTTCACCGGCCCGGACGCCATCGGGGTGCGCCCGGCCAGCGACGGCTACCTGGCCCGCAGGCGGTGCCCGGTGCTGTCGATCTGGGCCGACGCCGGGCGGGCGAGCTGGGAGGCCGGGCTGCTCAAGGACCCGGCGTCGGTGGTGCTGTCGTGGGAGGGCACGAGCCACCGGCTGCACGAGGAGCGGCCCGACGACTTCGTCAACGCGCTGGAGGGCTGGTTACGCCGCCTGTGAGGGCCGGTCACGCTGTCGTGAGGGGGCCCGGTCACGCCGCCTGTGACGGGCTGGGCACGGCGCCTGTGACGGGCTGGGCACGGCGCCGGTGAGAAGCGGTGAAGGGCCCGGCGGCACGAGAGGTGCCGCCGGGCGCCCACGCGTGTGAGCGTGCCAGGGTTGGGGGCCACGGATTGCCGCCCACACGTTTCCATCCCTTGTTCGCTACCTCGCCCCAACCGTAGGCGGCCCAGCCGCGCCGGCACGTCAGCCTGCGGGCGGATCCCGGGTCAGCCTGGCGGGTGATGACCCCGGGCCGCCCTCCTGCGGGCGCGGAAGCGGCGTACCCGCCGCAGCAGCCACCACGCGCCCACCGCGAGCACCAGCAACGCGACGATCACCAGCGCGGGCAGGAACACCGCGATCAGGCTCATCCCGAACGACCCGGCGTCCTCGACCGTGCTGACGACCGGCGCGCCGACGCCCGCCGTGCCCGCGTTGATCACCGGACGGGCGGCGGCCTTGATCGCGTGCACGGCCAGCGCCAGCACGATGCCCAGCAGCCACCCCACCCAGGGGCGCTCGGTCATCCAGGTCGAGTTCTCCAGCTCGGCGGCGGCGCTCGTGGCGGAGAAGACCACGCCGCCCGAGGCCGGGCGCACCACGGTCTGGATGGCGTCGTTGACGCTGTCGACGGCGGGCACCTTGTCGAGCACCATCTCGGCCACCAGCAGCACCGCGAGGATGGCGAGCACGCCCCAGTTCGACAGCCAGGAGTAGCCGTCGGGCAGCCGCACGGCGTCGGTGACGTTCGCGAGCACCCCCACGACCAGGAGCGGGATGTACGCGTTCAGCCCGGCGGCCGTGGAGAGCCCCAGACCGGTCAAAGCGGCCAGCATGCCCCTAGTCTGCCCGCGCCGCCTCGTCCATGAGGCCCGTCAGGCCGGGATCGGTGAACTCGGCCACCGCCCGCTCGTACTTCTCCATGCCCCACGACCAGAAGTCGAAGTCGATGGCCTCGTTGGCGCCGTCCTGGATGGAGGCCCACAACGTCCAGCCGTACTTGGACATGAGGCCCAGCAGGCGCGCCCGGGCGACCTTGTTGCGCAGGTGGCGGCCGTAGTAGGCGGTGACGAGCTGCTCCAGGTGCCCGAGCGGCAGGGCGGACTCGCTCCAGATGTTGCCGAGCTCGAAGCAGGGGTCGTTGTTGCCCGCGTACTCGTAGTCGATCAGCCAGAGGCGCTCGCCGTCGTCCAGGATGTTGCCGGGCAGCAGGTCGTTGTTGCACGGAACCGTTCCCTCGTCCCTGACAGCGAGACATTTCCGGATCTGGGTGACGGCGGGCAGGAAGTCGAGATAGCGGGGCGGCAGCCGGAAGCCGCGCTCGCGGACGATCTCCAGGTAGCGCCGCTGCACCTCGAACATGTCGAAGTCGCGCACGAACCGCGGTCCGGCGTGCAGCCGCCGGCACGCCTCGGCCACGCGCGGCAGGTTCGCCGGGTCGTGCAGGTCGGCCTCCGTGAACGTGCGGCAGCCCGGCAGGAACCCCACCACCAGCACCCCGAGCTCCGGCAGGTAGTCGTGCACCGGCGCGCCGACCCCCGCACGCGCCGCCGCGATCGAGTTGGCGTGCTCGGCGTCCCTGTCGATGGCCAGCAGCGCGCCGTCGCTGGCCCACACGCGCACCACGTACGCGCCGGACGGCGTCGTGATCTTGTAGTTGTGGTTGGTGAGCCCGCCGGGCAGCTCCTCCACGGAGCGCGGCACGCCGGACAGCAGGGGGATGCGATCGAGGACCTCGGGCGCGGCCATGCTCGATGCTAGCCCCGCCGTCCCGAACGGTCTAGACCTTTAAGGGCGTGCCGGTTAGCCTCGCGACCATGAGCGACTCGGCCCGCATCGTGATCATCGGTGGCGGGGTGGGCGGCGCGTCCGTCGCCTACCACCTCACCCAACTCGGCGAACGCGACGTCGTCCTGCTGGAGCGGGACGAGCTCACCAGCGGCTCCACCTTCCACTCCGCCGGGCTCGTCGGGCAACTGCGCGCCGACCCCACGCTGACCCGGATGAACCAGTACTCCGTCGAGCTCTACCGCACCCTCGACGCCGGCTGGACCGAGTGCGGCGGCATCAAGCTCGCCTCCACGCCCGAGCGGATGGCGGAGATCCGCCGCCAGATCGGCTGGGCGCGCACGTTCGGGCTGCCGCTGGAGGAGATCTCCGTGGCCGAGGCCGTGGAGCTGTTCCCGCTCATGGACCCGGAGGGCGTGGTCGGGGCGGCGTACCTGCCGACCGACGGGCAGATCGACCCCTCCCAGCTCTGCTACGCCCTGGCCACCCGGGCCCGCGAGGGCGGCGTCACCGTGCGCACCCGCACCCGCGTGCTCGGGATCACCGTCGAGCGGGGCCGCGTCACGGGCGTGCGCACCGACCAGGGCGACATCGCCTGCGAGATCGTGGTCAACTGCGGCGGCATGTTCGCCGCCGAGATCGGCCGCATGGCCGGGGTGCGGGTCCCGATCGTGCCCATGTCGCACCAGTACGTCGTCAGCGACGCCTTCCACGACCACACCGGGCTGCCCACGCTGCGCGACCCCGACCTGCTCATCTACTACCGCCAGGAGGTCCAGGGCCTGGTCATGGGCGGGTACGAGCGCCAGTGCGCGCCCTGGACGGCCGGCCGGAACGCCTACGACGCGGTGCCGGGCGACTTCAACGGCCGCCTCCTGCCGGAGGACTGGCCGAGGTTCGAGGAGATCTCGGACAACTCCCGGATCCGCGTGCCCGCCATGGCCGACGTCGGCATCCGCAAGCTGATCAACGGGCCCGAGGCGTTCACCCCCGACAACGAGTTCTGCCTGGGCGAGACCGAGGCCGCCGGGTTCTTCGTCGCGGCCGGCTTCTGCGCGCACGGCATCGCGGGCGCGGGCGGCATCGGCAAGGTGATGGCCGAGTGGATCGTCGAGGGCGAGCCCGGCATGGACCTGTGGCACATGGACGTGCGCCGCTTCGGCCGCCACTACCGCTCGCCGTCGTACACGATCAAGCGGGCGGTCGAGAACTACGAGACGTACTACGACATCCGCTACCCCGGTCACGAGCGGTCGGCGGGCCGGCCGCTGCGGGTCTCGCCCGCCTACGGCTGGCACGCCGCCCACGGGGCCGTCTTCGGCGAGAAGTCCGGGTGGGAACGGGTCAACTACTACGCGGGCAACGCCCTTCCCGGGGAGGAGGAGCGGCCCCACGGGTGGGCCGGGCGGCTGTGGTCGTCCGCGATCGGAGCCGAGCACCGGGCCACGCGCACGGCCGCCGGGCTGTTCGACGAGAGCTCGTTCGCCAAGATCGAGGTCACCGGGCCCGACGCCGCCACGCTGCTGGAATGGGTGTGCGACAACCGGGTCGCCCGGCACGTGGGCGCCGTCACGTACACGCAGGCGCTCAACCGGCGCGGCGGCATCGAGTGCGACTTCACCGTCACCCGGCGCGGCGAGGAGGAGTTCCTCGTCGTCACCGGCACCGCGTTCGGCTCGCACGACATGGGCTGGCTGCGCAAGCAGGCGGCGCTCACGGGGTCGAGGGCCAGGATCGCGGACGTGACCGGCCAGTACGCGTGCTTCGCGCTGTGGGGGCCGCGGGCCCGCGACGTGCTCGGCGGGCTGACCCCCGACCCGCTGGACTTCCCCTTCATGTCCGCGCGCGAGCTCACCGTGGGGGACGTGCCGGTGCTGGCGCTGCGGGTGACGTTCGTGGGGGAGCACGGGTGGGAGCTGTACTGCTCCAGCGAGTACGGGCTCGGGCTCTGGCAGACGCTGTGGCGGGCGGGGGAACCGTACGGGCTGGTGGCCGGGGGGTACCGGGCCATCGACAGCCTGCGGCTGGAGAAGGGGTACCGGGTGTGGGGGGCCGACATCGGGCCCGAGACGACGCCGTACGAGGCGGGGCTGGGGTTCTGCGTCAGGAACGACAAGGACTTCCTCGGCAGGGACGCCCTCGACCCCGCGCCCGCGCGGCGGCTGCGCTGCCTGACGCTGGGCGATCCGCGCGCCGTCGCGCTCGGCAACGAGCCGGTGCGCGTGGACGGGCGGGTCGAGGCCCGGGTGACCTCCGGCGGGTACGGGTACACCGCGCGGGAGTCGATCGCCTACGCCTACCTGGGGGCGGAGCCGGGGACGCCGGTCGAGGTCGAGATCGAGGGGCGGTGGGTGCCGGGGGTGGTGGTCAAGGGCCCGCTGGTGCCGTGACACTGGGGTGTCGTGACGCGGCGGCGGTTCAGGCGGTCTCCGTGACGCCGCTGCGTACCGAGATGCGGACGCGGTCGGGGCGGAACAGGTCGAGCGCGTACTCCACCGGCGTGCCGCCCGCCGCGTAGGCGGTGCGCTCGATCCGCATCAGCGGCGTGCCCGGCGCGATGCCCAGTTCGGCGGCCTCGGCCGGCTGGGCGATCACCGGGTCGAGGTGCTCGACCGCGGTGCGCGGCTCCAGGCCGTACCGGGTGGCCAGCAGCGCGTACAGGGAGCCGGTGAGGTCGTGGTCGAGCAGGCCGGGCAGGGCGGGGAAGTACGAGCGTTCCAGCGCCACCGGCGACCGTCCCGCCGAGCGCACCCGCGCCACCTCGTGCACCGGCGAGCCGGTCGCGAGGCCCAGCGCCCTGGCCGCGGTGGCGGGCGCGGGCACCGTCGCGGCCCGCAGGATCCGCGCCTCGGCCCGCAGGTGGGCGCGGCGCATCTGCTCCGTGAACCCGGCCAGCCCGGTCAGGTCGCAGTCGATGCGCGGCTCGGGGCGCGGCTCGGCGACGAACGCGCCGCCCGACCTGCCCGGCACGCGCAGCAGTACGCCGTCGCGCTCCAGCGAGGCCAGCGCCTGCCTCAGCGTCATCCTGCTCACGCCGAGCCGCCCGGCCAGCGCCCGCTCACCGGGCAGCCGGTCACCCGGCGCCAGCTCTCCGGCGGCGATCGAGGCCAGGAGCCAGCGCTCGATCTGCACGTGCGCGGGGACGCCGGTGCCGCGTTCCAGCTCAGGCGGAGTCCCGACCACAGGCGCAGGTTACCTTCTGGCAAAGAACGGGCAAACGCCCGTGTCTCACTCCGCAGACAGGCGGCGCAGCCGCTCGACCGCCTCGCCGAACTCGCTGATCATGTCGTAGACCACGTCCCTGGCCGGTCTCACCTGGTCGAGCTGGCCCACGACCTGCCCCACGAAGTAGTTGACCAGCTCCACCGCCCCCGGCTCGCCCTTCTCGGCCGCCGCCCCGATGCGCGCCATCGCGCCCTCGGCGAGCAGCATCTGCAGCGGCATCCCCAGAGCGCCCGGGCTCTCCTGGCCCGAGTCCCACTCCTCGGTCCAGGCGGACCTGAGCTGGCGGGCCGGCTTCCCCGTACGGGACCGGGACCGGACCGTGTCCAGCGACGACGCCGCCAGGAACTTGGCCTTGACCGCCGGGGCCGTCTCGGCCTCCTCGGTCGTCAGCCACACCGAGCCGCACCACACGCCCTCGGCCCCGAGCGCCATGGCCGCCGCCATCTGCCGCCCCGAGGCGATCCCGCCCGCCGCCAGCACCGGGACCGGCGCGACCGCGTCCACGACCTGCGGCACCAGCACCATCGTGGAGACGTCGCCGGTGTGCCCGCCCGCCTCCGTGCCCTGCGCCACGACGAGGTCCGCGCCCGCGGCCACCTGCCTGCGGGCGTGCTCCACCGTGCCCACCAGCGCGGCCACCGGCACCCCCGCCTCCCTGGCCCTGGAGACCATCTCGGGCGGCGGCGGCCCCAGGGCGCTGGCGATCAGCCCGATGCGGTGCTTGAGCGCCACATCGATCAGGCCCGTCGCCCCGGCGGCCGTCACCCGCCTGCCGAACTCGTCGGCCACCGCCGTCATGGGCTGGCCGGGGGCGCTGACGCCGTACTTGGCCAGGAGGTGGGTGACGAAGTCCCGGTGGCGGTCGGGGACGGCCTCCAGCAGGTGCGTGCGGCGGTCGAGCGCGGAGGCGTCGATCTTGCCGGGGACGAGCACGTCCACGCCGTACGGGCGGCCGCCCACCCGTTCGTCCAGCCAGGTCAGCTCCGTGTCGAGCTGCTCGGGCGAGTACGCGACCGCGCCCAGCACCCCGAAACCGCCCGCGTTCGTGACGGCGGCCACCACGTCGCGGCAGTGGCTGAAGGCGAACAGCGGGAACTCGATGCCCAAGCGCTCACAGATGGCGGTCCGCATGCAACGACGCTAACTGTCAGAACCTTGTTCGGTCCAGGGGTGGCGTCCAGGTGGCGGCTCAGGGCATGACGTCCAGCGTGATCGGCGTGTGCCAGCCCAGCTCCGGCGTGTAGCCGCGCACGCGCCTGGCGGGCACCCCCGCCACCACGCTGTGGTCGGGGAACTCGCCGCGCACCACCGCGCCGCCCGCCACCACGCAGTGCCGCCCCAGCGTGGTGCCCGGCAGGATGATCGCGCCGGTTCCCAGCCAGGAGCCCGAGCCGATGGAGACCGGGCTGTTGCGCGGCCACTGGCGCCCGATCGGGATGTCGGGATCGTCGTAGACGTGGTTCTGGTCCGTGATGTAGACGTACGGGCCGGTGAAGACGTCGTCGCCGATCTCGACCGACTGGTGGGCGACGATGTGCGAGCCGCGGCCGATCGAGCAGCTCCCGCCGATCCGCAGGATCGCGTCCGGGCCGAGATCCCGATCGGGGACCATGCCGCACGAGATCGACACCCGTTCACCGATGAGCGTGTGGTCGCCGATCTCGATCCACTGCTCGCCGAAGATCGCGCCGGGCGGGAACGCGATGCTGACCCCGTCGCCGAGCCGGCGGAACCGGTAACCGGCGGGACTCTCGGCAGAGATCGCGCCGGCGTGGCGGATCGCCGCGTAGGTACGGTGAATCAACGCGCCCAAGGCCCGCCGAACTACTGACATAGGCACCAAAGTTACCGCTAGGTCATGCCGTTCGGGCATGTGAGGGGCGTTGTTTGATATCCTGAGAGCCCGTGGACACTTCGACCACACCTCGAGCCACGGGAGCCCCTTTGCGCAGCGCATCGCAAACCAAGCATCTGTTCGTCACCGGCGGTGTCGCCTCCAGTCTCGGCAAGGGGCTCACGGCATCCAGCCTCGGTCGCCTGCTCAAAGGGCGCGGTCTCAGGGTCACCATGCAGAAGCTCGACCCTTACCTCAACGTCGACCCCGGCACCATGAACCCGTTCCAGCACGGCGAGGTGTTCGTCACCGACGACGGTGCCGAGACCGACCTCGACGTCGGCCACTACGAACGGTTCCTCGACACCCACCTGCACGGCTCGGCCAACGTGACCACCGGCCAGGTGTACTCCAACGTCATCGCCAAGGAGCGGCGGGGCGAGTACCTGGGCGACACCGTCCAGGTCATCCCGCACATCACCAACGAGATCAAGGACCGGATCCGCGGAATGGCCGGCCCTGACGTGGACGTCGTCATCACCGAGGTCGGCGGCACGGTCGGCGACATCGAGTCGCTGCCGTTCCTGGAGGCCGTGCGGCAGATCAGGCACGAGGTCGGGCGCGACAACGTGTTCTTCCTGCACGTGTCGCTGCTGCCGTACATCGGCCCGTCCGGCGAGCTGAAGACCAAGCCCACCCAGCACAGCGTGTCGGCGCTGCGCAGCATCGGCATCCAGCCCGACGCGATCGTGCTGCGCTCCGACCGGCCCGTGCAGACGGCGATCAAGCGCAAGATCAGCCTGATGTGCGACGTCGACGAGGACGCCGTCGTCTCCGCCGTGGACGCCGCCTCCATCTACGACATCCCCAAGGTGCTGCACTCCGAGGGCCTCGACGCGTACGTCGTGCGCCGCCTCGGCCTGCCCTTCCGCGACGTCGACTGGAAGGAGTGGGAGCAGCTCCTGCGCCGCGTGCACCGGCCGGCCAAGGAGGTCACGATCGCGCTCGTCGGCAAGTACATCGACCTGCCCGACGCGTACCTGTCGGTCACCGAGGCGCTGCGCGCCGGCGGGTTCGCCAACGACGCCCGGGTCAACATCCGTTGGGTCAAGAGCGACGACTGCGAGACGCCCGAGGGCGCCGAGCGCGAGCTCGACGGCGTGGACGGCGTGCTCATCCCCGGCGGCTTCGGCGTACGCGGCATCGAGGGCAAGATCGGCGCCATCCGCCACGCCCGCGAGAACAAGATCCCGCTGCTCGGCATCTGCCTCGGCATGCAGGGCATGGTCATCGAGGCCGCGCGCCACATGGCCGGCATCGAGGACGCCAACTCCGCCGAGTTCGACCCCGACACCAAGCACCCGGTCATCTCCACCATGGCCGACCAGGAGGACGTCGTCGCCGGCGAGCGCGACATGGGCGGCACCATGCGCCTGGGCAGCTACACCGCCAAGCTCGGCGAGGGCACCCTGGCCAGGCAGCTCTACGGCGGCAAGGCCAAGGCAGACGAGCGTCACCGCCACCGCTACGAGGTCAACAACGCCTACCGCGAGCAGCTCGAGCAGGTCGGCCTGGTCTTCTCCGGCCTGTCGCCCGACGGCCGCCTGGTCGAGTACACCGAGCTGCCGACCGACGTGCACCCCTTCTTCATCGGCACCCAGGCCCACCCCGAGTTCCGCTCCCGGCCCACCCGGGCCAACCCGATGTTCAAGGGCCTCATCAACGCCGCCCTGGTCTACGCCGACAGCCGCGTCGGTGCCAAGGTGGGCCCATGAGGGTCGAAGACACGCCCGAGGCGTGGGACGTCGTCGAATCCCGGCACCGGTTCAAGGGTCACGTGATCGACGTCGTCACCGACAGCGTCAAGATGCCCCGCGACGAGGTGGCCGACCGCGACTACGTCGTCCACCCGGGAGCCGTCGCCGTGCTCGCCCTCGACGAGCGCGACCGCGTCCTGATGATCAGGCAGTACCGCCATCCGACGCGGCACCTCATGTGGGAGCTGCCCGCCGGGATCCGCGACGTGGCAGGCGAACCGCTCGTCACCACCGCCGCCCGCGAGCTCGCCGAGGAGGCCGGCTACCGGGCCGACACCTGGTACACGCTCGTCGACCTGCGCTCCTCGCCGGGCATGACCGACGAGCGCGTACGGGTGTTCCTCGCGCGCGGCCTGAGCAAGATCCCCGACGAGGAGAACGGCTTCGAACACCGGCACGAGGAAATCGACATGCCGGTCGAATGGGTCCCTCTGGCCGACGCGGTCGAGAAGGCGCTCATGGGAATGATCCACAATTCCTCGACCGTGGCCGGTATCCTCGCCGCATATGCGGCTTCGGTCGAGGGGCATGCCCTGCTTCGCCCGGCCGACGCCCCGGAGGCGTGACGGAAGGACCAGTTCGTGGAGGCGGTGCTCTCCAGCTACCTCGCCCATCTGGCCGTGGAACGCGGCCTGGCCGCCAACACGCTCGCGTCCTACCGTCGTGACCTGCGCCGATACTTCGAGCACCTCCAGGCGCGCGGGCGCCTGGAGCTCGGCGAGGTGGGGGAGGCCGACGTGCTGGCCTTCCTCGCCGCGCTGCGCGAGGGCGACGGGGAGCACCCCGCCCTGGTCGCCAGCTCCGCCGCCCGCGCCGTCTCCGCCGTGCGCGGGCTGCACCGGTTCGCCCTGCGCGAAGGCGTCACGGCGCACGACCCCGCCCACCAGGTACGCCCGCCGCGCCAGCTCCGCCGGCTGCCCAAGGCCATCGGCGTGGACGAGGTCGAGCGCCTCATCGCCGCCTCCGGCCCCGACGGCGCACCCCTCACACTGCGCAACCGCGCCCTGCTGGAGGTCCTGTACGGCACCGGTGCCCGCATCTCCGAGGCCGTCGGCCTGGCCGTGGACGACCTGGAGGACGACCAGGTGCGCCTGCACGGCAAGGGCGGCCGCACCCGCGTCGTGCCCCTGGGGAGATACGCCCGGTCGGCGCTGGACGCCTACCTCGTACGGGCCAGGCCCGGGCTGCTCGCCCACGGGCGCGGCACCCCCGCGGTCTTCCTCAACGCCCGCGGCGGCCGCCTGACCAGGCAAGGAGCCTGGGAAGTGCTCCAGGCCGCCGCCGAACGCGCTGGACTCGACGGGATAAGCCCCCACGTACTCCGGCATTCCTTCGCAACCCACCTGATAGACGGCGGCGCGGACGTTAGGGTGGTACAGGAGTTGCTCGGCCATGCCTCTGTGACGACCACCCAGGTCTACACCCTGGTCACGGTCGACAAACTCCGCGAGGTCTACGCCGCAGCGCATCCGCGTGCCCGGCAGTGATCTATAGTCTTTTGGGACGTGCGCCGGCCCACGGCGTGCCGCCTTGCCGCGTTAAGTGGTGACGCCATAGTGTCCGTCCGGACGGTCCGGTTCGGGATCGTCAGGGAGGTTCGAGCTGGTGACTGTGACGACCAAGGGTTCGACCCCGGGGACCCCCGACAACCCCTGGGGCGACACGAAGACCAACGCGCCTTCCAACGGCGTCAATCTCGGGCCGACGCAGCGGCCCCGGCCGGTGTTCCCGGAGCCGGTGCCGCCGGCGGTGCACGGCCCCGCGCGCGTGGTCGCGATGGTCAACCAGAAGGGTGGCGTCGGCAAGACCACCACCACCATCAACCTGGGCGCCGCGCTCGTCGAGTACGGCCTCAAGGTGCTGCTGGTCGACTTCGACCCGCAGGGCGCCCTGTCCGTCGGCCTGGGCATCAACCCGCTCCAGCTCGACCTGACCGTCTACAACCTGCTCATGGAGCGCGGCGTCACCGCGGAGGAGGTGCTGCTGCAGACCGGCGTCGAGGGCCTCGACCTGCTGCCCAGCAACATCGACCTGTCCGCCGCGGAAGTGCAGCTCGTCACCGAGGTCGCCCGCGAGCAGGTGCTCGGCCGCGTCATCAAGCCGCTGCTGCCGCACTACGACGTGTGCCTCATCGACTGCCAGCCGTCACTCGGCCTGCTCACGATCAACGCCCTCACCTGCGCCCACGGCGTGATGGTGCCGCTGGAGTGCGAGTTCTTCGCCCTGCGCGGCGTCGCCCTGCTCATGGACACCATCTCCAAGGTCCAGGAGCGGCTCAACGAGGAGCTCGAGATCGAGGGCCTGCTGGCCACCATGTACGACGCCCGCACCCTGCACGGGCGCGAGGTGCTGGCCCGGGTCGTGGAGGCGTTCGGCGACAAGGTCTTCCACACGGTGATCAACCGCACGGTGCGCTTCCCCGACGCGACGGTGGCCGGTGAGCCGATCACCACCTTCGACCCGTCGTCCCTCGGCGCGAACGCTTACCGTGAGCTGGCCCGCGAGGTGCTCTCGCGCTGGCCGGCGCCTGCCACAATGGCCAGGTGACCACCGAGCAGCCGCCGCCCCAGGGTTTCCAGGTCCACCTGGACGTCTTCGAGGGTCCGTTCGACCTGCTCCTCGGCCTCATCGCCAAGCACAAGCTCGACATCACCGAGGTCTCGCTCTCCAAGGTCACCGACGAGTTCATCGCCTACATCCGCTCCCGCGGCCCCGAGTGGGACCTCGACCAGACCAGCCACTTCCTGCTGGTCGCGGCCACCCTGCTCGACCTCAAGGCGGCCCGCCTGCTGCCCACCGGCGAGGTGGAGGACGAGGAGGACCTGGCGCTGCTGGAGGCCAGGGACCTGCTGTTCGCGCGGCTGCTGCAGTACAAGGCGTACAAGGAGGTGGCCAAGGTCTTCGCCGGGCGGATGGCGGAGGAGGCGCTGCGCTTCCCCCGCACCGTGACGATGGAGGAGCAGTTCGCCACCCTGCTGCCCGAGCTGATCCTCGGCATCGGGCCCGAGCAGCTCGCCCGCATCGCCGCCAAGGCCTTCACCCCCAAGCTGCCGCCCACCGTCAACCTGGGGCACGTCTACCAGCCGCTGGCCAGCGTCAAGGAGCAGGCGGCGATCCTCGTCATGCACCTGCGCCGGCTCCGGCGCGCCACCTTCCGCGCGCTGGTGGCCGACTGCGACGGCACCATCGAGGTCATCGCACGTTTCCTGGCCGTGCTGGAGCTCTTCCGGGAGTCGGCGGTGACGTTCGAGCAGATCGAGCCGCTGGGCGACCTGCACGTGACGTGGACGGGCTCCGACGAGGGGGACGTCGCGGTGGGCGACGACTACGAGGAATCCGCGGAGAAACCATCCCATGACTGACGACAACCCGCTGCCCAACCCCCGCCGCTCCCCGGACTCGGAGCCGCCCCTGCCCGCCTGGATGACCCTCCCGGGCTCCCTCGCCCAGCCGGGCGCGCCCGAGGTGGAAGCCGAGGCCGCCGCACCGCCGGCCCCGGCGGAGGCGGAGACGGGCCACCGGGACGCTGCGCCGGAGGGCCCGGTGCCTGCGGGCGCCGCGCCGCAGTGGCCCGCGGACGAGGCGCTCCGCGATGCCGCCGGTGGTTCCGATGCGGGGCTGGAGAGCGCCGGGTCGGCGGGGCGTGGCGCGGAGGAGCTCGGCGCGACCGGCGCGACCGGCGCGTCCGAGGAGGCGGGCGCGGCGGAGGCCGAGCGGGCCGACGCGTCGCGTGCGGTCGATGACGCTCCCGCCGAGGGGGCGGCCGAGGCCGCGGTGCTGCTCGGTGAGCAGGCGCAGGAGGCCGGTGAGCCCGAGGCGCTGAGGGCCGGCGAGCGTGAGGCTGGTGAGCCCGAGGCGCAGGAGGCCGCTGAGCCGGACGACTCCGCGGGTGAGGCCGGGCCGGGGCTCGGGAGTGAGGCGGGGCCGACGCTGGAGGCGGCGTTGGAGGCTATCCTGCTTGTGGTTGACGAGCCCGTCGCCGAGGTGACCCTCGCCCAGGTGCTGGAGCGGCCCACGCACGAGGTGAGCGCCGCGCTGCGCGGACTGGCGGCGGAATACACCGCGGCCGGGCGGGGTTTTGACTTGAGAGAAGTCGCGGGCGGCTGGCGGTTCTACACGCGAGCCGACTGCGCGCCAATGGTCGAGCGGTTCGTACGCGACGGCCAGCAGACGCGGCTGACCCAGGCCGCGCTGGAGACACTCGCGGTCGTGGCCTACCGGCAGCCGGTGAGCCGTGCCCGCGTCGCCGCGGTGCGCGGTGTCAACAGCGACGGCGTCATGCGGACGCTCGTCGCCAGGGGGCTGGTCGAGGAGGCCGGCACCGACCCGGAGAGCCAGGCAGTGCTCTACCGGACAAGCTCATACTTCCTTGAACGTCTGGGACTGCGGGACCTGAGCGAGCTCCCCGAGCTCGCGCCCTTCCTCCCGGACGACGTGGAAAATCTCGAGGAGACGACAAAGTGATCAACAGGCGTAGCACCCCGTCCGGTGATGGACGCGGTCGTGGACGTGCGGGCGGCTCCGGCCGTGGTGGGCGTCCCGCCTTCCGCTCCGACGACACCCGTGGCGGCACCCGTGGCGGTTTCCGCCGCGACGACGATTCCCGCGGCGGCGGCCCCCGCCGCGAGAGTGGCTTCCGCGATGACGCTCGCCGCAGCGACTCCCTGCGCGCCGACCGGGGCGGTACCCGCGCCCGGTACGGAGGCAGGCGCGACGGCGAGAACGAGGGCCGTCCCGGCCGCGACGAGCGGTTCGGCCGCGAAGAGCGGCCCGGTCGTGAGGACCGGTTCGGTCGCGATGACCGGTTCGGTGGCCGCGGCGACCGCGACGATCGATTCCGCAGCCGGGGTGACCGTCCTGGTGGCGACCGGTTCGCCGGCCGGGGTGACCGTCCTGCCGGTGGCGACCGGTTCGCCGGCCGCGGCGACCGCGACGACCGGTTCCGCAGCCGGGGTGAGCGCGAGGATCGCTTCGGTGGCCGGGGTGACCGTCCTGCCGGTGGTGACCGGTTCGCCGGCCGTGGTGACCGTCCTGCCGGTGGCGACCGGTTCGCCGGCCGTGGTGAGCGTCCCGTCCGCGACGAGCGCTACGGGCGTGGTGAGCGTTACGAGCGCACCCCCCGTCGCGACGAGCGGAGCGGCGGCTACCGCCCCGAGGGCCGTGACGACCGGCGCGACGACCGCCGTGATGACCGCCGTGATGACCGGCGCGATGACCGGCGCGATGACCGGCGTGACGACCGGCGTGACGTCCGGGCCGGGCGGAGCGGGCGTCGCGACGAAGCCCCCAGGGCGGCGGCGAGCTCGACCCGCTCCCGCTACGGCAGGCGCGACGGCGACGAGCGGCAGGGCGGTGCCGGCGACCGCCGCGCACCCCGTACGCCGCGCCGCGACGACGTCCAGACCATCGGCGCGGGCGGCAGGCGCGGCGGCGGCTCGCCGAGCTACGGCAGCCCGCAGCACGACCGGGTGAAGGCCGCGCGGCAGCCCATCCGCGACCGCGACCTCTACCCCGAGGGCTACACCGACGAGCGCGACACCACCGAGGTTCCGGGCGGCGTGCGGCTGCAGAAGGTGCTCGCCCAGGCGGGCGTGGCCAGCCGCAGGGCCTGCGAGGAGATGATCGGCGACGGCCGCGTCACCGTGAACGGCCAGGTCGTACGGAGGTTCGGCGCCAAGGTCGACCCCGCGGCGCAGGTCATCCACGTGGACGGCAAGCGCATCCCGACCGCGCCCGACCTGGTCTACTACGCGCTGAACAAGCCCATCGGCGTCGTCTCCACGATGGACGACCCGCAGGGCCGCCCGTGCCTGGCCGACTACGTCGAGGAGCTGGCGCCGCGCCTGTTCCACGTGGGCCGGCTCGACACCGAGACCGAGGGCCTGCTGCTGCTCACCAACGACGGCGAGCTGGCCAACAGGCTGACGCACCCCAGCTACGGCGTGCAGAAGAAGTACTGGGCCAAGGTGCCGGGGCCGATCCCGCGCGACCTGGGGCGCCGCCTCAAGCAGGGCATCGAGCTGGAGGACGGCATCGCCAGGGCCGACGCGTTCTCGATCGTGCAGGAGCACGGCCAGCAGGCGCTGGTCGAGGTCGTGCTGCACGAGGGACGCAAGCACGTCGTGCGGCGGATGCTGGAGGAGGCCGGTCACCGCGTGATCGACCTGGCCAGGATCGAGTTCGGCCCGGTGAAGCTGGGCAGGACCAAGCCGGGCACCGTCAGGGCGCTGAGCCTGAAGGAAGTCGGCGAGCTGTACGCGGCCGTGAAGCTGTAATCTGGCCGGACGAAGGAGCCCGTGCGAACCTCCGCACGGGCTTCGCGGCTATGGAAGGGGACGAACCACATGGTGCGGGCGATCCGTGGGGCGATCCAGGTGGACGCCAACGACCGCGACTCGGTCATCTCCGGGACGACCGACCTGGTCAGCGCGATCATGGAGCGTAACCGCCTGACCCCGGACGACGTGATCAGCGTGTTGTTCACGGCCACACCCGACCTGACGGCCGAGTTCCCGGCGCTCGCGGCGCGCAAGCTGGGCTTCCACGAGGTGCCGCTGATCTGCTGCACCGAGATCGACGTGCCGGGCGCGCTGCCCCGCGTCGTACGGCTCATGGCCCACGTGGAGACCGACCGCCCGCGCTCGGAGATCCAGCACGTCTATCTGCGCGGCGCGGTGGCGCTGCGCCAGGACATCGCCCAGTAGCCCGCACCCGTAGCACCCCGTCAGGCGCGCGGCAAGCCGGCCGCGCGACACCACCAGCCCGTACGACCCGATAAATCAGGACATCGAGATGGATCTTCGTACCGTGCTCGTCGTCGGCACCGGCCTCATCGGCACCTCCGCGGCGCTGGCGCTGCGCAAGCGCGGGGTGCGGGTGCTGCTCGCCGACCGCGACCCGGGCGCCGTACGGCTGGCCCGGGAACTCGGCGCGGGCGAGGAGTGGCAGCCGATGAAGGGCGGGCAGGCCACGGCGCAGGCGTCCGAGCGGGTGGACCTGGCGATCATCGCGGTGCCTCCGGCGTACGTGGCGACCGAGCTGCTGGAACTGCAGCGCATCGAAGCGGCCCGGTTCTACACCGACGTCGCCAGCGTCAAGGCCGAGCCCATCCACCGGGCCGCGCAGCTCGGCTGCGACCTGGCCACCTACGTCGCCTCCCACCCGCTGGCCGGCCGCGAGAAGTCCGGGCCGGGCGCGGCCAGGGACGACCTGTTCCTCGGGCGGCCGTGGGCGCTGTGCCCGACCGAGGAGGCCGACCCCGAGGCGAAGGCGGCGGTGCTGCGGCTGATCGAGCTGTGCGGCGCCAACGCGGTCGAGGTCAGCGCGATCGACCACGACCGCGCGGTCGCCGTGGTCTCCCACGCGCCGCATGTGGCCGCCTCCGCCGTGGCCGCCCGCCTGGCCGACGCCACCGACGTCGCGCTGGGGCTGGCCGGGCAGGGCGTACGCGACGTCACGCGGATCGCGGGCAGCGACCCGGGGCTGTGGCTGGGCATCCTGTCCGGCAACGCGTCCCCGGTCGCCGAGGTGCTGGAGGCCGTGGCCAACGACCTGGCCGACGCCGCGAGCGCGCTGCGCGCCCTGGCCGAGGGCGACGGCACCGCCACCAACGAGATCACCCAGTTGCTCAAGCGCGGTGTGGCCGGCCACGACCGCATCCCCGGCAAGCACGGCGGCCCGGCCTCCTCCTACGCCGTCGTCCAGGTCGTGATCGGCGACCGTCCCGGCCAGCTCGCCCGGCTGTTCCAGGTGTGCGACGAGGTCGGCGTCAACGTCGAGGACGTGCGCCTGGAGCACGCCCCCGGCCTGCCCCTGGGCATCGCCGAGCTGTCGGTGGAGCCCGACGCGGCCGGCACGCTCGCCGAGGCCCTGCACGAGCGCGGCTGGCAGGTTCCTTAGGAACTTCTCCGCGCCGATGTCACATCCGCGCCTCCTCGATCCGTCTGCAAGCACGAATCGAGGAGGCAAGGAAGATGACCGACATCCTGGTACTCGGCGGAGGCTACACCGGCGTCGCGGCGGCCATCAGGGTCGCGCGCAGGACCCGCTCCACGGGCGCGCGCGTCACGCTGGTGAACGCGTCCCCCAGGTTCACCGAGCGGCTGCGCCTGCACCAGACGGCGGCGGGTGAGCGGCTGGCCGACCACTCGCTGACCGGCGTGCTGGCGGGCAGCGGCGTCGAGTTCGTGCTGGGGCGGGTGGCCGCGATCGATCCGGTACGGCGGCAGGTACGGCTCGACGCCGGCCGCACCCTCGGCTACGACAAGCTGATCTACGCGCTCGGCACGGTGACCGACGCGGCCGTCCCCGGCGTCGCCGAGCACGCCCACGTCTACGACGACCACGCGGGCGCCCTGCGCCTCTCGCGGCACCTGGACACCCTCACCCGCGGCACGGTGGTCGTCGCCGGCGGCGGGCTGACCGGCGTCGAGTCGGCCGCCGAGCTGGCCGAGGCCCGCCCGCACCTGCGCGTCGTCCTGCTGACCAGGGGGCGGCCCGGCTCGATGATGGGCCGGGGCGCGCGGGCGTACCTGGACGGGGTGCTGGAGCGGCTCGGCGTCGAGGTGCGCGCGGGCGCGGACATCACCAAGGTGCTGCCCGACGGCGTCGAGCTGGGCGACGGCGAGCTGATCCACTCCGACGCCACGCTCTGGACGACCGGCACCAGGGGGCTCCCGCTGGCCGCCGAGTCGGGCCTGAGCGTGGACGAGCGCGGCCGGATCGTGGTGGACGAGGTGCTGCGCTCGGTCTCCCACCCGGACGTGTACGCCGTCGGCGACGCCGCCGCGATCACCCAGAAGTTCGGCGTCATGCACGGCACCTGCCAGGGCGGCATCCCCACGGGTCTGGGCGCGGCCGACTCGCTGGCCGCCACGCTGCGCGGCAAGACGCCCCCGGCCTTCAAGTTCGGGTACGTGCACCAGCCCGTCAGCCTCGGCAGGCGGGACGCCGTCATCCAGTTCACCCGCCCGGACGACACCCCGCGCCGGTGGTACCTGACCGGCCGCGCGGCCATCGCCTACAAGGAGACGGTCAGCAGCAGCCCGATCACCCTGTTCAAGCTGCTCAAGCGCGACCTGGTGCCGGTCTGGACGTTCGGGCTGACGGCCGGGCTCTCGTGAGCGGGCGCGGACGCGCGGGGGGGGGGGCCGTGCACGGCCCCGCCCACCGCACCCCCACGAATCAGCGTCTGGTGACCGCCTCACTGACCGCGTTCGGGCCGTCGTACTGGCGGTCGGGCATGTTCTGCAGCGCCTGGACGATGTCGTCGCCCGCGTTGTGCTCGCGGGCGGCCTTGACCAGGTCGTCCTTGCTGGCGGGGTAGTCCACCCCGCTCAGGTGCTTCTGCAGGTCGATCGGGTTCGGTGCAGTGCTCATGCCTGCCTGCTGCCCCGCGTTCACGAGACGTAACGGCGGGCCCGCGAGTTCTCCTGGGACGCCTCCAGGCTCGCCAGCCGGGCCTCCACCCGCGGTGGCACGCGCCGCCGCTCGGCCAGCACCCACGGCAGCCCGCGCAGGGCGTCCAGGGCCGCCAGCGCCGAGACGCGGTCGCGCGGCACCGTCCTGGCCAGGTGCGCGGTACGCCGCAGCGCCGCGCGCAACGGCCGCCGCAGCCACGTGAACCAGAGTGTGTTACGCAGCCCCACCCGCCTCCTGCCGTGCGCGTCCCGCTGCGCCGAGGCCTGGTGGTGGACCGTCAGCTCCTCCAGGTAACACAGCTCCCAGCCCGCCGTGGCCAGGTCCACGGCCAGCAGCTCCTCCTCGCCGCCCAGCCACAGCCGCCGCGAGAAGCCGCCGCATTCGAGGAAGGCCTCCCGCCGCAGCACCGACGCCCCCGCCAGGAAGCTGCCCAGCGCGGGGCCGGGCAGCCAGTCAGGGCCCTGGACGGGGGAGTCGCGCAGCTCGGCGACGATCGGGTCGTCGCGCCCGCCGGGCTCCGCCAGGATGCGCGCCGTCACGACGGCCAGGCGGGGATGGGCGTCCAGCACGTCGGCGGCCCGCTCCAGCGAGCCGGGGGCCCACCAGGTGTCGTCGTCGGCGAAGGCCACGTACGGCGTGCGCAGCCGCTCCACCCCCACGTTGCGGCCCACGGCGCCCAGGTTCTCGTCCAGGGCGACCACGTCCACCTCGGGATAGGCCCGGGCCACCGCCTGCGCGGTGCCGTCGGCCGAGCCGTTGTCCACCAGCACCACCTGGGGCCGCTCAGGCAGCGCGAGCAGGCGGCCCAGCGCGGTGAGCGCCTCCTCGCGCCGGTTCCAGGTGATCACGACGGCGCCCACGCGCGGGTCAGCCATCGGCCCGCTCCAGCGTGCGCCGGGCCCGCTCCACGGAGACCGGCAGCCCGCGCCGCTCCGCCAGCGCCCGGGGCAGCCTGCGCACCGCCGTACGCAGCCCCTCACGGCCCGCCGAGCCGCCGCGCAGCGCCTCGAACGAGCGCCTGGCCACCACCCGCCACGGGCGGCGCAGCACGGCCGTCAGCACGGCGTTGCGCGCGGCCAGCACCTGCCTGCCGCGCGGGTCCCTGGCCGGCGAGGGGTGGTGGTGCGCCACCACGTCGTCCACGTACGCCAGCCCCCATCCCTTCGCGGCCAGGTCCATGGCCAGCCGCTCCTCCTCGCCGAAGAAGAAGATCACGTCGTCGAACCCTCCCGCATCGAGGTAAGCCTCCTTGCGGACCACCGCCCCGCACGCCAGGAACCCCAGCACGCTCGGCCCCGGCAGGTCCGGCTCGACGCCGAGCGGGGAGTCGCGCATCTGCTCCGACACCGTGTCCAGCCGCTCCTCCGGGCCCACCAGCACGCGCGCGCCCAGGACCGCGAGCCGCGGGTAGGCGTCCAGCACGTCGGCGGCCCGCTCCAGCGCGCCCGGCGCCCACCAGGAGTCGTCGTCGGCGAAGGCGACGTAGGGCGTCTCGGCCATCTGGACGCCGATGTTGCGGGCGGGGGCGCCCAGGTTCCTGCCCGCCTCGACCACGTGGACGTCGGGGAAGTGGCGCCGGACGAACGTGGCGGTGCCGTCGGTGGAGCCGTTGTCCACGAGGATCACCGGGCGCGGGTGCAGGGGGAGCGAGCGGGTCAGCGCCCGCAGCCTGTCCTTGCTCGCCACGACCACCGTGACGCGGGCTCCGTTCTTCACACGGTGTCACTTACCGGAGTGGACGGCCTTACTCCTCCTCCGGGCCCGTTGACGGGTCTCCGGGTGAGGCGTATAGAGGAGGTAACAGTGTTACCGGGAAGAAACGGCGTTACCGACCATGACGGTTTCCGCGTACCAGCAGGCCCAGCGGGAGGGGCAGAGCGTCGTCAGGGCGGCCGTCCTCGACGCGGCCAAGCGGCTGCTCGTCACCGACGGGCCGGCCGCGCTCACCGTGCGGCGGATCTCCGGCGAGGTGGGCTGCTCGACCAAGGTGATCTACACGATCTTCGGCGGGAAGGACGGGCTCGGCGAGGCGCTCTGGCTGGAGGGGTTCGCGCGGTTCGAGCGGGCGCTGCTGGCGGTGCCGCCGCACGACGATCCGCTCGAACTGCTGCACCGGGGGCTCATGGCCTACCGGGAGTACGCGCTGGGCGAGCCCGACTACTACCGGGTCATGTTCCTGGGCGCGCTGCCGGGCCTGAAGCCGCGGCCCGAGGCGGTGCGGGCGGCCAGGCGCACGTTCGAGCTCCTGGTGCGCGAGGTGGCCGACTGCCTGGAGGCCGGGGTGCTGCGCGGGGCCGAGGCCGCGGAGATCGCCGACGTGTTGTGGATGGCCGTCCACGGCGCCGTGAGCCTGGAGATCCTGGGCCATTTCGACCGGGACGTGGCCGCGCGGCGTTACCGCCTTCTCTGCGCCTCGGTGCTGACGCCGTTCCTGGTTCCCGACGACGAAAGGGGCACCCCATGACCACTCCGTTCAAGGACGGATTCGCCCCGGTGAGCGAGGAGATCACCGCGTTCGACCTCGACGTCACCGGCCGCATCCCGGCCGAGCTCAACGGCCGCTACCTGCGTAACGGCCCCAACCCGCTCAGCCTCGACGACCCCAGCGCCGGCCACCTGTTCTTCGGCGAGGGCATGGTGCACGGCGTGCGGCTGCGCGACGGCCGCGCCGAGTGGTACCGCAACCGGTGGGTCCGCAGCGCGCGCGTGGCCGAGCGGCTCGGCGAGGAGGCCAGGCCGGGGCCCGTGCACGCCGGCCTCGACTTCTCGGCCAACACCCACGTCATCGGGCTCGGCGGGCGCACGTTCGCCACCGTGGAGGCGGGGGCGCTGCCGTACGAGCTGGGGTACGAGCTCGACACCATCGGCGCGTGCGACTTCGACGGCGGGCTGCCGGGCGGGTTCGCCGCGCACACCCACCTCGACCCGGTCACCGGCGAGCTGCACGCGCTGGCGTACTTCTTCGGCTGGGACCACCACCAGCACCTCGTGCTCGACCCCAAGGGCGTGGTCCAGCGGGTCACGGACATCCCGGTCGCCGACAAGCCGATGGTGCACGACTTCGCGCTCACCGAGCGGTTCGTGGTGATCTACGACCTGCCCGTCACGTTCAGCATGGCCCACGCGGAGCGGGGCGACCGGCTGCCGTACGCGTGGAACGACGACCACCCCGCGCGCATCGGGCTCATGTCGCGCGAGAGCGGCGACCTGCGCTGGGTGGACGCGCCGCCGTGCTGGGTCTTCCACACGCTCAACGCCTACGACGACGGCGGCGAGGTGGTCGTGGACGTGGTCAGCTACCCCAGGGGGTTCGTGGACGCGCGGCTCGACCGGGGCGGCCGGCCCACGCTCGACCGGTGGCGGATCGACCTCGCCACCGGCCGGGTCGGGCAAACTCGGCTCGACGACCGCCCCCAGGAGTTCCCGCGCATCGACGAGCGCCGCACCGGCCGGCCCCACCGCTACGGCTACACCGCCGCCACCCGCGAGCTGGTCGACGTGGTGGGCGGCGAGCTGGAGGACCTGCCGGACGACGCGTTCGACAACACGCTCATCAAGCACGACCTGCGGCGGGGCACGCAGGAGTCGCGGCGGCTCGGGCGCGGCGCGTACGCGGGCGAGCCCGTCTTCGTCGCCGCGGGCGAGGCCGAGGACGACGGTTACGTGCTGTCGTTCGTCAACGACCCGTCCCGGGGCGCCGCGGACCTGGTGATCCTTTCCGCGCAGGACTTCACCGGCGAGCCGGTCGCCACCGTGCACCTGCCCGCCCGGGTGCCGCTCGGCTTCCACGGGAGCTGGATCGCCGACTGACCCGGAGGCGGTAGCCTCTTCAAGTTGGACCAAACACGTGAAGAGGGAGAGGCCGTGACCGGTCTGGTCGTCGCCATGGACGGCCCTTCGGGGTCGGGTAAGTCGAGCGTGTCGCGCGGAGCCGCCCGCGCGCTTGGCCTGCGTTACCTCGACACCGGGGCGATGTACCGCGCGATGACCTGGTGGATGCTCCAGCAGGGCGTCGACCTGGCCGACCCCGCCGCCGTCGCGGCCCGCTGCGGCGAGCCCGCCATCGTCTCCGGCACCGACCCCGGCGGCCCCGCCATCCACGTCGACGGCGTCGACGTGGCGGAGCCGATCAGGCAGGCCGACGTCACCGGCGCGGTCTCGGCCGTCGCCGCCGTGCCCGAGGTGCGCGTGCGGCTCGTCGCGCTGCAGCGGGAGATCATCGGTGCCGGTGACATCGTGGTCGAGGGCCGCGACATCGGCTCGGTCGTCTGGCCCCAGGCCGCCGTCAAGATCTACCTGACGGCCAGCGCGGAGGCCCGCGCCCGCAGGCGCAGCGCCGAGGTCGCCGGCTCCACGGTGGAGGCGCAGCAGGAGGCCCTGGCCAGGCGTGACACCCTGGACTCAACACGTAAGACGGACCCGCTCTCGATGGCGGCTGGCGCCATCGAGCTCGACACCACCACGCTGACCTTGGACGAGGTCATCGCGGAGGTGCTGAGACTGGTCAAGGAGCGCACCTGAACCGTTCAGGTGCGGTACTCACCTTAAGGACGAAAAATCATGTCAACGGGGGATTGGGTCGAGGCTGACCTCGACGAGCTGGAGATCGACGAGCAGGAGCACCACAGCGCGCCGCTGCCGGTCGTCGCCATCGTCGGACGGCCGAACGTCGGCAAGTCCACGCTGGTCAACCGCATCATCGGCCGCCGCGAGGCGGTCGTCGAGGACGTGCCGGGCGTCACCCGCGACCGCGTCACCTACGACGCCAACTGGCGCGGCCGCCGCTTCACCGTGGTCGACACCGGCGGCTGGGACCCTGACGCCACGGGCATGAACCTGCGCATCGCCGAGCAGGCCCAGGTCGCGGTCGAGCTGGCCGACGTCATCGTGTTCGTCGTGGACGCCACCGTGGGCGCGACCGACGCCGACGAGATCGTGGGCTCCGTGCTGCGTCAGTCCGGCAAACCGGTCATCCTGGCCGCCAACAAGGTCGACAACCAGCAGCTCGAGCTGGAGGCCGCCGCGCTGTGGTCGCTCGGGCTCGGCGAGCCGTACCCTGTCTCGGCCCTGCACGGCCGATCCAGCGGCGACCTGCTCGACGTGATGCTCGACGCGCTGCCCGAGACGCCCCAGGTCACGTTCGGCACCGAGCGCGGGCCCGCCCGCGTCGCGCTGCTCGGCAAGCCCAACGTCGGCAAGTCCTCCCTGCTCAACAAGCTGGCCGGGGAGGAGCGGGTGCTGGTCGACCCCATGGCGGGCACCACCCGCGACCCCGTGGACGAGCTGATCGAGCTCGGCGGGCGCACCTGGCGCTTCGTCGACACCGCCGGCATCCGGCGGCGCGACCGCGAGCTGCAGGGCGCCGACTTCTACGCCGCCATGCGCACCCGCGCGGCGCTGGAGCGCACGGAGGTGGCGATCGTGCTCATCGACGCCAGCGAGCCGCTCACCGAGCAGGACCTGCGCATCATCGGCCTGGTCATCGAGTCCGGGCGGGCCATGGTGGTGGCCTTCAACAAGTGGGACCTGGTCGACGAGGACCGGCGCTACTACCTGGAGAAGGAGATCGACCGGCAGCTCGTCCGCACCCCGTGGGCGCTGCGGGTCAACATCTCCGCCAAGACCGGCAGGCACGTCGACCGGCTCGTCCCGGCCCTGGAGAAGGCGCTCGACTCCTGGTCCACGCGGGTGCCGACGGCCCGGCTCAACGCGTTCCTGACCGAGCTGGTGCAGCAGACCCCGCCGCCGGTGCGGGGCGGCAAGCAGCCGAAGATCCTCTTCGCCACGCAGGCGTCCGTCGAGCCGCCCAAGTTCGTGCTGTTCACCTCCGGATGGCTGGAGGACACCTACCGGCGCTTCATCGAGCGGCGCATCCGCGAGGAGTTCGGCTTCGCCGGGTCGCCGATCGAGGTGACGATGAAGATCCGCGAGAAGCGCGCCAAGAAGGACAAGTAATCGTTTTGCCGCCGGTCCCGCGTTGATCGTAGGATCGGCGGTAACGCGTTGACGGAGACGAGTAGCCAGCGGCCCCGCACGGGCCGAGAGAGCCGCCGGTAGCTGCGAAGGCGGCACCGTGCCCCGCTGGTGAAGACACTCCCGAGTGCGGGGAGGAAATGCCCCGCCGGCCTGACCCCCGTCATCGGGTCGTCGAGGCCGTCCCCGTCGCGGGGCGGCGAAAGTGCGGTGGCACCGAGAGTTCCCTTCTCTCCCGCACTCCCAAGGGGTCATGCACTTCCTCGACAGGAGCTGTGATGATCTCTCGTGTCATGTCGGCGGAGCTCGCTGAGCACGCCGGCCAACGAGTGACGATCGCCGGTTGGGTCCATCGCCGCCGGCAACTCAAATCCGTGTCCTTCCTCGTCGTCAGGGACCGTACCGGGCTGGCGCAGGTGGTCGCCGCCGGCGACCTGCCGCCCGAGGAGAGCGTCGTGCGGGTCACCGGCACCGTCGTCGCCGGCGAGCAGGCGCCGGGCGGCTACGAGCTGGTCTCGCCCGAGGTGGACGTGCTCGCGCAGCCGTGCGCGGCGCCGCCGTTCGACCTGTACCGGCCCGTCGTCGGGGCGGCGCTGCCGACCGTGCTCGACCACGCGCCGGTCGCGCTGCGGCACCCGCTGCTGCGGGCCGGGCTGGAGATCTCGGCGGCGAGCGTGGCCGGCTTCCGCGAGACGCTCGACCGGCTCGGCTTCACCGAGATCCACACACCCAAGATCGTCGGCTCGGCCACCGAGTCAGGCGCGAACGTCTTCGGCATCGACTACTTCGGGCGGCCCGCCTACCTCGCCCAGTCGCCCCAGTTCTACAAGCAGGCGATGGTCGGGGTGTTCGAGCGGGTCTACGAGGTGGGGCCCGTCTTCCGCGCCGAGCCGCACGACACCGTACGGCACCTGGCCCAGTACACCAGCCTGGACGCCGAGCTGGGCTTCGTCCGCGACCATCGGGACGTGATGGCGGTGCTGCGGGAGACCGTGGCGGGCATGCTGGAGTCGGTACGCCTGCGTGCCGCCGCCGCACTCGACCTGCTGGATGTCGCCCTTCCCGCGGTGCCCGCCGAGATCCCCGCCATCCACTTCACCGAGGCGCAGCGGCTGACCTCCTCCGACGAGCCCGACCTGGCGCCCGCGCAGGAGCGGTGGCTGTCGCGGTGGGCGGAGCGGGAGCACGGGTCCGACTTCCTGTTCGTCACCGGGTTCCCGATGAGCAAGCGGCCGTTCTACACCCATCCCGACCCCGAACGGCCCGCCTACTCCAACGGGTTCGACCTGCTCTTCCGCGGGATGGAGCTGGTCACCGGCGGGCAGCGGCTGCACCGGTACGACGACTACGTGCGGGCGCTGGCCGGGCGGGGCGAGGGGACGGGGGCGTACGAAGGGTATCTGCAGGCCTTCCGGTACGGGATGCCGCCGCACGGCGGGTTCGCGCTGGGGCTGGAGCGGTGGACGGCGCGGCTGACGGGCGCGGCCAACGTCCGCCAGACCACCGCGTTCCCGCGCGACCTGCACCGGCTCTCGCCATGACCTCCGCGTGCCCGCCCCGCTCCCGCAGCGGGGCGGGCGCGCTTCCCGCCCGGGCGTGCCTCAGCGGCGCGGCATGAGGACGGCGACCGCCGCGCCCGCCACGCAGATGAACGACGTCACCAGGAACATCTCGGTGTACTCGGTGTGCAGGGCCGCCTGCACCTGGGCGGTGTAGTCGGCCAGCCGCCGCTGGTACGTCTCCGGATCCACGCCGAACGGGAGCGGCGTGTCCAGCTGGGCCGTCAGCGACTGGAACCGGTAGAACCCCCACGCCGACACGGCCGCGATGCCGATCAGCATGCCCATCATCCTGGCCACCACGACCGCCGCCGACGCCACCCCGTGCTGCGCCGCCGTGCTCACCCGCAGCACCGCCGACGACACCGGCGCGATCACCAGGCCCAGACCCAGACCGGCGAGCACCAGGTCGCGGTCCATCACCAGACCCGAACCGGCCAGGTCGAGCGGCCAGCGGCTCATCAGCCAGTAGCCTCCGGCCGCCAGCGCCATGCCCGCCACCGCCACGACCCGGTCGCCCAGCCTGCGCGCCAGGAGCCCGCCCAGCAGGGCCGCGACCGTCAGCGCCGCCAGGAACCTGGCCAGGACCAGCGACGCCGCCAGCGCCTCCTTGCCCAGCAGGGTCTGGGCGGCGAGCTGGACGAACACCATGGTCACCAGGAGCGCGGCCCCGGCCAGGAAACTCACGCCCAGGGTGGCCAGCAGCGGACCCTTGCGGGTGGTGGTGAGGTCGAGCAGGCGTACGGGGGAGCGGATCTCCCACCAGACGAACGCCACGGCCACCAGCACCCCGGCCGCGATCACCGGTGGACCCCACGGGGGGAGGACGGCGGTGGCGGGGTCGGGGTTGTACAGGCCCACGACCAGCAGGGCCAGCGCCAGCGCGAGCAACGCCCCGCCGACCACGTCCACCCTCCCGGCCGCCGCCTCTGGGGCGATCGTGCGCGCGTCCGGCCCGTCAGAGGCCGCCGTGCTCGGTTCGCCGGCCGGGGCCGCGCCCGGCGTGCCCGGCCCGCTGCGCGAGGCAGCGCCCGCGTCCGTGCTGGTCGCCGCCGCAGGGCCCGCGCCGGGGGACGTGGCCTCCTCGCCGGCGGACGCCGGGACGGGGGCGAGGGTGCGGGGCGGGACGGTGAAGTGGATGGCGAGGGCGGCCAGGGCGGCGAGCGGGACGTTGATCCAGAAGATCGCGTGCCAGCCGCCCAGCTCGATCCCCGCCACCACGGCGCCGGGCACCCCGGCCAGCAGCCCGCCGTACAGGGGCCCGAGCGCGCTGCCCAGCTCCTGCGCCGCCCCCACCGCGCCCAGGGCGGCCGGCCGCTCCCGCTCGTCCCACAGGTCCCCGATGAGCGCCATCGTGATCGGCAGCAGCGCGCCCCCCGCCACCCCCTGCACGGCACGCCCGGCCACCACCATGACCTCCCCGGCCGCCAGCGCGGTCAGCACCGAGCCGAGCGCGAAGGCCGCCAGGCAGGCGTGGATGAGGGGACGCCGGCCGTACCGGTCGGAGAGCTGGCCGAGCAGCGGCATCGCGGCGACGTACCCGAGCAGGAAGCCCGTCACGATCGGCGTGGCCCGCTCCAGGTGGTTGAGCGGGATGCCGACGTCCTCGGCGATGTCGATGAGGACCGTCACCACCACGTACGCGTCCAGCGCCGCCAGCAGCACCACCGCGCCGCCCGTGCCGAGCACCACCCGGCGGGCGCGCCTCATCTCGCCGGCCTCACTCGGCGGCGGGCGGCGTGATAGTCACAGGGGCGTCGTAGTCGCTGAACGACACCGTGACCGTACCGCCCTGCAACGGCAGGCTCGCCCTGGTGAGCCGGCTGGTGGCCTGGTCGAGCCAGACCTTGCCGTTCACGCCCTGCGTGACGCCCGGCACGATCGGCGCGACGACGTTCGCGGGGAAGGTGGTGGCGACCCGGTAGGAGCCGTCCTCGACGCCCTCCACCTTGGGGTCGGTGGCCGAGGCCAGCAACTGCGCGATGCCCTTGGTGGGCTCCAGGATCACCGACGGGTCGTAGAACTGCGCGAGCTGCGCCCGCGTCATCTTCTGGAAGCCGCCCGTCGGCCCCTTGAAGTGCACCGTCTCCCCGACCAGGGCGAAGGAGACCTCCTGCAGCGTGCCGAGGACGTCGAGCGTGAGCGTGCCGTCGGCGTCGCCCTCCGCCGTCAGCCGGCCGTCGGCCTTCTTGACCGGCACCTGCGGCTTGCCCTCGGTCGCGATCGAGAAGCCGGCCGACTTGACGGCCTTCATGGACTCGGAGGCCTTCTTCATCAGCTCGGGCCCGGCGGGCAGCTCGGCCCCGCCGCCGCCCGATGAGCACGCCGCCACTGACGCGAGCGCGGCCACGACGAGGAGTCTTCTGAGCATGACCGGATCGTATCGACCACCGGCGGAGGCCGTGCGCCGTCGCCGGTATCGGTTGGGTGTCAGCGCAGCTTCTTCAGATGCTCCACGAGAGGCGCGTACGCCTCCTCGATCGCGTCGAGCTGGTCGTCGGTGAGCCGGTCGACGAAGTGCTCGCGCACGCTCGCCACGTGGAACGGAGCCACCCGCTGGATCGTGTCCCACCCCTCGTCGGTCAGCACCGCGAACGTGCCCCTCCGGTCGTCGCGGCAGTCCTCCCTGACCACCAGGCCCTTGGCCTCCATGCGGGAGATCTGGTGCGACAACCGGCTGCGCGACTGGATCGTCGCGTCGGCCAGGTCGCTCATCCGCATGCGCCTGCCCTGGCTCTCGGAGAGGTTGACGAGGATCTCGTAGTCGTTCAACGAGAGCGAGTGCTCCTGCAGCTCCCGGTCGAGCCGGTGCATGAGCAGCTTGTGCAGCGCCAGGTGCGTACGCCAGGCACGCTGTTCGGCGGGTGAAAGCCAGCGAGGCGCGCTCATGATCCCCAATCTAGCGCACGTACAGTTGAACGCCATGGGAGAGGGCAAGTCAGGGGAGAGCCTGGGCACCGTGCTCGTCGCCGGCGCCGCGAACCTCACCATCGCGCTGGCCAAGCTCGTCGCCGGGCTGATCGGCGGTTCGGCGGCCATGCTGTCGGAGGCGGCGCACTCGGCGGCCGACACCGTCACCGAGCTCCTGCTGCTGGTGGCGGTGCGCCGCTCGGGCAAGCCCGCCGACCGGCGGCACCCGTTCGGGTACGGCAAGGCCGGCTTCCTCTGGGCCATGATGGCGGCGGTCGCGACGCTGGTGGGCGGGGCCGGGTTCTCCGTCACGCACGGGCTGCACGAGATCGGCCATGGCGAGGAGCTGTCCAACCTGACGCCGTCCTACGTCGTGCTGGCCGTCTCGTTCGTCATCGAGGCCGTCTCGTTCTCCAAGGCGTACAGGCAGTTGCAGGGCGAGGCGCGCCGCTACGACGTGAGCCCCTTGCGGCTGGCGCGGCTCACCTCCGACACCGCGCTGAAGGCCGTGCTGTTCGAGGACGCCGCCGCGCTGGCCGGGCTGCTCATCGCCGGTGGGGGGCTGCTCGGCTCGCAGCTGACCGGCTCCGCGCTCTGGGACGGCGCCGCGTCGGTCGCGATCGGGCTGCTCCTGCTGGTCGTCGCGCTCGTCCTGATCCGGTCGAACCTGTCGCTGCTCATCGGCCAGGCCGCGCCGCAGGGCATCGAGACCGGCATCCGCGCCGTGCTGCTGGCCCAGCCCGAGGTGGAGGACGTGGTGGAGCTGCTGACCATGATGATCGGGCCGGGCGAGGTGCTGGTCGCCGCGAAGATCGACTTCAGGGACGAGGCCAGTGCGGGGGGCGTGGAGATCGCCTGCGAGGAGGTGGACCGGCGGCTGCGGGAGCGGTTCCCGGGGGTCAGGCAGGTCTTCCTCGACCCGACCCCGACCCGCCGCCGTTCATGAGTCCTGGCCCGGGACGGGCACGCGCCGGGCGGGGCTGTCGGTGATGACCGCCACCCTGATGTCCGGGCCGGCGCTCCACTCCAGCAGGTGCCGGCCGGTCAGGTCCTCGCCGCCCTCGCTCACCTTGTCGAGCGTCAGCTCGCCCCGCTTGATGAGCGCCTCCTTGCGCGTCCAGTGCCTGATCAGCTCGTCGTTGCCGGTGACCATCGCGCGCTCGCGCGGGGTGAGCACGCGGTCGGCCAGCACCGTGTCCAGGGGGCCCGGGCGGACGCGCTCGGCGTCCACCCCGACCTTGCCCGGGCCTGCCGCCGCGCACACGTAGCCGCGCGTGTGGCTGAAGCTGACGCCGAGGTCGGGGGCCTGCTCGATGGACGGCCTGCCGTGCCCGAAGCCGTGCAGGTCGCAGTACTGCAGCAGCGTGAGCTCCGCAGGGTCGGCGCCGAGCACCTCGGCGGCGCAGAGCCGGACGAGGAGGTGGGCGGCGATGAAGATGGTGCGGTCGTGGTCGAACTTGAAGCGGGCGGCCCGCTCCTGCTCCACCTCGGTGAGCCATTCGTCGGGGGCGCGCACCTCGTCGGGGCGGCCACCCATCGCTAAGGGGCCGATCGTCAGTCCTTCTTCTTCTTGTCGTCGCCGTTGAGGTTGTACTGGTCCTCCGACGCCGCGCCGAGCACGGTCACGTCATGAATCTTCCAGGTCCCCTTCTCCTTGACAAGGCTGATCTTAAGGTGGGAGTCCTTGACCGAGCGGATCGCCTCCGAAGTGTTCACCTGTTGGTCCACCACGACGATGGCGTGGGCGGTGGCCTCGTCCACGTCCGCCAGGTAGACCTCGCGTACGGTGGCCTGCGAGGTGGCCTTGAGCTTGACGATGACCTGGGCCATCGCGCCGCCGAACGCCGCGTCGTACGTGGTCAGGAAGTCGCCCGTGGCCTGGGCGGCGAGGGTGGAGCGGGTGTTCTGGAGGTTCTGGTAGTCGTAGCTGAGCAGGGCGCGGCTGAACGCGCTCGCCGCGCCGGACACCTCCAGGCGCAGGGCGCGCTCCGACTCCAGGCCGGCGCGGGCGTCCTCGGCCTGGGCGGCGGAGATCCACTGCAGGACGGCGGTGGCGGTGATCGCGGTCACCAGCATCGCGGCCAGCGCCCCGACGACCTTGGCCCGCGTGAAGCGCCTGCCCCGGGAGGGCGGCTCGCCGCCGGCCGCGGCGCCCGCGTCCGGCTCGCCCGGCGGGGCGTCCTCGGGCTCCGGCTCGGACTTCGCCTCGGACTTCGCCTCGGACTTCGCCTCGGGCTCCGGTTCGGGTTTCGGCTCGGGCACGTCGGCGGCCGGCGCGCCGTCCTCCCGGGCCTCGGTGGCCGGGGTGGTGGCCTCGGGCTCGTCGGTCATGGTGACTCCTCACGGCGGCGGGCGGCCCGGCCCGCCGCGATCCAGCCCACGATGCCACCGCTCACCACCACGGCGAGGAAGATCGCGGCAACCAGCGGGACGATGTTCATCGGGGTTCCGGACGCGGTCCGGGTGCCGGCCGCGGCCTTGGGCGACTCGGTGCCGGTGCTCTCCTGGGAGGGCTGCGGGGTGTCCTCCTCGCCACTGGGGTGCCCGGTGGGCCGGGAGGCGTCGGCGTGCCGGTCGGCGTCCGGGGCGGGCCCGGCGTCGGGGCCGGGGTCGGGTGCGGGCGCGCGGGAGGGGCAGGACCGCACCTCGGGCACGGTGGGCGGCCCGAGGGGGCCCGCGTATTCCTCGGCCGGCGTCGGCCCGCCCGGCACGCTGAAGATGAACGACGCCTTCCCGTACACGGTCCCCCCGCGCCGGTCGCTGATGTCGTCGGCCAGGGTGAGCGCGGTCGGCACGATGCTCAGCAGGTGGTGCACGTTCCGCCCGGTCGCCGCCGAGAAGGCGGGCTGGTGCGGCAGCCCCGCCGCCGTGAGCAGGCACGAGAATCCCGGCCTGGACGTCCGCACGGCCGCGTCGAGCTGCGCGAACACGCCGGGCCCCTGGTCGAGGAAGGCGTTCAGGTCGCTGCGGGACGCCCGCAGCGCCGCCGTCACCGCGCTCAGGTCCGAGATCCCGGAGGCCAGCTCGCCGCGCTTGCCGGCCAGCGTGTGGGTGAGCCGGGTGAGCTGCACCGACAGGTCGTCGAGCAGCTCGGCGTTGTCGGCGAGGGTCCCGGTCAGGGCGTGGGCGTCGTCGACGATGCGCCTGATCGCGGGCGCCCGCCCGTCCAGGGCGACGGCCAGCTCGTGCACGATGGTGTCGGCGTCCTCGGGCGGCACCGCGTTCAGCAGCTTGCCGACCCCTTCGAACAGCTTCTTGTAGTCCAGCGGCACCGTCGTCCTGGCCAGCGGGATCGTGTCGCCGGGGGCGAGCGCGGGCCCGGCGACGCCGGTGGGCGGCGGCGAGAGCGCCACGTACGGCTCCCCGATGGCCGAGCGGCGCCGCACCTCGGCCGTGACGCCCTTCGGCAGCCGGATCTCCCTGTCGATGTCCAGCCCCACGACGATCCTGCCCGGCGCCAGCCGCACGTCGCCGATCTTGCCGACCCGGACGCCCAGGTACGCCACGTCGAAGCCGCGGATCAGCCCGGGGGAGGAGACGAACTCGGCCGACACCCGGTACGGCCGCTCGATCGCGTCCAGCCGGATGATCGTGCTGAACGCCCAGATCGTCATGACGATCCCCAGCAGCACGAAGAACCCGAGGTTCACGTAGATGCGGCTTCTCATCGCGGCGGCTCCAGCAGCAGGCTGAAGTCCCCGCCGCGCTCGCGTACGGGGGTTCCGCGCACGCTCGGCAGCAGGCCCTTCAGCCACACGTAGATCAGCACCTGCCCGTTCACGGTGATCGGCGGCGTGTCGATGAACGCCTGCAGCTTGGCCACCAGCGCCTTCAGGTCCTCCTTGCCGCGCTGCATGGCCGTCGAGACGGCCTCCAGCTCGCGCAGCAGCGTGCGCAGCCGCTCGGCGTGGCGCGGGTAGACGGTGAGGTTGGCCTGCTCGGCCAGCTTGGTGAGCGCGACGATCGTCCGCTTGACGTGCCTGCGGCCGTGCGCGAGGCGTTCGGTGGCCGCGGCCAGCGTGCCCGGCAGCCGGTCCAGCTCGGCGCTGCCCTCGGCCAGGTCGTCGCCGAGCCTGGCCAGGGCGTCGATGGAGGTGCCGAGGTCGCGGCGGGCGGCGGCGTAGGCGTCGGTGACCTGCGCGGTCTGCCTGATCAGCCGGTTCACCTCGTCGCCCTGGCCGGCGAAGGCGGTGGAGGCGGCCTCGAGGATGGCGTTGACGTCCTGCGCGCCGAGCGCCTCGATGAGCGGCCCGGCCTTGGCGGTGACCTGCTCGATGTCCGGCTCGACCGACGTCCCGGCGATCGTGGCGCCGTCCTTCAGGTACGGGCCCGTGGCGAGGTTCTTCCCGGCGGGCGGGGCGAGCCGGACGTAGTTCTCGCCGAGCACGGACGTCTTGGCCACGGTGGCCGTGCTGCCCTCGGGCACCCGGTGCGCCGACTGCACCGACATGGTCACCCTGGCCCGGTAGCCCTCCAGCCGGATGCCGGTGACCGTGCCCACGCGTACGTCGGCGATCTGCACGCTGTGCCCCGTCACCAGGCTCTGCACGTCGTCGAAGACGGCGTGCAGAGTCAGGTCGCCGGTGGTCGCGCCGAGCGTCTGCAGGGAGCACCCGGCGGCCAGGGCGAGCGCCGCCAGCCCGGCGGCCAGCCGCCTGATCATCGCGAGCCTCCCCGGCGTTCGAAGGGGCAGTTGCTCAGCCCGGCCGGCAGGCACGGCACCGGGCCCAGGTTCAGTGCGTCGAACAGCGGCGTCAGCCACGCCCTGGTCATCGCGTTCAGCACGACGCGGATCTTCAGCACGTGCTGCTTGCGGTCCCAGGAGTCGATGAGGATGTCGGCGAAGTCGGCGGCGCCCTTGACGGCGCGCGCGGTGGAGGCGCTGTTGGCCCGGACCGTCAGCACCAGCTCGGCCAGCGTCGTGGCTGCCCTGGGCAGCCGTTCGGCGTACTGCTCGATGATCACGTCGCCGCGCCGAACGAACCCGGCCATGGCCGTGACGAACCCGCGCAGCCGCCGCCGCTCCTCCGCCAGGATCGCGCTCGCCTCGGAGAAGGCGTCGATGGCGCCGGTCACCTGGCGCTCGCGCTCGTTGAGGCTGGTGGCCAGCTCGTTCAGGCTCCTGGCCAGGTCCACGAGCTGCTGGTCCTGCTTGGCCAGGACGCCGGTGAGGTCGGCGGTGTCGGCGATCGCGTCGTTGATCGTCTTGCCGCGCCCGCGCACCCCGTCGGCCAGGTCGCCCGCCACGTCGCCCAGCTTCTCGTCGTCGAGCGCGTCGGTCAGCTTGGTGAACGCGTCGAGCGCCTCGTCGATCTCCACCGGCAGGTCGGTGCGCTCCAGCGGGATCGTCGCCCCGGCCTGGATCCGCTGGTCGCCCGGCTTCCACGGGGGGTAGAGCACGACGTTGCGCTCGCCCAGCGTGTTCTGCGGCGCGACCACGGCCTTGACGCCGGACGGCAGCGGCACGTGCCGGTCGATCCGCAGCTCGACCCGTACCTTGTCGCCAGATATCCGGATCCGGTCCACGTAGCCGGCGTCCAGGCCCATCACCTTGACCCGCGCCTCCTCGTACAGGGAGGGCGCCTGGCTGAAGATCGCCACCAGCAGGTACGGCCCCGCCCCGCCCACCGAGCAGCCGGAGGCGAGGAGCGTCCAGGCGAGCAGCACCGCCGCGAGCCGCCTCATCGGTCGTTCTCCCTGTCCTCGGCGATGGCGGCCAGCACCTCGGGGTTGATCGGCCCGAGGCCGGTGGCGATGGCCTCCAGCCACGGCCCCTGCCCGCCCATCGTGGCCAGCCCGGAGAACGTCGGCCCCGCCCACGCCAGCAGCGAGTTGAGCCGCCCGGTGCTGCCGCTGAGCCGGGTGGTGATGGCCGCGTTGTCGTCGAGCACGCGCACCAGCGTCCTCTCGTGCTCGGTGATCAGCCGGGTGGTGCTCTGCACCAGGTCGCTGCCGTCGCCGAGGATGGTGCGCAGCTCGTTGCGGCGCCTGCGCAGCTCGCTCAGCATCACCTCGACGGCGTCGATGAGCCGCCCGAGCTGCGCGTCCTTCTTCTCCAGCAGCTCCATGACCCGGGTGCCGTTGTCGAGCAGCTCCTGTAGCTGCGGCTCGCTCCTGCTGATGGTCTCCGACAGGTCGCCGATGTTGTCCAGGAGCCGGGTGACGCGCCCGTGCTTGAAGGTGTCCAGCTTGCCCAGCTCGGCGAGCAGGTCGTCCACGGCCTCGGTGTCGAGCCGCTCGACCAGCCTGGTGGCGTCCTTGACGGCGTCGTTGATCAGGGTGGGCACGCCGGTCCGCTGCACCGGGATGCGCCGCTGGGCCTCGGGGAGCTGGTCCAGGTACGGGGGCGCGACCGCGCCGGTGAGCTTGACGTACCGGCCGCCGAGCAGGTTGGACAGGGCGATGTCGGCCCGCGTGGAGCGGCCGAGCCGCACGCCGTCGTCCACCTTCCAGGTCACGACCACGTGCCCCTGGCCGTAGTCGGCCCGCACCTCGGTGACCTTGCCCACCCGCACCCCGGCGACGCGCACGTCGTTGCCGGTGCGCAGCCCGCCGGAGTCCACGAACACGCCGGACACGGTGTAGCCGCCCTCCAGCAGCCCCAGGTTGCCGACCAGGAACGTGGCCGCGAGGACCACGGTGAGCGTGGCCAGCGAGACCAGGCCGACGGCGTGCTTGTTGCGATCCCGGAACGACTTGAGCGCCATCACCGGCCCACCAGCAGCTTCCTGAGGTCCTTCTCGCTCTGGATGCGGGTGTTGCGCAGCGGCGGCGGCGTCTGCATCCCGTACGGGCAGGGCGCGGCGCTCAGCGCCAGGCAGGGGACGGCGGTGATGAAGTAGTGGCCCCGGTTGACCGACGAGTACGCCCGCGTGAGCAGCGGCGGGAAGGTGTCGACCACCTTGTCGATCTCGCCCACGTGCCGCCTGATGCCCCCGGTCAGCCCCGACAGGTTGTCCACCAGCCGGCCGAGCTCGCCGGCGTTCTTGCCGAGCACCTCGTTGGAGGTGTGGAAGGTGGCCGACAGCTCCACCAGCGCGTCGTCCACGAGCTGCCGGTTGTCGGCGAACGCCTCCGACAGCGTGACCAGGTTGTCCACCAGCCGCTCGATCTGCTGGTCCCGCTTGGCCACCACGCCGGTGACGGTGGCGTAGTCCTCCAGGAGCCGCTCGATGGTCTGCCTGCGCTCGGTGACCGTGGTGGTGATCGCGTTGACGTTGTCGAGCAGGCGCGGGATGTTGCGGTCGTTGCCCTTGAGCGAGGTGGCGGCGGCCGTCAGGAGCTGGTTGATCTGCTCGGGGTCCAGGCTGCGGGTGAGCGGGCCGAGGTCGCTGACCAGCTCGCCGATGTCCACGACGGAGGAGGTGCGGGTGATGCGCGAGCCGGGCGGCAGCCTGCCGGGCGCGGTGCCGGGCAGCAGGTAGACCACCCGCTGTCCGACGGCGTTGCGCCAGCGGATCGCGGCCTCGGTGTCCGTGGGAACCCTGACCGCGTCCTGCACCTCCATCGTCACCTCCGCCCGCCCGTCCACGACCCTGATCGTGTCCACCTGGCCGACCGGCGCTCCGGCGATCTTCACCTGGTCGCCCTCGACCAGCCCCGACACGTCGTCGAAGACGGCGGTCAGCCGGTAGCCGCCGCCCGTGCTCACCCGGGCGATCTGCACGGCGATGAACACGATCAGCGACGCGGTCAGGCCGATGAACAGCACGAAGCGCAGGAAGGTCCAGCGGCGGCGCACGCGTTCCATCAGCGCCTCCCGTCGGTCGGGCCGCAGGCGCCGACGATCAGCTCGCAGATGTCGGTGGCCACGAACGCCTCCACCTGGAGCTGCCGGCTGTTGCCCGGCCCCGGCGCCTCGATCAGCTCGTTGAGCAGGTCGACCAGCCTGTTCAGGCCGCGCACGCCGTCGCCGGCCAGGCCGAGCTGGGCGTAGATGAGCGCGGCCACCCGCTCGCCCGAGTGCACGCCGGCCCGCAGGTTCCGCCGGTGCTTGGGCAGGCCGTGCGTGACCTGGCCGGAGACCGAGGTGATCTCCTGCAGCAGCACGCGGACCTTGTCGGCCCGCTCCAGCAGGTCCGGCGTGATGACGTTGACGTCGGAGGAGATGGAGACGAGGTCGTCGCCCTTGTCCGACAGCGCCGTGCCCAGCAGCGCGGCGTCGTGCAGGAACTGCCTGGCCCGCTGCCGGTGCCGGTGCGCCACGTCCACGACGGTGCCGGCGTCGCCGATCAGCTCGCGCAGGTCCTTGCCCTGCCCCTCCAGCCCCTTGGCCAGCGTGTGCACGATGACCGTGACCTCGCGCGGATCGACCGCCTCCAGGCCCTCGTAGGCGTCGCCGAGGGTGTCGGACAGGTCGAGCGGGTCCCGGGTGTCGGTGATGACGGCGCCGGCGGCCAGGTAGGGGCCGGTGGTCTCGCCGGAGCCGGGCTCCAGGCCGACGAACTTGGGGCCGAACACCGACGCGGGCTCCACGGTGGCGACCGTGGTCGCGGGCAGCCTGACGGTCACGTGCATGGTGACCACGGCCTTGCCCTCGGCGTCCAGCGACAGGTCCGTCACCTCGCCCACCGTGATGCCGCGGATCTTGACGGGGGAGCCGGTGTCGAGGCCCTGGCCGGCCCGGCCGAACACGGCGTCGATCCGGGTGCCGGGGACCTGCGTGGCGGCGCGCACGGCGTACAGGGCCGCGGCGGCGAAGACGGCCAGCACGGCCAGTGCGATGCCCAGCCGGGCGGCGAGAGGGAGATCAGCTCGGGCCACCGGCTCACCCCGTCAGCGGTATGTTGCCGCCGCCGCCCCAGAACAGGTACGACAGCAGCAGGTTGAGCAGCACGATCGTGACGATCGACTGGCGGATGGCCCGGCCCGCCGCCACCCCCACGCCCACAGGCCCGCCCGTGGCGTGGAAGCCGTGGAAGCAGTGGATCACGACGACGGCGAAGGCGAACACCGCGACCTTGGCGACGCTGAACACGATGTCGCTGACCGGCAGGTACAGGTAGAAGTAGTAGTCGTAGACGCCGGGCGCCAGCCCGAACAGCACGGTGCACATCAGCCGCGTGGCGAAGAAGCTGGCGAACAGCGCGATGAGGTAGATCGGCACCAGCGCCAGCAGCGCCGCCACGACCCGGGTGCAGATCAGGTAGGTGAAGGCGTTGATGCCCATCACCTCCAGCGCGTCGATCTCGTCGGAGATCCGCATCGCGCCCAGCTCGGCCGTGAACGACGAGCCGACCTGCGCCGCCAGCGCGGTGGCCGCGATGATCGGGGTGATCTCGCGGACGTTGGCGAAGCTGCCGACCAGCCCCATGAACGACTCCGCGCCGATGGCCTGCAACCCCTGGTAGCCCTGCAGGCCCACGGTCGCGCCCACGACGAACGCCATCGTGAACACCACGAAGATCATGCCGCCGCCGATGACGGTCGCCCCGACGCCCACGACGACGTCGCTGACCTGCCGGAGGACGACCTTGAAGTACTTCAGCCGCAGCACGACGTCACGTACGGAGTAGAACAGCACCCGCCACACGAACAGCGGCCAGTCGGCCAGCGACGCGAACCGCTCGGCGGCGTCCCGCCCCTTCAGGGCGAGCCGGAGGCCGGCGGTCCGCGTGACCATCAGAGCGACCTCGGCGGGTAGGCCAGGAAGTACACGGCCGAGATCACGTAGTTGAACGTGAACACCAGCATGAACGTCACCACGGTCGCCTGGTTGACCGCCCGCCCCACCCCGACCGGGCTGGTCGCGCACGTCATGCCCTTCCAGCAGGCCACGCCCGCCGCGACGAACCCGAAGATCCACGCCTTGAACAGCGTCACGTACAGGTCGGAGGCCACGACCAGCGACAGCGCCCCGTCGAAGTACGCGCCGGGCGTGACGCCCTGCACGACGACGTTGAAGAAGTAGCCTCCGGCCGCGCCCGCCACGATGACCAGCGGGCACAGGCAGACCGCGATCGTGCTGGCCGCCCACATGCGCGGCGTGACCAGGCGATGGATCGGGTTGACCGACATGACCTCCATCGCGCTCAGCTCGTCGCGGATGTGCCGCGCGCCGATGTCGGAGGTCATCGCGCTGCCGCCGGCCCCGGCGATGAGCAGCGCGCTGGCCAGCGGCGCCACCTCGCGGATGAGGCCGACGAAGACCGCGCTGCCGGTGGCCGAGCCGGCGCCGAGCTGCCTGGCCAGCTCGCCCACCTGCAAGGCCACGGTGGCGCCCAGCGGCAGGGCGACCAGCAGCACGGGGACGCTGGTGACGCGGGCCAGGAACCAGCACTGGTCGACGAACTCCCACCACCAGCGCCTGACGTCCCAGCTCCGGCGCAGGCCCTCCAGCACGATGACGAACAGGTCACCGACCTGGCCGAGGGCCGAGCCGGCCCGCCGCCCGACGTACCCGGACCAGGCCATCACCACCTCCGCCGCCTACGGATCGCCAACCCTACTGACGGGCTGTCCAGTAGGCCATGGCTTGGCGGGAATTTGCGCGAAAGGTATGAGGGCCCGGTCGGGCCTTGTCAGCCGGGTACGAATAGTGGCCGTTCCGTTACAGCAGGGCGCCCATCCACGACTCGATCTCGTCCGGGTGTCGGGGGAGCGCGGAGGACATCAGGGTGGCGCCGCCGGCGGTGATGACCAGGTCGTCCTCGATGCGGACGCCGATCCCGCGCAGCTCCTCCGGCAGCGTCAGGTCGTCCGGCTGGAGGTACAGGCCCGGCTCGACGGTCAGCACGTGACCCTCCTCCAGGACACCGTCCAGGTAGACCTCGGCGCGCGACTTCGCGCAGTCGTGCACGTCCAGGCCGAGCATGTGGCCGCTGCTGCACAGCGTGTAGCGCCGGTACAGGCCCGTCTCCATCAGCTCGTCCGTGGACTGGTCGAACAGGCCCCAGTCGCGCAGCCCGTCGCAGATGACGCGCATGGCCGCGAGGTGGAAGTCGCGGAAGCGGGCACCCGGCCTGAGGGTGGCGATGGCGGCCGTCTGGGCCTCGTACACCAGCTCGTACGCCTGCCGCTGCACGGCGCTGAACCGGCCGGACATCGGGAAGGTCCGGGTCACGTCGGCGGTGTAGAGGGTGTCGGCCTCGACCCCCGCGTCCATCAGCAGCAGGTCGCCGGCGTCGAGCGCGCCGTCGTTGCGGATCCAGTGCAGCACGCAGGCGTGCGCGCCGGCGGCCACGATGCTGTCGTAGCCGACGGCGTTGCCCTCCAGCCGCGAGCGCAGCCCGAACACGCCCTCCAGGTACCGCTCGCCCCTCGGGTGCCCGAGCGCCCGGGGCAGCGCGCGCACGACGTCCTCGAAGCCGCGCGCGGTCGCCTCCACGGCGCCCTGCAGCTCGCCCAGCTCCCACTCGTCCTTGACCAGCCGCATCTCCGACAGGAACGACTCCAGCTCGGCGTCCCCGTCGCCCCTGGGCACCCGGGCGTCCACGGAGGCGTCCACCCCGCGCAGCACCCTGGCCGGGCCCTTCAGGTCCAGCTCGCGGATGTGCGCGCAGTCGATCTGGTACAGCTCGGCCGCCTCCGCCAGGTCGGGGCGCGGGCCCGCCCAGAACTCGCCGTAGCGGCGGTCGCGGTAGAACTCCTGGCCCTCCTCGCGCGGGGCGCGCGGCCTGACGTACAGGACCGCCTCGCCGGACGGCTCGATCACCAGCACGTCGTCCGACTCGGTCGCCCCGGTCAGGTACGAGTACGCGCTGTGCGGCCTGAACCGGTAGTCGCAGTCGTTGCTGCGCACCTTCAGCGTGCCCGCCGGGATCACCAGCCGCTCGCCGGGGAAACGCTGCGCCAGCGCGGCCCGCCGCTTGGCCGCCCAGGGGGCGATCGGCCGCGCGCTCACCCCGGCCCGGCCCTGCCGCCCCCAGCCGGTGCGCATGAAGGCGGCCAGCTCCTCAGTGACGGGCAGGTCGTGGCTTCCGGTGTTGAGCGGCTCGGTCATCTCGCAGTCCTTGGGTGATATTTCGGTCTTTGTACGGGATTTCGTACGCCAAGCAGCCTACGTGACCCATTGACTCCGTCCCCAGGGGCTTGTTTGCCTGGATGCAGGCTTGGAAGACTGAGGGCAGAGGTGGTGCACATGCTCATCGGGACGATCCTTCGCGGCAAGGGCAGTGGCGTGACGACCGTGGCGCCGGAGGCGACCGTGCGGGAACTGCTCGCCAAGCTCGCGGAGCACAACATCGGAGCCGTGGTCGTCTCGACCGACGGCGAGGTCATCGAGGGGATCGTCTCCGAGCGCGACGTCGTGCGGCGCCTGCACGACCGCGGCGCCGCGATCCTCGACGCCCCCGTCTCGGCGATCATGACGACCGAGGTCACCACGGTCGGCCCCGGCGAGAACGTCGACTCGCTGCGCCGCACCATGACCACGCAGCGGTTCCGGCACATGCCGGTGGTCGAGGACGGCCGGCTCATCGGCATCGTCAGCATCGGCGACGTGGTCAAGAGCGCCATCGAGGAGCTGGAGACGGAGAAGGCGTCGCTCGTCGACTATCTCCACCGTTGACAGGGATGGCACTCTTGGTCCGTGATGTACGGGCCCCCGCCTCCTGACTATCCCCGGTATCCCGAGTACCCGCGGGCGACGAGCAGTCCGCCGATCATCGTGCTCGTCTCGGGGCTGGCGGCGTTGCTGGGGTTCCTGCTGGGCGTGCTCGTCGGGTTCGGGGCGGGGACGACGACTGAGGAGCCCGAGCCCCAGGTGACGGTGACGGTCGAGGACACCCCGCCGGAGGGGACGCTCCCGGAGCAGACCTCACCGCCCCCGGCGCAGACCCAGCCCGGCCAGACGGGACAGCCGCAGCCGGGCCAGACCGGGCAGCCCCAGCCGGGGCAGACAGGGCAGCCCCAGCCGGGCCAGACCGGACAGCCCCAGCCGGGGCAGACAGGACTGCCTCAGCCCGGCCAGACCCAGCCTGGCCTCGGGGTCACGACGCCGGGCGGTGGGGGTGGCGCCACCGCTCCCGCCATCGACCTCTCCTCCCTCCTGCGCACGCTCGTCGTCGGCACCGACATCCAGCCCGGCACGTACCGCACGACCGGCCCCATGTCCGGCTTCCCGATGTGCTACTGGGCCAGGCTGCGCACCACGACCGGCGGCGTGATCGCCACCGGCATGCCGAACGGCCCGGCCACCGTCACGATCCAGGCCACGGACAAGGCGTTCCAGACGGGCGGCTGCGTGGAGTGGACCCGCGCCTGACGCGCCTTCCTGACCGAAGCGGTGGACAACACGGCAGAAACGCGCAATTCTGTCGGACGACAGAGAGGAGGCACGCCCGGGCGTGCTGGCGTGTCGTCCCTGCGGTCCATGGGCCACGCCACTCCGGCGTCCCTGGCCAGGACGCGTAGCGGAGAGTGCGGAACAGCACGCGTGAGCCACCGATCCGAACCGTTTTCGTTCGTGAGGAGTGACCATGCGTCTTTCCGTACTCGTCTCCGCGGCCGCCCTGGCCGCCACCGCCCTCGCCACCGCCCTCGTCGCCACCCCCGTCCAGGCGGCCACCGCCCTGCCGGCCCCCGTCGCCTGCGACGGCTGCTGGAAGCCCGCGCTGAACACGAGCTGGGAGTGGCGGCTGTCCTCCCTGCCGGCCAAGCCGTTCCTCGACGTGCAGATGTACGACATCGACGGCTTCGCCGCCGCCGAGAACGGCACGATCGTCAAGGCGCTCAAGGCCGCCAAGCCCGGCCGCAAGCTCGTCTGCTACATCAGCGCGGGCTCGCACGAGGACTGGCGCCCCGACGCCGACCGGTTCCCGTCCGGCGTGCTCGGCAAGCCGCTGGACGAGTGGGAGGGCGAGCGCTGGCTCGACATCCGCCAGTACACCGGCAAGCTCGGCGAGATCATGAAGGCCAGGCTCGACATGTGCAAGGCCGCCGGGTTCGACGCCGTGGAGCCCGACAACGTCGACGCCTACACCAACGACAGCGGCTTCCCGCTCAAGGCCGCCGACCAGCTCGCCTACAACGCCTGGTTCGCCAACGAGGCGCACAAGCGGGGCCTGTCCGTCGGGCTCAAGAACGACGTGGCCCAGATCCCGCAGCTCCTGCCGTACTTCGACTTCGCGGTCAACGAGCAGTGCTGGCAGTACTCCGAGTGCACCACCGCGCAGAACGGCACGTACGGCTACGACCAGTTCGTCAAGGCCGGCAAGGCCGTCTTCCACGTCGAGTACGAGCTGAAGACCTCCCGGTTCTGCGCGAGGTCCAACGCCCAGAACTTCAACTCGCTGAAGAAGACCTACGACCTGGACGGGACCCGCACCGCCTGCCGGTAGAGGTGTTGGCACTGGTAGGGCGAGCGTAGGAGGATGCGCTCAACCCACCAAGGAGGAAACATGTCGGTGTTGCGGAGCTTCGTGGACAGCGTGCGCAGCGGTGCCATCGAAGTGATCGATCTGACGGCGCCCCTCTCTGCCCAGACGCCGATCCTCCAGCTGCCCGAGCCGTTCGGCAACACGATCCCGTTCCGGCTGGAGGAGATCAGCCGGTACGACGATCGCGGCCCGGGCTGGTACTGGAACGACATCCACACCGGCGAGCACACCGGCACCCATTTCGACGCCCCCGTCCACTGGGTCACCGGCCGCGACGGTCACGACGTCTCCCAGGTGCCCGCGCGCAGCCTGATCGCGCCCGCCGTGGTGCTCGACTTCACGGCGGAGGCGTCGAAGGACCCCGACTTCCTCCTGCAGATCGACCACGTCAAGGAGTGGGAGCGGGCCAACGGCCCGCTGCCCGACGGCGGCTGGCTGCTTTACCGCACCGGCTGGGACACCCGCTCCGGCGACCAGGCCGCCTTCCTGAACGCCGACGAGACCGGGCCGCACACGCCCGGCGTCTCCGTGGAGTGCGCGCGCTGGCTGGCCGCCGAGAGCCCCATCCTCGGCATCGGCGTCGAGACCGTCGGCACCGACGCGGGCGCCGCCCACTCCTTCGACCCGGCCTTCCCCTGCCACTCCTTCCTGCTGGGCGCGGGCAAGTACGGCCTCACCCAGCTCCGCAACATCGACCGGCTGCCGGTGACCGGCGCCGTCGTGGTCGCGCCGCCGCTGCCCATCGTGGGCGGCTCGGGCAGCCCGGTGCGCGTGCTGGCCCTGGTGGAACGTTGATCGTCGCGGAAGCCGTCGGCCGGGCCCTGGCCGCGTGCGGGGCGGAGGCCGTCTTCGGGGTGGTCGGCAGCGGCAACTTCCACGTCACCAACGCCCTCGTGGCGGGCGGCGCGCGCTTCGTCGCCGCCCGCCACGAGGGCGGCGCCGCCACCATGGCCGACGCCTACGCCCGGATGAGCGGGCGGGCCGGCGTGGTGTCGGTGCACCAGGGGCCGGGGCTCACCAACGCCATGACGGGCCTCACGGAGGCGGCCAAGAGCCGTACGCCGCTGATCGTGCTCGCCGGCGAGGCCACCGAGGCCCGGTCCAACTTCCACATCGACCAGGCCGCCCTGGCGACCGCCGTGGGAGCGGTGGCGCTGCGGGTCACCTCGGCGCAGGCCGCCGTGGAGCAGGCCGTGGAGGCGTACCGGGTGGCGGTGGGGGAGCGCCGCACGGTGCTGCTGAACCTGCCTCTCGACGTCCAGTCCGCCCCCTACGAGGGGCCCGGCGACGTGGCCGGGCTCGCCGCCGGGCTGCTGCGCCCGGCCGGCAGCCCGGGTGAGGCCGCCTCGTCCTGGGCCGGCTCGACTGCCGGCTCGCCTGCCGGACCGGTGCCGGAGGAGGAGGCGGCGGCGCTGGCGGGGGCCCTGGAGGCGGCCCGGCGGCCGGTGTTCATCGCCGGGCGCGGCGCCAGGCACGCGCGCCGCGAGCTGGAGGAGCTGGCCGGGCGGACGGGCGCTCTGCTGGCGACGTCCGCGGTGGCCAGGGGGCTCTTCCGCGGCAGCCCGTGGGACCTGGACGTGTCCGGCGGGTTCGCCACGCCGCTGACCGCCGAGCTGATCCGCGGGGCCGACCTGGTCGTCGCCTGGGGCTGCGCGCTGAACATGTGGACCACCCGCCACGGCTCGCTCGTCGCGCCCGGCGCCAGGGTGGCGAAGGTGGACCTCGACGCCGCGGCGCTCAAGACGCACGTCCCCGCCGACCTGGGCGTGGTGGGCGACGTGGCCGCGGTCGCCCGGGCGGTGACGGCCCGGGCCGTGCAGGCTTCCGGCTACCGTACGGCCGAGGTGGCCGAGCGCATCCGGGCGGGGGGGCGCTGGCGGGCCGTCCCGTACGAGGACGAGAGCGGCGGCGGGCGGATCGACCCGAGGACGCTCACGATCGGCCTGGACGAGCTCCTGCCCCCGGAACGGATCGTCTCCGTCGACTCCGGGAATTTCATGGGATACCCGTCGATGTTCCTCGATGTCCCGGATGAGGGCGGGTTCTGCTTCACGCAGGCGTTCCAGTCGGTCGGGCTGGGCCTGGCGACGGCGATCGGCGCCGCCCTGGCCCGCCCCGACCGCCTCCCGGTGGCCGCGCTCGGCGACGGCGGCCTGCTCATGGGCCTGGCCGAGCTGGAGACCGTGGTCAGGCTCGGGCTGCCCATGGTGATCGTCGTGTACGACGACGAGGCGTACGGGGCCGAGGTGCACCACTTCGGGCCGCACGGTCACCCGCTCGACACGGTCACCTTCCCGCCGGCCGACCTGGCCGCCATCGCCCGCGGACACGGCCTGGCCGCCGTGACCGTCACCGGGCGGGAGGACCTGGCGGGCGTGGCCGGCTGGCTGGACGGCCCGCGCGACCGGCCGCTGCTCGTGCACGCCAAGGTGGCGGGGGAGCGCGGCTCATGGTGGCTGGAGGAGGCCTTCAAGGGGCACTGAACGCACCCGGCCCGCGGGGGCGGGTGTTCAGAGCTTGCGGAAGGCGCGGGCCTCCTCGGCGGCCGCCAGCACGTCGGCCAGCGGGGCGCCCGCGCCGGCCGCCACCGCCGCCGCCACGGCGCCCTCCACGAACGGCACGTCCGCCACCACCACCCGCCCGTCCTCCTCCAGCAGCCGGGCGGTCAGCACCGAGCTGCCGAGATCCGGGATGATCACCACCCCGAACCCGCTGTCGACGCCGCGCACGGCCGCCTCGATGAGGTCCACGCTCGTGCCCAGCCCGCCGTCCTCCGTGCCCCCGGCCGCCGCCACGGGCGCGTCCTCGCCCGCGATCCCGCGGACCAGCGCCGCCGTCTCGGCCGCCAGCCCGGCGCTGTGCGAGACCAGCACCAAACCCACCATCACGCCGCCCCGCCACCTCCCGTCGTCGCCCCGCCGCCCACCACGGGACCCGTGTGTCCCGCCACGTTCATCCGGCCACGTTCATCCGGCCACGGTCATCCAGCCACGGTCATCCGGCCACGGTCATCCGGCCACGGTGGCCAGCGCCGTCATGAACAGCGTCGCCGACGCCGCGCCCGGGTCCTCGTGCCCGATGCTGCGCTCGCCGAGGTAGCTGGCCCGCCCCTTCCTCGCCTGCATCGGGATCGTGGCCTTGGCGCCGTCCGCGGCAGCGCGCGCCGCCTGGTCGAGCGCCTGGCGTACCCCGACCCCGTCGCGTACGGCCAGGGCCAGCGCGCGGGAGGCGGGGGCCAGGGCGTCCACCATGGTCTTGTCGCCCAGCGCGGCCTTGCCCAGCCGCTCGACCGCGACCACGCCCTCCTCGAACGCCGCGGCGAACCCGGCCAGCGTCACCGGCGTCTCCAGCGCCTTGCCCATCTGCCGGAACAGCGACCCGTACAGCGGCCCCGAAGCGCCGCCGACGCGGCGGATCAGCGTCGCGCCCGCCGTCGTCAGCACCTGCGACTCCGACTCGATCGCCGTGTCGGCCAGCGCCTTGAGCACCTCGGTGAGGCCGCGGTCGAGGTTGGTGCCGTGGTCGGCGTCGCCGATCGCCGCGTCCAGCCGGGTCAGCCGGTCGCGGTCGGCGCGTACGAGCCTGGCCGACTCCTCGAACCAGGCCACGAACAGCGCGGTCTCCATCACCGCCCCCAGCGCAGGCCGGGCGTCTCGACCGGGGCGTCCCACAGCCGGGTCAGCCTGTCGTCGAGCCGGCAGACGGTCACGGAGAAGCCCTGCATCTCCAGGCTCGTCACGTAGTTGCCCACCAGTGACCGTGTCACCCGCGCCCCCTTGCCCTTGACGAACGCCGCCACCTCGGCGAACACCACGTACAGCTCCATGAGCGGGGTGCCGCCCATGCCGTTCACCATCACCAGCAGGTCGCCCTGGAGCGGCAGGTCGCCGTGGATCGCCTCCATGGCCACGCCCGCCAGCTCGCGTGCCGACACCATCGGCACCCTGGCCCGGCCGGGCTCGCCGTGGATGCCGATGCCCAGCTCCACGTCCGTCTCCGGCAGGTCGAAGGTGGGCTTCCCGGCCGCCGGGACCGTGCAGGAGGACAGCGCCACGCCGAACGACCTGCTGCGCTCGTCCACCTCGGTCGCCACGGCGGCGACCTCGGCCAGCGGCGCGCCCTCCTCGGCCAGCGCCCCGGCCATCTTCTCCACGAACAGCGTCGCGCCGGTGCCGCGGCGGCCCGCCGTGTAGAGGGAGTCCTGGACGGCCACGTCGTCGTCCACCAGCACGCCGGTCACCTCGACGCCCTCGGCCAGTTCGGCGGCCATCTCGAAGTTGAGCACGTCGCCGGTGTAGTTCTTGACGATGTGCAGCACCCCGGCGCCGCCGTCCACGGCCTTCGTGGCCTCGATGATCTGGTCGGGAACCGGCGAGGTGAAGACCTCGCCGGGGCAGGCGGCGTCCAGCATGCCGTGACCGACGAACCCGGCGTGCAGCGGCTCGTGCCCCGAGCCGCCGCCCGAGACCAGGCCCACCTTGCCCGGGCGGGGGCCTTCCGCCCGGTAGACCACCCGGTCGTGGACGCGGAGCGACGGGTGGGCCGCGGCCATGCCGTTCAGCGCGTCTTCAACTACGGAGTCCGCCGAGTTGATGAGCTTCTTCATGGTCAAAACATCTGCCCGTTTTCACGACCGCGCAAGCGTCGTGGCGCGGGCGGGGTGGATGTCGTCCGCAGCCGGAGCCGGCGAGGGCCGTCACGCCCGGCCACGACGTCGATCCGACCGGCATCAGGCGCACCGCCCACGGCGGCCTGCGGGGGCACGGTGAGCCTCCCGACTACCGTGACACCCGCCCGAGTAGGTTACCGTCTGCACATGGCTGAGATCGTGTACCCGCCGGTGATCGCCGCCGCGCGGACCCTCTTTCGCGTGCTCGACATCCGCTTCCACATGGAGGGCACCGAGCACGTGCCGCGGTCGGGGGGCGCGGTGCTGGTGAGCAACCACATCAGCTACCTCGACTTCATCTTCGCGGGGTTCGCCGCGCTGCCGTCGAAGCGGCTGGTGCGCTTCATGGCCAAGGAGGACGTGTTCACGCACCGGATCTCGGGGCCGCTCATGCGTGGGATGCATCACATCCCGGTGGACCGGGGGGCGGGCGCGGGCTCGTACGCGACGGCGCTGCGGATGTTGAAGGCGGGCGAGGTGGTCGGCGTGTTCGCCGAGGCCACGATCAGCCGGTCGTTCACCGTCAAGGAGATCAAGAACGGGGCGATCCGCATGGCCATGGCCACCGGCACCCCGATCATCCCGGTGAGCCTGTGGGGCAGCCAGCGGCTGTGGACCAAGGGCAGGCCGCGCAAGCTGCTGCAGCGTCACGTGCCGCTCACCATCCTGGTGGGGGAGCCGATGTACCCCAAGCGCGGGGAGAACGTCAACGAGCACACGGCCGACCTGCACGCCCGCCTGTCGGAGCTGGTGGATCGGGCGCAGCGCACGTACCCGGAGGTGCCGCAGGGGGTGTGGTGGCAGCCCGCCCACCTCGGCGGCACGGCCCCGACGCCCGAGGAGGCCGCGGCCATGGACGCCGCCGAGGCCGAGGCCCGCGCCAGGCGCGACTGAGGGCCGGCGGTCCCGGCCCTGGGAGCGGCTACTCGGCGGAACGGCCCCGGGGGTGGCGGTCGCGCCAGATCAGGAAGACGACGCACGACACCAGCGCCCAGGCGGCCAGCACCAGGAACGGCGTCGGCCGCTGATGCCCGCCGAAGTAGACGGCGGTGTGCTGGGCGTTGATGGAGGCCCCCGGCGGCAGCCAGCGTCCGATCTCGCCCAGCGGCGACGGCAGCAGCGGCCAGGACACCGCCCCGCCCGAGGACGGGTTGCCGAGCAGCACCATCAGCCCCCAGGTGGGCACCATCGCCCAGCGCCGGACGAGCGTGTTGAACATGGTGAAGACCATCCCGGAGGCGAACATGGTCAGCGCCAGGATGAACCACGACTCCAGCAGGGGCAGGTCGAGCGCGCCGAGCCCCCAGTCCACGACGGCCACGATGGACAGCGCGCCCAGCGCGGCGTACGCCAGGGTGAACGCGATGCGCTCCCCGGCGGCCAGCGCATCGGCGTTGACGCTGAGCTGGGCGGCCCCGATGAACCCGATGACCACCGCCGCGAGGGTGATGTAGAACAGCGCCAGCCCGCGCGGATCGCCCCGCTGCAGCGGCTTGATGTCCCGTACGGTCAGCCGCACACCGACCCGCGGGGCCACCTTCGGCGCCGCCTCGGTGAGCAACTGCGCCACCGACGCGCCCGAGGCGCTCGACACGTTCAGCGTGACGTGGTCGCCGCGCACCGCGATGACGCCGAAGACCCGCTGCTCCTCGACCGCCTGGACGGCCTGCTCGAAGGAGTTGTCGAAGGACAGGGCGAGCGAGGCGTCCAGCGCCTGCTCCAGACCGGCGGCGAAGGCCCTGCCGCGCACGGTCTCATGGCTGACCCCGACCACGGCGACCGGGACGCGGTGCGGGGCCGGGTCGGCCATGGCGTAGGTGTAGGACCCGGCGAAGAGCCCCGCCGCGGCGGCGAGAATCAGCACGATCACGGTCGCCGGGAAGTACGGCGACCCCTTGAAGGCCGTCCAGCGGCGGCTCGTCCGGTCGTCCATGCCCACCCACGCTAGGCACGCGGGCGCCGCGGTCCCCTCGCCGACACGCGGGAACCGCCCTGTGACGACCGGGTCGTCAACCGGTCAGATGGCCGCCTGGTACGCGCTGGCGCGCATGCCCGCCAGCAACCCCGCCGTCTGCTCCGGCGTGTACCTCCGCACCGGATCGTGGTGCAGCAGCCCCTCGATGAGCGGCCGCATCACCCCGGCCCGCCGGGGCGGCGGGTACGGCCCGCTGCGGGCCATGCCGAGCACCGTGGCGGCGTCCTGCCCCGGGTAGGGCGGCTGGCCCTCGATGGCGCTGTAGAGGGTGGCGCCGAAGGACCACATGTCGGCCTCCTTGCTGGCCGGCCCGCCGTGCAGCCGCTCGGGCGCCATGAAGGCGGGCGTGCCGCGCAGGCGGCGGGAGGTGGTCATGCGGATGTCGCCCTCGGCGGTCGCTATGCCGAAGTCGGTCAGCACCACCCGGTCACCGGTCAGCATGACGTTGGCCGGCTTCACGTCACGGTGCAGCACGCCGGCCTGGTGGGCGGTGCGCAGCGCCGCGAGCAGGTGCTGCCCGATGGCCGCCACCGACTGGGCCGGCAGCGTGCCCACCTGCGAGAGCAACTGGTGCAACGAGAGCCCGTCGAGGTACTCCATCACGATCCAGAGCTTGCCGCCCTCCTCGATCAGGTCGTGGACCGTGATGATGTTCGGGTGCGTGAGCCCGGCGGCCATGCGCGCCTCACGCAGCACCCGGCGGCGTACCATCTCGGCCTCACCGGCCAAGGTCAGCTCCTTAAGCGCCACCGTACGGTGGAGGAGCTGATCGAACGCCCGCCAGACGACTCCCATACCCCCACGACCGGCCTCCTCGTTCAGGAGGTACCGTCCGCCGATCTTCCGCATACCATCCCCTCAAGCTCGGGGATAATCATGTCACCTCAGCACAGGCTGTAGGGTGCCTAACGTGATCTGGATATGTCGGAAAGTGTAGGTTCGCTGGTCAGAGGCCCAGAAAATTGATCTGACAAAGCGCGCCATACCAGTCCGACTGCCACCAAACATACTCCTGTGGCGCCCACGAGGGCGGCCGTAAGCCCCGCGAGCTCCGCCACGACGCCGCCCAGGGCCGCTCCCAGCGGCATGCCACCCATCCCGATGAGGCGGTATGCCGAATTGACCCTCCCGAGGAGTCCGGCCGGGATCAGCCGCTGCCGGGCCGAGATCACCAGGACGTTCCCCGCGGCGCCGACCACCCCCCACAGCACGGCGGTGGGGTAGAGCGTCCACGGCGACGGCACGACCACCGGCACCAGGAGCAGCACGCTGGTGGTCAGCCAGTTGCCCACGAGCGTCCTGAGCTCGCCGAAGACCGCCGCCGCCCGGTCGGCCAGCAGCGACCCGAACACCGCTCCCACGGCGAAGGCCGTGGTCATGAGGCCGTACTCGCCCGGCTCCAGCCCGATCCGCGACCCGTCGCCGACCGCCCACAGCACGAAGACGGCGAAGTAGCCGGCGTTGGCGAGGTTGAGCAGGCCGGCCGTGATCGCGAGGCTGCGCAGGATCCGGTGCCCCCACAGGTAGCGCAGCGCCTCGGCGATGTCGGCCCGCATCGGGCGGCGCGCGGGCGGGTCCGGCAGCCGGTACGTGCCGCGCATGCCCAGCAGGAGCAGCCCCGCCGCGCCGTACAGGACGGCGGGGGCGCCGAAGACGGCGGCGGGCAGCGCCACGACGAGGAGGCCCGCGACCGGGGCGCCGACGAAGTCGTTGCCGATCATCTGGGCGGTGGACACCCGGCCGTTCGCCCTGGTCAGCTCCCCGCCGGGGACGGTCATGGGCAGGACGGACTGCGCCGACAGGTCCGCGAACACCTCGCACACCCCGGCCAGCAGCACCGCGGCGAGCAGCAGCCACAGGTTCAGCAGGCCGAGGGCGGCCAGGGCGGTGACGCAGGCGAGGAGGGCGGCGCGGACGAGGTTCGCGCGGACCATGACGCGGCGGCGGTCGGCCCGGTCGGCGATGGCGCCCGCGTGCAGCGCCAGCACCAGCCACGGCAGCGTGGCGGCCGCTCCCACGAGGGAGACCAGGGTCGGGGAGCGGGTCATCGTCACGGCCAGCAGCGGCGCCCCGATCTTGAGTATGCCGTCCGCCAGGTTGGACAGCCCCGTGGATGACCACAGGAAGGCGAACGATCGCCCGAGACGCGCCACGGCTTGCTCCGATAGTGTGTAAGGAAAAGTGTGCATAGGTTTCTTTGCAAAGATAGGCTTGCACAGTCATGCAGATCAAGAGCTTCTCCGCCCGTACGCTCGGCGCGAACGCGCTGAAGTCCTTCGCCCACCCGCTGCGCCTGCGCATCTACCAGCTGCTGGAGGAGCGCGGCCCCTCGACGGCCACCGGCCTGGCCGCCCTGCTCGGCCAGAACACCGGCGCCACCAGCTACCACCTCAGGGAGCTCGCCAAGCACGGCATGATCGAGGTGGTGGCCGGGATGGGCCGCGGCAAGGAGAAGTACTGGCGCGTCACGCCCGGCGGCTTCTCCTACGGCGAGGCGCGCCCCGCCGACCCCGAGGTGGCGGGCGCGCTCGACTACCTGCTCGACGACCTGGTACGCACGCGCGGCGCCGAACTGGCCCGCTGGCGCGAGGAGTCGGCCACGGCGCCCGAGGAGTGGGTCCAGGCCAGCGTGTACGGGCGGCGCTCACTGCGGCTGACCCCGCAGGAGACGGCGCGGATGCGGGACGAGGTGTTCGAGGTGCTGGAGCGGTACCGGGCGCTGTCGGACGGCGGGGGCCGCGAAGGCGCCGGGCACGTCGTCGTGCACTTCGACGTCCTGCCCGTGGGCGCGGGAGACGGCGGCTGACCGGCGGGGCGCGGGTCAGGGGTGCCCGCGCCGATCTCACCCTAGGGATTTCCCTAGGTGCGGCCCTGAAGCCAGGGCTGCGCGCGACGCCGTAGTTTTCTCGGCACCCGGCCTGTCACGAGCAGTGCTCGACCGGCGTAGGAGTCGACCATGGCACGCAGCACCGACGCTGGTGGTGGCGGGACCGCGGACCCTGGGCCTCGCGGCCCTTCCGGCCTCCTGGAACGCTCCAAGGCCGGAGGGCGCGGGACGCTCCCGCGGGCGGCAGGCGGGGGCTCGCCCGCGATCGGGCGCGCCCGTACGCGGCCCCGGCGCGTGCGGTCCAGGCGCGTGCGGCCCCGGCACGTGCGGTCGCGGGGAAGGAGACCGGGCGCGGCGCCGCCGTCGGAGCGGGCAATGTTCGGCGGCGCCGTAGCCCTTACCACTGCGCGAGGCCTCCGGGCCCGCCGGACATAGGGCCCGGAGGGGCGGCGCCCTCGTCCCGGGCTGGTGGGACGGGGGCGCCTGCCCCGCGCCGGAGAAAGCCGGCCGGCGGAGCGGGAACGGGGGAGCGGGAACGGGGGAGCGGGAACGGGGGAGCGGGCCGGGAGAGCAGGCTCAGGAGAGCAGGCTCAGGGCGCGCTCCATCATGGCCTGCGAGGCCGTCTTCGCCGAGCCGCCGTCGAACGGCGGCTGCGGGTCGTACTCGATCATGAGCTGCACGCTCCGCGCCGTCTCCTCGTCCCTCGCCTGCCCCAGCAGCGTCAGCGCCATGTCGATGCCCGCCGACACCCCCGCCCCCGTCACGATCTTGCCGGCGCTGACCACGCGCTCGCTCACCGGCTCGGCCCCGTACCTCTTGAGCTCGTCGAGCACCGCCCAGTGCGAGGTCGCCGGCACCCCCTCCAGCACCCCCGCCGCGCCGAGCAGCAGCGAGCCGCTGCACACGGACGTCGTCCACCGCGTGTGCTCGTGCGCCTGCCTGATCCACCCCACCAGGGCCTCGTCGGACAGCGCGTCGAAGGTGCCGCTGCCGCCCGGGACCACGATCACGTCCGGCGCGGGCAGGTCGGCGTACGAGGCGGTGGCGTTGATCGTGAGCGTGCCGTGGTCGTCGGGGACCGGCCCCGCCTGGCCGGCCACGAACGTGACCGTGCAGCCCGGCGAGAAGGCCAGCACCGTGTACGGCCCCACCGCGTCCAGCGCGGTGAACCGGGGATAGAGCGGGATGGCTACGTTCATGGGCCTCGCCTTTCCTTGGCATGGAATCGTCTGCGGTGGTCGCCGGGCGAGATCCGCCAGTGCCGGCGGAAGACCCGGTAGAGCGTCTCCTGCGTGCCGAGGCCCGCCTGCCTGGCCACCGCGGCCAGGGGGAGACCGGTCACCTCCAGCAGCCGCCTGGCGGTGTCGGCCCGGCTGCGCTCGACGTACCGGCCGGGTGACAGGCCCGTCTGCTCGGTGAAGACGCGGGAGAAGTGGCGCTCGCTCATCCCGGCACGCGCGGCCAGGGCGGGCACGCTGAGGTCGGCGGCCGGGTTCGCGTCGATGTAGGCCTGCAACTCCCTGAGCGGCTCGCTGCGCGGCGTCATGGCCCGCATCGGGGTGCTGAACTGGCTCTGCCCGCCGGGCCTGTGCAGGTACACCACGAGGCCGCGGGCGACGTCACTGGCGAGCGCGTGGCCGTGGTCCCTGGCGACCAGCGCCAGCGCCAGGTCCACGCCGGACAGCACGCCGGCCGAGGTCCAGACGTCGCCGTCCTCGATGTAGAGCGGGTCGGGGTCCACCTCGACGGCCGCGTACCGGCTGCCGAGCTCGCCGGCGGACAGCCAGTGCGTGGTGACCCGCCGGTGGTCCAGCAGCCCTGCCTCCGCCAGCAGGAACGCGCCGTTGCACACCGAGGCCACCCGGCGCGCGCCGGCGGCCAGGCGGACGATGCCGGCGATCAGCTCCCGGTCCTCGACGTGCTCGGGCACGCTCATCCCGCCCGCCACCAGCAGCGTGTCGACCGGCCCCGCGACGTCGCCGAGCGCGCCGGCCATGACCGTGACGCCGTTCCCCGCGGGCACGGCGCCACCGCCGGGTGCCGCCACCTCCACCGCGTAGCCGCCGCCGGGCGCGATCAGTGCCGCCGTCCCGAACACGTCGGCCGGACCGGCCATGTCGAGGAGCTGGAACCCGGGGAAGACGACGATCAGGATCCGTCGCTGCATGTCCTTCATGCTGGTCGCGCGCCCGGGTGGCGTCAACGACACGAATATTGCAGATTACGCCAAGATCATGACGAGAACGCCGAGAGCCCCCGGAGGCAGGATCCGGGGGCTCTCGGCGGCGATGGGCGCTCAGCCCATGTGCGGGTAACGGTGGTCGGTCGGCGGCACGAACGTCTCCTTGATCGCGCGGGCGCTCACCCACCGCGTCAGGTTGAAGATCGAGCCCGCCTTGTCGTTGGTGCCGGACGCGCGGCCGCCGCCGAACGGCTGCTGGCCCACGACGGCGCCCGTCGGCTTGTCGTTGACGTAGAAGTTGCCCGCCGCGAAGCGCAGCCGCTCGGCGGCCGAGGCGACGGCGTAGCGGTCCTGGGCGATGATCGACCCGGTCAGCGCGTACGGGGCGATGCCCTCCATCTGGTCCACGACCTGGTCGTAGTCGCGGTCCTCGTAGACGTGCACGCCGAGGATCGGCCCGAAGTACTCCTTGACGAAGATCTCGTCGGCCGGGTCCGCGCACTCCAGGATGGTCGGCTTGACGAAGTAGCCGACGGAGTCGTCGTAGGAGCCGGTGAGCACGTCGATGTTCGAGGCCGCGCGCGCCCGGTCGATCGCCTCCTTGTGCTTGGCGAACGCCCGGCCGTCGATGACCGCGCCCATGAACGTCGACAGGTCCGCCGCCACGTCGCCCACCGTCAGCGACTCGGCCGTGGCGACGAAGTCGTCACGCATGCGGCTCCAGAGCGAGCGCGGCACGTAGGCCCGCGACGCCGCGGAGCACTTCTGCCCCTGGTACTCGAACGCGCCCCTGACCAGCGCCGTCGTGAGCACGGCCGGGTCGGCGGAGGGGTGGGCGAGCACGAAGTCCTTGCCGCCGGTCTCGCCGACGAGGCGCGGGTAGCCGTGGTAGGAGGAGATGTTCTCGCCGATCGTGCGCCACAGGTGCTGGAACGTCGCGGTCGAGCCGGTGAAGTGGATGCCCGCGAGCGCCGGGTGCGCCAGCGCCACCTCCGACACGGCCTGCCCGTTGCCCGTCACCAGGTTGATCACGCCCGGCGGCAGCCCCGCCTCCTCCAGCAGCCGCATCGTGAAGTGCGCGGCGAACTGCTGCGTCGGGGACGGCTTCCAGACCACGACGTTGCCCATCAGCGCGGCCGACGTCGGCAGGTTGCCCGCGATCGCGGTGAAGTTGAACGGCGTGATCGCCAGCACGAAGCCCTCGAGCGGGCGGTACTCCATCCGGTTCCACACGCCCGGCGAGGAGATCGGCTGGTCGGCGTAGAGCTGACGGGCGTAGGCCACGTTGAAGCGCAGGAAGTCGATCAGCTCGCAGGCCGCGTCGATCTCCGCCTGCTGCACCGACTTCGACTGCCCCAGGACGGTCGCCGCGTTCAGCGTCGCCCGCCACGGGCCCGCCAGCAGGTCCGCGGCCTTCAGGAAGATCGCAGCCCGCTCGTCGAACGACAGCGACCGCCACGCCGGCGCCGCCTTCAGCGCCGCCCCGATGGCGTCCTGCACGTCCTGGGCCGTAGCGTCGTTGGTACGGCCCAGGACGGAGGCATGGTTGTGCGGCTGCACCACGTCGATGGGGGCGCCGCCGCCGAGCCGCTGCTCGCCGCCGATGGTCATGGTCAGGTCGAGCGACGCGCCGGCCAGCTCCTTGATGCGGCCCGCCAGCGTCTCCCGCTCGGCGCTGCCGGGCGCGTAGCCGTACACGCGCTCGTTCGCGGGTGCGGGGACGTTGCTGATGGCATCCATTTACTTACCCCCAAGGGCACGAAGGAAGAAGGCGACGTTGGCCGGGCGCTCCGCGAGGCGGCGCATGAAGTAGCCGTACCAGTCGTCGCCGTAGGGGACGTACACGCGGACCGTGTGACCGGCTCCCGCCAGGGCCTCCTGCCGGTCGGTCCTGATTCCGTAGAGCATCTGGAACTCGTGGTCGCCGATCGTCCTCCCGAAGCGGTCGGCGAGCAGCTCGGTGATCGCGATCATGCGGTCGTCGTGCGTCGCCACCATGGGGTACCCCTTCCCCGCCATGAGGATCCGCAGGCATCGCACGTACGCCTTGTCCACGTCCGACTTGCCCTGGTGCGCCACCGACGCGGGCTCGCGGTAGGCACCCTTGACCAGGCGCACGCGGGAGCCCTCCGAGGCCAGGTCGCGGCAGTCCTGCTCGCTGCGGAACAGGTACGCCTGGATCGCCACGCCCGTCGCCGGGTAGTCCTCGCGCAGCTTGCGCAGGATCGACAGCGTCGAGTCGACCGTGGTGTGGTCCTCCATGTCGAGCGTGACGGTCGAGCCGTTGGCGGCCGCGGCGGCGCAGATCTCGCGGGCGTGCTCCAGCGCCATCGAGTCGTCGAGCCGCTGGCCGACGGCCGACAGCTTCACCGACACCTCGCCCCGGGCGCCGAGCCCGAGCGGCTCGACGGCCTGCAGCAGCGTGATGTAGGCGTTGGCGGTGTCCTCGGCGGCCCGCGCGTCGAGCGTCTCCTCGCCGAGGTGGTCCACGGTGACGGCGAGGTCGGCGTCGCGCAGCCGCTCGATCGCGGCGCGGGCCTCCTGGACGCCCTCGCCCGCGACGAACCGCTGCACGACCTTCTTCGTGAGCGGGAAGCCTGACACGGTGCGGCGTACGACGCCGCTTCTCGAAGCGGCGAGCAGCAGTTGACCCAGCATGGGTTCAGTGTAGAAACCGCAGCTCAGAGGGGGCCATCGACGGGCGTAACGCCGCTTGTGGCAGGCTGTCGTACAAATGCACAACTCGGCTGACCTACAAGAGATCGTCGACGAGATCGCCGCCCGGCTGGGCGCGTCCGCGACGCTGGAGGACCGCTCGTTCCGGCTGCTGGCGTACGGGGCGCAGCACGGCGACATCGACACGGTCCGCCAGGAGTCGATCCTGCGCCGGCGCGCCACGGGGGAGGTGCGCGAGTACTTCGAACGTTACGGCATCGCCAGGGCCGGCGGCCCGGTCAGGATCCCCGCCGACGCCGAGCTCAAGGTGCTGGCCAGAGTCTGCTGGCCGCTGCGCCACGCCGACGTCACCTACGGCTACCTGTGGCTGCTCGACTCCGGCGAGCTGACCGACGAGACCCTGCGCGCCGCCGCGCCGCTCGTCGCCAGGGCCGCCGCCGCGCTCGCCCAGGAGGCCAGGAGCCGCCAGGACCTCGGGCACGGCCTGCGCGCCCTGCTCTCCGCCGACCCGGAGGAGCGGGCCGGCGCCTCCATCGAGGTGCCGGGCCCGGTCGCGGCCATCGCCGTCCGCGAGTCGCAGGAGCGCCTGGCGGCACTCTGGACGCTCCCGCGCGGCGTGCTGGCCCGCGCCGGCTCCCCTGTCGCCCTGCTGGCCCCCGCCCACCTGGCGGCGGAGGTGGCGCAGACCGTGCAGAGCGCGTACGGCACCGCGGCCGGCATCGGCGCCTCCCGCGCCGACCCGGCCGACGCCTGGCTGAGCTGGCGCGAGGCCCGCCAGGCGCTGCGCATCGCCGAGCACTTCCCCCGCCACGCGCCCATCGCCCGCTGGGAGGACCTGGGCGTGCACCGCCTGCTGGCCCGGCTGAGCCAGGCGGACCTGCGCGAGCTGGCCGACGAGACCGCGGCGCTGGACACCGAGCTGGCCCAGACCGTGGAGGTCTACCTCGACCGCGGCGGCCACGCGCAGAAGACGGCCGCCGAGCTCGGCATCCACCGCCAGACGCTCTACTACCGGCTGGGCAAGGCCGAGCGCCTCATCCACCGCGACCTGTCGGACGGCGACGACCGGCTCGCCGTGCACATGGGGCTGAAGGCGGCCCGGCTACGCGCCCACGAGGCTCCGGACGGTCGCCCGGCTACGCGCCCATGAGGCCGCGGGCCGCCCGGCTGAGAGGCCGTTACCGGTCCGGCTGGTGAGGCCGTTACCGGTCCGGCTGACGAGGCTGGAGGTCGCCCGGCCGCGCGCCCGTGCGGCTCCGAGGCGGCCCTGCCGTCACGCGCTCAGGACCTGCCTCAGCGTGACGGCGAAGGCCTCGGGCTGGCCCGGCATGCCGAACTCGTCACCCATGAAGCCCCCGTGGTTGCTGGGGAAGGTCACGGGCTTCGTACCGAGCCGCTCGGCCACGCCCTCGCCCCCGCGATGGGCCATCTCCCCCTCCGACTCGGCGCCGACCCCGATCACGACGCGGGTCGAGGCGGCCCGCAGCGCCTCGAAGTCGGGCTCGTAGTGGGTGCAGGTGATGAGGTTCTGCCCCAGCAGCGCGTCGTCGCGCGACCCGTCGTCCTGCGTCGGCAGGCCCATCATGGCCGGATCCTGCACCGGCAGCTCCTTCGGATCCGCCGGGAACTCGCCGCGGTGGCTCGTCAGCGAGATGAACTGCGCCATCGCCGGCCCGAAGCCCTCACGCTCGTACGTCTGCCGCATGTGCCTGATCGCGGCCAGCGCCCGCTCCCGGTCCGGCAGCACCTTGGCGACCGGCGGCTCGTGCGCCACCAGCGTGCGCACCTGCCCGGGATGCCGCGCCACCAGCGCCAGCGCGTTCACCGCGCCCCCGCTGCTGGCGAAGATGTCGACCGGGCCGCCGCCGATCGCGTCGATCAGCCGGTGCAGGTCGTCGGCGTGCAGCTCGGGCGTCGACTCGGCCAGGCCGTCGGTCCGTCTGCTCCGGGAGACCCCGCGCGGGTCGTACGTCACGACCGTGCGGTCCTCGAAGTGGCCGGCCAGGGTGGTGAATCCGGTCGCGTCCATCGGCGAGCCGATCATGAGCAGGATCGGCTCGCCGCTCCCCTCGGCCTCGCGCACGTCGTAGGCGATGGTGGCGCCGGGCACCTCGAGGGTGTGGGTCTTGGGCTCGGTCATGGGGTGGCTCCTTCTCGTCGGTCGTCAATCTAGACCAGGAAACCGACAGAAACCCATCGGCTCGAACCCCGGCCTCCGCCAGGTGCGTACAACACCGCGAAACCCCATCACGGGTCAGCGAAGCAGGTGCTCTCATGCCGGGCGGACGGGAGGATCCCGGGCAGCGGCCCGGCGCTGAACATGCGCGGCGACCACGCGGCCACCGTCGGCCGGATGCCCTGCACCGCCACCACCTTCGCATGGAGGCGCTGTTCCAGGCGGCAGGGCAAGAACCGCGCTAGCGAGCCTTGTAGACCTTCACCCAGTCCACGTACATCGACACGGTGTCAGGCGTGGCGGAGTCGCGGCAGCGCGGCTCGCACACCACGTCGTTCTGCAGCGCGAGCCCCATCCGCCGCCCCTCCGGCACGTGCGCTCCCCGATAGTCCCAGACCTTCTTCCCGTCCATCCAGAACGTCAGCCGCCCCGGCAGCCAGTCGACCGCCACCGTGTGCCACCGCGTGAAGTCCCCCCGCAGCACCTTCCTGGCACGCCCCTGCCCGCTGTGCACGAAGATCCCGCCGCCCTGCCGCTTCGGGTCGACGATCTCGGCGAAGTTGACCTCGGAGTAGTCCCCGTCCTGGGAGGCCGGCCAGAGCAGCGCCACCGGCGTGTACCCGGCCCCGGCCTCCGCCTTGAACCTGACCTCCCACCGGCCGTACTCCTGGGCGAGCCGGGTCGCCACGCCGCCCGACAGGTCCTTGCCGCCGTACAGGCCGCCCTTCAGCCGCAGCACGCCGTCCGAGACCGAGGCGGCCTTCCCCGTGCGCGGGTTACGCGCGGCCTGGGGCGAGTGGTAGACCATCCAGCGGTTCGTGTCGATCGAGGAGCCGTCGAAGTTCTCCACGAGGACGGGGCGGCCCCAGCTCGCCGAGGTCTGCGCGTGCGCGGCCTGGGGGAGGACGGCCACGCCCGCGAGCGCCACCGCCGCCAGGATCGGACTGCGTGTAGGCATGCGGTCCATCGAAGCAAAGATCTCACTCGGATAACAACCCTTCTGTCCCATCCGTCACTCTGGAGACGGCACGCGGGGCGGTGCGCGGGGCGCCGAGCAGCGAACGGGTCAGGGCCTCGTGGCCGCGCAGCATCTCCTCCAGCGCGACCGTCAGGTGCTCCATGCCGGGCCTGTCCGGGGCGGGCTCGTCGCGCAGGGACTCCAGCACCGCCCGGCGCAGCAGCTCCTTGAAGAACGACGCGGTCATGCCCTCGGTCCTGGTCACCAGCCGCTCCAGGTCCGGTTCGGCCAGGTGGCCGGCGCCGTACAGGCGCAGCAGCGCGGCCCGGCGGATCGGGTCCGGTCTGGGCACCTCCACGGCCAGGTCCACCCGGCCGGGGCGGTCGGCGAGGGCCTCCTCCAGCAGGTCCGCGCGGTTCGTGGTGAGCATGAACGTGACGTCGGCGTCGGCGCCGATGCCGTCCATCGCGTCGAACAGCGTGAACAGCAGCGGGCTGCCCTCCTCGGAGTAGCGGCGCTCGTGGGCGACCAGGTCGACGTCCTCGACCACCACGATCGCCGGCTGCAGGCGTCTGGCCAGGGCCGCGGCGTCGGAGATGGCGCGCAGGGCCGTGCCGGCCATGACCACCACCGTCACGCCCGGCATGCGGCCCATCAGGTAGCGCACCGTGTGGGTCTTGCCGGTGCCGGGCGGGCCGTGCAGCAGCAGGCCGCGCTTGAGATGCTGGCCGCGGGCGAGCAGCGCCTGCGCGTGCCGGCCGATGCCCGCCACGTGCCGCTCGACCGTCTCCAGGACGCCCTCGGGCAGGATCACCTCGTCGGGCCCGAGCGCCGGGCGAGGCAGGAACGCCACCAGGCTGTTGCCCCGGTGCTCCGAGACGCCGAACGTGAGGATCTGGCCGCGCATCACGTCGTGCCGGCGCATCAGCCGCTCGATCTCCTCCCGCGCGGCGGTGGCGCTCGTCCGCGACGCGGCGATGACCTCGACCCTGCAGCCCTCCCTGCCGAACATCTCGGCCGGCCCGCGCAGGCCGAGCACGATGGGCGTGCCGTCCGGTGCGACGGTCTCGACCAGGCCGAACGTCACGACGTCGATCGTCTGGTCCGGGCCGATCGCGGTGGTGGCGTAGTCGACCGCGCCGATCTCGAAGTGTTCGAAGCCGCGCCTGGACATGGTCAGGATGTCGATCGTGTCGCTGTGCGCCCGGCCCTGCCCCGACACGCCGTACCAGGCGGGCTCGCCCCTGGTCTCCAGGTAGGCGTCCACGCCGCGCTGGAGGCTGGCGTGCTCCCAGTTCTGGAAGGACTGCGTGACGCACACCAGGTCCTTCAGCGCGCAGGACAGGTGCTCCGTCACCCTGGCCGCCAGCTCGGAGGTCGGCTGCGACTCGTCGATGACTCTGTGGGCGTCGTGGAAGAGCTTCTGGAGGGCGTGGGCCAGCGCGTGCGCGTCTTGGAGGTCCATGCGCGCACGATCGCACACGGGGGATGGTCTGGAAATGGCGCCGGCAGGTGGCCACCGCCACCTGCCGGAGTGTCGAAGGGGTCAGGCGCAGGCCGCCTCGTAGACGCGTACGAGCTCCTGGCTCACCCGCTCCCAGGAGTAACGCGAGCGCGCCCGGTCGGCGCCCGCGTAGCCCAGCGCGGTGCGCAGGGTCGGGTCGTAGAGCAGCTCGCGGGCCAGCCGCGCGGTGCGGGCGGGCCGGTCCGGCGGCACCAGCAGGCCGGTGACGCCGTCGATGATGGAGTCGAGGTGCGCGCCCACGGCCGAGGCGATCACCGGCACGCCGCAGGCCATCGCCTCCAGCGCCACGATGCCCGTCACGGCCTCGCGCGGCACCGACACCACGGCGTCCGCGCTGCGCATCAGCTTCGGCACGGCGGCCCGCTTCACCTGGCCGAGCAGCGTCACCCGGTCGGACACGCCGAGCTGCTCCGCCAGCGCGCGCAGGCGGCGCGCGTCCCGGTCCTGGTCGAGGTCCTCCGGCTCGGGCCCGCCGGCGATGACCAGCTCGACGTCCCCGAGGCCCGGCAGCGCCCGCACGATGGTGTGCGCGCCGCGGTCGATCGAGAGCGGCCCCACGTGCAGGAGGCGCTTGCGGCTGCCGCGCGTGGCGACCGCGCCCCGGCGCTGGAAGCGCTCGGTGTCCACGCCGTACGGCACCACGGCGATGTTGCCGCGCGGCACGCCCAGCCTGATCAGCGCCGACTCCTCGTCGCCCGAGCCCGCGATGACCGCGTCGGCCCGGCGGCCGAGCGCCCGCTCCAGCTCCATGTGCGTGGTGTCGACCGTGTGGAACGTCTGCGTGACCGGAACTCCCAGCCCCTTGGCGCCCGCCACGGCGACCAGCCCGCCGGTCCACGAGTGCGCGTGGATCACGTCGGGGCGCTCGTGGCTCCACCGCTGCATCAACTGGTTGCCGACCTCGTTGAGGTAGGGCACCACGTCGTCACCCGCGAGCTCCTTGGCCGGCCCCACGTCGATGTGCTCCAGCGTGACACCCGGGGCCACCCTCGTCTTGGGCTTGCCATCGGCGTTGTCACGGCGGGAGTAGATGGTGACGTGATGCTCGCGCCCCAGCTCGCGTGCTACGGACATGATCCGGTGGCGCTGGTTACCGTTTGCGGAAGCGACGATCGCGATATTCATGGCACACCTCAGCGTGGAAAGCCTTGAAGGTGTGCCTGCGTCTTAGGCACGTCGTTCTACTTCTCCGACCATACCCAGATTTCCGTCGATCGCAAACCCCCGCAGATCAGACACCTCGGAGCGCGAAGACCACGATCTCGTCCCAGACCTGGCCGCCGGAGAACGCGTGCCGGTCCGCCTCCACCGCCTTGACCACGGTGGACGGCGCCTGGCCCGCGCACCGGCTGAGCACGTCGGCCAGCCGCTCCTCTCCGTACGGCTCGCCGTGCTCGTTCCTGGAGGAGATCAGCCCCTCCGAGTAGAGCAACAGCGTCTCCCCCGGGGAGATCGTCAGGGTCTGCACCCCGGTCTCGGCCTCGGGCGAGATGCCCAGCGGCACGCCGCCGCCCGCCGCGAAGCGCACGCCGCCGTCCGGCTGCAGCGTCACGGCCGGATGGTGGCCGGCGGACGACAGCCGGATCTGCCGCCCCTTCACGAACCCGGCCACGGCCATCACGAACATGCCCGTGCCCTGCGTCACCAGGGCCTGGTTGACCTTGCGCATCACCAGGTCGGGATCGGTTTCCCAGACGCTGAGCACGCGCAGCCCGCCGCGCACCATGGCGCTGACCGAGGCCGCCTCCTCGCCCTTGCCCGCGGCCCCGCCCAGCGCGAAGCCCCAGCCACCCGAGACGGGGAACACGTCGTAGAACTCGGCGCCCACCGACGAGCCGGGGTGGTAGACGGCCGCCGCCTCGTAACCGGGCACGTCGGGCAGGTTGCGCGGGGCGACGCTGGCCGACAGGGCGTCCGCGGCCCGCGAGCGGCTCTGGAAGCTGCTCTGGGCGCGCACGGCCAGCCCGATCTGCAACCCGACCTCCTGCATGACGGCCAGGTCCGCCAGCGCGAACGGCGGCCTGTCGTGCGCCCGCACCAGCGTCAGGACCCCGTCGGCGCGGCCGATCGGCACGCACAGCACCGAGCCGGCGCCCATCGCGGTCAGCAGCGGCCCGTCGGCGCAGAAGCCGAGCAGCGTGTCGTCGTCCACCATCTCCAGCACCATGCCGGAGCCGCGCTCCAGCACCTGCAGCACGAGCTGGCCGGCCGACGGGTCGGCGGACTCGATCTGCCGGACGAGCTCGCCCAGCGGGTGGTTCTTCGGCGCCATGACGACCGAGCGGCGCGGCGCGCCGTCGCGGACCATGTCGGCGATCACCCAGTCGGCCCATTCGGCCGCCAGCAGCCGCGAGGCCCGCTGCAGCGCGACAGGGCGCAGCAGCGCCTCCTCGTCGAGCAGCAGCCTGCCCATGCGCGTCAGCAGGTCCTGCCGCCTGGCCGCGGCCAGCAGCAGCGCGCCGTCGCTCTGCTCGGGCCGGAGCGCGCCCGGCTCGGGGAGCTGCACCTCGGTCGGCAGCGCCACCGCCGCCACCATCTGCTGAGGCTCGCCCGGCATCGTCAGCCTGGTCAGCGCGAGCTGCACGGTGTGCGTGCGCCCCTGGTGCGCCAGCCGCGTCTCGAACGCCGCCGGCTGCCCGGTCTGCAGCACCGACGTCAGGTGCGAGCGGAACGCCGCCCGCCGCGACACGTCCACCAGCAGCGGGAACGAGCGCCCCACCAGGTAGCCGTCGGGGCTGCCCAGCACGCGGGAGGTCTCGGGGTTGATCCGCCGCACCACGCCGCCACCGTCGAGCACGATGACGGGCACCGGGAAGGCCCGCAGGACCTGGCGCAGCAGCTTCAGCTCCCGCTGGCCGCCGTCCTTGCGGCCGCCGGCCCGCTTGGGAGCCTTGCGCAGCTCTTCGCGGGCCTCGGCCAGCAGTTCGGCGGCGGTGTCGAGCTCGGCCAGCGCGGCATCCAGGGTGGGCGCCAGGTCGGCGGGGTAGGCGGTCCTCGCCTCACGCAACGAGGAGACGCGCCCGGCCAGCGCGTCAAGCGCGTGTTCGAGGTCCGGCATGGTCATGGTCTGACGCTACGCCACTCGGGATAATGCTAGCCATAAGGGGTAGAAGCTTGTTGCTATGGAATCGACCGCGATGATCACCCCCGTGCTCGCCCGAGACCTCGCCGCCCTGGGCCGGCTGGGGGAGGACACCTCGACGGAAAGCGTGCTGCGCGGCCTGACCACAGCCCTGGCCAACGGCGTCCCCAACTGCTCGGGCGCCTCCGCCGAGCACTGGCGCGACCACCGGGTCATCGTCTCCGGCTCCCACAGCGAGCTCATCATGCTCGTCGAGGGCGAGCGCGAGCTCGGGGAGGGCCCCTCCATCGAGGCCAGGCAGAGCGGCGGCCGTGCCACGGTGCCGGACGTGCTCAAGGAGACCCGCTGGCCCCGCTACGACGCGCTGGCCACCCGCTGGGGCGTGCGCTCGGTGCTCGTCGTCCCCATCGAGGCACCGCCCGCCCTGCTCGTCGTGGGCCTGTACTCCGTACGGCCAGGCGCCTTCTCCCCCCAGGGAGCGGGCTCGCTGGCCGACATGCTGAGCGAGCAGGTCGGGGTGGCCATAGCCAACATGTCGGACTTCGAGGAGGTGCGCACCGATCACGCGCAGCTCCAGGAGGCCCTGGCCGGCCGCTCCGTGATCGACCAGGCCAAGGGCATCATCATGCAGACCAGCGGATGCACCGCCGAGGCCGCCTTCGAGGAGCTGCGCAGGATCTCCCAGCACCACCAGGTCAAGGTGGCCGACCTGGCCAGGCTGCTGGTCGACGAGCACCAGCGCAAATCGGCGCGGCGCTGAGGCGGCCGGCCGTTCACTTGATGGCGGCCAGCGCGTCCTCCAGCGTGTCGTAGAGCGGCAGACGCTGAGCCAGGCCAGTGATCCACATCACCTTGGACTTGGAGTACTCGACCCCGATCAGCGCGAACTTGGCGCCCGCCGCCAGACTGGTCTGCCAGTGGTGCACGATCAGCCCGAGGGCGCGCGAATCCATGAACGTCACCCCGGCCAGGTCCAGGATCAGGTCCGAGCCCGCCATCGTCAGGTAGTCGGCGAACTGGGCCCGTGTCGTGGCGTCGAGCACGCCATCGACCCTGACCACGGTGATCTCGTCCACGGTCGACGACGTCAGGCTGAGGGCCGCCACTGGCTCCTCGCCGTTCTCCGGCATTGTCACGGGGCAACCCTACTGTCACCACGCGATCGAGGAATACTTCCCGCCACATGGGGGATACTGGAGCCGAAGTCCAGCAGAGGGCTTCGGTCTCGAGAGTAGAGCGAGGCGTGCCTCTGCATGGGCTTTTTCCTTGTGCGGCAGGCCGCCTGCGACCCATATGAGGAGCAGCGATGGCTGTGCAGGAATACATCCTCGAGGAGATGACCGCGGAAGAACTTCTGGCCGAGATGGTCAGGGAAGAGACGCCCGACAGCCACAGGGAGCGTCTGCGCGAGCGCATCGTCGAGATGCACCGGCCGCTCGCCATGGAGATCGCCCGGCGCTACCGCTACCGCGGCGAACCTTTGGAAGATCTCCTCCAGGCCGCGTATGTTGGCCTGATGAAGGCCGTCAACGGCTTCGACCCCACCCTCGGGCACGCGTTTCGGGGGTATGCGGTCGTGACGATGACCGGCGAGGTCAAGCGTCACTTCCGCGACCGTACCTGGGCCATCCGGGTGCCCCGGCTCTACCAGGAGCGCCGCTCCGAGCTCAACCGGCTCGTGGCCGACCTCAGCCAGGACCTCGGCCGGTCCCCGACCGTGGCCGAGCTGGCCACCAAGATGAACATCAGCGAGGAGGACGTCCTGCTCACGCTCGACGCCTCCGCCGCCTACAGCACTCTGTCGCTCGACGCGCCGCTGGGCACCGACGACGACGCCGCCTCGCTCGGCGACGTCATCCCCGAGGACGACGACACGCTGAGCAACATGGTCGACAGGGAAGCCGTCAAACCGCTCATCGACGCGCTGCCCTCCCGCGAGAAGCACATCCTGCTGCTGCGCTTCTTCGGCAACATGACGCAGGCCGAGATCGCGGCCGAGTTCGGAATCTCCCAGATGCATGTTTCGCGCATTCTCCGCAAAGTTCTCGACCAGCTTCGCACCGAGCTGGTCGGCTGACGAAGGCGGTCGCCGGGTGAACGAGGACGTCGAGCCTCAGTCGGGCTACACGAGCCCGCCACCCGGCGCGCCCGTGAAGTCGCTGCTGTTCCGGCTGCCGGACCTGCCAGAGGTCCGGCAGTTCGCCGAGGAAGAAGCTCGTGCCGTCGGCATGCCGGAAGAGGTCATCGGCGACTTCGTCATCGCCGTCAACGAGGTGGCGACCAACGCCGTCACCCACGGGGCCGCGGACGCCCGCATGCGTACCTGGGTGATCAGCGGGGATCTGATCGTCGAGGTGCACGACGAGGGCGCCTGGAAGCCGGGGCCCATGCCGGGCGCCGTGGGCGGCATGGGGCTGTGGGTCGCGCGGCTGCTCTCCTCGGATCTGACCCTGCGCGTCGGCAGCGGCGGCAGCACGGTGATCATGAGGTTCCCCGGCAAGGGCTGACCCTCCGAGCAGCAGATCGCCGGGCGGCACGGCCGCCCGGCGATCCTTGTCGGTTCATCTATCGGCGGGCTCGGCCGCCGCGCCAGTTGCTGTAACCCGTGCGGATGCTGGCCGTGCCGACGCCTGCCTGGTGCAGGGCCAGCAGGGTCAGCCCCAGCAGGACGAACGTCATGCCGGAGAACCCGCCGGGAATCGTCGCGCCTACCAGGTCGAGCAGGAAGCCCAGCCCGAAGATGATCGCTGCGATGACCGCGAGCATGTCATGTCACCTCATTCCCTGACTCTGGAACGGATCAGGCTGCGAGGTCTGCGCCGGCTGCGCTGACTGCGCTGACTGTGCCGGCTGTGCCGGTGACTTGCTGGACAGCGCCAGCAGGCGTTCCAGGACCGTCCTGTAGTCGCGCAGGGCCAGGCGCAGTTGCTCGGTGTCGGCGCTGCTCCCGGTCTCCTTCCAGCGGTCGCGCAGGGCGTTGGTCCGGTTGGTCAGGGTGCTGGTCAGGGAGTCCACCACCTCGCCGACCAGACCGTCGGCCCGCTGCACGGCCTGGCCGGGGTCGTCCACGAAGGAGGACTGCAGGTCGCGCCAGCGGGCCTGCACCTCGGCGGGGTCCTGGTCGAACAGCACGATGTCGTCGGGGGCGGCGTGGGAGCCCTGGGTGGCGTGGGCCGGGTCGGGCTCGGCCAGCATGTCGCCGTCGGTCCTGGCGTACGGGTCCCGGTAGGGGGCCTCGTCGTCGGGGACGGCGGCGCCGGGAACAGGGACTGCCGGAACGGCGCCGGGAACAGGGGCTCCCGGAACGGCGGCGGCGGGAGTGGCGGCGCCCGGGACGGCCGCCGCGTGCTCGTCGTCGAGGCGCGGGCCGCGGCCCGTGCCGTCGTCCTCCTCGTCGTTGTGCCGGGGAAGGTTCTCGGTCCTGGCCTCGCTGCGGGCGAGCTCGTCGCCGTCGACGGGGTCGTTCCTCAGCGCGTCCCTGTCCCTGTCGTGATCGTTGTCGCGGTCGTTGTCGTTGTCGTTGTCCGGCACGTCGTTGCGCTGCTGCTGCGACGGGACCTTCAGCTCGTCGCTGCTCATATCGTTCACCGTCCTCGGGTGGTTTCATGCAGCAGCTCCTCGAACAGCGCGCGGTAGTGCACCATGGCCTGCCGGAGGTCCTCGGTGGAGGCCTCCTTCCTGGCCGCGCGCCCGCTGATCTCGTGAGCCGTCCTGTAGTGGTCGAGTGTCGCGGCGTGCCCCACCGACAGATCGGACACCCGCTGCTCGAAGTCCTCCGTGGGGTAACCCCGCTCCGCCATGACCGCGGTGACCAGCTGGTCTGCCTCGGTCACCGCGAACCCGGGCGCGTCCACGAAACGTTCCTGCACCTCGGTCCACCGGTTGGCGTAGGTGTCGCGCGACTCCTGCGTCAGAGGGCGGATGTCGAGCTCCGCATGCCGCTGCTCGCGGTCGAGCAGCTCCTGCTCCGCCTCGCGGCGGTTGTCGTGCTCGGCGACTATGCGTTCGTACTCGGGGCCGAAGCGTTCGCGGAGATGGGTGCGGCGCTTCTGCTGCTGCAGCACGAAATAGCCGACTGCGGCGAGCGCCACCACCGCGACCACGACGACGGCCACCCAAGCCCAGGTGGTCATGATGTTCGCCTCCGGTCTCTGTGTCGAGACCAGCGACTGCCCTCGAACGGCAGGTCGAAACGCCTTTCTCAGCGGGCGTCGAGCGCCTTCCTGGCCGCGGCAAGCACGGATGCGACGTGCGAGCCCTGAGGGGCGGCGGGCACCTCGGTGAAGCCCTCGGCGGCGTCGTAGCGCACGTCGAGCCCGGCCTCGACGAGCCGCTGCGCCCACCGCAGCGCCGTGTTCAGCCGCTCCGCCGCCGGCGGCTTGCCCTGGGCCGCGGCCGACAGGTTCCGCAGGTTCGTGGCCGGCCCCGACTGGGCGTGCGCGCGGGCCAGCTTCCACGGGAGCGCGGCGCTGTGGTCCAGCATCGGCTTGGCCAGCCCGGCGGCCCGCTTGGCCTGCAGCACCCCTGACTCGCTGACGCCGAAGTGAGCGGCCAGATCCTGCACGCTCATCCCCTCCGCCACCCGCCGTGCCAGCTCCTGGCGATCAATGGTCGGCTTGCGCCCCACCTGGCAGCCTCCGCTCCCGCTCTCCGTGTACGCGTGCACGTCCGATGTGCGCTAAGGTTATGACGTCTCGCCCCCAAGAGGGGCGGCCGACACAGCCGGGACGTAGCGCAGCTTGGTAGCGCACTTGACTGGGGGTCAAGGGGTCGCAGGTTCAAATCCTGTCGTCCCGACCAGGTTTTCGCTGGTCGATCAGGGTGTCACTCATCAGGGTGACACCCTTTCGCATATCCGTCCGCAGCCTGCTGGAGCAGTACCCGCGGCGGCTCCGGCGGTGCGGCTGGTCATGCGTACTCGCCGGCCAGCAGGTGGCGATAGGTGGCCAGGTGGCGTACGAAGCCGGCCGTCACCGCGCCGACGACGCGTCCGTCGCGGTGGTACTCGGCGAGGAACCGGCCATCCGGTTCGAGGTGGATCAGCCGCGGCCGGCAGCCGGTGCCGGTCACCCCGACAGAGCGCAGCCGGTGGCCGTACAGGTCGCACCAGAACGACGGCACCGGGCCGGCCGGGGCGGCGGCGCCGAGCAGCGACCGGGCCGCGTGCGCGCCCTGCCCGGCGGCGTCACTGTAATGCTCCACCCGCACGAGCTGTCCGCCGAGCAGGCCGGACGGCCGGCGGGCGACGTCTCCGGCCGCCGCCACCCCCGGCGCGGCCAGCCCGTGGCGGTCGACGACGACACCGTCGTCCAGGCGCAGCCCGGTGCCGCGCAGCCAGCCGGTCTCCGGTTCGGCGCCGAGAGCCACGACGAGCAGGCCCGCCGGGAGCACCGTGCCGTCGTCGAGGTGCACGCGCTCCACCCGGCCGGCGCCGGCGGCGGTGACCACGCGGCGGCCGAGCCGCAGGTCGACGCCGTGGGCCCGGTGCAGGTCAGCGATGACGGCGCCGAGGCGCTCACCCAGCGGCCGGCGCAGCGGCACCCGGCCGGGATCCACCAGGGTGACCCGCAGGTCCAGGCCGCGCAGGGTGGCGGCGAGCTCCGAGCCGATGAACCCGGCGCCGGCGATCACCACGCGGGGACGGGCGCCGAGCGCGGCACGCAGCGCCCGGGCGTCGTCGAGGCCGCGCAGCGTGACCACGCCGGGCAGGCCACCGGTGCCCGGCAGCGTTCTGGCCCGCGCTCCGGTGGCGATGACCAGACCGTCGAACGTGACGGGCTCCAGGGCGCCGCGGTGCAGCCGGCGGCCGGGCAGGTCCAGGCCGGTGGCCGCGTGGCCCAGCAACCAGGTCGCGCCGAGTTCGCCGGTGCCGGGCAGCCCGACGTCGGCATCGTGATCGAGCAGGAACTCCTTGGACAGGGGCGGCCTGCGGTAGGGCAGGTGGCGCTCGGCGCCGACCATGCTGATCTCGCCGTCGTATCCGAGGCGGCGCAGTTCCTGCGCGGCGGTCAGCCCGGCCAGGCCGGCGCCGGCGATGGCGATGCGGCGCATCGCTCAACCCCCGTCCAGGGAGATGGCCCCCACCGGGCAGGCCCGCACGGCCTGCTCGATCGCGGGCCGCAGCGCGTCATCGGGCGTGGCGTCGTACACCAGCTCGTCATCGTCGTTGAGGGCGAACACCGCCGGAGCGGCGAACACGCACTGGGCATGGGTCTCGCACAGGGTCATGTCGACACGGACGCGCATGGCTTCCTTTCGTCCGGGGAGGGGTCAGGCGGGGTTGAACCGCGAGTACTTGCCGAAGGACCAGCGCTGGGGGAGGCCGCCGGTGACCTGGACGACTCGTTCGACGTCGAAGTCGATCAGGCGCTGCGCGCCTGGCACGGCGGCGGCTCGGGCCGGATCCCAGTCGACGCGGGCCCGGCCGGTCAGGTGCAGCGTGTGCCCGTTCTCCCAGTCCAGGAAGAGCAGCCCGCAGCGCGGTTCGAGCTCGAGGTTGCCCAGCGTCATGTACATCGAGTTGCCGAGGTAGTCGGGCCACGTCAGGCGGCGAGCGCCGGACACCGTGACGAATCCGGGGTTGCCGCCGCGGTGCGACGCGTCGGCCCCCAGCCCCGCCACCCGGGTGGCGATGAAGAACGTGTCGGCCCCGGCGATCCACCGCCGCTGCTCGGCGGTCAGCTCGCCGGTGACGCGTGCCGTCCTGCCCGCCGGAGGCGCGGCGTCGGCGTGGGTGCGGGTCTGGATGTACTTCGGGCAGTTGGAGTACACCTGTTCGGTGCGGACCACGAGCCGGCCACCGTCGCGGCGGGCACGGCCGTTGACCCGCATGCGCCTGCGGCTGGACGGCTCGATCGCGAGGATGCCGATGTCCCGCCCCGCGTCGAACGCGCCGGCGAGCGGATCGCCGGCTCCGGGCAGCCCGTCGGCGACGACGGTACGGTCATCGGGCGCGGTGATGAACCCGGGCGGGCCGGTGAGCGCACCGGCCCATGGGGAGCCGGCGTCGTCGGCGGCCGCGATCACCACCAGGCGCTGCAGGCTGAGGAACTCCGCGGCCACCGGGGGGACGGCCGCGCCCACGCCGGCCGATCCCCAGCCGTCGGCCGTCACTCCGGCGCGGCGCTGCACCGCGCGTTCGCCTTGGTGAAGCATGGATGATCCCTTCCGTTGCCGGCCCGGGCCGCGGCGTACGGCCCGGGCGCCGGCGGCTCTGTTAGAAGAAGCCGCACGTCGGAGCGCCCTGGACGGGCGCCGGTGCGAGGTCGGCGCCGGTGGGCGCGTAGATCTCCAGGCGGATGCCGTCCGGGTCGGTGAAGAAGACGCCGCCGGAGGCCGCGCCCTCCCCGTGCGGCACGATCCCGTCGTAGGCGAACTCCACCCCGAGGTCCTTCAGGACGGCCTCGGAGCGGCGGACCGCCTCGATGTCGGGCACCTGGAACGACAGGTGGTGCAAGCCGGGGCGATCGGTGACGAACGTGCCGCCGCTCTGCTGCCACAACGCCACCACCAGGGTGCCGTCGCGGCCGAGGAGGGCGAACCTGCGGTCGCCGTCGGTCCGCTCGGCCATCACCTCGAAGCCGAAGACCGTGCCGTAGAAGGAGGTGGAACGTGCCAGGTCGGTCACGTTCAGGGCGACGTGCCCGGTCTGGAAGGCCGGTGTGCTCATGCGAAGTACTCCAAGCTGGACGGGAAAGGACGAGGCTGCAGCTCCGTTTCTAACGGACTGTAGACCTGCTTGCCATTAGAATGCTGGCAGCCGTTTCTAGCGGTGTCAACTCGGAGGTAGCGTTAGAAAAGTGGAAGTGGCACATCTTGCGGGTGGCGGCGCCCCGCTCCTGGGCGAACCGCCGCCGATCGAACTCGGCAACACCTCGTACGCGGCCAGAGGCCGTCCCAAGGAGGGGCTGCAGAACGCCGGGCACCTGGCGGCGTGGCTGCGTGACATGCGCCCGCGCCTGGCGGTCACGCTCGCGGACGCCGACCTCGACGGCGTGACCGACGGCGACCTGCAGGCCGCCAGGGAGCTCAGGGACGTCATCCGCTCGCTCGCCGCCGCGATCGTGGACGGCCGCGAACCCGATCCGGCCGTGGTCGCGACCCTGAACCGCCATGCGAGCCAGGCCCCGCGGTGGCGCGAGCTGCGCACGGACCCCGAGCCGCACATGGCGGTGCGCACCGCGGGCCGGCCCGTCACGGCGGCGCTCGGGTGGCTGGCCGAGGACGCCGTCGCCCTGTTCGCCGGGCCGCTCCGCCACGAGCTGCGCGCCTGCCACGGCCCCGGCTGCGTGTTGTACTTCGTCCGCGAGAGCCCGCGGCGCGAGTGGTGCTCACCCGGCTGCGGCAACCGCGCCCGGGCCGCCCGCCACTACGCCAAGGTGCGGCAGGGGCCCCGGGCCGGGGGAGCGGAGAGCTGAACGGCGCCTCGCTCACGAGGTGAGACCGGAGGCGCCGTGCTGGTGAGGAGTTTCGACGGTCAGCTGATCTGCATGACGACGGCCTTGGGCTCGGTGAAGAACTCGCGGCTGAAGGTGCCGCCCTCGCGGCCGACGCCCGAGTCGCCGACGCCGCCGAAGGGAGCGCGCAGGTCGCGGATGAAGAAGCAGTTCACCCAGACCGTGCCGGCGCGCAGGCGGGCCGAGACGCGGTGGGCGCGCGACAGGTTCTCGGTGAACAGCATGGCGTTGAGCCCGTAGCGGGTGCCGTTCATGAGCGCCACGACCTCGTCCTCGGTGTCGAACGGGGTGACCGTGACCACCGGGCCGAAGATCTCCTCGCGCTGGTGGCGGCCGGTGGCGGGCATGCCGGTGACGATGGTGGGCCGGACGAACCAGCCGTCGCCGAGCCCGCCCGAGTGCACGGTGCCGCCCTCGCCGGCGATGGTCTCGACGTAGCCGCGGACCTTGCGGTAGTGGGTCTCGGAGGCCAGCGGGCCGATCTCGGTGCTCTCCTGCTTGGGGTCGCCCAGGCGCATGGCCTCGGCGCCGGCCGTGAAGCGGGCCAGGAACTCCTCGAAGACCGGCCGCTGCACGTACAGGCGGGAGCCCGCCAGGCAGACCTGGCCGGCGTTGGTGAAGATCGCGCGAAGGGACCAGCTCACCGCGTTGTCCAGGTCGGCGTCGGCGAAGACGGCGTTGGCGCCCTTGCCGCCGAGCTCCAGGCTGACCGGCACCAGGTTCCGGGCGGCGGCGGCCGAGATGACCCGCCCCGTCGCGGACTCTCCGGTGAAGGTGATGCGGTCGATGCCGGGGTGCTCGGTGAGCGCCTGGCCGGCGGAGTCCGGGCCGTAGCCGTGCACGACGTTCAGCACGCCGGGCGGCAGGCCCGCCTCCAGCGCGAGCCGGGCGAGGATGGTGGCCGAGGCGGGGGTGTCCTCGGCGGGCTTGAGCACGACCGTGTTGCCCCAGGCCAGCGCGGGCGCGATCTTCCAGGTCTCCAGCATGAGCGGGAAGTTCCACGGCGCGATGGCGGCGGCCACGCCCACGGGGTCGTAGCGGGTGTAGGCGTGGTGGCCGGAGTCCATGGGCAGGGCCTCGGCGGGCGTCAGCCGGGCGTGGTCGGCGAAGAAGCGGAAGTTGTCGGCGGAGCGGGGCACGTCCTTGCCGCGGCTCTGGGCGATCGGCTTGCCCATGTCGCGGGTGTCGGCCAGGGCCAGCTTGTCCGTGTCGGCGGCGATGAGGTCGGCCAGGCGGTGCAGCAGCCGGCCGCGTTCGGTGCGGCTCATCCGCGGCCAGGGGCCTTCGTCGAAGGCCCGGCGGGCCGCCGTCACGGCCCGGTCCACCTCGCCGGCGCCGCCGAGCGCCACCTCCGCCCAGGGCTCGCGGGTGTAGGGGTCGACGTCGGCGAACGTCTCGCCGCTCGCGGACTTCACCTCCGCGCCGTCGATCACGTGTCCGAAGAATTCCATGTCAGCCTCCTCGGGAGTCTCGTTCGGCGAGCGTCTCGTCGCCTGCCGCCCAGTGGGTGCGCGGCACCTCGCGTACGATCACCCGGATGCTCTGCGCGGGGGCGCCGAGCGAGCGCTCCACGGCGGCGTGCACCTCGTGGATGAGCGCCCGGATCGCGGCAGGATCGCGCCCTTCTGACAGCGTCACCTCGACCAGCGGCATGTCACACCCCCGCCACGGTCAGCCCGCCGAGGCCGGCGAAGCGTACGGTCACCGGCGAGCCGCGCCGCGGCGGCACCGCCTGCTGCGCGCGGTAGGCGGTGGCCAGGTCCAGGCCGGGCCACTCGGCGGTGTTGGGGCCGCGGTCCGCGCGGTCGCGCTCCGCCTCCAGCAGCACCTCGGCGGTGCGCTCGATGGTCCAGTCGGTCATGGGTCAGCTCTGCCCGAGCGGCCGGCGGATCTGGGGCTGGGTGTGCACGCGGCGGGTCGGGCCCTGCCACATGTCGATGGAGCCCGGCTCGGCCGGGTCGAAGTAGCGGGGCCGCCAGGCGTCCTCGTCGGTGATGAGCCGCACGCCCCAGGAGTACTCGTACGTGATGCCCTCCGGGCCCTTGAAGTAGACGAAGACGGCCGTGGACTGCGGGTGGCGGCCGGGTCCCATCTCGATCTCGACGCCGCTGGCCTCCAGGAAGTGCCAGTTGCGCATGACGTCGTCGAGCGAGGCGACCTGGAAGTTGATGTGGCACAGGCCCGGCCGGCTGCCCTGGAAGACGGCCAGCTTGTGGTGGACCGGGTCGATGCGCATGAGGCAGGCCCAGTCGCCGATCCAGTCGGAGACGCGGGCGTTGAAGTGGCCGTTCCAGAAGCGGTACGCCTCGCGCACGTCGGGGGCGTCCAGGCACAGGTGGCCGAACTCGGTGATGCCGGCCGCGCGGCCGCCGTGCACGGGCGCGGTCAGCGTGACCTGGTCGATCGCCAGGTCGATGCGGTTGCCGAAGGGGTCGTCGAAGGCGATGAAGTCGCGGACGCGGCGGGAGCGGGCGGCGCCGGCGTCGCCCCGGGCGACGGCGATGCCGGCCTTCTCCAGCTCGGTCTCGGCGGCGGCCAGCGCGTCCTCGTCGCGGACCAGGAACCCGGAGCTGATCACCCCGGACTCGCCCTCGACCAGGGCCAGGCAGTGGTGGCGCTGGTCGGCGCGCAGGTAGGCGACGCCGTCCTCCTGGGTGGTCAGCTCCATGCCGACGATGTCCACGGCGAAGCGCACGGCGGTGTCCAGGTCGGCGGCGCCGGAGCGGACGTAGGCGATGTCGGTCAACTCGATCATGACGACTCCCGGAGATGGGACCAGATGCGGCCGGACAGTTCGGATCGCACGGCCCGCCACGCGTCCTGCTCGGCGGGCGTGAGGGGGACGGGGGTGCCCGAGGCCGCGGCGGTGGCGTTCATGCGGGCGCTGGCCTCCAGCACCCACATCAGGGCGACGGCCTCGCCGACGCTCGCGCCGACGGTCACCGCGCCGTTGCCCCGCATGACGAGGGCGGGGGCGTCGCCCAGGCGCTCGGCCAGCGCCCTGCCGCGGGCGCGGTCGCGTACCAGCACGGCGTCGTCGAGGACGGGCACCTCCGGGCCGAGGAACGCGCCCTGCCCGTGCAGCGGCAGGATCGGCACCCCGGCCGAGGCCAGCGCGGTGGCGGTGGGCGGCTGCGCCCGGCAGATCGCGCCCACGCCGGGGCGCGCCCCGGCGATCTCGACGTGGATCCACGCCTCGCGTGGCGCGCCTTCGGGCAGGCCGGCGGCGTCCAGCGGGATCTCCGCGTACGGGGCGTCGGGGCCGAGCGTGCCCAGCGGCACGGGCGGCGTCATGAGCAGCCGATCGCCCGGTAGCCGCGCCGACACGTGCCCGAACGCGGTGACCAGCCCGGCCGCCGCGAGCACCCGGCCCGCGTCCGCCAGCTCTGCCTTCACACCACGACCTCCTTGTCGATCAGGCAGGACCATACATGTATCTCGATACATGTTCTAGGGGTTCTGTGGCCCTCCCTATGCTGAGGGGCATGTCGCTTCAGCACGCGCTGCTCGGCGTCCTGGAGGCGCGCCCGATGAACGGGTACGAGCTGACCCGCTTCTTCGAGGCCGCCCCGCGCTGGGTGTGGTCCGCGCCGCACAGCCAGATCTATCCGACGCTGCGGCAGATGGAGCAGGCCGGCCTGATCGAGGGGCAGCAGGAGATCCGCGGCACGAAGCTGAGGCGGATGGTCTACTCGATCACCGAGCGGGGGCTGGAGGAGCTGCGCGCCTGGGTGGGCACCGGCCACGCCGCGCCGCCGGTGCGGGACGCGTTCTTCCTGCAGGCGCTCTTCTTCGACATGGTCGATCCGGAGCAGGCCGCGGCCGTGCTGCGGACGTACATCGCCGAGCAGGAGAAGCTGATCGCCGAATGGCGCGCCCACAGCGAGGCGCTGCTGGCCAAGGAGACCGACCTGCTCAAGGAACGGCTGAAGAACCGGCCGCCGGCCGAGCACGACCGGATCGCCAGGCTGAAGGCGCACGTCTTCGCCGGCCAGATCGCCGTCGCGCAGGCCCGCGCCGACTGGGCCCGCGAGAGCCTGCGCCTCCTGGCCGAGGACACCTGACCGCGAGGGCTCCGGCGTTCCTCAGCCGAGGTCCGGATGGGGGACGTAGCGGTCGGGGTGGATCAGGGCGAGGGCGGCGTCGTCGGCCATGAGGGTGTCCAGGTCGCGGATCCGCCAGCCGGCCGCGAGCAGCACCGGCACGAGAGGATGCGTGCCCGGTACGGCGATCTTCGCCGTGCCCGGCGTCGCGGTGACGGCCAGGGCGCCGAGGACGGCGTTCACGCAGTCCCGCGGTGCGGCTCCACCCGCTGGGCCGACCAGCGCCTGATCGGCGGTGGCGCGGACGAAGGCGTATCCTTCGCCCGCCGCGTACGCGGTGACCCCGGGCAGGGCCGCGTACCAGGCGAGGGTTCGCCCGCGGTCGCCGCCCGCGACGGCGGCGTCCAGGGCCGCGACCTCGTCAGGAGACGTCACGCGTACCGGCGGGCCGGGCAGGGCCGTCGCCGGCCCGGTCAGGTAGAGCAGCGGGCACCACGGACGCAGCCCGTGCCGCACGTACAGGGCCAGCGCGCGATGGTCGGACGAGGCGAAGGTCGCCTTGGGGCCGTCCCCGGCCAGCAGCCCCGCCAGCAGGGCCCGGCCGAGCCCCGACGACTGGTGGGCGGGCAGGACGAAGAGGTCGCCCAGGTGGGTGAGCCCGCCCCTGCGCAGGGTCCCGCCGAATCCCCGCGCCTGCCCGCCCTCGTCCCCGGGCTGGGCAGGCGCGATCAGCAGCGTCCCGAAGAGACGCTCGGCGTCGAGGAAGTCGGGGAGATCGGGGAGGCCGGGGCCCCAGCCGCCCAGCAGGCCGAAGCGCCGGGCCACGCCTCGCACGGCCGGCATGTCGCCCTCCGCCGCCGCCCGCACACCGGTCTCCAGCACGTCCCTGCCTCCGTCCGCCCGCTACCGGTCAGATTCTAGGGACGGCGACGATCGCTGTGATCCGGGGCGGCGCCGTCAGGCCGGATATGTGCCAGGTGGCACCGGGCGAGCCGGCCGCGACCCGGCGGGCGCCCGGCCGGTGAGGTAGCGCTGGAGCACGGGGGCGACCCGGCCGGCCAGCTCGTCCGGCTCGGCGGCGACCAGCGCGTCCGCGGCGGACGGCGTAGCGGGTGATGGCCAGGCCGGCTCTAAAGTCCTTGTGCGGGGACTTTCAAGTCCTCGCGTGAGGACTCCAGCGTGGGAGGGCGGCGTGGCGTTCCGGGAAGGCGGGTTGCGCCCGGGGCGGGATGGCGATGCCGGTGCCGAGTCGCTCGCCGATCGCGGTGACACAGGTCGGGTGGACGGGCAGGTGGGGGATCGGGCCGGCTCCATGGACGAGGCGGCCGCAGCCGACGGTCAGGGCTGCCGGCTCCTCGCGGGCTACGCCGCGTAGACCGGGGCGAGGTCGACGAAGATGCGGTAGTCGGAGATCAGGCCGTCGGAGCCGGTGCGCCAGATCGACACGGCCGGGACGCTGACGTCCTTGCCGTCGAGCCGCCGGTAGGTGACCTCGGTCTCGGCGATGCTGTCGTCACCGGTCTGCCAGGTCCTGACGATGCGGTGCCGCAGCCCGCCGATCGTGGCGAAGAACGTCCGGAGCCCGGCGGCGATGGCCTCGCGGCCGACCGCCGGCTCGGCGTTGGCGAACACGAGCGTGGCGTCCTCGGACAACAACTTCACGAACTCGTCGACGTCGAACGAGTCCACCACCTGGAAGACGTGTCGTATCGCAGCGACGGACATGCCGGTCACCTCTCACGTGATCAGGATCGTTGGTGGGGACGATACGGGACCAGGCGCGGCGTGCAACTAGCAGAAAAGGGAGGATTCGGGGTGGACGGGCGGGGGTGTGGGCTCGATGCTGGTGAGCAGCACCGCCCTGATCGCCGGTCGAGTGGAGGACCCATGCAGTTCCGTACCCGGACCCGTCGTGCCGCCGCCGCGACCGCCGCGCTGGTCGCCGTGCTGGCGCTGGGCGCCTCCCCGGCGCGGGCGGACGGCGCGTCGGACCCGTGCACCGACGCGAACGTGGTCCGCACGCCGCAGAGCGCCATGGTGCTGGCCGACGGCGAGTCGGGGGCCAAGCGCCCGGTCTGAAGGCATGTCGTAGTACGACAGACATCAAAGTTTGACAGCCATCGAACTTCCGTGCTGCAGTGGACCCCGCGTTCCCTGTGACGGAAGGACTGAGTGATGGCCAGGACAGTGGTGTTCCGCGAGCTCGGCGGGCCCGAGGTGATGCGGATCGAGGACGTCGAGGTAGCCGATCCGGGGCCCGGCGAGGTGCGGATCCGGGTGGAGGCGATCGGGCTGAACCGGTCGGAGACGCTGTTCCGCTCCGGCCGGTACATCGAGCCGGTGAAGCGCTTCCCCGCCACGCTGGGCACGGAGGCGGCCGGCGTCGTGGAGGCGGTCGGCGCGGGGGTGACCGGGGTGCGGCCGGGGCAGCCGGTCAGCACGGTGCAGACGTTCTCGATGAACGACTACGGCGTGTACGGCGAGCGGATGATCGTGCCCGCCGCGGCGGTGCTGCGCCGCCCGGAAGGGATCGGCGCGGTCGAGGGCGCCGCCGTGTGGATGTCGTACGTGACGGCCTACGGCGCGCTGATGGAGACCGGCGGGATGCGGCCCGGCGACACGGTCGTGCTGAACGCGGCCTCCAGCAGCGTGGGGCTGGCCGCCATCCACGTCGCCGACCGCCTCGGCGCCACGCCGATCGCCCTGACCCGCACCGCCGCCAAGAAGGAGGCGCTGCTGAAGGAGGGCGCGGCCGAGGTGATCGTCACCGAGCAGGAGGAGGACGTGGCGGAGCGGGTGCTGGCGGCCACCGGCGGCCGGGGCGCCGAGCTCGTCCTCGACGCGGTCGCGGGCCCCGGCGTGCGGGACCTGACCCGGGCGGTCGCGGACGGCGGCATGCTGCTGGTGTACGGGGCGCTGAGCGGGCAGCCGACGCCCTATCCGGGGATCGAGCTCGGCATGCCGGCGGTGGCCATGCGGACGTACACGATGCTGGAGACGACGACCAGGCCCGAGCGGCTGCGCCGCGCGGCGGCGTTCGTGGCGTCCGGGCTGCGCTCCGGGGCCTTCAGGCCCGTCGTGGACCGCACCTTCGAGCTGGACGAGATTGCCGGGGCGCACCGCTACCTGGAGTCGAACGCGCAGGTCGGCAAGATCGTGGTCACCGTCCCCTGATGCTCGCCGGCCAGCGTGAGCGTTAACTTTCGTTTACCGGAACGATGGTCTAGGGTTCGGAACATGTCCGAGCAAAACTCCGCGGACAAGCTCGTCGGCTCCGACCGCGTGCTGGCGGTGCTGGCCGAGCTGGCGCGCCATCCCGACGGCATCGGGCTGGAGGAGATGGCGCGGGCGGTGGCGAGCCCGAAGCCGACGGTGCACCGCGCGCTGGCCGCGCTGCGCCGCGCCGGCCTCGCCGCCCAGCACGGCCACGGCCGCTACGTGCTGGGCGACGAGTTCCTGCGGATGGCCTTCGCGCACCACGAGGCGCGGCCCGACCACGTCCGCGTCATGCCGGTGCTCAGGGCGCTGTGCGAGCGTTACGGCGAGACGGCTCACTACGCCGTGCTCGACGGGCCCTCGGTCGTCTACCGGTCCAAGCTCGACCCGGCCGCCGGGGCGGTGCGGCTCAGCTCGGTGGTGGGCGGCCGCAACCCGGCCCACTGCACGGCTGTCGGCAAGGTGCTCCTCGCCGACGCGCTCAGGACCGAGGACGCGGTCCGCGCCTGGGCGGACGGCCGCACGCTGGAACGGCCGACCGAGCAGTCGATCGGCACCGCCGAGGAGCTGCACGCCGAGCTCGTCCGCATCCGCGAGCAGGGCTACGCCACCGACGACCAGGAGAACGAGCCCGGGGTCAACTGCGTGGCCGTCGCCGCCTACCTGACCTCGCCCACCGTGCCCAGCGGCGCGATCAGCGTCAGCGGCCTGGCCTACCGCACGCCGCTGCGCAAGCTCGTCGACGACGTGCCCGCCATCCGCGCCATCGCCTCAGGAGAGGACCTTCCGTGACGTTCACCGCCGTCCCGGCCTCGGCCGACGTCTACGAGCTGGGCGAAGGCCCGGTGTGGGACGCCGGCCGGCAGCGCCTGCTGTGGGTCGACATCGTCGCGGGCACCGTGTACGAGGGGCGCCTCGACGCGGAGACCGGCAGCGTCACGGTCAGCGGCCGGCACGTCTTCGACGGCACCGTGGGCGCCGTGGCCGTGGCGGCCGGCGGCGAGCTGATCGTGGCCGGGCAGGCCACGCTGATCAGGGCCGACGCCGGCGGGAGCCGTACGGAGCTGGCCAGGGTGCTGCCCGAGGGCGTGCGCAGCCGGCTGAACGACGGCGCCGTCGATCCGGCCGGGCGGTTCCTGATCGGCAGCCTGGCCCAGGACGGCCGCCACGGTCAGGAGGTGCTGGCCCGCCTCGACAAGACCGGGCTGACGCATCTCGACACCGACCTGGTGCTCTCCAACGGCCTGGCCTGGGCCGACGGCCGGCTCTACAGCGTCGACACCATCCCCGGCACGATCTGGGTCCGCGACTACGACCCGGACAGCGGCAGGGCCGGGCCGCGGCGGGAGGCGTTCACCATCACCGACGGCTCGCCCGACGGGATGTGCGCCGACGCCGGCGGCAACCTGTGGATCGCCAACTGGGGGCTCGGCCGCGTCGAGTGCCGCACTCCCGCCGGAGAGCTGCTCGACGTCGTCGAGACCGGCGCCCCGCACACCTCCAGCGCCGCCTTCGCCGGCCCCGACCTCGACGTCCTCGTCATCACCACGGCCACCATCGGCCTGAGCGACCCGGGCCCCGACGACGGCCGCCTGTTCACCGCCAGGGTGGGCGTACGCGGCCTGCCCACGCCCTACTGGAACCCCTGCTGAGAGAGACCCCCATGTACCTCATGCGCATCGGCGCGCCCGGCGCCGAGAAGCCCGTCGTCCGCATCGACGACACTCACTACATCGACGTCTGCGACGTCACCCCGGACTTCGACGAGCGCTTCTTCGCCGCCGGCGGCCCGGCCCTGCTCGCCGATCGGGTCGCGCGCGGTGACGTGCGGGAGTTCGCCGGCGAGCGGATCGGCGCGCCGATCGCCCGGCCGCACCAGATCCTGTGCATCGGCCTCAACTACAGCGACCACGCCGCCGAGACCGGCCAGGCCGTGCCGGACGAGCCGATCCTGTTCACCAAGTCGCCGAACACGCTCGTCGGCCCGTACGACGACGTGCGGATCCCGCGCGGCTCCACCAAGACCGACTGGGAGGTGGAGCTGGGCATCGTCATCGGCCGCCGCACCTCCTACCTCGTCTCGGTGGAGGAGGCGAAGGACGCGATCGCGGGCTACTGCGTGGTCAACGACGTCAGCGAGCGCGCCTTCCAGATGGAGCGCGGCGGCCAGTGGAGCAAGGGCAAGTCCGCAGAGACGTTCAACCCGGCCGGGCCGTGGCTGGTCACCCCCGACGAGATCGCCGACGTGAGGAACCTCGGCATGTGGCTGGACGTCAACGGCGTGCGCCGCCAGACCGGCACCACCAAGACGATGATCTTCGACCCGTACGTCATCGTGCACCACCTGAGCCAGTTCATGGTCCTGGAGCCCGGCGACCTCATCAACACCGGCACCCCGCCCGGCGTCGGCATGGGCCACGACCCCCAGATCTGGCTCCAGCCGGGCGACGTGATGGAGTTGGGTATCGAGGGCCTCGGCAGCCAGCGCCAGCAGGTCATCGCCCCCCGCTGAAGCCGCCTGCGGGCGCCGTCATGACGCGCGCCGCTGAACACCTCGTTGGAACACGGAGAAAGCATGAGCCTGACCGCACCCGATCCCGCAGTCCTGGCCGCAGTCGAGGCCGCCGTCCCCGGGATCGCCAGGGCGCGGGCGAGCGACCGGCTCGGCCTGGCTCACGACGCCTCGCACTACCTGCTCACGCCGCAGGCCGTGCTGGTGCCGGAGAGCGCGGAGCAGGTGGCGGCGCTGCTGCGGACGGGGCTGCCCCTGACGTTCCGCTCGGGCGGCACCAGCCTGAGCGGGCAGGCCGTCAGCGAGCACCTGCTCGTGGACACCCGGCGGCACTTCCGCGCCATCGAGGTGCTGGACGGCGGGGACCGGGTGCGGGTCCAGCCCGGCGCGGTGCTGCGGCAGGTCAACGCCCGCCTCGCCCCGTACGGCCGCAAGCTCGGCCCCGACCCGGCCAGCGAGTCGGCGTGCACGATCGGCGGCGTCGTCGCCAACAACTCCAGCGGCATGACCTGCGGCACGCACGCCAACACGTACCAGACCCTGGAGTCGATGACGATCGTGCTGCCCAGCGGCACCGTCATCGACACCGGCGCACCGGACGCGGACGAGCGCCTGCGGGCGTTCGAACCGGAACTGGCGGCAGGCTTGGAGCGACTGCGCGACCGAGTCCGGAAAAATCCGGACTCGGTGCGCCGCATCCGGGCCCAGTTCTCGCTCAAGAACACCATGGGTTACGGGCTGAACAGCCTGCTCGACCACGACACGCCCGCGCAGATCCTCGCCCACCTCGTCATCGGCAGCGAGGGCACGCTCGGCTTCGTCGCGGAGGCAGTCTTCCGCACGGTGCCCGCGCACCGGCTGGCCGCCACCGGCCTGCTCGTCTTCCCCACCCTGCACGCGGCGATGGCCGCCGTGCCCCACCTCGTCGAGGCCGCCCCCGCCGCCGTCGAGCTGCTGGACGCCGAGTCGCTGCGCGTGGCCAGGACCGACGCCGAGGCCGGCGAGATGCTGCGCTCGCTCGCCGTCGCCGAGCACGCCGCCCTCCTGGTCGAGTGGCAGGAGTCCGAGGAAGACCTCCTGGCCGGGCGCGAGCGCGCGGCCGGGGAGCTGCTGCCGGAGCTGGAGCTGGCCGTCCCCGCCTCGCTGAGCAGGGACGCGGGCGGCCGGGCGGCGCTGTGGCACATCCGCAAGGGCCTGTACGCCTCGGTCGCCGGCGCCCGCCCCAGCGGCACCACGGCCCTGCTCGAAGACGTCGCCGTCCCGGTGCCCGCCCTGGCCGAGCTCTGCGACGAGCTGACCGGCCTGTTCGCCCGGCACCGGTACGAGCGCAGCGTCATCTTCGGCCACGCCAAGGACGGCAACCTGCACTTCATGCTCAACGAGCGCTTCGACACCGAGCTCGACCGCTACGCCGCCTTCACCGAGGACATGGTCGAGGCCGTCCTGTCCAGGGGCGGCACGCTCAAGGCCGAGCACGGCACCGGGCGCGTCATGGCCCCGTTCGTGCGCCGCCAGTACGGCGACGAGCTGTACGAGGTGATGCGCGAGATCAAGCGCCTGTGCGACCCGGACGGCACGCTCAACCCGGGCGTCGTGCTCACCGACCGCGACGACGCCCACCTGCGCGACCTCAAGCACGTGGTCGCCGTCGAGCCCGAGGTGGACCGGTGCGTGGAGTGCGGCTACTGCGAGCCCGTCTGCCCCAGCCGCGACCTGACCACCACCCCGCGCCAGCGCATCGTGCTGCGCCGCGAGCTGGCCGCCGCCGTTTCCGCCGGCGACCATGACCTCGCCCGCGAGCTGGAGGCCGAGTACGGCTACGACGCCGTGGACACCTGCGCCGTGGACGGCATGTGCGCCACCGCCTGCCCCGTCGGCATCAACACCGGCGACCTGACCAAGCGCCTGCGCGCCGAACGCCACGGCCGCGCCGCGCGGCAGGGCTGGAAGAGCGCCGCCAGGCACTGGGACGGCGTCACCCGGGCGATGAACCTCGCCCTGGACACCGCCGCCGCCACCCCGCCCGCGCTGCCCGAGGCCGGCAGCCGCGCCGCCCGCGCCCTCGCCGCCGCGGAAGCCGTCCCCCAGTGGAGCCGCGACCTGCCGCGCGGCGGGTCGCGCCGCCGCCCGCTGCCGAACCCCGAGGCCGACGCGGTCTACCTCCCGTCCTGCCTGAACACCATGTTCGCCCCCGCCGACGGCGGGCCCGGCGTGATGATCGCGTTCGCCCGGCTGGCGCGGCGCGCGGGCGTGCGGTTGCACGTGCCGGAGGGCATCGCCGGGCTGTGCTGCGGCACGCCCTGGTCGTCCAAGGGCTACTCCGCCGGCCACGAGGTCATGGCCGGCCGCGTCCGCGACGCGCTGCTCGAAGCGACGGACGGCGGCCGCATCCCGGTGATCAGCGACGCCGCCTCCTGCACCGAGGGCTTCGCCCACCTCGGCCTGGAGGTGACGGACGCGGTCGCCTACACCGCCGAGCACCTCCTGCCCCGCCTGGCCGTCAAGCGCCGCCTGCCGTCCCTGGCCCTGCATCCCACCTGCTCCTCCACCCGCCTGGGCCTGGACGCCGCCATCAACCGGATCGCGCAGGCGGTCGCCGAGGAGGCGACGGTCCCGCAGGACTGGCAGTGCTGCGCGTTCGCCGGCGACCGCGGCCTGCTCCACCCCGAGCTGACCGCCTCCGCCACCCGCGCCGAGGCCGCCGCCGTACGGGCCGGGGAGTTCGCCGCGCACGCCTCGGTCAACCGCACCTGCGAGCTGGGCATGACGCGGGCCACCGGCAAGCCGTACCACCACCTGCTCGAACTGCTCGACCGGGCCACCGCGCCCTGACCTGCGCCGTGCTACTCGTGGGGGAGCAGGTACCGCCACGACAGCGCGATGTGCTCGCCGGACGGGGTGCGGTAGACGTGCCGGCCCCCGTCGGCAGGCACCAGCCGGGCGATCTTCCGCGCCTTGTCGCCCTTGTAGTCCTCGGTCTCCTTCCGGGGCGGCGCGGGCAGGCCCCGCGGCCACGGGTCGGCGTCGATGCCGGGGGCGTTCAGCCGCTGGGCGGACAGCCTCACCCGGGTGTTGGTGTAGGGGCGGCCCTTCGCGGCGGCGAGGTCGGCCAGGCGGCTGAGCCGGTCGTCGGCGCCGGCGAGCGCGGGGGCGTAGGCGTCCCGGGTCATGTCCAGATGCGGTACGTGCACCTCGCGCATCCCGCCCCCGCTGTCGACGCCCAGGACCGTGGCCGGCGCGTCGTACACCGTGGGCGTGCCGGGCCGGGGTGACGCGGTGGCGGGTTGCCCGGCCAGCTCCCGGCCCAGCTCCTTCACCAGGGTTTCGACCTCCGCGGGTGGCAGGCGCAGCTCGTGGGTGGCGTCGGCGATGGCCCGCCCGTCGGCGTAGACGACCAGCGAGGGAGGGCGTACGGCGACGAGGCCGGAAGCCGCCAGGCCGCCCACGTGCAGCCACATGGCCACCGGACGCCCGTCGGCGGCCGCTGTCACCCCGGCAGCGAGTGCGGCGGTGGTGGGCACGGTAGAAGGCGCGGCAGGAGGCACGGTAGAAGGCACGGTGGCCGGCTCGCTCGGAGGCGGGGCGGAGGGCCGGCCGAGCCGTTCAGGGCTCGGGGCGGCCGGGCCGGCCTGCCGTGCCTCCGCGCCCCCGCAGCCCGCGAGCACCGGCACCAGCACCATGACGACGATCGAACTCCATCTCATGCCACCTCAAACGATCACCGTCGGCGTCCGGTTCAACCAGGCGCGCCGGCGTTCGCGGGGCCTGAGATCCGTACGGGCGGGCAGAGACCTCACCATGCACGCCCTCGACATCCTGGCCATCGTGGCGCTCCTCGCCGGCATCGTCCTCGCGCTCTCCCAGAAGGTGTGGCCCGTGGCGCTGCTGTGCCTGGGATTGTTCCTGGCCGTCCTCGCCGACGCCGGCGTGATCCCGGCGCAGGCCCCATGACCGGGATGGCCGGGAGCACGGCACGTCATTAACCTGCCTCGACCATGGGCTGTTTATCGTGGATCTTGCAAGCCCGGTCCGACGAGGTGGTGGAGCGCGATGCCGGAGACGAGCGAGATCGAGGCGCTGAAGCGGCGCATGGGGCGCGTGGGGGTCTGGAACGCCACCCTCAGCAGGGAGCCGGCCTCGGTCGAGCGGGAGGCCGCCGCGGAGATCGAGAACCTGGGTTTCAGGACGCTGTGGATCGGCGAGACGCCGAACGGCAAGGAGTCGCTGACCCACGCGGCGATCCTGCTGGGCGCCACGAGCAGCCTCACGGTGGCGACCGGCATCGCCAGCATCTGGGCGCGCGACCCCATCGCCGCCGCCAACGGCGCCAACGCGCTCGCGGAGGCGTACGAGAGCCGCTTCGTGCTCGGCCTCGGCGTCAGCCACGCGCCCGTGGTGTCGGTGCGCGGGCACGACTACCGCAAGCCGGTGTCGGCCATGCGCCACTACCTCGACGCCATGGACGCCACCGAGTACGCCGGCCCGCTGCCGGAGCCCGCGCCCCGGGTGCTGGCCGCGCTGCGCCCCAGGATGCTGGAGCTGGCGGCCCAGCGGGCGAGCGGGGCGCATCCCTACTTCGTGCCCCCGGAGCACACCGCCCGCGCGCGGGCCGCGCTCGGCCCCGAGCCGCTGCTGGCGCCGGAGCAGACCGTCCTGCTGGAGACCGATCCGGACCGGGCGCGGCGCATCGCCCGCCAGTTCACCTCGCGCTACCTGGCGCTGCCGAACTACGCCAACAACCTGCGCGAGCTGGGCTGGGAGGACGAGGACCTGGCCGACGGCGGCAGCGACGCGCTGGTCGACGCCATCGTGGCGTGGGGCGATCCGGAGACGATCATCCAGCGGACGCGCGCGCATCTCGACGCGGGCGCCGACCACGTCTGCGTCCAGCCGCTCACCGGCAGCGCCGAGGAACTGCTCGAGCACCTGCGCGTCCTGGCCCAGGCCGACATCATCGAGACCTGAGCGCGCCGCCCGCCCGTCGCGCGTGACAGTCCCGGCCTCGGCAAGGGCAAGGGAAAGGAATGGAGCGGGCGGGCTACGGCCCGCGACGAGGGGGAAGGGCTCGGGGAGCCGGGCCCGCCTCCGGCGAGGAGGGGCGGGGCGCTCCCCACCGGCAGCCGTCGCGGTCAACCGGGGGAGTGGCTTGTGCGAGTCGTCGTCGATCTGACGCGCTGCCAGGGTTACGGGCAGTGCGTGTTCCTCGCGCCGGACGTCTTCACCATGCACGACGAGGCGCTCCTGTACGACCTGCAGCCCGCCGGCGAGCAGCGCGAGCACGTGCTCAGGGCGGCGGCGGCCTGCCCCGTCCAGGCCATCCACCTCGACAGGACGGCGCTGCCCATGCCGCCGCCGGGGCAGCGGGAGGCCGAGCCGCCGCCTCCGGCGTCCGGCGCGGCGGGGAAGGACGGCAGGATCGTGATCGTGGGCGCCTCGCTGGCCGGGGCGCGGGCGGCCGAGGTGCTCAGGCGGGAGGGTTTCGCCGGGTCGCTGACCATGATCGGCGACGAGACGCGCGAGCCGTACGACCGGCCGCCCCTGTCCAAGCAGGTCCTCACCGGCCAGGTCCCGCCCGAGCACACCCTGCTGCCCCGCCTGCGCGAGGTGGAGGCCGAGCTGCTGTTCGGCACGCCGGCGACCGGGCTGGACGTGGCCGGCAAGCGCGTACGGCTGGCGGACGGCAGGGAGATCGGCTTCGACCGCGTCCTGCTGGCCACCGGCACCCGTGCCCGCCCCTGGCCGGACGCGGCCGAGGGCGCGCTCGACGGCGTGCACACGCTGCGCGACGCGCGGGACGCCGCAGACCTGCGGCAGGCGCTGGCCGCCGGTCCGCGCCGCGTGCTGATCCTGGGCGCCGGATTCACCGGCAGCGAGATCGCCTCCGTCTGCCGGGAGCTGGACCTGCCGGTGACCGTCGTCGAGCGCGGCCCCGCCCCGCTCTACAACGCCATGGGCGGCGTCATCGGCGACGTGGCCGCCCAGCTCCACCGCGACCACGGCGTGGACCTGCGCTGCGGCACGACCGTCACGGCGCTGGAATCGGACGGGAACGGGCGGCTGCGCGGGGCCCGGCTGTCGGACGGCAGCACGGTCGAGGCGGACGTGGCCGTGGTGGCGCTCGGCTCCGTGCGCAACGTCGAGTGGCTGCGGGACTCCGGGCTGGCCGCCGGGGCGTGGGGGGTGACGTGCGACGCGGGCTGCCGGGTCGTGGACATCAACGGCCTGGTCACCGACGACGTCTTCGTGGCCGGCGACATCGCCCGCTTTCCGCACCCGCTGTACGACTACCAGTTCATGAGCCTCGAACACTGGGGCAACGCGGTCGCCCAGGCCGAGGTCGCCGCGCACAACATGGTGAGCGACCAGGCGCACCGCTGGCCGCACCTGTCGGTGCCGGTCTTCTGGTCCAGCCAGTTCGGCGTGAACATCAAGTCGGTCGGGGTGCCCACGTTCGCCGACCAGGTCGTCTTCACCCAGGGCTCGCCGGAGCAGCGGCGGTTCGTCGCCGTCTACGGCTACCAGGGCCGCATCACCGCGGCGGTCACCTTCGACCAGGCCATGTGGCTGGAGTTCTACCAGCGCCGGATCGAGCGGGCGGCCCCGTTCCCGCCGGACTTCCGCCACGTCGGCGGCGGTGCGGACGGGGAGCCGGTGCCCGCGCGGGTCCCCGAGCGGCTGGTCGCCACCGCGGGGGCGACGGTCGTGGTGACCGGTCACGACCCGGCGGAGCGCCGTGCCTCCCTGGTGCACCCACGCTGACAGCAGGAGAAGAGCATGAACGTCCTGAAGCAGATCCTCGACCCTGCCGCCCGCGCCGACCCGTACCGGTTCTTCGGCGCGCTCCGCGAGAGCCCCGTGGCGTTGCAGGACGACGGCACGTACCTGGTCAGCACCTACCGGGAGATCGTCGCCCTGCTGCACGACCCGCGCATCAGCTCCGACCGGCGCAACCTCGACAGCGCCGCGCCCCACGAGCCGGACCTCCACCCGTCCTTCATCGGCCTCGACCCGCCGGAGCACGACCGGCTGCGCCGCCTGGCCATGCGGCACTTCGGCCCGCCGCACTCGCCGGGGACGGTCGAGCGGCTGCGCCCGAAGATGCTCGCCCTCACCACCTCCCTGATCGACGCCCTGGCCGGCAGGAACCGGGCCGACCTCGTGGACGAGGTGGCCTACCCGCTGCCGGTGGCGGTGATCTGCGCGCTGCTCGGCGTGCCGGAGGAGGACGAGCCGCGCTTCCACGCGCTGGCGGACGAGGTCGTCGAGACGCTCGGGCCGGGGGAGGAGGACCGCGCGGAACGCGAGCGGGCGCGCCGGGCGGCGGCCACGGAGCTGTCGCGGTATCTCGCCGGGCTCGCCGAGACGCGCGGCCGGGAGCCGCAGGACGACATGCTGTCGGGGCTCATGACCTACCGCGGCCCCGAGGGCGGCATGACGCAGGACGAGGTGGTGGCCACGTCGGTGCTGCTGCTGATCGCCGGCCACGAGACCACGATCAACCTCATCGCCAACGGCATGCTCACCTTCCTGCGCCGCCCCGAGCTGCTGGAACGGCTGCGCGACGAGCCCGACCTGATCATCCCCGCCGTCGAGGAGCTGCTGCGGTACGAGCCGCCCGTGCAGTTCGTGTCCTCCCGGGTGGCCCTGGACGACATCACGATCGCGGGCACCACGATCCCGGCGGGGGCGCCCGTCGTGCTGGCCATGGCGGCGGGCAGCCGCGATCCCGGCCACGTGGCGCATCCGGACGAGTTCGACCTCCACCGGCCGCGCAACGAGCACCTCGGCTTCGGCGGCGGCGTGCACTACTGCTTCGGCGCCCCGCTGGCCAGGATGGAAGCGCAGATCGTGCTGAACGAGCTGGTCCGCAGGCTGGACAACCCGCGGCTGGTCGCCGACCCGCCGCCCTACCGGCCGAGCGCCGTCCTGCGGGGGCCGCGACACCTGGTGGTGGAGTACGACGGCGTGGCCCCCGCGTGACGCTCGGGGCCGGGCGCGGATCGGAGGCGTCGCCAAGAGTTGTCATACGACTTATGGAGTCATACGATGACAGATGAATCTGCCGCCGACCACGCCGAGGACCCTCCATGGACCGCATCCGCCACGTCGCCCTGTCGTCCGTCACGCTCCCGCTCGACGTCCCCATCAGTGACGCGAAAGTGCTGACCGGGCGGCAGAAGCCGATGACCGAGATCGTCTTCCTCTTCGCCGAGATCTCGACCGAGGACGGCCACAGCGGCACCGGCTTCAGCTACTCCAAGCGGGCCGGCGGCCCCGCCCAGTTCGCGCACGCCAAGGAGGTCGGCGAGAACCTGCTCGGGCAGGACCCGTCCGACATCGGCAAGGTGTACGAGTCGCTGCTGTGGGCGGGCGCGTCGGTCGGCCGGTCGGGGGTGGCCACGCAGGCGCTGGCCGCGATCGACGTGGCGCTGTGGGACCTGAAGGCGAAGCGGGCGGGGCTGCCGCTGGCCAAGCTGCTGGGCGCCTACCGCGACTCCGTCAGGACGTACAACACCTCCGGCGGGTTCCTGCACGCGCCGATCGAGGAGGTCAAGGCGCGGGCGACGCAGTCGCTGGCCGACGGCATCGGCGGCATCAAGATCAAGGTGGGCCAGCCGGACATGCGGGAGGACCTGCGGCGCCTGGCGGCCGTGCGGGAGCACCTCGGGGACGGGGTGCCGCTGATGGTGGACGCCAACCAGCAGTGGGACCGGGCGAGCGCGCTGCGGTTCGGGCGGGCGGTGGAGGACCTGGGGCTGGTGTGGATCGAGGAGCCGCTGGACGCCTACGACGCCGAGGGGCACGCCCAGCTCGCCGCCGCGCTCGACACCCCCATCGCCACCGGCGAGATGCTCTCCAGCGTCGCCGAGCACGTCCGCCTCATCGAGGCCCGCGCCGCCGACATCATCCAGCCCGACGCCCCGCGCGTCGGCGGCATCACCCCGTTCCTGCGCCTGGCCACGCTCGCCGACCACGCGGGGCTGCAACTCGCGCCGCACTTCGCCATGGAGATCCACCTCCACCTGGCCGCCGCCTACCCGCGCGAGCCCTGGGTGGAGCACTTCGAGTGGCTCAACCCGCTGTTCAACGAGCGGCTCGAGACGCGTGACGGCCGCATGATCGTGCCGGACCGGCCCGGGCTCGGGTTCACGCTCAGCGAGCAGTGCCGCAAGTGGACGGTGGACTCCGTCGAGTTCGGGAAGGCCTGAGCCGTGCGCATCGCGTCGGTACGGTTCGGCCGCTACGCCGTGCCGCTCGCCCGGCCGGTCAGCGACGCCAAGGTGGCCACGGGGCGGCAGCGCCCCCTGGCCCGGATCGACGTCCTGACCTGCGAGATCGCCACGGAGGACGGCCTGGCCGGGCTGGGGTTCTCCTACACGACCAGGGCGGGCACGCCGGCGCAGTTCGCGCACGCCAAGGAGGTCGGCGAGCTCCTGCTGGGCGAGGACCCGTCCGGCATCGGGCGGATCTACGACCGGTTGTTGTGGGCGGGCGCCTCGGTGGGCCGGTCCGGGGTGGCCACGCAGGCGCTGGCCGCGATCGACGTGGCGCTGTGGGACCTGAAGGCGAAGCGGGCGGGGCTGCCGCTGGCCAAGCTGCTGGGCGCCTACCGCGACTCGGTGCGGGTCTACAACACCTCCGGCGGTTACCTCCAGGCTCCGATCGAGGAGGTGCGGGAGAAGGCCACGCGGTCGCTGGCCGACGGCATCGGCGGCATCAAGATCAAGGTGGGCCAGCCGGACATGCGGGAGGACCTGCGGCGCCTGGCGGCCGTGCGGGAGCACCTCGGGGACGGGGTGCCGCTGATGGTGGACGCCAACCAGCAGTGGGACCGGGCGAGCGCGCTGCGGTTCGGGCGGGCGGTGGAGGACCTGGGGCTGGTGTGGATCGAGGAGCCGCTGGACGCCTACGACGCCGAGGGGCACGCCCAGCTCGCCGCCGCGCTCGACACCCCCATCGCCACCGGCGAGATGCTCGCCGGGATCCCCGATCTGGTCCGCCTCGTGGACCTGCGGGCGGTGGACTTCCTGCAGCCCGACGTGCCCCGCGTCGGCGGCATCACCCCCTACCTCAAGGTCGCGGCGCTGGCCGACCACGCGCACCTCCAGGTCGCGCCGCACTTCGTGATGGAGATCCACGTGCACCTGGCCGCGGCCTACCCGCGCGACTCCTGGGTCGAGCACATCGAGTGGCTCTCGCCCCTGTTCGAGGAGCGGCTGGAGATCGCGGGCGGCCGGATGACCGTGCCGGACCGGCCCGGGCTCGGCCTCACCCTCTCCGGGCGGGCCCGGGACTGGCGGCTGGACGAGGTCGAGTTCCACGCGGACGGCCGGTAGATTGTCCGCCGTGCCGCCCGATCACCGACTCGACCGCGACACCGGTCGCGGGCTCGCGCACGAGCTCGTCGAGCGGCTCAAGGCCCGCATCCTGGCGGGCGAGATCCAGCCGGGGCAGAAGCTGCCCACCGAGTCGTCGCTGATCCAGGAGTTCGGGGTCAGCCGTACGGTGGTGCGCGAGGCCGTCTCGCGGCTGCAGGCCGCCGGGCTCGTCGAGACCTTCCAGGGGCGCGGGTCGTTCGTGCTGGCGCTGCCCGCCTCCACGGCGTTCTCCGTGGAGGCGTCGCAGGTGCGGACCCACCGCGACGTCCTCGACATGATCGACTTCCGCATCGGGGTCGAGACGGAGGCGGCGGGGCTGGCGGCCGAGCGGCGTACGGATCTGCAGCTCAAGGCGATCGAACGGGCCCTGGTCGATCTCGGGCGGATCGGGGAGCAGCCGAGCAGCGCGGTCGAGGCCGACTTCGAGTTCCACCTCAAGATCGCGCTCGCCGCGAACAACCGGTTCTACGCCGATCTGCTCACGTCGCTCGGGCCCATGATGATCATGCTGCCCCGGACGCGGCTGGAGCACGTCTACACGGTCTCCGACGCCACCCACTTCACGCGGGTGACACTGGAGCACGAGAACGTCTACCGCGCCATCGCCGGCCAGGACGCCGCGGCGGCGCGGGCGGCCATGCGCCTGCACCTGTCCAACTCGCGGGCCAGGCTGCAGGCGCCCTGACCCGTTACCAGCGGGCGGTGTTGGGGGTGAAGTCCGGGACGATCGAGCGCATGTACGCCGTGTCCTCGCGGCCCCGCTGCCCGCACCGGACGTACTGCTCGTGCAGGGCGGCCAGCGCGTCCTCGTCCAGCTCGACGCCGAGCCCAGGCCCCGTGGGCACGGCGATGGCGCCCTCGCGGAACTCCAGCACCCCCGGCTTGACGACCTCCTCCGTCTTCCACGGGTAGTGGGTGTCGCAGGCGTAGGTGAGGTTCGGGGTGGCGGCGGCCAGGTGGGTCATGGCGGCCAGGCTGACCCCGAGGTGCGAGTTGGAGTGCATCGACAACCCGATGCCGAACGTCTCGCAGATGCCCCCCAGCAGCGCCGAGCGGCGCAGGCCGCCCCACAGGTGGTGGTCGGAGAGCACGACCTGCACGGCGTCCGCGGCGACCGCCGGCTTGAGGTGATCGAAGGAGATCACGCACATGTTCGTGGCGAGGGGGAGGTCGGTGTGCTTGGAGACCTCGGCCATCCCGGGGATGCCCGGCGTCGGGTCCTCCAGGTACTCCAGCACGCCGGAGAGCCGGTCGGCCGCCTTGATCGAGGTCTCGACGGTCCAGGCGCCGTTCGGGTCGATGCGCAGGGCGTGGCCGGGGAAGGCCGCCGCCAGGGCCTCGACGGTCTCGAACTCGTGGCGCGGCTCGTACACGCCGCCCTTGAGCTTGACGGCGGTGAAGCCGTACTCGGAGATCATCCGCCGCGCCTGGGCGACCATCTGCTCGGGCGTGCGCCCCTCGCCCCAGGTGTCCTCGTCGTGGCCAGGGTGACCGGCCCACTTGTAGAACAGGTACGCCGAGTACGGCACGCGGTCGCGTACGGCGCCGCCGAGCAGGTCGCTCACCGGCCGGCCGAGCGCCCTGCCCTGCAGGTCCAGCAGCGCCACCTCGAAGGGCGACACCACGGTGTCCACGGCGCTGGAGACCTCCAGCATGCCGCCGAAGCTCGCGCCCGCGCCCGCCGTGGAGGCGCCGAGCGTCTCGGTCACGATCCGGCGCAGGGCGTGCAGGTCGAAGACGTCCGCGCCGGGCAGGGCGGCGGCGACCGCCTCCAGCCGCTCCACGTGCGCCTGGTCGGCGTACGTCTCGCCGAGGCCCACCAGCCCCTCGTCGGTGTGCACCTGGACGATGGTCCGCAGCACGTACGGCTGGTGCACGCCCACGACGTTGAGCAGGGGCGGGTCGCGGAAGGCGACGGGGGTGACGACGACCCGGCTGATCCGGCCGGCCTCGCGAACGCTCATCGCGCCGCCTTCACCGTCAGCACGGGCACGGTGGACTCCATGAGGATGCGCTGCGCCTCGCTGCCCATGATGAACTTGCCCACCAGCGACCGGTGCCGCAGCCCGATCACGACGAGCGTCGCGCCGGTCTCCCTGGCCAGCGCCTCGAAGGTCTCGGGCAGGTCGTCGTCGTGCAGCGGCTGGCGCAGCTCGGCGTCCACCCCCGCCTCCCGGGCCCGGCGCAGCAGCTCGGCGCCGGCGGCGTCGTCGATCTTGTGCTCGTCGATGGGGGCGCCGCGGCGCGGGGAGTTCACGATGATCACGCGCTCCCCGCGCAGCTTGCCCTCACGCAGGCCCGCGTCGACGGCGGCCTCGCCCTCGGGTGTGGGCAGGTAACCGACGAGGATGGTCATTTGATCTTCTCCTCAACACGATCATCGGATGTCTTGCGGCGTATCGCCTTGCGGATCAGTGGCCAGGCCGCCACCACCAGGATCACGGCGAAGATCGTCCCCGAGATGGGCCGGGTGAGGAAGCCGGTCGGGTCGCCGCCGTAGATGAGCAGCCCCTGCCGCGCGGAGCTCTCGATCATCGAGCCCAGCACGAACGCCAGCACCAGCGGCCCCGGCTCGAAGCCGAACTTCTTCATCAGATACCCCAGCACGCCGAACACGATCACCAGGAAGATGTCGTAGACCTGGTTGCGCACCGTGTACGCGCCGAGCAGCGTGATCAGCACCGTGATCGGGGCCATGATGGCCGGCCGCACCCGCAGGATGCGCACGAACACGCCCACCATCGGGATGCTCATGATCAGCAGCAGGATGTTGCCGATGTACATGGAGTTGATGACGCCCCAGAACACGTCGGGGTGCTCGGTGACGAGCTGCGGCCCCGGCTGGATGCCCTGGATGAGCAGCGCGCCGAACATCAGCGCCATCGTCGCGTTCGCCGGGATGCCGAGCGTCAGCAGCGGGATGAACGAGGAGGTGGCGGCGGCGTTGTTGGCGGTCTCCGGCGCGGCCACGCCCTCGACCGCGCCCTGGCCGAAGCGCTCGGGCTGCTTGGCGCGCCGCTTCTCCAGCGCGTACGCGGCCAGCGACGACAGCACCGCGCCACCGCCGGGCAGCACGCCCAGCACGAACCCGATGAGCGAGCCGCGCCCGATCGCGCCACTGGCCTGCCCGAGGTCCTTGCGCGACGGCCACACGTTGCCGACCTTGGCCGGCGAGTGCACCTTGTTGTGCCGCTCCTCCAGGTTGTAGAGGATCTCGCTGAGGCCGAACAGACCCATGGCGATCGGGATGAAGTCGATGCCCTCGGCCAGGTTCAGGCTGCCGAAGGTGAAGCGCTCGGCGCCGGTGAACGTGTCGCGGCCCACGGTCGCGATCAGCAGGCCGACGCAGGCGGCGATGATGGCCTTGAGCTTGTTGCCGTTGCCGATCGAGGAGATCAGCAGCACGCCGAGGATGCCCAGGGCGGCGTACTCGGGCGGCCCGAAGTCGAGCGCGAACCCGGCCACGACCGGGGCGACGAGTGTCAGGCCGATGATCGAGACCGTGCCGCCGACGAAGGAGCCGATGGCCGCGATGCCCAGGGCCGTGCCCGCCTTGCCCTGCTTGGCCAGGGCGAAGCCGTCGAAGACGGTGACCACGGAGGACGCCTCGCCGGGCAGGCGGAGCAGGACCGAGGTGATCGTGCCGCCGTACTGGGCGCCGTAGAAGATGCCCGCCAGCATGATGATCGCCGACACGGGCCCGATGCCGTACGTGATCGGCAGCAGGATGGCGATCGTCGCGCCGGGCCCGAGGCCGGGCAGCACGCCGATGAGCATGCCGATGATGACGCCGATGAGGCAGTAGAGCAGGTTGGTCGGCTCCAGGACGACGCCGAAACCGTCGAGGATCGGGGAGATGTCCATGTGACTTTCTCAGATGAGGCGGGGGAGCGGGATCTGCAGCAGCAGCACGAAGAGCACGTAGAACACGGCTACGGCGCCGATGCTGATCACGATGGAGGAGCGCCACGACTCCTTGCCCAGCCAGCGCAGCCAGATGAACATCAGCAGCAGCGAGGGGACCTCGAAGCCGATCACCGGCAGCAGCGCGGCGAGCCCGACGAGCGTCACCAGGCCCACCGCGGTCAGCAGGCTGGAGCGGGAGAACCGCTCGGTGTCCTGCAGGCCGCGGCCCGTGACGACGAGCACCGCCGACAGCACGATGATGACGACGCTGATGGCGAACGGCCACAGGCCGGGGCCGGGCTGGGTGAGCCGGCCGAGCCCGAGCGCGTACGAGCCGACCGCACCGAAGACGCCGACGGCGAGCGCCACCAGCGCGGCCGCGATCTGCGAGATCGGGCCCGCGTGCGGCGGCCTGGCCTCCTCCAGCTCTGCCTGGAGCCGGTCGGCCTCCTCCTGCAGGTCCATCGCGACGGCGGCCTGTTCAGGCTCCGCGCCGGGCGGCTTCGTGGGGTCGGACATGGATATGCACACTCCTTTGTGCCAGTCGACGGCGGCGGCCGGTGTGCGCCCGGCCGCCGTCCCCGTCATCAACCGGCGAGGTTGATGCCGAACTTGTCGAGCTGCGCCTTGAACGTGGTGGAGTCGTTCTGCAACGAGGTGAGGACCTCCTGCGGGGAGACCTCCATCGGGGTGAGCGAGTTCTCCTCGTTGAACTTCTTGTACTCCGGCGTGGCGAACGTCTTCTTGGCCGCGTCGAGCAGCTTGGTCTTGACGTTCTCCGGCGTGCCCTTGGGCGCGGTCAGGAAGCGGTACTGCGTCACCAGGACGTCGTAACCCTGCTCCTTGGCCGTCTTCACGTCGGGCAGGTACGGGATGCGCTCCTGCGAGAAGACGGCGAGCGGGACGAGCTTGCCGCCCTTGATGTTCTCGATGGCCTCGCCGATCTGCATGGTGGACACGTCCACCTGGTTGCCCAGCAGGGCGGTCAGGTTGGGGGCGCCGCCGTCGAAGGGCACGGCCGTCGCCTCGACGCCGGCCGACTTGAAGGTCAGCGCGGAGGCGAGCTGGGCGCCGGTGCCGACGCCGGTGGTGCCGTACCTGATCGTCTTGCCGGCCTTCTTCAGGTCGTCGATCGACTTGAAGCCGGACTGGGCGCTGGTCGCCATGACGTAGTCGTCACGGGAGATGCCGGTGATGACGTCGAACGAGTCGATCTTCGTGGCCTCGGCGGCCGACACCGTGAGCGGCGTGATCGTGAAGAGCGAGGCGTTCTGCACGGCGATCTTGTAGCCGTCGGGCTTGGCCGACTGCAGTTCCTTGGCGTTCAGCGCGCCGTTCGCGCCGGGCTTGTTCAGCACGGGGGTGGAGACGCCGAGCTCCTTGCCGATGCCCTGGGCGAGCGCGCGGGTGATGAGGTCGGTCGAGCCGCCCGCGGAGGCGCCCACGCTGAACTCGATGTTGCCCGTGGGATAGTCGCCGTCCCCGCCACCGGAGGAGGTCGTCTTGACACCACCACAGGCGGTCAGCGCGACCGCGGCGGCGGCGCCGACGACACCCAGGAGGATGCGGCGGGGGGCTGTCCGAGATGTCGGCATTGACTTCTCCTTCATGTGGGCGGGAGCCGCCCGTGGATCTTTGTGAAGCGGAGAGGGAGGTTGCGTAAGGTTACGGCACGGTTTCCGCTCTGTAGTCTCCGGAGACTATGGACCAGCCTCGATGCCTGTCCAGGCTCAATTCGGTATCAAGTGATACTCTTCGTGCATCATGCTAACACTCGATCAGATCCGGGCTTTCGTAGCGGTCGCCGAGGAGCTCCACTTCGGCCGTGCGGCTGATCGGCTGCGCATGACCCAGCCCCCGCTGAGCAGGCACATCCAGAAGCTGGAGCGGGTGATCGGGGTGACCCTGCTGGAACGTGACAACCGGCGCGTGGTGCTCACCGACGCCGGGCGCGGCTTCCTGGAGGACGCCCGCCGCATGCTGTCGCTCGTCGACACCGCGGGCGACCGGGCGCGCCGGATCGCCAGCGGCGCGGCGGGCACCGTACGGCTGGGGTTCACCGCCGTCTCGGCCATCAGCATGCTCGGCGCGCTGCTGCGGCGGCTGTCGGAGCAGCTCCCGGAGATCGACGTCATCCTGCACGAGCGGGTGACCGCCGGGCAGGTGGACGGCCTGCTGCGCGGCGAGCTCGACCTGGGCCTGGCCCGCCCGCCCTTCGACATCGACACGCTCGACTCCCGGGTCGTCTTCCGCGAGCCGCTGTGCGCCGCCGTGCCGCTCGGCCACCCGCTCGCCGACCTGGGCCGGCCGCTGGCCCCCGACGACTTCGACGGCCTGCCGGTGATCAGCTACAACCCGGTCCAGTCGCGCTACTTCCACGAGCTGACCGTGCGCTTCCTCACCAACGCCCACCCCAGGATCGAGCAGCAGGTCCACCAGATCCTCACCGCCGTGCTGCTCGTCGCGGCCGGCCGGGGCGTGGCCCTGGCGCCCGCGAGCGCGCGCTCGCTCGGGGTGGACGGCATCGCCTTCTGCGATCTCGTACGCGGCGGCGGCGACCCGCTGGACGGCGACGGGGGCACCGGCGAGCCGGTCGAGCTGCACGTCATCTGGAGCCGCGAGTCCACCAACCCCGCGCTCGCCCGCGTCCTGGAGCTGCTACCCGACCTGGAGGCTCGTGATGCTCTATGGGTATCGCCGGATACATAATCGCACTTGGACAAGTATCGCCCCACCTCCTTAGCCTGTCGGCGTCAGTTCTTACCGGCGGTGCGGGAGAATCCCACGGCCGCAAGTGAAGCGAGGAGCGTCCGCCATGCCCCATTACTCCCCGCAGGAGCTCGCCACACAGCTCAAGAGCGGTCTGTTGTCGTTCCCCGTCACCCATTTCACCCAGGACCTGGAGTTCGACGAGGCGGGCTACCGTGACCACCTGGCGTGGTTGAGCTCGTACCCGGTGGCCGGCCTGTTCGCGGCGGGAGGCACCGGCGAGGGCTTCTCGCTGACCGCCGAGGAGATCGACCGGGTGGTCCGCGTCGCGGTGAGCGAGGTGAACGGCAAGGTCCCGGTCATGGCCCCCGCCACCGGCGGCACCGCCAGCGCCGTCGCCCAGGCCAAGGCGGCCGAGGCCGCCGGCGCCGACGGCATCCTCCTCATGCCCCCCTACCTCACGGAGGCCGGCCAGGAGGGCCTGGTCGAGCACGTCTCCGCCGTCTGCCGCGCCAGCGGCCTCGGCGTGATCGTCTACAGCCGGGCCAACGCCGTGCTGAACGACCGCTCCGTGGCGGCCCTGGTCGAGCGGAACGAGACGCTGATCGGGTTCAAGGACGGCGTCGGCAACATCGAGAACCTCACCCGCATCTACGCCTCCGTCGGCGACCGCCTGGCCTACATCGGCGGCCTGCCCACCGCCGAGACGTTCGCGCTGCCGCTGCTGCAGCTCGGCATGAGCACGTACTCCTCGGCGATCTTCAACTTCGTGCCGCAGTACGCGCTCGACTTCTACGCCGACGTCCGCGCCCAGGACCGCGAGGCCGTCTACCGGCGCATCCGCGAGTTCGTGCTGCCGTACCTGGACATCCGCGACCGCACCAAGGGCTACGCTGTCTCGATCATCAAGGCGGGGCTGGCCGCCGTCGGCCGCCCGGCCGGCCCGGTGCGCCCGCCCCTGTCGGACCTGAAGGACGGCGAGCTCGCCGAGCTGACCGCCCTCATCAACAAGATCAGCTAGGGGGCTTCCTTGTCTCCCACGATCCAGCGCGTGGAAGTCGTCCCGGTCGCCGGGTACGACAGCATGCTGCTCAACCTCAGCGGCGCCCACGGCCCGTTCTTCACCCGCAACGTCGTCATCGTCACCGACTCCGACGGGCGCACCGGGCTCGGCGAGGTGCCCGGCGGCGAGGCCATCAGGCGGACCGTCGAGGAGGCCGGCGAGCTGCTGATCCGTCAGCCCGTGGCCCGCTACCGCTCGCTGCTGCGGTCGGTGGCCGAGCGGTTCGCCGCCAGGGACGCCGGCGGGCGCGGCCTGCAGACCTTCGACCTGCGGACCACCGTGCACGCCGTCACCGGCCTGGAGTCGTCCCTGCTCGACCTGCACGGCCAGTACCTAGGCCTGCCCGTGGCCGACCTGCTGGGCGAGGGGCGGCAGCGCGACCGGGTGCCGATGCTGGGCTACCTGTTCTACGTCGGCGACCCCGGCAGGACCGACCTGCCGTACCTGGTGGACGACGGCGGCGACGACGCCTGGTCCCGGCTGCGCCGCCGCGAGGCCCTCACGCCCGACGCCGTCGTCGCGCTGGCCGAGGCCGCGCAGGAGCGCTACGGCTTCGCCGACTTCAAGCTCAAGGGCGGCGTGCTGCCCGGCGAGGAGGAGGTCGAGGCGGTCAAGGCGCTGGCCGCCCGCTTCCCCGAAGCGCGCGTGACGCTCGACCCCAACGGCGGCTGGCTGCTGTCCGAGGCCGTGCGGCTGTGCCGCGGTCTCGGCGGCGTGCTCGCCTACGCCGAGGACCCGTGCGGCGCCGAGGGGCGCTTCTCGGGGCGGGAGACGATGGCCGAGTTCCGGCGCGCCACCGGCCTGCCGACGGCCACCAACATGATCGCCACCGACTGGCGGGAGATGGCCCACGCCATCCGCTCCGACGCGGTGGACATCCCCCTCGCCGACCCGCACTTCTGGACCATGGCGGGGTCGGTCCGCGTCGCCCAGCTCTGCCACGACTTCGGGCTGACGTGGGGCTCGCACTCCAACAACCACTTCGACATCTCGCTGGCCATGTTCACGCACGTCGGGGCCGCCGCGCCGGGCGAGATCACGGCGCTGGACACGCACTGGATCTGGCAGGACGGCCAGGCGCTCACCACGAAGCCGTTCCGGATCACCGGCGGCGCGATCGACGTGCCCGACACGCCCGGCCTCGGCGTCGAGCTCGACCGGGACGCCCTGGCCGCGGCCCACGAGCTCTACCTGCGCCACGGCCTCGGCGCCCGCGACGACTCCGTGGCCATGCAGTTCCTCGTGGAGGGCTGGGTCTTCGACCCGAAGCGGCCCTGTCTCGTCCGTTGAAACCCCGCTGGAACCGCTAGAACAGGGTCAGGGGCTCGTCCGGCGCCGGGCCGTCCGGCATCGGGTCGGGCAGCGGGTCCAGCTCCGGGACGCCGGCGCGTACCTCGTCGTGGAAGCGGCGGGCCAGCCGCAGCGCGTCGGCGTTGTCCGGGGTGTGCACGAACACGGTCGGCTCGCGCCCCTCGCGCAACCACCGGGTGACCTGCTCCACCCACGGCCGCCAGCCCTCGATCGTGCGCTCCTCGGCGTCGCGTCCCAGGTAGCGCACGATGGGGCGGGCGGTCAGCGCGCGCGTGCGGCGCGGCACGCGCGGCTTCTTCGTCCACGCGTCGCGCTCGGCGTCGCTGGTGGGCGGGCCGGCGAACATGACCGTGGTGTCGAACGGCACCCATTCGGCGTCCGCGGGGGCCAGGACGCGCTCCAGCAGGCGCTCCGAGCGCTCGTCCGTGAAGAACGCGGGGTGACGGACCTCCACGGCGTAACGGTGCTCCCGCGGGAGCCGTCTCAGGAACGCCGCCAGCGTGCCGAGGTCGGCGGGGGAGAAGGAGCCGGGCAACTGGATCCAGAAGGCGTGCACCCGCGGCCCCAGCGGCTCCATCGCCTCCAGGAACGCCGCCAGCTCGGCCTCCGCGCCCGCCAGGCGGCGCTCGTGCGTGATCGGCTTGGGCAGCTTGATCACGAAGCGGAAGTCGCCGGAGGTCTGCGCCGCCCACGACTCGACCGTGGCCCTGGACGGGGTGGCGTAGAACGTGGTGTTGCCCTCCACCGCGTCGCACCAGGTGGCGTAGGCCCGCAGGCGGTCACCGGGGTCGAGGTGGCCGGGCAGATACCGTCCTTGCCAGCGCGCATGTGTCCACATCGCGCATCCCACGTGAAGGCGCATGGGCACGACGTTATCGCCACCCGCGCCCTCTGGCGTCGCCACGGATCGGGTGGTCGTAGTGTGGCGGCATGGGCATGGTCGGGACGGTCGGGCTGGTTCTGCATCCGCAGCGCGACTCGAAGAAGGCGATAGACACGATCCTGCGGTGGGCCGCCGACAAGGGCGCCACCGTGCTCGGCCTGCCCGAGGAGGTGGGCCGCATCGACTGCACCGCCGTCCCGGTGGACGCCGCCACGCTGGTGGAGCGGGCCGACCTGCTGGTCGGGCTGGGCGGCGACGGCACGATGCTGCGCACGATGCGGCTGCTGGCCGGGCGGCCGACGCCCATCCTGGGGGTGAACCTGGGGCGGCTCGGGTTCCTCGCGGAGATCGACGTGGACGAATTGCCCGGCACGCTGTCGGCGATCGACGAGCATGCGTACACGATCGAGCCGCGCATGGCGATCCGCGGCTCGGTGGGCGGGGTGGAGGTGACGGCGTTCAACGACATCGCGCTCGTCCGCATCCCCGGTGAGGGGCTGGCCGCGGTGTCCGTCACCCCGTCGGGCAGCCCCTTCGTCCGTTTTTCCGCCGACGCCGTCATCGTGGCCACCTCCACGGGGTCCACGGCCTACAGCTTCTCCGCCGGCGGGCCGATCGTGTCGCCGCGCGTGGAGGCGGTGCTGGTGGTGCCCGCCGCCGCGCACTCGTCCTTCAACCGGGCGCTGGTGCTGCCGGCGGACGAGGAGGTGACGCTCCAGGTGCTGCCCAGCAGCGGGCGGCTGGCCGTGGAGGTCGACGGGGCCGTGATGGGGCACCTGTGCCCGGGCGACACTGTCACGGTCACGGCGTGGCCGGGGGCCGCCAAGGTGGTGCGGCTGGGGACCACGTTCTACGAGCGCGCCCGCCGCAAGCTCCGCGTGGACGGCAGCGCCGAGGCCGACTGACCCCGCCCCTGCCTTTACCTCGCCGCGAGTGGCGCGGCGGGCTGGGGCAACTTCCCGGGCGGGTGGGTCAGCCCTTGCCGGCCGCGTTGACGATGCGGGTGGTCGAGCGGTCCGGGATGGCGTCCATCTCCCAGCAGTCGGCGCCCAGGATCGCCGCCGCCGCGGCGCGGGCGCCCGCGTGCGGGTCTCCCGCCGTGTGGGCGAGCGCGGAGGGGCGCATCGGGGCCAGGAGGTCGATGTAGTCCTCGGGGCCGTGCGCCTCGGGCGGGCCCGTCACGATGAAGACGCCGGTGACGAAGCGGAGCGCGGCCAGCACCTCGGCGCGCTCCGCCGATGGGTTGAACGGGCGAGTCGGCCCCTTCCACGCGCGCACGCGCGGATCGTCCTCGACGCCCACGATCAGCGGCAGCCCGCGCGCCGCCACCGCGCCCAGGTAGCGCACGTGGCCCACGTGCAGGATGTCGAAGACGCCGGTCACGACCGCCGCCCCCGGCCGCTCGTACGGCTGCGTCCAGACGGCCTCCAGGCTGCTCACACGACCTCCTGCTCCCCCACGGGCCTAGACGACTCGTCGATCGCAGCGTACTCGGTCGGTGAACCGGGACGTGCAAGCGACCTCGGGAAAGGTCATTCCTACCTTTTCGCGATAATCTCCGGGCGGCCCCCGAGGCGTCTCACAACGGCACCGGATTCGGGGGAGGTCACCGTGGCACCGGCGGACTCGCACCACGTGAACGGGGATGATCAGGCCGGCACCGGTGATCTCGTGATCCGGTTGCCGGGGATGCCGTCCCAGGTGGCCAGGGCGAGAGAGCTCGTCACCGCGGCGCTCGGCCGCGACCATCCGCTCCACGACGACGTGGCGCTGCTCACCAGCGAGCTGGCCACGAACGCGATCCTGCACACCAGGTCCGGCGCCGGGGGCTCGTTCACGGTGAGCGTGGCCAGCTCGGCGACGGCGGTGCGGGTGTTCGTGGCGGACGGCGGGTCGCAGGAGCCGCCGTGCGTGTGCCGGACGAGCACGCAGGCCACGAGCGGCCGCGGCCTGCCGCTGATCGAGGCGCTCAGCCACCGCTGGGGGTTCATCAGGGAGGCCGGGTCGACGACGGTCTGGTTCGAGCTGCTGCAGGAACGGGTGCCCGCCCGCATGGCCGGTTAGCCGCGGTTGGCCGTCGCTCCGTCTTGATCCGCGGCCGGTCGCGAAGGACCATGGTCAGCGGGAGCCGGCTACGGACGGGAGACACGGGACGTGAGTCGCGACGGCGGCGACGCTCGGAAGGTCGAGCGGCCGGGCACGCAGGGGCACCGGAGCTGCCCGATCCACCGGGCGGACGACGGCACCTGGCAGGTCAGCGGCCTCGCGGCGGCCCGTGCCGTGCTGCGCAGCGAGGCCACCGTCCAGGCCGGGCTGGGGGTCGAGACGGTGGAGAAGCTGCCGGCCAGGGTCCGGCGGCCGGTGCTGTACCGCGACGGTCCCGAGCATCGGGAGGATCGGCGGCAGACGGCGCGGTTCTTCACGCCCCGCCGCGTGGACGAGCGGTATCGCGGGCTGATGGCGGAGGTCGCCGACAAGCAGCTGGCGAAGCTGCGGGCGGCGGGCCGGGCGCAGCTCTCCGAGCTGAGCTTCGGGATGGCGATCGAGGTGGCGAGCGCGATCATCGGGCTCACCTCCGGCAGGCCGGGGATCCGCGAGCGGCTGGAGCGCTTCTTCCCCGAGAAGTACGGCCGGCCCGGCCTGACCAGCCTCCAAGGCCTCTACTGGACCATCAGGCAGAACGTCAACTGGATGCGCGTCTACCTGGCCGACGTGCGCCCGGCGATCCGCGACCACCGCCGCGAGCCGCGCGACGACCTCATCTCGCACCTGCTGGACGACGGGTGCTCGGCGGCGGAGATCCTCGGCGAGTGCCTGACGTTCGCGGCGGCCGGGATGGTGACCACGCGGGAGTTCATCTGCGTGGCGGCCTGGCACCTGTTCGGCGACGACGCGCTGATGGCCCGCTACCGGGAGGCGGACGAGCCGGAGCGGCTGGCCGTGCTGCACGAGATCGTGCGGCTGGAGCCGGTGGTGTCCCGGCTGCGGCGGCGCACGACGGCCGCGATCGAGCTGCCCGGCGACGGCGGGCCGGTCACGGTGCCGGCGGGCGCGCTGGTCGAGGTGCTGGTCGACGCGGCCAACACCGACCCCGCCGCCGTGGGCGCCGAGCCGCTGGCGGTGCGGCCGGGCCGGGCGGTCGGCGACGGCACGGGGGCCGCGGCGCTGGCGTTCGGCGACGGCCCGCACAAGTGCCCGGGATCCGGCGTCGCGATCCTCGAGACCGACGTCTTCCTGACCCGGCTCCTGGCCATGGAGGGGGTCTCGATGGCGGCGGCCCCGAGGGTGACGTTCAACAACGACATCGGGGGATACGAGATCAGGGGGCTAGTCGTCGCCCTCTCCTGAGCCGGCCTCGCACGCCTGGAGCCGGCGCCGCAGGTGTGCGCGCTCGGGCTCCGTCCCCGCCCAGCCGAGGGCCTGGCGGTAGGCGTCGGCGGCGGCACGGTGGCGGCCGAGCCTGTGCAGCAGGTCCCCGCGCGCCGCCGCGTACGGATGGTAACCGCGCAGCCGCGGCTCCCCGGCCAGCTCGTCGAGCAGCGCCAGCCCGGCCTCGGCGCCGTCGCGCATGGCCACCGCCACGGCCCGGTTGAGCGCGATCACCGGGGACGGGGCGAGCGCGAGCAGCACGTCGTACAGTGCCACGATCTGCGGCCAGTCGGTGGTGGCGACGTCGGCGGCCTCGTCGTGCAGGGCGGCGATGGCGGCCTGCACACCGTACAGGCCGGGCGGGCCGCCGGTGAGTGCGGCGACCACCAGGCCCTGCCCCTCCTCGATCATCGTGCGGTCCCATCGGGAGCGGTCCTGGTCGTCGAGCAGGACCAGCTCGCCGTCGGCGCCGATCCTGGCCTCGTGGCGGGCGTGGACGAGCAGCATCAGGCCGAGCAGGCCGGCGACCTCCCGCTCCCCGGGCAGCAGCCGGCGCAGGATGCGCGCCAGCCGGATGGCCTCCTCCGCCAGGTCCGGCCGCTGCAGGTCGGGGCCGGTGCTGGCGGCGTACCCCTCGGTGAAGACGGAGTAGATCACCTGGAGCACGCCGGGCAGCCGCTCGGGCAGCTCGTCCGCGCCCGGCACGCGGAACGGGATGCGGGCCTCGCGGATCTTCTTCTTGGCCCGCACGATGCGCTTGGCCATGGTGGCGGGCGGCAGGAGGAAGGCGCGCGCGACCTCCTGCGTGGTCAGCCCGGCCAGGCAGCGCAGCGTCAGCGCCACCCGGTCCTCGGCGGGCAGGGCGGGGTGGGCGCAGGTGAAGAAGAGCTGCAGCCGCTCGTCCGGCAGCTCGCCGCCGGTGTCGGCGGGCGCCGCGGGACCGGCCCGCTCCGCCTCCACCTGGAGGATGGCCAGGCGGGCCGCGTACGCGCGGTCGCGGCGCAGCCGGTCGACGGCCCGGCGGCGCGCGGTGGTCATCAGCCAGGCCCCCGGGTTCGGCGGCACGCCGCCGGCCGGCCAGTGCACGAGTGCCGCCTCGACGGCCTCCGAGGCGACCTCCTCGGCCAGGTCCAGGTCGCCGAAGCGGCGCACCAGGGCCGCGAGGAGCCGGCCCCGCTCCTCGCGGAAGACCGCCTCGACGGAGGATCCCACCGCCGTCATCATCGTCCCTTCCCGCCCGCGGTCGCGGCTCAGTCGAACTCGGCGACCGGACGGACCACGACGGAGCCGCCGCCGCGCGCCCCCGGGCAGCGGGCCGCCCAGTCGAGGGCGACGTCGAGGTCGGGCACGTCGATGACGTAGAAGCCGCCGAGGACCTCCCGCGTCTCGGCGAACGGCCCGTCGGTGACGGCCCGCTCGCCCGACGCGTTCACGCGGACGGTCGTGGCGGTGGTGAGGTCGGCGAGCGACTCGCCCGCGACGTACACGCCCGACTCCCTGACGGTCTTGTCGTAGGCCACCCACTCCTCGAACGAGGCCATCTCGGCGTCGCTCTCGGTGGCGGGGCTGTTGATCAGCAGCATGTACTTCATGGCCGGTCTCCCTGTCGTCTGGGGTCGTCTGTGGTCGTCTCGCGCGGCCGGAGTGCCGCGTCGCCATGTCTACGAACGGGACGAGCGCGGAAGGACACGCCTTCCGGAAATTTCTATCGCGACTTTCGTGAGCGGACGGGGCAGGGGGTGGGCCGGCCTCGCGGGCGCTCTTGGCGGGGCGCCGGTTTTACGTGGTGAAGTCGCCGTCAAGGCCCGGCGAAATCAACGGATATGTCCTAGTTTAAGGCGATCTGCGTGGTTATCGTGTGAATGAGGGAGCGATGATGCGGAGGAGGAATCATGGCCGGAATATCGGGCTTCCACGAAGGTGGAGGCTGCGGGCGCCGCCGCTGGCGCCGTCGCCGCTGCCGCCGCCGCAGGCGCTGGTGGGGCGGCCCCTGGGGAGGCGACTGGGACTGGTGGTGAGCCAGGCCCGCTGAGATCCTCAGAGATCCAGAACCGTCAGAGATCGAGCCGGCACAGACCCTCGGCCAGGGCCTTGGTGGTGAGGCGGGTGCGGCTGTCGCAGCCCAGTTTGGCGAAGATGTGCTCCAGATGCGTGGTGACGGTGCGGACGCTCAGCACGAGCGCGGCCGCGATCTGCGGATTGGAGTCACCCGCCGCCACCCGGGTCAGCACGTCCACCTCCCTCCCCGTCAGGTCGTACGGCAGGTGGCAGCGCCGCTCGGCCGCCACGGCCCCTTGCAGCGTCCCCTGGAAGCCGACGCCGGCCCGCAGCAGCCGCACCTCGTGCCACCGCCCGCCAGCGCCCGGCCAGAGCCCGCGCCTGCTCAGCTCGCGCGAGTCGATGAACGCCCGCGCGTACGCGGCCATCGCCGGATCGTCCCACAGCGCGGCCGAGACCTCGTGCCCCGGCACCTCGCGCCGCGTGCCGACCCGGTCGTAGGCGACCGCGCGGAAGTCGGGCGGCAGCCCCACCGGGTCGATCACGCACCTGCTCAGGTCGGTGACGTGCGCCAGCATCGGGCTGACCGCCGCCACCAGCGCGCCCGTGAGCCGCGGGAACGCCTGCCTGGACGCCAGGTGCAGCAGCCCCGTGTAACGGCCCTCGCTCAGGAACAGCGGCGCCGTCAGTCCGGCCCGCCAGCCGTAGGGGGCGAGGTGGCGGCGGAAGTACCGCTCGGTGTCGGGCTCCGGCATGGGGACCGGCGCCCGGGTGGAGATCGCCTTGCGGTAGGCCGCCAGCCCGGCGTACTCCTCGGCCGCGTCCTGATCGATGCGCGAGTGGCCGTCCGAGATCACGCTGTGGTGCCGCCCGGTGGCGGGGTCGTACGCGACGAACTCGTAGGCGTCGAGCGGGACCACGCGGCGCAGCGCCGCCATCGCCCCGTGCGCGCCCCCGCCGCCCGCCACCTGGTAGCCGACCTCGGCGAACGCCTGGAGATGGCGCACGTCCACGGTGATCTGGGCCACGGTGCTTTTATATCATTTGACGATTTTCAGCCCGACGATCTACCCGGGTGCCACCCGGGCGGGCGGTGCTATGGTCGTACACATGCAGCGCGCCTCCGTCACGACGACGCCGGACACCGTCCCGGCGCGCTGACTGCATGCTTCCCGGGCGGACGCCCGGGACTGCTGGTCGTTCGCCCCTTTCCACGGAAAGGATGATCATGAACGACCATCGCAGGCTCGGCCGTGAGCTGGGCATCTTCGGCACCGATCCGCTCATCGGCGCCGGCCTGCCCTACTGGCTGCCCGCCGGCGCCGCCGTGCGCAAGGCCGTCGAGGACTACGTGCACGAGCTGGAGCGCCGCAACGGGTACCAGCACGTCAACTCGCCGGTGCTGGGCAAACGCGAGCTGTACGAACGATCGGGGCACTGGGCGCACTACGCCGAGGACATGTTCCCGCCGATGGAGGTGGGCGGGGAGGAGTTCGTGCTGCGGCCCAGCCTGTGCCCGCACCACGCGATCATCTACCGCTCCCGGCAGCGCAGCCACCGCGAGCTGCCGCTGCGCATCGCCGAGCTGGGCGGCATGTACCGCGCGGAGCTGTCGGGCGTGCTGGGCGGGCTGACCAGGGTGCGGGCCATCCAGCTCAACGACGGGCACGTGTTCTGCGCGCCCGAGCAGGCCGCCGCCGAGGTGTCGGCCGCGCTCGACCTGATCGAGGCCGCGCACGAGCGGCTCGGCATCCGGGCCGCGCGTTACCGGCTGTCGCTGCGCGGCGAGGGCGAGAAGTTCGTGGACGACCCGGCCATGTGGGCGCGCTCCGAGTCGGTGCTGCGGAACGTGCTGAAGGAGCGGGGCCGCGCGTACGACGAGGAGCGCGGCGAGGGCGCCTTCTACGGCCCGAAGATCGACATCCAGATCGCCGACCCGGCCGGCCGCGAGTCGACCCTGTCGACCGTCCAGGTCGACTACTTCCAGCCCGAGCGCTTCGACCTGCGCTACGTGGGCGGCGAGCGGCCCGTGATGGTGCACCGCAGCGTGGTCGGCGGCCTCGAGCGCCTGGTCGCCCACCTCATCGAGGTGCACGGCGGTGCCTTCCCCGCTTGGCTGGCGCCCGTGCAGGCGGTGGTGCTGCCGCTGTCGGACGCCGAGCTGGCCGGCGCGGAGGAGGTGCTGCGCCGGTGCGTGGCGGCCGGGCTGCGGACCGAGCTGGTGCCCGCGGACCGGAGCAGCCTCGGGGCCAGGATCAGGGCGCACCGGCTGGTGCCGTACCAGCTCGTGGTGGGCCCGCGCGAAGTGGCCGGCGGGGTGGCGAGCGGGCGGGCGGCGGTGCGGCTGCGCGACGGGAGCCAGGCGGGCGAGGTGCCGATCGAGCAGTTGGCCGCGCAATCGCGACCGTTCGCCTGACAAGCGGAAATCAAATGCATAACGGAGCTTCCCTGATCACCTGAACGGCTCGTAAAGTCCCTGCAACGCCGTGTCGGGGAGGACGCATTTGACCGAGCTGAGCGACCGTGAGGCAGAGCTGGTCTCCGCCCACGAGCAGGAACGTCCGGCGCGGCAATTGGGCGGGCCGCTCAAACTCGGCGTGTGGGTCGTCGGCGGGCTGCTTTCCGCGTACTCGCTGATGGTGGTCTTCCGGCCGGTCGAGGCGATCGAGCACCGGATGACCTTCCTGGCGGTGGCGCTGCCGCTGGTCTTCCTCTGTTACCGCTCCGGGATGGCGCCGTACGCGCGGCGCCTCCTGCGGCGGCCGGAGCCCGCTCCCGCGGGGGAGGGGCCGCGGGCGGAGTGGCCGAGCGCGGCCGACTGGGCGCTCGCGGCGGCGTCGCTGGCGGTGCTGCTCTACCCGCTGCTGGACATCGACGCGTTCCGCGACCGGGGCTCGGGCGCGGCGCTGACGGACCTGGACATCGTGGCGGGCGTGGTGCTGACGGTGCTGCTGCTGGAGGCGGTACGGCGCACGGTCGGCTGGGCCTTCGCCATCATCTGCATCCTTTTCCTGATTTATGCCTACTACGGCTCATATTTGCCCATTGATTGGACCATCGGGCATATCGGGTTTGATATCGGGCAAATCGTGTCGCAGCTCTACACCGGCACCGAGGGTTTCTTCGGCGTTCCGATGCAGGTGGCGGCCAGTTACATCATCCTGTTCACCATTTACGGCGCGGTGCTCGACTACTCGGGCGCCAGCAAGTTCTTCATCGACCTGAGCTTCGCCGCCTTCCGCAAGTCCCGAGCCGCCCCCGGCCGCACCGTCACCACGGCCGGCTTCCTGCTCGGCACCGTGTCGGGCTCGGGCGTGGCCACCACGGTCAGCCTGGGCAGCGTGGCCTGGCCGGTGCTGCGGCGGGCCGGCTACCCCAAGGAGCCCGCGGGCGGCATCCTCGCGGCCGGCGGCATCGGCGCCATCCTGTCGCCGCCCACGCTCGGCGCGGCGGCGTTCATCATCGCCGAGTACCTGGGCGTCAGCTACCTGCAGGTGCTGCTGTACGCGACGATCCCCACCCTGCTGTACTACCTCGGCATCTTCCTGGCCATCGAGATCGACTCGCGCCGCTTCGGCACCCAGGCCGTGCAGGTGGACGCGCCCAGGGTGGGGCGGCTGCTGCTGCGCTTCGGCTACCACTTCAGCTCGCTGATCCTCATCGTCGTGCTGATGGCGATGAACCGGTCGGCGTTCCAGTCCGTGGTGATCGCCACGGCGGTCGCGTTCCTGCTGTCGTTCCTCGACCCCGCGCACCGGATGGGACCCAGGCGGATCGGGCAGGCGCTGGCCAAGGGCGCGCTGGAGGTGCTGCCGGTGACCGCGGTCTGCGCGGCGGCGGGCATCATCGTGGGCGCGATCACGCTGACCGGGCTCGGCCAGAACCTGGCCGACATCATCGTGGACATCGGCGCGGGCAACCTCGTCATCACCACGGCCATGGCGGCGATCGCGGTGCTGCTGCTCGGCCTGGCCGTGCCGGTGACGGCCAGCTTCATCATCGCGGCCGTGATCATCGGGCCGGCGCTCTTCGACCTCGGCGTCACCAGGCCCGAGGCGTACATGTTCGTCTTCTACTACGCGGTGCTGTCGGAGGTCAGCCCGCCCACGGCGCTGTCGGCGGTCGCGGCGGCCGCGATCACCGGCGGCAACACGTACAAGACCATGATGATGACCTGGCGTTACACGTTGCCGGCGTTCCTGGTGCCGTTCGCCTTCGTGCTGACGCCCAACGGGCAGGCGCTGCTCGGGCAGGGGCCGATCGGCACCGTGCTGCTGATGACCGCGGTCTCGGCCGTCGCGGTGGCCGCGCTGGCCATGGCCACCGGAGGGCTGGCCGGCCTGCCGGAGCGGCTGCTGGCGGCGGTGGCCGCGGTGCTGCTGCTGTTCCTCGAACCCGTCCCCATCGTCGCCGGTCTGGCCGTGCTGGCCGTGGCCGCCGCCATGCACCTCATCAGAAGCAGGAGAAGGAGAGCAGCGTGAAGCGGATTCTCACGATCGTCGCCGCCACGGTCCTGGCGGTGGCGGGCTGCGGCGGCGGTGGCGCCGGCGGCGGCTCGGGCAACCGGCTGTCGATCGCCACGGGCGGCACGACCGGCGTCTACTACGTCTACGGCGGCGGCCTGGCCCAGCAGCTCTCGGCCAACATCGCCAACACCCGGGCCACCGCGTCCGTCACCTCGGCCTCCGTCGAGAACATCAAGCTGCTGGCCTCGGGCAAGGCGCACATCGGGTTCTCCCAGTCCGACACGGCCGCCGACGCGGTCAACGGCAAGGACACCTTCACCGCCAAGCAGCCCGTCAAGGCCATCGCCCGCATCTACGACAACTACACGCACGTCGTGGTCGCCCCCGGCGTCGAGGCCACCAAGGTCGCCGACCTGAAGGGCAAGCGCGTCTCGCTCGGCCCCGCCAACTCCGGCACCCAGGTCGTCGCCAGGCGCATGCTGGAGGCGGCCGGCATCGACCCCGACACCGACATCACCAAGCAGCAGCTCTCGATCAACGAGTCCGTGCAGGCGGTCAAGGACGACACGATCGACGCGTTCTTCTGGGTCGGCGGCCTGCCCACGGCCGGCATCACCGACCTGGCCACCAGCAAGCCGGACATGAAGATGCTCGACACCAGCGACGTGCTGGCGAAGATGCAGTCCACGTACGGGCAGCAGTACGTCGCGCTGAACGTGGACATGTCCGCCACCTACAAGCTGTCCGGCCGGCTCCAGACCGTCGGCATCGCGAACGTGCTGCTGGTGCCGGACTCGATGAACGAGCAGCTCGCCTACGACATCACCAAGACCCTGTTCGAGAAGAAGTCCGAGCTGGCGAAGGTGCACCCCGAGGCCCAGAAGCTCGACCCGGCGATGGGCCAGCAGGTGGCCCCGGTCGCGCTGCACCCGGGCGCCGCGCGTTACTACAAGGAGAAGGGCTGATCCGCCTGCTCCTGACGCTCGCGGCGGTGGCGGCGCTCGGCACCGGCGACGGTGCCGGGCGCCTCACCGTCAACGGCCTCCCCGTGACCCGGGGCTTCGCCCTCGGCTACGTGCACAGCATCTACAGGGCCCCCTCCGCCGAGCTGTTCACCGTGGACGGCACCCGGTTCACGATGCGGGCCGTGCTGTCGGTCAACGAGGGCGTGCTCGACTACTACGCGGTGGAGGGCGAGCGGGTGCGCCTGCCGGGGGACCTGTGGCTGCTGCGGCTGGCCGAGCCGGCCACGTACGAGGAGCTGTCGCTGCTGACGACCTCCATCGGCCGCAGGACGGTCATCTCGGGCGGGCGCTGCCTGCCCCTCTACCCGGCCTCCGGCGCCGGCGAGGTGCGACTGTCGCTCGCGCTCACCTGGCAGGTCACGAGCCGGCCGTGCCCCGCCGCCTTCGCGGCCCTACAACCAGTCCTTCTTCTTGAACACCGCGTACAGTCCCGCTGAGGCCAGCGCCACCAGCACCGAGGACGTCCAGAAGCCGGCGGGCGTCCCCGACCCCGGATAGGGCACGTTCTGGCCGTAGAAGCCGGTGATCGCGGTGGGCACGGCGATGATCGCGGCCCAGCTCGTGACCCGCTTCATGATCTCGTTCAGCCGGAAGCCCTGCTGCGACAGGCGGGTCTCGCGGACGTTGGCGAGCATGTCGCGGATGGACTCCACCCACTCGATGACACGCAGGACGTGGTCGTGGACGTCCTCGAAGTACGGCTTCATGACGGGGTCGGCGACGAGGTCCTGGTCACGGCGGAGCAGGGTGCCGACCACCTCGCGCATCGGGAAGGTGATCCTGCGCAGCTTGGTGGTGTCCCTGCGCAGCACGTACATGGAGTGCTGCAGCGCCCTGCTGTCGCGGACGCCCTGCACGAACAGCGCCTCCTCCATCGCCTCGACCTGCCCGTCGAGGTCCTGCACCAGGTCGAAGTGCTGGTCCACGACGTAGTCGAGCAGCCCGTGCAGCAGGAACGTGACGCCGTGGCGGGCCATGCGGGAGGCGGCGTCCCAGCGCCTGACCACCCCGCCGATGTCGAAGCGGTCGTTCTCCCGAACGGTGACCAGGGCGTTGGCGGTGACGAAGACGTTCACCTCGACGGGGACGATCCGGCCCGCCTCCAGGTGCAGCCCGTACACCGTGATGAACAGGTGGTTGTCGTAGACGTCCACCTTCGGCCGCTGGTGGCCGGTGAGCACGTCCTCGACGGCCAGCTCGTGCAGCCCCAGCTCCTCGCCGATCGCGGCGAGCTGGGCGGGTGACGGGGCGCACAGGTCGAACCAGACCGCGTTCGCCGGGTCCGCCACGTGGTCGGAGACCTCCTCGACGGGGAAGCCTTCCTTCTCCAGGACGCCGTTCCGGTAAAGCCGCGTGTGCACTAGCCGAGTCTGGCAAATCGTCTCGCGTTCCGCACAGCCGCCCCTCCCGGGTCGTTGTTGAAGTAGACCCAGGCGTCCTCCCAGCCCGCCTCGCGCACCCGGGCGGCCCAGGTCCGCAGCGCGCTCTCGCCGTACTCCCAGCCGGACCGGCCCTGGTGCAGGCGCACGTAACCCCAGCCGGCCGTACGCCAGAGCGGGCTCTGCGGCCGGCCCAGCCGGTCGGCCCAGCACAGGGCGGCCCCGCGGGCGGCCAGGAGCTGCCGCACCTCCTCGGTCCACCAGGAGTCGTGGCGCGGCTCCACGGCCACCCGGACCCCGGCGGGGAAGCAGCCCAGGCACCGGTCGAGCCTGGCCGGATCGGCCTTCAGCGTCGGCGGGAGCTGCAGCAGGATCGGGCCCAGCTTCTCCTTCAGCCCGGCGGCGGCGCCCATCAGGCGCGCGACCGGCTCCTCCGGCTCGTCCAGCCGCTTGATGTGGGTGAGGAACCTGCTGGCCTTCACGGCCATCACGAAGCCGGGCGGCGTGCGCTCGCGCCAGGCGGCGAACGACTCCGGGCTCGGCAGCCGGTAGAAGGCGTTGTTGCTCTCCACGGTGGCGAACTCGGCCGCGTACGTCTCCAGCCAGAGCCGCTGCGGCACGCCCTCCGGATACAGGACCCCGCGCCAGTCCTTGTACTGCCACCCGGAGGTGCCCACCAGCCGTGTCATGGCATCTGGCCTACCCGGTGGGGCCGCGTGCAGTACAACTGTCCTAGTTCGTCACGTGTCCTAGTTCGTCACGCCCCATGTCCGTCACGTCGAGGAGGACCTTTCACGCAATGGGCGCCAACCACGCGCACGGCACCGCCGTCCCCAGCTCGCGGCGCACGGTGGTGGCCGGCCTGGCCGTCCTGGTGCCGCTGGCCGTCGTCACGCTGATCGCCCTGGTGTGGCTCTGGCCGGCCGGCGGGAAGGAGGCCGCCCCGGCGCAGTCCGGCGTGCAGCGGCTGACCGGCACGGTCGTCGGCGTCACGCTCAGGACCTGCCCGGCCGCGGTCGAGGGCTCGCCCCAGCCCGACCCCGCCACCTGCGGGAACGCCGTCGTGAAAGTCGGTGAGGGGCCCGACGCCGGTCAGGACGTCGAGCTCCGCCTGCCCAGCGGCCCCGGCGCGCAGCACTTCACCGTGGACGACGAGGTGATCCTGCTGCGCGGGGCCGACGGCGCGTACCAGATCTCCGATCACGACAGGGCCCTGCCGCTGTGGCTGTTCGGGGCGGCGTTCGCGCTGGCGGTGATCGCCTTCGGGCGGTGGCGGGGGGTGACGGCGCTGGTGGGGCTGGCGGTCACGTTCGTGCTGCTGCTGACGTTCGTGATCCCCGGCATCCTCGAGGGACGGTCGCCCATGCTGGTGGCCATCGTGGGCGCCTCGGCGATCATGCTGGCGGTGCTCTACCTGACGCACGGCTTCTCGCTGTCCACGTCCGTGGCCGTGCTGGGGACGCTGGCCAGCCTGGCGCTGACCGGGGGGCTGTCGTACGTGGCGCTGGGGTTCGCCCGGCTCAACGGGATCACCGACGACAGCGCGCTGGCCCTGGACATGAGCCTGTCCATCGACACGCAGGGGCTGCTGCTGGCCAGCATCATCATCGGCGCGCTGGGAGTACTCGACGACGTCACGGTCACGCAGGCGGTGACGGTGGCCGAGCTGGCCCACGCCAACCCGTCGTACGGCTTCGCCAGGCTCTACCGGGCCGCGAGCCGGATCGGGCGGGCGCACATCGCCTCGGTGATCAACACCATCATCCTGGCGTACGCGGGGGCGTCGCTGCCGTTGCTGCTGCTGTTCAGCATCGGGGAGCAGCCCCTGGGCGAGGTGATGTCGACGCCGGTCATCGCGCAGGAGATCGTCCGCAGCATCGTCGGCACGCTGGGGCTCATCGCGGCCGTCCCCATCACGACGGCCCTGGCCGCCCTGACGGCGTCCCGGCGGCTCGCGGAGGCCCCCGCCGACCGGGACCCCTCCGACCGGGATCCCGCCGATCGGGGCCCTGCCGCCCGGAACCCTGTCGCCCGGGACGCGGGGCCGGGCTCGCGGGCCAAGGCCTCCAGGCGGGGCGGGGACTTCTTCGCCGCGCACGCGCACGACACCGAGCACGAGGACTTCTTCTCCCGGCAGCCGGACCAGGACGAGCACGACGGATTCTTCGCGCGAGAGGACGCCACCGCCACGCGCGGCGACTTCTTCACGCCGCAGCCCCGCCTCGACACGCCCGCGCGCCCGGAACCGTCCCCGACCCCGGACCGCCCGGCCCGCCACCGCCGCCGCACGGGCCCCTGACGGGCCGGGAGCGGAAACCTGCCGCCACCACGGGCCCCTGAGGGGCACTGCGGTGAACCCGCTGCCACTGCGGGCCCTGACGCGGGCCGGGGCGGAAAACCCGCTGCCGCCGCGGGCCACCTGGCCCCGTTGCGAGGTGCGGGTGCCATGATCGCGTAATCTTTCCTGACATGACGGCCGACCTGGTGGCGAGACGGGTGACGAACGTGCTGGCACCGCAGGTGCTGGTGATCGTCATGCCGCCGCTCGTCGGCCTGCTGGCCCAGGGGTGGTCGGGGGCGGCCTGGGGGCTGGTGGCGTCGGCGTTCTGCGGCGGCGTGCCGGCGGCGGTGATCGCGGTGGGCGTGCGTTCGGGCAAGCTCGACTCCCACCACATCGTGGACCGCGCCCGCCGTACCGGCCCGCTGCTCGCCGCCGTGGCGGCCGTGCTGGTGGCGCTGGCGCTGCTGGTGGTGATGGGCGCGCCGACGTTGCTCGTCGCCACCGTGACCGCGATGCTGGTCGCCCTGGGCGTGACCGTGCCGATCACGTTGCGCTGGAAGATCTCCTTCCACGCCGCCGTCTCCGCCGGCACGGTCGTGGTGCTCACCCACGTCCTGCCCGCGTGGCCGACCGCGATCGCGGGCGCCGCCGTCGTGGGGCTGGTGTGCTGGGCGAGAGTACGTCTCACGCATCACACCTGGGCCCAGGTCGTCGCAGGGGCGGCGGCCGGCACGCTCACGACCTGGGCGACCCTGAACGCCTTCGGCCTGAGCTGAGCCCGTACCCGTGGAATAGGAGCGTGCCCGGCGGGGTTGGCGCGAACATGGATGCCACGAACCGCGGCCGGGTGCGTGTCGAGCGCACGGCCAAGCGCGTGCGAACCTATCTGGGCGGCCGGGTGGTGGCCGACACCACCTCCGCCCTGCTGGTGTGGGAAGTCCCGTACTATCCCACCTACTACTTCCCGCTGGACGACGTGGACGAGTCCGCGCTGAAGGCCACCGGAGCCACCAAGCACTCCCCGAGCAGGGGCGACGCGGTGGTCTACACCGTCACCTCGGGCACCGCCGAGGCCGCTGACGCGGCCCTGGCCTACCCCGAGTCGCCGCTGGAGCAGATCCGGGGGCACGTGCGCTTCGCGTGGGATGCGATGGACGCCTGGTTCGAGGAGGACGAGGAGGTGTTCTTCCACGCCCGCGACCCGTACACCAGGGTGGACATCCTGGCCGGCTCGCGGCACGTGCGGATCGAGGTGGACGGCGTGACCGTGGCCGACTCCCGCAACCCGCGCATCCTCTTCGAGACCGGCCTGCCCGCCCGGTACTACCTGCCGAAGACCGACGTGCGGCTGGACCTGCTGGAGCCCAGCGACACCGCCACGCACTGCCCCTACAAGGGTACGGCCGAGTACTGGTCGGTCAACGGCAAGAAGGACCTGGCGTGGTCGTACCGGACACCGCTGCCGGAGAGCACGAAGATCGCCGGGCTGATCGCGTTCTACGACGAGAAGCTCGACGTGTACGTGGACGGCGTGCTGCAGGAACGGCCGAAGAGCAAGTTCGCCTGACGGGTCAGGAGGCCGCGGTCCAGCGGGGGTCGCGGCCGAGGTAACGCAGCAGCGCGGCGACGTCGTCGTCGCCGGGCAGCGGCTCCAGCGCCGGGGCGTAGGCGCCCCAGGCACGCAGCGGCTCGACGATCTGCCTGGCCACCTCCAGCATGGGGCGGGCCAGCTCCGGCGTGAGCGGCGAGGGCCCGCCGCAGGCCATCGCGATGTCCCAGGCGTGCACGCCCGCGTCGAGCGCGCACGCCGCCGAGCCGGACTCCGGCGTCATCTTGTGCGGCGGCACCGGCGTCGCCACCTCGGCGGCCGTCCGGTCCACCCCGGCCCACGCCCTGGCCGAGCGCTCCAGCGCGTCCTCGAGGAACGCGCCCGGGTCCCCGTCGATCGTGCCCGAGGGGTCGAACGGGTCGAAGGAGGGGCCGGGCTCGCCGGTGAGCGCGGCGGCGAAGCCGATCTGGTCGCCCGCGGCGTGCTGCAGGACGTGCGCGACGCTCCAGCCGGCGCACGGCGTGGGCAGGCTCCAGCCGCCGGCGGGCACCGCGCGCACGGCCCGGCGCAGCGCCTCGTGCGAGGCGTCGAGAACGTCCCAGCCGCTGATGGTGACGCTGTCGCTCATGAGTGAGCCCCTTTCGGTGTCGGTGACTCCACTCTATCAGAACGGAATGTTTTGTTCCACTATTGGGATCGCTCTCTTTCCAGGCCCCGGATCAGCGTGTCGAGGGCCTCGGTGAAGTCGGCCTCCGGGTCCACGCCGCCGCCCCGCGTCCAGCGCAGCAGCCGGCTGAAGTGCGGCAGCGCGACGGGGTTCATCTCGGTGATGTAGACCCCGACGTTCTCCGCGCCCGCGTGGGCCTGGGGATCGCTCGTGAACCCGCCCGTGGACAGCAGCAGCGAGCCGAACACCAGCGCGTTCACCGCCCCCAATGCCCGCCAGGCGCCCTCGTCGTCGAACCCGCCCGCGTACAGGGCCCCCACCAGGGCGTCCACTCGCGACATGGCCGGCACGGACGTCGGGTTGGCGCGGTCGGTCACCAGGGCCAGCGGCACCACCGGGTGGCGGCGGAAGGCCCGGTACATGTTCAGCGCCGCCGACCGGATCTGCTCCTGCCACGGCAGCTCCCGATCCGGCAGCTCCACCTGGGCGAACACCCGCTCGGCGATGCCGTCGAGCAGGTCGGCCTTGTTCGAGACGTGGTTGTAGAGCGACATCGCCTCCACGCCGAGCACCTTGGCCAGGCGGCGCATCGACAGGCCCTCCAAGCCCTCCTCGTCGGCCAGCGCCAGGGCCGCGTCGAGGACCTTCTCCCTGTTCAGCGGCTCGCGTCGGGCCATGTGCGACGTCCTTTCTCCCCGGGGTGCCGTTGACAAAGCTTACGGTGTACGTGTTCTACTTACGGCGTACACTTACGCTGTAAGTAGGAGGTTGGCGATGGAAGACGTGATCGTCGTCGGTGGCGGGCCGGTCGGGCTGCTGCTGGCCTGCGAGCTCAAGCTGGCCGGGGCGGACCCGCTGGTCCTGGAGGCGGCCGACGGTGCGGACCGCAGGGCGCGCAGCCTCGGGCTGCGCTCGCTCAACGCCCGCACGGTGCAGTCGCTGGCCCTGCGCGGGCTGGTCGAACCGGTCGAGCGGGCCCAGGGGGAGATGCTCGACGGACTGGCACGGGAGCGTCAGGACCCTGCCGGGGCCGACGTGGTCGCGCTGATGCTGGAGATCCTGCGCAAGGGGCAGATCAGGGGGCACTTCGCCGGGCTGCCGCTGCTGGACCCGGCGGGCGACGCCGCGTACGTCATGCTCAAGCAGGACCGGCTGGAGGACATCCTCGCCGAGCGAGCCGCCGCGATGGGGGTGCGGATCCGGCAGGGACGCGCGGTGACGGACGTGGCGCAGGACGGGTCCTCCGCCTCGGCCACGCTCGCGGGCGGGCAGGTCGTACGCGGGGCGTACCTCGTGGGCTGCGACGGCGGGCGCAGCCTGGTGCGCAAGCGGGCGGGGTTCGCGTTCGACGGCACGCCGCCCACCATGACCGGGCGGACGGCGGTGGCCGAGCTGGCCGATCCGTCCCTGGTGACCTCGTCGCTGCGCGGGCCCGGCGGGCTGGTGAACCTGTCGCTGGTGCCGGGGGAGATCGCGACCATCGAGTTCGACGGCGGACCCGGCGACCGGGACGCGCCGATGACCGCCGCCGAGCTGGAGGAGAGCCTGCGGCGGGTGACCGGGCTCCACGTGGTGGTCGAGCGGCTGGAGACCGGGATCCGGTACGGCGACAACGCGCGGCACGTGGAGACGTACAGGATGGGGCGGGTGCTGCTGGCAGGGGACGCGGCGCACGTGCACTCGCCGATCGGCGGCCAGGGGCTCAACCTCGGCATGCAGGACGCGTTCAACCTGGGCTGGCGGCTGGGGCTGGTGGCGCGGGGGCTCGCGCCCGAGAGCCTGCTCGACGGCTACACCGCCGAGCGGCACCCGGTGGCGGCCAGGGTGCTGCGGAACGCGCGGGCGCAGGTCGCGCTCATGCGCCCGGGGGCGCAGGTGGACGCGCTGCGCGAGGTGCTGACCGAGGTGATCGCGCTGCCGGAGGCGTGGCGGCACTTCGCGGGCATGATGGACGGCACGGCGATCGACTACGCGCCCGGCGCGGCCGAACCCCTGGCCGGGCGGTTCGTCCCGGACCTGGACCTGACCGGGGCAGCCGGGATCGCCGAGCTGCTTCGGGACGGTCGCGGCCTGCTGATCGGGCTCGCGAATCCGGGCGAGGGCACGGCGCCGGACCGGGGCCGGCTCGAAGCCGTGCTGGCCGGGCATCGCGACCGGGTGCGGCCCGCCTGGGCCGAGGCGGGCTCAGGCCTCGGCGGGGCGAGCGCGCTGCTGGTGCGGCCCGACGGGTACGTCGCATGGGCGGGCGCGCCGGGCGAGGCGCCCGGCGCGCTCACCACGTGGTTCGGCCCGCCCACCCGTGCAACGGCGTGACGGCCACGCGCACGGCGTGATGCCGACGCCCACGCGTACGGCGTGACGTCCACGGACGTCGGCCCGGTGCCTGCGCGTGCGGCGGTGTGGCGACCGCCGGCAGCGGGCGCCCCCGACCGCTAGGTGAACAGGCGGGTCAGCACCCGGGTGCCGAACTCCAGGCCCTCCACCGGCACCCGCTCGTCCTTCCCGTGGAACATCCCGAAGTAGTCCAGATCGGGCCGGAGCATCAGCGGCGCGAACCCGTACCCCTTGATGCCGATCCTGGCGAACGACTTGGCGTCCGTGCCCCCGGCCATCACGTACGGCACCGGCCTGGCCAGCGCGTCCTCGGCCACCAGCGCCCCGGCCAGCTCGTCGAAGAACGCCGACGGGTACGGCGCGTCGGGCGCGTCCTCCAGGTTCACGAACTCGCGGGTGACCTTCGGCCCGAGCAGCTCGTCGATCGTCGCCAGGAACTCCTCCTGCAACCCCGGCATGAACCGCCCGTCCACGTGGGCGGAGGCCGTCGAGGGCACGACGTTGACCTTGTAGCCGGCGTCGAGCATGGTCGGGTTCGCCGAGTTGCGGATCTGGCTCCTGAACAGGCTGCCCAGCGCCCCGAGCCGGGTCGCCTCGGCGTCCAGCCGGTCCAGGTCGATCGGCCGGCCCGTGATCTCCGACAGGCTCTGGACGAGCGCCGCCACCGTCGGCGTCAGCCGCACCGGCCACTCGTACGCGGCCACCCGCGACAACGCGTGCACCAGCGTCGCGACGGGATTGTCCACGGCCGGACGCGACCCGTGCCCGGCCACGCCGTGCGCGGTCAGCTTCATCCAGGCGGTGCCGCGCTCGCCGACCGCGATCGGGTACACCCGGTGCTCCTGCGAGGCCACGCTGAACCCGCCCGACTCGCTGATGGCCTCGCTCACGCCGTCGAACAGCTCCCGGTGCTCGCTCACGGCGTGCCGCGAGCCGTAGTCGCCGGTGGCCTCCTCGTCCGCGAGGAACGCCAGCACCAGGTCCCGCTTCGGCCGCTCGCCCCGGGCCCGCATGCCGAGCACGGTGGCCAGCGTCATCGCGCACGAGCCCTTCATGTCGACCGCGCCCCGCCCGTACACGCAGCCGTCCTCGATCTCACCGGAGAACGGGTGCATCCGCCACTCGGCCGGGTCGGCGGGCACCACGTCGAGGTGGCCGTGCACGAGCAGCGCGTCGGGCGAGTCGCCGTCCATCCTGGCCACGACCGTGGTCCGCTTCGGCGCCGACTCGAACACCACCGGCTCCAGGCCCGCGTCGGCCAGCAGCGTGGCGACGTACTCGGCGGCCGGACGCTCGCCCGAGCCCGGGTTCGTGGTGTCGAACCTGATCAGATCCGAGCAGATCTCGGCAACGCTCTTCACGCTCTCCCCTTCAAGGTCAACGGCGGCACCTCGGGCGTCTCCATGCCGAAGATCAGCCCGTAGAAGGCCAGCTCGGCCTCCAGCGTCGCGACGATAGTCTCCTCCCTGCGCCAGCCGTGCTGCTCGCCGGGGAAGGTGAGCAGTGCCCACTCTTTGCCATGTTTGTCCAGTTCGGCGGTGAACCGTTCGGCCTGGGAGACGTCCACGATCTTGTCCTCCAGGCCGTGCAGCATGAGGCAGGGGCCGGAGGCGCGGAAGGCGTTCAGCAGCGGGGAGCGCTCGGTGTAGCGCTGCCGCGTTTCCGGCAGCGGGCCCACCAGCCCGTCCAGGTAGCGCGACTCGAAGTCGTGCGTCTCGGCGGCCCAGCTCTCCGGGTCGGTGATCGCGTAGTGCGCCACCCCGCCCGCGAACACGTCGCTGTGCACCAGCGCCGCCACCGTGGTCCAGCCGCCCGCGCTGCCGCCCCTGACGGCCAGCTTGGCGGCGTCGGCCCGGCCCAGCTCGACCAGGCCGCGCGCCACCCTGGCGCAGTCCTGCACGTCCACCACGCCCCACTGGTGGCGCAGCCGCTCCCGGTAGGCGCGGCCGTAGCCGGTGGAGCCGCCGTAGTTCACCACGGCCACGCCGATGCCCCTGCTGGTGAAGTAGGCGATCTCCAGGTCGAGCATGACCGGCAGGTTCCCGGTGGGGCCGCCGTGCGCGAAGATCACCCACGGTCCCGGCCCCCGAAGCCCGGACGGCGGGTACAGGTGCGCGTGCACCCCCTCGATCGTCACCGCCTCGGGCGTGGGCAGCAGGTCGCGGTCCGGCAGCGCCTTGCGCGGCGACACCACCTCGTGCGCGCCGTCGTCCAGGCGGACCAGCGTGACCTCCAGCGGCGTGTACGGCGTCGCGCCCACGGCCGCCACCTTGCCGCCCGCGACCGACACGGTCGACGACCAGTGCGTGGCCGCGCCGCCGATCTCCCGCAGGTCGCCGGTGCCGGGGTCCAGCACGCCCAGGCGGCGGTGGTCGGCGGTGCCGTAGACGACGGCCAGGCGGCCGTCCTTCGCCACGGCGAGGCAGGTCAGGCCCGGCTTCCAGGCGGCCGCACCGAACTCCAGCTCCATCGGGGTGAGGTTGCGGGCGGGGGAGCCGTCCAGGGGGACGAGATGCACGTTCCACCAGCCGGTCGGGTCCGTCACCGCGTACAGGCTCGTGTCGTCGCGCCACTCGGCCTGGAACACCGACTCTTCCGGGCCGCCCGCGACCACCTCGTACGGCCCGGCGGAGCCGTCCCCGGACAGCGGGGCCACGCACAGCTCGGTGCCGTCCCACGGCATGTTCGGGTGGTCCCAGCCGATCCAGGCCACCCACCGGCCGTCGGGGGAGACGCGGGGATTCATCAGGAAGTGCTGGGCCCTGGCGACGACCCTGACCGGGCCCCCGCCCAGCGGCACCGCCACCAGGTCCCGGACGTCGGCGATCTCCCTGACCGCCCACACCTCGTCCCTGCCCGGCGGCAGGTACAGGTCGCCGTACCGCGACGGGCCCTCCGGGGTGAGCGGCACGGGATCGCCGCCGTCCAGCCGGTACAGGCGCTGGTCGGCCCAGTTCGTGAAGACCAGCCCGCCGCCGGGCAGCGGGCGCCAGGAGCGGCCCCCGTACTCGACGAGCCGGTTGCGGGCGTTCCAGCCCGCGGGGAGCGCGTCGACGCGGGAGCCGTCCGGCAGGCGGCGCACCACGCAGCGCCTGCCGCCCTCGTGCGGGCGCGGCTCGTCCCACCAGACCTCGACACCGGAGGGCGTGGCCACCGCCTCCACCCACTGGGGGCCGCCGTCGATATGGGCCACGTCGATCGGTCGAATGCTCATCAACTCACCAATTGCCGTTGGTACAAGGAGGAAGAGGAACGTCGGGGGGATGCAGCACGTACGCGATGCCGCCGCTGCCCGAGCTCCTGAGCCACACGTGCTCGAACGCCGCCCGCGGGTAGACCCGCCGGACCTCGGCGTCGCGGGGCGCGGCCGGGTCGTTCACCACGATGTCGCCCCCGGCGGTGAAACCGGTGACGACCAGGATGTGGCCGCTGGTGGAGTAGCAGGATCCGGGCAGCTCGTGCACCTTGAACGACTGCGACGTGATCACCGGGATCCCGGCCCGGACGAACTGCTCCAGCTCCGCCGCCGACCGCAACCGCGTCACGAACCCGGCCAGCCCGAACCGCCCCGCGTACGCGACGTTGAACGGCCAGTTGCCGGTGCCCTGGTAGCTCTCGTCGTACGTGCCCGCCGCCGCGTGGTCCACGGCGGGGGCCGGATCGCCGTCCCCCACCCAGGCCAGCTCGCCGGGCGCGGGCCCGCGGCCCCAGTAGGCCAGCACCATGGCGACCGAGGCGGGGCTGCACCAGTTGACGCCCCCGCCGTCGTAGCGCACGTGGTGCCCGGCGTGCGCGTGCTGCGAACGCCGCGGCACCGCCAGCTCGACGGCGCCGCCGGGGCCCGGCGCGCTCGGCGCGGGCGGCAGCCGCGGCACCGCCGAGGCCATCACGCCCAGCCCGGTCACCCGGGCGCCGCCGCCGTGCCGGGTCACCCGCACCTGGTAGGCCGTCACCGGCCGCCTGGCCACGAACGTGTCCACCGCCACGTCCCCGTGCTCGTCGCCCTGGCCCGGCACCGAGGTGCGCGGGCCGCCCCGCTCGGACCAGCGGCCCATGACGTACCACTTGGTGAGGTCGCCGGAGGCGGTCCTGGCCCGCAGCGCGATCTCGATCCACGTGCCCGGCGGGGTGCGCGCGGTCCACGACGGGACGATCTGGGTCGCGGGGAAGCCGATCGGCCGCTCCTCGCTGAGCCACCCGCCGGCGCGCCCTTCGGCTGCGCGCCCTCCGCCTGGGGGGCCTTCGCCTGGGGGCCCTTCGTCTGCGGGCCCTTCGTCTGCGGGCACCGTGAAGCGGGTGAAGGCGACATGGGCCAGATCGACGGTGAGCACCAGGCACATTGTGGTTTCGCACTCCATGTCGCACATCGGAAGGTTTACGTACCGGCCCCGAATTGTGTCGGTGATCATCTCTATGGTTCGGGGCATGACTTCAGCGGTACAGGCATACACCTACACCGGGCCCTCCGTGCTGGCCGACGGGAGGCTCGGTCTTTCGACCTCCGGTGGCACGGCGTTATCCGGCCCGCAGGCCCACCCCAGGTTCTTCAGCGGGCTGCTCACCCACGCCGCCCCGGCCGCCGCCGGGCTGCTGGCCGTGGCCGACGTGGCGCTCACCCGCTACCACCAGCCCCGGCCCGGATGGACCCGCGACCCGGTCGTGACGTGCGACGGCGAGCGGCTCAGGTTCGAGTCGTTCTCCGCCTGCGGCGGCGTCTACGCCCGGCTCGACGTGCTCGCCCTCGACGGCGACGTGCTCGACCGGGGCACCACCAACGTCGACGTCAACGGGCCGCTGCGCGAGGCGTTGGCCAGGGTCGGCGGCAAGGACCCATTGCACGTGGGCGTCGGCGCCGACGAGCTGACCGTCACCACGCTCGGCGGGGCGGTGGTGGAGAAGAAGGTGCCGCTGCCGTCGCGGTGGCTGCGCGGGTTCGCCGAGGTGCAGGTGATGGCCGCCGGGTGGGACCTGCGGGCCGAGCTGGCGGGGCCGCAGGCCGTACGGTTCCTGCGCTCCCTGCCCAAGGGGGCCCGCTCCACCGTCTGGGCCGTGCCCGCCGGTCGTGACCTGCGGCTGTCCTCGGCCGCGGCGCGCGGCGGCGTGTGCCTGTCGGGCACCGGGCGGGTGGCGACGCTGATGCCGCTGCTCAGGTTCGCCAAGGCGCTGCGGGTCTACGGCCCGGCGGACGGCTCGTCCACCGCGAGCGCGTGGGAGCTGGAGCTGCCCGGCATGCGGTACACGCTGGCCGTCTCGCCCCAGCCGGCGCGCGGCTTCTCCGGCGAGGGCCAGGTCCTCGACGACCTGGCCACCGACGAGGCAGGCGCCGACGCCGACGTCGTCGGGATGCTGCTCAACTTCGAGCCCACCGTCGAGCTCGGGCTGCTCTCCGACCGCTCCGGCCTGCCCGTCGAGCGGGTACGCGCGGCGCTCACCCAGCTCGGCACCTCCGGCCGGGTCGGCTACGACCTGCACGAGGCCGCCCACTTCCACCGCGAGCTGCCCTACGACAAGGACCAGGTGGCCGCGCTCAACCCGCGCCTGGCCTCGGCCAGGAAGCTCGTCGACGCCGGGGCCGTCCGCCTGCTGCCCGACGGCCGGGCCGAGGTGACCACCGACGGCGGCGTGCGCCGGGTGGACGTCGGCGACGGGACGTGCACGTGCCCGTGGTGGTTCGACCACCGGGGGTCGCGCGGGCCGTGCAAGCACGTGCTCTCGGCCAGGATCGCCGCCCGGCTGGCGGTGGAGGCCACCCCGTGACGGCGGACAGACCCGCCGGCGGGGGCGACGTCACGGTGGCCGGTATGACGCGGGCCGGTGCGGCGGCGGGCCGGGTGATGGCGGATGGCGCGCCGGTGGGGGAGCCGGCGTTGGAGTCGGTGTGGGAGTCGGTGGTGGCCGCGCTGGACACCGGGGACCTCGACCTGGTGGCCGACCGCGTACTGGCGCTCGACGAGCATGCCCGCCGTGAGGTGGCCGCCGCCCTGCCCGCGCACATCCCCGTGGCGGAGGAGCGCGCCGCGGCCAGGTGGCACGAGCGCGAGGCCACGCGCGCGCGGGAGGGCGAGGCCGCCTGGCGCGCGTACGTGCGCGCCGCCGAACGCGAGGGCCGCACCGTGGCCGAGGACGAGCGCTGGCGCTGGGACGCCCAGTGGTTCCGGTCCCGGACGCACGGCTCCGGCGAGAGCTGGGGGGCTCCGCTGCGGGTGGCGGGTGCGGCGGCCATCGGCGGGGCCGCCGCCGTCGTCGCCTGGCTCAACCGCCGCGACCTCCAGGACCGCTGGTCCTGGGACCGCCGCACCGCCACCGTTCTCGAACGCGTGCTCTCGGCCCGCCCCGCCGCCTGGCAGGCCGACTTCGCCGCCCGCGCCACGCTCAGGCTCCGCGACACCCCGCGCCGGCGCGCCGCCCGGGACCCCATGGCCGGGCTCGTGCTGGCCATGCTGCGGCGCAGCGGAGCCACCCCGCCCCGGCACGACCCGCTCGTGGTGGCCTGGGCAACCGGCACCCCCATCGCGGCCGAGCTGCGCGAGGACCCGCTGCTCGACCACCTCCTGCCCCGGCTGTTCGAGGCGGAGGGCGTCGGCGGGCTGCTGCGCGACGAGCGCGCCGACCCGCCCGCCCCCAGAAGCTGGCTGGCCGCGCTCGGGACGCTGCAGCGCGAGGGCCGGATCGGGCGCGACGTGCTGCTCGACGGGTGCCTGCGGCGCTTCCTGCGCGGCGGGCAGGCCGCCGACCTGCGCTTCTTCGTACGGCTGCACGAGCTGCTCGATCCCACGTACGACGAGGTGAGCAAGCGGCGCCACGACTACCTGCGGCTGCTGCCCGTCGCGCCCGGCGCCGTGGCCGAGCCGATGCTCAGGCACCTGCGGCGGCTGGAGGACCTCGACCCGGACGAGGTGACCGAGGCGGTGCGGGCGCTGCTGTCGCGCGGCGAGCGCAAGCTGCTGACGGCCGGGCTCACCTGGCTCGACGAGGTCGCCCGCGATCCGGCGGCCGAGCTGGAATCGCTGGCGCCCGCCCTGGGGTACGCGTTCGCCTGCGAGTCCGCCGACGTGCAGGGGCGGGCGGTGCGGCTGGCGGTCAAGCACGCCAAGCGGTTCGGCGAGGCCGGGGCGCGGGCCGTCCGGGAGGCGGCCACCGTGCTGCCGCAGGAGCTGGGGGAGACGCTGGCCTCGGTGTTCGGCGGGGAGGCCGCCGAGGACCCGCGCGAGTCCGGCGGGTTCGTGCCGGTGCCGCTGCCGCCTGCGGTGTCCGCCGCCGCGTTCCCCGGGCCTGTGGTGGTGGCGGAGGACCTGGAGGCGCTGCCGGACGGGGGCCGGTGGGAGGCCGCCGAGCTGTGGCTGGCCGGGGTCGTGCGGCTGTACGGGAGCGATCGCGACGGGCTGGCCGTCCGGCTGGCGGGGCTGATGCCGGGCGTGGCGCCGCCGGCGGGGCGGTGGCAGGCGGTCTGGCACTGGGCGTGGGAGATCGCGCGGCTGGTGACGGCGGCAGCCGAGGGCTCCGGCGGCTCGGTGCTCGCGGCGGGGGTGTCGCGGCTGCCCGAAGCCGGTGACGTGCCGGGGCCGCACCTGTTCCTGCTGCGGCGCTGGGCCGAGGTGTGCGAGGCGATCGAGGCGGGGACGCTGCCGCCGTACCTGCTGGCCGAGCCCACCTCGACGACGGGCCATCTGGACGGCGCGGTGCTGGTGGAGCGGCTGGCGGGATACGAGCGCGCGGGCGTCGAGGCGCTGCCCGCGGACCTGGGCCAGGCGCTGCTGCGGCTGCCGCGCGCGACCGCGCCCGAGGTGGTGGCGCGGGCCGGGCGGCTCACCTCGGCGGCGGGCCGGGCGGTGGCACGCTGGATGAGCGGCGAGCGGCCCGAGCCCGTCGCGGAGATCGGCTGGTGGTACTACCCGCCCGCGGGCACGCCCGGGTGCGGCGACAGGCGGGTCTACCGCGAGGACCGCGAGCCGGCCGGGACGGGAGCGGTGCTCTACGAGCTGACGGCGCACCTCCACCTGACCCCGCCGCCGGGCGACGGGCCCACCGGTGACCGGCTGCTGGGTGAGGAGCGCGTTGCGGAGCCGGCGCCGGTCGGTGGGCAGCCGGTCTGTGGGGAGCCGGTCTGTGGGGAGCCGGTCGCCGGGCCGCCGCTCGCCGCGGAGCCGCTGGGCGGGGCCGTGGAGCACCGGTTGAAGGAGCACGACGGGTACCTGCGCTGGTGGCCGTACCTGATGCCGTCCGACCGGGAGGCCGTCGCGGCGCACCTCGTGCCGCACCTGACCGAGCGGTGGCTGCGGGCCCGCGCCGAACCGGCCCAGGCGTGGGCGCTCGCGCGGGCGGACGGGCCGATGGGCGAGGCGGGCGCGCTCGTGCAGGCGTACTTCGTGGCCGACCGGGCCTGGTGCGCCGACCCCGAGGAGCGGGCCAGGCCCCTCGTGGAGCTGGCCGCCCGGGGCGAGCTCGCCGCCGAGGAGGTGGGACGGCAGCTCGCGCTGCTAGTCCGCCGGACGGATCTCAAGCCGGGCCCGGTGTTCGAGACGCTGGAGAGCGCGGCGGCGCTCGGCGCTCACCGGGAGGTGTGGCGGATCATGACGGGGTTCCTGGCCGTGTTCCTGCCGGGGCCGGGGGAGCGGCCGCACACCCGGCACGCGCAGGGGCTCACGTTCGCCCTGCGGGCCGCGCGGTGGGCGGCGGCGCGAGGGGCGGTGGCCTGCGTCGCCGAGATCGCGCAACGCCGCGCCTCGAACAACTTCGTCCGGGAGGCCCGCAGGCTGCACACGTACCTGACGTGACGGCCTGGCGGGCCCGCTGACGTGCTCGTCCCCACTCCTCGAACGCGCGGGTGGGGACGAGGGTCAGAGGTACAGGCCCGTGGACTCGTCGCCCAGCACGGGGGTGATCTCGCGGCCGGAGCGCAGCGCGTACAGCTGCGCCAGCGTCGCCCCCGAGGGCCCGACCCCCTCCGCGGACCCCAGCCAGGCGGTCGCCTCCTCCTTGCTCAGCGGCCCCACCTCGACCTGCGCCAGGCAGCGGCCGGGGCGGACGACGGCGGGGTGGAGGCGGGCCAGGTCCTCGTTGGTGGTGATCGCCACCAGGACGTCGCGGCCCTGCCCGAGCAGCCCGTCGGTCAGGTTGAGCAGGCGCGACAGCCCCTGCCCCGCCTGCGCCTTGGCGCCCGAGCTGATCAGTTCGTCGCAGTCCTCCAGCACCAGCAGGCGCCAGCGCTGCGCCTCGTCGTCGGTGTCGTAGCCGACCGCCACCTCCATCAGGTAGCCCGGCTCGTTGAACAGCCGCTCGGGGTCGAGCACGCAGTCGACCTGGCACCACTCGTGCCACTGCTTGGCCAGCGACCGCAGCAGCGTGGTCTTGCCGGTGCCCGGCTGCCCGTGCAGGAGGATGAGGCGGCCGTTGACGTCGGCCGGAGTGATCGACATGAGCCGGTCGAGCGCCGGGCGGACCTTGGCCGAGTAGTTGGCGCTGATCTCGTCCCAGGGCTGCGCCGTGATCGGCTTCTCCGAGCGGGTGCCGCCGTGCATGCCCCGCCACCAGAAGCCCATCTCGACGTGGTCGACGTCGGGCACGGGCTCCTCGGCGCCCTCGATGCTCTCGGCCAGCACGGTCTTGGCCAGGTCCTCGTTGACCGCCGTCACGCTGACCGTCGCGGTGCGGTTGCGGTGGCGCACGCTCCGCAGGGTCCAGCCGTCGCCGCTGATCAGCCGCGACTCCGAGCCGTCCTCGACCCGCGCGGTGCGCAGCACGCGCCCGCCGGCGGGGGCGAGCGTGGCCTCGGGGCGCACGCGCTCCAGGTTGGCCAGGCGCGACCACGGCTGCGCGCCCGTCGCGAACGGCGACAGCGCCAGCGCGTCGATGACGTCGATGGCCGAGTCGGCGTCGTCGATCCAGATGTTCATCGGGAGCTCAGAGGACTCGGGGCTGGGGAACGGCACCTCCCTGATCACAGACATACCGTTTATGATCTCCGTCTCTGGGCCGGATGTCGAAGGGTTTTGGCTGGGGATCCGCTGGGTTTCGTCCTCAGCGTACCGGCTGGGGGAGCGCGTCGCCCGGGCCCCGCGCATGTACGCTCCAGGCCGGAGCGGGTCGGTATGTTCCGGGTTTATCGGGGAGTGCCGTGATTCGCGGCGACGGGGGAGGTCGCCTGTCGCCATGCGGAACCCAAGATCGCCCGGTACCGTGTCCTCGGGCCAAATCACTCCTTACTCGGAGGTATCGGGGAAGTGTCGAAGATCACGTTCCGCGAGCGGGCGCGGTACTGGTTCGACAACACCATGTCCAGGGGCACGGCGTCGCTGATCGGCTGGCTGGCTGTGGTGTCGGTCGGGCTGATCGTGGTCGTCGCGGCGCTGACGATGTGGCTGGCGCCCGGCGAGCCCGAGGGCGTGGGTCACGCGGGCGAGGTGCTCTGGATCGCTCTCATGCACGCCCTGACCCCCGGCAAGGTGGCCAGCGACAAGGGCTCGTTGGCGTACATGACCGTGATGTTCGTCTGCTCGCTCGGCGGCCTGTTCATCGTCAGCATGCTCGTCGGCCTGCTCTCCAACGGCCTCAAGCAGAAGGTGGACCGGCTGCGCAGGGGACGCTCGCGGATCGCGGAGTCCGGGCACACGGTGATCCTCGGCTGGTCGGACCAGGTGTTCACGATCGTGGCCGAGCTGGTCAAGGCGCACGCCAGCCAGAAGAAGTCCGTGATCGCCGTGCTCGCGGAACGTGACAAGCTCGAGATGGAGGAGGCCATCCGCGAGCACGTCGGCGACCTCGGCAGGACCCGCGTCGTCTGCCGCACCGGCCGCCCCACCGAGCCGCGCGACCTCGCGCTGATGAACCTGGCGACGGCCCGCTCCGTCGTCGTGCTCTCGCCCGAGGGCGACGACCCCGACGCCCACGTCATCAAGATCCTGCTCGCCCTGGCCAAGCGCCGCGGCGCCCACCCGCCGGTGGTGGCCGGCCTCACCTCCAGCCGCAACGCCGCCGCCGCCCGCCTGGCCGGCGGCCCCGACGTGCACCTGGTCGACTCCGACGACACCGCCTCCCGGCTCATCGTGCAGTCCTCCCGCCAGTCCGGCATGTCCGTCGTCTGCATGGACCTGCTGAACTTCGACGGCGGCGAGATCTACCTGCGCACCCCGAAGAAGCTTGTCGGCGTCACCTACGGGGAGGCGCTGCAGGCCTACCAGACCGCCTCCGCCATCGGCCTGCGCCGGCCGTCCGGCGTCGTGCTGAACCCGCCCGCCGACACCGTCATCAACGCCGACGACGAGATCGTCGTCATCGCCCACGACGACTCCCACGTCCGCCTGGCCGCCGGCAAGCCGGCCATCGACGAGGCCGCCATCGTCAGCACCGGCAAGGCGCTCACCGAGCCCGAGCGCACGCTCCTGCTCAACTGGAACGGCCGCGCCGAGCAGATCATCCGCTACCTCGACGGCTACGTGGCCCCCGGCTCCGTCCTGGAGGTCGCCGCCGACCACCCCAAGGCCGGCACGAACCTCGCGGGCCTGCGCAACCTCACCGTGAACGTCAAGGACTGCGACACCACCGACAGGTTCGCCCTGGAGTCGCTCGGCGTCGGCCTCTTCCAGCACGTCATCGTGCTCTCCGACGACCGCTTCGACCCGCACCACGCCGACACGCGCACCCTCATGACGCTGCTGCAGCTGCGCGACATGCAGAGCACGCTCGGCGAGCACTACTCGATCGTCAGCGAGATGCACGACGAGAACAACCGCGCCCTGGCCGAGGTCACCGAGGCCGACGACATCGTGATCAGCGACACCGTCATCGGCCTGCTCCTGGCCCAGCTCGCCGAGAACCGCCACCTCGCGGACGTGTTCGCCTACCTCTTCGACTCGCAGGGCTCGGAGATCTACCCCCGGCCCGCCGGCGACTACGTCAAGACCGGCACGCGGGTGTCGTTCGCCACCGTCGTGGAGTCGGCGCGGCGCAGGGGCGAGACCGCGATCGGCTACCGCAACGCCACGGCCCGCAACGACCCGCCCCACTACGGCATCGTGCTGAACCCCGACAAGTCCGAGCCCATCGTGCTGGGCGGGCGGGACTCGGTCATCGTCCTCGCCGAACGCTGAGGTGGGTTAGCGTTTGCCCGTGAGGACCATCGACTGGGTCGACGGCGCCGTCGAGCTCGTGGACCAGACCCTGCTCCCCGACAAGCTCGTGATGCTGCGCATCCACACCGTCGGCGAGCTCATCGACGCCATCCGGCGGCTGGCCGTGCGCGGCGCGCCCGCGCTCGGCGTGGCGGGAGCGCTCGGCGTCGTGCTGGCCGACGGCGACGCCGAGCGGATCGCCGCGCTGCGCGCCGCCCGCCCCACGGCCGTCAACCTCGCGTGGGGCGTCGATCGGGCCGCCGCCCACCTCGGCAAGGGCCGCGAGGCGGTGCTGGCGGCGGCGCTGAAGGTGCGCGACGACGACATCGCCGCCTGCCTGGCGATGGGCGAACGCGGCGCGGACCTGCTCGAAGGCGACCGCCTGCGGATCATGACCGTGTGCAACACCGGCGGCCTGGCCGCCGTCGAACGCGGCACCGCCCTCGGCGTCATCCAGACCCTGCACGAGCGCGGGCGCCTGGCCGAGGTGCTCGCCCTGGAGACCCGGCCGCTGCTCCAGGGCGCCAGGCTCACGACGTGGGAGCTGGCCAGGATGGGCGCGCCGCACCGGCTCATCGCCGACTCCGCAGGGCCGTACCTGCTGGCCAAGGGCGGGGTGGACGCGGTGCTCATCGGGGCCGACCGCATCGCCGCCAACGGCGACACCGCCAACAAGATCGGCTCGTACGCGCTCGCGCTCGGGGCGGAGCGGGCCGGGGTGCCGTTCGTGGTCGTCGCGCCCGAGTCCACCATCGACCAGGGCACCCCGTCGGGCGAGCACATCGAGATCGAGGACCGCGGCGCCGGCGAGATCGTCACCTTCGGAGGGGTGCGCGTCGCCCCGGAGGGCACGCCGGCGGCGAACCCGGCGTTCGACGTGACCCCGCACGATCTGATCAGCGCGATCGTGACGGAGCAGCGGGTCATCAGACCGTAGCGAAATCCCGGATCTCCATGACCGGTCCGCGTCCCCCGCGTTACGCTCGGTGGTCCCGGCAGCGACACTCGGAGATCACTGTGGCCATCGACCTGGTGTTACGGCGTGACTGGAACGCGCGTGCGCCGCGCGGCGACTACACACAGCTCGACTCCACCAAGGGAGTGAAAGTCCACTACACGGGCGGCAGGGTCGATCCGGCGATCGTCTCCGACCACAGCCGGTGCGTCGCCCTGGTGCGGTCGATCCAGGGCTACCACATGGACGGCAACGGCTGGGTCGACATCGGCTACTCGTTCGTGTGCTGCCCCCACCGGAAGGTGTTCGAGGGGCGCGGGCTGTACCACCTGCCCGCCGCCAACGGGCCCGGGCTCAACGCGGGGCACTACGCCGTGCTCGGGCTGGTCGGCAACTCGGGTCTCGTCCAGCCGCCCGACCTGATCCTGCACGGCATCCTCGACGCCGTCCAGTACGCACGGGACCACGGCCGCGCCGGCAAGGAGATCAAGGGACACCGTGACGGCTACGCCACCGACTGCCCCGGCGACCCCCTCTACGCCTGGGTCAGGCGCGGGGCGCCCCGTCCCGGCGGCGGCAACGGCGCCCCGGAGCCGAGCGCGCCGCCGTTCCCCGGGCGGCTGCTGACCTACCCGCCGGTCATGCGGGGGCAGGACGTGCGCACGTGGCAGGGGCGGATGCGCGAGCGCGGCTTCGAGCTGGCCGTGGACGGGGCGTACGGGCCCGGGTCGCGCGACGTGTGCGTACGGTTCCAGCAGGAGCAGGGCGTGGCCGACGACGGGATCGTGGGGCCGGTCACCTGGCGGCTGGCCTGGGAGGCGCCTGCCGGCTGAGGAACCCGGCTCCCGGGCGGCTCACGGGGTGATCCCGTCCGGATCATGGCGGGCGACCCCGGGGTTACTGGCGCATGGCCGTTCCGCCTACTATCCGAAACATGGAACTGGCAGCGGGGTTCGCGTCCATCTCACGAGACGACTGGCGCGCGCTGGCGGCGGAGGTCCTGCGCAAGTCCGGGGTCGAGGCCGGCTCGCCCGAGGAGGCGCTGTCGAGACGGACCTATGACGGGGTGACGGTCGCGCCGCTGTACGACCCGGACGACCTGCCGGGCGACCCCGGCTCGCCCGGCGCCGCCCCCTACGTGCGTGGCGCCCGTGCCGTCGCGGGCTGGGACGTGCGGCAGCGGCACGCGGTGGCCGACCCGGAGGCCGTGCTGGCCGACCTGGAGAACGGGGTCACGTCGCTGTGGCTGGTGGTCGGCGACGGCGCCATCCCGGTGGGCGAACTGGGCGCGGTGCTGAAGGACGTCTACCTCGACCTGGCGCCGATCGTGCTGCAGGCGGGGGAGCGGACCCGCGAGGCGGCCGAGGCCCTGTTCAGCCTGGCCGCCGCCCGCGGGGCCGCACCTGGCGATCCCGCCGCCGGCGGGACCGCGCCGGGTGATCCCGCCGCCCGCGGGGCCGTGCCGGGCGGACGGGGTGATTCCGCCGGGGGCGGGAGCGTGCTGAGCGGCAACCTGGGCGCCTCCGCGGTGCTCGGGGCCGACGGGGTCGAGCTGGCGCTGCGCTGCGCCGCCGACCATCCGGGGTTGCGGGCCGTCACGGTGGACGCGACGCCGTACCACGACGCGGGCGGCAGCGACGCGGAGGAGCTGGCCTGCTCGATCGCCAGGGGCGTCGCCGAGCTGCGGGCGCTGACCGGCGGCGGGCTGTCCGTGGCGCAGGCGCTGGGACAGCTCGAGTTCCGGTACGCCGCCACCGCCGACCAGTTCGCCACCATCGCCAAGCTGCGGGCCGCGCGCCGCCTGTGGGCCAGGGTCGCCGAGGTCTGCGGCGCTCCCGAGGCGGGGGGCCAGCGGCAGCACGCCGTCACCAGCTCGGCCATGATGACCTCCCGCGACCCGTGGGTGAACATGCTGCGCACCACCGTCGCCTGCTTCGCCGCCGGGGTGGGCGGGGCGGAGGCGGTCACCGTGCAGCCGTTCGACGCGTGCCTCGGGCTGCCGGACGCCTTCTCCCGCCGCATCGCCCGCAACACGCAGTCGCTGCTGCTGGAGGAGTCGGGGCTCGGCCGGGTGATCGACCCGGCGGGCGGCTCCTGGTACGTCGAGCGCCGCACCGCCGACCTCGCGGAGGCCGCGTGGGCCTTCTTCCAGGAGATCGAGGCGGCCGGAGGGATCGTGGCGGCCGCCGGGCCGGTGTCCGAGCGGATCGCCGCCACGCGCGCCCGCCGCGACGACGACATCGCCCACCGCCGCCTCCCGATCACGGGGGTGAGCGAGTACCCCGACGTCGGGGAGAAGCCCGTGCGCCGGCGCGAGGGCGGCCCCTCCCAGGCCGGCGAAACGGCCGGGGCGGATGGGTCATCCGGCGGTGAGCTGCCGAAGGTGCGGTACGCGGAGCCGTTCGAGCGGCTGCGCGACCTGGCCGACGCGCGGCCCGAGCGCCCCACGGTGTTCCTGGCCACGATCGGCCCCCTCGCCGACCACACGGCCAGGGCCACGTTCGCCGCGAACCTGTTCCAGGCGGGCGGCCTGGCCACCGAGACGGCCGGCCCCGGCACGGACCCCGAGCAGATCGCGACCGCGTTCGCCGTCAGCGGCGCCACCGTCGCCTGCCTGTGCTCCAGCGACAAGCTGTACGCCCGGCACGCCACCGCCGTGGCCGCGGCCCTGCGCAGGGCGGGCGCGAGAAAGGTCTGGCTGGCGGGGAAGGGACGCTACGAGGGCGTGGACGGCAACCTGCACGCCGGTTGCGACGCGCTGGCCGTGCTCCGCGAGACGTTCGACGACCTGGAGGTGACCCGATGATCCCGGACTTCTCCGGCATCCCGCTGGACCCCCTGCCGGAGCGGGCGGCGCAGGGCCCGCAGCCGCAGGGCGAGCCGTGGCAGACGCCGGAGGGCATCGCGGTCAAGCCCCTCTACACCGCCGCCGACCTGCGGGGCCTCGACTTCCTGCGCACCTACCCCGGCGCCGCGCCCTACCTGCGCGGCCCGTACCCCACCATGTACGTCAACCAGCCCTGGACCGTCCGCCAGTACGCGGGATTCTCCACGGCCGAGGACTCCAACGCCTTCTACCGGCGCAACCTGGCCGCCGGGCAGAAGGGCCTGTCGGTGGCGTTCGACCTGGCCACGCACCGGGGCTACGACTCCGATCACCCGCGCGTGGCCGGCGACGTGGGCATGGCGGGGGTGGCGATCGACTCGATCTACGACATGCGGCAGCTCTTCGACGGCATCCCGCTCGACCGCATGTCGGTGTCCATGACCATGAACGGGGCGGTGCTGCCGGTCCTCGCGCTGTACATCGTGGCGGCCGAGGAGCAGGGTGTCGCGCCGGAGCAGCTCGCCGGGACCATCCAGAACGACATCCTCAAGGAGTTCATGGTCCGCAACACCTACATCTACCCGCCCGCGCCGTCGATGCGCATCATCTCGGACATCTTCGCGTACACCAGCGAGAAGATGCCGAAGTTCAACTCCATCAGCATTTCCGGCTACCACATCCAGGAAGCCGGGGCGACCTGCGACCTGGAGCTGGCCTACACGCTCGCCGACGGGGTCGAATACCTGCGGGCCGGGGTCGCGGCCGGCATGGACGTCGACCGGTTCGCGCCGCGCCTGTCGTTCTTCTGGTGCATCGGCATGAACTTCTTCATGGAGGTCGCCAAGCTCCGCGCCGCGCGGCTGCTGTGGGCCAAGCTCGTCTCCGGGTTCGGTGCCAGGAACCCCAGGTCGCTGAGCCTGCGTACGCACAGCCAGACCTCCGGCTGGTCGCTGACCGCGCAGGACGTGTTCAACAACGTCGCCCGCACCTGCGTCGAGGCCATGGCCGCGACCCAGGGCCACACCCAGTCGCTGCACACCAACGCCCTGGACGAGGCGCTCGCCCTGCCGACCGACTTCTCCGCGCGCATCGCCCGCAACACCCAGCTCCTCCTGCAGCAGGAGTCGGGCACCACGCAGGTGATCGACCCGTGGGGCGGCTCGTACTACGTCGAGCGGCTCACCCACGACCTGGCCGAGCGCGCCTGGGACCACATCCAGGAGGTCGAGGCGGCCGGCGGCATGGCCAGGGCCATCGAGGCGGGGCTGCCCAAGCTGCGCATCGAGGAGGCCGCCGCGCGCACGCAGGCCCGCATCGACTCCGGCCGCCAGCCGGTGATCGGGGTGAACAAGTACCGCGCGAGCGCCGACGAGGACATCGAGGTGCTCAAGGTCGACAACAGCGCCGTACGCGCCCAGCAGCTCGACAAGCTCGCCCGCCTGCGCGCCGAGCGCGACCCCGACGCCGTGCGGCACGCCCTCGACGCGCTCACCAAGGCCGCCGGCCATCCCGCCCCGGGCCTGGAGCACAACCTGCTCAAGCTGGCCGTGGACGCCGCCCGCGCCAAGGCCACGGTCGGGGAGATCTCCGACGCGCTGGAACGGGTGTTCGGCCGGCACGCCGAGCAGGTGCGTACGATCACTGGCGTGTACCGGGACGAGTCCGGATCAGCCGGCAACATCGAACGGGTCCGCGCCGCCTGCGCCGACTTCGAGCGGGCCGAGGGCCGCCGTCCGCGCATCCTGGTGGCCAAGATGGGGCAGGACGGTCACGACCGCGGCCAGAAGGTGATCGCGACCGCCTTCGCCGACCTGGGGTTCGACGTGGACGTCGGCCCGCTGTTCCAGACGCCCGAGGAGGTCGCCAGGCAGGCGGTCGAGGCCGACGTGCACATCGTGGGCGTCTCGTCGCTGGCCGCCGGGCACCTCACGCTGGTGCCCGCCCTGCGCGCGGCCCTGGCCGAGCTGGACGCCGCCGACATCATGATCGTGGTGGGCGGCGTCATCCCGCCCGGCGATCACGACGAGCTGCGGGCCGCGGGCGCCGCCGCGATCTTCCCTCCGGGGACCGTGATCGCGGACGCCGCCCTGGACCTGCTGGAGCAGCTTCGCGGCCGCCGGTGAGAGCGCCGCTCCGCAGCCCGTCACGTCAGTAGGCCGCTCCCTCGTCGCACATCGTGACGGAGATCGTCCGCTTGGCGGTGACGGGAGCGGTGATGCGCAACGTGACGGTGTGGGTGCCGCCGGTGCTGGTGAGGGTGCGCGGCGCAGTCAGGTAACGCTGGCCGTTCTCGGTGATGGTCGCCGTCGAGCGGCCCGCGGCGGCGCCGTCGATGAGCCAGGTGTAGGTGAACGTCACCGGGGCGCCCGTGCGGCGTACCAGCGCCTGGAGCGTCACCTCGCCGCCCGCCCAGCACTCGCCGGCCAGGGTGCCGCCGGGGCGGACGTACATCACCCTGAGCCGGTCCGCGGTGGCCGTCGGGGTGCCGGAGACGCCCTGGCCGTCGGTCGGGACCGTGCTGGGGGTGCCGTCCGTCTGCGGGGTCGGCCTGGTCGTACGGGTGCGCCTGGGGGCCGGGGTGGAGGTGGCGGCGGACGTGGTGGGGGCGCCGCTGGCCACGGCGACGTTCTTGGTCTTGGGAGTGGGGGTGGTGGGGGTGAGCCAGACGATGGCGGCGCCCAGCGCGCACACGGACACGGCGGAGACACCTGCGATGATCACCTTCTTGACCCGGCGCCCCCTGGGCCGCTTGGGCCGCGGCGCCGGCGCCCCGCCCCCGTGCGGCTCGTCCCCGTGCGGCTCGCCCGCGGGCCCCGCGGGCGGATACTGTGCCGTCGCCGGGTCGTCGAACGCCACCGGAGCGCCGAGCGGCACCCTCCGGCCGGCGGCGCCCGGGGCTCCGGACGACGCCGTGGCCTGGGACGCCGTGCCCTGGGACGCCGTGCCCTGGGACGCCGTGCCCTGGGACGCCGTGCCCTGGGACGCGGTCTGGGACGCCGCCTGGGACGCCGCCGCGCCGCCGGGCGGCTCCTGCGCCTGGGACGGGTGGGAGGCCGGCGCGCCGGCGGCGGGCGGCTGCCCGACCGGCGAGGAGAGGTCGAACAGCGCCTGCAGCGGCGAGGTCGCCGGGCCGGGCCCCTCGTGGGCGGCCGCGTGACCGGCATGCGGGCGGCCACGCTCGGGCCGCCCGCCGTGGTGGTGAGCCGAGCCGTGCGCCTGCTCCACGTCGTGCTGCTGGGCCGAGCCGTCCGCCCGCGCCTGGTCGTGCGCCGGGGCCGGGCCACGCGTGTACGCCTGGTCGTGGGGCTGGGCCTGGCCGGGTGCCTGTGCCCGGTCGTGGGGCCGGGCCGGGCCGCGCCCGTGAGCCTGGTCACGCGTGCGGGGCTGCTCAGGCGCCTGGCCCTGGCCGTGCGGGTGCGTCTGGTCGGGCGCCTGGGCGGGGCCGCGCCTGCGCGGGAGGTCACGCGGGTCGGCGGCCTGGGGCCGGACCGCGGGATGGTCGACGGTGTCCTGCCAGGCGTCGCGCGGGTCCGGTGGCACGGGCGGGTCGGGGAGGCGGGACGGCTCGGGGGCCGGGGCCGCGTACGGCGTGGCGGTCTGCCGGGACGGGGCGGTCAGGCGGAGCAGGACGTCGCGCATCGACGGCCGGGCCGCCGGGTCCTTGGCCAGGCAGGCCGTCACGACCTCGCGCAGCGGCCGTCCCAGCTGCCCGAGCACCGGCTCCTCGCGCAGGATGCGGTTGATCACCGAGGGCAGCGAGTCGTCCCCGAACGGCGGCACGCCCGTCGCCGCGAACACGAGCACGGACGCCCACGAGAACACGTCCGCCGCGGCCCCCACGGGCCGCCCGGCGAGCTGCTCGGGCGCCATGTAGGCGGGCGTGCCCACGATGTTGCTGGTCGCCTTCATGCCCGAGCTCAGCGCCGCCGCGATGCCGAAGTCGACCACCCGCGCCCCGTCGGGCCCGAGCAGGACGTTGGCCGGCGTGAGGTCGCCGTGGACGACGCCCGCCTGGTGGATCGCGTCGAGCGCGGTCGCGGTCGCCACGGCGAGCCGCTGCAGCTCCGTCCCGCCGCGCCGGCCCGCCTGCTGCAGCGAGGGCCCGTCCACGTACTCGGACACGATGTACGGCCTGCCGCTGGTCGAGGCGTCGAGCACCTGCGCGAGGCAGAACGGCTCGACGTTGCGTGCGGCGGCGATGTCCTTGACCAGGCGTTCGCCCACGGCCAGCCCCTCGCGCAGCACCTTGACGGCGACCGGGGTTCCGTTGCGTGCCTGGCCGAGGTAGACGACACCGTGGCCGCCCGCGCCGAGCCGCCCGACCAGCCGGTAGGGCCCCACCGCTGCCGGGTCGCCCTCGCGCAGGGGTTCGACGTTGGGCATGAGGGGAGTGACTCCTGTGACGGCTGAGACAAGAACATCGAGCACCCTACTGGCAAAAGTCAAGACTTGTCAGAAGTTAGGCTGATCAACTGCGAAGAAAGGGGTAAGTGGGGTGCACTCGCTGGAGGACTACGCCCGGGGCGTGCGGGCGAGCTCCCGTACCTGGATCGCCCGCGCGATCACGCTGGTCGAGTCGACCAGGCCCGACCACAACGCGCTCGCGCAGCGGCTCCTGGTCGAGCTCACCCCGCTGTCCGGACGGGCCCGCAGGGTCGGCATCTCGGGCGTGCCCGGGGTGGGGAAGTCCACGTTCATCGACGCGCTCGGCACGCGGCTGACGGCCGCGGGGCACCGGGTGGCCGTGCTGGCCGTGGACCCGTCCTCGACCAGGACGGGTGGCAGCATCCTCGGTGACAAGACCCGCATGTCCAGGCTGGCGGCGGACCCGGCCGCGTTCATCCGCCCCTCGCCGACCTCCGGCACGCTCGGCGGCGTCACCAAGGCCACCAGGGAGGCCATGGTCGTGGTGGAGGCGGCCGGCTTCGACGTCGTGCTGGTGGAGACCGTGGGCGTGGGGCAGTCGGAGACCGCGGTGGCCGACATGGTGGACACGTTCCTGCTGCTCACCCTGGCCCGCACCGGCGACCAGCTCCAGGGGATCAAGAAGGGCGTGCTGGAGCTCGCCGACGTCATCGCCGTCAACAAGGCCGACGGCGAGTACGAACTGCCGGCCAGGAAGGCCGCCCGCGAGCTGTCGGGCGCGCTGCGCCTGCTCCGCTCCGACACCGCCCCGCCTCCCGTGCTGACCTGCAGCGGGCTCAGCGGCGCCGGGCTGGACGAGCTGTGGCGGCGCGTGCTGTCCCACCAGGACACGATCGACCTGCCGGCCAGGCGCCGCCGCCAGCAGGTGCGCTGGACGTGGACGCTCGTCCAGGACCGGCTCCTGGCGGAGCTGCGCGGCGACCCGGAGGTGGCGGCGGTCACCGGCGAGGTCGAGCGCGAGGTGCTGTCGGGAGAGCTGACGCCGGCCCTCGCGGCAGAAAAAATTCTGTCCGTGTTCAAGCGGCTTTGACCCGGGTTTGAGCCCCGCCGGGCCCGGATCCGGAGCGGCATCGGTACTCCCCGGGTGGAGATACATCCTCCGGGGTTGAGAAAACCCCCTCTCCGGGGAGGCGGCCGAACCGAGCGGTTGCGTGATGCATGTCACGATGTCGCGCAACCGAGTGGGGAGGGCTCATATGGGTGCGGAATCGATGCTGCCCGGCAGGGTGACGCAGGCGCTGGAGGAGTACGGGCGTCTGCTGGGCGAGCACGGGATCACCTGGGGCGAACCGGAGATCCATTACGTGAAGTTCTTCGCCAGGCGCCGGGTGCTGCCGCCCGCGTTGTTCGACCGGTTCTGGCAGCTCGTCCTCGAAGCGGTGGCCGAGAGCCATCCCGACGAGCCGCGGGACCAGGTGGCCGCCCGGCTGGCCGAGCCCGACTACGACCGCGTGCTGCGCGACACCCTCGACGGCGAGCTGCCGGGACACCTCGTCGCCGTGCGGATCGAGCCGGACAACATCGCGCTCGAAGGGGCGCCGCGCACGGTGCTGCTGCCCTCGGAGCCGCCCCCGGCGGACCGGCACGCCAGGCGCTGGGCCAGGGACAAGCCGTTCATGGCGCTGCCGGGCGGCGCGCGGGCGGCGGGCAACGGCGCGACCGCGGCGCCGCTGCCCGGGCCGCTCCCGGCGGACGAGCCGCCCCCCGCCGTACCGTTGCCCGTGCCGCTGCCCGTGCCGCTCACCGGGCGCGGCGAGGAGCGGATCTCCCTGCTCATCGACTCCAGGCGGGACACGCCCTGCCTGGTCAGCGTGGACGAGACGCAGCGCCTGCTGCCTGCGCGCGGCGCCTGGCTAGTCGAGGTTGACGAGGACAGCATGGTCATCGCCGACGGCGTGCGCGTCCGCCTGGACACCCTGCTGCGGCCCATCCCGTCGGCCACGCTGCGCCTGGTGGCCGGCGTGCCCTGCCGATGGAGCGTCGTGGCCGGCGACGGCAGCGGCTGGTTCCCGCCCGACGTCCCGCACCGCTACGACTACCACGGCCGCCCGTACTTCCACGGCGACGACCTCCGCCTCGAGGTGCCCTGCATGCAGCTGACCGTCACCGCGGCCCGGGGCATGGAGCACGACGAGGCCAGGACCCGGCTGGTCCCGCGCCCCGGCGGCGAGCACCTGGTCGAGCTGACCCCCGCGCGCCTGTACGACGCCGCCGCCCGCGGCTGGTACGGCGGCGACCTGCACGTGCACCTCAACTGGGCGGGCGACCTGGTGGCCGTGCCCGCCGACGCGGCCGCCGCCCAGCACGGCGAGGACCTGCACGTGCTCAACCTGCTGGCGGCCAACGTCTCCGGCAGGCGCGTGTACGACAGGGAGGCGCTGGAGCACTGGACGGACCGGGACCTGCCGTGGTCCGACGCCACGCACGTGGCCAGGATGGGCGTGGAGTACCGCAACGACCTGCTCGGCCACATCTACGCCTTCGCGCCCCGCGCCGCCCCCGGCCGCTACCACACCGGCTTCGACGGCGACTCCGACTGGCCGCCCAACGCCGACGGCCTGCGCGAGCTGCGCGGCCTCGGCGCGCTCGTCGGCTACAGCCACCCCTTCCGCACGCCCATCGCCGACGGCGACCCGCCCAAGGGCATCGTCTCGCCGGTGCCGCGCAACTGCGCCGCCCGCGAGCTGGTCGCCGACGCCGCGCTCGGCCTCGTGGACAGCCTCGACGTGCTCACCCACGCCTCGATCCCGGCCACGGCGTCGGTCTACCGGCGGCTGCTCGGCGCGGGCAACCGGCTGGCCGTGACGGCGGGCACGGACGCGATGATCTCCTTCACCCGCTCCGACAACCAGTCGAACCCGCCCGGCTGGGCCCGCGTCTACGCGCGCGTCGAGGGCGAGCTGACCGCCCGGTCGTTCGCGGCGGCCGTACGCGCGGGCCGCACGTTCGCCACCACCGGCCCCTGGCTGGAGCTGTCGGTGAACGGCCACGGCCCCGGCCACGTGCTCCACGCGGGGGAGGGCGAGCGCATCAGCGTCACCGCCACCGCCATCGGCCCCGAGGTGACCGCCGTGCGCATCCGCACCGCGGAGGGCGTGCGGGCGGGAGCCGAGCGGCTGCCCGCCGACGACCACGCCGGCCACCGCAACGGCCACGACGCCCGCCACGACGCCCGCCACGACGCCCGCCACGATGCCGGTTACAACGCCGGTTACAACGCCGGTTACAGCGCTGGTTACAGCACCGATCACAACGCCGGGTACAGCGCCGTCCACAGTGCCGTTCACAGCGCCGCGCACGGGGGCAGGGGCGAGGACCGGCTCACCGTGACGGCCGAGCTGCGCGTGGACGCGCCCACGTACGTGGTGGCCGAGGTCCTGTGCGACCCGCACCCGCGCACCCTCACCGCCACCGGCTACGCCCTGACCAGCCCCGTGTACGTGGACGTGGCCGGCAAGCAGGTCGCCAGGCAGGAGGACGTGCGCTGGTGCCTGGAGTGGCTGGACGGGCTGGAGAACCTGATCAGGCAGCACGGCCGCCTTGCCAGCCCGTACCAGTTCGGCGACCACATGTCGCTGCTCCAGCAGGCCAGGGCCGTCTACCACGGGCGGCTGAGCTGATCCTGCCTCACGGTGCCGCCCGAGGACCTCGGCGGCGGCGCCTGGTACGGCTCCCCTTCTGATCCGCCCGGCCTGAAAACTGGCCGACCGGCCAACACGGCGTCCATGCGTGCTAGATTTTGGCCATGCGGTCAGAAATTGGGAAGAGCGGCCAGAAGGAGCGCTCGTTCATCGAGGAGGCCAGGCGGGCGCAGATCATCGCGTCCGCCATCGAGGTCATCGCCGAGGTGGGGTTCGCCCAGGCGTCGCTGGCGCGGATCGCCGCGCACGCGGGCATCAGCAAGGGCGTCATCTCCTACCACTTCGCCGGCAAGGACGAGCTGATGGAGCAGGTCGTCGAGCACACGTACGGGGCCATCGCCGAGCACGTGTTCGCCAGGATGGACGGCATCACGGCGGCGACCGAGCTGCTCAGGACGCACATCATGGCCGTCGCCGAGCACATGCTCGGCCACCGCACCCAGGTCAGGGCCCTGGGCGAGATCTTCAGCAATCTCCGGACCGCAGACGGCAACCACCGCTTCGGGATGCACACCAACGAGGAGCTCTACCAGGGGCTGGAGCTGATCTACCGGCTGGGCCAGTCGACCGGGGAGTTCCGGCAGTTCGACCTGCGCGTCATGGCCGTCACCCAGCAGGCGGCCATCGACCACATGTTCGCCTACTGGATCACCCACCCGGGCCACGACCTCGAGGCGCACGCCGCCGAACTCGCCGACCTGATGGAAAGGGCATGCCGAGCATGAAGACGGAGACCAGCACCAGGCTCTACGCGATCGACAACCTGCGGATCTTACTGACCGTGCTCGTCGTCGCCCATCACGTCGCGGTCACCTACGGCAACATCCCCCTGTGGTACTACGTCGAGCCCGCCCAGGACCCCTCGGGGATCGCGCTCGACATCCTGGTCGTCACGAACCAGGCGTTCTTCATGGGGTTCTTCTTCCTCCTGTCCGGCTTCTTCACCCCCGGCTCCCACGACCGCAAGGGCGCCCGCGTGTTCGTGCGCGACCGGCTGGTGCGGCTGGGCATCCCGCTGCTGGTCTACATCCTGCTGCTGCGGCCGCTGGCCGACCTCGGCGGGGTGCTCGGCCGGGGTGACACGCCGTTCTGGGAGTACTACCTGCGCACGTGGGACCCGGGGCCCATGTGGTTCGTCGAGGTGCTGATCGTCCTCGTGCTGGCCTACACCGGCTGGCGGGCCCTGCGCGCCCCGCTCGACCAGCGGCCCGCGCCGCTCGCCATGAAGTGGATCGTGCTGTTCACGGCGGGGCTGGCGGTGGCCACGTTCCTGTGGCGCATCCCGGTGCCGAGCCCCACCGTGTGGCCGGTGATCGGGCTGCCGACCCCGTACTTCCTGCCGCAGTACGTCTCCATGTTCGTGCTCGGCTGCGTCGCCTTCCGGCGCGGCTGGTTCGAGACGCTGCCCGCGCGGGCGGCGAGGCTGGGCTTCGTCGCCGCAGGTGTGACGACCCCCTTGCTGCTGGTGCCGGCGCTCCTCACCACGGGCGCGCTGTCGGCGGCGCTGATGGCCGCCTGGGAGTCCGCCTTCGCGGTCAGCATGATCATCGGCTTCACGGTGTACTTCAGGGAGCGGCACAACACGCAGGGGCCGCGTGGCCGCTTCCTGGCCGAGCACGCCTTCACCGTCTACATCATCCACCCGGTCGTGCTGGTCGGGCTGGGCTGGGCGCTGCGCCGGCTGGAGACGATCGCGATCGTGAAGTTCGCGGCCATGCTGGTGCTCGCGCTGCCGCTGTGCTGGTCGCTGGCCTACCTGGTGCGGTCGCTGCCGGGGGCCAAGCGGGTGCTCTGAACGAGCATCCCCGGCAGCGGGGAGGGGCGGCCGTCGCGGACGCACACGTACGTGACCGTGCCGACCGCCACCAGCTCCTCCCCGCGCCGCATCGTGAACGTCATCGTGATCGAGGTGGAGCCGATCCTGGCCGGCGCGCTCTCCACCGCCAGCACGTCGCCGAGCCGCGCGGGCGCGTGATGCTCGCAGCCGCTGACCTTGACCACCAGGTCCGCGCCCTCCTCGCGGAGCCGCTCGTAGCCGCCCCTGGCGCCGAGCCAGTCGAGGAAGGCGTCCTCGAAGTACTCGTAGTAACGGGTCGCGTGCATCATGGCCTGCGCGTCGCAGTGCCGCGGCCGCACCGGCAGGTGGGAGATCACTCGTAGAAGGAGTCGAGCGTCGCGCCGTGCCGCTCCTCCACCGCCTTGCGCTTGATCTTGAGGCTGGCCGTCAGCTCGCCCGTCTCCACGGAGAAGTCCTCGGCCAGGATCGCGAACTTCTTGACCGTGGCGTAGCCGGCCTCGCTCGCGTTGACCTGCTTGATCGCCTTTTCGACCTCGGCGCGCATGCGCGGGTGCTCGCGCAGCTCCTCGGGCTCGGCGGGCAGCGACTCGGCCTGCGCCCACGGCTTGACCACGTCCATGTCCAGCGTGACCAGCGCCGTGACGTAGTTGCGCCGGTCGCCGTGCACGAACACGTGCGACACGAACGGGCAGGCCGCCTTGATCCGGCCCTCCAGGTACGTGGGCGCGACGTACTTGCCGCCCGAGGTCTTGATCAGCTCCTTCTTGCGGTCGGTGATGCGCAGCCGGCCGGCCTCGTCCAGCTCGCCGATGTCGCCCGTGCGCAGCCAGCCGTCCTCCAGCGCCTCGGCCGTCTCCGCGGGCAGGCCGTGGTAGCCGCGCATGATGCCGCGCCCGCCGATGAGGATCTCGCCGTCGTCGGCGATGCGCACCTCGGTGCCGGGGAACGGCAGGCCGACCGTGCCGAACCGCACCGACTCGGGCCGGTTGAGGAAGCTGCCCGCCGACGACTCCGTCAGCCCGTACCCTTCGAGGATCGTCAGGCCCGCCGCGTCGAAGAACTCGGCGACCTCCTGGTTGAGCGGGGCCGCGCCGGAGATGAAGAAGCGGATCCGGCCGCCGAACCGCTCGCGCAGCTTGGCGAAGACCAGGCGGTCGGCCAGGGCGTACTCGGCGCGGGTGGTCACCGGAATCGCGGCGCCGCGCTGCCTGGCCCCGACGACCCGCCGGCCCGTCCTGCGTGCCCAGGTGAAGATGCGCAGCTTGAGGCCGCCCTCGCGCTGCATGTTCGCCACGACCGTGTTGTGGATCTTCTCGAAGATGCGCGGCGCGGCGGCCATGACGGTCGGCTTCACCACGCCGAGGTTCTCGGCGATCTTGTCGAGGCGGCCGTCGATCGCGGTCGGCACGCCGATGTCGATCATCACCACCTCCAGCAGCTTGCCGAACGAGTGCGACAGCGGCAGCCACAGGAAGTGCAGGTCGGACGGGGAGATCAGGTCGATCTCGCGCACCGCGCCGGCCGCGTAGAGCCAGTTGTCGTGGGTCAGCTCGACGCCCTTGGGGCGGCCGGTGGTGCCGGAGGTGTAGATCAGGGTGGCCAGGTCGTCCTGGGCGATGGCGTCCACCATCGCGTCGTAGTCGCCGTCACCGCCGCTCAGCGAGTCGAGGGTGATCACCCAGCCGTCGTCGCTCGCCGAGCCGTCGATGACGATCACGTGGGTGACGTCGGGGAGCTCCTTCTGGACGGACCTGAGCTTGGTCACCTGCTCGTCGTTCTCGGCGATGACGATCGTGCTGCCCGAGTCGGTGATGACGAAGGCGGACTCGGCGGCCGTGTTCGACGGGTAGATCGTGGTCGTGGCCGCCCCCGTCGCCAGCACCGCCAGATCGCAGACGATCCATTCGAGGCGGGTGGAGCACAGGATCGACACGCGGGTGCCGGGCCCCGAGCCCAGGCCCGACAGCGCCAGGGCCAGGCCGCGTACCCGCTCGCCCACCTCCCGCCAGGTCAACGAGGTCCATCCGTCGTCCGAGGGCACACGGTAGGCCTCGGCGTCGGGAGTCGCCGCGATGCGGTCGCGCAACAGGGAGGGAATGCTGGACATGCCTGACCTCCTGGGGGTGTAGGCCCGACTCTAGGACGACGGCACCGTCTCAGTCGATGGTCATCTTCGAACGCGCGCCCGGCGTGGCGACGCCGACCAGCCGCGCGGTGCGCACCTCCCAGACGCCGCAGGAGCACTTCAGGTACGACACCACCCCCTCCGAGGTGCGGTGGGAGGACACGACGGTCATGGAGAGGGGGTCGTGCAGGTCTCTGGTGTGCATGATTCCAACCTGATGTAATGGCCTTATGCATTTCAACGCTTACGGCGGCAACGGGGCGGCCCTCGCGGCGGCACTGGTCAACGCGACCGACTTCAGCCCCGGGGCGGTCGAGGCGATGCTGACCGAGCACCGCATGGTGCGCGCCACCGTGACCGCCGGGCAGGCGGAGGAGTTGCGGGCGTGGGCGGCCAGGCTGGCGCCGGTGTTCGGGGAGCGGGACCAGGAGACGCAGATCAAGCTGGTCAACGACCTGCTCGACCTGACCACGTCCAGGCCGTACGTCAGCGCCCACGACGGCCGCGAGCCGCACCTGCACTTCTTCTCCGTCGACGCCGGCATCGTGGCCAGGTCGAGGGACACCACCGCGGGCGGGCTCGCCATGGCCCTGTCGTTCGCCGGCGGCGACCGGCTGGGACGGTGCGGCAGGCCGGGGTGCGCGATCGTCTACGTGGACACCTCCCGCAACGGGCGGCGCCGGTTCTGCTCGCCGGGCTGCGCCAACAGGGTGAACGTGGCGGCGCACCGGGCCCGCCGCCTTGCCACGTGATCGGTTGCTCGCGTAAACTTCCCGACGTTCTATCGCCGATCCGTGGGGGCAGCTGACGTGAGGATCTGAGGTCGCGGGCACCGCGCCGTTCGGCCCTGTCATGGGCATGCGCGCATCACCTGGACCTCGAGGGCATCCTCGCCCCTTGCCGCGGACTTCGACTCCGAGTTCCCGTGTGTCGCGCGTGTATGCGGTGTTTCCCGCCAAGTCACGAAATTTCGATTTTTGTGATGGGAGCCGCCTTATGCCTTATTCCATTGTCGTCGATCACGTCTCCTTCGCCTGGCCCGACGGGACCACCGTGCTCGACCGGCTCGACGCCGCCTTCCCCGCCGGACGCACCGGGCTCATCGGGGTCAACGGGTCGGGCAAGTCCACCCTGCTCAAGATCATCGCGAATGAGCTGGCGCCGCGGTCCGGGTCCGTGTCCGTCTCCGGCGTGGTCGGGTACCTGCCGCAGAACGTGCCGCTCGGCGCCTGGCGCACCGTGTCGGACCTGCTGGAGATCAGCCGGACGCGGGCCGCGCTGCACGCCATCGAGCGCGGCGACGTGGCCGAGGAGCACTTCACGGCCGTCGGCGACGACTGGGACGTCGAGGAGCGCGCCCGGGCCGAGCTCGACCGGCTCGGGCTCGGCCACGTCGGCCTCGACCGCACGGTCGGCACGCTGTCCGGCGGCGAGACCATCATGGTCGCGCTGGCCGCCCAGTTGCTGAAGCGGCCCGACGCGCTGCTGCTCGACGAGCCCACCAACAACCTCGACCTGGACGCGCGGAGCCGGCTCTACGCCGCCGTCGCCGCCTGGCAGGGGGTGCTCCTGGTCGTCAGCCACGACCGGGCGCTGCTGGAGCTGGTGGACCAGATCGCCGAGCTGCGCGAGGGGGCCGTGCGCATGTACGGCGGCAACCTCGGCGCCTACGAGGAGCAGGTCGCCGCCGAGCAGGAGGCGGCCGAGCGCTCGGTGCGCACCGCCGAGGGCGAGGTGCGCCGGCAGCAGCGCGAGCTCATCGAGGCCAGGACCAGGATCGACCGCGGCCTGCGTACCGGCAGGAAGGCGTTCGAGAACAAGAAGGTGCCGAAGATCGTCGCGAACACGCTCAAGGGCAAGGCCCAGGTGACGGCCGGCAAGCAGCGGACCCTCCACCTGGAGAAGCTGGCGGAGGCCCGCGAGCGGCTCACCGAGGCCGAGCAGGCCGTGCGCGACGACGCGGAGATCCGCATCCAGCTCCCGGGCACCGAGGTGCCCGCCGGCCGCACGGTGCTCACACTCCCGCTGGAGCCGCCGAGCCGGGTGGACGCGGACTCCTCCGCGGTGGCGCTGGAGACGCTGGTCGTGCGCGGGCCGGAACGGATCGCGCTGCTCGGGCCCAACGGCTCGGGCAAGACCACGCTGCTCAAGCGCATCATCGCGCACGGCGCCCAGGTGCCCGTCCGCTACCTGCCGCAGCGGCTCGACCTGCTGGACGACCGGCTGAGCGTGGTGGACAACGTGCGGGCCCTGGCGCCGTCCGCCTCGGTGAACGACGTACGCGCGGGGCTGGCCCGCTTCCTGTTCCGCGGGGAACGGGCCAACCAGGCCGTCGGCACGCTCTCCGGCGGGGAGCGCTTCCGCGCGACGCTCGCCGCGCTGCTGTCGGCCGAGCCGCCGCCGCAGCTCCTCCTGCTCGACGAGCCGACCAACAACCTGGACATGGCCAGCGTCCGCCAGCTCGCGCAGGCGCTGTCGGCCTACCGGGGCGCGCTCATCGTGGCCAGCCACGACCTGCCGTTCCTGGAGACGCTGGGGATCACCCGCCGGCTGCGGCAGCATCGGGAGGAGGGACTGACCGAATCGTAATTGACGGTTGGGGATCAACCGGACGATAGTGTGGCAGGTGGCTACACCCCGGTTGATCTCCAGCTTTCTCGCACTGGTGACGCTCACCTCCCTCGGCGCGTGCTCCTCCGGGACGCTGTCCCCGACCGGCGGCGAGCCCAAGGTCACGGGTGTCGCGGGCGGCAACGGCATCGTCCCCCAGGCAGGCACCGGCGGCGGCCAGACCCCGGCCGCGCTGACGCCGGAGGCGTACAAGGGCGAGCTGGAGAGCCGGCACAAGGCGATGGCCGACGCGATCACCGCGCTGGCGGGCGCGCGCGGCGTCAAGGCCCTGGACCAGCGGGTGGGACGCGCCGAGGAGGAGCTGAGCGGCGCCGCGGACGCGCTGTCGGCGCTCACCCCGCCCGAGGCCGTGCGCGGTCAGCACGAGACGTACGTGACCAGCCTGCGCGACGTCGCCACCGAGCTGGGCGCCACGTCCGGCAAGGTCGGCGCGCGCGACCTGTGCACCTCCTCCGCCGTGCTCGCCGACCTCGGCGACAAGCTGAACGCGCTCGACCAGGCCGGCAAGGCGCTGCAGAGCGCGGGCGACTACCCGGCCGACGTCGTGTCGGTGAAGGCGGGGGAGCGGCAGACCAGGCGGCTGCGCAACGGCACGTTCATCCGCAGGAGCACGCTCAACGGGCGCAGCTCGCTGGAGATCGACAACGGCGGCAGCCTCGACGCCGTGGTCACCGTGCTCAAGGGCGGCAGCAAGGTGCTCAGCGTGTACGTGCGGAAGAAGGCGAAGTTCAAGATCAGAGGCGTGCGGGACGGCAACTACAAGATCTACTTCACCCACGGCGCGGACTGGGACGGGAAGACCAAGGCGTTCACCAGGGACTGCAGCTTCGAGCGGTTCGAGAAGACGGTGAAGTTCAAGACCACGTTCACCGCCACGCAGATCCTCTGGCACGACTGGCGGATCACCCTGCACTCGATCAGCGGCGGCAACGCCCGCACCGCGCCCGTGGACCCGGACGACTTCCCCGGGTGACCGCGAGGGAAAGGCCGCGCACCGCGCCGGCGCGCGGCCTTCATCGAACCAGCTCTCGCCAGGTCAGCTCCCGGCGGGCCGGGTCTCGTCAGGTCGAGAACAGCATGCCCACCCAGCTGCGCTGACGGTGGTGGCCGTAGTGGCCGCCGCCGTGGTGCGGGGCAGGGGCGCCCCAGGCCGGGCCGGGGGCGGCGGGGGGAGGCGGGGGGAGGCGGGGGAGCCGCGTGGTACTGCGACTCCATCCGGGTCAGCGTCTCCAGCTCGCCGTAGTCGAGGAAGATCCCACGGCAGTTGTCGCACTGCTCGATGTGGACGCCGTTGCGCTCATAGGTCCGCATGTTCCCGCGGCACTTGGGGCACTGCATCTAAGTCGCTCTCCTTGACTTCGAGGTCTCAGGGTGAAACCTACCGCGCGCAACCCCCGTCATGCTCGGACGATTCTGTTGCACGACTCGATTAACGAGTGCTCGACCTCGTCGAGTTCCCGGCCCTCGCCGTCGGCGTTGACCACGGCCACGGCGGCGAGCTGAACGGTCAGCGCGCGGGCGGGCAGGTCGAGCCGCGCCCACGGGTCGTCGCCCTGGCCGAGCGCGGGCCCGCCGGAGGCCAGGTACGCCCCCAGGAACCGCTCCCACACGGCCGGTTCGAGCAGCCCCGCCGCGTACCAGGCCGCGGGTCTGGCCAGGTCCCACGCCGGATCGCCGACGCCGAGGTCGTCGACGTCGATGAGCAGCCACCGGTCGCGGTGCACGAGCTGGCCCAGGTGCCAGTCGCCGTGCGTGAGCAGGCCGGGCACCGGCGCCGGCTCGGGCAGCTCCTTGAACGCCCGCCTGACGAGCTGCTCCACCGGCCCGTCTCCGGTCATCCGGCTCACCGCCCTGGCGGCCCTGGCGGGCCCTCCGGCGGGCGGCAGCGGGGGCAGCAGCGTGAGGGGGACGGCGTGCAGCCGCGCCAGCAGCCTGGCGCCCTCCTCCCACGGCGCGGAGCCGGGATCGTCGTGCGAGACCGGCCGGCCCGCCGGCCACACCGTCACCGCGCGCCCGCCCGCCGACAGCACCTCGCGCTCCAGCGGGGCCAGCATCACGCCGCTCACCGAGGCCGACGCGGCGACCCGCAGCCTCGGACGCAGCGCCTCGGCGTCGTCGCGCGCCGAATGGGCCTTGACGACGACCTCGCCCATGCGTAACACCACGACGTCCGTGCGCGTCGGATGTAACACGGGCTTGCCCGTGCCGCCGTACGCCGTGGCGATACCCGCCAGCTCAGCTTCAAGACCCACTCGTACAGACTAGGTCCCATGAGAGTCGGTTTCGCCGTACCCGTGTCAGGGCCCTGGGCCACACCCGAGAACCTGCGCCGCGTCGCCGTACGAGCCGAGGAGCTGGGCTACCACGAGCTCTGGACGTTCCAGCGGCTGCTGTACCCGGTCGGGCACCCGATGGGGCCCACCTATCGCGCCGTGCACGACCCGATCGTCACGCTCGCCCACGTCTCGGCCGTGACCAGCCGCATCCGGCTGGGCGTCGCGGTGATCAACGCGTACGTGCAGCCCGTGCCGCTGGCCAAGCAGCTCGCCACGCTGCAGACGCTCTCGGGCGGCAGGCTCACCGCCGGGATCGGGCTGGGCTGGCTGCCGGAGGAGTTCGAGGCGACCGGCGTCGACATGGCGCGGCGCGGTCGCAGGGGCGAGGAGTTTGTCGAGGTGCTGCGCAAGGCGTGGACCGACGACGTGGTGGAGCACGAGGGCGAGTTCTACCGCGTGCCGCCCGCCCACGTCGACCCCAAGCCGCTGCCGGGCCCGCCGCCGATCCTGCTCGGCGGCACGGCCGACGTGGCGCTGCGCCGGGCCGCCTGGCTGGCCGACGGCTGGGTCAGCTCCAGCAGGGAGGACCTGGCCTCCATCACCGCCCGGATCGGGCTGATCAAGGCGGAGCTGGACGCGGCGGGGCGGGACGCGGGCGCGTTCCGGCTCGTGTGCCGCGGCTCCACGCAGGTGCGGGCGCGGGACGAGGACCGCCCGCTGACCGGCACCTACGACAAGATCAGGCGGGACGTCGAAGCCCTGGGCGCCGCCGGCGTCACGGAGGTCTTCCACGACCTGAACTTCGACAGCGAGATACCCGCGTCCGACGCCAAGGAGGCGATGCGCCGGGCCGAGGAGGCGCTGGAGGCGCTGGCGCCCTAACCGCCGCCGTACGGCACCGTGATGATCTCCAGGTTGTGGCCGTTGGGGTCGGACCAGTAGAGGCCGCGCCCGCCGTCGTTGGTGTTGATCCGCCCCTCCTGGCGGTGGAACGGATCGGCCCAGTACGTCAGCCCGCGCTCCTTGATCCGGCCCCAGATCTGGTCGAACTCCTCCTCGCTGACCAGGAACGCGTAGTGCTGCGACGGCAGCTCGTCGCCCGCCTGCACGACGTCGATCGACACGTCGTTGCCGAGCGAGACCACCCGGAACGGGCCGTACTCGGGCGCCGGGTCCAGGCCGAGCAGCTCGACGAGGAAGTCGGCCGTCGCGTCCCTGTCCCTGGCCGGCATGATGGTGTGGTTCAAGTGGACGGACATGGGTGCAGGCTACGTCAGCCGAGGCGGGTCCGGGCGGCACCACCCGCGTGAGCCACTCGTGGTGCGGCGGTCACCGGCGCTCAGGGCGCGAGGCGCGACGCCTCCGCGGCCACCGCGTGACGGAGCTCGCGGATGCCGTCGCGGCCCCGTACGGGATGCACGGCGTTCGTCAGCAGCACCACCGTCAGGCGGCGGGCCGGGTCGATCACCAGGGAGGTGCCGGTGAAGCCCGCGTGGCCGTAGGCCTCGCCCAGCGGCCCCACGATGCCGGGGTCGCCGATGCGCACGCCCAGCCCGTGCCGGAACGGCGCGCCGTGCACCCCCTGGTCGCGCGTCATCTCGGCCACGCTGCCGGGGCGCAGCACGGGGCCGCCGCCGCGCCGCAGCATCTCGCCGAAGGCCAGCAGGTCCCCGGCGGGGGCGAACAGCCCGGCGTGCCCGGCCACGCCGCCCAGCGCGTACGCGGTCTCGTCGTGCACCTCACCCCGGACGCAACCGGGCCCCGGCCGCCCGGCCTTCCACTCGGTGGCCGCGATCCGGTCCGCGCGGGCGGGCCGGTAGCACGTGCCGGCCAGCCCGAGCACGTCCGTGATGCGGGCGCGGACCAGCGCGTCCAGCGGCGCGCCGCCGGCCAGCTCGGCCAGGCGGCCCGCCATCACCATGCCGACGTCGCTGTAGAGGTACGGCCCGCCGACGGGGTGGGTGACCGGCGTGCGCACCATGGCCTCCATCCGCGCCGCGGCGTCCGCGCCGGGCAGTTCCCGGTCGATCCGGCGGATCGGGGGCAGGCCGGCCGTGTGCGTGAGCAGGCGGCGCGGCGTGATCCGCGGATCGGCGCCGGGAATCCGGCCGGTCACGGGCTCGTCGAGGCCCAGCAGCCCCTCCTCGGCCAGCGAGAGCAGCACGACCGTGGTGAAGAGCTTGCTGACCGAGGCCAGGTCGAAGATCGAGCCGGGGCCCGCGGGCGGGCGCTCCGGCGCCAGGCTCCCGCCGGCGTCGGCGTACCGTACGAGCTCGCCGGTGGCGGCCGAGGCCACCACGGAGCCGTCCGCGGCGATCAGCGCGACCGCGGCCGAGCAGACGCGCGGCACCGCGTCCGCCAGGATCGCCTCCAGCCTGTCGCTCATTGTCCCCCTCACCCCCGTGGGCCGCCCGCTCAGCCGCTCCCGGCTCCTTGAACACGCCACTCAGGCGCTCAGTGCTCCTCAACACGCCGCTCAGCCGCTCAGCGCTCCTCAACACGCCGCTCAGCCGCTCAGCCGCTCCTCAGCGCGCCGGTCAGCCGCTGAGCGCGTCGCTCAGGCGCTCGCCGTGCGACTCCAGCAGCGCGCGGGCGCCGTCGGCGTCGAGGCCGTGCCGGATCATCAGCACCGCGACCTTCGCCTGGCCTCCCGCCGCGTCCAGCGCCGCTCCCGCGGTCTCGCGGTCGGCGCCGGTGATGTCCGCGACCATGCGCATGGCCCGCCCGGCGAGCTTGCTGTTCATGGCCGACATCTCGATCATCTTGTTCCCGTACGTGCGGCCCAGCTTGACCATCGAGATCGTGGAGATCATGTTCAGCACGAGCTTCTGCGCCGTGCCGGCCTTCAGCCGGGTCGAGCCGGTCACCACCTCGGGCCCCACGACCACCTCGATCGCGTGCTCCGCGGCGGCCGACAGCGGCGCGTCGTCATTGCACGACAGGCCGACCGTGAGTGCCCCGCGCCTCGCGGCCTCCGCCAGCGCGCCCAGCACGAAAGGGGCACGCCCGCTGGCGGACACGCCCACCACCGAGTCGAGCGGTCCCACCTCCAGGTCCCTCAGCGCGCCGGCGCCCGCCTCCGCGTCGTCCTCCGCACCCTCGACGGACCGGGTCAGCGCGTCCGGCCCGCCCGCGATCACGCCCTGCACCAGCGACGGATCGGTGCCGAACGTGGGCGGGCACTCGCTGGCGTCGAGCACGGCCAGGCGTCCCGACGTGCCGGCGCCGACGTAGAAGAGCCGCCCTCCGGCGGCCATCCTGTCGGCGATCGCGTCGATGGCCGCCGAGATCGCCGGGATGGCCACCGCCACGGCGGCGGGCACGGCGGCGTCGGCCTGGTTCATCAGGCGGGCGATCCGCTCGGTCGGCAGCCGGTCGATCTGGCTGTAGCGGGGATCGCTCTGCTCGGTGGACAGCTCGGGCAGCGGATCAATCATGTCGCTAATTTCCACCCTCTACTTCTCTCTTGTAAATATCTTTCAGACAATGGGTTGCATGCCACACGTACGAACCGGAGCAGAACGGCTGGCCGCGGACCCCGCCCTCGCGGGAGGCACCCGCCTCGGCCTGATCACCAACCCCACCGGAGTCCTGCCCGACCTGACCCCCACGGCCGACGCCCTGCTGGCCGCGGGGGTGAAGCTGACCGCGCTGTTCGGCCCCGAGCACGGCATGCGCGGCACCGCCCAGGCGGCGGGGGCCGAGGGCGACACCGTGGACGAGCGGACCGGGCTGCCGGTGTACGACACGTACCAGCTCTCCGGGGAGGAACTGGACCGCGTGGTGGCGGCCGCCGGCGTGGACACGCTGGTCTTCGACATCGCCGACGTGGGCGCCCGTTTCTACACCTACGTCTGGACCATGTACGACCTGATGGAGTCGGCCGCCCGGCTCGGCCTGCGCTTCGTGGTCCTGGACCGGCCCAACCCCCTCGGCGGGACCGTCGAGGAGGGGCCGCCGCTCGACCCGGCGTTCGCCAGCTTCGTGGGCCGCTTCCCGCTGCCGCTGCGGCACGGCAGGACAGCCGGGGAGCTGGCCGGGCTCTTCGGGCTCGGCGTGGACCTGACGGTCGTCACGATGGAGGGCTGGCGGCGCGACATGACGTACGCCGCGACCGGGCTGCCCTGGGTGATGCCCTCGGTCAACATGCCGACCCCGGACACCGCGCTGGTCTATCCGGGCACCGGCCTCGTCGAGGGCACGAACTTCTCCGAGGGGCGCGGCACGACCAGGCCGTTCGAGCTGATCGGGGCCCCGTACGCCGACGCGCGGTTCGCGCCCGCCCTGGCCGCTCTCGGGCTGCCGGGGGTGCGGTTCAGGGAGGTGTGGTTCACGCCCACGTTCCACAAGCACGCCGGCGTCCCCGTCCGGGGGGTGCAGCTCCACGTGCACGACCGCGACGCCTTCAGGCCGGTGCTGACGGGCCTGTCCATCCTGCACGTGGCCCGCGCCCTCTACCCCGGGGACCTGCGCTGGCAGGGGCCCGAGCTGTTCATGGACCACCTGTGGGGGTCCGACACCCTGACCAGGTGCCTGGAGGCCGGCGCCGACCCGCGCGAGCTGTGCCCGCCACCGGGCCGCCCCGAGGGATCGCTGCTCTACCGCTGAGGCCATCACGCCAGGTCGCGCCGGTAGAGCCAGAAGACGCGCTCCGCTCGCGCGCCCACCGCGCGCGAGTAGAACCGCAACGGCCCCACCCACCCGATCTGGGCGCTGTCCTGGCCCGCGGCCCGCTGCTCCGCCAGGCACCTGCGGAGCAGCACCCGGCCCAGGCCGAGGCCGCGCGCGCCGGGGGCGGTGCCCATCGGGCCGAACCAGGCGGGCCGCGCGCCCCAGGCGGCGAAGCCCAGGATCTCGCCGTCACGCTCGGCGTAGTGCAGCCCGGCGCCGGTGACCGCCTCCCAGGCCCACCGCTCGTTCCAGTGCTCCTCGACGAACGCGGCCACCCGCTCGCGATCCCCGCCCGTCCCGGGGGCGGCGGCGTGCACGGTGACGCCCGCCCTCCCCAGCCGCGCCAGCTCGTCCTCCACGGACAGGTCCGCGGACAGGTCGGCCGTCATGTTCCAGGCCACGTGGTAGCGCTCGTAGCCGAGGCTCTCGGCCAGGCAGGCGGCGGCGGTGTAGCGCACGTCGATGCCCGGCCAGGCGTAACACGGCGGGTTCCCGGCGAAGCGGGCCTGGCGCGCCCCCTGCTCCCGCAGCCACTCCTCGGCCGCGCGCACCAGCGTCCTGCCGCGCCCCTCGCCCCTGGCGCCGGGGTGCACGGCCAGCAGGTCGACATGCCCGACGCCCGGGTCCTGCTCCGACATCGAGGCCAGCACCACGCCGCCGTCCACGGCCAGCGCCGTCCACCGCCGCCCGGCAGGGGGCCGCGACAGGTGCCCGACCAGGACGGCCGCCTCCCCGGCGTCGAGCGTCAGCGCGGCCTCGGCGATCCTGGCCGCCTCGGCAAGATCCGCCGCCTTGACAGGGGACATCACACCTCGCTCATCGGGCGGGCGATCACGCTGCGCCGCTCAGGGTAGAAGCACGCGTGCTCCTGCGGCACACCCTCGGTGACCTGCAGCAGCGGCCGCTCGCTCGCGCACCGCTCGCCCCGGAACGGGCAGCGGCGGGCGAACAGGCAGCCCTCGTCCGACTGGCTCTCGTCCAGCGACTCCAGCGGCACCACGGGCTCCTCGCCCGGCAGCTCCAGCCCGTGCAGCACCGGGATCGCCGACAGCAGCGACTGCGTGTACGGGTGCACGGGATCGGCGATGATCGTGTCCACCGGGCCGCGCTCGACGACCTGGCCGCGGTAGATGACGTACAGCTCGCCGTCGGCGCCGATGTAGCGGGCCGTGGCCACGTCGTGCGTGATGAACAGCACGCTCACGCCCAGCCGCTCGCGCAGGTCCTTCAGCAGCGCCAGGATGCCCAGCCGGAGCGAGACGTCGATCATCGAGACCGCCTCGTCGGCGACCAGCATCTCCGGGTCCACGGTCAGCGCGCGGGCGATGACCACGCGCTGCCGCATGCCGCCGGATAGCTGGTGCGGGTAGCGCGACAGCACCGTGCCCGGGTCCAGGCCCACCAGCGACAGCACCTCGGCCGCCCGCTCGTCGATCCACTGCCGCGACCGCCCGGTCTGCCGGGCCCGCAGCGCCAGCGGCGCGTGCAGCGTCTGGTGGATGGTCCTGGTCGGGTTCAGGGCCGAGTACGGGTCCTGATGGATCATCTGGATCTTGCGGAAGTGCGGCTGGCGCTGCTTGGGCTTCAGCGCCGACACGGAGACGCCGTCGATGGCGAGATCCCCCTCGTCGTACGACTCCAGCCCCGCGATGATCCGCCCCAGCGTCGTCTTGCCGCAGCCGGACTCGCCGATGAACGAGGCCGCGCCGCCCTTGGGGATCGCGAAGTCCACGCCCCGCAGCGCCCGCACCTCGCGGGCCCCGAGCAGCTTGCCCCGCTGCTTGAAGGTCTTGACGACCCCGGTACCGGTGATCATGCATGCTCCCTGTCCATGGTGCCCGGGTCCGGCACAGGCACGGTTACGGCGTGACAGGCGACCGTCCTCGGGCCGTCGGCCACCGCCTCCGGGTCCACGGTGTCGCACACGTCCATGCGCAGCGGGCAGCGCTCCCTGAACACGCAGCCCTGTTCCGGCACGGTGGCCAGCGTCGGCGGCCGGCCCGGCAGCGCCTGCGCCTCGTCGATGTCGCCGACGAGCCGGGGGATGGCCTTGATCAGGCCCCGGGTGTAGGGGTGCCGGGGCGCGCCCAGCACCTCCCTGGTGGGGCCCTGCTCGACCAGGCGGCCGCCGTACATGACGGCCAGCCGGTCGGCCACCTCGGCCACCACGCCGATGTCGTGCGTGATGACCAGCGTCGTCAGGCCGCGCTCCGCGTGCACCTCGCGGACGATCTTCAGGATGTTCGCCTGGGTGATCATGTCGAGCGCCGTGGTCGGCTCGTCCAGCACGACCAGGTGGGCGTTGAGCACCAGGGCCAGCATGATGCCGACGCGCTGGCGCATGCCTCCGGACAGCTCGTGCTGGTGCGAGTCCAGCACCCGGGCGCCGTCCAGGCCCATCCTGCCCAGCAGCTCCCTGGCCTCGCGCACCAGGCCGCGCAGGTCCTCCACGCCGTGCGAGCGGCCCAGGTCGAGGAGCTGCTTGCCGACCGTCTTGAGCGGGTTGAGGGAGTTCTGGGCGGCCTGGAAGACGTACCCGATGTGCTTGCCGCGGGCCTTGCGGAGCTGCTCGCCCCGCAGGCCCACCACGTCGCCGAGCCCGTCGATCTCGACGCTGCCCGCCGCGATCCTGCCGGGCGGCTGGACGGCGTTGAGCAGCGACAGCGCCAGCGTGGACTTGCCGGAGCCGGACTCGCCGACGATGCCGGTGATCGACCCGGGCTCCAGCGTCAGGCTGACGTCGCGGACGGCGGGCAGCTCGCCCGCGGGGGTCTTGTAGACGACCGTCAGGCCGCCGATGCGCACTCCCGGCGCTTGCTGAACCACGTGCTACTCCTCGCGCAGCCGGGGGTTGAAGATCTCGTCCATGGCATCCACCACGAGCACGATGCCGAGTGTCAGCAGCAGGATCGCCAGCAGCGGGGCCAGCAGGTAGCCGAGGGCGTACGGCGTGATCATGGCGCCGGCCTGGAAGACGGCCAGGTTGAGCATGACGCCCCAGTTGTCCGACTCGTACGGCAGCACGCCCAGGAAGAACAGTCCCACTTGCGAGTAAACGGCCCCGGTGACCGAGATGAGCATGTTCATCGCGATGTACGGCGCCATACTCGGCAGCAGCTCCTTGCCGATGATGTGCGTCGTGGACAGCCCCAGCCCGCGCGCCGCCTCGATGAAGCCCCGCTCGCGCAGCGACAGCGTCTGCGAGCGCACCGCCCGCGCCACGCCGCCCCAGCCGAGCAGTCCCAGCACCAGGCCCATCTGGAGCGGGCTGCCGAACTGCCACACCGTCGCCAGCACCAGCAGCAGCGGCAGGCCGGGGATGGTGAGCTTCATGTCGGTGAGCCGCATGAGCACAGTGTCCCAGCGGCCCCGCTTGAAGCCGGAGTACAGGCCGATCGCGGTGCCGACCACGACCGTGATGAGCGCGGTGACCGCGGCGGTCAGCAGCACGTACCGGGAGCCCTTGATGACCAGCGCGGTCACGTCACGCCCCTGCGGGTCCGTGCCGAACCAGTGCTCCCAGCTCGGTGGCTGTGTGAGGGCGTTCGGGTTGGTGGGCAGGTGCTCGGGCAGGATCATCGGCCCGATCACGGCCATGAGGATGAATCCGGCGAGGATGACCACCCCGGCCATACGGCTGGGCTTGCGCCGCATGACCCGCCACACGCCGCGCCAGAAGTTGCGCCGCATGGCCGAGGCGGTCGACGAGCCGGTCTCGGGGATGAGCGTGGCGCTCACGACGACTCCTCTCCGCTGCGGACCCGTGGGTCGATCACGGTGTAGAACAGGTCGGCCACGATGTTGGCCAGGATGGTCGCGACCGTGATCAGCAGGAAGGCCCCGCTCATCACCGCGAAGTCACGGTCCTGGACGCTGGTGATGAGCAACCAGCCGAGCCCGGGATAGTTGAAGATCTTCTCGATGAACACCGCGCCGCCCAGCAGCAGGCCCAGCGACAGGGCCAGCAGCGTGAACAGGGGCAGGATCGCGTTGCGTGTGATGTAGCGGAAGATGATCGAGCGCTTCACGCCGCGCAGCTCGGCCGCGAGGATGAAGTCGTCGCCGAGCACCGTCACCACGCTGGACTTCATGGCCAGGATCCAGCCGCCGTAGGCCGAGAGCGCGTAGGTGACGACCGGCAGGATGGCGTGCTCGATCAGCGAGCCGATGTAGCCGGCGTTGAAGCCCGGCTCGTAGAGAATGTCCACCGACCCGTCGGCGGGCAGGATCGGGATCAGCGTCGCGAAGATCACCACCAGCAGCATCGCCAGCACGTACTGCGGGATGCCGTGCAGCAGCGAGCCGGAGACGGCCAGCGCGTCGCCCAGCTTGCCGGTGCGCTTGATGGCCGCGAACACGCCCAGGATGACGCCGACGAGGAAGCTGAGCAGCGTGCCCGCCAGCACCGGTAGAACGGTCCACTTGGCGGCCTCGCCCAGCACGGTCACCACGGGGGTGCCTGCCCTGGTGACGGACTCGCCGAGGTCGAGGCGCACCAGGCCGGACAGGTACTCGGTGTATTGCTGCCACAGCGTGCCGTCGGGCTGGAACCCGTAGAGCACCTTCACGGCCTGCGCCGCCGCCTCGGGCGACATGCCTCCTTCGATCAGCTTCTCGTAGCGGGCGGCCATGGGGTCGCCCGGGATGTTGTTGACGATGAAGAAGGTGATCGTCGCCACTACGAGGATCATGACGAGCCCGCGGGCCAGGTGGCCCGCGAGTCGCCGTGCGATGAGCGTCATAGGCTACTGCTTCGCCTTGATCAGACCTTGCTGGATCCACACGCCCGACATCAGTACGCTGCCACCGCCGCGCAGGATCTCCTCGTCGTGCGGCCAGCCGGTGAACCGGTTGTTGTTGACGAACAGGGTGTTGACGTAGTCCCAGAGCTGGATGACCGGGAGGTCCTGGTTGGCGGCCTTGGCGAGCTGGGCCATGATCGGCTTGGCCTCCTCGGCGCCGACCGTGTTCAGCTTGGCGGTCAGCTCACCGGGGTTGATCTTCTGGCCGTCGACCTCGATCTCCTCGGGGCCGCCCATCCAGTTGTTGTTCTTGCCGGGCGCGGAGTGCGAGACCTTGTTGCCGACGTTGGTCCAGCCGTTGGAGGCGCCGTAGAGCCGCTGGAAGATGTCGTACGGCGCGGGGCCGAGCGCCATCAGCCAGAAGCCGACGTCGTACTTGCCGGCCGCCAGCTCCTCCAGGTAGAGCGGGTAGTCGGCGGTCGTGACGACCTCGGCGTCGACGCCGGCCTTGACGAGCTGGCTCTTGATGTTCTCCTGAGCCGACAGCCAGTCGGTGAACCCGGACGGCGCGTGCATGGAGACCTTCCACGCCGAGCCGTCGGCCAGCGTCCACTTGCCGTCCTTCTTGGTCAGGCCGGCCTGCTCGAACTCGGCCTCGGCCTTGGCCACGTCCGCCTTGTACGGCTCGAGCTGCGGCACCGTCTCCGGGATCCAGGCCTGCGCGGCCTTCTGGTGGATGCCGCTGGTCGTGGTGGCCGGCGTGCCGCCCTCGGGCGAGGCGACCTTGGTGACCTGGTCGCGGTCGATGAGGTAGGCCAGGCCGCGGCGCACGTGGACGTTGTCGTACGGCTTCTTGCTCTGGTTGAAGGCCATGCCGACGGCGACCGGCGAGTAACCCTTGATGACCTCGTTGCCCGGGGCCTGCTTGATGCGGTTCATCACGTCGCTCGGGGTGGCGGTGAAGCCGGCCTGGTCGAGCTTGCCCTGCGTGAGGTAGTTCCAGATCTGCTCGTTGCCGGTGTAGTTGAGGAACTTCACCTGCGCCGGGGCCACGTTCGCGGCGTTGTAGAAGTTCTTGTTCTTGACCAGCAACGCCTCGGACGGGTTGACCCGCTCCAGCACGAACGGGCCGGCGCTGACGTCCTTCGGCGGCGCGAAGGCGATGACCTTCTCACCGAGGGCGGTGATCTCCTCGCGCGCCTTCTCGGCGTCGGCACCGTCGCCTCGGGCGGTCTTGAGCTTGTCCCAGAAGTCGGTAGGCAGCACGCTGCCCCACACGTGCGCGGGCAGGACGTTGGTGTCGAGCACGCCGCGGGCGAACTTCGGACTGGGGTTGGCCATGTCCTGGGTGATCTTGAGGGTCTGCGGGTCGACGACCGTGACCTCGGCCGCCGCGCCGGCCGCGCCGGGCGTGATCGAGAACGCGGTGCTGCCTTGTGTGTAGGCGATGCCGATGGACATCTTGACGTCCTCGGCGGTGACCGGCTTGCCGTCGGACCACTTGGCGTTCGGCTGGAGCTTCAGCGTGATCGACGAATTGTCGGGCGCGATCTCCCAGCTCGCCGCGATGCCGGGGAGAGCCTGGTTGGGGTCGGTCAGGTGGTTCTTGACCCAGCCGATCCTCATCGCGTTGTAACCCACGAAGGAGTTGCCCTTGGGGTTGTACGGATTGGCCGGCGCTGTCGCTTCGAGGCCCGGCCTGGTCACGTCGATCGTGGTGAAGAGCCCGCCGCCGCCACCGCCGCCCGAGCCGGATGTGTTGGTCGAACCACCGCTGCACGCCGCAGTCGCGGTGGCAAGGCCCAGCAACGTCACTACCGCTGCCAGTCGCTTCATTTGCCGCTCCGGGGGATGTCTCTAGGGATTGACCGGACATTACGATCGGGCCCGATCGACGTCAATAATCTCCAGAGGTTGTGAGGCTAATGTAACTTTCCTTCATGAGTGTATGGACTGGTGCTTATCTCCATCAAGTGCCGGTTCAGTCCATGATCAGGACGGCGGCCCCGTTCACCCGATCGGCCGCCAGATCGCCCAGCGCCCGGTCGGCCTCCCCGAACGGGTACGGCACCGTCGTCACGCGCGGCGGATGCGCCAGAGCCAGCTCCAGATAGGCCCGCCCGTCGGCCCGGGTGTTGGCGGTCACGCTGCGCAGCGTGCGCTCCTGGAACAGGTGCCGCTCGTAGTTCAGCACCGGGATGTCGGTCAGGTGGATGCCCGCCACCGCGAGCGTACCTCCCCGGTCGAGGGCCTCCAGCGCCGCCGGCACCAGCTCGCCCACCGGCGCGAACAGGATGGCCGCGTCCAGCGGCTCCGGCGGCCGGCCCGCCGCCTCGCCGGTGGCGCTGGCGGCCCCGAGCTCCAGGGCCAGCTCCCGCGACGCCGCCGACCTGGTGACCACGTGCACCACGGCGCCCTGGGCGATCGCGGCCTGCGCCGTCAGGTGCGCGGACGCGCCGAACCCGTAGATCCCCAGCCGCCCGCCCGGCGGCAGCTCGCACCGGGACAGCGCCCGGTAGCCGATGATCCCGGCGCACAGCAGCGGCGCCAGCTCCACGGCCGGCCGGTCGCCGGGCAGGGGATAGACGTAGTCCGCGGGCGCGACGACGTACTCGGCGTACCCGCCGTCCGCGTCCCACCCGGTGTAGGCCGACCTGGGGCACAGGTTCTCCATGCCCCGCAGGCAGTACCGGCACGTGCCGCAGGTGGAGCGCAGCCACGCCACGCCCACCCGCTGGCCGGTGCCCTCGACCCGGCCGACCACCTGGTGGCCGGGCGAGGTGCGGGGGCGGCGCGGCGCCAGGTCGCCCTCCGCCAGGTGCAGGTCCGTACGGCACACGCCGCACGCCTCCACCTTCACCAGCACCTCGCCGGGCCCCGGCTCCGGCACCGGCCTGCCGGTCAGTTCGACAGGCCCGGACGCCATCGGGCCCGGCCGCCCGACCACCCAGGCGCGCATGTCAGGCCGACAGCCGCGCGTGCGCGAGCTGCGCGTAGAGCGCGGCCCCGTCCGGCAGCACCGCGTCGTCGAAGATCGCCTCGGGGGAGTGGTTGTACGGCGCCGTGGACGGATCCCGGTCGGACGGGCAGGCCCCCAGGAACACGAACGCGCCCGGCACGTTCTCCAGCACGTACGAGAAGTCCTCCGACCCCATCACCGGCTGCGGCGAGACGAAGTACCGCCCCGGCCCGAACAGCTCGTCGGCCGTCCTGCCGACGAACTCCGCCTCGCTCCCGTCGTTGACCGTCACCGGGTAGCCGTTGTTGAACGACGGCTCCACCTCCAGCCCGTGCGCCGCCGCGATGCCCTGCACGACCTCCACCAGCCGCCGCTTGACCAGCACCCGGTTGTCCTTGCTGAAGGTCCGCACCGTCGCGTCGAACCTGGCCTCGTCCGGGATCACGTTGTCGGCCGACCCGCCGTGGAAGCTGCCCACCGTCACCACGACCGGGTCGAACACGTCGAACGTCCTGGTCACCATCGTCTGCAGCGCCGTCACCATCTCGCAGCCCGCCTGGATCGGGTCCAGCGAGCGGTGCGGGCTCGAACCGTGCCCGCCGCGTCCCTTCACCGTCACGCAGAACGTGTCGGCCGCCGCCATGATCGGCCCCGGCCGGGAAGCGAACAGCCCGGGAGGCAACATCGCCGACACCACGTGCATGCCGTACGCCGCCACCGGCCGCGCGCCGGCCGCGTCCAGCACCCCCTCGTCGATCATGTACCTGGCGCCGTGATGGCCCTCCTCGCCCGGCTGGAACATGAAGATCACATCGCCGGCCAGCTCCTCGCGCCGCGCGCTCAGCAGGTGCGCGGCGCCCGCCAGCATGGCGGTGTGCAGGTCGTGGCCGCAGGCGTGCATCTGGCCGGGGAGCTGGGAGACGTAGGGCAGATCGTTCTTCTCGGTCACGGGCAGGGCGTCCATGTCGCCCCGCAGCAGCACCGCGGGGCCCGGCCTGCCGCCCCGCAGCACGGCGGTGACGGAGCTCAGCGCCGTGCCCGTCTTGATCTCCAGCGGCAGCCCCTCCAGCGCCGCGAGCACCTTCTCCTGGGTACGCGGCAGGTGGAGCCCCAGCTCTGGAGTGGTGTGCAGCGAGTGCCTGAGGCGGACCAGCTCGTCCCGCATGTCCTGGGCGGATTCAGTGAACGACATGAGGAACATTGTTCATGTGCCGGGCGGGAAGTCGATAAGGCGCGCTCGGTACGATGGGGCGCGTGACTCAGCGTAAGCGGATCGACTCCTGGTTGTCCGACATGGACGGCGTCCTCGTCCACGAGGGACGACCGGTCCCAGGTGCGGACGAATTCATCAAGCGGCTCAGCGAATCCGGCAGGAAGTTCCGGGTGCTGACCAACAACTCGATCTACACCCAGCGCGATCTGTCCGTCCGCCTGGCGGGCGCGGGCCTCGCCGTGCCGCCCGAGTCCATCTGGACCTCCGCCCTGGCCACCGCCCAGTTCCTGGACGACCAGCGCTCCGGCGGCTCGGCGTACGTGATCGGCGAGGCCGGCCTGACCACGGCGCTGCACGAGGTCGGCTACGTGCTGACCGACCTCGACCCCGACTACGTGGTGCTCGGCGAGACCCGCACCTACAGCTTCACGCAGATCACCCGCGCGATCCGGCTCATCGAGGGCGGCGCCCGCTTCATCGCCACCAACCCCGACCCGATCGGCCCCTCCACCGAGGGCTCCCTGCCCGCCTGCGGCGCCGTCGCCGCCATGATCACCAAGGCCACCGGGGTCGAGCCGTACTTCGTCGGCAAGCCCAACCCGCGCATGATGCGCAGCGCGCTCAACGAGATCGAGGCGCACAGCGAGACCACGGCCATGATCGGTGACCGCATGGACACCGACATCGTCTCGGGCATGGAGGCCGGGCTGTTCACGATCCTCGTGCTCACGGGCGTCACCCAGCGCCACGAGATCGACCGCTTCCCCTACCGCCCCTCGCTGGTCGTCGACTCGGTCGCGGACCTGATCGACCTCATCTGACCTATCCACCCCACCGCTCGCCCCCGGCTCCCGCGGCGCCCCACCGCCCACCCGCTGGCTCGTGCGGCGCCGCCCTGCTTCTCGCGCCGGCTCGTGCGGCGTCCCACCGCACCCACCGGCTCGTGCGGCGCTGCCCGCCTCTGGCGCGGCTCGTGCGCCGCCCCACCTCTACGCCCGCTCGTGCGGCGCCGCCCCGTCCCGTCCGGCGGCCCCTCCGCACTCCTCCCTTCTCAAGGGAGGCAGCGCGTACCTGACGGCCGCTGACAGGTACGCGTGGCAGGCTCGATCCCATGACCCGCGTCTACCTGGAGCTCGGCCCCAAGAAGGTGTTCGCCTGCTCGCTCGACTGGCCCGGCTGGTGCCGGATCGGCAAGGACGAGGAGGCGGCACTCGACCGGCTCGCCGACTACGTGCCCCGCTACCGCATGATCGCCGAGCGGGCCGGGCTGGCGTTCGCGCCCGGCGAGCCCCAGGTGGTGGCCAGGGTGCCGGGGACGTCGACGACCGACTTCGGCGTGCCGTACGAGGTGCCGGACCTCGATCTGGAGCCGCTGCCCGGCGCCGAGGCCGAGCGCTCGGTCGCCCTGCTGCGCGCGGCCTGGGAGCTGTTCGACGAGGTCGCCGCCGGCTCGCCGGAGGAGTTGCGCAAGGGCCCGCGCGGCGGCGGCCGGGACCGTACGAAGATCATCGACCATGTGACGGACGCCGAGCGCGCCTTCGCCAGGAAGGCCGGCGTGCGGCACAAGCCGTACAGGTCGGCCGAGGACCGGGACGCGATGCGGGCGGAGCTCGCGGAGGTCCTGTCGCGCCCCTGGGAACCGCCCCCGGCGACCGGCTGGCCGCCCCGCTACGCGCTGCGGCGCATCGCCTGGCACGTCATCGACCATCTGTGGGAGATCGAGGACCGGCGGTAGCGGGTAGAAGATTTCTCCACCCGCTCGGGCCCGCTTTCAGGTGGTCCGAACAGGGATGGAGCTTTCGTCGCCGGTGGGCCTGGTGGAAAGAACCACACCCCGTCCTTTCTTCCTGTTCGCATCGGCCCTTGACGGCCTGCGACGATGTGTTGACGCGAGACCGTACGGTGAGCAAAGGCAGGGGTGCGTGGACATACGGGCGGAGATTCTCGACCTGAAACTCCGTGTCGAGGATCTTGAAACCACCACGGATCGGGTCAGGGAGTCACGGGAGCAGGAGGAGCTCCTGCGCGAGGTCATCGACCGGTCCAAGAAGCTGCAGGCGGAGATGGCCGCCCTGCGAGCCGATCTCGCCGAGGCCCGGGTCGGGCTCGGGGAGGAGGTCGCGGCGGTCGGCACCGAGGTCGAGGGGGTCAGGCGAGCGGTCGCGGCGCCCGCCGTGTTCCGGGCCGAAGAGGACGGCGAGGAGGGCGACGTGCGTACGGAGATCGCCGTCGAGTTCGCCGTGATCCGGTCGGAGATCGAGCACGAGTTCAACTTCCTCCGGTCCGAGGTGATGGACCTGGCCATCAAGCTCGACCGGCTGAGCCCCGGCACCGAGTGACCCCGGAAGCCCCCTGATCAGAGGGAGAGCGCGGGCTCCATCACCTCGGCGGGGCACAGCTGCCGGATCACGTTGCGCACCTGGGTGCGCAGGTCGGGGGCGGCCAGGCGGCCGTCCTCGCCGAAGTGTGGCCAGATGGGCGAGATCACCAGCTCGGCCCCCATCACGACCGCGCCCGCGCCCAGGAGCTGCTTGTACAGCTCAGCCTGCGCCCACATGGCCCCGCAGGCCCGCGCGCTCGCGCTCATCACCGCCACGTGCTTGCCCGACAGGCCCTCCCGCGCCGACATCCAGTCCAGCGCGTACGTCAGCTCCACCGGCAGCAGGCTGTGCTCGGGCGCGGTCAGCAGGATCGCGTCGCCGCCCGCGACCAGCGTGACCAGCTCTCTGGCCGGGGCCGGGACCGGCCCGGGACGGTACGCCGGGATCTCGCCCAGTCCCCGCCACACCTCGAAGCCGACGCCCGGCGGCAGCTCGCCGCCCGCCGCGTCCAGCAATCTGGTGATGAATGACCCCGCGTGGAGACTGGCGGCGATCCCGATGATTTTCACCCTTGCTCCCCAGGGGTTCCGGTGTTACCGGGAACCTGCCCGATGCCTCGGATGTCCAAGACCATCTGCGGGTCAAGAGGCGCACAGACATTGCCGTCAGAAGGGGACGCCGCCTACCTGGTCCGGACATGCACGCCCGTCACACCACGGCGGGACGGGACACCGGTGTTGAGGGGTGGCCCGCCGGAGCGAGACGGGGAGCACCGGCGCTGGGGGGCTGGCTGCGGCGCCGGGTGCTTGCTATGTCAGGACGACAGGCCGCGCGAACCTACGGGCGGCATGGGCTCACTGACGGCGGGCTCACTGGCGGCGGGCTCACTGGCGGGGCGGGTTCGCTGCCGGCGGCGCGGCCTACTGGCGGCCTACTGTCGGGCCGCGGCGCGGGCGCGGCGCTCCTCGCGGCGCTCCACGAACCTGGCGGCCGTGGCGTCCGCCTTCGCCAGGAACGCCGACAGCTCCTCGCGCGCCTTCTCACCCTCGGCGTCCAGCCCGGTCTTGTCGAACACCGACCACTGCCGCAGCACCGGCATGAGCACGTCGTCCAGGTGCAGGCGCAGGTCGTAGATGCCCTCGTTCGCGATGATCATGGCCTTGCGGGCGAAGCCGTCCATGCCCTGGCCGGGCATCTGGAACGTGGTCACCACGTCGGTCACGGCGCGCATGGTCTGGTTCGGGTCGAGCTCGAAGGCCGCCTTGAGCAGGTTGCGGTAGAAGAGCATGTGCAGGTTCTCGTCGGCGGCGATCCTGGCCAGCAGCCGCTCGCAGCCCTCCTCGCCGGAGGCCCTGCCGGTGTTGCGGTGCGCGATGCGGGTGGCGAGCTCCTGGAAGGAGACGTACGCGAGCTGCTGCAGCATCGTGTTGTACGCCGTCATGAAGCCGCTCTCCATGTGCGCCATGCGAGCCCGCTCCAGCGCCACCGGGTCCACGGCGCGGGTGACGGTCAGGTAGTCGCGCAGGGCGGTGCCGTGGCGGTCCTCCTCGGCGGTCCACCGGTGCACCCAGGTGCCCCAGGCGCCGTCGCGGCCGAACGTGGTGGCGATCTCGTGGTGGTAGCTGGGCAGGTTGTCCTCGGTGAGGAGGTTGACGATGAGTGACACGCGGGCCGCTTCGGGCAGTTTGGAGTGCCCTTCCTCCCACGCCTCGCCCCCGTAGATGCCGTCGAAGTTGCGGCCTTCGCTCCACGGGATGTACTCGTGCGGGAACCACTCCTTCGCCACCTTCTCGTGGCGGTTGAGCTCTCCCTCCACGACCGGCTCGAGGGCGTGGAGGAGCTCCGTCTGAGTCATCGCCATAAAAGATCTTCTCCTTCAGGTTACGGTACCGTAGGTTAGGCTACCCGAAGGACATACCGGTCAAATAGGGTGTATGTATGCGACCTAGTGTCCGTGGTGTCCTGCTCGACCACGACGAGCGTCTGGTCCTCTTCCGGCGCACGGTCCCCGGCCGCGCGCGCTACTGGTCCGTCCCGGGCGGCCACGTCGAGCCGGAGGACGGCTCGCTGGAGGACACCCTGCACCGCGAGCTGCTGGAAGAGCTGGGGGCGACGGTGTCCGGCGTGACCTTCCTGGTGACCGTCTCGTACCCGTGGCGGGGCGAGGTCAAGACACAGCATGTTTTCGGTTGCCGTCTGGTGTCCATGGATCCGCAGCTGCGGCACGGGCCCGAGTTCGAGGATCCTTCGCGCGGGTTGTACGAGGTGGAGCACGTGCCGCTGGAGCGTTCGGAGCTCTTCGCCCGCAATCTGATCCCCGAGGCGGTGGCCGGCTATCTCTCGGCCAACATCGCCGCCCTGCCCCGCCTCATCGGCTGACGGTCCCGCTCACCGGGCGGGTCACGGGTTGCGGCGCAGGCGCTTCACGTCCGAGCGTTGCTTCTTGGCGGCGATGCGGCGCTCGACCGAGCCCCGGCTGGGCTTGGTCGGACGGCGGCGCTTGGGCGGCGGGGCGACGGCCTCGCGCAGGCGCTGCGCCAGGCGGTGCGCGGCGGCCTCACGGTTGCGCAGCTGCGAGCGGTACTCGGAGGCGGCGATCGTGATGGTGTCCGACCCCAGCCGTTCGAGGGCGCGCGCCTTGAGCGCGGGCGGCAGGGCCGTGCTGGCGGCGACGTCGAAGGTGAGCTCCACCCGGCTGTCCGTGGTGTTGACGCCCTGACCCCCCGGGCCTGAGGAGCGGGAGAAACGCCAGACGAGCTCGATGTCGGGAATGACGATCGAGTCGTTGACGACCAGCGGGCCGGGCATGCTCGGAGCTCCTGTTCTCGAAGCATCGCGTTGTTGTGACATGTCACCGTATCCGGCTGCCATATGCCGGTCGCAACGGCATTTTCGCACCGGACCGCTCCGGACCCGCCGGTTGACGGCCGTTTGCAAGCGCCGTATGGCAATATTCCGCCAAAAAGATCACGGGGAGGCGCGGTGGCCGTCATCGTCGGCGTGCACGGGATCGGCAAGTACAACTACTACCTCCAGGCAGGCAGGTCCGCGACGGGGGCGGCCGAGGTCATGCGGCGGAAATGGGACCGCTACCTGCACCTGGGGCTGGGCGGGGAGCCGCGGGCGTACTTCGCCGAGATCGCCTACTTCTCCCACCTCCTCAACGACGGCGACGACGAGTACGGCGCGGCGGCGCCCAGGAAGGCCATGGAGCTGCAGGCCCAGCAGGTCCTCGTCGACTGGGCGCGGCAGCTCGGCGTGGGCGAGCACGTCACGGGGGCGCTGAAGTCGTTCACCGGCTGGTTGCTGGAACGGCTGGACGGCAGGTCGGCGGCGTTCGCCAAGCTGTTCGCGCCCGAGGTCGCCGCCTACCTCACCGACCAGGCCAGGCGCGAGAAGTCGCGGCAGGTCGTGGCCGAGTGCATCAGGAAGAACCGGCCGAAGGTGGTGATCGCCCACTCGCTCGGCAGCGTCGTCGCGTACGAGGCCCTGTGGGCCAACCCCGACCTCGAGGTGGACCTGCTGATGACGCTCGGCAGCCCGCTGGGCATGCGCAACGTCATCTTCGAACGCCTCCTGCCCGCCCCCGTCAACGGCCGCGGCGAGCGGCCCAAGGGCGTCAGGCGCTGGGTGAACATCGCCGACAAGGACGACATCGCCGCCATCCCGCCCGCGCTGGCCGGCAGCTTCACCGGGGTGGACGTCGAGCAGCTCGTCAACCTCGACTGGATCGACTTCCACACCGCCGGGAAGTATCTGGGCTGCCCGGCGCTGGACCCGCATCTGCGACCATTCCTGGCATGACATGGATAGTCTTCGACTACGGCGGCGTCCTCTCCCTGCCGCAGCCCGAGTCCGACGCCGAGGCCATGGCACGGGCCGTCGGCGCCGAGCCTGAGGAGTTCAAGCGCGGCTACTGGGAGCACCGGCTCGAGTTCGACCGGGCGAGCCTGACCCCGCACGCCTACTGGTCGGCGGTGCTGGGCCGGCCCGCCGCGCAGAACGAGGTGGCGCGGCTGGTGGCCATGGACGTCGCGAGCTGGGCCTACCCCAACCGCGGCACGGTCACCCTGCTCGGCGAGCTGCTCGAGGCGGGCTGCGACGTGGCGTTGCTGTCCAACGCGCCTGTGTGCGTCGGAGACGGCCTGGACGAGCTGCCCTGGGTCGCCGCCATCGGCCACCGGTTCTACAGCGGCAGGATGGGCCTGGTGAAGCCGGACAGGGAGATCTACGAGGAGCTGGCGCGCGGGCTCGGCGCCGACCCCGCCGAGATCGTCTTCATCGACGACCGTCCCGAGAACGTCGAGGGCGCCGAGCGCGCGGGCATGACCGGCGTCCGCTTCACCGACGCCGCCGCCCTCCGCACGGCACTCCCGCGCGTGCCGGGCGCCTGACCGCCGCGCTCCGCACGGCGTCTCCAGGCGTGCGGGGAGCCTGACCCGTCCGTGGCGCACGCTGACCGACCGATGCTGTTCACCCGCGCTTGACTCCGCGGTCACGGCGGAGTCAGCGCAGGTGGACATACCTGGGATCGTGGACCGCAGAGCCTTCCTGACAGCGGCGACAGCCGGCCTTCTCCTCCCGCGGCCCGCCGCCCCGGCGGCCGCCGCCTCCTCCTCCAGAATCCTCAGATCCGACCCCTTCACGCTGGGCGTGGCCTCCGGCGACCCCTCCGCCGACGGTTTCGTCCTGTGGACCAGGCTGGCCGTGGACCCGCTGGGCGGCGACGGCCGCGGCGGCATGCCCTCCCGCGACGTGGAGGTGGACTGGCAGGTCGCCACGGACGAGCGCTTCGCCAAGGTGGTCAGGTCCGGGACGGCCACCGCCAGGGCGGGCGTCGCCCACAGCGTGCACGTCGAGCTGAAGGGGCTGGAGCCGGGGCGCGACTACTTCTACCGGTTCAGGAGTCAGGGCCGCCTGTCGCCGGCGGGCCGCACCAGGACGACGCCGGCGGGGGAGACGCCGCTCAACTTCGCCGTCGCCGCCTGCGCGCACTACGAGCACGGCTACTACACCGCCTACCGCCGCCTGGCCGAGCAGGAGCCCGACCTGGTGGTCTTCCTCGGCGACTACATGTACGAGTACGGCCCCAGCGGCTACACCGCGCTGGCCGGCCGCGTACGCACCCACACGCCCGGCAAGTGCGAGACGCTCGCCGACTACCGGCTGCGGCACGCCCAGTACAAGAGCGACCCCGACCTGCAGGCCGCGCACGCCGTGGCGCCGTGGCTGATGTCGTTCGACGACCACGAGGTGGAGAACAACTGGGCCGGGCACGTCTCCAGCACCGGCGCGCCCGGCTTCGAGCAGCGGCGGGCGCAGGCGTTCAGGGCGTACTACGAGAACATGCCGCTGCGCCGCGCCAGCCTCCAGGGCGCCACGCTCAAGGTGAACCGGCGCATCTCCTGGGGCACGCTGGCGCGCTTCCACCTGCTCGACACCCGGCAGTTCCGCGACGACCAGGCCTGCCTGGACGGCGTGCGGGCCGGCTGCGACGAGCGGCTGGCGGACAGGCGCACGCTGCTCGGCACCGGCCAGTGGCGCTGGCTGGAGAGCGGCCTGAACGACTCCACCACCCGCTGGAACCTGCTCGGCCAGCAGATCATGGTGGCCCACCGCGACTACAAGGTCGGGCCCGGGCGCGAGGTGAACCTGGACTCCTGGGACGGGTACGCCGCCGAGCGGACGCGGCTGCTGCGGTCCCTGTCGCGCACGCCGAACCCCGTGGTGCTGACCGGCGACGCGCACATGCACCACCTGGCCGAGCTCAAGGCCGACTTCGACGACCCCGACTCGCCGGTGGTGGCCAGGGAACTGGTGGCCTCCTCGATCGCCAGCGACGGCGACGGCTACCGGGACCGCACCTGGATCTCGGAGGCCCTGCAGGAGAACCCGCACATCTCCTACATCGACCAGCGGCGCGGCTACCTGATGGCCCGGCTGACCCGGGACGAGCTGTCGGTGGACTTCCGGACGCTGGACTACATCTCCCGCAGGGGCGCCCGCGCCAGGACCGCCCACCGGCTCACGATCCCGGCCCTCACCGGGGCGGCGGCCGCGGGGCAGGCGGCTCCCCGCGCCGGGTGAGGCGTTCTTGCTGAACGTCCGCTGGGAGCCCGCTGAGGATCCGCTCAACCGTTTCGTCCGCATGGTGAGACCCGGCCGGACTCCTGGTGGCAGGTGGAGCGGAGTCCGGCCGGGCGGGGCCGGCCCGGGCGGGCGGGTGGTTTCCGTCCGGACCGGCCGGCTCAGCCGCCGGGCCAGCTCCCGTCGGGGAACTCGCCCGACGTGGTGCCCGACATGACCACCTGGTCGGCCTCGGCCAGGCCCGAGACGACCTCCACGTACCGGTCGCCGCGCACCCCGGTGCGCACCACCTTCGCCGAGTCCCGGCCGCCGGAGCGCACGGTGACCACCTGGGTGCCGTCCGGCCTGGTGCGCACCGCCGCGGCCGGCACGTAGACGGCGTTCTCGGACTCGTCCGTGGTGATCGTCACCGACGCGGTCTGGCCGAGCATCAGCCCCGCGGGCGGCTCGTCGAAGGCGAGGGTGACCGGGTAGCGGACGAGCCGGCCGTCCACCGTCGCGGTCGGCGCGATGGCCGTCACCGTGCCCTGGTACTTCTCGCCGTTCCTCGTGGCCAGGGTGATCTGGGCTTTCTGGCCTAGCTTGAGCTGGTTCACGTCGGACTCGGTGACCATGGCGGAGACCTGGAGCTCGTTCAGGTCGCCGAGGCTGATGAAGGTGCCGGTGCCCGCCGCGTCGCCGGTCCTGCCGGCGATCGACAGGACCGTGCCGGACGCCGGGGCCACGATGCGGGTGCCCCGAACGGCGTCGGCGGCCTCCTCCAGGGCGGCCTCGGCGCGGTCCACGTCCGCGGCGGCCTGCTCCGCGCTCGTCCCCGCCCTGGCGGGCTGACCGGTGCCCGGGTTCCCGGTGCGGGTGTTCCCGGTTGGGGCCGGGGTGGCGCAGGAGGTCTGCGAGGGGCGCGTGCCGGGCTCGGCGCCGGTCGTGGGCTTCCCGCTCGCCGACGGCTTCCCGCTGGTGGATGGCTTGCCGCTGGTCGTGGGCCTGGCTGTGGTGGACGGGCGTGCGGTGGTGGAGGGGGAGTCCGTGCGGGACGGCTGCCCTTCCGGCCGGCCGGTCCCGTCGCCGCCGATCCCGGTGCCGCCGGTGCCACCGGTGCCGCCGTTGGGTGGGCCGCCCGTGGGCGTGGCGGTGACCGTCGTGGTGACGGTTGCGGTGGCGGTCACCGTGACCGTCACCGTGGCCGTCACCGTGGGCTGGGGTTCGGGGTCCGTGGGGTCGGGTGCCGGTGTGGCCGCCGGGTGCGGCGTGGGGTCGGGCGTCGGGCTCGTGGTCGCCTTCGCGGCCGTGCCCGTACCGGTCTTCTCGTCAGCCGGCGCGGACGGACCCAAAGCGCCGTTGGCGCCGCCGCCCGTGGACCGGGGCGCGGGAACGCCGGTCACGACGCCCCCGGGAGGGGTGGCGGGGCCGGAGGGAGCGGTGGCGCCGCCGGTCGGGGCGGGCGCGGTGCCGGTCGCCTTGCCGGAGGGGGCCGGGGTCGCGCCGTTCGCGGGCGAGGTTCCGGCGGGCGTCGTGGGTGCGCAGGCCGTGCCGGAGGCGCCGCCGCCGGGCGAGGAGGCCCGCCCGCCGGTGCCCGCAGAGGACGCGGCGGGCGTCCCACCGCCGGTGCCGGTCGCGGCCGGGGTCCCACCGCCGGTGCCGGTCGCGGCCGTGGTCCCACCGTCCGTGCTCGCTGAGCTGCCCGTCGAGCTGCCCGCCGAGCTGCCCGCCGAGCTGCCCGCCGAGCTGCCCGTCGAGCTGCCCGCTGAGTTGCCTGTCGTGCTGCCTGTTGCGCTGCTCGTCGGGGTTCCGGCGGAGGCGCCGGAGGACGCCTGCTCCAGTGCCTCCTCGGCCGCGGCCAGATCGGCCTTGGCCGCCGTGTACGCCTCGCGCGCCGCCTGCCCGTCGATCCTGGCCAGGACCTGGCCCTTCCTCACCTTGGCCCCGACCTTGACGTACACCTTGGTCAGCGTCCCCGAGGAGCCGAACGCCAGGTCCCTGCGCGAGCCGTCCACGGTGCTCCCCGCCGCGCTCACCGAGGCCGTGACCAGGCCGCGCTGGGCGGCGGCCAGCCGTACCTGGACGGTGGGCGGGGCGTCGTCGCGCAGCGCCAGCGCGAGGCCGGAGCCGGCCACGAGCACGGCGAGGGCGAGGCCGCCCAGCGCGAAAGTCGGTCTCATGACGGCACATCATGGCCGCGCAGGATCGCGCCAGCCTGCGAGCGCCCTCAGAGTTGCCTGTGGGCCCGCGCGGCGCCCGAGCCTCCCAGCGGACGTTCAGCTTGCCCACGGCTGCGGCGCAGCATTGTGTGCGAGGGTCCTCGCTCGTGAAGGTGTCGATCAGGCGCAGAGCGCTGATTACCAACGGAGCGCTCGTGGCGCTCCTGCTGGGCGGTGCCGGGCTCGCCTACGCGCAGCTCGGCACGGGACAGGCCGCGGGTGAGACCGCCGTGCGGACGGTGACCGCGGGCCGGGGCTCCGTGACCGCCTCCGTGTCCGCCTCGGGGGCGGTCGAGAGCTCCCGGTCCAGAGCGCTCTCGTTCGGTACGAGCGGGACCGTGGAGAAGATCTACGTCAAGGCCGGGGACAAGGTGTCCAAGGGCGACATCCTGGCCAGGCTGGACGACGCCGCCTCCCAGGAGAGCCTGTCGGCCGCGAAGGCCACGTACCAGAGCGCCCTCGACGACGGGACCGGCACGGCCCAGCTCTACGCCGCCTACATCAAGGCCCGCAACGCCTACAGGCAGGCCCAGCGCACGGTCGCGGGCACCGTGCTGAAGGCGCCGTTCAAGGGCACGATCACCGCGGTGAACGGCTCGGTGGGCGGCACGGCCTCGGGCTCCGGCAGCGGCCAGGCCTCCACGGGCGGCACGGGCGGAACGGGCGGAACGGGCGGTACGGGCGGCACGGGCGGCACGAGCTCGTCCGCCTCCTCCGGTTCCTCCGGGTTCGTCGAGCTGGCCGACACCACGAAGCTCCAGCTCGTCGGCACCTTCACCGAGTCGGACGCCGGCAAGCTCAAGCAGGGCCAGAAGGCCACGATCACGTTCGACGCGCTGCCGGGCGTCACCGCCACCGGCGAGGTCACGCAGATCCAGCCGGCCGCCTCCACCAGCGACAACGTCGTCCAGTACCCGGTCACGATCACCTTCACCGAGGTGCCGGCCCAGGTCAGGCTGGGCCAGACCGCCACCGTCGAGGTCGTGGTGGGCCAGGTGGAGAACGTCGTCACCGTCCCCTCCACGGCGATCTCCACCAGCGGCGGCCAGACGACGGTGACCGTGCTGAAGGACGGCCGGCAGACCAGGACACCGGTCGAGGTGGGCGTCCAGGGCGCCACGCTGACCGAGATCCGGTCCGGCGTGTCGGAGGGCGACCAGATCGTGCCTCCGGCCCCGACGACCGGCACCACGGGCAACGGCGGCGGCGGGATGCGCGGCGTCGGCGGCACCGGAGGCTTCCCCGGCGGGGGCATGCCCGGGGGAGAGAGGCGATGACGGCCGCGGGCCTGCGCGCCGCGGACCCCGTGCCGGTCCTGCGCGTGCAGAACCTGGTCAAGGAGTACGGCGAGGGCGATGCCAGGGTACGCGCCCTGCGCGGCATCAGCCTGGACGTCCAGCAGAGCGACTACGTGGCCATCATGGGCGCCTCCGGCTCCGGCAAGTCCACGCTCATGAACATCCTCGGCTGCCTCGACGTCCCGACCTCCGGCACGTACCTCGTCGACGGCACGGACGTCGGCCTGCTGAACGAGCACCAGCTCGCCATCCTGCGCAACCGCAGGGTCGGCTTCGTCTTCCAGTCGTTCAACCTCATCCCGCGCATGAGCGCGCTGGCCAACGTGGAGCTGCCGCTCGTGTACGGCGGCGTCGGCCAGGCCGAGCGGCGCGAGCGGGCGCTGGCCGCCCTGGCGCAGGTGGGCCTGACCGACCGGGTGCACCACGAGCCGAACCAGCTCTCCGGCGGCCAGCAGCAGCGCGTGGCCGTCGCCAGGGCCCTGGTCACCGCCCCCGCGCTGCTGCTGGCCGACGAGCCGACCGGCAACCTCGACACCGCCTCCACCGGCGACGTCCTGGAGATCATGGACAGGCTCAGCGCGTCCGGCCGCACCATCGTGCTGATCACGCACGAGGACGACGTGGCCGCGCACGCCAAGCGGGTGATCAGGCTGGTGGACGGCGAGATCGTGGAGGACCGCCGCCAGGCGCCGGTGGACGGCCCGCCGCCGCGCATGCGGGACAAGGACGGGGCGGTCGCCCGGTGAACCAGATCGAGATCCTCCGCTTCGCGCTGCGCGGCCTGCTGGCCAACAAGATGCGCAGCGCGCTGACCACGCTCGGCATCCTCATCGGCGTGGCCGCGGTCATCCTGCTGGTCGCGGTCGGCGAGGGCTCCTCGCAGAGCATCCAGCAGAACATCCAGCGCCTCGGCGCGAACACGCTGACGATCTCCCCGTCCTTCTCGGGCGGTGGGGGCGGCGGCATGCGGGCGCCGGGCGGCACGGGCGGGAACACCGGGCCGCGCACGCAGGCCAGGCAGCTCAGCCTCGCCGACGCCGAGGCGCTGACCGACAGGACGCTCGCCCCGTCGGTGCGGAGCGTCTCGCCGGTGGTCAACGCCTCCTCCTCGACCGCCGCGTACGGCGCCGCCAGCCACGCCGTCTCGCAGTTCGTCGGCACGTACCCCAGCTATTTCGAGGCCGTCAACAAGCCCGTCGCCAGGGGCACGTACTTCTTCAACGACGACGTGCTGGCCGCCAGGAAGGTCGTCGTGCTCGGCCGGACCGTGGTGGAGGAGCTGTTCGGCGCCGTCGACCCGATCGGCAAGCAGATCAGCGTGTCGGGGGTGCCGTTCACGGTGGTCGGCGTGCTGAAGGAGGCCGGGTCCACCGGCACGCAGGACGCCGACGACGTGGCCATCGCGCCGCTGCCGGCCGTGCAGCAGAGCCTGAGCGGGTTCGGCTCGCTGGGACAGATCGTCGTGCAGGCCACCGGGGCGGAGACCACCACGTCCGCGCAGGCCGAGGTCACGGCTATCCTCAACCAGCGACACGGCATCACGAACAACAACCCCGACTACCGCATACTCAACCAGGCCACCCTCCAGGAGACCGTCAGTGAGGCGACCGGCACCTTCACCGTGCTGCTGGCCGCCGTCGCCGCGATCTCGCTGCTGGTGGGCGGCATCGGCATCACCAACATCATGCTGGTGACGGTCACCGAGCGCACGCGCGAGATCGGCATCCGCAAGGCCATCGGCGCGCCCAGGAGCGCGATCCTGGGCCAGTTCCTGGTGGAGGCGACGCTGCTGAGCCTGGTCGGGGGGCTGTCGGGGGTGCTGGTGGCGTTCGTGGGGACCAGGTTCACCATCGCCGGCATCGAACCGGTCCTCGTGCCCTCGTCGGTGGTGCTTGCGCTCGGCGTGTCGCTGGGCATCGGGCTGTTCTTCGGCAGTTATCCCGCCAACAGGGCGGCCAAGCTCAGGCCGATCCAGGCCTTGCGCCACGAGTAAGGAGACAAGGACATGGACAAGCTGGACTCCTCGCCGTTCCCCGACGACCTGCGGGAGGAGCTCGCCGTCCAGCCCGCCGAGGGCACCTCGAAGGTCACGCTGGCGCTGGCCGCCGGCGTCGTCCTGGTGGCCGGCATCCTGATCGGCATCCAGGCGGAGAGCTGGTTCGGCGCCGCCGACGCGCCGCCGCAGGCCGCCGGCGTCCAGCAGCGCCCCATGAACGGCGGGTACGGCCAGCGCGGCCAGATCCCCGGCGGAGGTGCGCAGCCGCAGCCGGGCGGCGGGCAGCGGGTGGGCGGCACCGTCGGCACGGTCGAGAAGGTCGAGGACGGCAAGGTGTACGTCAAGACCATGGACGGCTCCACCGTCACCGTCACCACCACCGACCGGACCACCGTGCAGATCTCCAGGCCCGGTAAGGTCTCTGACCTGGAGGCCGGCACCACGGTCGTGGTGCGCGGCCGGCAGGGCGCCGACGGCGCGGTCGCCGCCACCTCGATCAGCCAGGGGAGCCAGGCAGGAGGCCCACGATGAGGGAGGCCGAGGCCAGGCTGCTGGTGGTCGACGACGAGCCCAACATCAGGGAGCTGTTCTCCGCCAGCCTGCGCATGGCCGGGTTCGAGGTGCTGACGGCGGCCGACGGCATGGAGGCCCTGCGGGTGGCCGAGGAGAGCACGCCCGACCTGGTGATGCTCGACGTGATGCTGCCCGACCTGGACGGCCTGGCGGTCGCGGGAAGGCTGCGGTCCCGCGGCCGCCGGGTCCCGGTGCTGTTCGTGACCGCCAAGGACACGCCGGAGGACCGCCTCGCCGGGCTGGGGCTCGGCGAGGACTACGTGACCAAGCCGTTCAGCCTGGAGGAGGTCATCGCCCGCATCCGGGCCGTGCTGCGCAGGACCAGGCGCGGCACGCCGCCGCCGAACCGCCTGCGCGTCGCCGACCTGGAGCTGGACGAGGAGAGCCACGAGGTCTGGCGCGACGGCGTGCCCGTGCGGCTGTCGCCGACGGAGTTCCGGCTGCTGCAGTACTTCATGCTGAACGTGGGCCGGGTGCTGTCGAAGACGCAGATCCTCGACCACGTCTGGAACGGCGACTGGCGCACCGACGTCGGGCTCGTCGAGTCGTACGTGTCCTACCTGCGCCGCAAGGTCGACACCGGCGAGCGCAAGTACCTGCACACGCTGCGCGGGGTCGGCTACATCCTGCGCCCGCCGCGAGTATGAACAGGCACCTGTCCGAGGCCGCGAGCGGGCTCAGGAAGCAGCTGTCCAGGGCGCCGCTCTGGCTGCGCCTGGTCTCGGCCACCCTCCTGCTGGTCACCGTCGCGATCACGGCGACCGGCCTGTTCGCCGTGCGGCTGCTGCGCAGCTACCTCGTCGAGCGGGTGGACGAGCAGCTCCGCGTGGCCACCGCGCCGCGCGACCCGCCCCCGCCGCCCGTGGAGCTCCGCCCCGGCGGCCGGCCGCAACGCTACTTCGGCCTCTTCCACGGCGTGGTCCTCGCGCCGGGCGGCGAGCTCGTCAGGACCATCAGCGAGTCCACCGAGGAGCACACGCCCGATCTGCCGCCGCTGACCCTCGCCGAGGTCGTCGAGCTCGGGGGGCGGCCGTTCACCGTGGAGTCACGCGAGCACGGCGGCCCGAGCTGGCGGGTCGTCGCCGTGCCCACGCGCGGCGGCCAGAGCCGCATGATGGCCATCAGCACGGCCGACGTGGACGCGACGGTCTCCCAGCTCATCCTGATCGTGGCGGCCGGCGGCGGCAGCACGCTGGTCGTCCTCGGGTTCGTCTGCTACGGGCTGGTACGCCGCAGCCTGCGCCCCCTGCGCCAGATCGCGAGCACCGCCAACGACATCGCCGGCGGCGACCTGTCGCGCCGCGTGCCCCTCTGGGCCGGCACCACCGAGGTCGGCAAGCTCGGCCGCTCGCTCAACACCATGCTCGCCCGGATCGAGGTGGCGGTCCGCGAGCGCGAGGAGGCCGCCGAGTCCGCCCGCAGGTCCGCGGTGTCCGCCCGCGAGTCCGCCACGGCCGCCAGGCGCTCGGAGGAGCTGATGCGCCGCTTCATGGCCGACGCCTCCCACGAGCTGCGCACGCCGCTGACCTCGATCAGGGGCTTCGCCGAGCTGTACCGGCTGGGGGAGGAGAAGGAGGTGGCCGAGGCCGTACGGCTGCTGAGCCGCATCGAGGGGCAGGCCGCCCGCATGGGGCTGCTGGTGGAGGACATGCTCCTGCTGGCCCGGCTCGACCAGCGGCGCGAGCTGGCGATGCGGCCCGTGGACCTGCTCAGCCTGGCCGCCACCGTCGTCATCGACGCGCAGACGCTGGCGCCCGACAGGAGGATCGAGCTGGTCCGGCTGTTCGGCGGCGAGGGCGACGTGGTCGTGACCGGCGACGAGCCCCGCCTGGGGCAGGTGCTCAACAACCTCGTCAGCAACGCGCTCGCCCACACCCCGCCCGGCACCCCGTTCCAGGTGCGGGTGGGTCTCGAACCGGGCGGCGACCAGGCCGTGGTGGAGGTGGCCGACGAGGGGCCCGGGTTCTCCGCGGAGGTGGCCGAGCGGGTCTTCGAGCGCTTCTACCGGGCCGATCCGGCCCGCGGCGCCGGAGGATCGGGGCTCGGGCTGTCGATCGCGGCCACGCTGGTGGAGGCGCACGGCGGGATCGTCATGGCGGAGAGCGAGCCGGGCCAGGGTGCCCTGTTCCGCGTCATCCTCCCGACCCGGCCACCGGACCCGGACCCCGAGCCGTAGCCCGCTCCCGTGGCCCGCGCCCAGGGCACGCCCCCATGGCCCGCTCCTGCCGTCTCGGCCTCAGCCGAAGGTGTAGCCGTACAGACCGGTCCCCTTGTCGAGCTGCCGTACCTTGCCCAGCTCGACCCGCCCCGACTCCCGCCTGCTGCCCGGCGCGTACATGATGATCCCCTGGTCGGGCGCCGCCACCACCAGCCCGTACACCGGCGGACGCTTGGCCAGCGACCGGTACCGCTCCCAGCCGGGCAGCGCGGTCACCGACGCCCCGAAGTCCTGCCCCTTGCCCTTGACCAGCAGGTTCCCCACCCGCGTCAGCCCGCCGGACGACCGCCCGGCGAGCACCTGCACGGCCTTCTCGCCGGGCACGCCGATGGCCAGCTCGTCGTTGCCGTCACCGTTGAAGTCCCCCGCGGCCAGCGAGGCGCCGAACCGGTCGTAGTAGCGGGGCTTGCCGTCGAGCGTGTTCTGCGACCACGCCTCGGTCCTGTCGGTACGCAGCCCGGCCCGCGAGCCGTACAGGACGTCCACGGTGCCGTCGCCGTAGTCCATGGCCCGCTGGTTGGCGCTCAGGCCCTCGCCCGGCACCCCGATCGCCAGGTCGGCCTTGCCGTCGCCGTTGAAGTCGCCGCTCGCCAGCGCGGCGCCGAAGTTGTCCCACTTCTCGGCGGCGCCCTTGATCCCCGGCGTGCTCTGCGTGAGGAACCGGGCCCGCCTGCCGCGCACGTCGATCACGGTCACCGAGCCCTGCCCGTCCTTCGTCACGCTGTCGGCGGGCGCCCCCACGACCAGCTCGTCCCGCCCGTCCCCGTCGAAGTCCCCGGTGGCCAGCGACGCTCCCCACTGGTCGGTGACGCTCGCCCCCTGCCGCACCCACGACGTCTTCTGCGTGATCTGGTACGGCTTGCGCCCCTTCATCCAGTACACGGTCACCGCCCCGCCCGACCGGTGGCTCGGCGCGCCCACCGCCAGCTCGTCCCGCCCGTCCCCGTCCAGGTCCCCCGCCGCCAGCGAGGCCCCGAACCGGTCACTGGACGGCTTGGCCAGCTTCAGCTCCTTCCCGGCCACGAGCCCCGCCGGGGACCCGTCGAAGATCTGCACGACCCCGTTCCCGTCACCCCCCGGCACCCGTTCACCCGCGAACTCCTCCGACACCCCCACGGCCAGATCGGCGCACCGGTCCCCGTTGAAGTCGCCCACGGCCAGCGCCGACCCGAACGAGTCCCCCGGCTCGGCCCCCTCCTGGGTGAGCTTCGCCTTCTCGCCGGACCCGTACATGACGGTGACGGAGCCGGCCCTGGTGGCGTCGTACGGGGCGGCCACTGCCAGGTCGGGACGGCCGTCGGCGTCGAAGTCGAGCGGGTGGCCGCCACACGCGCGGGCGGCGGCCGGAGCCGCTCCTGAGGCCAGGGGGACGATCAGGCAGGCGGCGAGCAGCACATTCATACCCGAAGTAATGACCAGGCAGGCCGAACCGGGTCTGAACGGCACGAGAACGGGCCAGGAGGGCAGGATGCACATCACGAGCGTTCCCTGCGGCGCAGCGCCCGCCTCGAAGGGATCCGGCCGCACCGGAACGTGCCACCATAGACGGGTGGACATCGACCTCGCTGATCTGGATTTCTGGCGCAAACCCCTCAAAGAGCGGAATGAGGCGTTCGCCCGGCTCCGGCAATTGGAGCACCCGGTGTTCTTCCCGGAGAAGAAGGTGCCCTTCCTCCGCTCGGGCAAGGGCTTCTACGCCCTGGTACGCCACGCCGACGTGGTCGAGGCCAGCCGTAACGCCAAGATCTTCTCCAGCGAGCCGGCCGTCACCAACCCCGAGCCGCCGAGCTGGGTGAAGCAGGTGTTCGGCGAGTCGATGGTCAACATGGACGACCCGCGCCACGCCCGCCTGCGCCGGATCGTGACCCGCTCGTTCAGCCCCAGGATGCTCGCCGGGCTGCAGAGCGACATCGAGGCCGCGTGCGGGCGCATCGTGGACGACGTGGTCAGGGACGGCCCGCGCGACTTCGTCACCCAGGTCGCCGCCCGGCTGCCCATCCACGTCATCTGCGACATGCTCGACATCCCGCAGGAGCTGCGGGAGAAGGTCCACCAGCACGTCGACATCTCCACCGCCTACACCGGCGTGCGGCCCAGCCTGGCCCGCAGCGTGCAGATGGCCGGGCAGAACATGCTGGCCCTGCTCGCCCTGCAGCGCATGGTCATCAAGCTCGGCCACGAGCGCGTCGCCAACCCCAAGGGCGACCTGGTCTCCCTGCTGGTCAACGCCAACCCCGACGGGGAGAAGCTGACCGACAAGGAGCTCGGCTCGTTCTTCTCGCTGCTGCTGGTCGCCGGCAACGAGACGGCCCGCAACACGATGGCCCACGGCATCAGGCTCCTCACGGAGAACCCCGCCCAGCGCGAGCTGCTGATGAGCGACTTCGACACGCACATCAACGGCGCCATCGAGGAGATGGTCCGGTACGTGTCGCCCATCATGCAGTTCCGCCGCACGGTCACCGAGGACTACTCGCTGCGCGGCCTGGAGCTGAAGAAGGGCGACAAGGTCGTGCTCTTCTACGGCTCCGCCAACCGCGACGAGTCGGTCTTCCCCGACGCCGACACGTTCGACATCACCCGCGACACCAAGCCGCACGTCGGTTTCGGCGGCCCGGGCCCGCACTTCTGCCTGGGCGCCAACCTGGCCAGGCAGGAGATGCGGACGATGTTCCGCGAGCTGCTGACCCGGCTGCCGGGCATCCGCTCGGTCGGCGAGCCCGAGCTGCTGCTGTCGAACTTCGACAACAGCGTGCGCAGCCAGGCCTTCACCTTCTGACCGGAGCGGCCAGGCAGGTCAGTCGTCGGCGGCCAGGACGTTCGTCCTGATCGTGAGGAACGTGATCAGCGCGGCCACCACCATCATCCCCGCGCTGATCAGCATCGCCGTGCGGAAGCCCGCGTCGAACACCCGAGGCTGCTCGAAGGCGTCTCCCACCAGCCCCACCAGCGGCGGCACGGCGGCCACGGCCAGCAGGCTCCCGGTGCGGGCCACCGCGTTGTTCACGCCGCTGGCCGTGCCCGCGTACCGCTCCTGCGCCGAAGCCAGCACGGTCGCCGTCAGCGGTGCGACCGCCGCCGACAGCCCCAGCCCGAACACGAACACCGCCGGCAGCACCTGCAGCGGGTACGACGCGCCGAACCCGATGGTGCTCATCAGCACGAACCCGCATCCCGCCACCAGGATCCCGATCGTCATGGGCCAGCGCGGCCCCACCCGCTTGGCGAGGTCTCCGGCGCGCGCCGACAGCAGCAGCATCAGGACCGTCGTCGGCAGCATCGCCAGCCCGGCCGCGATGGGGGAGAACCCGGACACCACCTGGAGCTGCACGACCAGCAGGAAGAACACCACGCCCATGGCCGCGTACATGATCAGCGTCACCACGTTCACCGCCGTGAAGACGCGGTCGCGGAACATGCCCACCGGCACCAGCGCGTCCGGCGACCTGTGGATCTCCAGCGCCACGAACGCCACCGCCAGCGCCAGCCCGGCCACCAGCGGCACCGACACCCCCTTCTGGATCAGCCCGTACGTGATGCCGGCCAGCGCCAGCGCCGCGAGCACCGAGCCGAGCACGTCGAACCGGCCCGACGCGGCCTCGTCCTTGCTCTCCGGCACGTGCCGCAGCGTGACGAACACGACGAACGCCGCGAACGGCAGGTTGATCAGGAACGCCCACCGCCATCCGGCCGTCTGCACCAGCCAGCCGCCCAGCAGGGGCCCGATGGCGCTGGCCACGCCGCCGAGCCCGGACCACACCCCGACCGCCCTGGGCCGGTCGTGCCGGACGAAGGACGCCTGGATGATGGCCAGCGAGCCGGGCGTCAGCAGCGCCCCGCCGATGCCCTGCAGGGCGCGGGCGCCGATGAGGAACTCGATGTTCGGCGACAGCCCGCACAGGGCCGACGCGATCGCGAACCAGACCGTCCCGACGAGGAAGAGCTTGCGGCGCCCGTAGCGGTCGCCGAGCGAGCCGCCCAGCAGGATCAGCCCGGCCAGGGTCAGGGTGTAGGCGTTGATCGTCCACTGCAGGCCGGCCATGCCCGCGTCGAGCTCCCGCCCCAGGAACGGCAGCGCGACGTTGACCACCGTGCTGTCGAGCATCGCCAGGCCGGAGCCGAGCACGGTCGCGAACAGGATCCACCGGCCGCGTGCCGACTTGAGCGCGATATGTCCGTGCAGGAGGGCGGGGTCGTCGGTCATGGGGCAATCCTGTCACCGGGCCCCGGCAGTCCCGCCGGGGGTCCTCGCCCCAGCCGCCGAGCGCCCGTGGCAGGCCGTGGCCCGGCCGCCGCAGGGCAGCCGGCTCAGCCGTTGCCCAGGGCCCGCAGCACGAACTCCGACACCAGCTCCCCGGCCGTCTCCACCGTCACGTCCCCGCTGATCAGCGGCACCCGCTCGGCGCCGATGACCGCGAGGATCATCCGCGCCGTGGCGTCCACGTCGAGCGGGCGGAAGTCGCCGGCCTCGACGCCGTTCTCGAGGATCTCCACCAGGATGCGCTGCATCGGCGCCACGTGCTCGGCCAGCCGCTGGTAGGCGTCGGGCCCGAGCGCGGCGCTGAGATCGGCCGCCCCCGGGTGCGGGTGCGCGAGCAGCCCGGCGAGCTGCAGCCGGACGAACGCGCGCAGCCGGTCGGCGGGCGCGGCCCCGGCGGGCAGCTCCCGCTCGTAGCTGTCGATGAAGTAGCGGGTGACCCGCTCGGTGAACGCCAGCAGCAGCGCCGCCTTGTCGGGGAAGTAGTTGTACAGGACCGTGCGGGTGATGCCGGCCTCGCCGGCCACGTCGGTCATGGAGATGGCGTCGATGCCCTGCACCCTGGACAGGCGCGAGACGGCCTGCAGGATCCGGTCACGCGTCTGGGCGCGGTGCTCGCCGATCGTGGCGGCCGAGATGCGGGGCATAGGCCCATGGTAGGCCGGGCCGGGGCTCACCGGTGGCCGTTGATGTCGGCCGTGGTCCACCGGTGGCCGCTGGCACTGGCCGGGCCCTCCGGCCGCCGCCGGCTTCGGCGCCAGCCGATGCCCTTCGGCCGGTGCTGGTGTCAGCGTTGCAGCCCCAGCCAGAGCCTTCAGCAGTGCGGGCTCAGGCGGCGGCCTTGACCACGTGCCGGAGCTCCGTCAGCACTTCCGTGTTGAGCTGGTAGGCCAGCTTGACCTCGCCGATCACGCGTTGCTGCTCGCTCTCGTCCAGCTCCAGCCCCAGCGCGTCCAGACGCGAGCGGTACTCGTTCTTGAACCGGGGCAGGCTGCCCAGCTCGTCGAAGAAGTAGAAGTCGACGCCTCCGCCCTTCGCGTAGCCGTAGATCTTCTGCAGCTCCATCCGGATGAACTGGCCGCCCGACAGGTCGCCCAGGTAGCGGGTGTAGTGATGGGCCACGTAGCCGCCGGGCCAGTCGGCCACCTGGTGGATGCGGGCCACGAGGGTGCGGGTGGACTTCGACGGGACGATCCGCTCTCGCCAGCCCGGCCCGTAGATCGTCGCGAGGTCGCGCTCCAGCGCCGGCTCCCGGTACAGCTCAGGGAAGACGAAGCGGCCGGCCACCGGATGGGCCGCCAGCTGGCGTGACACACCGTCGAGCGCGGTGTACGCGAAGTAGTGCTGGGCGACCATCTCGCCGTAGTCGTGCTCGCTCAACCGGCCGCTCATCAGCGCTGAGAGGTAGCCCTCCGACTCCGCCGACTGGTGGTCGGCCCAGGTGGAGTTGCGCAAGGTTTCGGAGAACGACGTGGTCACGGCCCACCTCTGCTCGTGCTGGCGTTTCATGACGAAGTGTCACAAACGTCGGCGTCCGACGTCAAGCTGATGACGACACCATGTCATCAAAGGCCTGCCTCCTTCGACACGTACCCAGGAACGGGGGAGTCAAGAGCCGTCCTGCTCGAAGGTCACCTCCTGGTGGCGGCCGAGGGCGATCAGGGTCAGGTTACGCAGGGACGCAGTGCCCGGGGTGTAGTAGTCGCTGTGGCCGCCCGTGCCCGCATCGAAGCGGTGGGCGCCGTACGGGACCTTCATCGGGTCGGCGCCGAAACCGAGGGCGCCGAGCTTGACCTTGGGGACGAACTTGATCCAGTCGTTGTCGCCGAGCCCGGCCCAGACCCGGACCGGGGAGGCCGCGCCGGCTGCGCCGACGCCGGGGCTGCCGATGAAGGCCACGTCGGAGATCGGTAAGCCCGGGGCCGCGAGGGCGCAGGCGTAGGAGCCGTAGCTGTGGCAGAGCAGGCTGATCGGGGCGGTGGTGCGCCGGCGCAGATCGGCGACCGTGCGGCGGAGCTCGTGGGAGCCGGCGACGGCCGCCTCGTCGGTGAGCGCGGCCAGGCTCAGAGTGGGCGGTGAGTCGTAGCCCAGCCACGCCATCACGGCCAGCCGCTGGTGAGGAGCCAGCCGCGCCGCCTCCGCCAGCAGGGCGCGCGCCGCGCCTCCGGGGTGCCTGGTGCTGGAGTCGAACGTGGCCGCCTTGGTGTCGGCGCCGGGCACGACGATCGCCACCCGGTCGGCCGTCGCCAGGTCGCTGCCGTACATCCTCACCAGCCTCTCGCCCGGCTGGGGCGGAAGCATCAGGAGTGTGCCGATCACCGCGGCGCTCCCCGCGATGGCAAGGTTTCTGAGCATGGTGCGACGTTATGGAGAAGGGGGTGTGATGCGCGTCACCGCACGGTTTGAAAATCGGCGTCATACCGGAGGGTGATGCGGGCTCGATGGAGTGGAGCGAACACGGGCCGCATCCACGCCGCCAAGGAGGAGAGAGGGTGGAAGGCGGGCGGAGGAAGCGCGGTGTGGGTGGACGCCGTGCGGCGTGGGTCTGGCTGGCCGGGTGGGCCGGTGCCGATGGCCGGCGTGGCGTGGGTGTGGCTGGCCGGTCCGGCGGGGGCTGACACGGGGCGGGGAAGCGCTGGCCGAGCCATGGTGGCGATGGCCGGCACGGGGCGGGGATGCGCTGGTCGGGCCCGACGGCGGCGGTGGCCGACGTGGGGTGGGGGTTGCCGTTGGGGCCTGAGTTGTCAACGGTGAATGAGGAGTGCGATGTCGAGTGGTGGGAGAGAAGAGGACCGGCGAGGCGGGGCGGGTGTGCGCGGGGCTCGGAACGGTGAAGTGAATCCGATCGGAGTCCCTGGTGCCGGTAAATCGCACTAACATACGAGCAACTGCCAGCCGCCCTCTCTGGAGTGATCTTTGTCCGTTCATGCCGATGTAACCAGGCGACGCATCGAAGAATTGCTCCGCCTTCACCAGGAGCAGATCGTCCGCCGCTGGGCGCAGATCGCCGACGCGTCGTCCGAGGAGCTCACCGAGATCTACCAGGCGCTGCTCACCGCACTGGACGAGGGCAAGAACGACTTCGCCGACGTCCGCGGCCTGCTGGCCGAGCTGTCGCGCTCGCGCGCCCGCGCCGGGTTCGCCCCGGCCGACACCGCCAGGGCCGTCTTCGGCCTGAAGGAGGCCCTGTACGAGGTCGTCGAGGTCGACACGGAGGGTGTCGAGGCGGCACGCGGCTTCATCTGGTTCTCCAGGCTGATCGACGACCTGGGGCTGTTCACGTTCGAGACGTTCGCCGACGCCCGCGAGAAGATCATCCTCGACCAGGCCGAGCAGCTCCTGGAGCTGTCCACCCCGGTGGTCAAGCTGTGGGAGGGCATCGTGGCGGTGCCGCTGGTCGGCACGCTCGACTCCGCCAGGACCCAGGTGGTGATGGAGAAGCTGCTGCAGACGCTGGTCGACACCGGCGCCGAGCACGCGGTCATCGACATCACCGGCGTGCCCGCCGTCGACACGCAGGTCGCCCAGCACCTGCTGAAGACGGTCGTCGCCGCCCGCCTGATGGGCGCCGAGTGCGTCATCTCCGGCATCCGCCCGCAGATCGCGCACACCATCGTCACCCTCGGCATCGAGTTCGGCGACATCGTCACCAAGTCGTCGCTGGCCGACGCGCTGGCCCACGCCTTCAGGCACGCCGGCATCCACGTCAGCGGCGGTCGCGACACGCGCATCGCGATCCGGGCGGAGAACGCGTAGCCGTGCAGCGCGTACCCATCCTCAAACTCGGCGACGTCCTCATCGTCTCCATCCAGGTGGACCTGGAGGACCAGGGCGTGCTCGCCCTGCAGGAGGACCTCGCCGACGCGGTCGTCGAGAACGGCGCCAAGGGCGTCATCATCGACATCACCGCCGTGGAGATCGTCGACTCGTTCATCGGCAGGATGCTGGCCACGATCGCCTCCATGTGCGGCATGCTCGACGCCCAGACCGTGGTGGTCGGCATGCGGCCCGCCGTGGCGATCACGCTGGTGGAGCTCGGGCTCTCGCTCGGCGGCGTCCGTACGGCACTCAATCTCGAGAAGGGTGTCGCGCTCCTGGACCACATCAGGAGCGCGCCCAGGTGAGCGGCGAACGCGAGGTCGTCATCGCCGGCAGCGCGGACGTCGTCGGTGTCCGCCAGCTCGTCAGGAGCATCGCCGTCGAGGTCGGCCTGTCCCTCGTCGACCAGACGAAGATCGTCACGGCCGCCAGCGAGCTGGCGCGCAACGCCCTGGTGTACGCCGGCGGCGGCGACGTACGCGTGGAGGTCGTCAGGAACGGCCCGCGGCGCGGCCTCAAGCTGGTCTTCACCGACGAGGGCCCCGGGATCCCCGACATCGAGCAGGCCCTCACCGACGGCTGGACCACCGGCAGCGGCCTGGGGCTGGGCCTCGGCGGGTCGCGCCGGCTCGTCGACGAGTTCGACCTGGTCTCCGAGCCGGGCAAGGGCACGACCGTGACGGTGACGAAGTGGTCGCGATGACCAGCTGGGTCCGTGCCGAGGACCCGAGCGCGGTCGGCGCGGTACGCAGGAAGGCCGTCGAGCTGGCCGAGGCGGCGGGCTTCGACCAGGCGCTCATCGGCCAGACGGCCGTGGCCGTGAGCGAGGCGGTCTCCAACCTCGTCAAGCACGCCATGGAGGGCACCGTCATCGTGCGCCCCCACCCTGAGGCCCCCGCCACGGTGGAGCTGATCGCCGTGGACCGGGGGCCGGGCATGGCCGACGTGGCCCGCGCGCTGCGCGACGGCTACTCGACCTCGGGGACGCTGGGCATCGGCCTGGGCGCGATCTCCCGCATCGCCACCGGCTACGACGTGCACTCCGTGCCGGGCAAGGGCACCGTGCTGGCCATGCACTTCACCGCGGGCCGCGCGCCCGCGCCGCCGCTGCGGGCCAGCGGGCTGACCAGGCCGATCGGCGACGAGACGGTGTGCGGCGACGGGTTCGCCATCGCCGAGGAGGGCCCGGTCACGACCGTGCTCGTCTGCGACGGGCTCGGGCACGGCCACATCGCCGCGCAGGCGACGCAGCGGGCCGTCGAGCTGTTCCTCGGCGTACGGGACCAGGAGCCGGCCGCCATCGTCGAGCGCCTGCACACCGGCATGAACGGCACCCGGGGAGGCGCGGTCGCGGTGGCCCGGGTGGAGCCGGGCCAGGTGTGCTTCGCCGGGCTCGGCAACGTCTCCGGCTGGATCGCGCACGCCCAGGGCAGGCAGGGCATGGTGTCGGTGCCGGGGATCGCCGGGTACCAGGGCGGGCGGCTGCGCCAGTACACCTACGAGCTGCCCGGCTACGCCACCGTGGTCCTGCACAGCGACGGGCTGACGGACCGCTGGGACCCCGCGCTCCTGCCGGGCCTGTTCTCCCGCACGCCCGCCGTGATCGCCGCCGGGCTGATGCGCGAGGCGGGCAGCAGGCGCGACGACGCCTGCGTGGTGACGGTCAGGCCCGCCCAGGAGACCGCGCGGCAGGCGCCGCCCGCCCAGGAGACAACGCTGTCCCAGGAGACAACGCGGCATGGCCAAGGCTGAGATGACCGAGCTCATCCGCGTCCGGCTCGACGCCGACCAGGACGTCTTCGTCCTGCGCCGGCTCGGCCGCGCCGCCGCCGAGCTGGCCGGCCTGGAGCCGCAGGACCAGATCCGCGTGGCGACGGCACTCAGCGAGGCCGGCCGCGAGCTGTTCGGCACCGGCTCGATCGCGGTCCTCGCCCTCGGCGACCAGCACCTGCTCATCACCCTGAAGCACTCGCGGCACTCCGACCTGTCCGGCTTGGAGGGCCTGAAGCTGGCTGGCAGGCTGGTCGACGAGATCACGCTGGACAAGGGCACCGTCACGCTCGCCAAGCGGCTGCACGGGCGCCGGCCGCCCGCCCCGGCGGCGGAGATCCGCGCCAGGCTGGCCGACCTCTCCCCGGTCTCCGCCATGGACGACCTGCGCGAGCAGAACAGGGAGCTGGCCGAGACGCTGGAGGACGTCCTGCGGCTCAACGCCGAGCTGCAGGAGACCAACACAGGCGTGATGGCGATGTACAACCAGCTCTCGGCCGAGCTGGAGGAGACCAACAGGGGAGTGGTCGCCCTGTACGCCGAGCTGGACGAGAAGTCCAGCCAGCTCAGGGAGGCCAACGAGGCCAGGAACCGGTTCTGGGCCACCGTCAGCCACGAGCTGCGCACCCCGCTGAACTCCGTCATCGGCCTGGTCAGGCTGCTGATCGGGCCGGGCGGCGACCCCATGACCGAGGAGCAGGCCCACCAGGTGCGGCTCATCGGCAGCTCGACCGAGACCCTGCTCGAGCTCGTCAGCGAGCTGCTCGACATGGCCAAGGCCGAGTCGGGCCGCCTGGACCCGCAGCCGTCGGCCGTGGACCTGACGCGGATGGCCGAGCAGCTGCACGTGATGCTGCGCCCGAACGCGAGCAACGGCGTCGAGCTGCGCCACGACGTGGCCCCCGAGGTCGCCGAGCTGCACGTGGACGAGGTCATGCTGCTGCGCATCCTGCGCAATCTGCTGTCGAACGCGGTCAAGTTCACGGTACGCGGCGAGGTGAGCCTCGAGGCGCGCCTCGACCCGGCCAAGGACGAGGCCGTCATCACGGTGGCCGACACCGGCATCGGCATCGCGCCGGAGCACCTGACCCGCGTGTTCGAGGACTTCTACCAGGTGCCGGGCTCCCTCCAGGTCAGGTCCAGGGGCACGGGCCTGGGCCTGCCGTACGCCCGCAGGCTCGCCGAGGCGCTCGGCGGCACGCTGGAGCTGGCCAGCACGGAGGGCGAGGGCACCACGGTCACGCTGCGGCTGCCGCACTACACCGGCCGGCCCGAGCTGGAGCGCGTGCTGATCGCGGACGACGACGAGGTGTTCCGCGCCGCCGCCCGCCGCATGCTGCACGGCTTCACCGCGAACGTGGACGAGGCCGCCGACGGCGCCGCCGCGCTCGACCTGATGGCGGCAGCGCCGCCCGACGCCATCCTGGTGGACCTGCTCATGCCGCGCGTGGACGGTCACGTGCTGCTCCAGCGCATGGCGGAGGACGACCGGCTGAGAGACATCCCGGTGGTCGTGGTCACGATCGCGCCCCAGCGCGCCCCCGGCGGCATGGTCGTGCTGGACAAGCACGGGCTGCGCAGGGAGGACCTGCTCCAGGCCATCCGCAGCGCGATGGGGGGACGGGCATGAGCGAGTCGGCGACCGTGCTGGTGGTGGACGACACGCCGACCAAGCGGTACATCCTGTCGAGCTGGCTGCGCCGCGCCGGGCACCGCGTGATCGAGGCGAGCGGCGGCGAGGAGGCGCTGGCCACGCTCGCCGTGCAGCGCGTGGACCTGGTCATCCTGGACGTGCGGCTGCCCGACATCCCCGGCCACGAGGTGTGCGAGCGGATCAAGGCCGACGCGGCGACCGCCTCGATCCCCATCATCCAGGTGTCGGCCAACGCCATCACCGTGGCCGACCGCGCGGAGGGGCTGGAGCGGGGCGCCGACGCGTACCTGGCCGAGCCGATCGAGCCGGCCGAGTTCGCCGCGACGGTGGAGGCCATGCTGCGCTACTACCGGGCGCGGTGGCGGGCCGAGCAGATGGCCGAGCGCCTGGCCGGGCTGGCGGACGTGACGCTGCGCATGAACGAGGCCGAGACGTTCGACGAGCTGCTGTCGGTCGCGGTCGAGGGCTCGGCCGGCGTGCTGGGCCGCTTCAGCGGCACGCTGGCCCTCCTGCCCGACGGGCGCACGCGCCGCTACCGCGCCCGCCCCGGCGAGGGGGCCACCTCCCATCCCGCCGGGCCCGACCTGCTGGACCGCCTGAGCGGCATGGTGCAGCGGGAGGCGCAGCGCGCCCACGTGTTCACGCTGCAGGCGACGGAGTGGCGCGGCCTGCTGCCGGACGTGCAGATCGAGGGCAGCAGCACGGGCGTGCTCTGCCGGACGAAGAACTCCGGCTCGCCCATCTACCTGGGCGTGGAGAGCAACCCCCCGCTCGACGCCGACGAGGTGAACCTGCTGCGCCAGCTCGGGCAGCAGCTCGCCCTGGCCGTGGCCGCGCTGCGCGCCTACACCGAGGAGCACGCGATCGCGCTGACCCTGCAGCGCAGCCTGCTGCCCACCCGCATCCCCGAGGTGCCCGGCCTGCGGGTGGCGATGCGCTACCAGCCGGCCGCCGACAACATCGAGGTGGGCGGCGACTTCTACGAGGTGCTGCCGATCGGTGACCGGGTGCTGGTGGCCATCGGCGATGTGGAGGGGCACTCGCTGCACGCCGCGACCGTGATGGCGGAGCTGCGGCACGCGATGCGGGCCTCGCTCATCGGGCAGGTGGATCTCAGCGCCTCGCTCGACCTGCTCAACCAGATGATGCGGCGCTACCACCCGCGCATGACGGCCACGCTCTGCATGATGCTCATCGACCCGGCCACGGGAGAGGTCGAGGTGGCCAACGCCGGCCACATCCCGCCCCTGTTCGCCGGGCCCGGCTGCGCCTACCACCATCTGGGCAACCTGCTGCTGGGGGCGCTGCCGGAGACGTACACGGTGGACCGGCTGAAGCTGCCGCCCGGCGGGACGCTGCTGCTGTTCACCGACGGGCTCGTGGAGGACCGCGCCATCTCGCTGGACGAGAGCCTGGAAAGGGCCAGGAGCCTCGCCGAGACCGTCGAGGACGACCTGGAGGAGTTCGCCGAGCGCATACTGGGCGCGTTCGGGTCGCGCGAGGACGACGTCGCGCTGGTGGCCGTGCGCCGGGACAAGTAACGCGCCCTCAGGGTTGCGGTGGGGGCCGTGACACCGGGCCCGGGAAACCGTCACAGGGCTCAGGGCTCAGGGCTCCGGTGGGAGCCCTCCGGCGTCGAGCAGGAACGAGTTGCGCGCCGGGTCGAGGCGCCGCCCGTCGCCGTGATCCGGCAGCAGCTCGTACGGCAGCGTGAAGCCGCGGTTCCGGGACGCCTGGCGCGGCCATTCGTGCACGTACTCGACCGACGCCCCGCCCTGCGCCCGCAGGTGCGCGACGAGCGCCAGCTCGGCGGCGTCGCCCCAGGTGCCGGGCGGGCCGGCGAACAGGCTCGGGTGCTCCTTGGCCGCCGCCTCGCAGGCCGCGCGCAGCACGGGGCCCGCGCGGCCGATCCGCCTGGCCTCGGGCGGCTCCGTCGCGGGGCCGGCCGAGACCATGTTCGCCGGGGCCCTGATGTGCCAGCGGTGGACGATCGCCATGCCCCGCTCGGAGGTGATCACGTCCTTGATCCTGGCCGGGCGCGGGCCTTGCGGTCCGGGGACCGTCCAGGTGGGCGGCCCCGCCGGGCCGTCCCAGGGCGTCTCGCCGACGTCGCGGATCCGCAGCCGCGCCATGTCCCACATCGCGCGGCGGAAGCCGTCCACGGTACGGCCGGCCATCTGGACGCGGTAGAACCAGTGCCAGTCGCGGAACAGGTCGAACTCCTCCACCCGGCCGAGCTCGTGCGCCCCGCCGCCCTCGCGCGGCACGGTGGGTCGGCCGGTGTACTTGCGCTGGCTCGGGTTGAACAGCTCCGCGCCGTTCCTGCCCCACTCCGTGGCGACGTCCACGCCGAACCGGCCGAACGCCTGGGCGAACGCGTACCGGTTCGTTTCCTTCAGATACGCGACGAAGCCCCACAACTCGCCCTCGTCCACGGCGCTCCCGGGAGAGGGGCCGGACGCCAGGCCGGCCGTCCAGTGGCACGGGCCCAGCGAGACGAACGCCCGGTCGTAGGCGTTCAGGCAGTCGAAGTAGCCGATGGCCTCGACCTCGCTCACCGCGCGCACCACCTTGTACGTGCCGAGCACGGCCCGGTCGCCCGCCTCGACGAGCTGCCGCAGCGTGGGCCCTGAGCCGCCCGGCTCCTGGGCGGGCAGCAGGTGCTCGGGCAACATCTCGCCCTCCGGCCGCCAGGTGTGCTCGAACTCCGGCCACGCCCGGGGGCCCGCATGGTCGCCGAGCACCCGGTAGTCGCCGGTCACGTCCAGCTCGGGATGGGCGGGGACCACCGGCGGGCGGGACGGGCGCTCCCAGGTGCGCGTCAGGTCGCGGACGTACAGGCGCGGCCCGGTGGAGGTGATCTCGCGGGCGCCCCACACGTTCCCGGCCCGGTGGCCGGAGGCGGGGATCGTGTGCAGGCGGTCCGGCCTGCCGTCCCGCAGCTCCCACGCCTCCACCACGACCGGGCAGCGCCGCCGCCGCTCCTTCCAGCGGCGCAGCACGAATCTGGTCCAGGCGTTGACCACTCCGGTGATCGGGTCGGCGTACCGCTCGTAGAAGGGGGCGTGCACCGCGACGAGCCGGTCCGACCAGCGGACCAGCTCCACCCCGGCGCCCCGCGCGTGGGCGGCGGCGGCGGCCGTGCCCTCCATGCCGCGCGTCACCCTGAGCGCCGCGGCCCTGCCCTCCAAGCCGCGCGTCACCCTGGGCGCGGCGCCCGGGCCCCGCGCGCCGCCCGCCGTGGTGAGCCGGACCGTCGAGACGGCGGTGACCTCCACGACCTCCTCCTCCACGAGCACCCGGAACGGCCCGGCCGCCGGGAACGCGGAGGCGGCGCTGACGTGCAGCAGGTGGGTGTCGGCGGCCACCGCGTCCAGCAGGGTCGCCGAGCGTGGCTCGCGTTCGGTGGCCGAGTCGGACAGCGACGCGTACCGCTGGAACTCCATGACCGCCAGCCACGTGGCCGTCGTGAACGCCGCCGCGTCCGGCGGCGCGAGCAGGAAACCCAGCTCGCGCAGGTCCCGGTGCAGGTCGCGCACGTGCGTCGTGCCGGTCAGCTCCGGCCGGTCCGCGCCGCCGTAGCGGGCGGGCAGCCCGGGCGCCGGGTCCCGGTCACCGGGCCGCAGGTCGAACTCGCCGTACAGGCCGGACGCGGGCCGCACGAGCGCCGCCGCCAGCCAGGCGAACAGCCGAGCGAGATCATCCAGCATGAGCCGTCACCTGCCCCGTCGAAGCACCGACCCCTCGACGGTAGGCCCCGCCGCCCGCACCCGCCCCAGGGATCGCGCTAGGGAAAACTCCGGGCTTACCGGGTGTAACGGTGCTTGGCGCCCGGCGGGAAGTACTCCGGGTCGCCCGACTCCCGCAGCCTGATGAACGGCGTCTGCTGCGGCACCGGCACGTACGCCGCGAACTCGCTGTTCAGCCGCAGCAGCTGGGCCAGGATCGACTCGCTGACCGCATGGGCGATCTCGTCGGAGGGCTTCTCCCCGGGCATCAGCTCCACCGTCACGGTCAGGTGCCGGTCGTGCCGCTCGTCCTCGACCGCCTCCAGCACGAACTTCCCCGTCACCCACGCGCTCACCCCGGGCTGCTCCAGGCCGATCGCGATGTTCTCCGGGTAGACGTTCGCGCCGTAGTAGGACACGGTGAAGTGGCTGCGGCCGAAGACGTACACGAACGGGCGCTCGGGTCCGTCCGCCCGCGGCTCGAAGCCGTGCCGCCGCACGAAGTCCAGCAGCTCCCGGTACGGGATGACGCCGCCCTCGTCGGCTATGTGGTAGCGGACGAGCGGGACGCCGTTGTCGCCGGAGAACAGCAGGGTGCCCTCGTGCTCCTCGAAGAAGCGCACGCCGGGGTCGTACTGCACGAGCGTCGGCAGCCGCGACTCGCCGAACAGCTCCCTGGCCTGGCCGGGCCGGCCCGACAGGAAGCGGCGGATCTCCACCGACAAGGGGGTCTCGTTGCCCAGGACGCCCGCGTCGGCGGTGCCGTACAGGGAGGCGACGCCGCGCACGGGGTCGGCGATCCCGGCCCGCTCGGCGACCAGCGCCCGCCACTCCTCGCTGAACACCTCTCCCGCCGTCACCAGCTTGATGTTCCAGCGGGCCCAGGGCAGGTCCTCGGTGTCGATGACGTTCTTCAGGAACGGCGGGTAGCCCAGCAGCACGACCTGGTCGAAGTGCGGCGCCAGCTCGGGGATCACCCGCACGATCTCCCGCCGGTCGGTGCCGGGGGCGACCACGGTGATCGGGTAGCCGCGCTCGGCCAGGTGGCGGCAGCAGGCGACGGTGAACAGGCCGCCCACCCAGGTGCCCAGGGCGAAGCAGACCACGGCCAGCGTACGGCGCTCGCGGGCGGCGAAGGAGCCTCCGAACACCTCCTCGAACCGGTCGGCGATCACCCGCTCGTCCGCCGCCGAGCGCGGCCAGAACGACGGCACGCCCGTGGAGCCGGAGGAGACGGCGATCAGGTCGCCGATCACGCCGTTCCTGCACAGGTCGGGCAGGGGGTGGCGGAGGGTGTAGTTGTCCTTGGTCGTCATGGGGAGCCGCGCGAAGTCCGCCCGGGTCGTCACCTTCGCGGGATCGACGCCGTGCTCGGCGAGGAACCTGCCGTAGGCGGGAACGGTGGCCGCCACCTGATGGAAGAGCTCAACCGGGTCCATCCGCCGACTGTACGACGCGGGCCAGGGGAGGGGAACGCGTGCGACCGCACGCGCGCCCCCGGGCGGAGCGCGGTGCGCCCGCACGCGCGCACCCGGGCGGCACCGGTCACTCGCCCGGTCTATCGCAAGGTCACTCGCCCGATCACTCGCCCGGGCGCACCAGCCCGGTCTCGTAGGCGTACACGATCGCCTGTGCCCGATCGCGCAGGCCGAGCTTCATCAGCACCCGCCCCACATGCGTCTTGACCGTCTGCTCGGCCACGAACAGCTTCCCGGCGATCTCCTGGTTGGACAGCGCCTGCGCGACCAGGCTGAGCACCTCCGTCTCCCGCTCGGTCAGCTCGTCGAGGCGCCGCCCCGTCACCGGCCGCGGCGCGCCCATCCGGGCGAACTCGGTGATCAGCCGCTTGGTGATCGCCGGGGCGATGAGCGCCTCCCCGGCCGCCACCACGCGCACGGCCTCGGCGAGCTGCGCGGCCGAGGCGTCCTTGAGCAGGAACCCGCTGGCCCCGGCCCGCAACGCCTCGTAGACGTAGTCGTCGAGGTCGAACGTCGTCAGGATGAGCACCTTCGCCGTGCTCTGCCGCGCCATGAGCTCCCTGGTGGCCTCCAGGCCGTTCATGACCGGCATGCGCACGTCCATGAGCACCACGTCGGGGCCCAGCTCGGCGGCCCGCTCCACCGCCTCCCGCCCGTCGGCCGCCTCGCCCACGACCTCGATGTCCGGCTGGCCGCTCAGGAACACCGTGAAACCGGTGCGCACCATGCCCTGGTCGTCGGCGATCAGAACCCGGATCACATGCTCTCCCTCTCCGCGATCGGTAACGTCGCGAGCACCTCGAAACCTCCACCGGCGACGGGGCCCGCGTCGAGCGTGCCACCCAGCAGCGCCGCCCGCTCCCGCATCCCCACCAGCCCCTGCCCGGCCCCGCGCGCCGGCCCGCCCGCCGATCCACCCTCCGGCCGGCCTGCCGGTCCACCCGCCGGTCCACCCGCCGCCCCGCCCGCCGGGCCGGGCTCGGCGCCCGCGTCGTTGACGATGCGCAGCCGCAGCTCGTCGCCCCGGCGCGCGATCTCCACCGCGACGGTGGCGCCCGGCGCGTGCCGCATCACGTTGGACAGCGACTCCTGCACGATCCGGTACGCCGACAGCTCCAGGGCCTGCGGCAGCCCGTCGAGCGCGCCGGACCGCTTGACCAGCACGGCCAGCCCGGCGGCGCGCGCGTTGGAGACCAGCTCGTCGATCCGGTCGAGCCCCGGCTGCGGCGCGGTGTCGGTGCGGCCCTGGGGGTCGCGCAGCACGCCGAGCACCTGGCGCAGCTCCGCGATGGCCTCCAGCGACAGCCCCCGGATCTCGGCCAGGCCCGCCTCCAGCTGCGCCACGTCGCCGGCCGCCTTGAGCGGCACCGCCTCCGCCTGGATGGCGATCACCGACATGTGGTGCGCCACCACGTCGTGCAGCTCGCGGGCGATGCGGGCGCGCTCCTCCAGCACCGCCTGCGCGCCCTCCGCCTGCCGCGTGCGCCGCTCCTCCTCCACCAGGCGGGCCGTGGCGGTGCGCCGCACCCGCACGTTGTAGCCGAACAGCACCGCCACCGAGGCGATGATCGTGGCCAGGAACATCGAGTCGGGGTGGACGATCCACAGGCCCAGCACCGTCGTGGCCCAGACGCCCCCGGTGATCTGCCGGTCGCACCTGACCGCGACCGAGTAGAGGACCAGCAGGTACATGATGATCGCCGTGATGATGTAGGGCGGTTCGCCCTGGCCGACCGTGATGGTCATCCAGATGATCACGGGCGCCAGCACGGCGGCGACCCGCCACGCCGCCAGCGGCCACCGGTCGCGTAGGGCGACGGGCAGCGCGACGCCGATCGCGGCCAGGTACGGGAAGATCAACGGGACCGGCCCGTGGATGGCCGGGTTGGCGATGTGGGCGCGGGCGGCGGCCTGGTTCCACTCCAGGGTGGTGCTGATCGTGATGCCGTACAGGACGAGGGCCAGCAGCAGGTCGGCCACCTGGACGAGGTCCCATGACCGGTAGGGCACCAGCGCCTCGAGCCATCGGGGCACCCTCAGCCGCAGGCGGCGCGCGCCGGACGGGGGATCGGCGTCGCCCTGGAACAGCGCCAGCGCGAACGGCCCGGCGGCCGCCCGCCCGGCCCGCCTGAGCGGGCGGGCCTGCTCGCCGCCGCTGTCACCGGGCAAGCCACCGGCCTCGGCGGCGCCGGCCCGCGACCGCCTCCACGGGCGGCGGCGGGCGATCGACCGGCCGAGCGAGCGGGCGCGCTGGACGAGGATCACCGGGTCAAGGGTACGAGCGTGCGCGGCGCCGGTCGTCACCCCGGGGTCTGACGTTCCCGTCACCCTCAGGTATCGCTTACATCATTACGATCGCCGTGAGCGAACATCGGCAAGGAAGGGAACAGCACAAGGCTCCGATGAGTTGAGCCGGTATAACTCAACCCTTTGGAGTTCGCATGAGTGAGAGCTTGATCCTCCCGGTCCTGCCGCTGGACGACGAGGTCGTCCTGCCGGGCATGGTGGTTCCGCTGGACCTGTCCGACTCCGAGGTGCGCGCCGCCATAGACGCGGCCCGTGCATCCGGTGGCAACAAGCCACGGGTCCTCCTCGTTCCCCGGATCGACGGCCGGTATGGCGCGATCGGCGTGCAGGCCGTTGTCGAGCAGGTCGGGAGGCTGCCGGGCGGCGAGCCCGCCGCCGTCGTGCGCGGCGTGAACCGGGTTCGCGTGGGCACCGGCACGACCGGCCCCGGCGCCGCACTGTGGGTCGAGGCCGAGACGATCGACACCGTCGCCGCCGGCGAGCGCGCCCAGGAGCTGGCCAAGGAGTACAAGGCGCTGGCCACCACCATCCTGCAGAAGCGCGGCGCCTGGCAGGTGGTCGACCAGGTCAACCAGATCGACGACCCCTCCGTGCTGGCCGACAGCTCCGGCTACACCCCGTGGCTGAGCACGGCGCAGAAGGTCGAGCTGCTGGAGGCGGCCGACCCGGCCGAGCGGCTGGCCAGGCTGATCGAGTGGTCCCGCGAGCACCTCGCCGAGCTCGACGTCGCCGAGACGATCCGCAAGGACGTCCAGGAGGGCATGGAGAAGCAGCAGCGCGAGTTCCTCCTGCGCCAGCAGCTCGCCGCCGTCCGCAAGGAGCTCAAGGAGCTCAACGGCGACTCCACCGAGAGCGAGGAGGAGGACTACCGCGCCCGGGTGGAGGCCGCCGACCTGCCGGAGAAGGTGCGCGAGGCCGCGCTCAAGGAGGTCGACAAGCTGGAGCGGACGCCCGACCAGTCCCCCGAGACCGGCTGGATCCGCACCTGGCTCGACACCGTCCTCGACATCCCGTGGAACGAGCGCACCGAGGACAACTACGACATCATCGGCGCCAGGGCCGTGCTCGACGCCGACCACACGGGCCTCGACGACGTCAAGGACCGCATCATCGAGCACCTGGCCGTGCGCAAGCGCCGCCAGGACAAGGGCCTCGGCGTGGTGGGCGGCCGCCGCAGCGGCGCCGTGCTGGCCCTGGCCGGCCCTCCCGGAGTCGGCAAGACCTCGCTGGGCGAGTCCGTGGCCCGCGCGATGGGCCGCAAGTTCGTCCGCGTCGCGCTCGGCGGCGTCCGCGACGAGGCCGAGATCCGCGGTCACCGGCGCACCTACGTCGGCGCGCTGCCCGGCCGCGTCGTCCGCGCCATCCGCGAGGCCGGCTCCATGAACCCGGTCGTCCTGCTCGACGAGGTCGACAAGGTCGGCGCCGACTACCGCGGCGACCCCACGGCCGCCCTGCTGGAGGTGCTCGACCCGGCGCAGAACCATACGTTCCGCGACCACTACCTCGAGGTCGAGCTCGACCTGTCCGACGTGCTGTTCCTGGCCACGGCCAACGTCCTGGAGGCCATCCCCGGGCCGCTGCTCGACCGCATGGAGGTCGTCACCCTCGACGGCTACACCGAGGACGAGAAGGTCGCGATCGCCCGCGACCACCTGCTGCCCCGGCAGCTGGAGCTGGCCGGGCTGACCCCCGAGGAGGTCACGGTCGAGGACGCGGCGCTGCGCAGGCTGGCCGCCGAGTACACCCGCGAGGCCGGCGTGCGCTCGCTGGAGCGCTCGGTCGCCAGGATCCTGCGCAAGGTGGCGGCCAAGGACGAGCTGCCCGTCACCGTGGGCGAGGACGACCTGGTCGACTACATCGGGCGGCCGAGGTTCGTGCCGGAGTCGTCGCTGCCCGAGGCCAAGCAGCGCACCTCGGTGCCCGGCGTGGCCACCGGCCTGGCGGTCACCGGAGCCGGCGGCGACGTCCTGTACGTCGAGGCGTCCCTGGCCGACCCGGAGACCGGCGAGACGGGCCTGACGCTCACCGGCCAGCTCGGCGACGTGATGAAGGAGTCGGCGCGGATCGCGCTGTCCTACCTGCGCTCGCACGGCGCGGAGCTGGAGCTGCCGGTCACCGCGCTGAAGGACCGCTCGGTGCACGTGCACTTCCCTGCCGGCGCGGTGCCGAAGGACGGCCCCTCGGCGGGCGTGACGCTGACGACGGCGCTGGCCTCGCTCCTGTCCGGGCGGCAGGTCCGCGGCGACGTGGCCATGACCGGCGAGATCTCGCTGACCGGGCGGGTGCTGCCGATCGGCGGCGTCAAGCAGAAGCTGCTGGCGGCGCACCGGGCGGGCATCACGACCGTCCTCATCCCGGCCCGCAACGAGCCGGACCTGGACGACGTGCCCGAGGAGGTCAGGGGCGAGCTGACCATCCACACCGTCAGCGACGTGCGCGAGGTCCTGGACATCGCGCTCACCCCGGCGAAGGTCGCCTCCTCCGTGGCGGCCTGACCCGCTGAGGACCACCGCCCCGCCGCGCCCAACCTTCCCGGGCGCGGCGGGGCGGTCGCATGTCCCAGGGGAGCCGCTCACAGCGAGTGACGCAGATCACGAAACAGATCAGGAATACCGGGATATGGCCTCGTCGTTAGCAACGGCGTGAACGAGGCATACGCGACCGGTCGCGGCATCCCCACGACGGGGGCCGCGTGTCGCCGCATGCGTATGGGGCGAATGCCGGCCCGTTAAGAGCAACCCGTCCGCCCGTTCTCCTCGAAGGCCGTCATGATCGCACCTGGTTTCGTGCTGCGCAGGCTGAGCCACCTGCCCTTCCACCCCGGCACCCGCTGAGGGCGGAGCCCCTTCTCCACCGGTGATGTACGTTCCCGCGGCCCCGGCCGCCCTCAGTCATGGGGATTCCCAGTGATCCAGGCTTCAGGCCTGCGCAAGCAGTACGGCACGACCGTCGCGTTGGACGGCGTGGACCTGCACGTGCGCGAAGGCGAGATCCACGGCGTGCTCGGCCAGAGCGGCGCCGGCAAGAGCACGCTGCTGCGCTGCGTCAACCTGCTGGAGCGCCCCACCGCGGGCACCGTCACCGTCGCCGGCCAGGACCTGACCGCGCTCGGCGACCGCGACCTGAACCGCGCCAGGCAGCGCATCGGCATGATCCACCAGCACTTCGCCCTGCTCTCCTCGCGCACGGTCGCCGGGAACGTGGCCTTCCCCCTGGAGGTCATGGGCGTGCCCAGGGCCGAGCGCGAGCGCCGCGTCGGCGAGTTGCTGGAGCTGGTCGGCCTGGAGGGCCGCGGCAAGCACCGCCCCCACCAGCTCTCCGGCGGGCAGAAGCAGCGCGTCGGCATCGCCAGGGCGCTGGCGGGCAACCCCTCGGTGCTGCTGTCGGACGAGGCCACCTCGGCGCTCGACCCGGCCACCACGCAGTCGATCCTGGCCCTGCTCAAGCGGCTGAACGCGGAGCTGGGCCTGACGATCCTGCTCATCACCCACGAGATGAACGTGGTCAAGAGCGTCTGCGACTCGGTCGCCATCATGGCGCAGGGCCGCATCGAGGAGTCCGGCTCCATCGCCGACCTGATCAGGACACCCGGATCGCGCCTGACCAGGGAGATCTTCCCGCTGCCCGAGCCCGCGCCGTCCGGCTCGGTGACGCTGACGTTCACCGGCGACCCGCGCCAGCCCGTGGTGTCGGAGGTGGTGCGCAAGTTCGACGTGGACCTGAGCATCCTGGGCGGCTCCATCGAGGACCTGGCCGCGGGATCCGTCGGCCGCCTGCGGGTGGCGCTGGACGGTGCCGAGGCCCCCGCCGCGCTGGCGTACCTGCGTGATTCCGGCCTGATCGTGGAGGAGGCGCCGTGACCTGGGAAGAGATGCTGCCGCTGCTGTGGCCGGCGACGGTGGAGACCGCGCTGATGGTGGGCTGGGCCACGCTGTTCACCGTGCTGCTCGGGCTGCCGCTCGGCGTGGCGCTCGTGGTGTTCGACCGGGACGGGTTGCGGCCGCTGCCCGCGTTCAAGTCGGGGCTCGGGTTCGTGGTCAACATCGGGCGGTCGCTGCCGTTCATCGTGCTGATGATCGCGATCATCCCGTTCACCCGGCTCGTCGTCGGCACCACCATCGGGACCGCCGCGTTCGTGGTGCCGCTGACCGTCGGCGCGGTGCCGTTCTTCGCCCGGCTGGTCGAGACCGCGCTGCGGGAGGTCGGCACGGACGTCGTGCAGGCCGCCCAGGCCATGGGCGCGAGCAGGACCGCGATCGTGCGCAAGGTCCTGCTGCCCGAGGCGCTGCCCGGCCTGGTGGCGGGCCTCACCGTGACCGTCGTCGCGCTGATCGGCTACTCCGCGATGGCCGGCACGCTCGGTGGCGGCGGGCTGGGCGACCTGGCGGTCCGCTACGGCTACCAGCGGTTCGAGACGCTCCTCATGATCGTGACGGTCGTGCTGCTGCTCGTGATCGTGCAACTCCTGCAGAGCCTGGGCGACTGGGTCGCTCGGCGCCTATCGCATAAGTAAGGAAAAATCATGAAAATTCACCGCCTTGTGGGCGCCGTCGCGCTGGCCCTGTCGCTCGCCGCATGCGGCACGTCGCAGTCCGCGACCGGGACCGACACCGCGGCGGCCCAGGGTGCCGACGCCGTGCTGAAGGTCGGCGCCAGCCCCGTGCCGCACGCCGAGATCCTGAACTTCGTCAAGGACAACCTGGCCCCGGCCGCCGGCATCAAGCTGGAGGTCGTGGAGTTCACCGACTACGTGCAGCCGAACGTGCAGCTCGACGAGGGCCAGCTCACGGCCAACTTCTTCCAGCACAAGCCGTACCTCGACGACTTCAACGCCACCAAGGGCACCAAGCTGAGCTTCGCCACGCCGGTGCACCTGGAGCCGCTCGGCCTCTACTCCAAGAAGATCACCGACGTGTCCGCCCTGGCCAGTGGCGCCACCGTGGCCCTGCCGAACGACGCCACCAACCTCGGCCGCGCGCTCAAGCTGCTCGCCGACAACGGCCTCGTCACGCTCAAGGACGGCGTCGGCACCGCCGCCACCGAGCGCGACGTGACGGGCAACCCGAAGAACCTGCAGTTCAAGCCGCTCGAAGCCGCGCAGCTCCCGCGCTCGCTGGAGGACGTGGACGCCGCGGTGATCAACGGCAACTACGCCATCGAGGCCGGTCTCAAGCCCGCCACGCAGGCGCTGGTGCTGGAGAAGACCGAGGGCAACCCGTACGTGAACGGCCTGGTCGTGCAGGCCGGCCACGAGAAGGACGCGAACATCGTCACTCTCGGCAAGCTCCTGCAGGACCAGAAGGTCAAGGACTTCATCAAGCAGAAGTACGAGGGCTCGGTCATCGCCGCCGGGTGACGCCAGGGCCGCGGCCTCGGCGCGAGGCCGCGGCTCCGCCGCCCGGGTCCTGGCGCGGCGGGCGATCAACCGAATACTGTTCTGGTCATGCATCCGGGAGCCATCGCAGCAGTCACCCCCGACAAGCCCGCTGTGATCATGGCGGGCTCCGGGCAGATCATCACCTTCCGCGAACTGGACGAAGAGTCGAACCGCCTGGCCCACCTGTTCCGCGCGGCGGGGCTGCGGCCGGGTGACCACATCGCGTTCATGCTCGCCAACCACCCCCGCTTCCTGGCCATCGCCTGGGCCGCGCACCGCTCGGGCCTGTACTACACCCCCGTCAGCTCGCGGCTGCAGACCGACGAGCTCGCCTACATCGTCGGCAACTGCGGGGCGCGGGTCTTCATCTCCAGCGCGGACCTGGCCGCCGTCGCCACCTCGATCACCGGCGCCACCCCCGGCGTCGAGCTGCGCCTCATGCTGGACGGCGTGGCCGAGGGCTTCGAGCCGTACGAGGAGGCGGTGGCCAAGCAGCCGGCCACCCCGGTCGAGGACGAGTGCACGGGCGCGGACATGCTCTACTCCTCGGGCACCACCGGCCGCCCCAAGGGTGTCAAGCTGGCCGCCACGCACGGGCCGCTCGACGAGCCCGGCATGCTGTTCAGGCTGATCCAGGGCCTGTTCGCGCCCACGCCCGACAGCGTCTACCTCTCGCCCGCCCCGCTGTACCACGCCGCGCCGCTGCGCTACAGCCTGACGTTCCAGCGGCTCGGGGCCACGGTGGTGGTGATGGAGCGCTTCGACCCCGAGCAGTACCTGGCGCTGGTGGAGCGGTACGGGGTGACGCACTCGCAGCTCGTGCCGACGATGTTCATCAAGATGCTCAAGCTGCCGGAAGCGACCCGGGCAAAATACGATATTTCCTCACTTCGGTACGCCATCCACGCCGCCGCCCCCTGCCCCGTCCCCGTCAAGGAACAGATGATCGACTGGTGGGGCCCGATCATCCACGAGTACTACGCGGGCACCGAGGGCAACGGCTTCCTCTATGTCGGCCCCGAGGACTGGCTCCGGCACAAGGGCACGGTCGGCCGCTCCCTGCTCGGCGTCGTGCACATCTGCGACGAGGACGGCAACGACCTGCCGCCCGGCGAGCACGGCACGATCTACTTCGAGAACGGCGGCCGCTTCGAGTACCACGGCGACCCCGGCAAGACCCGCTCGTCCCAGGACCCGCTCGGGCGCGGCTGGACCACGCTGGGGGACATCGGCTACCTGGACGAGGACGGCTTCCTGTACCTCACCGACCGCCGCTCGTACATGATCATCTCCGGCGGCGTGAACATCTACCCGCAGGAGGCCGAGAACGTGCTCTCGGTGCATCCGAAGGTGGCCGACGTGGCGGTGTTCGGGGTGCCGGACGAGGAGATGGGCGAGCAGGTCAAGGCCGTGGTCGAGCCGGTGTCCATGGCCGAGGCGGGGCCGGCGCTGGAGGCGGAGCTGATCGCGTACTGCCGGGAACATCTGGCACACTACAAGTGCCCGAAGTCGGTGGACTTCCGCGAGGAGCTCCCGAGACATCCGACAGGCAAGCTCTACAAGCGGCTGCTGCGCGAGGAGTACTGGCGCGCGAGCAGGTAAAAATCCCGGACATCTTTCCGGCCCCGCATCCCCCGGCCCGACCTCGATCGATAAGGGCTCCGTCAGGCTGGAGCGCCCTGCTGGATTTTCGGCTTAACCAGGGCTTACGCGCTTCTTGACACCCTTGAATCATCGGGATCCGAGGGAGATGGAAGATGAACGCGAACGAGCCTCGCGAGCAGGGCGCCGGCGGGTGGAGCCAGTTCGGCGCCACCCCGCCGGCCGCCGGGGGCTTTCCCCGGCGGGACACGATCGCCATGGAGGTGCCCGCCCCCGCGCCCCCGCCGCCCCCTCCGCCGTCGGGCAAGCACCGTCTCACCGCCGCGCAGAAGGCCATCGCGGGCCTCGCCCTGGCCGCCATGGCGGTCGGCGGCGGTGTCGTGGGAGCCGTCGCCGCCACCTCGTTCCAGCCTGAACCGATCGCCGGCAGCAGCCCCAGCTCGCCCAGCCCCGTCTTCAAATCCGCCTCCGACCAGCTCACCGTGGCCGACGTCGCCGCCAAGGTGCAGCCCTCCGTCGTGATGATCCAGGGTCGAACCGGTGAGGGCTCCGGCGTCGTGCTGTCGGAGGACGGGCTCATCCTCACCAACAACCACGTGGTCGTCGGCGCCGGGCAGGGCGGCCAGATGACCGTCAAGTTCAGCGACGGCAAGACGGCCAAGGCCAGCGTCGTCGGCACCGACCCCGCCACCGACCTCGGCGTCATCCGCGCCGAAGGCGTCTCGGGGCTGACCAAGGCCACACTCGGCGACAGCGACCAGCTCAGGGTCGGCGACCCGGTGCTCGCCATCGGCAGCCCGCTCGGCCTCGACGGGTCCGTCACCGCCGGCATCATCAGCGCCCTGGACCGCACCCTCAACCTCGGCGACGACCAGCCGCAGGTCCCGCCGGGCTGGGGCGAGCAGCAGCAGAGCGCGCCCACCACGATCGGTGGCGCCATCCAGACCGACGCCTCGATCAACCCGGGCAACTCCGGCGGCGCGCTGGTGAACGCCGCGGGTCAGCTCGTCGGCATCAACACCGCCATCGCCTCCCAGGCCGCCGGCGGCGGCGTCGGCTTCGCCATCCCGGTCAACACCGCCAAGCAGGTGGCCGACCAGCTCATCAGCACCGGCAAGGTCACCCACGCCTTCCTCGGCGTGAGCGTCACCGACGCGACCGGCGACGTGCCCGGCGCCCTGATCAGGCAGATCACCGCCGGAAGCCCCGCGGAGCAGGCCGGACTGAAAGAGGGCGACCTGATCACGAAGATCGGCGACAAGGCGGTTGACGGAGGCGATACGGTTGTCGGGCAGGTCAGAGGTTTCAAACCGGGCCAAGAGGTCAAGATCACATATATGAGGGATGGCACGACCCACGAGGTCAACGTCACACTCTCGGAGAATAAGTAACAAGGACCCCCTCATGGACGGGTGTGCCGTTGAGATCGCTGCGGACTCGGCGGCACACCCCCCCGGTTCCGGGCCCCGTTCCGCGCCGGCTTCCGCGGGGAAGCGGGCCCGTCCTCTCAGGAGAAGCGCCGGCCCTCGTCGCGCCGGTAGGCCCAGGCCGCCGCGATCGCCGTCACCACGGTCCACCCGGCCAGCGAGACCAGCGCCACCGCGTTCGGCGTGGTGCCCGCCGTGACCGCCCACAGCAGCTCGGCCACGCCCCGGGTCGGCACGTACGGGGAGATGACCTCCACGAAGTCGGGCAGCATCGCCGGCGGCAGCAGCAACCCGCCCACGATCGCCATCGGGAAGAACAGCACCTGCGACGCGGCGATCGCCCCCTTGGCCGCCATCACGGACCCGATGAACAGGCCCATCAGCATGAACGGCACCACCCCCACGACCAGCGCGCCCAGCCCCAGCAGCAGCCGCAGCGGCGTGGTGGTCGCCTCGGTGAGGAACGCCGCGACCAGCAGCACCGGCACGATCGAGACCAGCGTGCCGGCCAGCGTCGCCAGGATCCGTCCGGTGAAGCGGGGGAGCGGGCCGGCGGGGAGCGTGCGCAGGTACGGGTTCCACGGCAGCTCGCGGTCCTGGGCCACGGTGATGCTCAGGTTGATGAGCGCCCCCGCCATCGCGCCGAAGAACATCATCGACCCCGTCGCCATGGTCGCGGCCTGCGGATCGTCGCCCGCGAACGGCACCACGAACGCCACCATCGAGATGGCCGGGAACAGCGAGCTCGCCAGCAGCCCGACGGGCACCCTGAGCTGCTCCAGCAGGAAGAGTCTCGTGTGCGCGGCGACCAGCTCAGGCATGGGCCGACTCCTTCGTGGTGAGGGTGAGGAAGGCCTCCTCGAGGGTGGTCGGCCTGATCTCCAGGCCCGAGAACGGCGTGCCGCTGCGTACGAGCTCGACGACCAGCCGGTCGGGGTCCGTGGTCATCAGGTTGACCCGCCCGTCCACGCGCTCGGCGCCGAGCACGCCCGGCAGCTCGGGCAGGTCCGCCGCGACGAGCGAGACGCGCCGCACGCCCACGATGTCGCGCACGGCGCGCACGGTGTCGTCGGCCAGCACCCTGCCGGAGCCGACCACCACCACCCGATCGGCCAGCGCCTCGATCTCCTCCAGGTAGTGGCTGGTCAGCAGCACCGTGCCGCCGTCCTCGTGGAAGGACCTGATGCCCTCCCAGAGCGTGCGCCGCGCCTCCACGTCGAGCCCGGTCGTCGGCTCGTCCAGGAAGACCAGCCGCGGCCTGCCCGCGAACGCCAGCGCCACCGCCAGCCGCCGCCGCTGCCCGCCGGACAGCCCGCCGACCTGCCGCCTGACCAGGTCGCCCAGCCCGAATCGGGCCAGCAGCTCGCCTCTGTCCTCGCGGTCGGGGAAGTGCGCCGACACGAAGTCGACGATCTCCCCGACCCGTAACGTCTCCGGCAGCCCCGTCTCCTGCGGGGTCACGCCGATGCCGCGGCGCGTGACCGGATCCCTCGGCGAGCCGCCGAACAGCTCGACCACGCCCGACGTCGGCCGGCGCAGCCCCACGAAGAGATTGATCAGGGTGGACTTGCCCGCTCCGTTGGGGCCGAGCAGGCCGACCAGCTCGCCCGCCCTGATGTCGAGCGAGACGCGGTCGAGCGCCAGCACGTCGCCGTATCGGCGGGAGACCTCGATCGCCCGGGCCAGAACCGTCATCACGAGCCTCCAGCGTTGTCCAGCAGGGTACGGATGGCCTTGGTGTAGTCCTCGAATGCCAGTCGCCCGCGCTTGGTGAGCCGCACGAACGTGACCGGCGTGCGGCCCCGATGGGTCTTGGTGATGGCCACGTATCCGGCCTCTTCCAGCTTGGTCAGGTGAACCGACAGATTCCCGGCGGTCATGCCGAGCAGGTCCTTCAGCGAGTTGAAGGCCATCTCGTCCCCCTCCGCGAGGACGTTGAGCGCGGCGACCACCCGCAGCCTGGCCTGGGCGTGGATGACGGGGTCGAGCTCGGGCAGCGCCTTGTCCGCGGTCACGAGCGGCGCCTCGCCAGCACCCCCAGGGCGATGAACCCGCCACCCAGCAGCACGGCCGACAGCAGCGCGTGCCAGCCGGCGCCGAGCAGCACGCCCAGCCCGTTGACGGCGGCGATCCAGACGCCGAGGAAGAACATCGGCCAGGCCAGGAAGATCGCGCCGCCGGCCATGTACAGCACCGCCACCAGCATCAGCGAGCAGCCGCCCCACAGCAGGCCGCTCTCCTCCGGCGGAAGCTGAGGGCTCATCCTCGCGCAGATGACGTTCATGAGCGCGAACCCGGCGAACCAGGCGTAGCCGAACATCGCCCCTCTGGCGTTCGTGTCGCCGCGGACCCGTCTGTTCATCCACACGAAGCCGCGCGCGGCGACGGCCCCCGCCACGATCAGGCCCGCCAGCAGCACTCCCACGGCCTGCATCTGGGTGATCGGCGCGTACGGGCGGCCGTCGAGGCCGTAGTGCAGGAACAGCGCCGTGAAGCCGAGCAGCCAGGCCACGCCCCAGGGGATGTAGATCAGCAGCGGATCGCCGGAGAGCCACTTGGTGGTGGCCGCGCGCTGCTCCTCGATGACGCGCAGCATCTCCTCGGGACTCGGCGAGCGCTCGTCTTCCGTCATGCAAACTCCTCGATCCTTCAAAGTGGTTTGAATCGTAAACCTGATTGCGTCGCCAACTCAAGCCGTCGGAAGGTATGCGGAGGCTTACCGGCCGGCGCGAGGTGACGACCGGCCCGCAGCCGGGCGCCGGCCGGTCATCGCCTCGTCAGGACCTCGGACTCCCACAGGTCGCGGTAGTAGCCGGGCACGGAGACCAGCTCGTCGTGACGCCCCCGCTGCACGACCCGGCCCTCCTCCAGCACGACGATCTCGTCGACCGACTCCAGCCCTTTGAGCCGGTGGGTCACCAGCAGTGTCGTGCGGTCGCGGGTCACGTCCAGCAGGTCGGCCATCAGCCGGTCGGCCGTCTCCTCGTCCAGCGCCTCGGCCGGTTCGTCCAGCAGCAGCACCGGCGGGTCGTACAGCAGCGCCCTGGCCAGGGCCAGCCGCTGCAACTGGCCGCCGGACACGGTCCTGCCGTCCTCGCCCAGCTCGGCGTCCCAGCCGGTGCGCTCCACCCACCCGTCGAGCCGGGCGTCCCGCACGGCGCGCCGCAGCGCCTCGTCGTCCGCCTCGGGGCCTGCCAGGCGCAGGTTGTCGCGGAGGGTGGCGCGGAAGATGTACGGGTCCTGGGTCAGGCCCGTCATCAGGGCCCGCACGTCGTCGCCCGCCAGGTCACCGAGGCCGACGCCGTTGACGGTGATGCTGCCGGACTCGGGCTCGACCAGGCGCATCAGCGCGGCCAGCAACGTGCTCTTGCCCGCCCCGCTGGGGCCGACGATCGCGACCCGCTTGCCGGGCGTCAGCCGCAACGACACCCCGTCCAGCGCGGGTCGCCCGGCCCCGTCCGGCGTGGGCAACTCGGGCCGGGCCAGGGCCGGTCGGCCGCTGGGCTCCGGGTGCGGCGGGACCTCGGTCAGGTCCGGCGCCGCGTGGCGGACCACGAGGTCGTCGATCTCGATGGTCAGCGGCGCCTCGGGCCGGGGCGCGGGCGCGGCGGGCTCCGTGGTCGCCGGGGCCGCCGAGCGTACCTCACGCAGCCGCCGCAGGGCGGCGGTGATGCCCGCCATCCGCTCACCCGCCGCGGCCAGCGGCAGCACCGGCTCGAAGGCGACCAGGGACGTCAGCGCCAGCACCGCCGTGCCCACCGAGCCCGCTCCGGCGCCCTGAGCGAGCAGGACGACGCCCGCAACCGTCAGCCCCTGCACCAGCGTGCCCCCTGCCAGGGCGGCGGCGTGCACGCGGGCCTGGCGGCGCTCCAGCGCGGCCAGTGACTCGTCGGCCGCCAGCGCCTTGGCCAGCGCCTCGTCATCGGCGCCGTACGCGGCCAGGTCCGCGGAGCCGTGCACCAGATCGGCCACCCGGCTCGCCAGCGCCGCCCGCGCGGGGGCGATCCTGGCCGACCAGCGGCGCGCCGCCGCGGCGGTGCCCGCGGGCAGCGCCACCCCGGCCACCACCAGCCCGGCCACCAGCACCAGCGCCGCCACCGGCAGGATCGTCAGCCCGACGACGACCGTCGCCAGCCCCGCCATCGCCGCCGCGGCGGCGGGCAGGAGGCAGCGGACGAGCAGGTCCTGCACGGCCTCGGTGTCGTCCACCATCCGGCTCAGCAGGTCGGCGCCGCCGTGGCGGGGGCGCTGGGGCGGGATGAGCGCCTCGTAGAGCCGCTCCCGGGTGCCGGCCTGGGCGCGCAGGGCCACGTCGTGGCCGGTGAGGCGCTCGGCGTAGCGGAAGACGCCCTTACCGGTGGCGAACGCCCTGGTGGCCACGATCGCCACGCTCAGCGCGGCCAGGGGCGGCTGCTCGGCGGCCCTGGTGATGAGCCACGCGGCGGCGGCGATGAGCCCCAGCCCGGCCAGGTCGGCCGCCGACCCCGCCAGCACGGCCCACACCAGCCGCGTCCCCATCCGCCGGTTCATCGCGCACTCCCCTCACGCCGCACCACCGCGGCAGCGTCCACCCGGCCGCGCGCCGCACCGCCGTCGTCGTCGGCGTGGCGGCTCTGATCGAGTTCAGTGCTGTCGCCGCCGGTGTGGTCGTTCTCTCCGGGTGTGGTGCTGTGACGTCCGGTGTGGTCGTTTCGGCGGGGTGTGGTGCTGTCGCGTCCGGTGTGGTCGTTTCCACCGGGTGCGGTGCTGTCGAGGCCGGTGTGGCCGCTCTCGTCAGGTGGCGCGCTGGTGCCGGTGTGGTCGCTCCCGTTGAGGGCTGCGGCCGGGCCGGGCGTGCCCGCGTCCGTCGCGTCGGCGGAGGGCGGCAGCGTGGGGTCGGAAGGCGCCGTGGGGGAGGGGCGGCGCGTGGTGTCGGAGATGATGCGGCCGTCGTGGACGCGGATGACGCGGTCGGCGAGTTCGATCATGGCCGGGCGGTGGGCGACGATGACGGCCGTGCGGTCGCGTGACAGGTCCGCGGTGGCCGAGACCACCGCCGCCTCGCTGCGCCCGTCCAGGCGGGCCGTGGGCTCGTCCAGGAGCAGCACCGACGCGTCCGGGCGGCAGAAGGCCCGGGCCAGGGCGATCCGCTGGCGCTGCCCCGCCGAGAGGTTGGCGCCGCGCTCGCCCACCACCGTGTCGAACCCCTGCGGCAGGGACGCCACGAAGTCCGCGTGCGCCGCCGCCGCGGCCCTGCGCACGTCGTCCGGCGAGGCGGAGGGCGCTCCGAGGCGGATGTTGCCGGCCACCGACGTGGCGAACAGGTGCGGCCGCTGCGCCACGTACGCCAGCCGCGCCCGCCAGCCCGCCAGGTCGAGGTCGCGCAGGTCCGTGCCGTCCACGAGGACCCGGCCCTCGGACGGCTGGACGAAGCCGAGGATGAGGTGGAGCAGCGTGCTCTTGCCGCCGCCGCTCTCGCCGACCAGGGCGACCCGTTCGCGCGGGCCGATGGTGAGCGAGACGTTCTCCAGCGCGGCGCCGTCACGGCCGGGATAGCGCACGGTGACGTTCTCCAGCCGGATCTCCGGCGCCCCGTGCCCCGCCCCGCGCCGCTCGCCGGCCGCCTCCGGCGCCTCCCGTCGCGGACCGGCCTCCCCAGGCGCCTCGTGACGCTCACCGCGCCCGGTCTCCCGGCGCTCGCCGGACGTCTCCGGCCTGGCGTCGTCCCCCGACCGATCCAGTACGGCGAAGGCCGCGTCGGCGGCGGCCACCCCCTCCATGGAGGCGTGGAAGCGCGTCCCCATGGCCCGCAGCGGCAGGTACGCCTCCGGGGCCAGCAGCAGCACCAGCAGCGCCGTCGTCAGATCCAGCGACCCCCCGAGCAGCCGCAGCCCGACCGGCACCGCGACCAGCGCCAGCGACAGCGACGCGCACAGCTCCAGCACCAGCGACGACAGGAACGCCACCCGCAACGTCCGCATGGTGGCGCTGCGGTGCGCGTCGGCGATCTGCTGGATGACGGTGGCCTGGTAGCGGGCCCGGCCGAAGGCACGCAGGGTGGGCAGGCCGCGCACCACGTCGAGGAAGTGCCCGCCGAGCCGCGACAGCGCCACGAACTGCCGCTCGGTGACCGCCTTCGTGGTCATCCCGACCAGCGCCCCGAAGACGGGGATGAGCGGCAGCGTGACCAGGACGATCACCGCGCTGGCCAGGTCGGCGGCGAACAGCCGGACGAGGACGGCCACGGGCACCACGGCGGCCACCGCGATCGCGGGCAGGTAGCCGGTCAGGTAGTTGTCGAGCCCGTCGAGGCCGCGCCCCGCCAGCGTGACGAGCTCGCCGGAGCGGTGCGCGGCGAGCCGGGCGGGGCCGAGCTCGCGCAGCCGCTCCAGGAGCCGGTGCCGCAGCGCGGACTTCACGCCGGTGGCGGTGCGCCCGGCGAAGACGCCCTGCGTCCAGGCCAGCAGCGCCCGCACGCCCACCACCGCCGCCAGCGCCGCCAGCACACCCACGGTGACCGAGGGGGCGAACCGCCCTGACAGCACCCCGGCCAGCAGCTCGGCCTGCACCAGCACGAGCAGCCCCGCCAGCACGGCGGCGGCCATGGTGACGCCCAGGTGGCGGCGGACCGAGCGCTCGGCCCGCATGAGAGCGAGAAGATCCTTGTGCACGTTCCCTCAGAAGAACGACGGGAGCCGGAAGGCGTCCTTGCCTGGCCGGAAGGTGCGCCACACCCATACTTGCGCCCCGAGCATGATGGGTGCGACGGGCAGGACCATGACACTGAGCACATTCAGCGTGGCCGCGGGCGCGCTGTGGTCCAGCAGGTACGGCATCGCGCCCCCCAGCACCCCCAGCGCGGGCAGCGCGGCGACGAGCCCCGACACCAGCAGCACCCGCCCCGACCTGGTGGCCCCGAACACGCCCGGCGTCCGCCAGCCGAGGAACGTCCACCCGTGGAAGGCGAACAGCAGCGTCACCACCACGCCCAGCATGAGCCCGAGCGGGTGCACGGGCGAGGCCTCGAAGCCGGTGGCGGCGGCGTACAGGGCCATGCCCCAGCCGACCGACAGCCCCAGGGAGCCGAACGCGATCGCCGCGTCCCAGAACCCCCGCCACGCGGAGCCGTCCAGCCTGCGGCGGAACCACAGCCCGGCGTCGCGCAGCACCCAGCACAGCAGCATGGCCACGACCAGCGGGTAGAGCCCGAACAGCACCTCGCCTTCGAGCATCGGGTAGACGCCGAACATGGTCCCGGCGACGGCCACCAGCCACACCTCGTTGGCCAGCACGTACGGGGCCATGGCGGCCACCATCCGGTCCCGGTTGTCGCGCGTCCTGCCGAGCACCGGCAGCAGCAGGCCGACCCCCAGGTCGAAGCCTTCGAGCGCGAAATATCCGGCCAGCAGCACCGTGAAGACGGCGAACCAGATCACTTCCATGTCCAGACGCTCCTCAGTGGCTCAGCGCGGGGGTGCGCGGCTCTTCGCGGGTGGTGGCGCCGAGGTCGAGGGCGTGCGGGCCGCGCCTGATCACCCGGGCGATGAGGACGTAGTCGACGACCGCCAGCAGCCCGAGCACGGCGGTGAACCCGATGAGCGAGGTCGTCACCATCCCCGAGGTCAGGCCGGGCGACATGGCGTCGGCCACGGTGAGCCGCTCCCAGATCATCCAGGGCTGGCGGCCGATCTCCCTGGCCATCCAGCCGAGGATGGACAGGACGAACGGCAGCGGCGTCATCGCGATCAGGATCGGATGCGTCCACCGCGCCCGCGGCAGGATCCCGATCATCGGCAGCATCACGAACAGCACGAAGAGCCCCAGGAGCTGCCCGAACTCGATCATGAGTCCGAGCGGGACGGCCGCTGCGGTGTTGTGGTCGCCGAACTTGCCGTCGGGGACGCCGGCGAACTGGGCGTATCCGAAGCCCAGGGTCAGCAGGATCCCGATGACCGCCGTGACCACGCCCATCCGCAGCGACCGGCTGAAGAACTCGACCTCCTGGGCCCTGCGCCGCAGCCGGTACGCGCTCGCGCCCACCAGCACCATGCCCCCGGTGAACAGCCCGGCCCCGATCACGTGCGGGAAGGAGAAGACGAGGGACTGGTTGGTGAGCAGCGCGCCGAAGTCGGTCAGCTCCATCCGGTCGCCGCTGACGACGGCGCCGGCCGGGTTCTGCAGGAAGGAGTTGGCCACCATGATGAAGAACGCGCTCGCGTACGCCGTCAGCGTCACGAGCCAGATGCACGCCAGGTGCGCCCACCTGGGCAGCCGGTGCCAGCCGAAGATCCACAGGCCGAGGAACGTGGACTCCAGGAAGAAGGCCACCAGCGTCTCCATGGCCAGCGGCGCGCCGAACACGTCGCCCGCGTAGTGCGACAGCCCGCTCCACGCCAGGCCGAACTGGAACTCCATCACCAGCCCGGTCACGATGCCGAGCGCGTAGTTGATGACGTAGATCTGCCCCCAGAACCGCGTCATGCCCTCGTGCAGCGGCTTGCCCGACAACGCCCATCGGGTGTGCATGATCGCCACCAGTGGTGCCAGTCCCAGCGTGAGCACCACGAACAGGAAGTGCAGGCTCCCCGTCACCGCGAACTGTGTTCGCGCCAGATCCAGTACGTCCATGACCGCTCCGTTGTTGTGCCTACCTACATATAGACAGCCTACATGTAGACTGGCTACTTAGCGGAACGATGTTTAGGATCAGAGACATGAACCCGGATGCGCTGCGCGGTCACATGGACGCGCTGTTGCTCTCAGTGCTGGAGCGCGAGCCGCTGCACGGCTACGCCATCATCGAGGCGCTGCAGGAGCGCAGCGGTGGCGCGCTCAACGTGCCCACGGGCACCGTCTACCCGGCGCTGCGCAGGCTGGAGCGCATCGGCTACCTGTCGAGCGAGTGGGCGACGGTGGGCGGGCGCAAGCGGCGCACGTACCGGCTGACCGAGTCGGGCAGGAAGCAGCTCCAGGGGGAGCGGTCGGCCTGGCAGGAGTTCACCAGCGTGATCGGCAGCGTCCTGCGGTCGGAGGCGAGCGCCGTGCGGTGAGCCGCACCGGCCCCGGGAGGGGGCTCAGCGGGTGGTGCCGGAGACGGAGGTCCGCGTCATGCGCACGCAACGCGTGGCGCCGTAGATCTGGAGGCCCGACATGGCCCACGTCACCAGGTTGGCCAGTACGGCGGGCAGGCCGTGCAGGGTGTTCGGCGACTCCATGCCGAAGGTCATGAGCATCCCCAGCCCGCCCGTGATCGGCAGGGCGGCGAAGACGAGCACGCCCAGCGACCTGGTCGCCAGGCGCGGGCGGCGGATCCAGCGCGCTCCCCGGCTCAGCGCGAACAGCACGAGCCCGCCGTACAGGCCGGTGCCGAGCTGGATGAGGTCGAGCAGCCGGGAGGCGGGGGAGTACCACCACGGCTGGTTGAGCCAGGCGTCGTCGCCGGCGGGGTAGATCCGCCACAGGGCCGACCACATGGCCACGGTGATCGGCACGCTGATGAACAGCAGCACCCCCAGCCGCCGTCCCGCGACAGCGGTCAGCTCGGCCTGGTAGCCGGGCGCGACCTCGTGGATCTCGCCGAACTCCGCCACCGCCTGCCGCTCGGCCTCCGCCCGCGCCAGCCCGTCGGCCTCGAGCGCGTCGGCGGTGTCGACCAGGCTGTCGCGTGCCTCGACGACAAGGTCGCGCTTGGGGCCGTTCGGGCCGCTCAGGACGCCGTCGAGCTCGGCCACGTAGTCGTCGATGAGCATGGCTCAAGTCTACGGAGGGCGATCTAGGGGGTCCATCGGGGAGCACCCTGAGATTGCTCCGGGTTGTCATGTAGGAAAATTCCTACATATAGTGGCTGGCATGCCAATCTCCTCCATCCTCACGGTCACCGTGCCTGTCGCCGACCAGGAGCGCGCGCTCGACTTCTACACGCGCGTGCTCGGCTTCGAGGTGCGCACCGACAACCCGTTCCCGATGGGCCGCTGGCTCACCGTCGCGCCCAAGGGCGCCGGGACCACGCTGCTGCTGGCCTCCTGGTTCCCCGGCATGGCGCCGATCGGCGGCCTCGTCGTGGGCGCGCCCGACCTCGACGCGCTGGCCGCCCGGCTCCAGGAGCACGGGATCGCCTTCCAGGGCCCGAGCGAGGAGGCGTGGGGCCGCCAGCTGCTGTTCCACGACCCGTTCGGCAACGGATTCGTGGTCAGCCAGACATGACCGCCGATCACGTCTTCACCGCGCTGGCCAGCCCGGCCCGGCGCGAGCTGCTGCGCCTCCTGCTCGACGAGGGCGCCCAGCCCGCCGGGCGGCTGGCCGAGCGGTTCGACATGAGCAGGCCCAGCGTCTCGGAACACCTCAAGGTGCTCAGGGACGCGGGGCTCGTGGCCGAGACCCGCAAGGGCAGGGAGCGCCACTACCGGCTGGAGGCGGAGCCGCTCATGGAGATCCGCGACTGGCTCACCCCGTACGAGCGGTTCTGGCGCGAGCGCCTCACCGCCCTGACCACCCTTCTCGACGAAATGGAAGAAGACGACGATGGCTCACGACAAGACCGCTGAGGACCTGCGCGCGATCAGGCTCGACCAGTTCATCGCGCATCCGCCCGCGAAGGTGTGGCGGGCGCTCACCGAGCCCGAGCTCGTCGCCCGCTGGCTCATGCCGGGCGACTTCAAGCCGGAGGTGGGGCACCGGTTCACGCTCACCACCCAGCCCAAGAAGCAGGTCGGCTTCGACGGGGTCGTCCACTGCGAGGTGCTGCGGATCGAGCCGGAGAAGCTGCTGCAGATCAGCTGGAGCGACAACAAGCGGGCCGACTGGACGGTCACCTGGCGGCTGGAGCCCGAGGGGAAGGGCACGCGGCTCTTCCTCGACCACGAGGGCTTCGACCCGGGCGACGAGCTGCAGCAGCTCTCGCGGCGGATCATGGGCGGTGGCTGGCCCCGCATGTTCGGCACCATCGAGAAGATCGCCGCCGAGCTCTGACCGCCGGATCAGCGCCCAGCGCCGGTCAGACCGGCGGTGCGGGGCCGGCCCGGCTCAGGGGTGCAGGGCCGGGCCGACGGGCCCGGGGCGGTGGCCGGCGTGGGAGGCGGAGCTCCACGCGACGGCCGCCGCCATCAGGGCCATCACCAGCGCGATCCAGACCGCCGCCCGGCCCATGCGCATCCCGTACCCGCACAGCAGCCACGACACCGACAGCCACCACCCGTGACCGGCCTGCCGGCGCATCTCCATGGCGGCGAAGGCGAAGTCGGCCGAGGTGGCGCTGTCGGCGGGCCGCAGCCCGGCGTAGAGCGCCGCCAGCCGGTCGGGCGAGGCGCCCGGATCGCCCGGATCGTCGGTGCCGGAACGGCTGTGCACGGTGCGCTCGTCGGCCAGCGCCCGCCGCCGCGAGAACCACCGCAACATCGGCCACCGCATGCTCACCCGCACCCCGCGGGGCGTGAGCGCGAACGTGCACTCCTTCACCCGCACCCCGGAAGGATGGGCCAGCCCCGCGAACCGGCACGCCGACAGGTCCAGCCCCAGCAACTCCAGGCTGGTCGCCTCGACCTGCCGCAGCGACGTCAGCATGGACATGCCCCGCCCCATGACGGTGGCGGGGCCGCGCAGCACCGCGCCCTCCAGGTCGGCCTGCGAGTCCGTCAGCCGCACGGTCGTGGGGCCCGTCACCTCCACGTGCCGCAGATCCACGCCGCACCGCGCGACCGCCACGTCGAGCAGCCCGTCGGCGCGCGCCCTGGCCACCGAGAGCCGGCCGGTGGCCGACAGGTAGGCGTCCGCGGCGAAGTGCGCCGTCTCGAACCCGGCGTGCCCGCTGACCTTGCGGAACGACAGCGTACGGCCGAAGCGCGCCCCCCTGAACGCGGCCCCGTCGCCGAGCCGGGCGCCGTCGAAGGTGGCGTACCCGTCGAACCTGGCCCGCTCGCACGACAGCCCGTGGCCGAACACGGCCTGGCTGAACAGCGCGTCCCGCGACATCACGGCCCGGTCGAGCGAGACGTGCCCGCGCGCGGTGACCCCGTGGAAGGACAGCTCCCTGGCGAACCGCACGCCCGCCAGCGACACGTTCCCCTCGAAGCGGGCGCCGAAGAACGAGGCCAGCCGGTCGAAGCGGGCGCCGTCGAGCGAGACGTCCCCGGCGAACGTCACCCCTGACAGCCTGACGTCGCCGGTGAACCTGGCCCGGTCGAGCCGGGTGCGGCCGGGCCTGCGGCCGGTCGCGTCGAGAACCCTGGACAGCAGGTCGCTGGTGACGGTGGTGCCCCGCAGATCGACCAGGCGGCCGGGGGAGAGCGCGCTCAGGGCCGCGCCGAGTTGTTCGGGATCGAGGTGAGCCATGCACAAGCCGGACGGCCGGCTAGCGACTCCGGTGCAAGCAGCCGAATACGCGCAGGTGACCCAGTCCATGCATGGGTGATACCCGTCGCGGCCGGGGTCAAGGTTCGCTGATTTTTTTGTCTCCCCACGTTTGTGCGGAAATATGCGGTCTGAATTGGGCCGTCCGCTTGTCTCCCGTACCTGGCCACACCGTGCGCCGGAGCATGGAATGCTGGTGGTGGGTACGTGGTTGAGACGGATGCACTACTACTGACACGAGCGAGGAGCCACTTGTGGCGACCATCGAAGTAACCGAGAAGAACTTCAACGACATCGCCGACAAGGGGATCGTGCTGCTCGACTTCTGGGCCGAGTGGTGCCCGCCGTGCAAGAAGTTCGGGCCGATCTTCGAGCAGGCGTCGGACAAGCACGACGACATCACCTTCGGCAAGATCGACACGGATGCCGAGCAGGGGCTGGCGCAGGGGTTCGACATCACCTCGATCCCCACGTTGATGGCCATCCGCGACGGCATCGTGGTCTTCGCCCAGGCCGGCGCCATCCCGGCGCCCGCGCTCGAGGACCTGATCAGTCAGGTCCGGGCGCTCGACATGGACGCCATCAGGGCCGAGCTCAGCGAGGAGCTGAAGAAGGCCCAGCAGAACTGACCGTCATGCGAGCAAGCCCCGCCCTCGCGGCGGGGCTTTCGCGTTTCTCCGGCGTTCCCCGGCGTCCCTCAGCGGTTCCCCGGCGTCCCTCAGCGGTTCCCCGGCGTCCCTCAGCGGGCGGGCTTGCGGCCGACGCCGACGTAGCCGAAGTTGATGCCGTTGCCCGGCGCGGACGGGTCGTCGGGACGCCAGCCGTTCGGGAACGTCAGCCCCGGCTCGGCCAGCTCGTACCCCTCGAAGAAGCGCAGGATCTCCTCGCGGGTGCGCAGGTTCAGCGAGGCCGTGGCCTTCTTGTAGATCTCCAGGGCCTGCGGGGTGACGTCGGGCGTGGGGTCCACGGCGTGGCTGATCACCAGGTGACTGCCGGGCGCGCTCGCCTTGCGCAGCTTGGCCACCACGTCGTAGGCGACCTTGTCGGGGATGAAGTGCAGGATCGCCAGCGCCAGGAACGCCACCGGCTGCTCGAAGTCCACCAGGCCGCTCAGCTTGTCGAGCAGCACGTCCGGCTCGCGCACGTCGGCCTGCAGGAAGTCGACGTTGTCCTTCCTGGCCAGCAGTGCCCTGCCGTGCACGCACACCACGGAGTCGTAGTCGACGTAGACGACGCGGGCCTCGGGGGCGATCTCGTGCGTGTTGCCCTGGGTCGGCAGGCCGGCGCCGAGGTCGACGATCTGGCGCACGCCCTGGTCCACGACGTACCCCACGGCGCGGCGCAGGAAGGCACGGTTGGCGCGGGCGCCTACCTTGGTGTCCGGGAAGTTCTTGAGGATCTGCTCCGCCGCCGCCCGGTCCGCGGCGAAGTTGTCCTTACCGTCGAGGTAGTAGTCGTACATACGCGCGACGTTGGGGACGTTGGGGTCGACCCCCTCCGGAGCACTATCCACATCTTCTCCCGAAAAATGGGCTCTTTTCGGGGTGATCATAGCTGTGCAACTAGCGCGAATACCGGGAATTCGGTTCACCTGCGAAATGAGAGGTAAATCACTCGAACGGGCTGTAATGACACCGACGCGGGCCGGAGTTCCCCCGGCCCGCGTCGGACGCGATCAGCATCGGCCCCGCGTGGTCAGCCGCGGTAGAGCTCCGCCACCCGGAAGGCCAGGTCGAGCGACTGGCCGCGGTTGAGGCGGGGGTCGCAGGCCGTCTCGTAGCGCGTGGCCAGGTCGGTCTCGCCGATCTCGAACCCGCCGCCCACGCACTCCGTCACGTCGTCGCCGGTGAACTCGATGTGGATGCCGCCCGGGTGCGTGCCCAGCGACCGGTGCACCTCGAAGAAGCCGGCCACCTCGTCGAGCACGTCGTCGAGCCGGCGCGTCTTGTGCCCGCTCGGCGCCTCGAACGTGTTGCCGTGCATCGGGTCGCAGATCCAGGCCACCTTGGCCCCGGTCGCCGTGACCTCCTTGACCAGCGCGGGCAGGTGCTCGCGGATCTTGGAGGCGCCCATGCGGGTGATGAACGTGAGCCGCCCCGCCTCGTTGGCCGGGTTGAGCTTGTCGATCAGCGCCAGCGCCTCGTCGGGCGAGGTCGTCGGGCCGAGCTTGACGCCGATCGGGTTGCGGATCTTCGAGAAGAAGTCGACGTGCGCGCCGTCGAGCTGGCGGGTGCGCTCGCCGATCCAGACCATGTGCGCCGACACGTCGTACGGCAGCCCCGTACGCGAGTCGATGCGCGTGAGCGCCCGGTCGTAGTCGAGGATGAGCGCCTCGTGCGAGGAGTAGAACTCGACCGTGTGGAACTCCTCGGGGTCGGCCCCGCACGCCCGCATGAACGCCAACGCCTGGTCGATCTCCCTGGCCAGCTGCTCGTAGCGGCGCCCGGCGGGCGACTCGGCCACGAAGTCCTGGTTCCACGCGTGCACCTGCCGCAGGTCGGCGTAGCCGCCCTTGGTGAAGGCACGCGCCAGGTTGAGCGTCACGGCGGAGGAGTGGTACGCCTTGAGCAGCCGCCACGGGTCGGGCGTGCGCGCCTCTTCGGTGAAGTCGAAGCCGTTGACCATGTCACCCCGATAGGCGGGCAGCTCGACGCCGCCCCGCGTCTCGGTGCCCTTGGAGCGCGGCTTGGCGAACTGCCCGGCCACCCGGCCGATCTTCACCACCGGCACCCGGCCCGCGTACGTCAGCACGATGGCCATCTGGAGCAACGTCTTCAACTTTTGACGCACGTTGTCGGCCGTCGCGCCGGCGAAGGTCTCGGCGCAGTCACCGCCCTGCAGGACGAACGCCTCGCCGCGGGCGACCGCGGCCATCTGCTCCTTGAGCTGGTCGCACTCGCCTGCGAAGACCAGGGGGGGCAGGCCGCCGAGCTCGGCGACAACCTTGTCGAGCTCGCCGCGGTCCGGCCAGTCGGGCTGCTGCGCCGCGGGGAGGGCTCGCCAGGAATCGAGATCCACTAGATTGCTGCTCACGAGATACGAGGGTATTCCACTGGCTCGGCACCACCGACCCCCTTGTCCACGTTGTGAGAATGCGGTTATACGCAGACGAATCCAGGGGGAGTCAAGGTTCCTTTACGGTCACGTGCTCGGGGCGTACGCCGTGGCCGATGAAACGCGGCGCCACCCGGTTGAGCACCGGGATCCTCGTCAGGTCGCGCGGCAACCTCGACGGGTCGAGCCGCCGCGTCAGCGCTGGGCTGATCAACCGGTTCTGCACCAGCCGCTGGGCGGCCTGCGTGACCACGGTCGGCGGCATGCGCCTGCGCTGCAGCCGGCGCAGCGCCGTCTCGGGGATCGGCGCGCCCGACCTGAGCGGTCCTGCCAGCAGGTTCGCGGTGGCCACGGCGTCCTGCACGGCCAGGTTGATGCCCACGCCGAAGACCGGTGACATGGCGTGCGCGGCGTCCCCGATGCACAGGAAGCCGGGCCGGTACCAGCGGCGCAGCCGGTCGATCGCGACCGTGAGCACGCTGACGTCGTCGTACGATTCGAGCTGCCCGAGCCGGCCCGCCAGCCACGGCAGCAGCCGGGCCACCGGGCGGCGCAGCGCGTCGATGCCCTGCCCGGCCATCTCGTCGTAGCCGCCCTTGAGGATGAGGTAGGCGAGCTGCCAGTAGGTCTCCCGGTTGATGGCGACCATCATGTGCCCCGGCGAGATCCGCAGGAACGTGTCGTCACGGTCGCCCGGCTCGCGGGGGAGCCTGAACCACACCACGTCCATCGGCGCGCCCACGTCCTCCGGCACGAGGCCGGCCCGCTCGCGCAGCACCGAGTGCCGCCCGTCGGCGGCGACCGTCAGGCCGGCCCTGATCTCGTGCTCGCCGGAGGCGTCCCGGTAGCGCAGGCCGCGCACGGCCCCGCCCTCGCGGATCAGGTCGTACGCCTCGGCGTTCATCAGCAGCCGGAACCCGGGGTATCGCCCCGCGGCCGACGTGATGAGATCGAGGAAGTCCCACTGCGGCACGAACGCGATGTACCGGTAGCGGCCGGGCAGCCGGCGCAGGGTCGCGATCCGCACGTCGCCCCGGTCGGTGACCATGGTGAGGTCGTACGCCTTGCGGTGCGGCAGCTCCAGGAACTCCCGCGCCAGCCCCAGCTCGTCGAGCACCTGCAGCGTCGAGGGGTGGATCGTGTCACCCCGGAAGTCCCGCAGGAAGTCACCGTGCTTCTCCAGCAGCGTCACCTCGACGCCCGACCTGGCCAGCAGCAGGGCGAGCATCGCTCCGGCGGGCCCGCCGCCCGCTATCACGCATCCCATAATTCATCACCTAATGAGATTGTGTCATCTCTTCCGAAATGAGCAAGGCCCACGGCCATCCGGCGTGCCCGAGCCACCGAAGTACATGCAGTGAGCCGCCTCTCACACACAGGGAGTGGACATGAAGGACGACCTCCACACCCTCTCTGGCGCCTACGCCGTGCACGCACTGCCGTACGCCGAGTGGGTGCTGTTCGACAAGCACCTGCATGCGTGCGGCACGTGCGCGGACGAGGTGCGGCACCTGCGGGAGACGGCCGCGAGGCTGGCGGAGACGGTGGCCGAGCGGCCGCCCGCCGGGCTGCGGCGGCGCCTGCTCGACGCCGCCTCCCGGTCACGGGGCTTGGCGGACCCGCGCGGGCAGGTGCGCGACGACAGCCCGACCGTCTGGAGACCCCCTCCGGCGCGCCCGCCCGCTGCTGTGCCTCCCGTTGCAGGGCCCCCCGACGCTCCCACGCTCGGGTTGCCGCCGAGGGAGCGGCCCTACCGGAGGGAAACGGCGATCCCCGAGACGGCCGGCGGCGGGCAGGTGGTGCCGATGCGGCGCCGGCGTTCCAGGGTGGCGGCGGTGCTGGCCGCGGTCTGCGCCGCGGCGGCCGTCGTGTCCGGCGTGGTCGCCTTCGACGCCCGCCGCGACCTGGGCGAGCTGAGCACCAGGAACGAGGAGATGGCCGCGGTGCTGGCCGCGCCCGACGCCAGGACCATGCGCCGGCCCGTCACCACCGGCGGCACCGCCACCGTCGTGATCTCGCGCGACCTGGGCCGCATGGTGTTCACCTCGTCGGGCCTGGCCGACCTGCCCGACACCAAGGGGTACGAGCTGTGGCTCATGGGCCCGGACGGGCCGCGCCCGGCCGGCCTGCTCGACCGGCGGCAGGACGGCGTGAGCCACCTCATGATGCTGACCCCGCTGGACCGCGACGGGCGTGTCGCGCTCACGGTCGAGCCCGCCGGCGGCTCCGAGCGGCCCACCACGCAGCCCATCATGCTGGCCGAGCTGCCCGAGGCGTGATCGAACGGGGATGGACGAGCGGCCCCGGCGGCCCGATAGTTTCGATCATGCGTATCTTCGCCGCCCTGACACTGGCCGCCGCCCTGTTATGCGTGTCCCCAGCGGCACCCGCCTCCGCCGCCGAACCCGGCTCGGCCACGGTCGTGCCCGTTCAGGTGACGGGCGCCCCGGCCAAGAGATTCAACCTGATCATCCTCGGTGACGGCTACACCGAGGCCGAGCAGGCGAAATTCCGTGCCGACGCCGACCGGCACCTGAACGTGATGTGGTCGATCGAGCCGTTCAAGTCCTACCGGAACTACCTCAACGTCTACCGCGTCGACATCGTCTCCGGGGAGTCGGGCATCAGCTGCGACCCCGGGCTCGACGCGCCGCGCCGTTCGACGCCGCTCAGCATGGGCTTCTGGGGCCGCTGCAACCCCGCCAGCGTCCAGCGCCTGATCACCATGGACAACGCCGCCGCCACCCGCTACGCCGACCTGGTCACCGGCACCACCTCCGGCAACCGGCAGATCCTCGCCCTGGGCAACAGCGGCACGTACGGCGGCGCCGGCGGCTCGTACGCCACCGCCTCCGGCAGCAACAGCATGTCCGCCCTGATCAGCCCGCACGAGCTGGGCCACTCCCTGGGCGGCCTGCAGGACGAGTACGACTACTACCAGCGTGGCGTGCCCGGCGGCGCGTACACCGGCCCAGAGCCGTCCAGCGCCCACCACACGCTGCTGACCGAGCAGGAGATGCTCGACCAGCGCAGGAAGTGGTGGCGCTGGCTGGGCGAGCCCAGCGAGTCCGGCGGACCGATCGGCCGCTACGAGGGCGGCCTGTACTACACGGCCGGCGTGTGGCGGCCCAGCGCCCACTCCATGATGAAGACCCTCGGCTACTACTTCGACCAGGTCAGCCGCGAGGTCATGACGCAGCGCATCACCGCCAAGACCATGCTCATCCAGGACGCCACGCCCGCCGGCGCGCCGGTCGGCGCCGACCGCGTGCTCTGGGTCGAGCCGATGCGCCCCGTCAGCCACTCCCTGGTGACCACCTGGGCCGTGGACGGCAAGGACCTGCCCGGCGACCGCGACTCCCTCGACCTGCGCACCCTCGGCCTCGCCCCGGGCACGCACACCGTCACCGCGACCGTCTCGGACCCGACCGAGTTCGTCCGGGACCCGGCCATCAGGACCGCCATGACCAGGACCCGCACCTGGACCGTGGACACGGCGATCACCACCTCGCCGGACGGCCTGGAGCCCGCGTTCGTCTCCTCCACCCCCACCGACCGGCCGCTCGGCCGCGAGGACGTCGTGTACGTCGAGACCACCCACCCCGCGGCCGCCGTCCCCGAGGTCACCTGGACCCTGAACGGCCGCACCTACCAGGGGACCGACCTGGACCTGGGGAAGCTGGACGCGAAGCCGGGCACGCTCACCGCGACCCTCGGCGGCAGGACCCTCACCTGGACGATCGACGCCACCGGGCCGCGCACGGCGTACGAGCTGTCGCGGCCGCTGGCCCGGTCCGGCGACACCTACGTCTACAACGGCCCCTTCACCATGCGGCTCACCGGCACCGACGACCGCGACGGCTACGTGGTCTCGGAGTCGCGGGTGGACGGCGACGGCTGGTTCAACTACTTCGGCTGGCCCACCTCGTCGGAGCTGCCCTGGACGTTCTCCGAGCAGGGCACGGTGATCGACTCCCTCGTGTACGGCAAGCTGCCGCGCGGCAGGCACGTCGTCGAGTACCGCTCGATCGACGCCGCGGGCAACTACGGCAGGGCGAAGAGCTTCACCGTCACCACCATCGCCCCGCCACCCGCCTGCACCAGGACCGTCACGGGCGCCCACCGCGGCCCGCTCACCGTAACCGGCGGCGTCACCTGCCTCGACGGTGCCCAGGTCACGGGGGCCGTCACGGTCAGGCCCGGCGCGTCGCTGGTCGTCACGGGCGGCCGGATCACCGGCGCGCTCAGCGCCGCCAGGGCCGCCGAGGTGCACCTCCTCGGCGCCCGCGTGGACGGCGCGCTCGCCGTCAGCGGCGCGGCCAACGCCACGATCGTGGGCGCCGACCTGCGCGGCGCCGCGCTGCTCAGCGGCAACACGGCGCCGATCCTGTCGGGCAGCACGATCAGGGGCGCGCTCGCCTGCCCCGGGAACACGCCCGCCGACCTCGGCGTGCCGAACACGGTCAAGGGCGGCAGCCGGTGCGGCGGCCTGACCGGCGGACGGCCGTCAGACCGCGCGTACGAGGCGGTCCAGCACACCGGCCGCTGACACCGTCAGGACGCGCGTGCGAGGCGGTCCAGCACGCCGCTCAGTGAGGCCGTCGCGAGATCGCGGACCCTGGCGTACTCGTCCGCCGGGTACTGCCGGGGTCCGTTCTCGATCAGCAGGATCAGGTACAGGTAGGCGCGGTAGAGGTCGAGCCTGGTGTGCGCCGCCGGGGTCAGCTCCAGCGGGGTCACCTCGCGGTAGCCCGCCAGCAGCGGGTCGTCCTCCGCCAGCTCACCGAAGATCGTCGGCGTGACGAACTCGGCCAGCGGGTCGCCCCAGAAGGCCCGCTCGTGGTCGATGATCGCCTGGATCCTGGGTGTCCCGCTCAGGTCGAGGAAGACGTTGCCCGCCCACACGTCGAAGTGCACCAGCCGCGGCGTGGTCACCTCGTCCAGCGCCGGCGCCGCGGCCTCGAACACCGCCATGACCTCCCCGGCGGGCAGCGGCAGCGGCGTCGGGTACCGCTCGGTGTCGCCGAGCAGCGCCGCCGTCATGGCCAGGAACGCCTCGCGCCACGTGGCACCCGTGATCCCGGCGTGCGGGTAGCCGAATACCTCGCCCGTCACCGCGTTGAACCTGGCCAGATGCCCGCCCAGCTCCCTGCGCAGCTCCGCATGGTTGTCGGGCTTGACGTCGTTCCACGACACGCCGTCGAGCGCGGCCAGCAGCAGGTAGTCGCCGCCGAGCACCGGGTCGTCGTAGCCCGCCCGCAGCAGCCCCGCCACGGGCACGCCCGCCGCGCCGGCCAGGCCGATCGCGGCGGCCTCCATGCGCAGCAGGTTGCGCTCGTAGCTGAGCTGCTCCAGCTCGGGCGGGGGAGACAGCTTGAGCACCGCCTCGCGCCCGTCGTCCAGCTTCAGCCGCCAGACGGCGTTGGCGTAGCCGTCGGTCAGCTCGGTCGCGGCCGTGACGTCCGCGCCCACCGCGCGGCGCACCAGCGCGCCGAGCTCAGCGTCGGATAACCGGCGCTTCGTCCTGCTGTCCACGTCACCCCTCTCAGGCGGATTCCCTGCGCACCAGATGCGTGTCGAGGATCACGACAGGCTGGCGCAGCTCCTCGCCGTTGATCCTGGCCACCAGCAACTGTGCCATCTGCCGGCCCATGGCCTCGGTCGGCTGGTGCACGGTGGTCAGCGGCGGATCGGCGTGCAGCGCCGCCTTGGAGTCGTCGAACCCGATCACCGCCACGTCGCGGGGGACGGACCGGCCCTCGGCCTTGAGCACGCGCATCGCGCCCAGGGCCATCGGGTCGGAGGCGGCGAACACGGCGTCGAGGTCGGGGTGCGTGCGCAGCAGCTCCTGCATCGCCGTCGCGCCGCTGTGCTCGGAGAAGTCGCCGTAGGCGACCAGCTCCGGCAGGCCCGACGGCAGCAGCGCGTCGCGGTAGCCCGAAAGACGGTCGACGCCCACCCCCATGTCCTGGGACCCGGCGATCGTGGCGATCGCCCTGCGGCCGAGGCCCAGCAGGTGCTTGACCGCCTGCCGGGCGCCCGCCCTGTTGTCCATGTCCACGTAGCTGTAGGGGTCGAGGCCGACGGGGCGGCCGCCCAGCACGGTCGGCACGCCCATCGCCTCCAGCCTGCCCGGCAGCGGGTCGGCGCCGTGCAGCGACAGCAGCAGCACGCCGTCGACGTGCTGGCCCGTCAGGTAGTGCTCGAGCCGCGCGTGCTCCTCCGGGGTGCGCGCCATCGCCAGGATGAGCTGCAACCCGGTCTCGGCCAGCGCCGAGCCGATGCCGCGGATCGTGCCCGCGAAGTACGGCTCGTCGAAGACCCGGAACTGGGACTCGGACACCACCAGGGCCACCGTGTCCGTGCGGCGCGTGACCAGTGCCCGCGCCGCACGGTTGGGCACGTAGCCCAGCTCGCGGATGGCCAGCTCGACGGCCTCGCGGGCCTTCGCGCTGACGTTCGGCGAGCCATTGATGACTCTAGACACCGTGCCCCGGCCTACCCCGGCCCGAGCCGCGACTGCCTCAAGAGTCGGTCGGTTCATGGCGCCTATTCTGCCGGATGATCTCCGCGTACCAGAGCGCGCTGTCCTTGACCAGCCGTTCCTGCGTCTCGAAGTCCACCCGGACCAGGCCGAACCGCTTGCCGTAGCCCCACGCCCACTCGAAGTTGTCCATCAGCGACCAGGCGAAATACCCCTCCAGGGGCACGCCCGCGTCGATGGCCTGCTTGCAGGCGCCCAGGTGGGCCTCCACGTACGCCAGCCGCTCCCGGTCGTGGATGCGGCCGTCGTCCAGCACGTCCTCGAAGGCCGCGCCGTTCTCCGAGACGACCATCGGGATCGGCGGGTAGTCCCGCGCCACCCTGGTGAGGATCTCCACCAGGCCGCCCTCGTCGATCTCCCAGCCCATCGCGGTGACCGGCCGGCCGCCGTTGACGAACGACACGTGCTCGCTGCCGACCCACGGGGAACCCGAGTCCGTGGGGGCCGCCGCCGCCGACTGCGCGCCTCCCGGTGCTCCCGAGACCGTGAAGCGGCTGTAGTAGTTGACGAGCAGCACGTCGATGGGCGCGTTGATGGTCTTCATGTCGCCGGGCTCGATGAAGTCCTTGTCGAACGGCAGGTCCGCCAGCACGTCCTCCGGGTAGCGGCCCAGCAGCAGGGCGTCCAGGAAGAAGCGGTTCTGCAGGCCGTCGATGCGGCGGGCCGCGTCGAGGTCGCGCTCGCTGTCGGTCTCCGGGGTGATGGCGTACAGGTTCACGCAGCCGCCGACCCTGCGCGCGTCCATCGCCTGAACAGCCAGCCCGTGAGCCAGGTTGAGGTGGTGCGCGCCCCTGATCGCGTTCTCCGGCTCGCGCCTGCCCGGGGCGTGCTCGCCCGAGGCGTAGCCGAGGAACGCGGCGCACCATGGCTCGTTGACCGTGCTGAAGGTGTGGACGTAGTCCTTGAGCGCGTCGTGCACGGCCGCCGCGTACTCCGCGAAGCGGTAGGCCGTGTCACGGTTGGGCCAGCCGCCCTTGTCCTCCAGCTCCTGGGGCAGGTCCCAGTGGTAGAGGGTCAGCCACGGGTCGATGGCGTGCTGGCGCAGCTCGTCGCAGAGCCGCTTGTAGAAGTCCAGGCCCTTGTGGTTGACGGCGCCGGAACCGGACGGCTGGATGCGGGGCCAGGAGACGGAGAACCGGTAGGCCGACAGGCCCAGGTCCGCCATGATGGCGACGTCATCCCGGTAGCGGTGGTAGTGGTCGATGGCCACGTCCGCGTTGTGCCCGTTGAGCACCCGGCCCGGCGTCTTGGTGAAGGTGTCCCAGATCGACACGCCGCGCCCGTCCTCGGCGACGGCACCCTCGATCTGGTACGCCGACGTCGCGGCCCCCCACGCGAAACCCGCGGGGAAGCGCAGCTCGGCACGCGTCTGTTCTTCTTGAGTCGTCACGCCTTGACCGCACCTTCCATGAGTCCGCCGACGATCTGACGGCCGAAGAGGACGAAAACCAGCACGAGCGGGATGATGGACAGCGCCGTGCCCGCGAAGATCAGCGAGTACTCCGTGGAGAACCTCGCGTTGAGCCCGTTGATCGCGATCTGAACGGTCGGGTTTTCCTGGTTGAGCACGATCAGCGGCCACATGTAGTCGTTCCACATGAGCATGAACGTGTTGATGCCGAGCACGGCCATGCCGGGCCGCACGGCCGGCAGCACGACGTTCCACCAGATGCGCAGCGTGGCGGCGCCGTCCACCCGGGCGGCCTCGACCAGTTCCATCGGCACGGACTGCCGGGTGTACTGCGTCATGAGGAACACGCCGAACCCGTTGAGCAGGTACGGCAGGATGACCGCCTTGAGGGTGTTGGTCCACTCCAGGCTCACCATGAGCCGGTAGAGCGGCACCACGCCCATCTGCTGCAGCGGCACCGCCATCGTCAGCAGCACGAGCAGCAGCAGCGCGTTGCGGCCCCTGAAGTTCAGGTTCGCGAAGGCGAAGCCGGCCAGCGTCGAGATGAGGATGACGGAGACGGTGACGACGCTCGCCACGATGAACGAGTTCGTCAGGCCCAGCAGGAACTGCGCCTCCGGATGGGTGAGAACCCGCACGATGTTGTCGCCCAGGTTCCCGCCGGGCAGGAACTTCGGCGGCGAGGCCACCGCGTCCGCGTTCGTCCGCGAGGCGATGACCAGCATCCAGTACAGCGGGAACGCCGAGACGAAGATGGCCAGCCCCAGCAGCACCCTGGTCAGGACGGTCGGTTTCCAGACGGTCATCGCGTGCCCCCGATCCTGCGCACGAACAGGAAGTTGATCGCTGCTCCGACGAGGATCAGCAGGAACAGCAGCCAGGCGGCCGCGGAGGCGTAGCCGTAGTCGAACTCCCGGAAGGCCTCCTTGTAGACGAACATGGCCACCGTCTGGAACTGGCCCTGGGAGCCGCCGTCGGGGTTGCCGTTGTAGAACGTCATCGGCTCCGAGAACAGCGTCAGGCCGCCGATCGTGGAGTTGAGCACCACGAAGATCATGGTCGGCCGCAGCATCGGCAGCGTGATCTGCCAGAACTGCCTGCGCCGCGAGGCGCCGTCGATCGAGGCAGCCTCGTACAGGTCGCGCGGGATCGTCTGCATGCCGGCCAGGAAGATGATCGCGTTGTAGCCGGTCCAGCGCCAGTCGACCATGGTGGCGATCGCGATCCACGACGGGACGCGCTCGGCCCGCCAGTTCGTGCTGTCGACGCCGAACAGGCCGAGGAGGTAGTTGACCAGGCCCCAGTCGCGGGCGAACAGCTGCGTGAACACCACCGCGACCGCGACCACCGAGGTGACGAGCGGAAGCAGCACGCTCATCCGGATCGGCAGGCGGAACTTCATGTGCTTGTTCAGCGCGTTGGCCAGGAACAGGGCCAGGAACATCTGGGGGACGGTGGCGATGAGGAACATGGCCACCGTGTTCACCGTGGCGCGCCAGAAGTCGTCGTCACCCAGGAGCGCGGTGTAGTTGCCCAGCCCGGCCCACTCCGTGGTCCCGGTCAGGTCGTAGTCGTAGAGCGAGTAGTAGAGCGTGAAGGCCAGCGGGAAGAGCCCGAAGGCGGCGAACAGGATGAAGTAGGGAGACACCAGGGCGTACGGCATCGCTTTGACGTCCAGTCGGGAACGCCAGCGGCGGCCGGGCGGGCGTTCACGGCGATGGGTGTTCCGTGACGCCCGCGGAAGGGTGTCGAGGCTCATAACAGACCTTTCGGCGGCAACATGCCCGGCCCGCGACTGGCGGGCCGGGCGGGGATGATCAGCCCGCGGCCTTCACCGCGTCGTCGACCAGCTGCTGCCAGGCCTTGTCGTGAGAGACGGAGCCGTCGTCCATGCCCTGGATGACCGACTCGATGGCGTTCTTGACCTGGGCGTGCTTCACGCCGAGGAAGACCGGCTGGAGGCTCGCCGCGGACTTGGCGAAGATCTCACCGATGGGGGCGTCGTTGAAGAACTTGTTCGTCGCGCCCTGGACGGCGGGGTCCTGCTGCGCCTTCGTGTTGCTCGGCATGTTGCCGAAGTCGGTGAAGACGGTCGCCTGCGTCTGCGCCTGCGTCAGGTAGTCGGCCACCATGGCCGCTTCCTTGGGGTGCTTGCTCTGCTTCGGCACGGCCAGCCAGGAGCCGCCCCAGTTGCCGCCGCCACCGGGCACCGAGGCCACGTCCCACTGGCCCTTGGCGTCGTCGCCGGCGTTGCCGCTGACCACGCCGAGCATCCAGGACGGGCAGCCGAGCGTGGCGAACGAGCCCTTCTGGGTGCCCGTCGCCCACTCGTCGGTGAAGTTGCGCAGCTTGGCGGTCAGGCCCTGCTGGGTCATCTTCTGGGCGAAGTCGAAGGCCGTCTTCACCGCCGGGTTCTTGTCGACGATGAGGTTGTTGCTCGTGTCGAAGTAGCTGACGTTGCCGTTCTTGGCCGCCTCCTGGTAGAGGACGACCTGGTACAGCGTGTTGGTGCCGTCAGCCCACTTGGTGTCCTTGACCTTGCCCTGGAACTTCTTGCCGACGGTCATGAACTCGTCCCAGGTCGGCCACAGGGCGCTGACCTCGTCGCGGTTCGTCGGCAGGCCGGCCTTCTCGAACAGGTCCTTGCGGTAGCAGATGCTCATGCCGCCGATGTCGGTGCCCAGGCCGAACAGCTTGCCGTCGGCTGCGACACCGTTCTCCCACTTCCACGCGGGGAAGTCGGCCTTGCGCGACTCCAGGCCGTACTCCTTCAGGTCGGCCCACCACTCGGAGCGCGCCTTGGCCAGGCCCATGCCGCCCTCATCGATGCCGACCACATCGCCCGCACCGGAGCCAGAGGTCAGCCACTGGATCATCTGCGGCCAGTACTGCTGCTCGAACTGGTCGGTGAGGTTCTCGTGCTTGATCTGGATGTCCTTGTGCTCGGCGTTCCACTTGGCGATGGCGTTCTTGTAGCCGAAGTTCTCGCCGCCGCCGAACGTCTGGACCCTGATCGTGACGGGCTCAGCCGCCGCCGATGACGCTGGAGCGCTGGACTCCGAAGTGCCGCCGGAACCACAGGACGCGACGGTCAGCGCCACCGCGGCCAAGGCCGAAGCCGCGGCGATGCCGCCGCGACGCTTGCTGATCATCATGGTGGACCCCTTCTCGGGTGAATGTTGGGGGAGTGCACCGCGGCACGCGCTCCGCCGCGGTGGGAGTCTTTGGGAGCGCTCCCACAAAGGGTGCACTCAGCGGGTGAGCACGTCAATCCCGCGAAACGTAACCGTTACCAATGGTGCAGTTTGGACTACTGAAACTGGCTTTATAGGGATAAACACCCCAAAGAGCCGATTGGGAGCGCTCCCACCTCAAGAGGCACCTTTCGTGTCACATCAAGGGCATGTCACCCGCACCGCCGCCCCTTTCCCCCGGTCACGAGGGCCGGTCACCGGTCGCGGCGGCGCGCGGATGGCCGTACCGTAGGCGCGGTGGACGTGTTCATCTCCTTCGGCGACACCCGGGCGCCCATGGCCTGAGGCTCACCCGGTGCGGCAGGCGGCGGCGCGCTCCTCCAGCAGCGCGCGCTCGCGGGCGTTGCGCGTCATCCCCGCCGCCCGCTCGAACTCCGCCCGCGCCTCGTCCACCCGGCCCAGCTTGAACAGCAGGTCGCCCCGTACGCTGGGCAGCAGGTGGTAGCCCCGGAGCGACGGCTCGGCCACGATCTGGTCCAGCAGCTCCAGCCCCGCCGCCGGGCCGTAGGCCATCGACAGGGCCACCGCCCGGTTGAGCTCCACGACGGGCGAGCGGGACATCCTGGCCAGCGCCTCGTAGAGCCCGGCGATCCGCGCCCAGTCGGTGTCCCCGGGGGTGAGGGCGCGGGCGTGGCAGGCGGCGATGGCGGCCTGCAGCGTGTACGGGCCCGGCGCGCCGGACAGCTCCTCGGCGCGGTCGAGCGCGGCCAGGCCGCGGCCGATGAGCAGGCGGTCCCAGCGGGCCCGGTTCTGCTCCAGCAGGAGGATCGGCTCGCCCGACGGGCCCACGCGGGCGGCCGAGCGCGAGGCCTGGATCTCCATCAGCGCGACCAGGCCGTGTACCTCGGGCTCCTTGGGCATCAGGCCGGCCAGCACGCGGCCCAGCCGCAGCGCGTCCTCGCACAATCCGGGGCGCATCCAGTCGTCGCCGGCCGTGGCCGAGTAACCCTCGTTGAAGATCAGGTAGATGACCTCCAGCACCGACGACAGGCGCCCGGCCAGCTCGGCCCCCTGCGGCACCTCGAACGGGACGCGCTTGTCGGCCAGCGTGCGCTTGGCCCGCACGATGCGCTGGGCCACCGTGGACTCCGGGACCAGGAACGCCCGCGCGATCTCGTCGGTGGTCAGGCCGCCGAGCACGCGCAGCGTCAGCGCCACCCTGGCCTCCATCGACAGCGCGGGGTGACAGGCGGTGAACACCAGCCGCAGCAGGTCGTCCTCGATCTCGTCGACCTCGGGCAGCTCCTCCTCCAGGTCGAGGCGGTGGCCGAGCTCGACGAGGTTGCGCTGGAGGCGTTCGTTCCTGCGGATGAGGTCGATGGCGCGGCGCTTGGAGACCGTCATCAGCCACGCGCCCGGGTTGCGCGGCACGCCCGACTCCGGCCACTGCTCCAGGGCGGCGACCAGCGCGTCCTGCGCCAGCTCCTCGGCCAGGCCGACGTCGCGCACGAGCCCGGCGAGCCCGGCGATGAGCCGGGCCGCCTCGATCCGCCATACCGCCTCGATGGCACGGTGGGTGTCTGAAGCCGTCACCGGGCCATGAGACCAGTGGGGCGCGCGCCCACGCAACCCGGGCGGGCACGCCTGGTCAGCCGCCCGGGTCGCCGGTGAAGCGCAGGCGGGTCAGGCGTCCGAGTCGTCCACGCCGAGGCGCTCGCGCAGGGCCTCCTCGCGGGCGCGCTCCTGCGGCGGCAGCGTGTCGTCCGGCACGTCCGCGGCGTCGAACACCCGCCACACGTCCAGCCCGACCCCGTCGTGCCCCGGCGGCACGGGCACCCGCAGGGCCCACTCGATGGCCTCCTCCCGCGACTTGACCTGGACCAGCCAGAATCCGGCGATCAGCTCCTTGGCCTCGGTGAAGGGCCCGTCGATCACGCTCGCCCTGCCGCCGCTGTAGGCGATCTGCGCGCCGTACGAGCTGGGGTAGAGCCCCTCGCCCGCCAGCAGCACCCCGGCCTTGGCCAGCGACTCGTTGTAGGCGTGCATGTTGTCGACCAGCTCCTGGCTGGGCAGCACCCCGGCCTCGGTCTCGGCGCTCGCCTTGCCCACGATCATGAACTTCATCGGTGTCGTGTCTCCTTCGGTTCGTACCGGCTCTCACCGATGCGTCGGACAACTGTGGCGCGGATCGACACGCCCCGGAAAACCGGCCGCGATGCCGCCCAGAACGTACTGGAGTGCCGCCCTCGGCGGCCACCCGGCCCCGGCGCCCCGTGACCGATCCGGCTCGCCGCGGTGGTCCCGCCCGGTCACCCCGGCCGAACGGGCGGGCCGTCTTGTGGACCTGGAGGGTCAGGTTGCGCCCGCGTCGTTGCCCGCGTCCCGCCGCGCGGGCGGTACTGGGGGCGGCCCTCACGCCCAGTCCCCTGCACCCCTCAGCGAAAGGAGCGCATGGTGGGTTCCCATGCGGTGGCCGACCTGTCCACGGTCGGCTTGGCGGGAATCGCCCTCGCCGTGGTGCTCATCAGGATCGGACGCCGCGGCATCGGGCTGCGTCTGCTCCTGGGAGCGGTGGCCACGGCGTGGCTGATCGCGGTCGGAGGGGGGATGTGGAGCTTCAGCACGGCGCTGGCCGAACGGGCCCCCGCCGCCGCGGCGGCCGATCCCTGCACGTCGAGCGCCCCGGTCAGGACGTTCGACGTGTCCCTGATCAACATCCCGCTCTTCCTCAACCGCTTCGGTGACGTCGTCCCCGAAGGACGCATGTACGTCCTGGACGAGAACATCGCCGCCGTACGGTCCACGTTCAAGAAGGCCGCCGACCCGTTCGCCCAGCGTGACCTCGTCGAACCGCTCACCCTGCGGGTCAACAAGGGCGACTGCGTGGCGGTCAACTTCACCAACAGGCTGCACGAGCCCGCCCCCGACCTGGAGTTCGACCCCGGCGAGTCGGTCTTCACGCTGCCGGGCGAGACACTCGTCGCCACCCCGGGCGCGGTCACCACGGCCAAGCGCCAGTTCGCCCCGTCCAAGTCGGCGCGCAAGGTGCAGTTCGACACCTCGAAGGCGCCGCACGCCTCGATGCACTTCGACGGGCTGACCTACGACGTGACCACCTCGGACGGCACGGCCGTCGGCAACAACGCGGCGTCCACGGCCGCGCCGGGCACGTCGGTGGCCTACCGGCTGTTCGCCGGCGTGGAGGGGGAGTTCCAGTTCAAGGACGGCGCCGACATGAGCTCGCACCAGACCGGCGCGGGCAACTTCATCGGCTCGCACGCCTTCGGCGCCTTCGGCGCGATCATGGTGGAGCCGCCGGGCGCCTCCTGGATCGACTCCTCGACCGGTCAGCCGCTCAAGTCCGGCACCCGGGCCGTCATCCAGAACCCGAACGGCAAGGACTTCCGCGAGCAGGTCGTGTTCATGCACGACGAGGTGGAGGCGCAGCCGGGCATCCTGACGCGGCTGTGCCGCGACGAGGAAGGGGAGAGCGGGAGCTGCGTCGAGCCGACCGCGGCGGAGCTGGCCAAGCTGAAGGCCGGCACGCTGCCGGACCTGTCGGGCGGCGACGCCGACGCGCTCGTGCAGGGCGAGGTGCCCGTGAAGCTGGAGTGGTTCGCGTTCAACTACCGCGCCGAGCCGGGGTTCAACCGGGAGGAGGTGGGCTGCCCCGCCGCCACCCGGGCCGCGCAGGGGTTCAACGCCGCCGAGTGCATCGGCGAGGAGACGAGCCTGTCGTCCTGGCCGTTCGGCGATCCGGGCGGCGGCGACCTGGTCTTCCCGAGCTACCGGGGCGAGCCGACGCAGTTCCGGCTGATCCATCCGGCCGAGTTCGAGACGCACACGTTCCACCAGCACGTCAACCGGTGGCCGTTCGACCCCAGGGACGAGGGCGGCCTCGACGAGATCAGCAAGGCCACGCACCACATCGCGGTCACCAACGCGCTGGACGTGCAGGCGGTCAGCCCAGGCTCGCACTACTCGCTGATCATGGAGGGCGGCGCGGGCAGCGCCCACGACGGCAAGCCGGCGACCTTCGGCGACATCATCTTCCACTGCCATCTGTATCCGCACTTCGCCAACGGCATGTGGGGGCTGAACCGCACGTTCGACAAGCTCGAGGACGGCACCCGCCGCAACCCCGACACCACGCAGATCCCCCGGCTCATCCCGCTCGCCGACCATCCGGCGCCGCCGGCGCCCACGGCGGACGAGCCGGGATTCCCGCACTTCATCCCGGGCAAGTTCGGCTTCAAGGGGCCGAAGGCGCCGCTGTCGGTCGCCGAGCGGAAGACCGGCGCCGCGTTCCCGCCCACCGCGGCCGAGATCCGCGCCGCCGACGACCGCGGTCAGGTGCCCGGCGGGTTCTTCCAGGACCCGTGCCCGGCCGCGCGCTCCGACGGCAAGCCGATCCCGGTCAAGACGTTCCACGTCTCGGCCATCCAGCTCAAACAGAGCTACACCGGTGGCGCCCTCAACTGGAACAACCCGCAGAGCCGCATCTACGTCGGTGGCACGACCTCGGCCGAACGGGACGCCAAGGTCACCGCGATCAGGAACGGCGAGAAACCGGAGCCCTTCTCACCACTGCTCAACGTGGGTGACTGCGTCGTCTACCACCTGCGCAACGACCTGCCGGCCGATTTCGGCGGCACGGTGTTCGACCGCCGGCAGATCACCAACGAGGTCGGCATCCACCAGCACATGGTCCAGTTCGACGTGCTGTCCTCCGACGGCGCGGCCAACGGCTGGAACTACGACCAGGGCGCCGACGCCGCCGCCCCCAACAAGGAGTACACCTACAGGGACTTCGTCCACGCCGACACGGCGACGAACTCCTTCCACGACCACTTCTTCCCCAACGTGCACCAGGACAACGGCCTGTTCGGCGGGGCCACCATCCATCCGCCCGGCTGCACGTTCCACGACTCGGAGTCGGGCGCGCAGGTCAGCATCGGCACCATCGTCGACGTGCGGTGCACCCCCACGACCGACTACCACGGCAAGCCCACCGATGGGGAGTCCTACCGGAACTTCTCGCTCTTCATCGAGGACCACGTGCCGATGTTCAAATCCCCCGATGCGAGCGACCCCAACGACGACCGGTTCGTCACCCCGGAAGGCGTGCCGATCTTCCCGGCCAAGTTCCCCTCCAGCGCCGACGACCAGGGCGTGATGGGCATCAACTACCGTCTTGAGCCGTTCGAGCGCTGGCGTGCCTTCGACCCGGCGGGCATGTTCCGGGCGGAGAGCCTGCCCAACACCCCGATCCCCCGGGCGTACGAGGGCGACAAGGTCAAGTGGCGGCTGTTCCAGCTCTCGCAGGAGGAATCCCACGGGTTCAACCTGGACAGGTTCCGGTGGAGACACGAGCCCAACGACCCGCAGTCCCCCCTGGTGCAGGCGCAGCACATCGGCATGCTGGAGTACTTCGAGATGCGCCTGGACATGGGCTACGAGCTGCCCAGCCCGATGGATCCGTTCTTCGTACGCTCCTACCTCTACAACTACGGCGGCGCCGACGACTGGTTCCTGGGCACCTGGGGGATCCTGGAGGTGCGCGGGTGCAACGGCGCCCAGTCCTACACCGGCAGGCTCCAGCTCCTGCCCGGCAGCGACCCGCCGCCCTGCGCCAATCCCGGCCCCGTCCGGGTCGATGGGCAGGCGGCCAGGCTACCGGCGGTCGGCGAGAACAACCCCTGCCCGCAGGCCTCCGACGGCACTATCACGGCGCCGATCAAGAGGTACACCGTGGTCGCCTTCAACCACGACATCACCTACAACAAGGCCGGTGACCACGATCCGCGCGGCGCGATGTACGCGCTGGAGGAGGACGTCGCGGCCGTCAAGGCCGGCACCAGGAAGCCGGAGCCGCTGGTCATCCGGGCGAACGCCGGCGACTGCATCGAGATCACCCTGAAGAACCAGCTCGACCGGGCCAAGATGCAGCCCCACTGCTTCGAGGGGACGGAGCCCGGCCAGCTCGGCTTCCGCGACCCGTCCCAGGGCGGCTTCGCGCTGCCGGGGTGCCTGGACCAGCCGCCCAGGAACGAGCACAACGTGCCCGGCTTCAAACCGATGCCGGTCAGCGCAAAGGTCGGCCTGCGACCGGCCATGGTCGATTACCACGTCCAGGGCGCGGGGTCCAACGTCGGCTGGAACTCCCCGGACACGCTCGTGGACGTGGGCCAGTCGCGCCTGCTGCGCTGGTACGCGCCGGAGGAGGACGGCGCGACGGGCCTCGGGGTGCTCCAGGACTACGCCGACCCGCTCGGCCACGGCCACCGCGGCCTGTTCGGCGGCCTGGTGATCGAGCCGAAGGGATCGACGTACAAGGACCCGAGGACCGGCGCCGACCTGAAGAGCGGCGTGGACGCCGTGATCGTGGACCCCAGCGGCAAGGACTTCCGCGAGCACGTCATCCTCATGAACAGCGACCTGTCGCTGTTCCGCAAGGACACCAACGGCAACGTCGCCGACGACCAGCCGGTGCCCGACAACGTCGACCTGGCCCTCACCCCGAGCCGCGAGGCCGACGACCCCGAGGACCAGGGCGAGTTCGCGATCAACTACAGCAACGAGCCGTGGAGCCACCGGTACGCCGCCCACCAGGATCTGGCGAAGATCTTCTCCAGCACGGTGCACGGCGACCCGGCGACCCCGCTGTTCCGGGCCTACCCCAAGGACCCGGTACGGCTGCGAGTGGCGCAGGTGGTCGGCGACCCCCGCTCGACGGGCTTCGCCCTGCACGGGCACACCTGGCGCCGCTCCCCGGACGATCCGCAGTCGCAGATCGCGGCCTTCCAGGGCCAGTTCAACCCGGGCGTGGCCTACAACATCCACCTCGATCCCGCCGTGACGGGCGGCGCCGGCGGTCCCGCCGGCATCCCGGGCGACTACCTGTACCGCTCGGGGACGCTGGCCCGCCACCTCACGGGCGGGCAGTGGGGCATCCTCCGCGTCCTCGGCGCCAAGCAGCCGGACCTCATCGAGCTGCCGGACCATCCGTTCGGCACGGCGCCCGGCAGGGCGGCGGAGGGGACGGCGGGCGCCGACGGCACGGCGGGTGCGAACGGCACCGCCGGGACCAACGGCGCCGCCGGGGCAACGGCACGGCGGATGCGGATGGGCACGGCGGGTGCGGACGGCAGGGCCACGCGATCGCGAGCAGAGTAGGAGCGCCCGATGGCGATGACGAAGACGACGAAGCGGGCCCGGCCCGCCAGGCCGGACCCGGCCGGGCAGACCCGCACCCGCGCGTTCCGCGTCGGCTTCCTGGTCGGCGCCGGTTCGGGGCTGACGGTGGCCACGCTGATCGCGGCGCTGGCGTTCGCTGTGACGGACCCGGTCCCCGCCGCCCCGCCTCCCGCCGGAGCCGGGCCGAGTCCGGCCGCCTCCGCGCCGGCGGGCGTCCCGGCCGTGCACGTCGCCGCCCGCCACCTCGGTGATCTCAAGGTCAGGGTGGAGGCCCAGGTCAGCACCAGGACCTACGACCCGATCGGGCGCGCGAGCGTGGCCATGTACGCCGACATGGTCGCGATGCCGATGGCCCATCGCACGGGGCCGATCACGATGACCGAGGTGCCGGGGAAGACCGGCTGGTACGCGGCCGAGGTGGCGGTGCCGATGGTCGGCGAGTACGACATCCAGGTGACCGTGCGGCGCCCGATTCCCGGGGAGGCGCACGCCAGGGTGGAGGTGGGTACGGAGCGGGGCTGACCCGCACGCCGCTCCCGGCACGGGCCGTGCCGGGAGCGGCCCCATCCGGTGTCAGAGGAGGCCGGCCTTGGCGGCCGCCAGCAGCGCGCCCGCCCTGTCGGTGGCGTCGAGCTTGGTCAGGATCGGCTTGAGGTTGCGCTTCAGCGTCGACTGGCTGATCGCGAGCTGCCGGGCGATCTCGTCGTTGCGCATGCCCCGCGCGACCAGCCGCAGGATCCTCAGCTCGTGCGCGGTCAGTTCGGGCGCGGCCCCGCCGGGCTCACGGAAGACCAGGCCGGAGGCGACCCCGTCCATCACGACGTCGCCGGCGCCGATCACCTTGAGCCCGCGTAACAGGCCCCGCGGGTCGGCCTCGCCGGAGAAGAGCCCGCTCACCCCCAGCCGCATCACCTCCCGCGCGCCGCCCGGGTCGATGACGCCCACCACCAGCACGATCTTCACCGTCGGCACCGTCTCCCGCAGCCGCCGGACGACCTTGATCAGCATCGGGTGCAGCGAACGCACGTCGAGCAGCGCGATGTCCGGAACGCGCGCCTCCACCGCACGGCGGTACTCGTCGAGCCGGCGCACCACGGTGAGCACGCGCAGATCCGAGGAGATCTCCCGCAGGAGTCCCCCGAACGCCACTGCCTGAAGCAGCGATCCCTCCACCATGACGACGACACGGGTCAGCTCGTCATGCAATGCCCGTTCTCCACTCGTCTGCCCCCAAGACGATGATTCTGTACGGTCTGAAGTCGAGACTGACCCGGGAGAAGCCGTCCGTCAACCCCGCCTGTCACATCCCGATAGAGCCGGACATCTACCCTCATGTGAGATTTTCGGATCAGAAGGAAGACGACGTGGGAGCAGCCGACGGCGGCGCTTCGAGGAGCTCTACACGGAGCACTACGGGGCCGTCTCCGCCTACGTCCACCGGCGCACCGACCGCTCCGACGACACCGCCGACGTCATCGCGGAGACGTTCACGACGGTCTGGCGGCGGCTCGGCGACGTGCCGCGCGGCGATCAGGCCAGGCCCTGGCTGTACGGCGTGGCCAGGCGCGTCCTGGCCAACCACCGGCGCGGCGAGTCCCGCAGGACGGCCCTGGCCCAGCGCCTGCGCGACGAGCTCGCCGCCTGGCAGGCCCCCACCCCCCGACCAGGTGCCGCACGAGGTGCGGGAGGCGTTCTCCCGCCTGTCGGATGCCGCCAGGAAGCTGGGCTGCGCGTGATCGGGCGCACCGGGCCGCCTGCCCGTGGCCCCTCCGGCGCCCGGCCTCGGGGCGCCCTCAGATGAGATCTACAATGTAAAGGCGGCCGGCCGGCATCGCGTCCGTGATCAGTGGCCGGCAGCCGGCGGTGGTCAGGATGAACAGCCGTCCGGCCGGATCGGACAGTCGCACGGCTGTCCGGCCAGGTCGGACAGGCGCACGGCTGTCCGGCCAGGTCGGACAGGCGCACGGCCGTCCTGGCGGCGAGCGGGTCGCCGGCCGGCGGCACGCCGGCCATGTCGTGCGTGCTGAGGTGCGCGGTGTGCAGGCCGGCGGACACCTTCCCAGGAGGTGCGGTACGCCGGGCGGTTCGCCGCGGAGATGCCGAACACGCGGCTGGTGCGCATCCCGGGGGGCGGGTCACATCCCCATGGAGAACGACCCCGGCCGTGGCGCCGGCCAGATTGTTCCGCGACTGAGAGCAGCTTGTCCGATGTGATCACATTGGTTTGACCTGTGCGGGGGAGCCGGGTTACGGTCGCGTGCATGGCAGGCCGATGTGGTCACATTGGATTGATGGCTTTGCTGCCGCTCGCCGGGGTGCGGCGGGTGGTGCCGTTCGCGGTGCTCGTGGCGGGTGCGGCGGTGCTGGGCCCGCTCAGCACCGTCCCGCTCGGCCTGCTGACCTCCGGCGGCGGGCTCGTTCCGCTGGCCGGGTTACTGGGGGTGCTGCTCGCGCAGGAGCTCTGCACGGCGTTGCGCGAACCGGCCGGAGCCGCGATGGCCCGCCGCATCGACGGGGTGCTGCGGGAGCGCGTCCGCGCCGCGACGGTAGCCATGCCGCTGGAGCGCCTGGAGAGCCCGCGGGTGCAGGCCGACGTGCGGCTGGCGCTCCACGGGCACCGGGGCCGGACGGCGGGGTCGGCGGCGGTGGCCGCGGCGGGCGAGCTGGGCCGGCTGGCCTCGGCGGCGCTGGGCGCGGTCGTCCTGTCGGTGCACGTGTGGTGGCTGGGAGGAGCCGCGCTCGTGCTCGCGCTGGCCCAGAACCGGCGCATCGAGGCCATGCTGGTCGGTCCCGGGGGAGTGGAGTCGCTGGCCGACAGCCCGGATCAGGCGCGGCGCCGGCGGCGGGCCGACTACCTGGCCGGGGTGGCGGGCGGGCCGGGTGGCGCCGCCAAGGAGATCCGCGTCTTCGGGCTGGAGTCGTTCTTCGTCGGGCGTTACGTGACGGCGATGCGCGCCTACCTCGCCCCGCAGGCGCGCGGGCGGCGGGCCGTGGTCAGGGGGTACGGATGGGTGCTGGGGACGCAGGCGGTCGCCGCGTGCGGCACGTTCGCCGTGCTGGGCCGGCAGGCCGGGGAGGGGTGGCTGGAGGCGGGGGCGCTGGCGCAGTGCGTGGTGGCCGCCCTGCTGGTCTTCGCGTACGGGGCGGGCGGCCACCAGATGTTCGACATCGCCCACGGCGCCGAGCCGTTCCGCGCCGTCACCCGCCTCCTGGAGCCTGTGCCCGCTCCGCCGCCTCCCGGGCGCGGCGGCATCGAGCTCACCGGCGTGACCTTCGCCTACCCCGACGCCTCCGGCCCCGTCCTGGACGGCCTGGACCTGCGGGTGCGGCCGGGGGAGCGGCTGGCGATCGTCGGCCGCAACGGCGCCGGCAAGACCACCCTGGCCAAGCTGCTCACCGGCCTCTACACCCCGCGGCTCGGCACCGCCGCCACGGGCCCGGCGGCCGTGGTGTTCCAGGACTTCGTGCGTTACCCGCTCCCGCTGCGTGACAACATCCGCCTCGGGGACCCGGCGTTCGAGGGGACGGACGCCGACGTGCTCGCGGCGCTGGAGGCGGTCGACGCCCTCGACCTGCTGGACGTCCTTCCTGAGGGCCTCGGCACGCCGCTGTCGCGCGCCTTCACCGGCGGCAGCGACCTGTCGGGCGGTCAGTGGCAGAAGGTGGCCCTGGCGCGGGCCGTGTACGCCATGAACGCGGGCCGCCACCGCGCCCTGATCGTGGACGAGCCCACCGCCCACCTGGACGCCCGCGCCGAGCGGGAGGTCTTCGAGCGGCTCCTGGACGGCACCCGGGGGCGCACCCTGGTGCTCATCTCGCATCGCTTCGCCACGGTCCGGCGGGCCGACCGGATCGTGGTCCTGGAGGGCGGCGCGATCATCGAGCAGGGCAGCCACATCGAGCTGATGAGCGCCGGCGGGCACTACGCGCGCTGGTACCGCCTCCAGGCGGACCTGATCGCCAGGGACGACCGATGACCGGCGCCCCGGAGGGCGCGCGGCGGCCCCCCGATCCGGCCCGGGAGCCCGGCGGAGGATCGTGGGGCACCCTGCGTACCTTGCTGCTCCTGGCCTGGCGGACGGACCCGCGGGCCGGGCTCGTCCTGGCCGCGTTCCTCCTGTCGGGCGCGGTCAGCCACGGCCTGGTGGGCGTCTTCCTGCGGGAGCTGACCGACACCGCCACCGCCGGCCGTCCGGTCCAGGCGGCGCTGTGGGCGCTGGCGGCGGGAGGCGCGCTGGCGGCGGGCGTCGCGCTGGGGCGGGCCGAGCTGGCCCTGATGCAGGAGCTGGCCGAGCGGATGGGCGTGGCCGTCCAGGAGGAGATCCTCACGCTCACCTCCGGCGTCCCCACGGTCGAGCACCTGGAGCGCCCGGCCTACCTCGACCGGTTGCAGACCCTGCGCGAGGAGAGCATGCAGCTCTACTTCGCGGTGTGGGCGCTGGCACTGGTGGCGGAGCACGCGGTGCAGATCGGGCTGGGCGTGGCGCTGATGGCCGCCGTGCATCCGCTGCTGCCGCTCGTGCTCGGGAGCGCCGTCCTGCCGTCGCTGCTCGTACGGGGCCGCGCCGCACGCCATCTCGACGCCGCCGCCGAACGCACCGCCGAGACCACCCGGCTGGAGCAGCAGCTTTCGGAGACGGTCACGGGCGCGGAGCCCGCCAAGGAGGTCCGCCTCAGCGCAGCCGCGTCCGCCCTGGACGGGATGGCCGTCCGGCGCTGGGAGGAGGTGTCGGCCGTCCAGACGCGGGCCGGGATCCGGGCGGGGCTGCTCACCTTCGCCGGCTCGGCCACGTTCCTGGCCGGGTACGTCGGCGCGCTCGGCCACACCGCCTGGCTGGCGCGGCAGGGGGCGGCCACGGCGGGGGACATCGTGCTGGTGGCCACGGTCGGCGTGCAGTTCGTCACGCAGGCGTCGCGGCTCGCGTTCCACGCCGGCTCGGTCGCGGCGGGCCTGCGCGCCGCCGCCCGCCTGGCCTGGCTCCGCGACTACGCCCGCCTGGCCTGGCTCCGCGACTACGCCCGCCTGGCCTGGCTCCGCGACTACGCCCGCCTGGCCTGGCTCCGCGACTACGCCCGCCTGGCCTGGCTCCGCGACTACGCCCGCCTGGCCCGGCCTCGCGGCTGCGCCCGCCTGGCTGTCCCGCACGAGAGCACCGGGCAGCCCCCGCCCGGCCGGAACGCCGATCACCGATCGCGCCTCCACACCCCGCCGGAGCGGCTCGCCGGCGGCATCACCCTGCGCCAGGTGTCCTTCACCTACCCCGGCACCAGCCGCCAGGTCCTGCACGACCTCGACCTGCACCTGCCCGCGGGCGCCACGGTCGCCCTGGTCGGATCGCACGGCTCGGGCAAGACCACCCTGGCCAAGCTCCTGTGCGCCCTCTACCACCCCGACCGGGGCGAGATCCTGGCGGACGGCGTCCCCCTCCACGTCCTGACACCCCGGGCGTGGCGGCAGCGCATCAGCGCCGTCTTCCAGGACCTGGCGCGCTTCGAGCTGGCCGCCGCCGAGACGGTCGGCGTGGGTGACCTGCCTCGCCTCGGCGACCGGCGCGCCGTGGCGGCGGCCCTGGCCAGCGCGGGCGCCACCGGCCTGGTCGCGGCCCTGCCCGACGGCCTGTCCACCGAGCTGGGCGACACCTTCGAGCGCGGCCACCGCCTGTCGGGTGGGCAGTGGCAGCAGCTCGCCCTGGCACGCGCCTCGATGCGCCGCTCCCCGCTCCTCCTCGTCCTGGACGAGCCCACGGCCTCGCTCGACGCGCCGGCGGAGAGCGCCGTCTTCGCCCGCTACGCCGAGGCCGCCCGCCGTCACCCCGGCGCCGTCACCCTCCTGATCACCCACCGCTTCCCCACGGTGCGGACGGCGGACCTGATCGTCGTCCTCGACGCCGGCCGCGTCGTCCAGCAGGGCACCCACGCCGACCTCGTCGCCCGTCCCGGCCCGTACGCCGACCTGTACACCATCCAGCGCGACGCGTTCACCACCTGAGCAGCCGCCCATTGCGGCCATCTGAGCGGCCACCTGAGCGGGCGTCAGAGCGGCCGTCCGGATGGTCGTCAGGCGGGCGGCTTGTGGCGCTGGTAGTGGCGGGCGACGCGGACCCGGTTCCCGCAGCGCGCGGCCGAGCACCAGCGGCGGCGCGGATGGGCGGGCAGGAACACCATCACGCAGTCGTCCGCCTCGCACTCGCGCACCCTGGTGACGGCCGGATCGGCCAGCAGCTCGGCGGCGGCCTCCGCCAGCCACGCCGCCAGCCGCTCCCCGGCCGAGCCGGTGACGCGGCGGCGGGCCGCGGTGACGGCCTGGCCGTTCCAGGACAGCTCGGTGACGGCGGGCGCGGCGCGCTGGGCGCGGTTGAGCGCTCCCAGATCGGCCGCCAGGGGCTCATCGCCGCGCCGTGCCCGGTCGAGGGCACGGGCGACATGCTCGCGGACCCGCCGCACGGCGATCACGTCGGCCTCGGTCAGGACCTCAGGCAGGGGGAGCCGGTCAGCCTGGAGCCGTAGCCAGGCCCGCAGCTCCGCGGGCGTGGTCAGCAGATCACCACCGGCCGTCCGGGTATTGACCAGGTCCAGAGCCAGCGGCTCCCCGGTCAGCGGACCGAGCTCACTCATACATCTAATGGTACATCCGCCTCTTGACCCATTAGACGCCCGGCCGCTATACCTAATGCATCAACTGCGCCAGAAGGAATTAGAAATGCTTGCCTCGATCGCCCGCGTCAGCCACCGCCACCTCGACGTCGACGGCGTCCGCGTCTTCTACCGCGAGTCGCACCCCGACCGTGCCGACGCCCCCGTGCTGCTGCTCCTGCACGGTTTCCCGTCCGCCTCGCACCAGTTCCGCCGCCTCATGGACACCCTCGGCGCCCGCTACCGGCTGATCGCCCCGGACTATCCCGGCTTCGGCCACACGCAGGCGCCGCCCGGCTTCACCTACAGCTTCGACCGGCTCGCCGACGTCACCGAAGGGTTCGTGCGGCGGCTCGGTCTGACACGCTTCGTGATGTACATGTTCGACTTCGGCGCGCCTGTCGGCTTCCGCCTGGCCGAGCGGCACCCGGAGTGGATCGCGGGGCTCGTGGTCCAGAACGGCAACGCCTACCGCGAGGGCCTGTCCGACGCGGCCCGCGACTTCGTCGCGCTGCGCCCCGAAACACCGGGCGCCGAGCGGACGATCCGCGACCTGCTCACCCTGGACGGCACCCGCGGCCAGTACGAGACCGGCGTCCCCGACCCCGCCGTGATCGCCCCGGACGGCTGGACGCTCGACCAGCACTTCCTCGACCTGCCGGGGCGCAAGGAGGCCCAGGTAGCGCTGGCCTTCGACTACCACTCCAACGTGGCGCGGTACGAGATCTGGCAGGCGTGGCTGCGCGCCCACACCCCGCCCACGCTCATCGCGTGGGGCCGCGACGACCCGTTCTTCCCCGAACCCGGCGCCCGTGCCTACCTGCGGGATGTGGCCGGCGCCGAGCTCCACCTGTTCCCCACCGGGCACTTCGCGCTGGAGACTCACCTGGCGGAGATCGCGCCGCTCATCGCCGCCTTCCTCGACCGGACGTGGGGCCGGTCGTCCGGTTCGCGTGGCTGAACGGCCCGTCAGCCCAGGTCCAGGCTGACCTCCCTGACGGAACCGTCGGGCCGGTAGGTGAACATCCTGGGCTCGCCCATCCGCGCAACGACGGCCTCGAACTCCGCGCGCCGCTCCTCCGGCGTCGGCCCGTCCGGGTCGATGACGGTGAAGCCGAGCAGCTCCACGGCCTCCGCGTCCACGTCGCGCCGGGCTCGACCGAGCCTTCGACGGTGAAGCCGAGCAGCTCGCGCAGCGCGTCCTCGCCCAGCTCCAGCGGGCAGCGGGTACGGGCCCTCGTCCGGCCGGCCGGGCGTGGACGGGACCGGATGTTCGCCGTTCCAGTAGGGCAGCTCGAACGGGTACGGCTCGCCGATGTCCTCGATGATGCCGTTGCCCGGGGACAGGCTGAGCGAGCGGACGAGGCGGCCGTCCTCCCAGACGGCGAAGGCGAGCCAGTCGACGACGCTGTGCATGGCGTGCAGCACGAGCCTGCGGCCCCTGCCCCGCCTCGACGAGGTGGGCGGGGAGCCGCGACGGATTGTCGATCATAAAGTGCGCGCAGCAGATGAGCTCGGCGCCGGGGAAGCTGGTGGCGTAGGCGAGGTCGCCGGTCTTGGCTCCCATGCGGGCTCCCGGGGGTGAGGGAAGCGGATGAAGAGGCAAGGTAGCGAGCCGGTCCGACAGAACCCCGGAACGCGACGAGCGCGCGTCCCCTCGGTGGGGACGCGCGCTCGTCGCGTCACATGGAAGGCAAAGAGCGATCTCTCGGCCTGGAACGTTCCGTCAGGAGGCGTACTGCGGGTAGCCGTAGCCGACGACCTGCGACTTCGGACGGATGCGCTCCTCGACCCGGCCGTTGCCGGTGTTGCCCTCGATCGTCGAGATGGTGCCGTTCTGGTTGTCCTTCACGACGAACCCGACGTGCTGGATGTCGCTCAGGCTCTTGCCGCCGTCCCAGGCGAAGAACACGACGGCGCCGGGCTTGGCGACGGTGCCCCAGCGGTCGTTGGCGGCGAACCACTTGGCGTGGGCGACGGTGTAGGCGTCCCAGCCGACCTGCGGGCGGGCGCCGGTCTGCTCGCCGACCCAGGAGACGAACATCGAGCACCAGGCGGCGTTCAGGTACGCGGCGCGGTTGCCGCCGTCGCGGGCGACGGTCTCGGCGGCGCGCTGGGAGCCGGCGTACCACTGCTGGAACTTGGTGCCGCCGCCGGCGGCGTTCTCCGAGGTGCCGACCTGAGCCCTGGCCATGGCCAGGACCTGGGCGGCAGTGACGTTGATCTTGGTCTCGGCGCGGTCGTCCGCCGCGCCGGCCTTGTGGGCGGCGATGGCGGTGTCAGGGTGCCTGGCGGCGGTGGCCGCGGCGACGCCCGTGGCGGTGTCGGCGTTGGCCGTCATGGCGTTGACGCCGAGGGCCGAGGCGATGACGGTGGCGCCGAGGGCGGCGCGGGCGATGTTGCTCTTCGAGACAGCGGTAATGCGGTGCTTGGCCATCGAGGGAGGTGCTCCTTGCTTCCATGCCGCTTACCGGGTTAGCTGACGGGCTCGGGCGTGGAAGCTGCCCTACGGCACCGGAGTGCCGATTCGCCCCAAAGACATGGGTCCCCGGTTCCGCCCTGAGGCGGATTCAGCGGTCGCAGGACGATCCTGCGATGTGTCGTGCGATGGTCTGACATAGCCGGACAAACCGGGCGTATGCCTCAAGATGCCCCATAAGGTAATACATGAGGCAAGAGGATTACAAATCCATAAAAGCCCAGCTAGGCAAACTGCCTGCGAGCGTCGGCCAGAAGCCCCAGCATGGCAAGGGATTCGTCAAGCGGCATGATCGAGGATTCGGTCCTGCCTTCGGCCGTGGCGGCGCGGACTTCGCGAAGCTCTCCGGCGTATCCGTTGTCCGCCGGATCGAGCACATGCTCTTCCGGCTCCATGGAGGGCCCGGTGAGAACGATCCGCTGCGGAGCCCAGAACGGCGCCTGGAGGTCCGCCCGCATCCGAGTACCTACAACACAGGCCGTGTTCGGGTAATTCCCGAGCAATGAGGTCGCCACGAGAGCGTGTCTGCCGCCGGGGTAGAGCAATACGCCGGCCGCCTCCGCATCCACCCCGCTCGGGGCCAGGGAGCCCGTGATGCGCAGGTCAGCGGGCATGCCCAGGAGGAGCTGGGCCAGCCCGAACGGGTAGATCCCCAGGTCGAGCAGGGCCCCGCCGCCCAGCTCCGGCGCCCACAGCCGGTGGGCCGGGTCGTAGGGCGCCGCGAAGCCGAACGACGCCTGCACCGAGCGCAGCTCGCCGAAGCGGGGATCGCCCGCGATGCGCTGGACCAGCGGGTTGAACCGCATCCACATGGCTTCCATGAGGAACACGCCCGCCTCGCGCGCCAGGCGCACCATCTTCTCCGCGTCGTCCACGGTGGCCGCCAGCGGCTTCTCGCAGAGCACGGCTTTACCTGCGGCGATGGCCAGCTCGGCGACCTGCAGGTGCTGCGCGTGCGGGGTGGCCACGTAGATCGCGTCCACCCCCGGGTCGGCGCACAGCTGCTCGTAGGAGCCGTACGCCGACTCGGCCTCCAGCGTGGCGGCCAGGGCCTGCGCCCGGGCCAGGCTCCGCGATCCGACGGCTGCCACCCGCATGCCGGGCTCGGCCGCGATGGCGGCCCCGACCGTACGCGCGATGCCGCCGGTCGCCGCAATTCCCCAAGTGAAATCTCGCACGCGGAGATGTTATAGGGGAGGTAAAGGAAGGGTTATGGGGGGATATGTCATTAATGGCGGGATGCCACAAATGTCACGCCAGTCACTTTACGTCATGTTGAACGTGTCGGGGTCCGGCCCGAGCCGCTGCCCCTTGTTCAGGGCGCCGATGGCCGACATGTCCTCGGTGTCGAGGATGAAATCGAACACGCCGATGTTCTCCTTGATCCGCGCGGGCGTGACGGACTTCGGGATCACCACGTTCCCGAGCTGCAGATGCCAGCGCAGCACGATCTGCGCGGGCGTCCTGCCGTACTTCTCCGACAGCACCGCCAGCGCCGGGTCCGACAGCAGCCCCTTGCCCTGCCCCAGCGGGCTCCAGGCCTCGGTCAGGATGCCGTTGGCCTCGTGGAAGGCCCGCATCTGGCGCTGCTGCAGGTACGGGTGGAGCTCGATCTGGTTGATGGAGGGCGTGATGCCGGTCTCGTCCATGAGCCGGGTGAGCGTGTCCACCGTGAAGTTGGAGACCCCGATGGCCCTGACCCGGCCGTCACGGTAGATCTTCTCCATCGCCTTCCACGCCTGCACGTACCTGTCCTGCTGCGGCACCGGCCAGTGGATCAGGAAGAGGTCTATGTGGTCCAGGCCCAGCCTGGCCAGGCTCTCGTCGAAGGCGGCCTCGGCGCGGCCGTGGTCGCCGTTCCACAGCTTCGTGGTCACGAACACCTTCTCGCGCGGCAGCCCGCTCCCGCGCACGGCCCGCCCCACGCCCTCCTCGTTGCCGTAGGCGGCGGCGGTGTCGACGTGCCGGTAGCCGGCCTGGAGTGCGGTGGCGACCGCCTGCTCGGCCTCCTCGGCCGGGACCTGCCAGACGCCGTACCCGAGCTGCGGGATCTGCACGCCGTCGGTGTTGAGCATGAGCGAATTCATACCCTCCATTGTTCACGCCGCGTTTCTGAGGGCTTAAGGCGGTGGGGCTAGCTTGAAGCGGTCGTTAACGCGCCATCACCCCGCTGGGAGGGCAACGAGTGGTCGAACAGGCGTCGGCCTGGGTGGAGTCCCCGCTCCAGATGCTGTGCGCCGTCGAGGCCCACCACGCCGGGCTTCTCGGCCCCGAGACGGCTGTCGTGCCCCGGGCGGGGCTGCGCCCGCTGAAGGCCACGCGCCGCGAGCTGCGCTCCCTGGGGCTGCCCGACGGGCTGGTGCTGGCCGAGCCGCGCGAGCGCATGCCCAGGCGCGTGCAGGCCGTCGGGGACGCCTTCTCCGGCAAGGTGCAGCTGCGCTGGCTCACCTCCATGCCGGGCCGCATCGTCATCGTCGACGACGGGCTGGCCACGCTGCGGCTGCTCGAACTGCTCGCCGCGGGCCCGTACCGGCCGCTGCTGCGCGCCCGCGCCAACCGCACCAGGCTGCGCGCCGCGCTCGGCCTGGCGGCGGCGCTGCGGCTGCGCCTGAGCAAGGTGTCCGTCTTCACCGCCCTGAGCGTGGACGACAAGCTGGAGGCGGCCGTCCGCCGGGCGGGCGTCGACCTCGTCCGCCACGACTTCGCCTGGCTGCGGGCCCAGCCGCCCAGCGCCGAGGGCCCCGCCGAACGCACGGTCGTGCTCGGCACCTCCCTAGTGCGCAACGGCCTCGTGCACCGCGACCACTACCTGCGCTGGCTGACCGACCTGGCCGCGCGCGAGCCGCTGGCGTACTACCCGCACCGCCGCGAGGACCCCGTGGACGTCGCCCTGATCCGGGAGCGCCCCGGCATCACCGTCCACGACGCCGGCGCGCCCGCCGAGCTGACGCTGCGCGGCCTGGACCCGGGCCAGCGCGTGCTCAGCCTTCCCTCGACCGCGATCACCTCGCTGCGGGTGCTGCTCAGCCCGCGCGGCGTCGCCGTCGAGCCCGTGGACGTTCCCGATGACTGGTGGACCAGCAGGGCGGCCCCCGCCCTGCGATCGCATTTGACCGGAGTGTCCAGTTGAAAGTGTTGGCGGTCGCCGACTCCGACTCGTATCTGAAATGGGCGGCCTGCCTGCTCGGTGACCTGCCTGCGGGCTGCGTGACGGAGCTGGCCGTGGTGCGCACGCCGATCGCCCCCTCGCCGGAGCAGATCGCCGCGGCGGTCAACGGCCGGGCGGGCGGCCCGCCGCCCGTGCTGTCCGCGCGGTCCGTGCGGCGGCTGGCCGAGCGGACCAGGCCCGACGTGATCGTCGTGGCCTGCACGGGCCCCGTGGTGGACGTGCTGGTGGCAGAGGTGCTGAACGACCTGCGGCCGCGGCCGGTGTTCGTCAGCGGGCTGCCCGGCATCTCGGTGCCGGCGACGGAGAAGGCGTGGCTGTTCCGCAGCGGCTGCGACCTGTTCGTGGTGCACAGCGAGCGGGAGGTGGCCGAGTTCTCCGAGATCGCCTCCAGGCTCGGCGGGGGAGGGGCGGTGGGCCTGGCCCGGCTGCCGTTCCTGCGGCCCGAGCCGGCCGCGCGGGGCGGCAACCGGGTGGTGTTCGCCACGCAGGCCAAGGTGCCGCGAGGGCGGGAGGAGCGCGAGCGCATCCTGCTGTCGCTGGCCGAGCTGGCCGCGCGCCGCCCCGACCTCGACGTGGTGGTCAAGCTGCGCGCGCTGGAGGACGAGCGGCAGACCCACAACGAGCGCTTCCACTACCAGCGGCTGTGGCGGGAGCTGGGTGAGCCGGGGCGGCTGGCGTTCGAGGCCGGTTCGATGCAGGACCAGCTCCAGCGGGCGGCCGGGTTCGTGACGGTGAGCTCGACGGCGGCGCTGGAGGCCATCGCGATGGGCGTGCCGTCGCTGGTGCTGCGCGACTTCGGCGTCAGCGCCGAGATGATCAACCTGGTGTTCGAGGGCAGCGACCTGCTGGGCACGCTGGAGGAGCTGGCGGCGGGCGAGTTCCGCGAGGCCTCCGGGGCCTGGTGCGCGGCCAACTACTTCCACCCGGCCGCGCGCAACGACTGGGCGGGGCTGCTGAGCGGGCTGGTCGTCTCCCGGCCGCGCGTGCCCGCCAGGTCGCTGCTCGACGGGCCGGAACACGCGGCGGGACGGCGCCGGGCCCGGCTCCGCGTGGAGGTGCCGCCCAAGATGTTGCGGGTGGGCTACCGGGCCAAGCGCCGCATGCGCCGCTACCTCAGATCGCTGACCTGATCTTCCTGCGGATCCTGGTGAACGCGCTGGGCTTGCCTCCCGAGACGAAGCCCAGCGTCTCCAGGCGCTTGCGCTTGAAGTAGCGCGGGTCGAAGTCGATGCTGTCCGGCCGCAGGCCGGGGTAGGTCTCGGCCTGCATGCAGTAGCCGACGGAACGCACGAGCGCCTGCAGGTCCGTGACCGGCGGGCGCTCGATGTGCCCCTCGGGCGACAGCCTGGGGAGCATGGCGTCGACGATGGTGGCCGGGATGCGGTTGCTGTTCTCGTACGGGGCCAGCCGCTCCAGCACCAGGTCCGTGCCGTACGAGGCCACCTGCAGCCCGAAGTAGCGCTGCGCGGTCACCAGCCCCGTGGAGAAGCAGCCCACCACCAGCTCGGGCCGCAGCGCCGCGAAGCACACCTCGGCGGGCACGCTCTCCCCGGCCACCGACAGCCGCACCCCCAGGGGCGCGGCGGCGGCGCGCAGGAGCTGGGCGTGCCGGCGGCCGGCGGCCGGGTGCGGCTTGAACACCACGTCGGTGCAGCCGCGGGCGACCAGGGCCCTGAGCATGGTCTCGTGCAGGCCGGCCTCCTCCTCCGGCGTGAGCAGCTCCAGCGCCGACAGGTACTGGCCGAGGATGATCGCCTGCCCGGCCATCATGTCGGGCGCCGTGGCGGTGACCTCGTGCACGATCGACAGGAACCGCTCGTCGGGCAGGATCTCGGGGGTGACGCCGTACTCGCTGAGCAGCAGCGGCTTCAGCCCCGGCACCAGGTCGAGGTGGATCAGCCGCTCGATGCGGCGGAAGATCTCCGCGGGCAGCGGGTCGCGGGTCGGGCCGTAGCTCATCAGGCCGTCGGAGTAGACCGAGATCGGGCAGTCGCGCACCAGGCCCGCGATCGTGCGCGCCGGAGGCACCGCGATCGACTCCAGCACCAGCTCCTCGACCCCGTCCAGCTGCCAGTGGGAGCGGATGAGGCGCTCCATCATCGGCACCTCGATGACGCGGGCCCGCCAGTCGGAGGGGTGCAGCGGCGCGATCAGCTCGTTCCACGAGTGCACCTCCTCGAAGCGGGAGCGCAGGGCGGCGAAGCCGGGCGTCCTGTCCAGCGGGGTCGCCACCTCGGGGATGGCCGCGTTGTTCGAGACGATCAGGACGCGGCGGCCGTCGCCGAAGCGGCCCTCGTCGATGGCGGCCGCGAGCGACATCGCCCCGAACAGCGTCGAGGCGTAGAAGACCTTCACCTTTAGGACTCCTCCCGGTCGCGGCGGACCCGGACGTGCGGGCTGGGGGGCAGGTCGGGCACCAGGGCCCGCAGGGTGGTCTCGCGTTCGACGGACATCCGCGACACCGACTCGGCCACCAGCTCCGGCGGCAGCGCCCGCACCATCTGCGCGCCGCGCTCCTCGAAGCGGGCGCGCAGCGCCGGCGTGAGCCGGTCGCCGATCTCCAGGTGGTGGGCGAGCAGCGCGCAGAAGTTCCGTGCGGCCTTGGGCAGGAACTCCGGCTCCAGGTCCTTGAAGACCAGCTCGAACGCGTCGAAGAAGTGGAGCTGGCGCTCGTCGCCCACCTGGGTCAGCGACCCCGACACCATGCGCCGGTAGAACACCCCGGCCAGCGACGCCACCGCGAACGTGGCGGCCTCCCTGTGCAGCCGCCAGATCCACGGCCGGTCCTCGGCGGTGTGCAGGGAGCCGGGGAAGTGCAGCAGGTCGCCCAGGGAACGCCTGTAGACGCCGGCCCAGGCGTACGGGTAGTCCACCATGGTCCGCACCTCGGCCGGCAGGATGGCGTCGCGGGGGACCAGCACCGTGCCCCTCGGCGCGGACAGCGGTGCCCGGTGCACGACCCGTTTACGGCCCTCCACCTGCACGTGGTCGACGCGCACGAAGTCGCAGCCGAGCCCGTCGATCGCCTCGACGAGCCGCGCCAGGTAGCCGGGGGCCAGCCAGTCGTCGCCGTCCATGAACGTGACGTACCGGCCGGTCGCGGCCGACAGGCCCGTGTTGCGCGCGTCCGCCAGCCCCACCGGCGCGGGGTTGCGGATCACGACCAGCCCGGGCAGCTCACCGATGAAGTCGTCGATGATGTCGCCCGTGGCGTCCACGGACCCGTCGTTCACGATGATGAACTCGAAGTCGCCCCGCGCGTTGCGGGACAGCGAGGTGAGCGCGTCGGCGATGAAGCGCTCGCCGTCCCGGATGGGCACGACGACCGAGAGCGTGATCAATGTTGTCGTTTCTTCCTGGTGGGTACGGTCAGACGGTCACCCGGCGAAGGCGGGCCTTCGGAGCCTCCTCACCGGGGAAGACCCGCTTGACGCCGTCGCCCAGGGCCTGCTCGATGATGCGGATGTCGCGGACGAGGTGCTCCAGCCCCGACGGCTCCAGCGAGGCGGCGTGGTCGGAGCCCCACATGGTGCGGTCGAGGGTGATGTGCCGCTCCACGCACACGGCGCCGAGCGTGACCGCGGCCAGCGAGATCTGCAGGCCGCGCTCGTGGCCGGAGTAGCCGACGGGGACGCCGTACCGCTCCTTGAGCGTGGTGATCGTCCGCAGGTTCGCCTCCTCGGGCGGCAGCGGGTACGTGGACGTGGCGTGCATCATGATCAGCTTGTCGGTGCCGAGGATCCCCACGGCGGCGTCGATCTCCGACAGCGTCGACATGCCCGTCGACAGGATGACCGGCTTGCCGGTGGCGGCCAGGGCGCGCAGCAGCTCGTGGTCGGCCACGCTGGCCGAGGCCACCTTGTGCACCAGGACGTCCATCTCCTCCAGGAACTCCACCGACGGCACGTCCCACGGCGAGGCGAACCAGTGCAGCCCGCGCTCGTCGCAGTACTTGGCGATCTGCGTGTACTCGTCGCGGCCGAACTCGGTGCGCTCCTTGTACTCCAGGTACGTCATCTCGCCCCACGGCGTCTGCCGGATCTGGCCCTTCTGCTCCTCGGGCACGCAGATCGCGGGGGTGCGCTTCTGGAACTTGACCGCCTGGCAGCCCGCCTCGGCGGCCACGTCGATGAGCTGCCTGGCCAGGTCGAGGTCGCCGTTGTGGTTGATGCCGATCTCGCCGATGACGTACACCGGCTCGCCGTCGCCGACCAGCACGTCGCCGATCGCCACCGGGGCGAACTGCGGCCTGGTGCGCACCTGCACGGGAGCCGGCTCGGGCGCCGGCCGGGCGGCCACGACGCGGTCGCACAGCTCGCGCACCGCGCCGGACCCGCCGGCGGTGGTCAGCACCACGCGGGCGGCGGCGCGCACCCGCGGGTGCGCCTCGGGGGTGGCGATGGGCCAGCCGACCTCGCCCATCGGGCCCAGGTCGTTGACGTCGTTGCCGACGTAGGCGACGCGGGCCGGGTCCAGGCCCTCGATGCGCAGCCAGTCGCGCAGCACGGTGCGCTTGTCGGCCAGGCCCTGCAGCACGGGCACGCCGAGCTTGCGGGCGCGGGCGGCCACCACCGGGTTCTGCTCGGTGGACATGATCAGCACCTTCACGCCGGAGCGCTTCAGCAGCGAGACGCCCATCCCGTCGGAGCGGCTGACCAGCACCATCTCGCGGCCGTCGGAGTCGACGTAGGCGCGGTCGTCGGTGTGCACGCCGTCGAAGTCGGTGATGACGGCGTCCACGTCGATCGGCTCGGGCTGGTCGATGAACGGGGCGAGCGCTCGCACGAGCTCCAGGTCCTCCGGGTTGTCGATCTCGATGGCGTGCTGGGTGGGCACCGGCTGGACGGCGATCTCGCCGAAGAAGCGGTGGCCGTGCTCGCGCAGGCCCGCGGTGCGCATGACGTAGAAGGCGCCGTTCTCGCGGAACTCCGGCGCGCGGTCCTGCCGGCGCTGCCTGACGGCCGGGTCGTGGTTGACGCCGGCGCCCGTGGCCGTCCAGAGGAACTCGTGCGTGGGCAGCCCGGACACGACCGAGTCGGCCTCGCCGTCGAGCACCTTGCGCACCGCCGCGGACAGGTCATCGGGGTCGATGAACGCGCTGGTGGCCTGCACCAGCACGACGACCTCCGGGTCCTCGCCGAGGGCGTCGAGCGCGTGCAGCACCGCCGACTCGCTGGAGGCGGTCGCGCCGCTCAGCTCCGCCGGGCGCTCCACCACGATCGCGCCCGCCTCCCTGGCGGTCTCGGCGATCCCGTCGTGGTCGGTACTGACCACGACCTGGTCCACCAGCTCGGCGCGCAGGCAGGCCCGCACCGCCCGGGTGACCAACGGGACGCCCCCGACCAGGGCGAGGTTCTTCAGGGGTACGCCCGCCGAACCTCCGCGGGCGGGAACAACGGCCAGGACTCGCAAGGTGTCTCCTCAGTGCATCGGATTGCACCCAGAAGCTAGAGGGCCGGATTGAACGGCCAGCGTCACCACCATTAACTTTCCATGGGGATCCGGTAGAGCAACTCTGGCCGGCCCACCCCGCCGTACTGCGGAACGCGGGCCGCCACACCCACCTCGACCAGGTATTCCAGGTATCTGCGGGCCGTCACTCGGGACACTCCGATCGCGTTCGCCACGGCCTGCGCGCCCACCCCTTCCGGGTGCGCGCGCAACTGTGCCGCCACGGTGTCCAGAGTGTCCCGTGCCATGCCTTTCGGCAGCTCCGAGGGACCGCGCAGGGTGCCGAGCACCCGGTCCACGTCGCCCTGCCCCACGGCCAGGCCCGCCTCCTCCTTGAACCGGGCGTAACGCGACAGCTTTTCCGCCAGTGTCGCGAACGTGAACGGCTTGAGCAGGTACTGGGAGACTCCCAGCGACACCGCTGAACGGACCATGGCCAGATCGCGAGCGGAGGTGACCGCGATCACGTCGCACATGAGGCCGCCCGCCCGTACCGCGCGGCACACGTCCAGGCCGTGCATGTCGGGCAGGTAGAGGTCGAGCAGGATGAGGTCCACGGGCCGCCTGCGCAGGAAGCGCAGGGCCTCCGCGCCCGACCTGGCCACGCCCGCCACCTCGAAGCCCGGCACCCGCTCGACGAAGATGCGGTTGGCCTCGGCGGTGATCTCCTCGTCCTCGACCACCAGCACGGAGATCATGGCTTCGGCAGCCTCACCGTGAACGTCGAGCCCTCGGCCTCGATCGTGCCGCCCAGCCGCCGCACCGCCTGGCCCACCAGCGCCAGGCCGAGCCCGCGGCCGTCGCCCTTGGTGGTCCAGCCCTTCTCGAACGCGCCCGTGCCGGTCAGCCCCGGCCCGTTGTCGGACACCCTGATCAGCACGTGCCGCTCGCCGGCGCTCAGGTGCACCTCCACCCTGGAGGCCGCGTCGATGGCGTTGTCGATCAGGTTGCCCACGATCGTGACCAGCTCGCGGGCGTCCAGGCCCAGGTCGTCCAGCTCGCTGTCCTGGCTGATCACCAGCTCGGCGCCGCGCTCGGCCGCCTCCGCGCTCTTGCCCAGCAGCAGCGCCGCCAGCACCGGCTCGCGTACGGCGCCCACCACCCGGTCGGTCAGCTCCTGCGCGGCCCGCAGCTCCGCCGTGCCCAGGGCCACCGCCTGCTCGGTACGGCCCAGCTCGACCAGCGTGATGACCGTGTGCAGCCGGTTGGCCGCCTCGTGCGCGGCCGAGCGCAGCGACTCGGCGAAGCCGCGCTCGGCGTCGAGCTGGCCGGTCAGCGCCTGCAGCTCGGTGTGGTCGCGGACGGTGACGACCGTGCCGAGCCTGCTGGCGGCGCTGTTGACGGCCAGGACCCGGTCACCGGCCAGGTGGATCCGCTCCTCGCCGGCGGCCGGCACCTCCTGCAGGCCCAGCTCCCGCACGTGACGGCCCTCGGCGTCGGCGGGCAGGCCGAGCAGCAGGCGCGCGGCGTCGTTGCACAGCGTCAGCGTGCCGTCCCTGCCGATCAGCAGCAGCCCCTCCCTGACGGCGTGCAGCACCGCGTCGTGATGCTCGTGGATGCGGCCCAGCTCGACCGGCCCCAGGCCGTGCGTCTGGCGGCGCAGCCGCGCGGTGACCAGCCAGGTGCCCGCCGCGCCCAGGCCGAGCGCCAGCGCCACGATCAGGCCGCCCCAGGCGAGCTGGCCGCGCAGCCTGGCGCTGATCCTGTCGATCGTGATCCCGGCGCTGACCAGCGCCCGTACCCGCCCGCCCGCCATGACCGGCGTCACCGCCCGCTTGGAGGCGCCCAGCGTGCCGGTGTAGGTCTCGGTGAACGTCTCGCCGCGCAGCGCCGGTTCGATGTGACCGAGGAAGCGCTTGCCGATCTCCGCCTCGTTCGGGTGGGTGTAGCGGGTGCCGTCCGTCTTCATGATGGTGATGAAATCGACCCCCGTCGCCGCCCGCGCCCGCTGCGCGTACGGCTGCAGCCGCGCGGTCGGGTCCCGCTCGCCGAGGGCCTCCAGCACGTCGGGCGAGGTCGCCACGCTGACCGCCACGGCCCTGGCCGTGGCGCCCGCCTCCTCCTGCAGCAGCTCGTGGGCCTGCAGCAGGGCCAGCACCGCGCCGCCCGTCGCCGTGACGGCGACCACGAGCAGCTGCAGGACCAGCATCTGACCTGCCAGGCTCCAGCGCCGCATCGGGTTCCCCTCCATGTACGAAACTTACGCAATGGTGACCTGCATCACTCGTGAGGCGCATAGTCGCACATCGAGAAGGTCCCTCAAGAACCGCCGGAGAACCCCCCTATGCGCGATCGCACTCGCTATCTCTACCTGGCCGTCATCGTGGCGGTCCTGCTCGGGATCCTGGTCGGCTTCATCTGGCCGGACGTGGGCAAGGAACTCAAACCCCTGGGCACCGGCTTCGTGGCGCTGATCCAGATGGTGATCGGCCCGATCATCTTCTGCACGATCGTGCTCGGCATCGGCTCCGTACGCCAGGCCGCCCAGGTCGGCAAGGTCGGCGGGCTCGCCCTCGGCTACTTCATCGCCATGTCCACGGTCGCCCTGGTCATCGGCCTGATCGTGGGCAACGTCATCGACCCGGGCTCGGGGCTGCAGCTCACCGACACCGCCAGGCAGGCCGCCGAGGCGGAGGCGGCCAAGGGCGCGGACGCCAGCACCGTGGACTTCCTGCTCGGCATCATCCCCGAGACGGTCGTCTCCGCGCTCACCGACGGGTCGGTGCTGCAGGCGCTGCTGGTCGCGCTGCTCGCCGGGTTCGCGCTGCAGGCCATGGGGCCCAAGGGCGCGCCGATCCTGCGCGGCGTGGAGCACTTCCAGCGGCTCGTGTTCCGCATCCTCGCCATGATCATGTGGGCGGCGCCGGTCGGCGCGTTCGGCGCGATCGCGGCCGTCGTGGGCGCCACCGGCCTCGAGGCGCTCAAGAGCCTGGCCATCATCATGGTCGCCTTCTACGTGACGTGCGTGCTGTTCGTCGGCGTGGTGCTCGGCACGATCCTGTGGCTGGTGGCCCGGATCAACCTGTGGTCGCTGCTGCGTTACCTGGGCCGCGAGTTCCTGCTCATCCTGTCCACGTCCTCGTCGGAGACCGCCCTGCCGCGGCTCATCGCGAAGATGGAGCACCTGGGCGTCAGCAAGACCGTGGCCGGCATCACCGTGCCGACCGGCTACTCCTTCAACCTCGACGGCACCGCGATCTACCTGACCATGGCCACGCTGTTCATCGCCACGGCCACGGGGTCGCCGCTGGAGTTCGGGGAGCAGATCGCGCTGCTGCTGTTCATGATGATCGCCTCCAAGGGCGCCGCCGGCGTCACCGGGGCGGGCCTGGCCACCCTGGCGGGCGGGTTGCAGGCGCACCGGCCCGAGCTGGTCGACGGGGTGGGCCTGATCGTGGGCATCGACCGCTTCATGTCCGAGGCCAGGGCGCTGACCAACTTCGCCGGGAACGCGGTGGCGACCGTGCTCGTCGGCACCTGGACCGGGGAGTTCGACCGGGACCGCGCGGAGCGGGTCCTGGCCGGCCGGGCGCCGTTCGACGAGGCCACGCTGCTGGACGACGACGATGACGCGGACGGTCAGGACGGCGAGCCGCGCGAGCCGGCCAAGGAGATGTCCCCGGCGTAACCGTGCCGGCACGGGGAGGCCGCGGCCTCCCCGGCGTTCGCCGCGTTGGCGGCGTTACGGTTTGCGGCCGATCCCCGCGTACGCCATCCGCGCCATGTCCTCGTCCACGAAGACCGGGTTGAGCGGGTCGTGGAACGGCCAGACCTGGTGCGCCGGCAGCCCCGTGGCCAGGCCGGGCGGGATGAGCTCGAAGTCGCCGAAGAAGGCGTGGATCTCCGTCCCCGGCCGCGGCGTGAAGTCGGCGTTGGCCTTGCGGTAGAAGTCCGTGACCTGCGCCGCCCGCTCCGAGGCCACGTCGTTGGTCACGTGCGAGATGGCCAGGTAGCTGCCGGGCGCCAGGGCGTCGCGGTAGGCGGCCATGAAGCGCTGCGGCTCGTCCTGGTCGCCGATGAGGTGCAGGACGAACATCATGAGCACGGCGACCGGCCGGTCGAAGTCGATCAGCCCGCGCACCTCGGGGGCGGACAGGATCTCCTCCGGCCTGCGGCAGTCCCCCAGCACCATCGCCACCCGGTTCGGGTCGGCCAGCAGCGCCCTGCCGTGCGTGGCCACCACCGGGTCGCTGTCCACGTAGACCACCCGGGCCTCGGGGGTGTGGCGCAGCGCCACCTCGTGCACGTTCTCCTGGGCCGGCAGGCCGGAGCCGAGGTCGAGGAACTGGGTGATGCCCTGCTCGCAGAGGTAGCGCACCACCCGGCCGATCAGCGCCCGGTTCTCCCTGGTCCCCTCGCGCACCTCCGGCATCACGCTCAGCACCATGTCGCCGAGGTCGCGGTCGGCCTTGAAGTTGTCCTTGCCGCCGAGGAAGTAGTCGTACATCCGCGCCGCGTTGGGGATGTGGGGGTTCACGCCCTGCGGCGCCTGTTCCGTCATGCGTTCCATGATCCACGACCGTGGAGAGGGAAATCTACCGATTCGCGATCGGCAGCCGCAGGACGAACCGGGCGCCGCCCCGGTAGTCGTCCACGCGGATCTCCCCCCGGTGCGCCATGGCCACGTCCCGCGCGATGGCCAGGCCGAGGCCCGTGCCGCCCGCGTCGCGGCTGCGGGCGGCGTCCAGGCGGGTGAAGCGCTCGAAGATGCGCTCGCGGTCGCACTCGGCGATCTCCATGCCGTCGTTCTCGACCGCCAGCACCGCCATGCCCGGCTCCTGCTCGGAGACCGTGACGCGTACGGTGCTCTCGGCGTGCCGCTGGGCGTTGTCCAGCAGGTTCGTCAGCACCCTGGCCAGTTGCAGCCGCACGCCCTCGACCACGACCCCGTCGGCCAGCTCCACCCGCACGGGCAGCTTGTCGCTGCGGACGGCGAGCTCCATGCGCACCAGGTCGGCCAGGTCGACCGGCTCCTTGGCGACGTCCACCCGGGAGCCGATCCTGGCGAGCAGCAGCAGGTCCGTGATGATCGCCTCCAGCCGGTCGGTGTCGCGCAGCGCGCTGTTCACCAGCGCCTGCATGTCGGTGTCGTCCGGGTAGAGCTGGGCGCTCTCGAGCTGGGCGCGCAACCCGGCGATCGGGGTGCGCAGCTCGTGGGAGGCGTCGGAGGCGAACTGGCGCTGCTGCTCGGCCGAGCGTTCCAGGCGGGCCAGGGTGCCGTTGACGGAGCGGGCGAGCTGGGCCACCTCGTCGTCGCCCGGCGGTTGGGTGACGCGGTGGCTGAGGTCGCCCGCGTGCACGGCGTCCAGCTCGGCCCGCATGGTCGCCACCGGCCGCAGCGCCCTGCCGGTGACGAGCCACGTGGCCCACGCCGTCACCCCGATCAGCAGGGCGACCTCGGCGAACACGATGACCTCGAGCGTCCGGCTGGACAGCACCTCGGGCGTGCTGCGGCCGGCGTAGACGATGGGGGAGTCGGCGAACATGCTGACCCGCACCGCCGTCAGGTGCACGCATTCGGTCGGCAGGCAGCTCGTGGTGCTGACGACCCGGTTCTTGGCGGTCGGGCGCACGTCGCTGAGCGGCGGCAGGTTCCTGGCGGCGTCGCTCGCGCCCAGGATCCGCCCGTCGGGCCCGACCACCTGGATCAGGTCCACCGGCGGGTGCGGCACCGGGATGGCGGCGCCCATGGGCAGGGCGCCGCCGCGCATCTCGTAGGCGATCCGCTCGGCCGTGTCACGGGTCTCGCTGAACACGCCGGCGGTGATCACGGACCTGGTCACCAGGACTCCCGCGATGCCCACGGGGATGAGCACGAGGGCGGCTACGGCCGTCGCGATGAAGGTGAAGCGTCCGCGCAGTGACCTGGCCCACCAGGGTGCCATCCCACGAGGCTACCGAGAGTGATCTCCGACAATTGCCGCGTAACTGGAAAGGTTTCACCAATCGTCAGCGCTGGATCCAGACCGTGGTGTCCGGCGGGATCGTGCCGTCGGCGGGCAGCGGGCCGCTGGACAGCAGCACCTCGCCCGGCAGGTCGAGGGCCACCGGCGCCTCGCCCGTGTTGAGCACCACGACCAGCCCCGGGTCGCGCTCGATGGCCAGCACGTCCTTGGGGGAGTCGAGCCACGTCAGCGTGCCGCCGCCGAGCGCCGGGTGCTGCTTGCGCAGCCTGAGCGCGGCCCGGTAGAGGTTCAGGGTGGAGCCGGGGTCGTCCTCCTGCGCCTCGGCCGACAGCGCCGCCCACCCGGCCGGGATCGGCAGCCACGGGTCGCGCCAGCCGAGGTCGCCGGTGGACGTCCAGGGCAGCGGCACCCGGCAGCCGTCGCGGCTCTCGCCGCGGCGCAGGAACGCGGGGTCCTGGCGCAGCTCGTCCGGCAGGTCGAGCACCTCGGGCAGGCCGAGCTCCTCGCCGTTGTAGAGGTAGGCCGAGCCGGGCAGGGCCAGCATGAGCAGGGTGGCGGCGCGGGCGCGGGCCAGGCTGCCGTGCCGGGTGACGTGGCGCGGCTTGTCGTGGTTGGACAGCACCCAGGTGGTGGGCGCGCCGACCAGGTCGGCCTCGCGCAGCGACTTCTCGATCACGTTGCGGAACGACTTGGCGTGGAAGTCCGCCATCATGAACTCGAAGTTGAACGCCTGGTGCAGCTCGTCCGGCCCCACGTAGCGGGCCAGCCGCTCGGGCGACGACACCCACGCCTCGGCGACGGCCATGCGCCCGCCCGGGTAGGAGTCGAGGATCGGCCGCCACTCGCGGTAGATGTCGTGCACGCCGTCCTGGTCGAAGTACGGCACCCGCTCGTCGCCCAGCATCTCGGCCTGCGGGCCGTCCTTCTGGCCCACGTCCGGCAGCCCCTCGGCCTTGATCATGCCGTGCGCCACGTCCACGCGGAAGCCGTCCACGCCCCGGTCGAGCCAGAAGCGCAGGATGTCGCGGAACTCGGCGCGCACCTCGGGGTTGTCCCAGTTGAGGTCCGGCTGCTCGGGGGCGAACAGGTGCAGGTACCACTGACCGTCCTCGACCTGCGTCCACGCGGGCCCGCCGAAGATCGACTCCCAGTCGTTGGGCTTGTCGCGGAAGACGTACCGGTCGCGCAGGCCGGCCTTGAACCACGGGTGCTGGTCGGAGGAGTGGTTCGGCACCAGGTCCACGATGACCCTGATGCCCAGGCCGTGGGCGTCGGTGATGAGCGCGTCGAAGTCGGCGAGCGTGCCGAACATGGGGTCCACGTCCCGGTAGTCGGCCACGTCGTAGCCGCCGTCGGCCATGGGGGAGGTGTAGAAGGGGCTCAGCCAGATGGCGTCCACTCCGAGCCGGGAGAGGTACCCCAGGTGCTGGCGGACGCCTTCCAGGTCCCCCATGCCGTCGCCGTTGGCGTCGGCGAAGCTTCGCGGGTACACCTGGTACACGACCGCGTCACGCCACCAGTCGTCGTTGCCGAGCATGGCTGTCCTTCCCCCGGATGACCCGAGATGTCGGGTGATGTTCTGGTCAACGATGTCGCGATCACCAGAGAACGGTCAAGTGCAAGTTGCGGAAAGTTGCGAACCGCCGCCTTCAGCATAAGCACCCTCGGTCGCGAGGTCGGCCGAGGTGAGCGGGATGTGGATCAGGTAACGCTCTTTCGCAAGTTCTTCCAATTCTTGCAAAGAGCCGCTAACGTCCCGGAAACGTTCGAGCTTTCTTCTCCGGCGGCGGCGCCTGCGGCGCCGCCGTTCCTCCGTGACCTCAGGAGGTCCTCCATGCGCATGCGGGCACTGGGTGTGGCAGCACTCGCGACCCTGGCGTTCGCCGCGACGGCGTGCGGCAGCACCCCGTCGGCCTCTCCGACGACGGCGCCGAGCGCGTCCGCCCCGGCCTCTGCGGCCGCGGGCGGCGGCACGCTCGTCATCTGGGCCGACCCCCTGCGGGTCAAGCCGCTGCAGCCCTTCGCCGAGCAGTTCGGCACCGAGAACGGCGTGACCGTCGAGGTGAAGGAGATCAGCAAGGACAACCAGATGACCTTCCTGACCGCCTCCCAGCAGGGCAGCGGCCCGGACGTCATGATCGGCGCGCACGACTGGATCGGCAACCTGGTGCAGAACGGCGCCATCGACCCGGTCACGTTCACCGAGCAGCAGAAGGCATCGTTCTCGGCGAAGGCCATCCAGGCCGTGACGTTCGACGGGCAGATCTACGGAGCCCCGTACGCGCTGGAGAACATCGCCCTGATCCGCAACACCGACCTCGCCCCCGACGCGCCCGCCACGATCGAGGACATGATCGCCAAGGGCAAGGAGCTCAAGGAGGCCGGCAAGGTCAAGGAGGTGCTCTGCATCCCGGTCGGCCAGAAGGGCGACGCCTTCCACGTCTACCCGATCTTCGCCTCCGGCGGCGGCGCGCTGTTCGGCGCCACCGCGAGCGGCGACCCCGACCCCAAGCAGGTGCTGCTCGGCTCCGAGGACTCCGTCAAGGCGTTCGGCAAGCTGAAGGAGCTCGGCGAGAAGGGCGACGGCGCGCTGCGCACCTCGCTGACCAACGAGAACTACATCGTCAACTTCGCCGGCGGCAAGTGCGCCTACCTGGTCTCGGGCCCCTGGGCGATCAGCGAGGTCAAGAAGGGCGGCATCAAGTACGACATCAGCGCCGTCCCCGCGTTCAAGGACGGCAAGCCCGCCACCCCGTTCGTCGGCGTGCAGAGCTTCTTCGTCGCCTCCAAGGGCAAGAACAAGGCCCTGGCCCAGGAGTTCGTCGCCAACTACGTGACCAACAAGGACGTCGCCAAGGCGCTCTACGACGCCGACCCGCGGCCCCCGGCGCTGACCGCCGCGCTGGAGGAGGTCCAGGCGGGCGACCCCGACGCCGCCAAGTTCCTGGAGGCCGGCAAGGACGGCATGCCGATGCCCGCCATCCCCGAGATGGCCGCCATCTGGGAGCCGTTCGGCATCGCCGAGAACGCCGTGGTCAGGGGCGGCGACGCGGCCAAGGCCGCCGCGGCGGCGCAGAAGGCCATCGACGGCGCGCTCAAGAACTGACGACATGGCTCTCGACGTGCGTCAGGCCGCTTCCGCCGGAGTGCGGCAGCGGCCCCGCCGGGAGATCACCACGGCGTTCGTGGTGAGCAGGATCGCGGTGCTCGCCGTGGCGGCCGCGATCCTGCTCTACGCCGCGCCACCGCTGGTCGCCGCCGGGTCGTGGGTCGCGCTGGGGCTGCTGTGCGCCGTCAGCGCGGCCATCGCCTACCTCTACCTCACCCGGCGTTTCATCCCGGCCAAGTACCTCATCCCCGGCACCGTCTTCCTCATCGCCTTCCAGGTGTTCCCGGTCGTCTACACGCTGACCACCGCCTTCACCAACTTCGGCGACGGGCACCGCGGCGACAAGGCCGCCGCCGTCACCGCCATCGAGACCGGCTCCGTCCGGCAGGCGCCCGGCTCGCCCGAGTACACCCTGTCCGTCGCCACGCGCGGCGAGGAGCTGGTGTTCCTGCTGGTGGACCCGGCGACCAAGCAGGTCTCGCTGGGCACCGCCGACGGGCTGACCCCGCTGGACGGCGCCCGGGTCGGCGTCACCGGCAAGGTGCTCGCCGCGCCCGGCCTGACCGTGCTCAAGGCGCCCGAGGCCGCCGCGCGCGGGCAGGAGATCACGGCGCTGGCCGTGCCGACCGACGACGGCGTGATCAAGGCCAACGGGCTCAGCCGCGCCGTCGAGGGCAAGGCCGCCCTGGTGTACGACGCCGCGTGCGACTGCGTACGCGGCAACGGCGACACCTGGACGGCCGACGAGAGCCAGGGATACTTCGTCAACGCCAGGGGCCAGCACCTGGCGCAGGGCTGGCAGGTCAACGTCGGCCTGGACAACTTCGCCCGCGTGCTGACCAACCCCACCATCTCCGGCTATTTCGCGGGCGTCCTGGGCTGGAACCTCGTCTTCGCGCTGGCCTCCGTGCTCGGCTGCTTCGGGCTCGGCATGGGCGTCGCCCTCGCGCTGCACCACCCGCGCATGCGCGGCACCCGGATCTACCGGATCGTGCTGATCCTGCCGTACGCGATGCCGGCCTTCGCCATGCTGCTGGTCTGGCGCGACATGTTCAACCGCGACTTCGGCCTGATCAACCAGCTCCTCGGCGCGGAGATCGACTGGCTCGGGCAGACGGGGACCGCCAGGCTCGGCGTGCTCCTGGTCAACATCTGGCTCGGCTTCCCGTACATGTTCCTCGTCACCACCGGCGCGCTGCAGGCCATCCCGCGCGAGCTGACCGAGGCCGCCTCCATCGACGGGGCCACGCCGTTCAAGGCGTTCCGCCGGGTGACGCTGCCGCTGCTGCTCGTCGCGCTGACACCGCTGCTGATCTCGGCGTTCGCCTACAACTTCAACAACTACAACGCCATCGCGCTCACCACCGACGGCGGCCCGTTCCCCGCCGACAGCCCGCAGGTGGGCGGCACCGACCTGCTCATCACCTACACCTTCAGGCTGGCGTTCGGCGCGGGCGGCGCGCAGTTCGGCTTCGCGGCGGCGATCTCGGTGTTCATCTTCGCCATCGTGGCCGTCATCTCGGCCGTGGCGTTCCGCCGCACCCGCAAGCAGGAGGAGATCTACGCGTGAAGATGACGCTCCGGCACGTCTTCGTGCTCGTCGTGTGCGCGTTCGCGGTGTTCCCGATCCTGTTCGTGCTCTCCGCCGCGATCAACCCGATGGGCACGCTGGCCTCCACCCAGCTGCTGCCCACGGGCGCGAGCCTGAACAACTTCGCCAACCTGCTGACCTCCGACACCTACCCGTTCGGCCGGTGGTTCTTCAACTCGGTGTTCATCGCGCTGGTGTCGTCGTTCGCGAGCCTGCTGCTGTCGATGTTCGCCGCGTACGCCTTCAGCCGCATGCGCTTCGCCGGCCGCCGGGTCGGCATGATGGCGCTGCTGCTCATCCAGATGTTCCCGCAGTTCCTGGCCATCGTGACGATCTTCATGATCTTCACCGAGGTGACCGAGCTCTACCCCGCCTTCGGCTTCAACACCGTGTGGGGCCTGCTGCTGCTCTACCTCGGCGGCGCGCTCGGCGTGAACACCTGGCTGATGAAGGGCTTCCTCGACACCGTGCCCAAGGAGCTGGACGAGGCCGCCACCGTCGACGGCGCCACGCACGCCCAGATCTTCTGGCGGGTCATCATGCCGCTGGTCACGCCGATCCTCGCGGTCACCGCGCTGCTGGCCTTCATCGGCACCATGAGCGAGTTCCTCATGGCCAACGTGTTCCTGCGCGACCCCGAGAGCAAGACCCTGGCCGTCGGCATGTACGGCATGATCGCCGGCGACCACCGCAACGCGAACTTCGGCATGTTCGCCGCCGCCACCCTCATTACCGCCGTTCCGACGGTCGGTGTGTTCCTCTGGTTGCAGAAGTACATCGTCTCCGGCCTGACCGCCGGGGCAGTCAAGGGATAGGTGCAGTGCTGCGATTTCTGGGGGAGCCGCATCACGACGGCTCGGCTCTGTATGTCTCCGACCAGCGGCCCGGGCTCGGCGCGCGGGTCACGCTCTGGCTGCGCGCGCCGCTGGCCGCCGGGGTCACCGCCGTGCACGTCCGCGCGGTGCACGACGGGGAGCCGCGCTACTTCGAGGCCACGGTCGACCGGGGCAGGCAGGCGAGCGGGTACGGCCCGACCGACGTCTGGTGGCGGGCCGAGATCACCGCGGTCAACCCCGTCACCCCGTACCGCTTCCTGCTCCACACCACGAGCGGGCAGCGCTGGCTGACCGCGGCCGGGCCCGCCGCGCACGACCTCACCGACGCCGGCGACTTCCGCCTTGTCTGCCACCAGGCCCCGCCTGAGTGGATGTCGGACGCCATCGTCTACCAGATCTTCCCCGACCGCTTCGACCGCTCCCGGCCCATGCCGGACCTGCCCGACTGGGCGCTGCCCCGCGACTGGGACCGCGACCCGGTCATCCCCAGCGGCGCCGGCACCTCCCAGCAGTTCTACGGCGGCGACCTCGACGGCATCACCGGGCGCCTCGACCACATCCAGAGCCTCGGCGCCGACACCGTCTACCTGACGCCGATCTTCCCCGCCCGCTCCAACCACCGCTACAACGCCTCCACGTTCGAGCACGTGGACCCGCTGCTCGGCGGCGACGAGGCGCTGCACCGCCTGTCCGGCGCGCTGCACGCGCGCGGCATGCGGCTGCTCGGCGACATCACCACCAACCACACCGGCGACACGCACGAGTGGTTCACCGCGGCCGTCTCCGACGTGAACGCGCCGGAACGCGAGATGTTCTACTTCGACCCGGTGACGGGCGACTACGAATCCTGGTGGGGCATCAAGACGCTGCCCAAGCTCAACTGGGGCAGCGAGCTGGTACGCGCCGGGATGACGGCCGTGCTCAAGAAGTGGCTCGGCCCGTTCGACGGCTGGCGCGTGGACGTGGCCAACATGACCGGCAGGCGCGGCGCCGACGACTACGCCGCCGAGGTCGCCGCCCTGCTGCGCGCCGAGCTCGGCCCCGACGCCGCCTTCATCGCCGAGCACAACCACGACGCCACCCGCGACCTCGACCGCGACGGCTGGCAGGGCACCATGAACTACGGCGGCTTCACCCGCCCCGTCTGGGCCTGGCTGCGCGGCCCCGGCTGCGACCTGGAGCACTTCCTCGGCGTGCCGGGCGGCGTGCCGCACCGCGACGGCACCGCCACGCTGGCCGCCTTCAGGTCGTTCGCCTCGCAGATGTCGTGGCGCTCGCTCGTGCACTCCTGGCAGCTCCTCGACTCGCACGACACGCCCCGCGTCCGCACCGTGACCGGCTCGCGCGAGCGCCACCTGCTCGCCACCGGCCTGCAGGCCACGCTGCCCGGCACGCCCATGGTGTTCGCCGGCAGCGAGTACGGCCTGACCGGCGTGAACGGCGAGCACTCGCGCACCCCCATGCCCTGGAACCGGCCCGCCGACCAGGACCTTCAGACGCTGGCCGGCTACCGCGACCTGTTCGGGCTGCGCCGGGCCGAGCCCGCCCTGCGCCACGGCGGCCTGCGCTGGCTGCACGCCGACGCCGACTGCCTGGTGTTCGCGCGCGAGACGTACGACGAGACGATCCTCGTGTCCGCCCGCCGCGCGCCCGGCGAGCCGCTCCCCATCGGCACGCACGCCACCGGCCTCTACAACGCGCAGGACGGCGACGTCATCCCGGGGGAGGGACCTTCGCTGCGTATGTGGCGCCTCACGCGCTGATCACGCTACGGTGGCCTCTGCTGACTCTCCCGTCCCAACTAGATAGTGGTGTGCTCGTATGAGGTTGCTCTCCGTAGCCGTGCTGGCCTCGCTCCTGCCTGCCGTACCGTCCGCAGCCGCCGCTCATGCGGGCGCGGGCACCACCTACTACGTGGACTCCCGCGCCGGTGACGACGCCGCCGACGGCACCAGCGCGGCCACCGCGTGGAAGTCCCTGGAGAAGGTCACCGCCGCCGAGCTCAAGCCGGGCGACACCGTCGCCGTCAAGCGCGGCGGCAGCTTCACCGGTCCGTTCACGCTGGAGGCCAGCGGCACCGCCGCCCGGCCCATCACCATCAAGGCGTACGGCAGCGGCGCGCTCGCCAAGATCAGCGGCAGCGACGACGACTGCGTCGTCGTCAAGGGCAACCACTGGGCCATCAGCGGCCTGCACGCCTCCAACTGCCGCTGGGCCGGTTTCCAGCTCGACGGCGACAACAACGAGCTGAGCGGGGTCAAGGCCGACCGCAACATCGCCGGCGTCTTCGTCTCGCCCTCCGGCTCCCGCAACACCATCCGCGACAGCGTCCTGACCGACAACAACCGGATGAGCGTCAACGACGACGGCGGTGACAACGACTCCGGCGCCTTCGGCGTGCTCCTCAACGGCGACGACAACGTCGTGACCGGCAACACCATCACCGGCAGCTACGCCAAGAGCGCCGACTACGGCATCGACGGCGCCGCCGTCGAGATCTTCAACGGCGACCGCAACAGGGTCACCCACAACATCGCCAGGAACAACGAGACGTTCACCGAGCTCGGCGCCCAGAAGGGCAAGACCGCCACCGGCAACCTCTTCGCCTTCAACGTCGTCACCTCCTCCCGCACCCGCGGCTCCTTCCTCATCACCCGCGGCTCCCGCCACATCGTCGGCCCCGTCAAGGGCACGATCGCCGTGCACAACTCCGTCCACCTGCCGGCCAAGAACACCATCGGCTGGTCCTGCCACGACGGCTGCTCCCCGTCGCTGCTGAAGCTGCGCAACAACGTGATCGCGGTCGGCGGCGAGGCCGGCTGGGAGGACGGGGCCGGGGCCGACGAGGACGGCAGCGTCTACCAGGGGCGGACGGCCAAGTTCAAGCTGGGGCCCAAGTCGGTGGCGGCCGATCCCAAGTTCGTCTCCCGGACCGACCTGCGGCTGCGGCCGGGCTCGCCGGCGCTGGGGCGCGGGGTGGCGCTGACGCCGAAGTGGTACGGCGGGAAGGCGTTCGGCAAGGACGTCAAGGGCAAGGCCCTGTCCGGCCCGCTGGACGCCGGGGCTTACCAGCACTGACCCTCCCTCCAAGTGCCCGCGCCACCCCGCGGCGCCGCCCGCCCCAGGCCGGTTTGGACCGCTCCGACGCGGGCCGTTGCGATGCGGAGCCACCATGATCGATCATCGAGGGATGGACGGGCGAGGGGGGCGCGGGAGATGCCGGTGATCCAGCCGCTGCGTGCGGGAGATCCCTCCGGAACAGGGCCGTATCGGCTCGTGGGAAGGCTGGGCGCGAGCACCTACGTCGGCGAGCCGGACGACGGTGAGCGGGTGGTCGTCAGGGTCCTGCCCGCCGACGTCGATCCCGGCCGCTTCCTGGAGGCCGTCGAGCCGCTGCGGGACGTCTCGGCCTTCTGCACGGCGCAGGTCCTCGGCTCCGGCGTGCTGGAGGACGGGCGGCCGTTCGTCGTGAGCGAGTACATCGACGGCCCGACGTTACGGGAGGCCGTCGCCGCGGGGCAGCGGCTGCGGGACGCGGCGTTGCACCGGTTCGCGGTGGGGACGGTGACCGCCCTGGTCGCCCTTCACCAGCTGGGGTCGGCGCACGGCGATCTGGGGCCGGACACGGTGGTGCTCGGGCCCGACGGTCCCCGGGTGATCGGGTTCGGGCTGGCCCGGGCGATGGCGTCCACCGGCGAGGCCACCACCCGCACGGTGGACGTTCCCGCGTTCACCGCCCCCGAGCGGTTACAGGGAGGCGAGGCGGGCCCGGCCGCGGACCTGTTCTCGTGGGCGGCGACGATCGCGTACGCGTCGTCCGGGCGCTCGCCCTTCGACGGCGGCTCGATGGCCGGCACGGTCAACCGCATCGCGAACGCCGGTCCGGAGCTGCCCGACCTCGGCGACCTGCGGGAGCTGGTGCTGGCCTGCCTGGACAAGGACCCGGCGCGGCGCCCCGCCGCGAGCGACGTGCTGCTGCGCCTCGTGGGGGAGACGAGCTTCCTGACCGGTACGGTGCCGGGGGACGGGACGGAAGCGGCTGAGCCCGCGGACGGCGCGGCGCCGGCGCCGCCCGCGCCACCGGTCGCGCCGCCCGGCCGGCGGCGGAGCACGGTGCTGGTCGCGGTGGCGGCGTTCGTCGCGGGAGCCGTGCTGTCGGGCGGCGGCGTGTACGCGCTGACAGGCCAGCGCGGGACGCCCTCCGGACCCCCTGCCGCCGCCCGGCCCGCGACCACCCTGCCCGCGACCGCCCTGCCCGCGACCGCCCTGCCCGCGACCGCCCTGCCGGCGCAGCCCACGGGAGCGGTGATCACGGCGGCGCCGCGGATCACGGCGGGCGCGACGGCCGCGCCCGTGCCGTCGGTGGCGAAGAAGGCCGACAAGGACGTCAAGCTGCCGGACATCGGGGCCACCCTGCACGAGCACGCCACCGACGCGGTGCGCCTGGCCGCGTACCTGCAGACCAAGGAGCCGTTCAGCGCCTTCGCCCGCGACGCCTCGGGCGCGTTCCAGCAGGTCGGCTTCGGCGAGGAGCCGGTGGTCTCACCGGACGGCGCCTGGGTCGCGCTGAACCCGTGGCTGAAGTTCCAGGACTCCGACATGGACCAGGTCAAGTTCGTCAACCTCAGGACGGGCGAGCGGTTCACGGTCGACACGGTGAAGAAGCCGAAGCAGACGTGGTTCCCGGCGTGGTCTCGCGACAGCCGGCGGGTGGTGCTGTCGGTCACCGACGAGAAACGGACCAAGATCAGCGGCTTCGCGGTGGTGGACGTGACCACCAGGACCGCCAAGGTGGTGGAGGCGGAGTACTCCGACGACGTCAGCCTGGCGTTCACCTTCACCCCGGACGGCGGGCTGGCCCGCGGCTACCACGACGGCGACACCAACGGCGTCGACTTCTACAACGACGCCGGCCAGGTGACCCGGAGCATGCACTGGGTGGGCAAGCCGCGCAACCGCGACTGGTTCTCCCCCTCCGGCAAGCTGTTCTACACCGTCTGCCCCAAGGGCGGGGAGCTGTGCGTGTGGAACGCCGAGACGGGCGTGCGGGTGGCCACCGTTCCGGGCATCAGCTCCGACGCGAACCTGCTCGGCTGGTTCGACGAGGCACACCTGCTCCTCCAGCAGCCGGACAAGAAGAACGACAAGCGTGCAGAGGTGCGCATCCTGAACCTGGTCGGGGACGTGTCGCGGGTGCTCGCGGACGTCAACCCGCTCAACGGCGCCCTGAACTGGGCACCCGTGGCGCGGTGACGGCCATGCCCGCCACACCGCTGCTCGCCGGTGATCCCGCTGAGGTGGCGTCGTACCGCATCCTGGGCCGGCTCGGCGAGGGCGGCCAGGGCGTGGTGTACCTGGGAGAGTCACCGCAGGGGGAGAGGGTCGCGGTCAAGGTGCTGCGGCACGGCCCAGCGGCGGCCGGCGGGGCGGACGACAGCGCGGGCGCCGGGGCGGACTTCGCCCGGGAGATCGAGCTGACCCGCCGCGTGAAGGCGTTCTGCACCGCGAACGTGCTGGCGACCGGTGACCTGAACGGGCTGCCGTACATCGTCAGCGAGTACGTGGACGGCCCGTCGCTGGCCCAGGTGATCGCCCAGCGGGGGCCGCTGCGCGGCGCGGAGCTGCGCCGGCTGGCGATCGGCACGCTGACCGCGCTGGCGGCGATCCACCAGGCGGGGGTGGTGCACCGCGACTTCAAACCGGGCAACGTGCTGCTCGGCCGGGACGGCCCGCGGGTCATCGACTTCGGGATCGCGCGCGGGCTGGACTCGGGCGAGCGCACCGCCGCCGAGCTGGTGGGGACGCCGCCGTACATGGCGCCGGAGCAGTTCTCCGAGGCGGGATCGGGCCCGCCGGCCGACCTGTTCGCGTGGGCGTGCACGATCGTGGCGGCGGGCACGGGCCGGCCCCCGTTCGGCTCCGCCCACCTCCCGGCGCTGATCAACCGCATCCTCACGGCGGAACCCGAGGTGGGCGATCTCCAGGGCGATCTGCGGGAGCTGGTGCTGTGCTGCCTGGCCAAGGAACCGGCCGAGCGGCCGGCGGCCTCGCGCGCGTTGCTGACGCTGCTCGGCCATCCCGTACCGGCCAAGCGCCTGCTCGCGGCCGGCCAGGAATCCGCGACGCCGCCCGCGCCACAACCCGCGGCCGGGCAGGGGGCCGAGGTGCAGAATGGCCCGCGGCCTGCGGCTGGGCAGGGGGCCGCTGCGGTGCCGCCCGAGCCGCAGTCCGCCGGGCGCGGGACGCAGACGCCCCGGCGACGGTGGCTCCGGTACTCGGCTGCTGCGGCGGTGCTGGCGGTGCTGGTGGCGGGCGGCGCGGCGTACGTGCTGACGCGGACGCCGGGCGAGCAAGCAGCCCAGGCGGTCACGCCCTCGCCGGAGCATTCGGCTCCCTCGTCGCAGCGCTCGGTGCCGTCGCCGGGGCGCTCGGTGCACACGCTCGCGAAGCCGATGCGGACCTCCTCGACGGCGACCGTCCGTCTTCCCGACTGGTCGATCAAGGTGTACGACAACCCGGACGACCCGCTGTGGGTGACGTCGATATTCGGCGTGACGGACGACCCCGCGGCGGGCAACCCGGCGTACGTCCGTGACCCCGCCTCGGGGACGTTCACCTTCTTCGGCAACTTCCAGACGCCGGAGGTCTCCCCCGGCGGCGGATACGTCGCCGCCCTGGGCATCGGCACCCTGGCCCGCACCGACTTCAACGTGCTGCGCCTGGTGACCCGCCGCACCGGTGAGGACGTCCAGATCCGCACATCCGACAAGCCCGGCGACACCACCGACCTGCGCTGGAGCGACGACGAGCGCCTGCTCCTGACCGTCCGCGAGGGCAAGGGGGAGAAGCGGCGCGCCACCGGATTCGTCGTGGTGGACCCGGTCACCAAGGCCGTCACCGTCCTCGACGTGGCGGGCGGCGGCACCGGCCCGTTCGTCTGGGGGCCGGGCGGCAGCGTGCTGCACCAGGGCCAGGACGGCACGGTGCGCCTGTACGACCTGAAAGGCGCCGAGCTGCGCTCGTTCCCCGGAGTGGGCGAGCTCTTCGCCGCCAACGCGGTGACCAGCCCGAGGCACGGCACGGTGTTCAGCACCCGGTGCCCGCCGCCGGGTCGCGACCTGTGCCTGTGGGACGCCGCCACCGGCCGGCGCGCGGCCGAGGTGCCGCTCGGTGAGGGCCACGTGTTCGAGGGCTGGCTGGACGGCGAGCACTACCTCGCCACGACCTCCAGTGGCGGCCGTACCAAGGTGGTGATGGTGGACCTGCGGGGCAAGGTGGTGCGCACCCTCGTCGAAGGCCCGGCGAAGGAGCTGGACAAGGTGACGGTCTCGCTGACCATCCGGTGATGACCCCACCTGGGCGGGGCCGGCGGGAGCGACGGCCCGTCCGACCGGCGGCGTCCCGCACGCTCTAGAGTGGCGCCGTGGTTCCAGATCTTCGCCAGCCGCTGGTGCGGCAGCTCGCCGAGTCCGACACGCCCCGTCACTACTGGCACATGGGCGACGAGGACGGGCGGGCGTGGTTGTTCGAGAGCGTCGAGGGTGACAACCGCGAGCAGTGGGCCGTGCGGCAGGTCGAGGTGGGCGCCGACCGGGGTGCCCGCCGTTACTGGTGGCGGCACCTGCAGGACGAGTACGGCTTCCTGACCGACCAGCCGCTGGAGGTGTGGGAGCTGACCGAGATCACCCTGGAGGCGTTCGAGGCGGTCTGGGAGGCCGCCGGCTGAGGCCCGTCGCGCCGAGGCCCCCGATACGGCCCAGGCCGACCGGCCAGGATCAGCGGCCCAGGCCGGCCGGCCCAGTTCGGCGGCCCAGGCCAGCCGGCCCAGCTTGGCGGCCCAGGTGGGCGGCGGCCGTCGGCGGCCCAGGATCAGTTGCCCAGGGGCAGCGGCCGAGGGCCACTGACCGGGGTTAGCGGCCGGGGCTCTCCTCACCGGTGCGGGCGTCGTGGGCCAGGATGGCGAGCTGGGTGCGGTTGACCAGCCCCAGCTTGGCCAGGGCGCTGGAGATGTGCGCCTTGACGGCCCCCACCGACAGGTGCAGGAGCGCGGCGATCTCGGCGTTCGAGGTGCCTTCCGCCACGGCGAGGGCGACCTCGCGCTCCCGTCCGGTCAGCCGGGCCAGGCCGTCGCGGGCGCGCCTGGTGCGGGCGTCCGGGGCGCCGGTGACGTGGGAGATGAGGGTGCGGGCGACCCCGGGGGACAGGACCGGCTCACCGGCGGCGGCCCGCCGCACCGCCTCGACGATCTGCTCGGGCGGCGTGTGCTTGACCAGGAACCCAGACGCGCCCGCCCGCAGCGCCTCGATCACCGTCCCGTCCGCGTCGAACGTGGTCAGCACGATCACCTGCGGCCTGCGGCCCGAGCGTGCGGCGAGCGCCCTGGTGGCGGAGATCCCGTCCAGGTACGGCATGCGGATGTCCATCAGCACCACGTCGGGAGCCAGCCGCTCGACGGCCCCCGGCACGTCGGCCCCGTCGGCGGCCTCCCCGACCACCTCGAGGTCGGGCGCGCCGCGCAGCATCAGCCGCAGCCCGGCGCACACCAGCGGGTCGTCGTCCACGAGCAGGACCCGAATCGGCTCAGCCACACGCCCTCCAGGAGATGCGTCCCTACGTCTGCTGCCACGGTAGACGCGCCGACAGCACGAACACCCCGCCGCGCACCCCGTGCTCCAGACTGCCCCCGTCCAGTCCCACCCGCTCCCCGAGCCCGATCAGCCCCTTACCCCCGCCCGCCCCGGCGGGCGAGCCGGTGCCCGTGACGGGGCTCTCCACTGTGACGATCAGCTCGTCCCCGAGGACGCCGTTCACGCGTACCAGCACCTCCGCACCGGGCGGCCCGTGCTTGCGCGCGTTCGTGAGCCCTTCCTGGACCGTCCGGTACGCGGTCCGCTGCACGTGCGCCCGCACCGACCCCGCCCGCGCCGCCACCTCGTCCCCCACGGCGAGCCGCACCCGCTGCCCGGCCGACTCCGCCTCGGCGACCAGGCGCGGCAGGTCGGCCAGGCCCGGCTGCGGCGGGGCGTCCGCGGGCTCACCGTCGCGCAGCACCGACAGCACGTCCCGCAGCTCCTCCAGCGCCAGCCGCGCGTTGTCCTGGATCACCTCCACCGCACCGCCCACCTCCTCGGCGTCCAGGGGCGGGCCCGTCCCGGCGGCGGCGCGGGAGCTGCGGTAGGCGAGCGCGCCCGCGTGCACGGTCAGCAGCGACACCCGATGGGCCAGCACGTCGTGCATCTCACGGGCCAGCCGTTCCCGCTCCGCCCTGCGCGCCTCCGCCAGCGCGAGCCGGTGCTCCCGCTCGGCCCTGCGCGCCTCGGCGAGCTCCAGCCTGCGCTCCCGTTCCGCCCGCTGGGCCTCAGCCAGCTCCAGCCGGTGCTCGCGCGCGCCCACCTCGGCCTCCCGCCGCAGGCTGACGACCAGGAGGCGGCGCGCCCGTACGGCCATGCCCAGGCACAGCGGCCCGCCGAGCATCAGCAGCAGCGTGGCCACCAGCACCGGCCGCTGCACCCCCGGCGGCTCGGCGAACAGCCCGTAGTACCCGCACACCAGCAGGTACGCCCCCGTGACCGCCGCCGCCCGCCCCCACGGCCGGTGCACGGCGACGGTGAGCCCGGCCACCATCGCCGCCCCCATGGCCGAGGCAGACAGGGCCAGCGCGACGGCCATCGCCACCCCGAGCCGCACCGGGAAGCGCCGCCGCCACCACAGGGCCAGGCATGCCACCGCCGCCACCCAGGGGTTGATCGCCAGGTGCCAGGCGGGCACGAAGTCCACCCCGGCGGGAGGGTAGGCGGCGGCCTGCTCCACCGCCATGATCACGGCGAACGCGAACAGCCCGGCGTCGGCGGCCCAGTCGCGTGCCGTGCGGCGATCGGCGGGCCACCCGTCGAGCGCGGCGAGCTCGGCGGGCAGCAGCCGGCGTGGCACGACCGTCATGCCGGGGAGCCTATGCGAGCCCGGGCCGCCGATCACTGGCCGATCGGCCACACACCGTGGCCACCCGGCCAGTGCACGCCCCCGATCGGGCCTGCTGGACTGGCAGAACCGGCCGGCGCCCCGATCGGCTGCCGGCCCGGCAAGGCTGGCCCGGCGCTCCCTGCCGGCCCGGCAAGGCGGGCCTGGCGCTCCCCGTCGGCCCGGCGAAGCGGGCCCGGCACTTCCCGCCGGGCCGGCGCCCCTGCCCCGGATCCCCTGGAGAACTCGATGACGACCACCAGAACGCTGCTGCTCTGCGGCGCCGCCGGCGCGCCGCTCTTCGTGATCGTGCTGCTCGCCGAGGGCGCTCTGCGCCCCGGCTACGACCCCGTCTACCACTCGGGCAGTCAGCTCAGCCTCGGCGACCGCGGCTGGATCCAGATCGCGAGCTTCATCGTGACCGGCCTGCTGATGCTCCCCTACGCCGAGGGTGTGCGCCGCGCGCTCGCCTCCCGCTGGACGGCCGTGCTGATCGCCCTGTTCGGCGTGGGCCTGATCGGTGCGGGCGCGTTCGTGATGGACCCGATGCAGGGTTACCCGCCCGGCGCGCCGCCCGGCGTCCCGGCCGTCACGAGCCTGCACAACAGCGCCCACGACCTGGCCTCGCTGCTGGTCTTCCTCGCGCTGCCGCTCGCGTGCCTGACCGCCGCGTTCCGGCTGAAGGGGTGGTGGAGGGCGTACTCGCTGGTCACGGCGCTCGCCACGGTGGCGCTGTTCCTCGCGTACGGCCAGGCGTTCGCGCAGGACGCGCCCAACGCGGGCCTGATCCAGCGCGTGCTCATCGTGACGGGCTGGACCTGGCTCACCCTCCTGGCAGTGCGCCTCAGCCGGACAGCCCCGACTGCCCCGGCGACTCCGAGGAGCCCGAGGAGCCCGAGCGCTCCGACATCCCCGACAACCCCCCGATGATCAGCCTGATGGCCGTGTCGAAGTCGCGCTCGACCTCCTCGGCCGGCAGGTGCCCCGTCGTCTCGGCGATGACGAAGCCCGTGACGAAGGCGTGCAGCACGTCGCTCGTCCGCCGCAGCTCCGGCTCCGGCACCCCGGCCAGGCGCAGGATGCGGTAGAGGGTCTGCCAGATGACGAGCCCCCGGTCCGCGATGATCTCGGGGTGGTTGTGCAGGTGGTGCCACATGGCCGGATGTTCCAGCGCGTTGCGGTGGTAGGCCAGGGCCAGCGCCCGGAGCTGGTCCTGCCAGGGCGAGCCGTCGTCCGGCGGCAGCTCCATGCGCTGCGCGGCCGTCGAGCAGATCAGCCTGATCAGCGCGTCCTTGTTGTCCACGTGGTGGTACAGCGACATGGGGTTGACGTCCAGCTCGGCCGCCAGCTTGCGCATGGACAACCCCTCCACGCCGCCCTCGTCCATCAGACGCAGAGCGGTGGAGCTGATCTCTCCGAGAGTCAGGGGTGCGCCCCTGCGCGCGCTCACTGCCATACACCGTATGGTAGCGTCAGCCATACGGTGTATGGCTATGGAAGGGAGCACTCATGGCTCGGATCCCCGCCCCTGCGGGCCTGCCCCTCGTGGGCAACACGCTGCAGGTCCCCTCGCACGCGCCGGTCGAGCACTTCGTCAAGGTCGCCTCGCAGTACGACGAGGGCATCTTCCAGCTCGAGATCGCCGGCCGCCGGGTCATCCTCGTCTACGACCCGGACCTGGTGGCCGAGGTGTGTGACGAGAGCCGGTTCGTCAAGCGGATCAGACCGCCGCTGGCGATCGTGCGCGACTTCGGCGGTGACGGCCTGTTCACGGCCGATCACGACGAGCCGGTGTGGGGCCACGCGCACCGCATCCTGATGCCGGCCTTCAGCCAGCGCTCGATGAAGGCGTACTACCCGCAGTTCCTGGAGGTCGCCGAGCAGCTCGTCGCGTCGTGGGCAGCCCGCCAGGGGGAGGACCTGCCCGTCGCCGACGACATGACCAGGCTGACCCTCGACACGATCTCGCTGACCGGATTCGGCTACCGGTTCAACTCCTTCGACTCGCCGCGGCTGCACCCGTTCCTGGAGGCCATGGGCGGGGCGCTGACCGAGGCCATGCACCGTAACCAGCAGCTCCCGTTCGTCACCAAGCTCAAGAAGCGGAACGAGGAGAGCTACCGGCGCGACATCGCCACCATGCAGGAGCTCGTGGACGAGGTGATCAAGCAGCGCCGCGCCGAGGGCGCCGGCGGGGGCGCCAAGGACCTGCTGGGGCTGATGCTGGAGGCGTCCGACCCGCAGACGGGCGCCCGCCTGTCCGACGAGAACATCCGCAACCAGGTCCTCACCTTCCTGATCGCCGGCCACGAGACCACCAGCGGCCTGCTCTCCTTCGCCCTGTACAACCTGCTGCGCGAGCCGCACGTGCTGGCCCGCGCCTACGAGGAGGTCGACCGGCTGCTGCCGGGCGACGAGCCGCCGGCGTACGAGACGATCATGAAGCTGGACGTCATCCCCCGCATCCTGGAGGAGACGCTGCGGATCTGGTCGCCGATCCCCGCCTTCAGCGTGACCGCCGAGCGGGACACCATGATCGGCCCCTACCTCATCCCCAGGAACCAGGGCGTCGGCGTGCTGCTCCCGCCGCTGCACCGCAGCGCCAAGGCGTGGGAGCGGCCGGACGAGTTCGACATCGACCGCTGGCTGCCGGAGAACAAGAAGAACCATCACCCCGCCGCGTACAAGCCGTTCGGCAACGGCGAGCGGGCCTGCATCGGACGCCAGTTCGCGCTCACGGAGGCCAGGCTGGCGCTGGCGATGATCCTGCGGCGCTTCGCCCTGTCCGACCCGAACGTCTACCGCATGAAGACCAAGCAGACGCTGACGCTGAAGCCCGACGGGTTCACGCTCAGGGTCCGCGAGCGGCGCGCGCACGAGCGGGCCGTGGTGGCCGCGCTGCCGGAGCAGGACAGCGAGCAGCACGACATCGCGGTGACCGGCGTGCCGCTCACCGTCGCCTACGGCTCCAACCTCGGCACCAGCTCCGACATCGCCGAGCGGCTGGCCGAGCGGGCCGGGCGGGCCGGGTTCGCCACCACGCTGACCACGCTGGACGAGCTGACGCCGCCCGCCGAGGGGCTGCTGATCGTGGTGGCCTCCTCCTACAACGGCAAGGCGCCCGACAACGCGCAGCGCTTCGACGCCCTGGAGGCGCTGCCCGACCTGTCCGGCGTGCGGCTGGCCGTGCTGGGCTGCGGCAACACGCAGTGGCCCACGTACCAGGACTTCCCGCGGCGCGCGTACGAGAAGCTGACGGCGGCGGGGGCCGTCCCGCTCATCGAGCGGGGCGAGGCCGACACGGACGGCGACTTCGACGGCGACGTGTCCGCGTGGACGGCGCGCCTGTGGGCGGCGCTGGCCGAGGAGTACAGCGCCGACGCCGGGGCGGCGGGGCCGCGGTACGAGATGGAGGTGCTCAGCGAGGCCGAGGTCAGGCCGTCGGTGGTGTCGGAGCGCGCCTTCCCGCTCACCGTCATCTCGAACGAGGAGCTGACCGGTGACCCGGAGGGGCTCTGGGACTTCTCGGCCGAGGCGCCGCGCCCCGGCGTGCGCTCCATCGTGGCCAGGCTGCCCGAGGGGGTGACGTACTCGGCGGGCGACCACGTGGCCGTCTTCGCCAAGAACGACCCCGAGCTGGTGGAGTGGGCGCTGCGCTGCCTGCGCGTCCCCCGCGAGCAGGTCGTGCGGCTGCGCGCCGCCGGCACGACCCACCTGCCCGTGGACACGCCGGTCACCGCCGGGCTGCTGCTGACCGAGTTCGCCGAGCTGCAGGAGGTGGCCACCCGCGCCGACCTGGAGGCGCTGGCGGCGCACACCGCCTGCCCGTGGACCAGGGGGCAGCTCGCCGAGCTGACCGCGAGCTACGCCGACGAGATCCTCGCCAAGCGCGTCTCCCCGCTGGCGCTGCTGGAGCGCTTCCCGGCGATCGAGCTGCCGCTGCCGGTGTTCCTGGAGATGGCCGGGCCGATCAAACCGCGCTACTACTCCGTCTCCTCCTCGCCGCTGGCCGACCCCGGCGTGGTACGGCTCACCGTCGGCCTCGTCGAAGGCCCCGCCTGGTCCGGCGCCGGCACCTACCAGGGCATGTGCTCGGCGTACCTGGCGGGGCTGAAGGAGGGCGAGGTGTTCTACGGTTACGTCCGGGTGCCCGCGCCGCCGTTCCGGCTGCCGGACGACCCCGCCACGCCGGTGATCCTCGTCGGCCCCGGCACCGGGTTCGCGCCGCTGCGCGGCTTCCTGGAGGAGCGGGCGCTGGGCGGGGCGACGGGGCGGGCCGAGGTGTTCACCGGGTGCCGCCATCCCGAGCACGACCTGCTGTACGCCGATGAGCTGGCCTCCTGGGAGGCGGCCGGCGGGGTGCGCGTGCACCGGGCGTACTCGGCCGTGGCGGGGCATCCGTACCGGTTCGTTCAGGATGCCGTCGCGGCGCACGCGGAGGAGGTGTGGGAGCTGCTGGAGCAGGGCGCCCACGTGTACGTCTGCGGTGACGGGCTGCGGATGGCGCCCGCCGTACGGCAGGCTCTGCTGGACATCCACCGGAGCAGGACCGGTGGCGAGGACGGCGCGGCGTGGCTGGCGCGGCTGGAGGCGGACGGGCGTTACCAGCAGGACGTGTTCGCCTGACCTGCGGCTGCTACTGCTGCGACTGCGGCTACGGCTGCGACTGCGAGAGCCCCGGCCCCGTGGCCGGGGCTCGGTGGCACAGGATGCCGGGCGGAAAACCTCAACTTCCCTTTATCGACAATCCGGACTTAACACTGCATCTTGGGATATAACCGCAGCATGCGCGACATATCCGTGGAACATGCTCGAAACCTTTCCACGGCACTGTGAGAGCCTCTGGAAAGGGGGCGGAAATGCTGCTGCGACTGAGGGTGTCGTTGCCCGACCGGCCGGGCGGTCTCGGCCAGGTCGCCAAGGCGCTGGGCGCGCTGGGAGCGGACATCCTGCAGGTCACCGTGCTCGAACGCGAGGCCGGCCGGGCCGTGGACGACTTCACCGTCTCCTGGCCGGGCCCGGTGACCGCCGCCGAGGCGCGCGAGCGGCTGTCCGCCATGCCCGGCGTACGGGTGGAAGGCGTGTGGGCCACCAAGGAGGTGCCGGGTTCGGCCCCCGACTACGACCTGCTCATGCACGTGGCCGCCGAGCCCTCCAGGGGTTTCGCCACGCTCGTGGACGCCCTGCCCGCGCTGTGCGGCGCGGAGTGGTCGGTGGCGGTGGCCGACGGGGCCGTGCGGCACGCCTCGCTGGCCGCGCCCGCCGAGTTCGAGCTGCCGGAGCCGCCCCCGCGGGCCATCTGCGTGGACGCCAAGGAGGTGCGGCTGATGCTGCTGCCCGTGCTCGCCGCCGGGCTGCACGTGGTCGTGGCGCGGGCGGAGGGCCCGGTGTTCCACCGTGCCGAGGTGGAGCGGGCCGCCCGCATCGTGGACGTGGTCTCGAAGCTGGCGGCACGCGCGTCCTGACCTGATTGACCGAACAATCATCTGGTCACTAACGTGGGCCTCCTGATCGCGTAGCAACAGGAGCAGCCCGTGACCGTGCACGAGCCCGCCATCGGCCGCTACTACGAGGACTTCACCGTCGGCGACGTCTACCAGCACCCCATGGGCCGCACGATCAGCGAGGCGGACAACACCTGGTTCACGCTCCTGACCATGAACACGAACCAGAACCACTTCAACGCCCACCTGGCCGCCAGGTCGCCCACCGGCAAGATCATCGTGAACTCCGGGCTGACCGTGGCCATCGTGCTCGGCCTGTCCGTCATCGACGTCAGCCAGACCGCGATCATGAACCTGGGCTGGGAGGAGATCAAGCTCACCCACCCGGTGTTCGTGGGCGACACGCTGTACGCCGAGTCGAAGGTGACCGCGAAACGGGAGTCGAGGTCCCGCCCGTACGCCGGCATCGTCACCTGCTACACCCGCGGGCTCAACCAGGACGGCGACGAGATCATGTCCTGGACGCGGACCGTCATGGTCTACCGGCGCGACGCCCCGCACGACAAGGGTTACTTCCCCCAGGCCAGGACCGGCCCGCTCTGAGGAGGCGCACATGGACTTCGAGCTGACCGACGAGCAGAAGGCGTTCCGCGAGACCCTGCGCGCGTTCGTGGACAAGGAGATCGTGCCGGTCGCGACCGAGTGGGAGCACTCCGGGCGCTATCCCGCCGAGATCGTCGACAAGATGAAGCAGATGGGGCTGTTCGGGCTGTCCGTGCCCGAGGAGTACGGCGGCATGGCGGCCGACATGGTGTCGTTCGCGCTGGTCTTCGAGGAGATCGCGCGCGGCTGGATGGGCGTGGCGGGCACCATCGGCTCCCACTCGCTGGCCTGCTGGATGATCGCCCGCCACGGCACCGAGGAACAGAAGCGGCTGCACCTGCCCGAACTGGCCACCGGCGCGCGCCGTACCGCGATCGCGCTGACCGAGCCCGGCGCGGGCACCGACCTGCAGGGCATCCAGACCCGCGCCGTCCGCGACGGCGATCACTACGTCGTGACCGGCACCAAGACGTGGATCACCAACGCCCGCCACGCCGACCCGCTGCCCGTCCTCGTCAAGACCTCGATCGCCGAGCCCGCCCACAAGGGCATGTCGGTGCTGCTGGTCGACCCGTCGTCGCCCGGCTTCAGCGTCAGCCGCGACCTGCCCAAGCTCGGCTACAAGGGCACCGAGACGTGCGAGGTGGTGCTCGACGAGGTACGCGTGCCGCTCTCCTGCCTGCTCGGCGGCGTCGAGGGGCGCGGCATGCAGCAGGTGCTCGGCGGGCTGGAGCTGGGCCGCGTCAACATCGCCGCCCGCGCCGTCGGCGTCGCCCAGGCCGCCTACGACGCCGCGCTCGGCTACGCCCGCGAGCGCACCGCCTTCGGCCAGGCGATCGCCGACTTCCAGGCCATCCAGCTCAAGCTCGCCGACATGGCCACGGAGATCCAGGCCGCCCGGCTGCTCACGTACTGGGCCGCGTCCCAGGCCGACGGGGGCAGGCGGGTGGACATGGAGGCGGGCATGGCCAAGTACTTCGCCTCGGAGGTGGCGCTCAAGGCGTCGCTGGAGTCGATGCGCATCCACGGCGGGTACGGGTACTCGCAGGAGTACGTGGTCGAGCGCCTCTACCGGGACGCGCCGCTGATGGCGATCGGCGAGGGCACCAACGACGTGCAGCGGATGGTCATCGCCCGCGCGCTCGTCTCGGGGAAGGGCAAGGTCGGCTGGTAGGCGGCCGACGGCGACTCCTTATCCTGAGGAAAGGGACGAAGGGCGCAAGTGAGGGATGCCATGTCCGACCAGCACGATCCCGCCGATCACGATGACGGTCATGGGCACGGACATGGACACGGGCACGGGCATGCGGAGGGCGGTGGCGGCCGGATCAGGGCCGTGCTGGGCAGGATCGGCCACGCCGTCGCCCCCCACAGCCACGACACCTCCGACAAGACCGACAGCGCCCTGGAGGCCAGCGACCGGGGCATGCGCGTGCTGGCCATCTCCTTCACCGCCCTCATGGTCACCGCCGCCGTCCAGGCCGTCATCGTCGCCGCCTCGGGCTCCGTCGCGCTGCTCGGCGACACGCTGCACAACTTCGCCGACGCCCTCACCGCCGTGCCGCTGGCCATCGCGTTCTCGCTGGGCCGCCGCGCCGCCAACCGCCGCTTCACCTACGGGTACGGCCGCGCGGAGGACCTGGCGGGCATCGTCATCGTGCTGCTCATCACCGCCTCGGCGGCCCTGGCCGGGTACGAGGCGGTCCGGCGGCTGCTCGACCCGCAGGAGATCAGGGCCGTGGGCTGGGTGGCCGCGGCGGCGGTGATCGGGTTCGCCGGCAACGAGTGGGTGGCCCGCTACCGTATCAAGGTCGGCAAGGAGATCGGCTCGGCCGCGCTGGTGGCCGACGGCCTGCACGCCAGGACCGACGGTTTCACCTCGCTGGCCGTGCTCCTGGGCGCGGGCGGCGCCGCGCTCGGCTACCCCGTGGCCGACCCCGTCGTCGGCCTCCTCATCACGATCGCCATCGGCTTCGTCCTGCGTGACGCGGCCCGCGAGATCTACCACCGGCTCATGGACGCCGTCGATCCCGCGCTCGTGGACGACGCCGAGCGCATCCTGGCCACGGTGGACGGGGTGCGGGGGGTGGAGTCCGTACGGCTGCGGTGGATCGGCCACGCGCTGCACGCCGAGGTGGAGATCCTCGTCGATCACGACATGTCCGTCGTGGCGGCGCACAAGGTGGCCGTCGAGGCCGAGCACCGCCTCATCCACGACCTGCCACGGCTGCGCGCCGCCACCGTCCACACGGACCCCGACGGCCCGGACGGCGCCGACCACCACGCCAGCCTCACCGCCCACCGCGAGCCTTGAAGACCCGTGAAAGGCACCGCTGACCCCGCCGATCCCGGCATCACCGAGGCCGGAAAGGGTAGGTTGGGGCGAGTGTCCGCCGCCGCCCTTCCCGCCGCCACGCCCTCCGCCCCGCCCGCCGCGAGGCTCGCCTGGCTGGATGCCCTGCGCGGCATCGGCGCGCTCGCCGTGGTGGCCGAGCACCTGCTGCCGTGGTTCCTGCCCGCGCTGCGGCCCTACTGGTTCAGCCTGGGCGTCTACGGCATCCTGGTCTTCTTCCTGGTCAGCGGCTACATCATCCCGACGTCCCTGGAGCGGCACGGCGACGTCAGGGCCTTCTGGATCAGCCGCTTCTTCCGCCTCTACCCTCTCTACCTCGCCGTCATCGCCCTGGTCCTGGCCTTGGCGTGGTGGGTGCCGGTGCGGGGGGAGGTGCCGCGCGACGGGAGCGCGGTGGCGGCGCACGCGACCATGCTGCTCGACGTCGTCAGCGTCGGCGGGGTGGCCGACACCATGTGGACGCTGTCGTACGAGATGGTGTTCTACCTGCTGGTCACGGCGCTGTTCCTGATCCGCGGGCACGACCGCAGCGGGCTGCTGTCGATGGGGTTCGCGGCGGGGGCCGTGGTGGTGGGGCTGGTGGCGTCGGGCGCGGTGCTCAAGGGCGGGTGGCCGGCGTACGTGTCGTGCGCGGTGTTCGTCGTCGGCCTGACCGGGGTGCTCGTGGGCAGGCTCCGTACGCTGTCCGCCTGCGTGCTCGGCCTCATGGCGGTGACGTTGCTGGTGCTGAGCAGCCGGGTGCCGTGGCTGGGCACGGCGGTGCTGGCCGTGATGTTCGCGGGCACGGCCATCCACCGGTGGGAGCGCGGGACGGGCGGGTTGTGGCCGGTCGCGGTCACCTCGGCGCTGGTCGCGATCTCGCCCCTGTGGGCGATCGAGAGCGGCTGGTGGTGGGTGCGGGCCGACGTGTGGATCACCACGATCGCGCTGGCCGGGGCCACGTTCGCGATCGGGATGGCGCTGCGCGGGCGGCGGCTGCCCCGGGTGCTGGTGTGGTTCGGGCTGATCAGCTACTCGCTCTACCTGGTGCACCACCCGGTGCTGAAGTACTTCGTGGAGATCTCCGGAGACCTGCGGCGGGCGGACCTGCCGGTCCAGCTCGGCATGTCGGTGCTGGCGGTGGCCGTGATCGTCGGCGCCAGCGCGCTGACCTACCGGTACGTCGAGCGGCCCATGCAGGAGCTGGGCCGCCGCGTGTCACGCCGGCGCCGTCACGGGCTCCAGGGCGGAGGCGATCAGCGGGTGGCGAGCCAGGACTCCGGACACGACCGGGTCCTCAGCCATCAGGAACGCCAGGTGCCTGACCGCGTGCGCGACCACGTTGGCCAGGTGGACCCGCTCGGGTGACGGCGTCGCGGGGGCCTCTCCGCGGGCGATCTCCAGCACCGGTATCTCGACGGCGGCCAGCCAGGGCTCCGGATCGGGGCAGATCGCGTACGTCAGCACGATCCTCCCGCCCGGCTCGTGCCGCCAGCTCGTGGAGTGCACGACCACGCCGGGGTCGCCGGCCGTGACGCCGGCCAGCCTGCGGGCGGCCCCGTCGGGGCTCTCCCCGTGTAGTGGCTGGGTAATGGCATGCCGGTAGGACCATCGCTTGTCGGTGCTCACCCGTAGCATGAGCGTCTCAACCGAGACCACGTGTCTCCCCGTCACCGACGACAACTTACTGCCAATCATATGCAACTGCGTCCGTGAGGCATATGTGTCCTGGTCTTGAAACTTCGCGGCGGGCCGGGTTGTAGTCGAGGGCGTGCGAGAGAGAGGCCGAGACTGATGCCCGGTTTGCTGGTGCTGATGGGGTCGGGCGAGACGAGCCCGACCATGGTGGAGATCCACCGCGCCGCCGCGCGGACGCTGCGCGCGGGGGCGCGGGCCGTGCTGCTCGACACCCCGTACGCCTTCCAGGAGAACCATGCCGACATCTCCGCCCGCGCTCGCGGGTACTTCGCCCGCAGCGTCGGCCTGGATGTCGAGGTGGCGTCGGCGATCGCCGGCGCCGACTGGGTGTTCTCCGGCCCCGGCAGCCCCACCTACGCGCTCGACCGGTGGGCCGGCTCCGGCGTGGCCGGCGACCTGCGGGCCAGGATCCGCGCCCGCGCGGGCGTGACCGTGCTGGCCTCGGCCGCCGCCTGCACCGCCGGCCTGGCGACCGTGCCGGTCTACGAGATCTACAAGGTCGGCGCCGAGCCCCACTGGCGCGAGGGCATCGACCTGCTGGAGCCGCTCGGGCTGCGGGCGGTGCTGATCCCGCACTTCGACAACGCCGAGGGCGGCACCCACGACACCCGCTACTGCTACCTCGGCGAGCGCCGGCTGTCACGCATGGAGCGCGAGCTGCCGCCCGGCACGGCGGTCCTCGGGCTCGACGAGCACACCGCCCTGATCATCGACCTGGAGAGCGAGTCGGTGCGCGTCGCGGGCCGCGGCGGCCTGACCGTGCGGCGGCCAGGCTCGCTCGCGATCCTGCCCACGGGCACCACCACCGACCTCGGCGAGCTGCGCCGCCTGGCCGAGGGCCGCGCCGGCGCCCCCGTCCCGCTCCCACCCCTGGACGCCGTGGCCGACGCGCCCGCCGAGGTGACGCTGGAGGAGACGATCCGCTCGTGCGAGGAGCTCTTCAAGACCGCCGCCGACCGGCCCGACATGGTGGCGGCGGCGCAGGCCGTGCTCGACCTGGAGGCGGAGATCGTCAAGTGGGCCGCCGACACGGAGGAGGACGCGGGCGGGGTGGAGCAGGCCAGGGAGCTGATGCGGCTGCTGATCGCCCGCCTGGGCGAGCTCGCCCAGGCGGCGGGCCGGCGCTCCGAGGGGCTGCCCGCACTGGTGGAGCCGCTGCTGGAGCTGCGGGCGGAGCTGCGGGGGAAGGGGTGTTACGACGTGGCGGACGCGGTGCGGGACGCGATGGCGCGGGGCGGCGTGGCGGTCGAGGACACCCCCGACGGCCCTCGGTGGTCTGCGGCCTCCTGAACTCGGCCTGTATTTCATGGATGACTCCCCGCCGCGTTCACCGGCCTGCGCCGCTAGAACGTCCTGGCGACCTGTCTGGCGTGCTCGTCCGCCTGCTTGCGCTCGTTCTCGTACGAGCCCGTCAGCGTCGGGTGGTGCCGGATCGCCCGCACGTCGCCGATCCCCGCCCACTTCAGCCACTCCTCGAAGAACGTGGACTGGAAGTCGATCCCGAACTCCGGCCCCAGCCCCGGCCCCCACACGGCGCTGGTGTAGACGACGGCGGCGCGCTTGCCCGTGACGAGGCCGCGGTAGCCGGTCTCCGGGTGCACGTCGAAGACCATCGCGGGCTGGCTGACGACGTCGATGAACTGCTTCAGCTTGTACGGCACCCCCGCGTTCCACATGGGCACGCTGAACAGGTACCGGTCGTAGGCGTCGAAGCGCTCGAACGTGCGCACGGCCGCCGCCCAGGCCGCCGCCTGCTCGCCCTCCGGTGTGCCGCCCCCGAACACGGTCATCTTGGCGTGCGCGGCGGCCGGACCGAACTCGGGGAGCGTCCCGTCCCACAGGTCGAAGTGGTCGACGGAGGAGCCGGGGTGGGTGGCGAGGTACTCGTCGGTGAACGTCCTGGCGATGGCCAGGGAGATGGACTCCGCTCCGCGCGGTGAGGCGGAGATGTGCAGCAGGCGGCTCATGATGCCGGGTCCCTTCGCTGGAAGTTGCGGACCGTGGTCCGGTTACGTGAGCCGACAATACGGACTGCGGTCCGTTTGGTCAAGCGAAAAGAAGGCCGGGCGCCGCCGGAGGGCGCCCGGCCTGGGAGGCAGGCGGGAGGGGGCTAGCGGCGCGGCGGGTCGATGCGGGCGCCGTCCATGGTGAAGATCATGATGCGGGACAGGTCCACCCCGACCTTGGCGGCGTCGCCGGCGCGCCAGATGGGCCGGTTGCCGAGCCGGACGATCAGGTCGGAGCGGCGGTGGATGCCGCTGTTGGCATGCGCGCCGACCTGCTCCTGGTCCTGCCACTCCTGCTCCTGGCGCGGGAACAGCCGCCGCACCAGGCCCGACAGCTTGCCGGCGCCGTTCTTGCCGCCGTTGGCGCGCCGGCCGCGCGGGTCCGGCGGCTCGGGCACCGGTACGGCCGGCATCCCGCACTCCAGGTACGCCAGCCACTCGTGCCCGTGGTACTCCAGTGCCCGCACCCGCCCGAAGAACGACGGCCCCTCGTACGACTCCGGCACCGGCGCCAGCCCGTCCGGCCGCAGCCCCACCAGGACCTGGCCGCCGGTGTGCTGCGAGATGGCGTACGCCCTGGGATCGCTCCACGGCATCGTGAGCCGGTGCGGGCCGAAATCGAGCATCACGTACTGGTTCTGCGGCGTCCTTACACCCGCCGCCAACAGGTTCAACTGCTGGGAGTTGAGGAAAGCGGCCACGAAGGCCGTCGCTGGATCGTTGTAAATCTGGGCCGGAGTGCCGACGTCCTGAAGGACGCCGCGATTCAGGATCGCGATCCGGTCCGCCAGCGTCAGCGCCTCCACCTGGTCGTGCGTGACGTAGATCGTGGTGACGCCGAGCGACCTGACCAGCGAGGAGATCTCCATCCGCAGCTCGGTGCGCATGCCGGCGTCCAGGTTCGACAGCGGCTCGTCCATGAGGAACAGCTTGGGCTGGCGCACGATCGCCCGGCCCATCGCCACCCGCTGCCGCTGGCCGCCGGAGAGCGTGCCCGGGCGGCGGTCCAGCGTCTCGTCGATGTGCAGCGCCTTCGACAGCTCCGTGACGCGCTCGCGCACCATCGCCGGGTCGGACTTGGCGATCTCCAGCGGGAAGGCGATGTTCCCGCGTACCGTCCGGTGGGGGTAGAGGGCGCCGTTCTGGAAGACCATCGCCACGTCACGGTCGCGCGGGGCGAGGTGGTTGGCCATCTGCCCGTCTAACCAGAGCTCACCGTCGGTGATCTCCTCCAGGCCCGCGATCATGCGCAGCAGCGTGGACTTGCCGCAACCCGAGGGGCCGAGAAGGACGAGGAACTCGCCGTCTCCCGCCTGCAGGCTCAGCCGGTCGACTGCGAGGTAGTCACCCGGATACACCTTGGACACTTTGTCGAGAACGACCGAGCTCATGGGCCCACACCTTGCGCGCGTGTCACCTGTGACGAGGCTGATTGATGAGGTAGTACATCGCGCCTTAACGCTACATGTCCACCCTTGACATAAAGAATCTCTTTCGTGTGCGTTTCGGGCGGGAGTTTTGGGTGTCCGTACGCCCAGATTTCCGGATCTGCGGGGCGTGGAAGGACTTGCGTAAAATTGCGGAAAGGGCTTTCATAGTCGGGACGTTCGGGGGATGACTCGGGGGAAACCATGACCGCTTGGTGGCGAGACGCCGCGATCTACCAGGTCTACGTGCGCAGTTTCGCCGATGGCAACGGTGACGGCGTCGGCGACCTGATCGGTGTTCGCGATCGCCTGCCGTACCTCGCCGACCTCGGTGTGGACGCCATCTGGCTGACGCCCTTCTACACCTCGCCGATGGCCGACTTCGGCTACGACGTGGCGGACTACCGCGACGTCGACCCGCTTTTCGGCTCGCTCGCGGACGCCAAGGCGCTCATCGACGAGGCCCACGAGCACGGGCTGCGCGTCATCGTGGACGTCGTGCCGAACCACACCTCCTCCGCCCACCCCTGGTTCCAGCAGGCGCTGCGCGGCGAGAGGCGCGATCGTTACATCTTCCGCGACCAGCCCAACGACTGGGAGTCGATCTTCGGCGGGCCCGCGTGGACGCAGGTGGCGGACGGGCAGTGGTACCTGCACCTGTTCGACCCCGCCCAGCCGGACCTCAACTGGGACAGCGAGGAGGTGCGCGGGGAGTTCCTGTCGATCCTGCGCTTCTGGCTCGACCTGGGTGTCGACGGCTTCCGCGTGGACGTCGCGCACGGCATGGTCAAGCCGGCCGGCCTGCCCGACATCGGCCGCGGCAACCAGGCCAGGATGGTCGGCAGGGAGCCGGTGCCGTTCTTCGACAACGACGGCGTGCACGAGATCCACCGCGCCTGGCGGGCCGTGCTCGACTCCTACCCCGGCGAGCGGATCGGCGTGGCCGAGGCCTGGGCGCCGACGCCCGAGCGGCTGGCCATGTACGTCCGCCCCGACGAGCTGCACCAGGCGTTCAACTTCCACTACCTGTTCGCCCCCTGGGACGCCGCGCAGCTGCGTGCCGTGATCGACTCCTCGCTGGCCACGGCCGGCTCGGTCGGCGCGCCGACCACCTGGGTGCTGTCGAACCACGACGTCAAGCGGCACGTCACCCGCTACGGCAGCCTGGCCCGCGCCCGCGCCGCCGCGCTGCTGACGCTCGCCCTGCCCGGCTCGGCCTACGTCTACAACGGCGAGGAGCTCGGCCTGCCCGAGGTCCTCGACCTGCCGGCGGAGCTGTGCCAGGACCCGCAGCGGCTGCGCGACCCCGACAGCGGCCGCGACGGCTGCCGCGTGCCGATGCCGTGGACCCGCGACGGCGGCTGGACCGACCCGTGGCTGCCCATCCCCGCCGGCTGGGGCGAGCTGAGCGTGCAGGCCCAGCGCGGCGTGCCCGGCTCGACGCTGGAGCTGTACCGCCAGGCCCTGCGGCTGCGCAAGGAGATCGAGGGCGAGCTGGTCTGGCACGACTCGCCCGAGGGCACGCTGGTGTTCTCCCGCGGTACGTTCGTCTGCGCCGTCAACCTGACCGGGACCCCCGTGGACCTCGGCGTCGGCGGCGAGCTCCTGATCGCCTCCGATGTCCCTGGAGCAGCGGATTCGGCGGCCTGGTGGAAAGTAAAGTAAGTGCCATGACTGGTCACGCTCGCCTAGCCGACATCGCCGCCCAGGCCGGGGTGAGCGAGGCCACGGTCAGCCGGGTCCTCAACGGGAAACCCGGAGTCTCGGCCGCCACCCGCCAAGCGGTGATGACAGCGCTCGACCTGATGGGATACGAACGCCCGCCCCGCCTGCGGCAACGCAGCAACGGGCTGATCGGCCTGGTGACACCGGAGCTGGACAACCCGATCTTCCCCGCGTTCGCGCAGGCCATCGAGAAGGCCCTGACCCAGCACGGCTACACGCCCGTGCTGTGCACCCAGCTACCCGGCGGCGCGCCGGAGGACGAGTTCACCGAGCTGCTGGTCGATCGCGGCGTGAGCGGCATCGTGTTCGTCTCGGGGCTGCACGCCGACACCACCGCGCGGATGGACCGCTACACCCGGCTGACCGACCGCGGGCTGCCGATCGTGCTGGTCGACGGCTACAGCGAGCACATCGACGCGCCCTTCATCTCGCCCGACGACCGCATGGCCGCGCGGCTGGCCGTGCAGCACCTGGTCGACCTCGGCCACGAGCGCATCGGGCTGGCGCTGGGGCCGCGCAGGTTCGTGCCGGTGATCAGGAAGATCGAGGGTTACCGGCAGGCCATGGCGCAGCTCCTCGGCGCGGCCGACCTGGACGACCTGATCGCGCACTCGCTGTTCTCGGTCGAGGGCGGGCAGGCCGCCGCCGCCCAGCTCCTGACCCGCGGCTGCACCGGCATCGTGTGCGCGAGCGACCTGATGGCGCTGGGCGCGATCCGCGCCTGCAGGGAGAAGGGGCTGTCGGTGCCCGCGGAGGTGTCGGTGGTCGGGTTCGACGACTCGCCGCTGATCGCTTTCACCGACCCGCCGCTGACCACGGTGCGCAAGCCGATAGGAGCGATGGCCTCGGCGGCCGTGCAGACCCTGCTCGAAGAGGTCAACGGCGCGCCCGCCAAGCACGTCGAGCTGATCTTCCAGCCGGAGCTCGTCGTCCGCGGCTCCACCGGCTCAGGGCCGCTGGTCAACCGGTGAGTGCCGACGTCCTCGTCCTCGGCGGGTCCGGGGTCGACACCACCGTGTACGTGCCCGAGCTGCCCCTGCCGTACCGCGACACCTACCACGTGCCGCCGGTCGTCGACAGGGTCGGCAACACCGGCTCGGGCGTCGCGCTCGGCTGCCACGCGCTCGGGCTCGGCGTCGTCTTCGCCGACCTCATCGGCGACGACCCGCAAGGCGCCCTGATCCGCCACGCGCTGCGCGAGATCGACTGCCGCTGGGGCCAGGCCGAGGCCGGCACCACGCGCAGCGTCCTGCTCGTCGGCCCCGACGGGCGCCGGCTGTCGCTGCACGACCCGAAGGCCACGCCGGGCGAGCGCCTGCCGAGGGAGCTGTACACCGGCGTGGACGCCGCGCACGTGCACGTGTCGATCACCGACCGCTGCCGCGACGTCCACCACGACCTGGAGGGCAGGTCCGTCTCCACCGACCTGCACGACTGGGACGGCGTCAACGACTACCACAAGGACTTCGCCTACCGCTCCGACCTGGTGTTCCTGTCGGCCACCGCCCTCCCCGACCCGGCCGCGGCGATGCGCGACATCCTGCGGCGCGGGCGCGCCCACACGGTCGTGTGCACGCGCGGCGCCGACGGCTGCCTCGTCCTGACCCGCGACGCCGGCGAGGTGCGCGCCTTCCCCGCCGCCCCGCTGCCCGGCCCGGTGGCCGACAGCAACGGCGCGGGCGACGCGTTCGTCTCCGGCTTCCTGTACGGCCTGCTGCGCGGCAGGCCGCTGGAGGAGTCCGTACGGCTGGGCGCCGTCGCCGGCGCGCACGCCTGCACGGTCACCGGCACGCACGAGTCCCCGATCAGCGAGCCGCTGCTGCTGGCCAGGGCTCAGACGTCGGCCGGCTGAGGCCGGTCGAGCTCCCGCCAGGCCCGGCAGACGAAGGGCGGCACGGAGATCAGCAGGTAGACGCCGGTGAAGACGAACAGGGTGGCGCCGAGGCCGATGACCGCGGTGAGCGAGCCGGCCAGCAGCCCGCCGAGCGGCATCCCCGCGTACGCGGCGGCCGTCATGGCGCCGATCACGCGGGCCCGCAGCGGGACGGGGATCCGGCCGTACTGGAGGATGCCCAGGATGGGGTTGATCGCGCCCGCCGCGAACCCGGACATCGCCGTGACGGCGAGCGCGGCGGGGAACGGCGCGCCCATGGCCAGCACCAGCACGCGCGGCACCCCGGCCAGGAGGAAGCACCATCCGTACGTCAGCCGCATGGGCAACCGGTCGCCGGCCGTCCCGTACACGATGGTCCCGGCCACCGCGCCCGCTCCCAGCACGCCGGTGAGCAGCCCGAACGCCCGCGGGTCGCCGGTCACCTCGCGTGCGTACAGCGCCAGCAGCACCTGGGTCACGCCGGTGTCCAGCAGGTTCACGACCACGATCATCGCGGTGGCGCTGAGCTGCAGCCGGTCCCGCCACAGGAAGGCCAGCCCGGCCCGCAGCTTGCTCGCGTACCCGCCGGAGTCGCGCCGCCCCCGCTTCACCCGCGGCACGCCTGCGGCGACCAGCGCCGCGGACAGCAGGAACGTCACCCCGTCCACCAGCAGCAGCATGCTCGGCCCGAGCCACAGGATGAGCACCCCGGCCAGCGGCGCTCCCACCATCGCGGCCCCGCGGTGGACACCGTCGTAGGCGGACGTCGCCCGCTCGATCCGCACGCCCGCCGCCGTGGCCAGGTCGGGCAGCATGGCCTTGCGCGCGGTCTCGCCCGGGGTGGCCGCCAGCCAGCGCAGGAACAGCAGCGCCAGCAGCAGCGGGTAACTCAGCCCGGTCGTCAGGAAGAGCACCGGCACGGCCAGCACGATCAGCCCGCTGACCAGGTCGGACAGCACGCTCACCGGGCGGAACCCGAGCCGGTCCACCATCGTGCTGCCGAAGGCGGCGGAGATGACGATGGGCAGTGTCGTGGCGAACGAGGCCAGCCCCGTGAGCACGGGGCTGCCGGTGGTCTCCAGGACGAACCACGGGACGGCGAGGAGGCACAGCATGGTTCCGGTGACGGAAAGGGCGTTGGCGGCCAGCAAGGTGATGAATGCACGCCTCACGCGGTATGCCCCCGGGCAACGATTCCGATTGTCAGCGTTCCTCATGGGCGGCTTGTGGTCAAGGGAGCGTGTTTGCGTAGGCATGTCGTAAATAAGGTGATTTGATAGTACGATTCGGGAGATCGGGCGAAAAGATCGTTCACCGTCAGGGCTCGCGCTTGACGGCGGGGAGTCGGACGCTGTTGACATCCGAGAAAAGGAGTCCCATGTACCGCTGGGAGATCGTTCAGGCGGTCACCGCACAACGGGTGTTCGGGATCGTCAGGAGCGCCGGCCCGCAGGAGGCGGTGGCCGCCGCCGAGGCCGTGCTCGACGCCGGGCTGCGGGCCGTGGAGGTGGCGCTCACCACGCCCCGGGCGCTCACCGCCGTCGCGCGGCTCACCGAGCAGCGGCCCGAGGCGCTGGTCGGCGCCGGCACCGTGCTCGACGAGGCCGCCGCCCGGGCCGCCGTCGAGGCCGGGGCGCGCTTCCTGGTCTCGCCCAACCTGCACCCCGGGGTGATCCGCACCGGGCACCGCTACGGCGTGCCGGTCTTCCCGGGCGTCGCCACGCCGACGGAGATCGTACGGGCCCTGGAGGAGGGCGCGGACGCGGTGAAGATCTTCCCGGCCTCGGCGGTGACGCCGTCCTGGCTGCGTGACGTGCGGGCCGCGCTGCCACAGGTCCCCGCCATCCCCACGGGCGGTGTGACCATCGACAACGCGCCCGGCTGGATCGCCGCCGGCGCCGTGGCCTGCGGCATGGGCTCCGCGCTGACCTCGGGCGGCGCGCAGGCGGCGGGGGAGCGGGTCGCGGCGCTGCTCACCCGCCTCGCGCAGGCGGGCTGACGGGCATGAAGCTCCAGGGCCTGCACGGACAGGTGGTCGACGGCCTCGGCCGCTCGCTCGCCGCCGGCGAGCTGCGCGCCGGCGAGGTGCTGCGGCTGGAGGACGTCCAGGAGCGGTTCGGCGTCTCCCGCACGGTCGCCCGCGAGGCCGTACGCGTGCTGGAGTCCAAGCGGCTGGTCAGCAGCCGCCCGCGCGTCGGCGTCACCGTGCGCCCGATGAGCGCCTGGAACCTCTACGACCCCCAGGTGATTCGCTGGCGGCTCACCTCGCCGGGGCGCGAGGGGCAACTGCGCGAGCTGGCCGAGCTGCGAGCCGCCGTCGAGCCGGCCGCCGCCGCGCTGGCCGCCCAGCACGCCGGGCCCGCGGTGCGGCAGGAGCTCATGGACCACGCGCGCGCCCTGACCGCCGCCGCCAGGGCCGGCGACAAGGAGGGCTTCGTGAGCGCCGACGCCGCCTTCCACCGGGTGCTGCTCGGCGCGTCGGGCAACGGCATGTTCGCCCAGCTCGCCGAGGTGACGGAGGAGCTGCTCGTGGCCCGGCGCGACCTGCTGCTCCTGCCCGAGCGGCTCGACAACCCCGCCGTCCGCCGCCACCTCGACGTGGCCGCGGCCGTCGCCGAGGGCCGCGGCGAGGACGCGGCGCGGGCGGCCGGCTCGATCGTGGCGGCGGCACGCGACGAGGTGGAGAGCATCCTCGACGGCACCGCCTGCCCTCTCGCCACCTGATGGCGCGAGCGCGGCCGCACTGCTGCCACGCGGCGCGGGTGGCGCAGTGAACCGCCGGGCCGCCGGCTCGGCGCGGAGCCCGTCCGCCGAGGCGACCATCTGCAGGGCCGTGCCGGCGATCAGCAGGAGGGGGAGGCTCGGTCGATCCGGACATCGCGTGCGATATATGCTCACTCGTGATCAACGTGCTATGACCGGGAGGCTGCCCCGATGACCGTCGCCGTCCACGTCGGCCCCGAACCCGTGCCCGCGCTCATCGACGCCGTACGCCGCGCCGGCGCCCGCGTCGTGCCCCTGGCGGAGGCCGAGGCGATCGTCTACTACGGCAGCGACGACCCCGGCGAGGTGCGCTCCATGCTGCACGAGGGCATCCGCTGGGTGCAGCTCCCGCACGCGGGCGTCGAGCGGTGGGCCGATGCCGGCGTCATCACCGACCACCCCGTCTTCACCGCCGCCACCGGCTCCTACGGGCGGCCCGTGGCCGAGCACGCGCTGGCCCTGATGCTGGCCGCGGCGCGCGGGCTGCACCGGCTGGCCAGGGCCACGACGTGGGGGCCGAACACGTCCAGGGAACTGAGCGGGTCCACGGTCGCGGTCGTCGGCGCCGGCGGCATCGGGCGGGCGCTGATCGGGATGCTGGAGCCGTTCGGGTGCCGGGTGGTCGCGGTCAGCGACAGCGGCGAGGTGCCGGGAGCCGCCGAGGTGCTGCCGCGCGCCCGTTACCGCGAGGCGCTGCCCGAGGCCGACTACGTCGTCGTCGCCGCGCCCGCCACGCCGGGCACCAGGGGCATGTTCGGGACGCACGAGTTCGGGCTCATGCGGCAGGACGCGTGGCTGGTGAACGTGGCCAGAGGCGGCCTCGTCGTCACCGGCGAGCTGGTCGAGGCGCTGCGCGCGGGCCGCATCGGCGGGGCGGCGCTCGACGTCACCGATCCCGAGCCGCTGCCGGACGGCCATCCGCTCTGGTCGCTGGAGAACGTCCTGATCACGCCGCACTCCGCGAACCCGCGCGCCGCCTACTGGCGCGGCCTGGCCGAGCGCGTCACCTCGAACGTGCGCCGCTTCGGCGACGGCGAGCCCCTGGAAGGGGTCGTGTCCCCGGCACGCGGCTTCTAGCCCCTGGGGAGGTTGAGCCGGGCTCCCGAGCTCAGCCCCGAGTCGTGCACCTCGATCCCGACGGGCTCGAGCTCCTTGGGCAGCTCGAACACCAGCGCGCCGGTGAACGACGCGCCCGCCTCGATGCGGACCGGCGTGATCTCCTTGCCGCCCTTGTCGAGCAGCTTGGAGCCGCCGTGCAACTCGTCGTCCTCGTCGATGAGCTTCTGCTGGCCGGGGTAGAGCACCCGGGCCTCCTCGCCGACGTTCCTGACCTGCACGCCGATCTGGCACGTACGCTCGGCCGCGGCCTTGGCAGGCTTGGGGCACTTGGCGCTCGTCACGGCGAAGCGCAGCTTGCCGTCCTGCACCGGCCCGTCCTCACCGACGGCGGGCGAGCGGAACACCCAGGCCAGCACCGCCAGCAGCACCACCACGAGCACCACGGCGATCACCAGCGCGGTCAGGCAGCCCGCGAACACGCCCCGCTTCGGCCGGGCCGGCCGGTAACCGGGCAGCCTCCCCTGGCCGGTGGCCGAAGGGTCGGGCAGCGGACCCTGACCGGTGGTCGAGTGGTGCAGCGGCGCCTGGCCGGTCGGGTGCGGCAGCGGCATCTGGCCGGTCTGGGGCGGTAAGGGCACCCGGCCGGCACCTCGCGGCCGGGGCCCGCGCGAGGAGCCGGGCGTCGGACCGGTCCGCTCGGCCGGTGACGGACCGCGGCCGGGCATGGGCGTCGGCCCCGTCCGCTCGGCGGGCGGCGGCTGCTGCGGCACGTGCGGCGCCCCGGGCGCGGGCTGCGGCCCCCGGGCCGCCCCCGGCGTGGGGCCGGTGCGCTCGGCGGGGGACGGCGCGTGACCCATCCCCGGGCCGGGGCCGGTCCGTTCGGCGGGGGAGGGCGCGTGGCTCATCCCGGGCGTGGGGCCCGTGCGCTCGGCCGGAGGCGGCGGTTGCGGGGCACGGGAGGCGCCCGGCGTGGGGCCGGTGCGCTCGGCGGGCGGCGGCTGGGGCGCCCGGTGCTGCTCCGGATGGTGGGGCGGCCTGGGGGCGTGGCCCGTGCGGTCGGGCGGCGGCATCAGCGGGCCGAACTCCGACGGGTTCCACGCGTTGGTCAGGTGCTTGGTGGCGGCGAGCTGCGCGGCCGGCTCGTCGGAGGCCTCCACCAGCTCCAGCAGCAGCTGCCGGGCCGCGGGCCGGCGCGCCGGGTCGGGGTGGATGGCCGCCGCGACCAGCCGGTCCAGCGGCGCGGGCAGCCCCCGCAGGTCCGGCGGCGCCTGGCGGGCCCTGGCCGCCATCACGTACGCGTCCCCCTCGCCGAACGGATGCCCGCCCAGCCCCGCGTACGCGATCAGCGACCCCCACGCGAACACGTCGCCAGCCGGGCTCGACACCCCCTCGAAGACCTGCTCGGGAGCGATCCATCCGGGCGTGCCCATCACCATGCCGGCGTTGGTGTGCCGGGAGTGCACGTGCGTCGAGCGCGCCAGGCCGAAGTCGATCACCCGCGGCCCGGCCAGCGTCAGCATCACGTTGGCCGGCTTGAGGTCGCGGTGCACCAGCCCGGCGGCGTGGATCGCGGTCAGCGCGGCGGCCACGCCCACGGCGGCGGCGTGCAGCACCGACGGCGACAGCGCGCCGTGCTCGATGAGGTGGTCCTCCAGCGAGATGCCGTCGATGTACTCGGTGACGAGGTAGAGCACGCCCCGGTCCTCGCCGTGGTCGAGCACGCGCGCCGTGCAGAACGAGGCCACCTTGCGCGCGTTGGACACCTCTTCGTGGAAGCGCGCCCGGTAGACCGGGTCGGCGGTGTAGTCACGCCGGATGGCCTTGAGCGCCACGCGCGAGCCGTCGGCGGCCTTGGCGAGGTAGACCACGCCCATGCCGCCGGAGCCGAGACGGCTGATCAGCTCGTAGGGGCCGATCGCCGGCGGATCTTCCGGCTGAAGAGGAGTGCCTGCGGAGCGCCCCAACGTCGCCGTCCTCTCGCCGTCGTCATCCCGTCTCAACCCGAACCGTTCCTCCCGCCGGTTCGTTCCTCTGGCAACCCTCTGGCAACCCGAACCGTTCCGCCGCCCGGCATCCCGTTTGTACCCCAGACTCTAACGGAGGAAGGGCCTGTCCGTAGGACACTAGCCCCCAGGAGCGTCCCGCCGGAGGGGCCGCATGGCCACCCGCAGTCGCGCGAGATCGATCGTGTGGGGGAGCGGCCGGTGCTGTGAGATCAGCCGCCCGACCGGCTTGGGGCGGGCCGCGCTCAGGACCGCCCCGAGGAAGGCCGTGCCGACGGCGAGCGTCAGGTGCACGCCGCCGCAGCCGGGCCGCGCCCACCACTCGTCCGCGGCCGTGCCGTCCAGCCAGATCTCGGGCGCGAACGTGTTCGCGTACGGCAGGCGCGGGCTGCGCTGGTGCGCCGCGATGGGCACGAGCACGGTGGTGCCGGCGGGCAGGACGCTGCCGTACCACTCGGTCTCGGCGGTCGTGACCCGTGCCAGGGCGGGCACCGGCGGCCACAGGCGCAGCCCCTCGCGCAGGCACGCCCGCAGGTGTTCCGGGTCCTTGCGGGCCGCCTTGCGGTGGGCGGGGTGGGCGGCGAGCAGCGCCAGGGTCTGCGTCAGGCCCGCCGCGGTGGAGCCCAGCCCCATCAGCCAGAACGCCGCGTGCATCAGCGCGCGCGACTCGTTCTCCGGCGTCTCGGCGATCAGCCCGGCCAGGCTGCCGGGCTCGGCGCGGCGCAGGTGGTCGATGATGCGGGCGTCGTAGCGCCCGGAGAGGATCTCCTGGCGGCGCCTGGCCCGCCACCGGCCGGCCCGCGTGACGCCTTCCAGCAGCCGGGTGAGCTCCTCGTCGCGGGCCGCGCCGTCGCCGTAGACGCAGCGCCTGGCCACGCGCTGCCAGCAGGCGTTGAGCCGCGCGTGGTCCACCACGCCCTCGGTCAGCCCGGCGGCCTCCTGCCTGGCGATCTCGATGAAGCGGGGGCGCAGCACGTCCGTGGGCAGGCCGAACGGGCGCTCGTGGAGGGTGGGGGCGTAGGCGTCGTCGTCCTCGGTCAGCACGCGCAGGGCGTCGCGCTTGGACAAGACCAGCAGCGCCCGGCCGCGCAGGCCGCGGACGAGCACGGGCCGGCCGCCGTAGCGGGACTCCAGGGTGGCCAGCAGCGCGCGGGCCCGCAGCGGGTCGCGGCCCCGCGTCAGGTGCGGCGTGCCCGGCGGGACGAGCGTGGCCGCCAGGCGCAGGCTCTCCAGCAGGGTGGCCCTGGGCAGCCCCCTAGGCACGTGTGATCTTCCGCGCTCTCATGCGTCGATGTGATCGCTCGGGGGCACGCGTTCGCAATGAGGGGTTTCGGTCAGTGGAACACTTTCGGTCTCAAGATCTGTGAGTGTTCCGGTGACCGGAACGGGGTCACGCGGGGAGGAGCGCGGCGGAGATGGCCTGGGCGGCACCCCGTACGGAGATGCCCAGCTTGGCCAGCGGAGCCAGGTGGGCGGGCGCGGCCACGCCGACCGACATGCAGACCCGCCCGCCGGGCCCGAACACCGGGGCCGCCACGCAGGCCACGCCCTCGGTGAACTCCTCCTGCGAGTAGGCGATGCCGTGCCGGCGGACCTGCGCCAGCTCCCGTTCGAGCCCGGCCAGGTTGGTGATCGTGCGGCGGGTCAGCCGCTCGAACGCGCCCCGCGCCATCAGCTCCTGGCGCAGCTTCGGGTCGAAGGCCAGCAGCGCCTTGCCGGTCGCCGTGCAGTGCAGCGGCGCGCGGTCGAGGCCGTCGGAGCGCGAGCCGACGCGGTTGTGGCCGTACAGGCGCTCGACGTAGCGGGCCTCCAGGCCCGACGGCACGGCCAGGTTCACCGTGTGCCTGGTGGTCTCGAACAGGTACAGCAGGTAGGGGAGCACCACCCGGCGCGTGCCGGGCACGCGCGCGCGGGTGATGCCCGCCATCGACTCCAGCAGCTCGCCGGGCAGGTACGCGTTGCCCACCCGGCGGGCCAGCTCGCGCGAGCAGAGCACGCCCAGGATCCGGTGCGCGGTCGACTTGGGCAGGCCCGTGCTGCGGCAGAGCTGCGACAGCGTGACGGGACGCGAGGCGGCGCCGAGCGCGAGCAGGATGTCGATCCCGCGCTCGAGGCTGCCCGGCTGGGACGCGGGGCGCTCGTCCGTCATCGCCTGCGCTTGGCTGACCGTTTCCGTCGGCATCGGCATCCCTTTCGCTCTCCGGATAGCGGAAGGGGCTTCCCGGGGCTCGGCTTTACACTTCCTGGCGTACCCGGTCGCCGCGCGCTGATACACCCGCCGTTCAGCGGAGCCGGATGATCTCCGCGTACACCGAAACAGCCACCTCACCAGGCGTTCTGGCCCCAATGTCCAGGCCTGCGGGGACGTGGACGCGTTCGCCTCCCTCCACCCGCGCCAGCACCGCCGCGCCCCGCTTGCGGCTGGCGATCAGCCCGACGTACGGCACCCCCGCCGCCAGCGCCTCGCGCAGCACCGGCTCCTCGCCCACGCCGTGCGAGGCCACCAGCACGGCGGCGGTGCCGGCGGCGACGGGGCCCGCCCCCTGCTCGACCGTGTACCCCATCGCCCGGCCCACCTCGGCGAAGGCCCGCGCGATGGGGCTGTCGCCGTGCACGCGCACCAGCCCGGGCGGCGAGACGGACTCCAGGAAGATCTCCAGCGTGCCGCCCGACAGGCACGGCTGGCCCACGGCCACCAGGCCCTCCTCCTCGCGCGGCGCGTCCTCCTCGGGGGTGATCCGCAGCAGCGTGGCCGCGCCGGTGCCCATCAGGCGCAGGCCCTGCGCGCGTACGGTGTCGGTCGCGCACACGCCGCCGACGAACCCCTCGATCGTCCCGTCGGCCAGCACCAGCGCGCGATCGCCCGCCTTGGCGCTGGTCGGCCGCTGTGCGCGCACGACGGTGGCCATCACGTACGGCTCCCGCCCCGACCGCAGCCCCGCCACCCTCGTGTCGAGGTCGGCGGCAGGCCGCGGCCGGGACGCCGGCATGCCCAGGAACTCGGTCATGGGATCGCCAGGTCCGTCCGGAACGGGTCGCCGTTGACGACGCGCCACACGTTCGCCGGCGTCAGCGGCATGTCGGCGTGCCGCACCCCGTACGGCCCGAGCGCGTCCACCACGGCGTTGACCACGGCGGCGGGCGAGCCGACCGTGGCCGACTCGCCGACGCCCTTGGCGCCGATCGGGTGCGTCGGCGAGGGCGTCACGGTCTCGCCGAGCTCCCACGACGGGCACTCCATCGAGGTCGGCAGCAGGTAGTCCATGAACGAGGCCCCCAGGTGGTTGCCGTCCTCGTCGAACGCCATCACCTGCATGAGCGCCATGCCGACCCCGTCGGCCAGGCCGCCGTGGATCTGTCCCTCGACGATCATCGGGTTGATCCGCACCCCGCAGTCGTCCACCGCCACGAACCTGCGCACCTTCACCTGCCCGGTGCCGGGGTCCACGTCCACGACGCAGATGTAGGCGCCGAACGGGTAGGTGAGGTTCGGCGGGTTGTAGACGGTGACCGCGTCCAGGTGGCCCTCGACGCCGTCGGGCAGCTCCAGGTTCGAGTGGGCGGCCAGCGCGATCTCCGCCAGCGACTTGCCGGTGGACGGGTCGCCCACCACCGACCACCTGCCGTCGGCCCACTCCAGATCGTCCGCGGAGGCCTCCAGCATGGCCGCTGCGACGATCTTGGCCCGGTCCCGGACCTTCCTGGCCACGATGGCCGCGGCGGCCCCGGAGACGGGCGTGGAGCGCGAGCCGTACGTGCCGAGGCCGAACGGCGTCTGGTCGGTGTCGCCGTGCACCACCTCCACGTCGTCGGCCGGGATGCCCAGCTCCTGCCCGACGATCTGGGCGAACGTGGTCTCGTGCCCCTGCCCCTGCGACTGGCACGACACCCGCAGCACCGCCTTGCCCGTCGGGTGCACGCGCAGCTCGGCGCCGTCGGCCATGCCGAGGCCGAGGATGTCCATGTGCTTGCGCGGGCCGGCGCCGACCGCCTCGGTGAAGAAGCTGACGCCGATGCCCATCAGCTCGCCCCTGGCCCGCTTGTCGGCCTGCTCGGCGCGGAGCTTGTCGTAGCCGGCCATGTCCAGGGCCAGCCGCAGCGCCTTCGGGTAGTCGCCCGAGTCGTACTCCCAGCCGGTGGGCGAGGTGTACGGGAACTGCTCCGGCTTGAGCAGGTTGCGCATGCGCAGCTCGGCCGGGTCCATGCCGAGCTCGGCGGCCAGCACGTCCACCATGCGCTCGACCAGGTAGACGGCCTCGGTGACGCGGAAGGAGCAGGCGTAGGCGACGCCGCCGGGGGCCTTGTTCGTGTAGACGCCGGTGACCTCGCAGTGGGCGGTCTCGATGTCGTAGGAGCCGGAGAAGACGTGGAAGAACCCGGCGGGGAACTTGGTCGGCTGCGCGGTGCCGTTGAACGCCCCGTGGTCGGCCAGCACCTTGACCCGGATGCCCTGGATCTTCCCGTCGCGGGTGGCGGCGATCTCGCCGCGCATGTGGTAGTCGCGGGCGAAGGCCGTGCTCATGAGGTTCTCGGAGCGGTCCTCCATCCACTTGACCGGCCTGCCGGTGACGATCGAGCCGACGATCGCGCAGACGTACCCCGGATAGATCCCGACCTTGCCGCCGAAGCCGCCGCCGATGTCCGGCGAGATCACCCGGATCTTGTGCTCGGGCAGCCCGGCCACCATCGCGTACAGCGTGCGGTGGGCGTGCGGCGCCTGCGTCGGGCACCAGACGGTCAGCTTGCCCGTGACCTTGTCGAAGTCGGCCAGCGCGCCGCAGGTCTCCAGCGGCGCCGGGTGCACGCGCGGATAGATCATGTCCTGCGCGACCGTCACCTCGGCCTGCTCGAACACGGCTTCGGTGCGCGCCCTGTCGCCGGCCTCCCAGTCGAAGATGTGGTTGCCGGTACGCCCTTCGAGGTCGTCGCGGATGACCGGGGCGCCGGGGTCGAGGGCCTTCCTGGCGTCGATGACCGCGTCGAGCGGCTCGTACTCGACGTCGATCAGCTCCAGCGCGTCGCGCGCCGAGTACGCGTCCTCGGCCACCACGAACGCGACCTCCTGGCCCTGGAAGCGCACCTTGTCGGTGGCCAGCACCGCCTGGGTGTCGTTCGACAGGGTGGGCATCCAGGCCAGGTTCAGCCCGGCCAGGGTCTGGCCGGTGATGACCGCCTTGACCTTCGGATGCGCCTCGGCCGCGCTGGTGTCGATGGAGACGATGCGCGCGTGGGCGTGGGGGCTGCGCAGGATGGCGCCGTACAGCATGCCGGGCAGGCGTACGTCGTCGGTGTAGTTGCCGCGCCCGCGGATGAAGCGGGCATCCTCTTTGCGGTGCATACGCCCATAACTCATGATTTCGCCTCCGCTGCCCAACGGATCGAACGGACGATGTTCTCGTAACCCGTGCACCGGCACAGCTGGCCCGAGATCGCCTCGCGGATCTGCGCCTCGTCGGGATCGGGGTGGCGGTCGAGCAGGGCCCGCGCGGTCAGCAGCATGCCCGGCGTGCAGAACCCGCACTGCAGCCCGTGACACTCCACGAACCCCTTCTGCACCGCGTCCAGCTCGCCGTCGCGCTCCAGCCCCTCCACGGTGGTGACCTCGTGCCCGTCGGCCATGACGGCCAGCACCGTGCACGACTTGACCGGCACGCCGTCGAGCTGCACCGTGCACACCCCGCAGTTGGAGGTGTCGCAGCCCCAGTGGGTGCCGGTCAGGCTCAGCTCGTCGCGCAGGAAGTGCACGAGCAGCAGCCGCGGCTCGACGTCCCTGGTGTACGACTGCCCGTTCACGGAGACCGTGATCCGCATCTCAGATCCTCCCTGCGGCCTTGGCCAGCGCGCGCCGGGTCAGCTCGGCGGCCAGGTGGCGCTTGTAGTCGGCGGGGCCGCGCTGGTCGGCGTGCGGCTCGCAGTGCTCGGCGGCGATCCGGCCCGCCTGCGTGAACGCCTCCTCGTCCGGCGCCCGGCCGGCCAGGAAGGCCTCGGCCTCGGGGGCGCAGAAGTGCCCGGCGCCGACCGCCGTCAGCCCGAGGCCGGCCTGCGCGATCGTGCCGCCCTCGATCCGCAGCACCGCGCCGGCCGCCGCCACGGGCCAGTCGCCGACGCGCCGCTCGACCTTCTCGTACGCGCTGCCCGTGCCGGGCGCGACGGGCACGCGGAGCTGGATCAGCAGCTCGTTCGGCTGGACGGCGGTCTCGTAAGGACCCTCGTGGAACTGCCTGACAGGCACGGTACGCGTTCCGCCCGGCCCCTGGATGACCGCGGTCGCCCGCAATGCCGCGAACACGGCCGACAAATCCTCCGAGGGATCCCCTTGGCAGAGAGAACCGCCAACGGTCCCCCGATTTCGCACTATTGGGTCAGCAATAACACGCTCCGCATCCCGAAATATCGGGAAAAGGTCGGTGGCGGTGGCGCTCTCCAGCAACTCCGTGTGCCGCACCATCGCGCCGATCGCCAGCTCCTCGCCCTCCACGGCGATGCCGCCCAGCTCATCGGCCAGGTCATTGATGTCGATCAGCGCCTCCGGCTGGGCCAGGCGGAGCTTCATCATCGGGATGAGACTGTGCCCACCTGCGACGACCCTCGCCTCGGGCCCGTAGTGCTCCAGGAGCTCCAGCGCGTGCGGGACGCTGTTCGCTCTCTCGTATTCGAACGTCGCGGGAACCTGCATGAGAGCACATAAGCGGTTACCGATTTGTCGCGACAATCCGCAAATAAGGCTTTCCTTAATGTGGTCCGGAGAACTAAGAAGGGAGACGTGACTCTCAGCCAGCTCGGCGCCTTCGTTTTCGTCGCCCGCCTCGGCTCGGTCAAGGCCGCCGCGCGGGCGCTCGGCGTCAGCGAGCCCGCCGTCTCCCAGTCGCTGGCCCAGCTCCGCCGGCACCTCGGCGACCCGCTGGTCGCCCGCTCCGGCGACCGCATGGTGCTCACGGAGGGCGGCAGGCGCCTGCTCGGGATCGCCTCCCAGATGGTCGCCCTCGGCGCGGAGGCCGTCGCCGCCGTCCAGCAGGGCCGCCCTTCGCGCCTGCACGTCGTCATGGACGCCGGACTGGCGGAGTACGTGGCGGGCCCGCTGCTCTGCCTGTTCACCCAGCGCAAGTCCGTGGACGCCACCACGGGGGTGGCCGCCACGGCCGAGGTCCCGCTCCTGCTGTCCAGCCGCCTGGCCGATGTCGCGCTCGGGGCTCAGGCCACGAGTGAGGGACTGGTGAGCCGGCCGGTCCTGCGCTGCCGCCTCATCGTCGTCGGCTCCCCGCGCGGGCGGCGCGACCAGTGGCTCGTCGGCCCGTCCGGCACCGACCCGGCCAGCGACACCAGCCGCCTGCTGCGCCTCCTGCGCGTCCAGGAGTCCCAGGTACGCGTCTTCGCCAACCAGACGGCGGCCTGGAAGGCGGCGGCCGAGGGCGCGGGCGTCGCGCCCGCCACCGCGCACCTGGTGTCGTCGCAGTTACGCCGGGGCGAGCTCGTCCCCATCGAGACGCCCGCCACCCCGCTGCCCGCCTACTGGTACGCCACCACCCTGGAGCCCGCCACCCGATCGGCAGCCGCGGGCACCTTCCTCGACTTCCTCACCGCCCCGGCGGCCACGCAGACCATGCGCACGCCGGACGAGGGGATACCGCGCAGCCGCTTCCGTCCGCCGGTGCACGTGTCGATCTGGAGTTAGTACGTGGTGCGCTTGAGCCGCTTGCCGAGCAGGTGACCGTTGCGCACCTCCTGCCCGTGCTTGATCCGCACCTGGAGCTTCGGGTTCTCGGCGAGTGGCGCCAGGTCGAGGCCGGGGGAGGCGTCGTGGAGATCGAGCACGTCCAGCGCGCTCAGCCCGGCCAGAGGCGAGAGGTCCCGCAGGGCGCGGCAGCCGCGCAGGTCGAGGAGCTGCAACCGGTCGAGGTTCTGCAGAGGCCGCAGATCGTGCACCGGTGTCTCGTCCAGGGTCAGCCAGGCGAGACCGCGGCACCCCGTGAGGGGGGAGAGGTCATCGAGGTTCCCGGTGCCTGTCAGGTGCAGCCTTTCGAGGTCGAGACGTTCGAGCGCGTCCAGATCCGTCAGGCTGTCGTACTCCGCCAGCCACAAGGTCCGCAGATGCGGCGCCCGATCGACGACCTCGCTCACGGAGTTCACCATCGGCAGCCCGGAGAGCAGGAGCACGTGCAGGCCGTCGAGCGGCGGCATGAGGTCCCACGTCGTCCGGGAACCGGCTCCCGCGATCTGGAGGTACCGCAGCTCGGGAAGGTTCCCCAGGCAGGAGAAATCCGATATCGGAACTTGGATGAGCTTCACCTTGGTGAGGTGGTGAAGTTCGGAGAGAGAGGTGAGCTCCGCGCACCCGATGGCGCCGAAGCGCCGCAACTCGCGCAGGTGGCCCACGATGCGCAGATCCGCCCGGCGGACCTCCTCGCCCAGCACGAGTTCGGTCAGAGAGTCGCGATGGCTGAGCAGCGGGCTGAGATCCAGCACCTCGGTCGCCGGGTTGACGGTGATGCACCGCTGCGGTGGAAGCTCACGCACGGCGTTCAGTTGCCCGGACGTGTTCACGAAGAGGTGTTCCGGCTGTGTCGGCATGGCGGAGAGGACTCGCTCGGCGTACAGGTTCGGCTCGAAGTACGCCCACCCCCTGGCCAGCTCGTTCCTGGCCTCCGGCCGGTCGCAGGCCGCGTAGCCCGCCAGCAGGGCGAGCGCCTCCGGGCCGTTGACCAGCCAGGCCGTCCGCACACAGGCTCGGGCCGCGGCGGGGGAGAGCCCCCGCAGGTCCTTGGGCAAGCGGTCGAGCACGACCTGTCCGGCCAGCGCCAGCGATCGCGCCGCGGCGGTGTCCCGGGGTGGGATGAGGTCGTGGAGGCACTTGTCCACGGCCTCCCGCACCCGCCCGGGCACCGAGGGCAGCGTCTCCAGGCAGGCGGCCACCACGATCTTGATCCGGCGCGCGTGCCGGGGTTCCGCCGACATGCGGGACAGCAGCCCGCCGAGCAGTTCCTCCCGCACGGGTCCGTTCGCGTGGCCGGCGGCCATGACCACGACGTCGCGCCACTGGTCGCGGTGTGCGTTGAGGACCAGCGGCTCGACGTCTCCCACCTCGGCCGCGGCCCGCGCCGTCAGGTACTCCTGCACGCTCCGGTGCACGAAGTCGATCCGCCCCTCCACCGGCTCCCGGATCACGCCGCTGCGGTCGAGCAGGTAGTCGAGCACCTGCGCGCCCGTGGCCTGAACCCTGGGCATGGTGGCGACGACCCTGTCCACCCACGCCAGCGCGGCCGGCTTGGCCAGCTCCACCCGGTTGGTCACCGAGAGCTGCCAGGCCAGCTCCTGCAACACCTGCAGCTTCTGGGAGCGGTTGAGCCGGACCTCGTCGTAGCTCGGGATGACCCGCTCGGCGTCCCTGCGTTCCAGCAGCATCTCCAGCGCCGCCGCGTACAGGCCCATGCGATCGGGCGGGAGCTGGGAGGCGCGGTCGAGGTTGAGGGCGCACAACATGGAGGCCAGCAGCGGCGTGGCCGCGAGCGCGCGCAGGTGCGGCGCGCTGTCGAGGTGGGCCAGGAGCCGCGCCTCCACGACGGGCAGGTGCTCGGGCGGGCAGGGGAGATCGGGGCTGTTCCTGATCGCCTCGTGCCAGTGCGCGATCAGCGCGCGCACGTCCGACGGCGTCATCCGCTCCAGGAACGCGGGTGCGAACCCCTCCTCGTCCAGCCACGACGCCCCGGCGGCCGGCGGGCGGCTCGTCACGACGACCCGGATCTCGGGGAACTCGGCAAGCAGCCCGCGCAGCCACGGCTTGATGGCCTTGCGCTGGGCGCCGGTCAGCTCGTCCACGCCGTCGATCATGAGCAGCGCCCGCCCGGACGCGAGCTGCCGGTGCGCCCAGCCGGCGGGCATGAGCCCGGCCAGCGCCCCGGCCGTCAGGTCGAGGAGCTGTTCGGGTCTCGGCAGATCACGGTCGGCGTGGCTGCGCAGCTTCACCAGGAACGGCACGCAGCCGTTCCACTCGGACAGCTCGCCCTCGAACGCGCCCCGCGCGGCCGTGATCGCCAGCCAGCGCAGCAGCGTGCTCTTCCCGCTGCCGGCCTCGCCGCGCAGCAGCATGCGCCGTCCCCCGCCGAGCGCGCTCTCCACCCGCATGGCGGCGGGCTCGTGGTCGTGCCACGAGCCGGGGACCGGCCTGGGGCGGGCGGTGACGGACAGGCTGATGTAGGCCACGCTCAGGGAGGGGCGTGGCCGGTAGCGCTCGGTGCGCACGCCGAGGAGCTCGAGGTTGTCGAGCGTGCGCGAGACGTGCTCCAGGTAGCGGCGGCGGAACTCGACGTCCCTGTCGGTGCCGTCGGGCGCCTCCAGCGTGCGCACCGGCAGCCGCGCCAGCATCGCGGCGAGTTGCTCGCCGAGCCCCGACAGCCGCGAGAGCGTCTCGGCCGCGGCGCGCGGCTGGAACTCGGGCAGGTGCCGGACGACCCTGACCAGGCAGTCGCAGCACTCGTCGAGCACGACCTCGTACAGCCGCGACTGCCCCTCGTCCAGATCCTTGGGCGCGGGCATGGCCCGGCGCAGCTCGCGCGCGAGCCGCACCGGGTCGGCGTCGGCGGCCAGCAGGGCGCGGTCGGACAGGTCCGCGCGGTCCAGCGTGTGCTGGATCTCGGCGAGCACGACCTCGCGGTCCCCGTCGCCGAGCCCGGGGAACTCGTGCCCGCACAGCTTCATGACCCGCGTCGTCACGGCGTCCGCGATGTCCTCGAGCTGCCGCTGGGCCTTGCGGCGCACCAGATGATCGGGAAAGCGCGTGCGCATGAGCTCGACGAGCGGCAGGCGGCTGCTCTCGCCGGCCGATCGGGCGGTCAGCCATGTGCGCACGGCGCGTTCGCCGACCGCCGTGCCCACCTTCAGGGCGGCTGTTTCCAGGGCCACCGGATCATTATCCCGGCATTCCGCTGCCGTCCGCCGCGCTCACGCCTGCCTCGCTCGGCGGCCTTCGCGATGGATCAGGGCTCGGCGGGCAAGCACCTGTCACACCCGCAGGACGGTGACCTGGCGGCCGGACGGGGTGACCGCCTGCTCGAAACCGCCGCGTTCCTTCCACGGTGGGGCCTCGGGGCGCCGGTCGAAGATCACCAGTACGCCGGTGGAGAGGGTGAGGCGGTCCAGGTAGCGGTCGAGCTGGGCGAGGCCGTCGGGCAGGGGGTCGTTCTCGCCTGCCCGCCAGACCTTCAGCTCCATGGCTTCGCGTTGCACGAGGCGGTCGCCTGCGGGGCCGGGGTAGGGCCAGCGGACCAGGACGTCCAGGCGTTTGGTGCCGGCGGCGTACTCGCGGTCGAGCTGGCCGCCGCCGTTGACCAGGCGGTGCAGGAAGGCCATGAGGATGATCTGGCAGGCGGCCTCGTGGTAGCCCTCCTGCTGGATGAGCACCTCGCCGTGCTCGCGCCAGAACACGACGAACTCCTGCAGCAGGCGCGGCAGGTCGAAGCGGCCGTCCGGCAGCACGAAGCTGTGCGGGTCGGCCTTGACCAGCCGCGCCGCGCGATCGCCCAGCACCCGGAGCAGGACTTCGCGATAGATGGGGTTGGCGATCTCCAGATCCATGGGTCCGCGAATGAGGCCCAGGTCGTGGACGTAGGAGACGTCGTCGTCGATGCTGCTGTCCATGCTCGGCAGCGTGCCGGCCACGATGGGCTCGATCACCCGCTTGACCCGGGGCTCGTGCAGCCGGGCCACCAGCGCGTCGAGATGAGTGGCCCGTTTCCGGATCAGCCGCTCCTTGGCCTCCTCCACTTGCCCGGCGGTGATGGCGCCGGTCACTCCCATCTTGAAGGTGATCTCATGGGCGAGCGCGTTGACCAGCCAGGGTTGTCCCTGGGTCAGCTCGAAGACCCGGTCCACGGCGTCCTTGGTGAACTCCTGGCCGGTCGCCTGCGTGTGCTGGTCGTACAGCTCGGCGATCTCGTCGGCGGTGAAGTCGCCCAGGCGCAGCGACTCGGCGACGATGTTGAACGGGCTGGCCGCGTTGTACCGGCCGGGGGCGCCGCCCGAGGCGACCTTGTAGTCGCGCAGGTCACGCAATCCGCACAGCACCACGGACGCGGGAAACGGATGGCCCTCGTGCCGGGCGTTGTGGCCGTCACGGAGCTGGCTGAGGATGCTGACCAGGCTGTTGCCCTGCAGGGCGTCGATCTCGTCGAGCAACAGCACCACCCGGCGCGGGCAGCGGCGGCACCACGCGCTCAGCGCGGAACCGAACCGGCTGCCCGGCGTGACCTCCGGCCAGGAATCCGGCGGCAGCAGCTTCTTCGGCCATCCCGACCGTTCCGCGGCCTCGCGGAGGGAGTCCAGCAGAAGGGACTCCGCCCAGCCGACGTCGTCGCCGGCCGACTTGGCGCGCTCGCAGGAGAACATCAGGGCGGCGATGTCGCCCTCAGCGGTCAGCTCGGAGGCCAGGCTGCGCAGCGTGGTCGTCTTGCCCGTCTGCCGGGGCGCGTGCAGCACGAAGTAGCGATCCATCTCGATGAGCACCCGCGCCTCGGGAAGCCGCTGCGCGGGGGGCAGCATGTAGTGGTGCTGCGGGCCGCAGGGGCCGGTGGTGTTGAAGTACTTCGCTCGGGGTGGCCGCATGACTGCATTCTGTCATCACCGAGTGTGGGTGTCCCCCGCTCTCAGGTAGCCCGCGTGCGAAAAGGCCGGGGCGCGGTGACCGCCCCGGCTCAGCTCTCGCGGGCTACCTGAGAGCCGCCGCCTCGGCGGCGAGCTTCTCCACGCGGCCCCAGTCCCCGGCGGCCAGCGCGTCGGCCGGGGTCAGCCAGCTCCCCCCGACGCAGCCCACGTTCGGCAGCGCGAGGTAGTCGCGAGCGGTCTCCGGCTTGATGCCGCCCGTCGGGCAGAAGCGCACGTCGGGCAGCGGCCCGGACAGCGACTTGAGGTACGGGATGCCGCCCGCGGCCTCGGCGGGGAAGAACTTCAGCTCCTTGAGCCCCCGCTCCGCCAGCGCCATGATCTCCGACACGGTGGCCGCACCCGGCAGGTACGGCACGCCGCTGGAGTCCAGCGCCTCGACCAGCGACAGGGTCGTGCCCGGCGAGACGAGGAACTTCGCCCCCGCCGACACGGAGGCCGCGATGTCGTCGGTGGTCCGGATCGTCCCCGCGCCCACCGTCGCCTCGGGCACCTCCTCGGCGATCCTGGCGATGGCCTCGCGGGCGGCGGGCGTGCGCAGGGTCACCTCGATGACCGGCAGGCCGCCGGCCACCAGGGCGCGGGCCATCGGGACGGCGGTCCCGGCGTCCTCGATCACCACGACGGGGATCACTGGAGCGAGATCGAGCAGGCTCATGGGGTTTCTCTCCTCGCCGGCCTCTCACGGCCGTCGTCTTGTCCTGTACAACATGGTCACCTGCCCACCTGGTGGGCTTCAGTCAGCCCACCAGCTCCGTGCGGGCGTGCTGGCTCAGCCAGGCGGCCGCGCCCGTCATCCCGGGCTGGGCCGCGACGATCAGCACGGTGCCGATCTCCGACAGGTAGGCGGCCATGTCGGGGTTGTCCTCGAAGCGCGTACGGAAGCTGCTGGCACGCACGCGCTCCACGATCCGGGGCAGCACCCCGCCGGCCAGGTACACCCCTCCCCGGGCGCCGAGCGTCAGGGCCACGTTGCCGGCGAAGGTGCCGAGCATGCCGCAGAACACCTCGACCGTCTCCGCGCACAGCGAGTCGTCCACCCTGGCCACGATGTCGGAGGCGGTCAGGTCGGGCGCGCTGACGCCGTTCACCAGGGCCAGCGCCCGGTGCAGGCGCACCAGCCCCGGGCCCGACAGCAGGTGCTCGGCCACCACGTGCGGCAGGCCCTGCGACTGCATCGCGCGGACGATCTCGATCTCGCGCGGCTCGAACACCGGCACCGTGGCGTGCCCGCCCTCGCCGGGGATCGCCGTCCAGCCGTGCTCGGTGGGCACCAGCCCGCCCACGCCGAGGCCGGTCCCCGGGCCCAGCACCGCCTTGACGCCGTGCTCGGGCGCGGGCCCGCCCAGGGACACCAGCTCGTCGCCCGCCAGGTGGGGCAGCGACACGGCCAGCGCCTCGAAGTCGTTGAGCAGCCGGGCATACGGCACGCCGAGGTCGCGGATGGAGCCGGCCCAGTGGGAGTTCGTGAGCCGGTAGTGGTCGCCGTCGATCGGGCCCGCCAGCGCCAGACAGGCCGCCCCCGGTCGCACTCCGCCCGCGTGCTCCGCGAGATAGGCGGCTACGGCTTCGGGGAGGGTGGGGTAGTCGGCACCGGGCAGGACCGCGACGTTGGACGGGCGCGCCCCCAGCGAGGTGACCAGGCCGAACCGGGCGTTGGTCCCCCCGATGTCGGCGACGAGCCACGGAAGGTCAAAGGCATTCACGGATACCTCCGGCATTCGGGGCGGCGTCAAGATCGCTCGCCATACACCGAAGGATCCCACGATCGTTCACGTCTCCCCATGCGGGGTGGTGCGGACGTACGGGCTCAGGAGCGTTCAGCGCGCGCCAAACGGACACAAAGCACCGTACCGGCAAATACCCCGTCACCGAACCAGCGCGCCGACCGGCGCGCCCGTCTCGAGGTGGGACGAGCCCGCCTCGGCGGGGAAGCCCAGCCCGGGGCCGTGGTGCGGCGACTCGGCGCCGCTCACCCCGAAGATGCCCGCGCCCTGCTCGGCGTGACCCGCCATCCGGCGGAAGGCGGCGAACAGCTCGCGCCCCGTGCCGACCCACTGCGCGTCGCTCAGCGGCCGGCCCTCGGGCGTGCGGCGGGCCAGCTCCTCGGCCGGCACCAGCAGCTCCAGCGTGCCCGCCGCCGAGTCCAGCCTGATCACGTCGCCGTCGCGCACCAGCGCGATCGGCCCGCCGTCGGCCGCCTCGGGCGACAGGTGGATGGCCGCCGGCACCTTGCCCGACGCGCCCGACATGCGGCCGTCGGTGACGATGGCCACCCGCTGACCCCGGTCGAGCAGCACGGCCAGCGGCGAGGTGAGCTTGTGCAGCTCGGGCATGCCGTTCGCGCTCGGGCCCTGGTAGCGGATGACCGCCACGAAGTCCTGCCCGTCCAGCTCGCCCGCCTCGAACGCCTTCAGCAGGTCGAGCTGGTCGTGGAACACCTTGGCCGGCGCCTCGATCACCAGGTGCTCCGGCTTGACCGCCGAGACCTTGCTGACGGCGCGGCCCAGGTTGCCCTCGACCATGTGGATGCCGCCGTCGGCCGAAAACGGGTCGGCGGCCGGGCGCAGCACGTCCAGGTCCTTGCTGCCGCCGGTGACCGGCGCCCAGACCAGCTCGCCGTCCACCAGCTCCGGCGCCTCGCGGTAACGGTCGAGGCCGGGGCCCGCCACGGTCATGACGTCCCCGTGCAGCAGCCCCTCGTCCAGCAGGTCGCCGATGAGGACCTGCATGCCGCCGGCGTCGCGGAAGTGGTTCACGTCCGCCTGGCCGTTCGGGTAGATCTTGGTCAGCGACGGCACGACCTCGGACAGGCAGGCCAGATCGTCCCAGGTCAGCACGATGCCCGCGGCGGCGGCCATGGCGACCAGGTGCAGCGTGTGGTTCGTGGAGCCGCCGGTGGCCAGCAGCGCGACGCAGGCGTTCACGATCGCCTTCTCGTCCACCAGCTCGCCGATCGGCGTGTACTCGGCGCCGTGCGCGGTGATCTCCACCGCCCTGCGCCCGGCGGCCTGCGTGAGGGCATGGCGCAGCTCGGTGTGCGGGTTGACGAACGTCGAGCCTGGCAGGTGCAGGCCCATGACCTCCATCAGCGCCTGGTTGGAGTTGGCGGTGCCGTAGAAGGTGCAGGTGCCGGGGGAGTGGTACGACTTGGCCTCGGCGTCGAGCAGCTCGTCCCTGCCGACCTTGCCCTCGGCGAAGAGCTGCCGGGTGCGGGCCTTGACCTTGTTCGGCAGGCCCGAGGTCATCGGGCCCGCGGGCACGAAGATCGCGGGCAGGTGCCCGAAGTGCAGCGCCCCGATGAACAGCCCGGGCACGATCTTGTCGCACACGCCCAGCAACAGCGTGGAGTCGAACATGTCGTGCGACAGCGCGATCGCGGTGGACATGGCGATCACGTCGCGGCTGTAGAGAGACAGCTCCATGCCGGCCCGGCCCTGCGTGATGCCGTCGCACATGGCCGGCACGCCGCCCGCCACCTGCGCCACGCCGCCCGCCTTGCGCACGGCCTGCTTCAGCTCCGGCGGGTACGTCTCGTACGGCTGGTGCGCGGACAGCATGTCGTTGTAGCTGGTCACGATGGCCACGCCGGGCTTGGCCGAGCCGCGCAGCACCGGCTTGTCCTCGGCCGGGGCGCCCGCGAAGCCGTGCGCGAGGTTCGCGCAGCCGAGGTGCGCCCGCGCCGGGCCCTTCGCCCTGGCGGCCTCGCCCTCGCGGCGGATCCGCTCCAGGTACGCGGTACGGCTGGCGGCGCTGCGCTCGATGATCCGGTCGGTGATTTCCTGGATGACGTGGTTCATCACATTTCCTCCTCGTGCCAGGCACGACCGCTGCGTCCGAGCAGCTCGTGGGCTCCGGCGGGGCCGGTGGTTCCTGCGGGGTAGGGCTCGGGCAGCGCGGGGTCGGCCGCCCAGGCGTCGAGGATCGGGTCGATCCACCGCCAGGCCGCCTCGACCTCGTCGCGGCGCATGAACAGCGTCGGGTTACCGGTCAGCACGTCCATCAGCAGCCGCTCGTACGCCTCGGGCACGCGCGCCGTGAACGTCTTGCCGAAGTTCAGCGACAGCGGCACCGGCTTGAGCGTCGTCTCGCCCGCGCCCGGCTCCTTGGCCATGATGTGCAGCTCGATGCCCTCCTCCGGCTGGAGCCGCAGCACGAGGCGGTTCGGGGCGCCGCCGGGGAAGATGGAGTGCGGCACGTCCTTGAACTGCACCACGATCTCCGAGCGCCGGTACGGCATGCGCTTGCCGGTGCGCAGGTAGAACGGCACCCCCGCCCACCGCCAGTTCTTGATCTCGGCCCGGATCGCGGTGAACGTCTCCACCCGCCGCGAGGCCTCGTTCGGCGGGGTGGAGGCGGGCTCGTCGAGGTAGCCCACCATGTCGCCGGCCTCGGTGTACTGGCCGCGCACGGTGAAACGGTCCACCTCGCCGCCCGCGATCGGCCGCAGCGCCTGCAGCACCTTGACCTTCTCGTCGCGGATGGCCTCGCGGTCGTTGCGGGCCGGCGGCTCCATCGCGGTCAGCGTCAGGAGCTGCAGCAGGTGGTTCTGCACCATGTCGCGCAGCGCGCCCGCGTGGTCGTAGTAGCCGCGCCTGCCCGGCGTGCCGACCGTCTCGGCGGCCGTGATCTGGACGTGGTCGATCCACAGCGAGTTCCAGATCGGCTCCAGGAAGGCGTTGGCGAAGCGCAGGACCAGCAGGTTCTGCACCGTCTCCTTGCCCAGGTAGTGGTCGATGCGGAAGATCTGGCGCTCGTCGAAGATGGCGCCGACCTCGTCGTTGATGCGCTGCGCGCTCGTCAGGTCGTGGCCCAGCGGCTTCTCCAGCACCACGCGCGAGCGGGGCGTCACCAGGCCGGCCTGCTCCAGCTCGCGACAGAACGGGCCGAACGTCCTGGGCGGGCTGGCCAGGTAGAACACCCGGTCGCGGGCCTCGTGACCGGCCAGCAGCTCGGCCAGCGCGCTCCAACCGGAGGTGTCGTCGCGGCCGACGTCCACCGACACGTGGTGCAGGCGGGACAGGAACCGCTGCCACTGGCTCTCGTCCTCCACGGGGAGCTGGCTGCGTACCTCGGCGTCCACCTTGCCGCGGAAGTCGGCGTCGGTCAGCCCGCCCCTGGACATCGCGATGACGCGCGTCTCCGGGGAGAGCCTGCCCTCCCTGTCGCTGTGGTACAGCGCCGGGATCAGCTTGCGCATGGACAGGTCGCCGGTGCCGCCGAACACGACGAGATCGGCGGTGTGGGCGACGGGGCCGGTGGAGGTTTCGGCGGTGGACACGGTGAGGGGCTCCGATGATCTACCAAGCAGGGACAGAACGGACACTAACCAGAGTTTGGGTCTCACACAAGCGGAGTTTTGGTATTTGAGATAAAAAAGTCGCGACTTTTCATGACACAACCGCATGTGGTTCACTTAGCCGATGCCTCGACGTACCGCTGCCGCCCTCGCCACCAGTGGCGAGGTGCTCCGCCTCATCCGCACCGGTGAGGCCGTGACGCGGGCCGACCTCGGCCGGGTGACCGGCCTTTCGCGCCCCGCGGTGCAGTTGCGCGTCGGCGAGCTGCTCGAACGCGGCCTGGTCGTGGAGCGCACCGACGCCCCGTCCACCGGCGGGCGGCCGCCGGTCCGGCTGGAGTTCAACGCGTCGGGCGGCGTGGTGCTGGTGGCGGCGCTCGGCGCCTCCCGGACCCGGGTGTCGGTCTGCGACCTCTCCGGGGCCGAGCTTGCCGGGCGCGAGTTCGCGATGGACGTGGAGCAGGGGCCCGACATCGTGCTGCCGCTGCTCATGGACACCTGGGACGACCTGCTCGGCGACCGGCCGCGCTCGATGATCCAGGGCGTCGGGATGGGCGTGCCCGCCACGGTCGAGTTCGCGCAGGGCCGTACGGAGAGTGCCCGCGTCATGGCCTCCTGGACCGGCGTCGTCATCCCGCCGATCATCCGCGAGCGCTTCCCCGTGCCCGTGCTCGTCGACAACGACGTGAACGTGCTGGCCATCGGCGAGCACCGCGGCGCGTACCCCGACCTCGACGACCTGATGTTCGTGAAGATCTCCACCCGCATCGGCGCCGGCGTGATCGCCGGCGGCGGCATCCTGCGCGGCGCGCTGGGCGCGGCGGGCGAGATCGGGCACATCCCCGTGCTGGACGGGGGCGGCGTGCTGTGCCGCTGCGGCAACTACGACTGCGTCGACTCCGTCGCCAGCGGCACCGCGCTCCTGCGCGAGCTGCGGGCGAGCGGCAAGGACGTCAAGACGATCGCCGACGTGACCGCGCTCGTACGGGCCGGCGACGCCGAGACCATGGCCACGGTCCGCGAGGCCGGCCGGCGGATCGGCGAGGTGCTGGCCGGGGCCGTCAACATCCTCAACCCGTCCGTGGTGGTGCTCGGAGGTGACGTGGCGGAGGCGTTCGGGCCGCTGGTGTCGAGCATCCGCGAGGTCGTCTACCGCCGCTCCACCGCCCTGGCCACCCGGCGGCTGCGCATCGAGCCCAGCCGGCTCGGCGCGGGGGCCGGGATCAGCGGGTGTGCGGTGATGGTGCTGGACCACGTGCTGTCACCCGAGGCCGTGGACGAGACCATGACGCTGACGGCGCTGCGGCGGGATCGCCTGCCCGCCACGGAAGCGGGCTGAGCGCGGCCCCGGCCCACGCAGGCGGGACCGGAAAACCTGTAGAGGATCACCGGGGAGCGTGCCAGCATGGCCGGTGCCGCCTCTGCCCAGCGGGTGACCGGCGTCACCTTTCCACGGCGTGAGGCGACATGCCCTGCCTTCCCGGCATTGATCGCTCCAACAGATCGGAGGTGCGGAGCGAAGTGACCTGCCGCCTCATCGCGCTCTGCTTCGACGCGCACGACCCGCTCCGCCTCGCACGCTTCTGGGCCGGCGTCCTGGACTGGGAGACGGCCGACGACCCCCGCGGCGGCTTCACGCTCCTGCCGGGCGATGACACCGGGTTCCGGATCCGGTTCCTCGCCTCGCAGGAGAAGAAGGCCGGCCAGAACCAGATGCACTTCGACCTGACGAGCACGTCCCTCGAGAACCAGCAGCGGACGGTGGCCAGGGCGCTCGAACTCGGCGCCCGCCACATCGACATCGGGCAGGGCCCGGAAGAGGCGCACGTCGTGCTCGCCGATCCCGAGGGCAACGAGTTCTGCGTCATCGAGCCGGACAACAAGTTCCTCGCCGACTGCGGGTTCATCGGAGCGCTCGCGTGCGACGGCTCGCAGGAGACGGGCTACTTCTGGAGCGCGGCGCTCGGCTGGCCCCTGGTCTGGGACCAGAACCAGGAGACCGCCATCCGCTCACCGCACGGCGGCCCGAAGATCACCTGGGGCGGTCCGCCGCTGGACCCGAAGACCGGCAAGTACCGGTTGCACTTCGACCTCGCTCCCGCCGCCGGCGGTGATCAGCGAGTGGAGGTCGACCGGCTCATCTCCCTCGGGGCGACGCCCGTGGACATCGGCCAGGGCGACGAGGCCGACTGGGTCGTGATGACCGATCCCGACGGCCACGAGTTCTGCGTCATGCCCCCGCAGTCGCACTGACCGCGTCGCCGCACGCCCCACCGCCTGGCCGAGCGCGCCCGCGCCGTGTTCCCCTCGGGCACCCCGCCCTCGGACCGCCGGCGCGCCACGCGGTGGCGGAGGTGGACGACCTCGATCTCCTCCAGCAGGTCGCCGGAGGCCAGGCGGGCGTTGCCCTGCACGGCCGTCAGCGTGGTGGAGAACACCACCTTGGGGAGCGCCTTCCAGAGTGCGGCCCACTCGAGCCTCGAGTCGTCGAGCGATGTATCCTGGTCGGTTCGTCACGACAGGCGCGGTGGCCTGCCAGGAGCGCAGGCTTGCGGCCGGTCGGCGTCAGAGGTCCCAGCGCGGCGTGTCGCTCTCCCGGACCAGCCCGTCCGCGCCGAAGATCAAGTACCGGTCCAGGTCGTCGGCGAACCAGCGATCGTGGGTCACGGCCAGCACCGTGCCCTCGAAGCCGCCCAGCCCGGCCTGCAAGGCTTCCGCGCTGGCCAGGTCCAGGTTGTCCGTCGGCTCGTCGAGCAGCAGCAGCGTCGCGCCCGACAGCTCCAGCAGCAGGATCTGCAGCCGCGCCTGCTGCCCGCCCGACAGCGTCTCGAACGGCTGGCCGCCCGCCGGCGCCAGCTCGTAGCGGGCCAGCGCCGCCATCGCCTCGTTGCGGGTCATCGCGTGCTCGTGCATGACCACCTCGGCCGCGGGGCGACCGCGCAGGTCCGGGCGTAGATGGGTCTGGGCGAAGTGGCCGGGAAAGACCCGGGCGCCCAGGCGGGCGACGCCGGTGTGCGCGATCGGCTCGCCGGCCAGCAGGCGCAGGAAGTGGGACTTGCCGGTGCCGTTCATGCCGAGCACGCCGACGCGCTCGCCGTACCAGATCTCGGTGGAGAACGGCCGCAGCAGCCCGCTCAGCTCCAGCTCCTCGCAGACGACCGCCCGCTTGCCGGTGCGGCCGCCGCGCAGCCGCATGCGGACGTTCTGCTCCTTCGGCGCGCGCTGGGGCGGCCCCGCCCGCTCGAACCGGTCCAGCCGCGTCACCGCCGACTGGTACGCCCCCGCCAGCGCGTCGTTGCCGGCCGAGCGCTGCCGCAGGACGTGCACGAGCCGCCGCAGCCGGGCCCGCTCCTCCTCCCAGCGCTGCCGCAGCTCCTCCAGCCGCTCCTTGCGCCGCCTGCGCGCCTCGGCGTAACCGGCGAACCCGCCGCCGTGCACCCACACGCCCCGCCCCTCGACCGTGATGATGCGGTCGGCGGCCTCGGCCAGCAGCCGCCGGTCGTGCGAGACGAGCAGCACCGTCTTGCCCGAGCTCCTGATCGCCCGCTCCAGCCACTGCTTGCCCCGCACGTCCAGGTAGTTGTCGGGCTCGTCGAGCAGCAGCACCTCGTCGGGCCCGCGCAGCAGCGCCTCCAGCATGAGCCGCTTCTGCTCCCCGCCGGACAGCGTGGTCAGGCTCCGGTCCTTGATCTCCTCGTACGGGAGTCCGAGCGCCTCGGTGGCGCACACGTCCCAGACCAGCTCCAGCTCGTAACCGCCGGCGTCGGCGTAGTCGGCGATGGCCTGGGCGTAGCCGAGCTGCCGCTCCTCGTCGTCGCGTGCCGCGATCGCCGCCTCCGCCCGCTCCAGCGCCGCCCACGCCTGCCTGATCTGACGCGGCGCCACACTCAGCAGCAGATCCCGTACGGTGCCCTCGCCGAGGAACTGCCGCATGACGCCGACCCCGCCCGTGACGGCGACCCGCCCCTCGGCCGGTGTCACCTCGCCCGCGATGAGCCGCAGCAACGTGCTCTTGCCCGCCCCGTTCGGCCCGACGAGCGCCGCCTTGGCGCCGTCGCCGACCTTGAACGACACCTCCAGCAGCAAGGGCCGTCCATCGGGCAGCAGGTACGTCACCCCGCTCACGTCGACATGCCCCACCCTGACCCCTCCTCCTCGACCGGCGTTCCACCGTGCCGGACCGGTGTTCGATCGCTTCCGGATCGTCGTTCTATTAACTAGACCATTGATCCGGTCGTCGTACAACGTATTATCCCGGGGTGGACAACGTGTGGTCGCGCAGTCAGAAGGCCCCCAGGCAGACGCTGACGCTGGAGCGGATCGTGGCGGAGGCGATGGCGCTGCTGGACGAGGAGGGCGTGGGGCGGCTGACCATGCGCCGCCTCGCCGAGCGCCTCGACACCGGCTCGACCACCCTCTACTGGCACGTCAAGACCAAGGACGACGTGCTGGACCTGGCCATGGACGAGGTGTTCGGCGAGGTCAGGCTGGACGACCTGGTCGAACTGGTCGAGCGGGTCGGACTGGCCGTCCGGGGCGATCCGGCCGGCGGGTTTCCAGGGCGGGATGCAGGGGGCGCCGCAGCGGGTGGTGGCGGGCCAGCGGGTGGTGGCGGGCCAGCGGGAGGTGGCGGCCCGCAGACGGTCGGTGATTGGCGGGCGCCGGTGCGGGGGTTGATGCGGCGCTGGCGGGCGGCGTTGCTGCGGCACCCGTGGTCGGCGACGCTCCTCGACCGCCCGCTGATGGGCCCCAACGCGCTGCGGCGCACCGAGTTCCTGTACGAGACGCTGACCGCCGCCGGGTTCTCCGCCCCGAAGCCGGCCGCCTACAGCCTGTCGAACTACGTGATGGGCTCCGTGATCATGCAGGTGACCTGGGACCGCGGCGGCGACACCGACACCGGTGCCTTCCTGCGCGAGCGCGCCGACCGCTACCCGGCGCTGGCCGAGCACGGGCTGGAGCACGACTGGGACGCCACGTTCGACGAGGGGCTCGGCTACCTCCTGGAGGGCATGGCCCGCTCCCGCGCCTGAGGCGGCCCGTTCCCCCCGTCGCGTGGATCTTTCATGATCCACAATGAAGATCTCACGAGATGGTAGAAATGGGGCGAAAGTAGGGCCTTGAGGCTAGGAGCAAGCAATGATCCGCGTTCTGCTCGCCGAGGACATGCACCTGGTCCGCGGCGCGCTGGTCGCGCTGCTCGGCCTCGAACCCGACATCAAGGTCGTCGCGGAGGCGGCGACCGGTGACGAGATCGTCCCCAAGGCGCTGGAGCACGACCCCGACGTGGCGGTGCTCGACGTCGAGCTGCCCGGCCTCGACGGGCTCACCGCCGCGGCCGAGCTGCGCAGGCGGGTGCCGGGCTGCCGGGTGCTGATCGTGACGAGCTACGGCCGCCCGGGCAACGTCCGCAGGGCGTTCGCCGCGCAGGCGGCCGGGTTCATGGTGAAGGACGCCCCGCCCGGCCAGCTCGCCGACGCGATCAGGAGGGTCGCGGCGGGCGAGCGGGTGGTCGATCCGCAGCTCGCCGTGGCGGCGCTGGAGGCGGTCGAGAGCCCGCTCAAGCCGCGCGAGCTGGAGGTGCTCCGGCGGTTCGCCGACGGCGAGGACGTGGAGCAGATCGCGCAGGCGCTGTTCCTGTCGGCGGGCACCATCCGCAACTACCTCACCCAGATCGTCACCACGCTGCACGCGCGCAACCGGCTGCACGCCGTACGGATCGCCCAGGACGCCGGGTGGCTCTGAGCCCGGACGGCCCGGCCCGGCCGAGGGTGCCGAACCCGGGCGGCTCGGCCCGCCTGAGGGTGCCGAACCCGGCAGGCCCGGCCCGCCTGAGGCTGCTGAACCCGGCAGGCTCGGCCCGGCCGGGTGCGCTCAACCTGTCCGGCTCGACGCGCCTGGGGGCGCTGAACCCCGTTCGCCTGGTCGTGGTGTTCATCGGCGTGACGGGTCTGCTGCGGGTGAGCTTCTACTTCGTCGTGCAGGAGTTCGACCTGCTGACCGTGGTCTGCGTCGCGCTGGTCGCCGCGCTCCAGGTGCCGATCTCGCTGCCGGGCCGGCGGCGGCTGTCCGCCGCGCTCTTCCCCGTGCAGGCGGTGGCGAACTACCTGCCGCTGCTCGCCGAGCCCGAGAGCTGGGAGGTGGGCGGCTCGGGGTTCGTCGCGGCCTCGGCCCTGCTCGTGGTGAGCGGTCCTCCCGCGTGGGTGATCCTCGGGCTGATCGCGGCCGTCGAGGGCGCCGTCGCGCTGGCCCATGACCGCCTCCCGTACCTGGTCTACTACGCGATCATCGCCCCGATCAACGTCGGCCTGATGCTGTACGGCATCAGCAGCCTCGCCGTCCTGCTGCACCAGGTGGGACGGGAACGGTCCGAGCTGGCCGCCAGGGCGGGGGCGGTCGAGCGGCTGCGGCTGTGGGGGCGGATACACGGCCTCGTCGTACGGAACGTCGCCGCCGTCGAGCGGCTGACCCGGCAGGCGCGGGAGGCCGGGAGCCGGGGTGACGCGGCGGCGGTGCGAACGGCGGTGGAGGCGGCGGTGACCCTGGCGCGGGAGGCGTTGGAGCGGGTACGGTCCCTGCCGCCGGCCGACGAGGCGATCCCCGTCCCGCCCCGCGACGACGACAACCGCATCCTGCGCCTGGCCACGCCGATCCTCGTCACCACCCACGTGCTGTTCATCGGGCAGGCGCTGTTCTACTACGCCGGCGGCGCGGAGCGCGGTCCCGTTTTCACGCACGCCGCCTACCTCGTGCTCTTTCCCCTGACGTTCGCCCTGCAGTTCTGGCATCTGGCCGCGCTGCGGTCCAGCCCCCGGCCCGGAACGCTGGCCTGGACCCTGGCCGCGCACGCGCTCGCCATCTACGCGCCGCTGGCACTCGGCGAGGGCTCCGGGTTGCTGGCCTCGGGGTTCTTCGCGGGGGTTCTCCTGCTCTACCTGCCGTGGCGGGTGGCGTGGCCGCTCTGTGCGGCGATGAGCGGCGTCGCCGCGGTCGAGGAGGCGCTCACCCTGGGCCCGATCGCCGGCGTCTACCCGTTCCTCAGCGTCCTGAACACCGCCATGGCGGTTTACGGCCTCACCCGGCTGGTGGATCTCGTCGGCGAGCTCAGCCGCACCCGGGCCGAGCTCGTCGAGGTGGCGGCCCTGCGCGAGCGGCTCGCGGTGGGCAGGGACGTCCACGACCTGCTCGGCCGCGGCCTCACCACGATCGTCCTGCACGCGGACCTGGCGCTGCGGCTGCTCGGCGCCGATCCGGACCGGGCGGACGCGCAGCTCGAACGCCTGGCCGCGGCGGTGCGCGCCGCGCTCTCGGACAGCGTGAGGCTGAGCGCTCCCGGCCTGCCCCTGTCGCTGGCCGCGGAGCTCGACTCCGCCAGGGCCGTGCTGGAGTCGGCGGGTGTGAGGGCACGCATCGACGCCACGCCCGTGACCGGGACGGCGGTGCCGGGAGGGACGGGCGCGCCGGCGGTCGAGGCGGACGCCGGCGCGGCCGGGACCGCCGGGCGGCTGGGCGTGCCGGCCGGGTCCGTGCTCGCGGTGGTGTTGCGCGAGGCGGTCACCAACGTGCTCAAGCACGGCACCCCGGACGAGTGCGCGATCGAGATCGCGGTCCAGGACGGCCAGGTACGGCTCCGCGTGACCAACGACGGGGCGGCACGCGGCCAGGAGCCGGCGCACGGCTCGGGCCTGCGCAACCTGCGCGCCCGCGTGACCGCCATCGGCGGCGAGCTCACCACCACCCGGACCGGCGACCGGTTCGAGCTGGTCGCCCGCGCCCCAGTCGATCATGAGGATCTCACGCTCACGAGGTGAGCCCGGCGACTGTGCCGGGCAGCCGTCGGTGCCGCACAGTGGGTCCGCCACACCCACACGAAAGATCATCCGGGGACCATGAACCGTCGACAGTTCCTCGCCATCGCCGCTCTCTCCGGCCTGGCCTCCGCCTGCGGCTCCGGCGAGCGGCCCGCAACGGCCGATCCGGCCGCCTTCCGTACGGAGCTGCGGGTGCCACCGCTGCTGGAGCCCGCGGTGGACCGGGACGGGACGCGGCACTTCGCCCTGACGATGCAGCGGGGCCGCAGCGAGCTCCTGCCGGGCAAGCCGGTCGAGACCTGGGGGTTCAACGGCCCGCACCTCGGCCCCACGATCCGGGCGGCCCGCGGCGACCAGGTGCGGATGACGGTCACCAACCGTCTGGCCGAGGCGAGCACCGTGCACTGGCACGGCATGCGGCTGCCCGCGAAGATGGACGGCGGCCCGCATCAGATGATCGAGCCGGGCGGCACGTGGAGCCCGCACTGGACGATCGACCAGCCCGCCGCCACGTCCTGGTACCACCCGCACCCGCACGGCGGGACCGCCAGGCACGTCTACCGCGGCCTGGCCGGCATGTTCATCGTCGACGACGGGGACACGCCGGAGCTCCCCTCGAAGTACGGGGTCGACGACGTGCCCCTGATCCTTCAGGACAAGGAGCTCGCCGAGGACGGCTCGCCGGCCGGCGACGTGCTGAGCGGCACCTTCGGCCTCCTGGGCGATCACATGCTGGTCAACGGCGTCCATGCGCCGTTCATGAACGTGCGCGCCGAGCGGGTGCGCTTCCGGATCCTCAACGGGTCGAACGCCCGCAGGTACCACCTCGTGTTCGGCGACGGCCGGAAGTTCCACGTCGTCGGCAACGACGCCGGCCTGCTGCCGGCCCCGGTCGAGGTGGAGCAGGTCTCGCTCTCGCCGGGCGAGCGCGCCGAGGTCGTCGTGGCGTTCGCGCCCGGCGAGCAGGTGTTCCTGCGCACGGTCCCGGGCGGTGACGACATCGACGAGGGCGACTTCGACCTGCTGAGACTGGTCGCGGCGCGGCAGCTCGCCCCCTCACCGCGCCTGCCGGCCCGCCTGGCCGCGCCCGGCCCGATCGTGGCGCCCGCGAACGCCAGGGTCCGCCGGTTCCGGCTCAACGGCCACGACGCCATCAACGGCAAGGAGATGGACATGTCCCGGATCGACGAGGTGGTCCCGGCCGGCGCCACCGAGATCTGGGAGATCGAGAACACCGTCTACGCCCACAACTTCCACATCCACGAGGTGGCGTTCCAGGTGCTCGACGTGGACGGGGACAAGCCGGCGGCGTACGCGAGCGGCCACAAGGACACCGTCTACGTGCCGCCGAAGAGCACCGTCCGGCTCGCGGTCCGGTTCGGCGGCTTCACGGACCCGGCCACGCCGTACATGTACCACTGCCACATCCTCCGGCACGAGGACTCCGGCATGATGGGCCAGTTCGTGATCGTCGAGCCCGGCACCGAGAGCCGGGTGTCCCGGACGATCGCCACCCCGCACCTGTCGCACTGACCAGCCGGCCCCCGGCCTGGCCGCGCGGTTCCCGGCTCACCCCTTCGGGCCCCGGGTCTTGCCGTTCCCCTGGGGATTCCTGGTGTGGCCGGGGGGCGTGCGGCCGGAGGTGGAGACCGTCGGGGTGGCGGGCGCGGTGGTCGGCGGGCGCGTCGCGGTGGGCGTCGCGGGCCGGGTCGGGGCCGGGGTGCGGGAGCGGGTGCCGCTGGTCGCCGGCGACGGGGCGGCCGTCCTGGTCCTGGTGCGGGCGGGCGCGGGCGCGGAGCTGCGCACCGCCGGCGCGGTGGTGACGAGGGGGCGGGCGCTCATCGGCCCGGGTGACTGCACGCCGGTGGAGCCGGGCCCGGGTACGGGCACGGCGTCGGCATCGGAGCCGGGTTCGGAACGGGAACCGGCGGCGCCGGGGCCGCCCGCGTCGTCCCGGGTGCCGTTGAACGCGCCGCCGATGAAGACCGCGGTGCAGGCGAGCAGCAACGTGCCGCACAGCACGCCGACGATCGTCAGCATCCGCCTGCGCCGCCCGCTCTGGTCGGCGGTTTCCGCCGTGCCGGTTCTCCTTCGTGCCTCACTCACGATCAGAGATCGTAGGGACTGCGGCCCCCGCATCCGGCCGAAGACGGAATTTGCCGGACGAAATGTGATCAACCGCCGCCGTCGGCTCCTTCTGACAGCGGCGTGTCAGCAGGTGCACAGCAGCCCGCGCAGCGCCGTCTCCAGGCACAGGCCGGAACGGGCGGGCGTGGGCCAGGGGAAGCGCACCAGCGACTCGTCCACCCGCACCGTGGCCCCGAACCGGTCCAGCTCCCACAGCCACACCTCCGCGGCGGGCTCCCCGAGCTGCTGGGCGACGCCGGCCGCGAGCTGGGTCCGGTGGGAGGAGTTGACGTGGGCGAGCACCCGCTCCGCCGTCTCGGTGAGCGGATCGGGTGCCGCCCCCAGGTAGTCGTCGGCGTCCAGCACGCCCGACTCCTGCCCGGTCAGGTAGACCACCTGTCCCACGTCCAGCCGCAGCAACCGGGGCGCGTCCGGCTGCCCGAAGCGCTCCAGCGCGTCGAACAGGGTCTCGTCCGCGGTGTGCGCGGCCACCGCCACGGCCGCCGGGCGCGCCTCGGCCTCCGGTACGGCCTCCGCCCAGCCCTGCACCTCGATCAGCCCGCGCGGGTGGGTGACGGTGCCCAGTTGCCGCATCGCCGTCAGGTTCACCGCCACGACCGCGTCCCCGCGCAGCCCGTGCAGGCTCTCGCCGGGCCGGACGAGCAGGACGGGGCGCCCGCGCTCGTCCACCCCGCCGCGCGCGGGGGAGGGGGCGCCGTCAACGGAGAGCTTGGCGACGTTGGCCGTCGCGGCGAGGGTGCGGACCCGTTCGGGGATCGGCAGCATGGCGGCCTCCTTGAGAGCATCAATAGTGGTAGGTTAGCCTTACCTAAGTAAGGATTACCTAATCACATCGAGGTGAACGTGCGCTACACCGGCCCGAAGGTGCGACTGTCGCGTCGCGCGGGCGTCCCGCTGACCAGGAAAGCCGTCCGCTACTTCGAACAGCGCCCCTACCCGCCGGGCGAGCACGGCCGCAAGACGAACCGTCGCAACACCGGCGACTACGGCCTGCGCCTGATGGAGAAGCAGAAGCTGCGCTGGTACTACGACGTGTCGGAGCGGCAGCTGCGCCGCTACTGGGACCTCGCCGTGCGCAAGTCGGGCGCCTCCGGCGCCGAGCTGGTCACGATCCTCGAGAGCCGCCTGGCCTCGCTCGTGCTGCGGGCCGGCCTGGCGCCGTCGATCTACGCGGCCCGGCAGTACATCAGCCACGGGCACATCGCCGTGGACGGCCGCAAGGTGGACATCCCGAGCTACCTGGTCAGGCCGGGGCAGGTCATCTCGGTGCGGGAGCGCTCGCGCCGGATGCAGCCGTTCGTGGCCGCCGCGGAGGGCGTGTACGCCGACGAGCGCACGGCCGCGTACCTGTCGGTCGAGCTGCAGGAGCTGCGGTTCACGCTGGTCGACCGGCCGCAGCGCGAGCAGATCGCGGTCCCGGTGGACGAGCAGCTCGTGGTGGAGTTCTACTCCCGCTGACCGGGCCGGGTCCGCTCCCGCCGGCCTGGGAGCGGCAGGCCGGAACCGGCCGGTGAGGCGCCGGCCCCGGCCGGGGCGGGCCCGGGGGCAGCGATCACGCGGACCGTGACCGCTTCCCCCGGGCCTTCTTCATGCCCGCCGACGGCGCCTGGGGTGCCGTCTCGCGCAGCGCGCGCAGCTCGGCGACCTCCTTGCGCAGCTCGGACAGCTCGTCCAGGATCTGCTGGGTGTGGGCCCTGGTGTCCTCCATGATGTGCGCGGAGGTGTCCTCCAGCGCCGCCCGCTCCTCGGCGTTCTCCTCGTCCATCGCGCTCACCACGACCGCCAGGAAGAGGTTGAGCACGACGAACGTGCACACGAGGATGAAGATGGTGAAGAAGATCCACGCCGTCGGGTGCCGGCTCATCACCTCCCTGGCGATGTTGCCCCAGTCGTCGCCCGTCATCGTCTGGTAGAGCGTGAACAGCGAGGTCGGCAGGCTGCCGAAGCGGTCGGGCGCGGTCTGCCCGTACAGCTTCGTGGCCATGACGGCGGCCACGTAGAGCACCAGCGACAGCAGCACCACGATCGAGCTCATCCCCGGCATCGCGCGCAGCAGCGCCGACACCACGCGGCGCAGGCTGGGCACCACCGACAGCAGCCGCAGCACGCGCAGGATGCGCAGGGCGCGCAGCACCGACAGCCCGCCGTTCGTGGAGGCGAAGGCGATGGCGACGATGAGGGTGTCGAAGAGGTTCCACGGGTCGCGGACGAAGGAGGCCCGCTCGACGTAGAGCTTGGCGACCAGCTCGGCGGTGAAGATGTAGAGCGCCACGTGGTCGACCACGGCAAGGATCGTGCCGTACTCCTCGACGACGGCGGGGAAGGTCTCCAGGCCGAGGGTGGCCGCGTTGATCAGGATGACGCCGATGATGAACCGCTGGAAGTGGCGGTGGGCGAGCAGGGCGTGGGTGCGTTCACGCACGGGGGCAGGGCTCCTCGGGGGCGGATCATGGGCCCTACCATGATGACGCATGATGATCAAGGGGGAGACTGTGGTATAAAGCGCACCTGTCGCTTTCGAAGGTGAGGCCGCGACCATGTCCTATCCCGATTACGGTCCCGGCAACTACGGGCCGCCGCCGCAGAGCCATCCCAACGGCACGGTCATCCTCGTCCTGGGCATCGTGAGCCTGGTGGCCTGCATGTTCACCGGCCCCTTCGCCTGGTCGATGGGGAACAAGGCGCTGCGCGAGATCGACGAGAGCGGCTACTACTACGAGAACCGCGGCATGGTCCAGGCGGGGCGCATCTGCGGCATCATCGGCACCGTGCTGCTGATCATCACCTTCTGCTTCGTGGCCCTCGGCGTGACCCTGGGCATCATCGGCGCCATGACGGAGAACTCCTAGGGGGCCGGGCCCGGCCCCCGGGAGAGAGTGTCAGACCCCGTTCTTGGACCGCTTCTGGAGCGCGGCGATGATCCCCGCCGGGTCCACGGTGCCGTAGCCGTAGTCGTAGTCGAACCCGACCTCGCTGCGGTCCTCCGCTGTCCTGCGCAGCAGGGCGCGGAGCTGGGCCGGCGACAGCCTGCTCGCGGGCCAGCGGGTGCGCACCGCCGCCACGAGCCCCGCCGCGACCGGCGCCGCCGCCGAGGTGCCCGAGTCGGGCCGGCCGGCGCCGAACGCCTTGGAGCCCAGGAAGTGCGTGTACGCGCAGACGTCCGGCTTGCGCGCGGTCAGCCGTCCCGGCCCCTGCGAGGAGTAGCCCACCCGCTCGCCGTTGACGTCGATGCCGCCCACCGTCAGGACCTTGGGATGGGAGTTGGCGCCCACGATGGGCCTCCCGGAGTAGGCGCAGCGGCCGTCCGGGCAGTCGCGCCCGCAGTTGCCGGCCGCGAACAGCACGTCGGCGCCGGCCTTGTCGAGCGCGGCGACCATCAGGTTGAACGGGTGCGCCGCGTTGTCGGAGTAGTTGCCCGGATGCCCCACGGGAAAGTCCCATTCGGGCGAGAACGACCCCCACGAGTTGTTCACCACCAGCGTCCGCGATCCGGCGGGCTGGGCGTCGAGCACGGTGCGCAGGTGCGCGAAGGCGGCCACCGCGTCCGACAGCAGCCCGTCCAGCGCCGAGCCGCCGGGCCGGGTGGACAGCAGCACCGGCAGGTCGATCAGCGTGGCCTGCGGGGCGGCGATGAGCGCGTCGAAGGCGCACATCGTGCCGTGGTCGATCTCGAACTCGCCCGGCCTGCCGGCCACCCCCGAGGGGCTCCAGCACCGCTCGGCGTCCACCGTGACGCCCCTGCCGAGCTGCCTGGCCGCGTGCGCCGCGTTGATCCCGGTGTCCAGCACGGCCACCGTCACGCCGTCGCCGTCGAGCCCTTCGGCGTGCAGCCCCGGAACGTTCAGCAGCCGCTCGACGTCGTGCCAGTCGCCGGATGGCGGGTCGCCCCCGCACACCGGGGTGGACTCGATGACGGGGTCGGCGAAGACGCCCACCACGTCCGGCCTGAGCGCGGGCAGCAGCGCGAGCCTGGCGGTCAGCTCGTCGTCCGAGATCGTGCCCCGCACCAGCACCGAGGCGTCCTCCGCGGCGAGGGAGTAGTCCAGCGGCTGGCTGAGCGAGAGCGGATCGCCGCCCGCCGCGGGCACCGGGCGCGGCACGGCCACGGGCGTGAACGCGGGGTCGAGCTCGACGCCCGGCAGGCCGTCGGCGACGTCGGCCGTGGTGGCGGTCTGGCCGGGGTCGACGACCGCCGCGACCAGATCAGGGGAGGGACGGAGCTGGATCAGGATCCGCATGTGTCACCACCGAGACGTTTGTGGAGGGAAACGAACCTCCCAACATTCCTTCATCCGCACGGGCCGCGTCCAGCGGATCTGAGGTGTTTTGACCTGCGGAAACTCCCTAAGTGGGGCGAAGCGGACGACATTTGTTCTGGGTCGTCAGACTTCCTTGTTTTCGGTCTGTTCACTACGGTGAGGCGTTATGACGCTCCAGGCGCAAAAGCCGATTGACGACGGCGAAAAAGCCCACTGGTTGGCGGTGCGGCCGAGGCTGGTCCTCGCCAGTGCCTTCATGCTCTTCCTCGAGCTGGCGCTGATCCGGTGGACCGGGTCCAACATCGTCCATCTCAGCTATTTCACCAATTTCGTGCTGCTCGGCTCCTTCCTCGGCATCGGGCTCGGTTTCCTGCGCGTGGGGCGCTCGCGACGGCAGCCGTACTACTCGCCCATCGTCCTGGCCGTCCTGACCATCGTCGTGCTGACCTTCCCCGTCACCGTCGACCGCGACACCGAGGGCGTCCTGTACTGGACGAGCCTGTCCACCAGCGGGCCGCCCGCGTGGGCGATCCTGCCGGTGATCTTCTGCGCCGCCGCGGTCGTGCTCATGGGGCCCGCCGAGCTGGTCGGGCGCTGCTTTCCCGAGCTGCCGCGCCTGGAGGCCTACCGGTACGACCTGATCGGCAGCCTGACCGGCATCGCCGCGTTCACGGCGCTGTCGTTCCTCAGCGCTCCGCCGGTGTTCTGGGGGCTCATCGCGGCCATCTGCTACGGCGCGCTGCTCGTGCCCAGGCCGCGCGTGCTCTACGTGGGGCTCGTGACCGTGCCGTCCCTGGTCGTGGTCGGGCTGCTGCTGGCCGAGACGCTCACCGCCGGGGCGATCTGGTCGCCGTACTACAAGGTCACCACCAAGCAGCTCGTGCAGGTCGGCGTGCCCGTCACCGACATCGCGGTCAACGGCATCCCGCACCAGCAGGCCGTGCCCGCCTACGCCCGCCTGCAGTGGGAGGCCCAGTACGGCCTGCCGTACGAGCGGGCGAGCAAGCAGCCCCAGGACGTGCTCATCGTCGGCGCCGGCAGCGGCACCGACGTGGCGATCGCGCTGTCCAAGGGCGCCACCCGCGTCGACGCCGTCGAGATCGACCCCAAGCTGCGCGAGCTCGGCGGCTCGGTCCACCCCGACAGGCCCTACGCCGACCCGCGCGTCACCACCCACGTCACCGACGGCCGCGCCTTCCTGGAGCGCACCGGCCAGAAGTACGACCTGATCCTGTTCGCCCTGCCCGACTCGCTCACCCTCGTCTCCGGCGCCAGCTCGCTGCGCCTGGAGAGCTACCTGTTCACCGAGGAGGCCATGCGGGCGGCCCGCGCCCACCTCAAGCCGGGCGGCACGTTCTCGATGTACAACTACTACCGCGAGAGCTGGCTGGTCGACCGCCTGGCCCTCACCATGCAGCGCGCCTTCGGCCACAAGCCCTGCGTGGACGTGGTCAGCACCGCCGGGCAGCAGGCCGTCATCACCGCCGGCCTGGCCGCCGCCGACCAGCGCTGCGCCGCCGAATGGCCCGGCGCCGCCCCCGGCACTCCCGAGCCCGCCGGCGACGACCGGCCCTTCCTCTACCTGAAGGAGGGCACGATCCCGCCGATCTACGTCATCACGCTCGGCCTGATCCTCATCGTGAGCCTGCTGGCCGTGCGCGTCGTGGCGGGCCCGTACCGGCGGATGCGCCCGTACGCGGACCTGTTCCTGCTGGGCGTCGGCTTCATGCTGCTGGAGACCAAGAGCGTGACCGGGTTCGCGCTGCTGTTCGGCACCACGTGGGTGGTCAACGCGATCGTCTTCGCCGGCGTGCTCGTCGCGGTGCTCGCCGCCGTCGAGGTGACCCGCCGTTTCCGCACCCCGCCGCTGGCGGTCATGTACGGCGTGCTTTTCGCGGGCCTGCTGCTGGCCTGGCTCGTGCCGAACGAATGGTTGCTGTCGCTCCCGGTCCCGCTGCGCGCGGTGGCCGCCGTGACGGTGGCATTCCTGCCGATCTTCGCCGCGAACGTGGTGTTCGCCAAACGTTTCGCCGAGACGGCCGACGCGACCACTTCCTTCGGCGCGAACCTGCTGGGCGCCATGGTGGGCGGCTGCCTGGAGTACGTCGCCCTGGTGATCGGCTACCAGGGCCTGCTCATCGTGGCGGCCCTGCTGTACGTCGGTGCCCTGGCCCTGCTGCCCAGGAGGAACTCCGCGCTGGTGTGACCACTCCGGAAATGCCGACGGGCATTTCCGAAATAGTCTCGTTATTACCTTGACCGATGGTCAGGTGAACGGTTTCCGGGACGGGTTGATTTGTCGGAGACCGCGAGGTGAGGTAGAGATACCAGCCATGCCTTGATCGCGATGATCGTTCATCCGCGAAAAGCGAAAATTCATCTTCTCGAAACGGAGGTAAGAGATCGGGGGTGACGTCCGGTAAACCCACGAGCAAAGGTGTAATCATGGCGACACAAGGGGCAGCAAGGATAGACGTCGAGCTCGCCCTGCGGCAGGAGTCCGACCCGGTGCCCGCCGGTCGTGCCGAGCAGATCGCCGCGGTGCTCCCGAAGGGAGTCCTGTTCGCGGCCTCGGCGCCGCCGCCCGCAGAGCAGGTGCGGGTGCCGCAGATGGAGTGGACCCTCACCTCCGCCTGGCCCTACCAGGGCCGCACCGCCACCGGCGGCGCCGCCGTCCACTACGCGGCCGGTCACGAGCGCCTCGTCCGGCCGATGATCCTGGCCGACGGCTTCGGCTACGGGCCCAGCGACGTGCGGGGCCTGTGGCACCATCTCAACACGCCCTACCCGCCCCACCAGCAACGCCTCCTGGACCAGCTCCTCGCCCAGGGCATCGACGTCGTCCTGCTCGGCTTCGGCGCCCGGCACACGCACATCCAGGCCAACGCCGGCGTGGCCGCCACCTGCATCCGCCGCGCCATCAGCGAGCGGGCCGGCAACGCGCCGCTGATCGTCGGCGGCCTCGGCATGGGCGGGCTCGTCACCCGCTACGCGCTGGCCGAGATGGAGAACCGCGGCGAGGACCACCAGACCGCGACCTACCTGTCCTACGACTCGCCGCACAACGGCGCCTGGATCCCGCTGATACTCCAGCAGCTCGCGTACTTCGCCCAGAGCCTCTCCCCGGCGGAACCCGGCCAGGCGGCCCTGATCGCCAGCCCCGCCGCCCAGCAGCTCCTGTGGGCGTGGGTCGAGAGCGGCCGCTACTCGGGGCCCGTGGCGACCTCCAGCCCGCTGCGCACCGAGTTCCTGGCGGACCTGCGCCGCGTCGGCTGGTTCCCGGTCCGGCCGCGCAAGCTCGGCGTGGCCAACGGGGCCGCCGACGGCACCGGCAGGAACGTGCCACCCGACCACCTCGTGTTCGAGTGGAGCGCGCTGGGCGGCCTCGTCGGCGCCACCGTGCGCACCCAGCCGGAGCGCGGCGTCAACCGGCACGTCGGCGGCATGCGCGCGGTGCCGATGTGGGCCAGCAAGAGCTACACCAGCGACGTCGGCGCGTTCGACGGCGTGCCGGGCGGCACGCTGCCCCTGTACGGCGTGCTCGCCGACAAGCTGGGCGCGCCGATCGCGAACCGGTACAGATCCACCTGCTTCGTGCCCACGGTGAGCGCCGTCGCCCTCCAGTACGACCCGCTGGAGTGGCCGGTCGACCTCTACACCGACATCGCGTCCCTGTCGCCCGAGCAGAGCCAGCTCGACGACTACCAGTGCGACTCGCACAACTCCGAGCACGGCGAGGTGACAGGCGTGCTCGCCGACTGGATCCTGGGACAACTCGGCAAGTAGGAGCGGCGCGGCGGGCCCGCCGCCCGCCGCCCGTCCTCCCTGGAGCCTTCACGCATGCTGAACGAGATGTTGCCCGGTTACGACGGGCTGGTGGCCGACCCGTACCCGGCCTACGCCGACCTGCGGGCCTGCGGCGCCCCCCGCCTGGTGACCATGCGCAGCGGCCTGTACGGCTGGCTCGTGACCCGCTACGACGACGCCCGCGCCGCGCTCGCCGACCCGCGGCTGAGCAAGGACCCGCGCCACGCACCCGCCGACTGGCAGGAGGCGGGGCGCGGGCGGCCGCTGGAGGACCGGTCGGGGCTGGGCACGCACCTGCTCACCACCGACCCGCCCGAGCACACCCGGCTGCGCCGCGTGGTGTCGGGGTTCTTCACGCCGCGCAGGCTGGCGCGGCTGCGGCCGGGGATCGAGTCCGCCGCCCACGCGCTCGCCGCCGGGCTGTCGCCCGGGGCCGACCTGGTGGGCGACTTCGCCTCGCCGCTGCAGTCCGGGGTGATCTGCGACGTGCTCGGGGTGCCCGCGGCCGACCGTACGGACTTCCAGCGCTGGACGGCGGCCGTGGTGTCGTCGGAGCCGGGGGAGCCGGACGCCAGGCCCGCCGCGCTGCGGGCGCTGGGCGCGTACGTGGGCGACCTGGTCGAGGCCAAGCGGCGGGCGCCGGGGGACGACGTGATCAGCGCCATGATCGCGGCGGCCGAGGACGGGGACCGGCTGAGCGGGGACGAGCTGCTTTCGATGATCTTCCTGCTGCTCGTGGCCGGGTACGAGACGACGGTGGGGCTCGTGGGGCTGGGCGCGTACACGCTGCTGCGGCACCCCGGCGCGCTGGAGCTGCTGCGCGCCCGGCCCGAGCTGATCGAGCCGGCCGTGGAGGAGCTGCTGCGCCACGACAGCCCGGTGGAGCTGGCCACGTGGCGGTTCACCCTGGAGCCGGTGGAGATCGGCGGGGTCGTGCTGCCGGCCGGGCAGCCTCTCCTGGTGGCGCTGGCCGCGGCCAACCGCGACCCCCTCCGCTTCTCCGACCCCGACCTGCCCGACCTCACCCGGCAGGACAACGCCCACCTGAGCTTCGGTCACGGGCCGCACTACTGCCTGGGGGCGCTGCTGGCGCGCCTCGTCGGGCGCGCGGCCCTGGCGGAGGTCGTCCGGTTGCCGGGGCTCGCACTGGCCGTGCCGGTCGAGCGGTTGCGGTGGCGCGCCAGCCTCACGGTGCGGGGGCCGCGCGAGCTGCCCGTGACGTTCGGCTAGCCGCCCGACGTTCGGCCGGCCGCCCGGCTGTCCGGCCGGACGGCGGCTCAGCCGGACGGCCGGGATCAGAGGCCGCAGAGCTCGTCCAGGGACTGGGCCCCCGCCTTCTGGGTGTTGCGGGTGGGCGTCTGCGTGGGCGTGGCCGTGCGGGGCTTGGCGGGGGTGGAGCCGGTGACGCTGGGGGAGGCGCTCACGTTGGCCGTCTGGGCGCGGCGGGCGGGCCGGAGCGAGTCGTTGATCGCCTTCCTCGTCGCCACACGGATCTTCGCCCAGTCGGGGCGGCCCGAGTAGAACTCCGGCGGCACGAACTGCAGGCTGGTGATCTTGGCGTCCTTGACCTTGACCGCCAGCTCCACCAGCGGCTGCAACAGGCTCTCGGGGATGTTGGTCTGCGCCAGCCGCTTGGCCGCGCCGGCGATCTTCTCGAACCTGCTGAGAATCACCGTAGGGGTCGCCTGCTGGGCGAAGGCGCCGATGACGCAGCGCTGGCGGGACATGCGGGAGAAGTCGTCGCTGCCGACGCGGGAACGGCCGTACCACAGGGCCTGCTCGCCGGTCAGCTTCCGGTAACCCGCCTTGATGGTGCCGGCGGTGCCGTAGAGGCCGCCCCACTTGACGTCCTGCTCCACCTTGATCTTGAGGCCGCCGATGGCGTCCACGAGGTCGGCGAAGCCGTACATGTTCATCAGCATGTAGTAGTCGATCTTCAAGCCGAGCGTGTGACCGATGGCGTCCATCAGGGCTCGCGGGCCCCTGTTCTTGCCGCCCATGAGCTGCGGGTTGTCGTTGGCGTACTGCCAGACCTCGTTGAGCAGGCCGCCGTTGGGCAGCTCGGCCATGAACCCGTTCGGGAACTGCTTGTGCAGCGGTGAGGAGGCGGGGAAGCGCACGTGCTGCATGTTGCGCGGCAGGCTGAACAGCACGGTGGCGCCGGTCTTGAGGTCGACGCTGGCCACGTTCATGCTGTCGGTGCGCACGCCGGTCCTGTTGCCGGCCGCGTCGCCGCCGATCAGCAGGAAGTTGACGCGGTCCTTGCCGTTCCACGGGTCTTCGGGGTTGGTGGTCGCCTGCGGATTGTCGGGGTCGGGGACGGAGGGGAAGATCGACTTGATCGCGTCGCGGGCGGTCACGACGTAGTTGGCGGTGAGGGCGAACGGCGACATGACCGCCACGCACAGCACGCCCACCACGATGCCGGTGATGATCTGGCCCTGCTGGTCGAGCCTGTTCGGGCCGAGCGCCACGTACGAGGTCGTCAGTACCGCGAACCACGCCAGCGCGAGCACCGAGGCGATGACGACCACCAGCATCATGTTGCTGCTGTTGGCCAGCCAGGACGCGTTCGCCAGGTCCCCCGCCACGCTCAGGCCCATGGCCAGCACGATGAGCAGCAGCACCGCGTACACGCTGATCAGCGCCAGCCCGGTACGGCGGTGCCCGGCCCGCAGGTGAGCGGCGCCGGGCACGATGGCGGACAGGGCCGTCCAGCCGAGCACGGAGGCGGGGGTCAGCGGTCTGGCGAAGCGCGGCGCGCCCGAGCCGGAACGGGATTTGCCGGGGCGGGAGGCGGCGGACGGCTTGCCCGGCTTGCCGGGCTTGCCCGGGCGGGAGGCGGCGGGGGGCTTGCCGGACTTACCGGACGTGGAGGGCTTGCCGGGCTTGTCGGACGTGCCGGGGCCGGAAGGGCGGCGGGCGGACCCGGCGACGAGCTTTCCGGGGGCGGATCCGGAGGGCGCCTTCGGGGCGGGGGTGCCCGCCGCGTCAGGAGCCGGCTTGCCGGTCCCCCCGGTCGCCGCGGCGCCGTTCGCGTCCGAGGCAGGCTTGCCGTTCGTGCCCGAATTCGGGCGCGATCGTCGCGTGGGGCGCCGTTTCCTGCCTTCCGGCGTGGTGTCTACCCCATCGCGATTGCTCACACCTGGCTCCTTACACGCCTACCAGGCAAAACCCTCGTTTTGCCCCCCGATCGGCACAAGATTGCCAGGATTCTAGTCCCCATACCTGGACATCAGAGACATGTGCCCAAGCTGAGATGAACGCCACGGGTCCATCAGGAGACCGTCGAGGACGGCGCCAGCCACGTGTTGCACTGGTACGCCTGGTTCCTCTCCCACCCCTGCCGGAACCACCGGCCGCTGTTCACCGGCTTGCCGTGGTCGCGCGGGTAACCCGGATGGTCGCCCACCTGGCTGAAGAACCAGAACAGCCGGCTGCGGTTGGCCGTGTTCACCGGGTACGTCGCCGCGACCGACCGCATCCACATGGCGCCGAAGCAGTTGGCCTGCAGCTCCAGCCGCCGGCTGAGCGCCAGCTTGCCGCTCCGGCTGGTGGAGTCGAGCGTCGCGGACCACCAGGAGTTCATCAGGCCCGTGAGGTTCTGGACGTGGTGGCCGTACTCGTGGGCCATCATGCCGATGATGCCGCCGTGCCAGGTGATGATCTGGCCGTAGCCGGCGGCGTTGCCGCGGCCCCTGGCCATGGCCGAGGTGGACGCGTAGATGGTGTTGTTCTGCGGGCAGTAGTACGGCACCGTGCTGCCCGGCGACGGGTAGTCGCCGCAGGCGCCCCGGCCGCTCCCGGCCGCGATGGCGTACCTGGGCGGGCTGAACCTGAAGCCCTGCTTCTCCAGCACCGGCTTCCAGGCCCGGTCCATGCACCTGCCGGTCTTGATGATCAGCGACTTGAGCTGGCTGTGGCTGAAGATGCTGGCGTTGCCGGCCGGGCAGCTCAGCCTGGGCAGGACGCCCGCCCGGTAGACGCTGTTGTTCTTCAGGCTCGTGTTGACCGTCACCTGGGCGGGCGGCGTGACGGTGGTCGACGGCTCGTCGTCCTGGCTCCGGGCCGGCGTGGGCTGCTCGCTGCGCGACGGGGCGGGGTCCGGGTCGTCGTCCTCGGTGGCCCTGAAGGACGGCTCGGCGGACGGCTCGTACGTCGGGATCGCCACCGGCGTCGAGGTGTCCGAGCTGGACGAGGCGGACAGCATCACCGCCCCGATGACGATCAGCACGAACAGCGCCGCCAGCGAGCCGAAGACGGCGCCGAGTACCCCGAGGACCCCCATCCCCGACTTCCTGCGCTGCGGCGGCCGGTGCCACTGCTGCGGAGGCATGGGCGGCGGCGGTGGTGGTGGCGGCGGTGGTGGCTGCTGCCGGTACGGTTGCTGCTGTCCGTACGGCGGCTGTCCATAGGACGGCTGCCCGTACGGCGGCTGCCCGTACGGCTGTTGCGGGTAAGGCTGCCCCTGCGGGAGCGTCGGCTGCTGCTGGTAAGGGTTTCCCTGCGGCGGTGGCGGAGGAGGCGGGGGCGGCGGCTGGGGCGGCTGCGGGTACGCGCCCCCCTGCGGCTGCGGCTGGCGGTATCCGGGCGGCGGCCACGGCAACGAGGGGGGCCGCTGGGGCTGCCCTGGCCCTTGTGGCGGGGGTGGATATTGCCCGTTCCCTGTCACCGTGTCTCCCCGTTTGCCCCGTCGTCCGGAATGCAGGCATTTGCCGTGCGACTTGTCGGACCCTTGCCAAATTTGGGGCAAAAGCATACTGATTTATCACCCGTCACGGATGTAGCAGTGCTCGGTCACAGTCCGAAATCATTCGAGGTGATCTCCGCTATCTCCCGGTCCGGGCGGCGGGCGTTGTCCTAGCTTCTGATGCATGAATCTCCAGCAGCTCCGCTATGTGGTCGCGACTGCGGAGCACCGCACCATGACCGACGCGGCCAGGTCGCTCTACATCGCGCAGCCTGCGCTGTCCCGCGCGATCCGCGATCTCGAGCGCGAGCTCGGCATGACGTTGTTCGCCCGTTCCGGACGCGGGGTGGTCGTCACCGCGCAGGGACGCCGGGTGGTCAAGCTGGCGAGGGAGGCACTCGACGCGGTTCGCGAGATCGAGGGCCTGGCCAACCAGACCATCCCCACCGACGCGGAGCTCCGCATCGCGTCCACCCCCAGCCTCGAACCCGGCCTCGCGGGGCGGCTGCTGCCCGCCTACACGGCCGAGCATCCAGGCGTACGCGTGCACATCGTGCGCTGCGACGGCAGAGACGGCGTCGTCAGCGCCATCAGGGACCAGCGGGCCGACCTCGGCCTCACGGACCTGCCCGTGCCCACGGACCTCATCACCCACCCCCTCGAACGCCAGGAGATCGTCCTGATCTCCCCGCCCGGGCTCGACCTGCCCAACCCGGTGCCGATGGGCAAGCTGCACGGCATGCGCCTGGCGCTGCCCGCCCGCGGCAGCATGCGGCGCAGGGAGCTCGACGCGATGTTCGGCAAGTACGCGGTCACCCCGGTGGTCGTGCTCGAGACCGACGAACGCAACGGCTGGCTCAACGCCGTCCGCGCGGGGCAGGCGTCGCTGCTGTGGTACCGCGGCATGGCCGAGCAGGCCGGGCGCGCGGGCCTGGTGGTGCGCTCGCTCGAACCCGCGGTGCGTCGCGTCATCGCCGTCGTGCACGCCCGCCGCCGCCTGCCGCTGATCGCCCAGGACTTCCTGGCCACCGCGGAGAAGGGAACCGCCGCCTGACGACTCCTTTGGGAACGATCCATTTCCCGTCTCGCGTGACCTGACGGGGCACGCGACAGCAGCAGCCACGTGGGGCCCGGCATCGGCGCCGCGCCCCTGATGGCCTCCGGGAACCCGAACGGCCACCACGAATAGGACGGCCTCCGGAACCGATGGCCGCGAAGTGACCGGCGGCCGCCGGAGAACCCCACCGTCAGCCCGTGATCGGCACCACCTCCCCGGACCCCCGCCGGCGTGCCCCTGCCGGACCCGCAGCACGCGCCGTCCGGCCCGGCCGCCACACCTGTGGGCGTGAACCGGCCCTGCCCGGCGGCTCGCCCGGTGCCGGCCGCCCCACACGTGCTGTACGCATGCCCCGTGCGTAACACGGCAGGCACCCGGTGACCAGGGCCCCTGGCCGCCACATGACAGGAATGGTCTGACGCGCCGCCCGGGGGTGCGGACGGGGTCAGCCGGTCACGGGGAGCCGGACGACGGCGCGCAGGCCCGGGTCCGCGCCCTCCAGGACCACCGTGCCCCCGTGCGCCCGCACGGTCTCGCGCACGATGGCCAGCCCCAGCCCCGCGCCGCCCTCGTCCCGGCTGCGGCCGGAGTCGAGCCGGGTGAAGCGGTTGAAGACGCGCTCGCGATCCTGCGGGGGAATGCCGGGCCCGTCGTCGGTGACGGTCAGCACGCCGTCGGCGGTCAGCGCCACCTCGACCTTGGAGGCCGTGTGGCGGACCGCGTTGTCCATCAGGTTCGTCAGCACCCGGCTCAGGTCGAGCGCGTCGCCCCGGACCACGACCGGGTCGCACACGGTCAGCCGCGCCTCGGCGTAGCGGTCCACCGTCTGCCGCACCACCTCGTCGAGGTCGACCGGCTCGCGCCGGGCGGGCACGCCGCCGCGCTCGTCCAGCCTGGCCAGCGCGAGCAGGTCCTCGGCCAGCCGGGACAGCCGCATCGTGTCCTCCAGCACGCCCTCGGCCGTCTCCTGCCAGTCCTGCCCGTCGGGATGCCCGAGCGCCACCTCCAGCTGCAGCCGGATGCTGGCCAGCGGGCTGCGCAGCTCGTGCGCGGCGTCGGAGACGAGCGCGCGCTGGCGCTGCTCGGCCTCCTCCAGCCGGGCCAGCATGTCGTTGAGCGTGGTGGCCAGGGAGTGCACCTCGTCCCGCGACTGCGGCACCGGCAGCCGCCGCGACCTGGCGGTGTGCGTGATGTCCGCCGCGCCCCTGCGCAGCGCCGCGATGGGCCGCAGCGTACGGCCGATCATCAGCCAGCTCGCCACCGCCAGCAGCACCACCAGCGCCGGCGTGCCGACCAGCAGCACCCGCCCGGCCGTGACCAGGCTGGTCTGGATCTCGCTGATGGGGCGGGCAGCCACCACCGTCTGCCCGTGGTCCGCGCTGAGCACGACGACCCGCAGGAACCCCGGGATCGCGTACGGCCGCCCGTCCAGCAGCGTCGCCTGCCCGCTCTCCAGCACCCGCGCCCTGGCCCGGGCGTCCAGCATCGGCACCAGCCGGTCGGCGCCGTAGGTGACGTGCGTGATCCGCCCCTGCGCGTCGATGACCTGCACGATCGTGCCGTCGTGCGTGGTGATCGGGCTGGTCAGCGTGCCCGCGTCGGCCGCCACCCGCACCGCCTGGGCCTGCGCCCTGGTGGAGTCGTCCACGGTGTCCATCAGGGCCCGCTCCAGCACGGTCACCAGCACCGTGGCCGACAGGGCCAGCGCCAGCGCGAGCACCGCCGCGGCCGCCACCGTGAGCCGGAAACGCAGCCCCTGCCGCCGCCACCAGACCAGCGGCGAGTCAGCCACCGTCGCCCGCCAGCCGGTAGCCGGCGCCGCGCACGGTCTGCAGGGCGTTCCTGCCGAACGGGGCGTCGATCTTGCGGCGCAGGTAGCCGACGTACACCTCGACCACGTTCGGGTCGGTGTCGAAGGTGTCCCACACGTGCTCCAGGATCTCCGACTTCGACACCACCTCGTCCCGCCGCCGCATCAGGTACTCCAGCAGCGCGAACTCCCGGGGCGTCAGCTCGACCGGGCTCTGCCCGCGCTCCACCCTGCGCCGGGCCGGGTCCAGCGACAGGTCGCCGGCCACCAGCACCGACGGCCGCCGCCCCGCGTCGCGCCGCATCAGCGCCCGCAGCCTGGCGACCAGCACCACGTACGAGAACGGCTTGGTCAGGTAGTCGTCGGCCCCCAGGTCGAGCCCGTCGGCCATGTCGTACTCGCCGTCCTTGGCCGAGAGCATCAGGATCGGCACCCAGTTCTCCTCGGCCCGCAGCTGCTTGCACACGTTGTAGCCGGACAGCCGGGGCAGCATGATGTCGAGCACCACGACGTCGTAGTCGCCCTGCCTGGCGGCGTGCAGCCCCTCCTCGCCGTCGTGCGCGAGATCCACGGCGAACCCCTCCGCCTGCAGCCCGCGCTGCAGCGCGGCCGCCATCCGCCGCTCGTCCTCGACGACAAGTACTCTCATACGGCAATTCTCCCGTCCCCGCGCTGAGACAACGCTGAGAAGCCTGAGAGCCATCTCAGATTGTCTCAGGGTTGCCACAGGAAGGATGACGCAGGCTCTGGGCATCGACATACCGTTAAGGAGTGAGATGCGCAGAGGCACGTTCGTGAGGTGGGGAGTGCCGATCGCGGCAGCGGCCGTGATCGGAGCCGCGATCGGCGCCGGCCCCGTCATAGCCGCGGTCAGCGGCGACCCCGTGCTGCCCGAGCGTTCGGCCGAGCAACTGCTCGCCGACGCCGTGGCGGCCACCAGCAAGGAGGGCGGCATCCCGCCGATGTCCGGCACCGTGCAGCAGACGGCCTCGCTCGGCCTGCCGGCGCTGCCGCAGACCGGCTCGGTCTCGCCGCTCAGCCTGCTGTCCGGCTCGCACGAGGTGAAGGTCTGGTACGGCGCGACGGACAAGCTCCGCGTGGCCATGCCGACCCAGCTGAACGAGACCAACCTGATCGTGAACGGCGGCCAGGCCTGGTACTGGGACAGCGCGACCAACACCGCCACCAGGCTGACCATCAAGCAGGGCAGCGGCGGCCCGGCGGCGCACGCCACGCCGCTGCCCCGGGAGACCGAGCTGACGCCGCAGCAGCTCGCCGAGCGGCTGCTGGCCGGCGCCGACGAGCACACCGCGGTCCGGGTGATCAACACGGCGGAGGTGGCGGGCCGCCCGGTCTACCAGCTCGTCCTGGCGCCCAAGGACGAGAGCTCCCTGGTGCAGGAGATCCGGATCGCCCTCGACGGCGAGACGTACGTCCCGCTCCAGGTCCAGGTGTACGCCAAGGGCTCGGCCGAGCCGGCGTACCAGATCGGGTTCACCCAGGTGACGTTCACCCCGCCGGCGGCGGAGAACTTCACCTTCACCCCGCCCGCGGGCGCCAAGGTGGAGGAGCGGACGCTCGGCCTGAACGCCGACGAGACCGCCACCGCGGAGAAGCGCGCCGAGCACGCCAAGGAGGTCGCGGACGACCTGAAGGTCGTCGGCGAGGGCTGGTCGGCCGTCGCGGTCGTGCCGTTCTCCCTGTCGGACCTGGCGAAGGCCCAGCAGGCCGAGACGCCCGAGGGCGGCGAAGGGCGGTTCGGCGACGGCCAGGGCGGCGACCCGAGCGCGCTGGTCGACAACGTGCTCAAGTCCGCCACCCCGGTGAGCGGCACGTGGGGCTCCGGCAAGCTGATCAGGACCAAGCTTGTCACGGCCCTGCTCACCGACGACGGCCGGCTGCTGGTCGGCGCCGTGACGCCGGAGGAGATCACCAAGGCGGCGGGCGTCAGGTGACCACCGTCACGCAGGAAGCGGGGGCGCCCTTCGGGGCGGCCCCGCCCTCCGGGGACACAGGGGAGGACGCCGCCATCCTCACCCGGGGCCTGACCAAGCGATTCAAGGGCGGCCAGGTCGCCGTGGACGCGCTCGACCTGACCGTGCCGCGCGGCTCGGTGTTCGGCTTCCTCGGGCCCAACGGCTCGGGCAAGACCACCACCATCCGCATGCTGCTCGGCCTGGTCGCGCCCACGGAGGGTGCGTACTCCGTGCTCGGGCTGCCGCAGGCGCAGGCCCTGCCCAAGGTGGGGGCGCTGGTCGAGGGGCCGGCCTTCTACCCGTACCTGTCGGGCACGGCCAACCTGATGCGCTTCGACGCGGCCGACCCGACCGCGCACCGCGGCACCGCCAAGCGGCGGATCGCCGACGCGCTCGACCGGGTGGGCCTGTCGGCCGCCGCGGGCAAGCGTTACCGCAACTACTCGCTCGGCATGCGCCAGCGGCTGGCCATCGCGGCCGCGCTGCTGGGGCCGCGCGAGCTGCTCGTGCTCGACGAGCCGACCAACGGGCTCGACCCGCAGGGCACCCGCGAGGTCCGCACGCTGGTCAAGGAGATCGCCGCCGAGGGCACCACGGTGTTCGTCTCCTCGCACCTGCTGGCCGAGGTCGAGCAGATGTGCACGCACGCCGCGATCATGCGTACCGGCAGGCTCGTCGCCCAGGGCACGATCGCCTCGCTCACCGGCGGCCTGATCACCCGCATCAGGGTGGAGACGGCCGACCCTGACGACGCCGCGCGGGTGCTGGCCGGGCTCGGCCTGGCCGACGTGCGCGCCGAGGGCCGCGAGGTCACGGCGGAGCTGGGCGGGCACGCGCCCGAGCAGGTCAACGCCGCGCTCGTGGGGGAGGGCGTGGCCGTACGCGGGCTGGCCGTGGTGCGGCCGAGCCTGGAGGACGTGTTCGTGGGACTGACAGGGGAGGGCTTCGATGTCGACGGATGAGGACCCGGGGGCGGGCGGTGCGCGGACTGCCACGCTCGGGCCGCGGCGCACGCCGGGGCTGGTCCCGGTGACGGAGACCATGCGCACCACCGAACGCCACGAGCCGGAGCCCTCGCCCGCGGCCCCGTCCGAGCCGGTGGCGAGGGCGACGTGGGCGTTCTGGCGGCTGCTCGGCTCGGAGCTGGGCCTGACCTTCCGCCGGCCGCGCAACCTGGTCATGCTGGCCGTGCTGGGTGCCGTGCCGGTCGTGGTCGGGGTCGCGCTGCGCATGTTCGGCTCGTCCGACGACGACATGAGCGGGCTCGTCCAGGACGTGGCGGGCAACAGCCTCATGCTGACGTTCGTCTCGTTCTCGTTCCTGGTGCTGCTGCTGATGCCGGTGGCCGTGAGCGTGGTGGCGGGCGACTCGATCGCGGGGGAGGCCGGGGGCGGCACGCTGCGCTACCTGCTGGCCGCGCCGGCCGGCCGTACCAGGCTGCTGATGATCAAGTACCTCAACGCGGTCGTCTACGCCTACGCGGTGACGGCGGTGGTCGCGCTGTCGGCGCTGGTGACGGGGCTGGTGCTGTTCCCGGCGGGGGACGTGACGCTGCTCTCCGGCACCACGGTGCCGCTGGCCGACGGGCTGCTGCGCATCGCCATCTCGGTCGGGTACGTGGGAGCCGGCATGGCGGCGCTGGCCGCGGTCGCGCTGGCGCTGTCGGTGTTCACCGAGGTGTCCATCGGGGCCATCGCGGGGACCGTGGTGCTGGTCATCGTCTGCCAGGTGCTGCGGGCCATCCCGGAGCTGGGCTCGATCGCGCCGTACCTGCTGCCGACCAGGTTCACGAACTTCGACGCGGTGCTGCGCAGCCCGATCGACGTGGCGGCCCTGCGGGACGGGCTGCTGACGTTCGGGGCGTACATCGTGCTGTTCGGCACGATCGCCTGGGCACGGTTCTCCGGCAAGGACATCACGTCCTGATCCCCGCCACGCCGCCGCCCGTGCCCGGGATCGAGGCACGGCCGGCGGGGCGCACGAGGGGAAGCCGTCAGGCGGACGGGCGGCGGCGCAGGCCCAGGAAGCCGATCACGACGCCGATGACGCCCACCACCAGCCCGGCCCCGCCGAGCAGGCGGGCGGTGCCGTCCGACGACGAGGCGGCCGCCACCGGCGCCACCGACGGGGCGGCCGAGGCGGAGGCGGGTGCGGTGGCGGACATGGTGGCCGTGCCGCCGTCCTCGGCGGCGGGCACCAGCTTGAGCAGCGGCGCCGGGTGCTCGGGCTCCGTGCCGTCGGCCTTCGGGGCCTGCGACCAGTCCACGACCTCGCCCCCGGAGTAGGTCTGCTTGGTCGGGAACATCAGCGAGTCCACCTCGGGCAGCTGCCCCATGGACACCTCGAACTCCTGGAACTCCCCAGGATTGATCTTGCCGCCCTCCCAGACGACCTTGGTGACGGCCTCTTCCACGTCGCCGTACTCGGTCTTGACCGGCGCGGGCAGCTTGCCCTCCGTGACCTTGACCTTCCACCCGGGCACGGGCTTGACGGACACGAAGGCCAGCGGGTGGTCGGTGGGGAAGGAGACCTCGATCTTGGTGGTCGAGGCGTCGTCGCGCTCGTTCGGCACCCGGAACGCGACCTTGGTGAACCCGCCCTGCTCGGCGGTGCCCGGCTGGATGGTGACGTGGGCGAACGCGGGCAGGGCCAGGCCGGCGGTGAGCGCGGTGGCGGCGGCGAGCACGGTCGCCGCGCGGCGTGCGTAGGACATGTCGAAGGCTCCACTTGGGTGATGGGGGAAAAAGGGGTGTCAGACGGTCAGGCGGGAAGTGGAGGACCACGCCTGGCCACGCTGTGCCGGAAACCCGGCTGCGGCGGCACCACCCTGGTGCGGACGACGGGCGCGCCGGGCCGCGACACGGGCGCGGCGGCCGGGCGGAGCAGGACGACGAGACGGCGGCCGATGCGGCGCAGCAGCGACCAGAGCGCGGCCTCGCCGCGCGACAGCCACAGGCCGGTGATCACCGTGGCGGTGAGGTGCGTGAGCAGCATGCCGGCGTTGACGGCCAGGCCGCCCTGGGCGTGCCCGTGCACCGAGACGTAGAAGGTGCCCTCGCCCGCGAACAGCTCGTGCAGCCCGAGCTGCGCGCCGACCAGCATCAGGTTGATCGTGCCCGCCGAGCGCTCCCTGCCGCTCAGCGCCAGCCCCAGCGCGGACACGCCCGCGAGCCCGAGCGCGGCGGCCCATGGCGCGGGAGCGGCGCCGCCACCGAGAACGTGGGCGAGCGCGGCCAGGGTCACGCAGACAGCGGCGAAGGCGGCCGTCCGCGCCAGCCGGAGGGGAAGTCGCGCGCGCATGGGTGTGCTCCATGCTCTCACGGGGCAAGGGAGGATGAGACCTCGAGTCCCAAGCTGGTCAATGCCTGGTCCGAAAATGGCATTTGTCGCTAGGGTCGTGCCGATCGCGCTGACATAGAGGTGAGAACGTTGCGGCACTTAGGTGGTTTGCTGGTCGGCCTGGTGGTGACGGCGGCCGTGCTCGGGGGCGGCGGATGGGCGGTGCAGCAGGCCGTCGGCAATGCCGCGGCGAACCCACCGGACAGCCAGAAGATGTGGATCGCGCTCGGCGCGATGGCCGCGGTAGGACTCGTCGCGGGCCTGGTTACGGCCGGCCGGATCTCCCCGCTGGCGACCTTCGTCCCGTCCATGGTGCTGCTGGCCTGGACGGTCGTGTACGCGCTCGACATGAACCGGGCGCTCTCCTTCATCCCGACCGAGCCCTCGGTCAACCAGATCATCCGCGACGCCGGGTTCGGCGCCAGGACCCTCCTCACGACGGGCGTGTTCGCGCTGCTCGGCGTGGCCCTGTTCATCCCCGTGCTGATGCCCTCGCGGTGGTCGCGCCGCGACGACGAGCTCGACGAGGACTACGAGACCACCCCCGAGGGCAGCTACTACTGACCTTCACGAAGACCTCGGTGCGGCCGTCTCCCCGCGGGGAGGCGGCCTTACCTGTGTGATGCAGGTCACATCGGAAAGCGCGAACTCCTCGCGGTCGTGCGGGCGAAAGCCAGCGAACACACCGTACGGACGGGAGCGACATGTGATCGACGAAGTGCCCGGCGGGCCGGCCGACTCCGAGCTGATCCGGCGGTCCGAGCAGGTCCCCGAGATCTTCGCCGAGCTCTTCGACCGGCACGCGGCCGCCCTGCGGCGCTACGTCGCCAGGCGGCTCGGGGAGTCGTTGGCCGACGACGTCGTCTCCGACGCGTTCCTGGCCGCGTTCCGCCGGCGCCGCCACTACGACACGAGCCATCCCGACGCCCGCCCCTGGCTGTACGGCATCGCCGCCAGGCTCATCCAGCGTCACCGTCGGGTCGAGGTCAGGCTCTACCGGGCCCTGGCCCGCACCGGGGTGGACGAGATCACCGAGCCGTACGCCGACAGGATCGACGACCGCGTCGCGGCGCAGCAGGCGGGCCTGGCCGCGGCGCTGGCGGACCTGCCGGCCGCCGACCGCGAGGTGCTGTTACTCGTGGCCTGGGCGGACATGACGTACGAGGACGTGGCCCTCGCCCTGAACATCCCCATCGGAACCGTCCGATCCCGCCTGCACCGCGCCAGGGCCAGGACCCGCAGGGCGCTCGGCGGAAGCGACCCCACCACGGCACGAGAGGAGTCCCTCGGTGGATGACCTGCGATCCCTGCGCGAGCTGCGTGCCGTGGTGCCGGAGCCGGACGAGGAGTGGACGGCCCAGGGCCGCCGCCGGCTGCTGCGCCGGATGCGCGCGCGCCGGCGCGAATTCGGCCGCGCGCTCCTGCTGGCCGGCGCGCTGGGAACCGCGGCCGCGGTCGCCCTGGTCGTCGTCCGGCCGCAGGCCCCTGCCGAGCCCGCTCCGTCGAGCCGGCCGCGGACCGTCCAGCTCGACCCGGGCACGGTGCTGGCGCGGGCGGCCGACACGGTGGGCAGGCGCAAGGCCGCCGGGGTGCCGCTGCCGACGCAGTGGCAGTACACCAAGGTGCTGGACAAGCAGCCGACCGGCGACACGATCGACACCAGGGAGCGCTGGATTCGCTACGACGGCAAGCAGACCGCCGGCTTCGGCCAGGACGGCAGGCTGTCCATCCGGGACGTCCCGCCCGACCCCGGCGACGACGACCTGTCGCCGCAGCAGTACGACCGCAAGCTGCGCGCGCTGCCCACCGACCCGAAGCGGCTGCTCGCCAAGGTGACCAAGGACCGGCACTGGATCGACTACCCGAGGGAGGAGGGTGTCCCCGTGACCGCGGAACCGGACGCGGACCGCGCCTACCGGGTGATCATGCTCTACCTCGAACGGTACGGCGTCATGCCGCCCGAGTTCGAGGCGGCCCTGTTCGAGGCCCTGGCGCTGATCCCCGGCGTCCGGATCGAGCAGGGCGTCACCGACGCGGCCGGGCGCAGCGGCCTGGGCATCTGGCGCGAGACCGGCGAGGCCGACATCGCCCTGCGCAACTACACCATCCTGGACCCGCAGACCTACCGCTACCTGGGCGAGAGGAACGTCTGGCTGCGTGACGAGTACTTCGGCGACGACAGCGTGCCCGCCGTCCGCAAGGGTGCGGTGTGGGCCACCGCCCTGCTGACCTCGGTCATCGTGGACCGCCCCGGCGAGCGGGGCTGATCCGGCGGCGGCCCGGAGCCGTCAGCGGGCGGTGCCCGTGTAGAGGCGGGTGACCACCTCCTCCAGCGACGACTGGCCGGGGGCCGTGGCCATCAGGTCGTCGAGGGTGCCGTCGAACGCCAGCCGCCCGTGGTCGATCAGCATGACCCGGCGGCACAGGCGCTCGATGTCGCCGAGGTCGTGCGTGGTCAGCAGCACGGTCGTGCCCCGCTCCGCGTTCAGGCGCAGCAGGAAGTCGCGGATGCTGGCCTTGCTGACCACGTCGAGCCCGATCGTCGGCTCGTCGAGCACCAGCACGTCGGGCGCGTGCAGCAGCGCCGCCGCCAGGTCGCCGCGCATGCGCTGGCCGAGGCTGAGCTGCCGCACCGGCGTGCGCAGGAACCCACCCAGGTCCAGGGTCTGCGTCAGCTCGTCGAGCCGGGCGGCGAAGTCGGCGCGGCCGACCCGGTAGAGGTGCCTGATCAGCTCGAAGCTGTCACGCAGCGGCAGGTCCCACCACAGCGTCGTTCGCTGCCCGAACACCACCCCGATGCGCCGCGCCAGCGTCGTGCGGCGGCGCGAGGGGTCCAGCCCCGCCACCCTGACGCTGCCCGAGGTGGGGGTCAGGATGCCGCACAACATCTTGATCGTGGTGGACTTGCCCGCGCCGTTGGGGCCGAGGTAGCCGACGAACTCGCCCGCCGACACCGTGAACGACAGCTCGCGCACGGCGTGCACGACGTTCCTCTTCACCTTGAACGAGCGTCCGGCCCGGTCAAGCTCGATCATTCGCGTCAACTCCCCGTGGATCGGTAGTGCCGGATGCCCTGCCGCCAGACCAGCGCGGCCAGCAGGGCCAGGACCAGCGCGGCGGCCGGTCCGACGAACCGCATGAACTCGGGCGTGCCGAAGGGGTCGGCCCTGCCCAGCACGTACAGGCCGGGCTGCCAGTTGACGAACGCCAGCGGCAGCACGTACGTCACGCCCCTGACCAGGTCGCGGGCGTAGACGCTGAGCGGGTACTGGGTGAGCTGGCTGCTGCCGTAGGTCAGGGTGTTGACCACCTCGGGGGCGTCGGTCAGCACGAACTGCAGCGCGCCGGCGATCGTCCACAGCGAGGCGAAGATGACGATGCCCGTCACCACCATGACGGGGATCATCCAGGCGCGCCGCCCGTCGATGCCGAGCGCGGTGGCGGCGTAGCCGAGCACGAGCCCGGCCTGAAGGATGCGCCCCACGCGGTTGGCCATGAACCGGTCGGCGGCGAGCTGGACCCACGCGCTGACCGGCCTGATCAGGAACGTGTCGAGGGTGCCGGCCTTGATGTGCCCGCTGATCCGGTCGAGGTTGCTGACGAACGTGTCGCAGATGGAGAAGGCCAGGGCGGCCGACCCGTACAGGAACAGCACCTCCTCGCGGGAGAAGCCGGCCAGGGTGGTGGTGTTGGCGAAGACGACCAGGATCACGCCGACGTCGATCGCGGCGATGGCGAAGCCGAGCACGGTCATCATCGCGAACGAGAGCGGGTACGCCGCCGCGGCGCGGGTCCAGGTCCACACCAGCAGGAAGTACGTCCTAACCACCCTGGATCACCACCTTGTGGCGGATCGCCCGGGTGCCGAGCGCGCCCAGGCCGAGCAGGACCACGGCCCAGAGCGCCTGCAGGGCGAGCGTCTCCAGCACCGGGGCGTTGCCGAGGTAGAGGTCGGTGGGCAGTTGCACCATGGCGGCCCAGGGCAGCACCATGACCAGGTCGCCGAACCAGCCGGGGAACAGGTGCAGCGGCACCATCATGCCGCTGAAGAACGTGCTCAGGACCAGCGACAGGACCGCGACACCGCGGTCGTCGAGCAGCCAGCACACCGACAGCGCGACCAGGTAACGCCAGCCGAAGCTGACGACCACCGCGATCGCGAAGCCGATCAGGAACGCCGGCCACTGGCCCGGGCCCGCCGGCACGTGGATGCCGAAGACGGCGGCGCCGAGCAGCATGGGCGGGATGCCGCGCACCAGGAACAGGTAGGCGGCCCTGCCGAGGTCCTCGGCGAGCGTCCACAGCTGCAGCGATGCGGGGCGGACCAGGTCGAGCGCGATGTCGCCGCTGCGGATGCGCTCGGGGATGGCCAGCCCGCCGCCGAAGAGCTGCATCGGCCCGATGAAGGCCTGGGTGACGAAGCAGAAGGTGATGGCGTCGGTGATGTCGTAGCCGGCCAGGCCGGGGCGGGCCTGCCAGAGCGCGATCAGCGTGTACGCGCGCAGGATGCCGAAGACGCTGTTGGTGAACGCTCCGGCGAGCGCGGCCCAGACGTAGGTGGCGTGTTTGCGGAAGCCGTACCGGACGAGCCGGGCATAGAGCGGAAAGGTTTTGCACCTCCAGGGGGTGATGGCACGGTTACGCACCGTGCCCGGACCCGCGCACGGGTCTGGCGATGGGAAACACGGATTATCCGTCGCAGGATCGGCGGGCCGCAACGGGATAAACGGGGCTGGTCCGAGCACCTGCGGATCATCGTGCCGAAATATCCGCGTAAGAGATGAGTTACTTACTGGCCGGTAGGGATTTCGCGGGAGGGGGAAGAAACCTCCTGAGAGGGGGCGGTATGCGAGTCGACAGGGATGTGATCCCGGAGTATCCCTTGAGCTGGCAGGCCCGGGCGCTCACCGGCCTCCTGCGCGGCACCGTGAAACCGGCCTCCAGCCTGCTGATGCGCCATCCGCTGGCCCTGTCCGGAGCCGCCCGGCTCGGCGAGCTGGCCCGGGTGGTCCACGTGCCGCACCCCGAGCACGTCGCGGTCGTCCCGGCGGCCTTCTCCGCGTGCGGCGGGGAGTGGGTGCGCGGCGGGCAGGGGCTCGACGAGCGCAAGGTGGTGCTCTACTTCCACGGCGGGGGCTACTTCTCCTGCTCGCCGCGCACCCACCGGCCCATCACGTGGCGGCTGTCGGCGGTGACCAGGCGGCCGGTCCTCGCGCTGGACTACCGCCAGGGCCCGGTGCACAGGCTGGCCGACTCCCTGGCCGACGCGCTGGACGCCTACGACTGCCTGCTCCGGCGCGGGCACGCGCCCGAGGACGTGATCCTGGCGGGCGACTCGGCGGGCGGTCATCTCACCCTCGCGACCTTGCTGGCGCTGCGCGACAGGGGCCTGCCGCTGCCCGCGGCGGCCATCTGCCTGTCGCCGTGGGCCGACCTCACCGACTTCCCGCGCCGCGCGAACCGCTGGCAGGACCCCATGCTCCCGGCGAGCCGGGTGCGCTGGCTGGCCCGCCGGTGGACCTCGGGCCTGGACCCCTGGGACCCGCTCGTCTCGCCGGTGCACGGCGACTTCGCGGGGCTGCCGCCGCTGATGATCGTGACGGGCTCGACGGAGGTGCTGCGGGACGAGGCCAGGCGGGTGGCGCAGCGGGCGCGGCTGGCGGGGGTGCCGGTCAGGTACGAGGAGTGGCCGCGCATGCCGCACGTCTTCCCGATCCTGGCCGACGTGCTGCCCGAGGCGCGGCTGGCGTTCCGGCACATGTCGCAGTTCCTCCAGGCGGTGGCGGAGATGCCGGAGCCGATGGGGGACTCGGCGGCCGCCTGATCGTTCGCCGGCCCCGTTCGGGGCGATAGGTCTACGGCCGGTCCTGCGGGCAGTATAAGGTTAGGTATGCCTAACTCAGGGGGGCTGTCCTATGGCTGACAAGCGTACGGAACACCACCGGGGGGTCGTCCAGCGCACCGAGCGCCTCTCGCGCAACATGGTCCGCGTGGTCCTGGGCGGGGACGGGCTGGCGGAATTCGCCACCCGGGGACTCACCGACCACTACGTCAAGCTGGTCTTCCCCTGCGAGGGCGTCGAGTACCCGCAGCCGTTCAGCGTGAAGGCCTGCCGCGAGACCCTGCCGCCCGAGGTCTGGCCGAAGCTGCGCACCTACACCGTACGCGCCTGGGACCCCTACACCCGGGAGCTCACCCTCGACTTCGTCGTGCACGGTGACGAGGGCCTGGCCGGCCCGTGGGCGGACCACGCGCGGCCGGGCGACGAGCTGCTCATCCTGGGCCCCGGCGGCGGCTACGCGCCTGACTCCGAGGCGGACTGGCACCTGTTCGTGGGGGACGAGAGCGCGCTGCCGGCCATCGCGGCCTCGCTGGAGGCGCTCCCCGACGCCACCCCCGCCCGCGTGTTCATCGAGGTGGACGCGCCGGAGGACGAGCTGAAGCTGGAGACCGCGGCCGACGCGCGGATCAGGTGGCTGTACCGGGGCGACCGCCCGGTCGGCGAGCGGCTCGTGGCCGCCGTGCGCGAGCTGGACTTCCCCGACGGCGACGTGCACGCGTTCGTGCACGGCGAGGCCGGATTCGTCAAGGAGCTCCGCCACCACCTGCGCCTGGAGCGGGGGATCCCCCTCGACCGGCTGTCCATCTCCGGCTACTGGCGGCTCGGCGTGGACGACGAGGCCTGGCGCCAGGTCAAGCGCGACTGGAACCGTCAGGTCGAGGCCGAGGAGGCCGCCGCAATCGCCTCCTGACGCAAGAATCGCCTGCTTCCCCACCCCTTACTTACCTCGAAGGAATGATCGCCTTCCCTGCGATACCCCTTGTGTAAGACATGCGGAAGCCCGCCCCGGATGCCGCCACAGTGTGCCTTGCCATGACACTGATCAGGAGAGGCGAAACCGGATGGCGCGTGGTGCGAGCGAGCCGCCTCCTGGCGTGCGACCGCTTACGGTGGGGGACCCGGTCATCATCGGCCGATACCTGCTCCTCGGCCGCCTCGGAACGGGCGGGATGGGAGTGGTGTATCTGGCGGAGCACCCTCAGGGGGGCCTCGTCGCGCTGAAGACGCCGCATGCGGTGCATCTCCACGATGCCACGTTACGGGCCCGCTTCGCCGAGGAAGTGGCTTTCTCGCGAAGATTGGTGCCCTTCTGCACGGCGGCGGTCGTCGAGGACGGCACCGACAGGGACCGCCCGTACCTCGTCACCGAGTACATCCCCGGCCCCGCCCTCTCCCAGGTCGTCAGGGCCGGCGGGCCGCTCGCACCCGACCTCGCCTACGGGGTCGCGCTCGGCGTCGCGGCGGCGCTCGTCGCGGTGCACGAGGCCGGGCTGGTGCACCGCGACCTCAAGCCGGGCAACGTGCTGCTGTCCGCGAAGGGCCCGCGCGTCATCGACTTCGGCATCGCCCGCGACGTGGACACGCTCGCCGCGCACACCCAGGCCGGGCAGGTCATGGGCAGCCCCGGATGGGTGGCGCCCGAGCGGCTGACCGGCGGGGCCGCCCTGCCCGCGTCCGACGTCTTCGCCTGGGGCTGCCTGGTGGCCTTCGCCGCCACGGGGCACCACCCGTTCGGGGGCGGGGAGCCCGACGTGCTGACCCGGCGCATCCTGTTCGACCCGCCGCGCGTCGAGCGCGTGCCGGCCCTGCTCAGGTCCGCCGTCTCGGCCGCCCTGGCCAAGGATCCCGCCGACCGGCCCAAGGCCGCCGACCTGCTGCGGGCGCTGCTGGCCGCCGGGGGAGTGGGGGACCCGTGGGAGTTGCGCCAGGCCGTGGAGGAGGTGCTGGGGAAGATCTGGACGCCTGTCCCCTACCCGCCGGGAGGAGGGCTGGTACACCTCGTGCAGGAGCACTCCGCAGAGGACATGGAGCGTTCCGGGACGCGGAGGAGGCGCGGCCGCGCGAAGTCCCAGGCTGGGTCCCAGGCTGGGTCCCGGGCTGGGTCCCGGGCCGGGTCCCGGGCCGGGGCACGGGCGAGGTCGCGGGCTCAGCTCTCGCAGGCCAGCTTCGCGGCGCTGGCCACGGTCTCGATCGCGGCCATCACGGTCATCGCCGCCTCGGGCGGGGACGGCCTGAGCGTGGGCGGCGGCTCGCTGCTGCCGGGCAACCCGCCCGCCGTACGATCCTCGGGCAGCGCCGGCTCGACCGTCCGTCCCACGGCCGTCACCAGCAGGACGCCTCCGGTCCAGCTCGCGACGCGGACGTCGGCGCCGGCGACGCCCACGGTGTTCGTCACGCAGACCAGGACGAAGGGGCCCCTCGTCGTGCTGACGCCCTCCGGCGAGCGGCGCGGCACGTTCCGCCCCACGCAGACCAGCGGCCCCGGCGATCAGGGCGGGGACGGCGGGGAGGTGTGCGCGACCCCGGCGGCCCGCAGGCGCGGCAACGCGGCGGCCAGGCGGGACTGCCCGCAACCGTCGGGCTCGATCAGCACGATCCCGCAGGACGGCCCGGGCGAATCGCCGGACCCGTCCGGCTCGCCCTCCGACACCCCGGCGACGACCGGCACCGCCACCCCCTGAGACTTCCGGGAGGAGGCGGCGCCGGCCCGCCGAGCCGTTCAGCCGGAGCCTAAGGAGCCGCCGGGACACACGAGCGGTCTCGCGCCGGCGGCGGGCCGGGTGGCGACACGGGCAGGGCGGTGCCGGGCGAGGTGGTGGCCAAGGCGCCGGACGCGCTGGTGGCCAGGGTGCCGGGCCAGGCGACGGACAGGGTGCCGAGCGAGGTGTCGCAAGGTGCCTCCTGACACTCACGGTGGTGCTGGTGCCAGTGTGGTGAGGAGGCACGCGAGCGGCTGTGCCGCTGGTCACAGCACTGCTGTGCCCTCGGTGACAGCCGCGCTGTGCCGCCGGTGACACCCCGCGCACGAAAAAGGGCGGGCCGCGCCGGTGCTGGGGGGACCGGCGCGGCCCGCGTTCGCCGGGGGAACCATCCCATGCCCTGGAGGTGGCCGGCGAGCTCAGTGCGGAATCAGTGCGGGATCGGTGCGGATCGGTGCGGATCGGTGCGGGATCAGGGCGGCATCAGTGGCCGAACTGCTCCTCCTCGGTCGACCCCCGCAGCGCGGTCGTCGAGGAGTCGGGCGCGACGGCGGTGCTGACCAGGTCGAAGTAGCCGGTGCCGACCTCGCGCTGGTGCCTCGTCGCGGTGTAACCCCGTGACTCGGCGGCGAACTCGGCCTCCTGCAGCTCGACGTAGGCCGTCATGCCGTCCGCCGCGTACCCCTGGGCCAGGTCGAACATGCCGTAGTTCAGCGAGTGGAATCCGGCGAGGGTGATGAACTGGAACTTGTACCCCATGTGCCCCAGCTCCCGCTGGAACTTGGCGATGGTGGAGTCGTCCAGGTGCTTCTTCCAGTTGAACGACGGCGAGCAGTTGTAGGCCAGCATCTGGTCCGGGTACTCGGCCTTGATCGCCTCGGCGAACGCGCGGGCCACGTCCAGGTCGGGCGTGCCGGTCTCCATCCAGAGCAGGTCGGAGTACGGCGCGTACGCCAGGCCGCGCGCCACGCACGCCTCCAGCCCGTTCCTGACCCGGTAGAAGCCCTCGGAGGTGCGGTCGCCGGTGGTGAAGACCTGGTCGCGCGGGTCCACGTCGCTGGTCAGGAGCGTCGCGGCCTGGGCGTCGGTCCGCGCGACGATCAGCGAGGGGACGCCGGCGACGTCCGCGGCGAGGCGGGCGGCGTTGAGCGTCTTGATGTGCTGGCCGGTCGGGATCAGCACCTTGCCGCCCAGGTGGCCGCACTTCTTCTCGGAGGCGAGCTGGTCCTCCCAGTGCACGCCCGCGGCGCCGGCCGCGATCATGCCCTTCATCAGCTCGAACGCGTTGAGCACGCCGCCGAAGCCGGCCTCGGCGTCCGCCACGATGGGCGCCAGCCAGTACGGGGCGTCATCGTCGCCCTCCGACCAGGTGATCTGGTCGGCGCGCAGCAGCGCGTTGTTGATGCGGCGCACGACGGCAGGCACGGAGTTGGCCGGGTACAGGCTCTGGTCCGGGTACGTCTGCCCGCCCAGGTTCGCGTCCGCGGCCACCTGCCAGCCGGACAGGTAGATGGCCTTCAGGCCGGCCTTCACCTGCTGCACCGCCTGGTTGCCGGTGAGCGCGCCGAGGCTGTTGACGTAGTCCTCGGTGTGCAGGAGCTGCCACAGCCGCTCGGCGCCGAGCCGGGCCAGCGTGTGCTCCTCCTGGACGCTGCCGCGCAACCTGATCACGTCTTCGGCGCTGTACGTGCGCTCGATGCCCGCCCAGCGAGGGTCGTTGTCCCATTCGTCCTGCAGCTGCTCGGCAGCTCCCTTGAGGCGATCGATCATTGTTCACTCCTTTGTCGTCCCCTGGGGCTCACGCCGAGTCTCTGCCCTGGCGAGCACGCCAAACAGCCCGAAGAGCGGAGAAGAATCGCGAATCTTCTGCTTACGTGCATTACTCGTGCGTATTCAGTGGTGAAGAAATCGCAAGTTTTACCGTTGGCCTAGACCAATCGAGTGCCGGGAACGCCCGGCGCGACGCCGGCAACCGTGACGCCGGGAAGGCTAGAAAATGGGCCGAATTTCTGTCTAAGATTCCGACATGGCCTCCTTGCTGGGCGAAGAACCGCTGTCTTTGACGCAGGAGCTTGATCTGATCGCGTTTGGCCAGCGCCTGCGCCACCTGCGCAAACAGCGCGGCCTGACGCTGTCCGACCTCGGCTCGCGCGTCGGCAGGGCGCCCAGCCAGCTCTCCCTGCTCGAGAACGGCAAGCGCGAGCCCAAGCTCTCCCTGCTCAAGTCGCTGGCGGCCGCCCTGGGCGTCCCGGTCGAGGAGCTGCTGCGCCGCCAGCCGCCCAACCGCCGCGCGCAACTGGAGATCGCGCTGGAGGAGGCCCAGCGCGACCCCGTCTACGCCGGGCTCGGCCTGCCCCGGCTGAAGGTCTCCGCCCGCGTGCCGAACGACGTGCTGGAGCACCTCCTCGGCCTGTACGGCGAGCTGCGCGCCCGCCAGGCCCGCGGCACCGCCACCCCCGAGGAGGCCAGGGCCGCCAACGCCGAGCTGCGGCGCAGGCAGCGGGAGGTGGGCAACTACTTCCCCGACATCGAGAAGGCCGCCGCCCAGGCGCTGGAGGCGGTCGGCTACCGCACGGGCGCCCTGTCGCAGAGCACCATCCAGGGCCTGGTCACGCACTTCGGCTACACCGTGCACACCGCGCAGGACCTGCCGCGCTCCGTGCGCTCCATCACCGACCTGCGCAACCGCCGCATCTACGTCAAGCACGAGCAGCTCGGCATGCACACTCCGCGCACGATCCTGCTCCAGACGCTCGGGCACCTCGCGCTCGGCCACGACAAGCCCCGCGACTTCGCCGACTTCCTGCGCCAGCGCACCGAGGCCAACTACTTCGCCGCCGCCGTGCTCGTCCCCGAGAAGGCCGCCGCGCTCTACCTCCAGGAGGCCAAGTCCGACCGGGCGCTGTCGGTCGAGGACCTGCGCGACGTGTTCGCGGTGTCGTACGAGATGGCCGCCCACCGCTTCACCAACCTCGCCACCCACCACCTCGGCCTGGTCTGCCACTTCGTGCGCAACGACGCCGGCGGCACCATCTACAAGGCCTACGAGAACGACGGCATCGTCTTCCCCGCCGACGAGCAGGGCGCGATCGAGGGGCAGCGGATGTGCCTGCAGTGGTCGGGGCGGCAGGTGTTCGCCTCGCCCGACCGGTTCTCGGTGTACTACCAGTACTCCGACTCGCCCACCGGCACGTACTTCTGCGTGGCGCACGTCGATCCGTCGCGCGAGCGGGACTTCGCGATCACGCTGGGGGTGCCGTACAAGGAGTCGCGCTGGTTCAGGGGCCGCGAGACCACCCACCGCACCAAGTCCAGCTGCCCGAACGGCGACTGCTGCCGCCGGCCGCCCGCCGAGCTGGCCGAGCGCTGGGAGGGGTACGCCTGGCCGTCGGCCCGCGCCAACTCCCACGTGCTGGCCGCGCTGCCGCCGGGCTCGTTCCCCGGCGTGGACGAGGCCGACGTCTACACCTTCCTGGAGCGGCACGCGGCCGCCACCTGAGCTCAGTCCTCGGGCAGGCAGACGGTCAGCGCGCCCGCGGCGACCTCGGCCTTGAACCGGGTGGTGAGCCCGCGCTCGCCGCCGTCGAGCTCGAACCGCAGCGGGCGGCCGAAGCGGGCCGAGACCTTCCTGGCGCGCGAGACCCGCACGAGCGGCGAGCCGTCGGAGCGGCCCGCGGCCATCCTGGCGAGCACCCGCGCCCACTGCACCGGGCCCTTGGCGGTGGTGATGCCCACCTCCAGCCAGCCGTCGTCCGGCCGGGCGTCGTCGAAGGCCTCGACGCCGGCGGCGATCGTGCTCACGTTGCCCAGCAGCAGGCAGCTCGCCCGGCCCTCGAACCAGGTCGTCCCGTCCAGCTTGATCTTCATCGGCACCCGCGGCCCGCCGACGTGCCGCACGGCCGCCCTGAAGTAGCTCAGCTTGCCGAAGCGCTGCTTGGCCTGCCCGTCCACGTCGGCGATCATCTCGGCCTCGAACCCGGCACCCGCCATCACCGCGAAGTGCTCGCCGTTCAGCACGCCCAGGTCCAGCTTCTCGCGCCGCCCGTGGAAGCCGATGCGCACGGCTCGCGCCAGGTCGGCGGGGATGCCGAGGTTGGCGGCGAACAGGTTCGCGGTGCCGGCCGGGAGGATGGCCATCGGCACGCCCGAGCCCGCCAGCGCGTCGGCGCAGCGCTGCACCATGCCGTCGCCGCCCCAGACGAACACCAGCTCGGCGCCCTCGTCGAGCGCCTTGCGCACCTTCTTGCCGGCTTTCCTGCTCTTCGACACCTCGTGCCAGAGGACGTCGCCGACGTCCTGCTCGCTGATGAGCACGCGGAGCGCGTCCAGGCCTGCGCCCAGCGTCTTCTTGCGGTGTGCCACGACGGCCACGATGGGGGGCATGGGCTCGGCACTACCCTGGGCGCGCGCGGATATCCCTGTGGCGGGATCCATCCCGTCGCGAGAATAGGTAGTGTTGATGCACACTATCCATCAGGAAAGGGCAACCATGTCGGAGCGGACGAGCCGACTGATCGTGCCGATCGTCGTCATCACCGGAGTGGCCACGACCGCGACCGCCGCCTACCTCGCCTACCGCCCCGAGCCGCCGCCCGCCTCGCCCGCGGGCCTCACCTGGTCGGTGCCGGTCACCGGACGCCTGGGCCTGGTGCGCATCGACTACCAGCTCAACCGGTTACCCCGGCTGGCCAGCAACCAGCTCGCCATCTGGATCGAGGACGCGCAGGGGCGTTACGTGCGCACCCTGTTCGCCACCAGCTTCACCGCCAACGGCGGCTTCGAGCGCAGGCCCATGTCGCTGCCCCTGTGGCGCGAGGCGTCCGGGTGGGAGTCGGCCACCGACAGCGAGGTCAAGGCGGCCAGCCGCCCCGCCCAGGAGAGCGGCAGGCAGAGCGTCTACTGGGACACCACCGACCGCAGCGGCAAGCCGGTCCCGCCGGGTTCGTACACCTATCGTGTGGAGGGCAATGTGGTGTGGGAGAAACGGGTGCTGTTCACCGGCTCCATCGAGGTCGGGAACGCGCCGCACGCCTCCCGGCCGCGGGTGGAGTTCCTGCCGGCGGACACCGGGCAGGAGCCCGCGCTCGTCGCCGACGTCCGCGCCGGCTACTCCCCGGGCCGGCGGCTGCCCGCCGGCGCCGTCACGACGTTCACGAGGGGGTCGTGAGATGAAGGTCCTGCGCGACCGGGTGATGGGCACCGACCTCATGCTCGTCCTGCCGGCGCGGCAGCACGCCCCGGTGCTGGAGTGGCTGCGCACCGTGGAACGCACCTTCAGCCGCTTCGACCCCGGCAGCGACACCAGCCGCGTCAACGCGGGCGGCCCGGTCGCCGTCTCGGAGCTGTTCCTGGCGGCGCTCGACGAGGCCTGCCGCTACCTCGACGCGACCGGCGGCCTGTTCAGCCCCTTCCTCGGCGCCGAGCTCGCCCGGCTCGGCTACGACACCGACTTCGCGCTGGTGGGCACGCCCGAGGTGGCCCCCGCGCCGCTCCCCGCGCAAGCTGCCGCCGTGCACATCGATCACGACCACCGCACCGTGACGCTCTCGCCCGGCCTCGCGGTCGACCTCGGCGGGTTCGTCAAGGGATGGAGCGTGCAGCGGGCCGCGCAGACGCAGCGCGAGGCCGGGCGGGTGCCGTACGGGATGATCGACGCGGGCGGAGACCTGGTCGCCTGGCGGCCGGAGGGCGGCAGGCCCTGGCGGATCGGCGTCGAGCACCCGCTGCGCGAGCGGCCGGTCGGCGTGCTGGAGCTGCCCGCCGGCACGGTGGCGGTGGCCACGAGCAGCGTCGTGCGGCGCAGCTGGCGCGACCGGGCCGGCACCGTGCTGCACCACATCGTCGACCCGCGCACCGGCGCGCCGGCCGGCTCCGACTGCGCGCAGGCCACCGTCATGACCGGGGACCTGGCCGCCGACGAGGTGTACGCCACCTGCCTCGTCCTGCTCGGCACCCGGGAGGGGCCGCAGTGGCTGGCCGGGCAGGACCCGGACGCGCGCTGGATCACCGTCGACCGCGACGGCCGGGTGCGCTCCTCGGTGGCGACGGCATGACCCGCGCCGCGATCGCGGGAGCCGTCTCGTTCCTCCCGCTGCTTCCCCTCGCCCTGCGGGCGTCCGACCTCGGCGACGTGGCCAACCTGATCGGCCTGGCCGGCACGCTCGTCATGTGGTGGCAGGTGCTGCTCGGCGTGCGCCAGATCTCCCACCGGCTGGGGGACGACCGGCTGGCCGCCGTGTCGCTGCACCGGTGGCTGGGCGGGTGCGGCGCGTTCCTCGTGCTGCTCCACCCGCTGCTGGAGACCGTCGTCGACCGGCAGGACTGGGCCTACGTGCTGGTGCCCGACTTCACGTGGGCCGAGTCGGCGTACGCCTCGATGGGGCGCCTGGCCTTCATCATGTTCCTGGTGCTCTGGCTGACCAGCACGCTGGCGCGCTACCTGATCAGGCACCGGGTCTGGCGGTACGCGCACTACCTGTCGTACCCGCTGCTGGCGCTGGTGTTCGTGCACTCCTGGGGGCTGGGCAGCTTCCTCGCCGAGACGCCGTGGCTGCAGGCGTACTGGCTGGTGCTGGCCGTGGTGTTCGCCGGGGTGGTGGTCTGGCGGCTGTCGGTGTCGCGCTGGGCGGTGCCGTACCGGCTGGTCAGGGTCGAGCGGCTGTCACCGACCGTCTCCGCCTACACGTTCAGGCCGCTGGGCCGCGCGCTCGACCCCCTGCCGGGGCAGTTCTGCTACCTGCGGACCAGCCTGGCCAGCCGTGCCCACCCCTTCAGCGTCGTACGCGGCGGCACGGAGCTGACCTTCGCCGTCAAGGACGCCGGCTCGTTCACCGAGCGGCTGCGCGCTCTCGCGCCGGGCGCGGTCGTCCACCTCGACGGCCCCTACGGCGCCTTCACCCGCCAAGCCCTGGCCGGGCCCCGCCGGCCGGCGGTGCTGATCGCGGGCGGCATCGGCGTGACCCCCTTCGTGGAGCTGGTGCGGCAGGGCGACGACCTGCCGCTGTCGCTCGTCCACGTGGTGGCCTCGCCGCAGGAGGCGGTGTTCGCCGCGGAGCTGCGCCACCGCCTCGGCGAGCGCTACCAGGAGGTGGTGCGGCCCGACCGGCCCGCCATCCCGGTCACGCCGCGCGCCCGCTACTTCATCTGCGGCAGCCCCCGCTTCGTCGAGACGACGGCCGCGGGCCTGCGGGCGAGCGGCGCGCGCAGGGACCAGTTGTACACCGAGCGGTTCGACTGCTGATCGGCCGGTGCCTGCCCGGCGTCCGCCAGGATCCCGTGCTGGAGCCGCCTGGCCTCCGCCGACGGCTCCAGACCGAGCTCCTCGTCCAGGATCCTGCGCAGGTCGTGGTAGGCGAGCAGGGCCTCGCCCCGCCGCCCGCACCTGCACAGGCACTCGATGAGGCGCAGGTGGTACCACTCGTTCAGCGGGTTCCTGGCGATCAGCGTGCGCAGCTCCGCCACCAGCTCCCGGTGGTGGCCGAGCCGCAGGTCCGCCTCCAGCCGCAGCTCGACGGCGCGGTTGCGGATCTCCTCCAGGTAGGTGAGATGCCGGGCCACGACAGGCCCGGGCGTGACGTTGGCCAGCGCGCGCCCCCGCCACAGGCTCAGCCCGTCACGCAGCCGCCGGGACGCCTTCTCCGTGGCGCCGGAGCTCATGAGCTGCCGGCCCTCGGCGACCGAGTCGGCGAACGCCTCCGCGTCGAGCTGCCCCGGCTCGACCCGCAGCAGGTACCCGGTCGGCTCGGTGACCAGCATGTCGGCCACCGCGCGGGTGGCAGGCTGGGCGGCCAGCGCCGAGCGCAGGTTGTAGACGTGGGTGCGGATCGCGCCGACCCCCCCGCCGCGACCCTCCCACAGCTCCTCGGCGAACGTCTCCACGTCGACGACCTCGTTGGCGCGAAGCAGCAGCAGCGCCAGGACCTGGCGTGCCTTGCGGCCCTTGGGCAGGGATGAATCGGCTTGCGTGCGCACTTCCAGTGGACCGAGAACATTGAATTTGATCATCAAGTGCTCTATTCCCCGTCATTTGCGTACTCTCGAGAGAGAGCCGTTCTGTCGGATGGTACGACGGCCGTCGCGTTCCACCCGGCCGCCCGGCGGCGCACGCTGCCCCAAAGCGGAAGGGGCATGTTTCCTTCGATACATGGGCTGACCCGTTAGATTCAGCCGCTGTCACCCTTCGCTGGAGTCGGCCAGGACCACCCCCGGCCTACGGTGACGCGGTGGACACCGAGAAGATCTCCCTGCCCGTCCTGGTCGTGGGCGCCGGCCCCACCGGACTGGCTCTCGCGACAGAGCTCCGCAGGCAGGGCATCACCTGCCGGATCATCGACCGTTCCCTCGACAGGCCCGCCCACCAGGCCAGAGCCGTGGCGATGTGGCCGGGCGCGCTGGACGTCCTGGCCCGGCACGGCACGGCCGACGGCGTGATCGCCGCCGGCCTGCGGATGAGCGCCGCCCGCTACTGGTCGGGCGCCAGGAACGTGGCGACCGTGCGCCTCGGCGACTGGCGCAACGGCGGCCCCACCATGCTGGGCATCACGCAGCCCGCCGTCGAGGCCGTCATGGTCGCCAGGCTGCGCGAGCTGGGGGTGGCGGTGGAGTGGCGTACGGAACTCGTCGGGCTCACCGACCACGGCGACCACGTCGGCGTGCGGCTCGACGGCCCCGACGGGCTCGAGGAACTCACCACCGCCTACGTGGTCGGCTGCGACGGCGCGCACAGCGCCGTCCGCGAGCTGTCCGGCATCCCCTTCGCGGGCACCACCTACACGCAGAGCTTCATCCTCGGCGACGGCACCGTCTCCAGCGCCGTCCCGCGCGGTGAGGCGCACTACCACCTGCACCCCGACGGCGTGCTCGTGCTGGTGTCGCTGCCGGGCGGCGGCCTGCGCGTCTTCGCCGACGCCAGCACGGCCGGCAGGCTCGACTCCGCGCCCAGCGCCGAGGAGCTGCAGCGGCTCGCCGACGAGCGCGCCCCCTACCCGGTGCAGATCAAGGAACTGCGGTGGAGCACCCGCTTCCCCGTGCACATGCGCCAGGCCGCCGCCTACCGGGCCGGCCGCTGCCTGCTGGCGGGCGACGCCGCCCACGTGCACAGCCCGGCGGGCGGCCAGGGGCTCAACACCGGCATCCAGGACGCCGCCAACCTCGGCTGGAAGCTCGCCCTCGTCCTGAACGGGCACGGCGACGCCGACCGGCTGCTGGACAGCTACCAGGCCGAGCGCTCGCCCGTGGCCGCGCAGGTGCTGCGCGGCGCCCACCAGCAGACCCGGCTGTGGACCGTGCGCTCCCCGATCGGCCGCTTCCTGCGCGACGCGCTGCTCGGCCTGCTCGGCTCGGCCGGGGCGCTGGAACGCCGGTTCATCCCCAACCTGGCGCAGGACGACCTCGACTACCGCAGGAGCCCCGTGGTCGGCCCGCGCGGCGGCCGCCGCGCGATCGGCGCCCGCGGCCTGCCCGACGTCACCGTGACCCCGCTGCGCGGCGACGGCGCCCCGGTGCGGCTCAGCGACCTGCTGTCCGACCCGCGGCACACCCTGCTCGTCATGCCGGGCGTGGACCCGCTCAAGGTGCTGCCGGACCTGGAGCCGCTGGCCGACCGGGTCGTGCCGCGCGTGCTGGTGTCCAAGGGCAGCGCGTACGGCGAGCCGTACCGGGTGCCGGGCGGCTTCGCGGCGCAGGGCCCGCTGCGCGGCGCGAAGCTCGTCCTGGTCCGCCCGGACGGTTACGTCGCCGACGCCACCACCGGCGAGGACGTCGCCGCCCTGCTCGCGCCGCTGGCCGGCCGGGGGAGGTCGCCCCGTGTGCGCGCCTGAGACGATCATGGCCGCGCTGGAGGGCGAGCAGCAGCCGTTCTGCGGCAGACGGCACGCGCCTGAGGACGGCCAGGAGCCGTCCGGCGGGTGGCAGGCGGCGGAAGTCGAGCAGCAGCCGTCCGGCAGGCGGCAGGTGTTGCGCGGGGCGCTGGCCGGCCTGTTCGGCGTCGGCGCGCTCGCCGTGCTGCCCCGGCGGGCGCAGGCCGCGAGCGGGGTGCGCGCCTCCCGGGTCCTGGACCTGACGCACCCGCTCAGCCCCGACTTCCCGGTGTTCGAGATGTACGTGCGCAAGCCCGCGCGCCGCCAGGTCATGTTCGAGGACGTGATCGGCTTCAACACCGCCGAGTGGACGCTCAACGAGCACACCGGGACGCACATGGACGTGCCCGCCCACTCCAGGAAGGGCCTGCCCACCGCCGACCAGGTGCGGCCCGAGGACCTCGTCGCCCCGCTGTGCGTCGTCCGCATCGCCGAGCGCGCCGCCCGCGACAACATCACCGAGCTCACCGTCAAGGACCTGCGCGAATGGGAGCGCAGGAACGGCCCCATCCCCGAGCGCGCCTTCGTCGCCCTCGACAGCGGCTGGTACAGGAGGGTCGGCGACGCCGCGGCGTTCCTGCAGTTCGACGCGCTCGCCCAGGTGATGCGCTTCCCCGGGATCAGCCCGGAGGCCGCCGACTTCCTGATCAACCAGCGCTCCATCGTCGGCTTCGGCACCGACACCAGCAGCCTCGACGTCGGCACCAGGCGCGAGCCGCTCGTCCACCGGATGTTGCTGACCACGGGCAGGTACGGGCTGGAGAACCTGGCCGCGCTCGACACCGTGCCCGAGCGGGGCGCGCAACTGGTCGTGGGCGCGGCGAAGCTGCGCGGCGGGTTCGGCGCGCCGGTCAGGGCCCTGGCACTGCTGTAGGGCGAGGGCCCGCCGGGCCCTCGCCTCCGTCCCCCGGCACCGTCATGAGGTGACCAGGACGGTCAGCGGGATGACCTCCTCACCCGCGGCCCCGGACACGCGTACCGAGACCTCCCACACCCCGTCCATCGTGAACAGCCCGCCTGCCGCGCGGAACCGGCCGGGTGACAGGCGCCGCGCCGCCGCCTCCGGGGTGATGTGCCCCATCTGCGGCATCGTGGCCGTCACCACGACCGACTCGGCCTCGCCCCGGTCCACGACGATGTCGGCCGTGTCGCTCCCGCCGATCGTCAGGGTGACGGCGTAACGCGCGCCCGCCCCCTGCGCCGTCACCGGGCCGGGCCGCGACAGGCAGCCGACGGCGACGGTCACGGCCGCCGCGGCCAGGCAGGCGCCGGCCAGGAGACGTCTCATCACGTGCCGCCCTCCGGCCCGTCTCGTCACGTGCCGCCCTCCGATCCGACCGTGACGGTGAAGGGCACGGTCTCGATGGTGGAGTCCCTGACGTACTGCGCCCAGGCGAGGTAGGTGCCCGGGGCGGGGAAGCTGAAGGTGAAGGCCAGCGCGGTCGCGCGGGCGGGCGCGGGCGCGGCGTGCACGTGGCCGAGGAAGCCGCCCGCCCTGTCGCGCACGATCAGGTGGCCGGGCATGCCGAGCCACGGCTGGAGGCGGCCCGCCGTGCCGATCCGCATGGTGGTGGGGCGGCCCGCCACCGGCCGCGCCGGGACGATCACCGGTGCCGCGCGAGACGCTGGAGGCGTCGCCGGGCCCGCAGGGATGCCGGTGACGCCTAACGTGCCGGTGGCGTCGAGTGTGCCGGTGGCGTCGAGCGTGCCGGTGGCGTCGAGCGTGCTGGTGACCTCGAACGTGCCGGTGACGAGCTGGCCGCCGGAGCCGGTCCGTTCCAGTTCGGCGTGGGTGAGGTAGCGGCCGGGCCGGCCGGCGCGCAGGCGCACCGCCAGCCGGCCCGGGCCCAGCCTGACGGGGTGGAGGTGGCGGAAGTACGTGCCGTCGGCGCTGGTCACCACCAGGTGGGCCAGGGCCTCGTGATGCGGGACGAGGTCGTCGACCGGCCGCCCCGTGGAGCCGTCCACCAGGTCGACCAGCAGCGTGAACTCCGCGCCTGCCGCCGGCCGCGCCGGCTGCGTGCTGAACCTCCCCACCAGGTACGGCCGCCCGCCGCCTCCTGGTTCGGCCACGGGGGCGGCGCCGTCAGGGACGGGTTCGGGAAGCCGCGGGGAGAGCACCGCCACGGTGAGCGCCACCACTCCCACCAGCGCGCCCGCGCGGACGGCCGCGGCGGGGCCGCGGCGCGACGTCCCGCCCGTCAGGAGCCCGCCCACCACCAGGATCCCGGCCGCGTAGAAGCCACCGTGGATGACCAGCTCCCACGGCGACGTCACCGGGACCAGCACGCGGACCGGCAGGACCGAGCGCTCCGCCGGCGTGCGCACCTCCAGCTCGTGCGGGCCCGCCTTGAAGACCTGCACGCTCGCCCGGTACGGGCCCGCCCGGCCCGCCGCCAGCCGCACCGACGCGCGGGTCGCCCGCCCGGTCTCGGTGGAGCGCATCGTCAGCTCGACCGGCAGGTCGGGGACCGGGTGGAACGCCTCGATCTCCACGACGGCGGGTGCGGGCGTCCTGCTGACGCCCCGTACCGTGATCGTCAGCTCGGCGCCGGCGATCGTCTGGGCGAGCCGCAGGTCCGCCCCGGGAGCGACCACGTGCGCGCCGGCCGGCGCCGGCCACAGCGCGAGGACAAGGAGCAGCAGCAGCGGCAGGAGGAGCAGCGGCCGCGGCGGTGGGGGAAGCAACAGCGGCCGGCGGGGCAGCCGCTGCGGCTTCAGGGACAGGATCCGCATCAGTGCAGGTAACGCTTGAGGAAGGTGCGCTCGGGGATGGTGAAGCGCCGCGGCTTGGCGGTGTGCGGGTCGAAGGCCATGATCGTCGAGCGGGCCTCGGCGAACACCCCCTCGTCCGAGCAGATCTCCGCGGCCAGCTCGCAGCTGACCCGGTTCACCTTGGTCACCCACGACTCGATCCGCACCGAGCCGTGGCGGAACCTGAGCGGCCTGCGGTAGTCGACCTCGTGCCGCACGATCGCGACCCCCACGGCGGGCAGTCCGCTGCGGTCCTCCGGCGGCGTGCCCGCGTAGTCGAGGAAGAGGGCGATCCGGGCGTCCTCCAGGTACTCCAGGAAGCGCACGTTGTTGACGTGGCCGTGGGCGTCGATGTCGGAGAAGCGCACCTGGCGGTGGTAGATGTGCCGCCTGGGCGTGTGCCGGACCTCGATCGGGCGGGCGGGGGCCGTGAGCTGGGTGACGGCCTCGGTCATCAGACTCTTGATCGCGTGGGTGTCCATGGTGCTCCCGGTCGTTGGGGTGAAGGTCGTCGGGTGGTCATGGAGCGGAAGGGGGTCAGGGCGAGCGCCGCCACGGCGGCGGCGCCGAGCCCGGGCAGGAGCGCGGTGCCCACCCCGGCTCGCGCGAAGCCCTCGGCCGCCCAGAGGGTGGCGGCCAGGGCCGGGCCCAGGACGTAGCCGAGGCCGCGGGCCAGCTGGAGGTGGCTTGCCGCACGGTCGAGTGCGCCACCGGTCAGGATCAGGGAGTGGGCGGGGCCGCCGTACAGGCCCATCCCGGCGCCCACCACGGCGAGCCGGAACGCCACCTCGGCGGCGGACCACGCGGGGGAGAGGGGCAGCAGGAGCGCCAGCCCGGCGGCGGCCAGCGCGGCGCCGGCCAGGGTGACGGCGCGGGGGCCGATCCGGCGGGCCAGGCGGGTGCCGGTCACGGCGCCCGCGACGAGCGCTGCGGGGAGGGCGATCACGGTCAGGCCCACCAGGGGGAGGGCGGACTGCATGGTCCGGCCCTGGAAGAGGAAGAACGGGCACAGCACGACGACCAGCGCGTCCAGGGCGGCGAGCATGGTGACGGCGAGCAGGGCCGGCGTGCGTGCGGCTGGGGGCCGGGTCGGGGAGGTGGCCGGAAGGGCGGCTGGGGAGGTAGCCGGGAAGGTGGCAGGGGTCGCTGCCGGTGCGCCGGGGATGCGGGCGGTGAGGGCGAGGAGACAGAGCGGGACCGGCAGGAGGAGCAGCAGTCGCCAGCCGAGCGGGCTCACCAGCCCACCGCCCGCCGCCGCCCCGACGAACCCGCCGAGCGTGGCGCAGACGGCCGCGACCGCCAGCCCTCCGACGCTGCTGTCCCGCCGCCCACCCGCCTCCTCGGACGCGCGCGCTGCGCCGGACTCCGCCGTACCACGCCTCGCCGCCCCGGCGCTCGTAGGCTCCGGCCTCGGTCCGGGCGCCGTCGGTCCGGCGCCCTCGGGCTTCGGGCCTGGGCCCGACACGGCCAGGACGGTGGTCAGGATCGTGAGGAGGGCGGCGAAGGCGGCGAGCAGGAGGCGGCCGGCGAGGAGCGTGACGATCTCGGGAGCCAGCGCGCACAGCAGCGCCGCCACCGCGAACCCCGCCGAGCCCGCGAGCAGCGCCCGCCGCAGGCCCAGCCGCCGCTGGAGGCGCCCGACGACGGGGATGAGCAGGACGGAGGCCAGCGCGTAGCCGAGGACGACCCAGCGGCTGACCGCGAAGGTGACGCCGAGGTCGCGTTCGATCGCGGGCAGGACGACGTTCCCGGCGCTCAGGGTGAGCGTCAGGGCGAAGGCGATCAGCCCGGCGGCCACGACCGGGGAACGCAGGCGGCTCATGCCGGGTACGGCCCGAGCTCGATGCCCGCCGTCGCGAGCCGCTTGCCGTACTGGTGCAACTCCAGCGCGACGGTGACGCGCCCGCCGGCCGCCCCCGTCACCTCGGCCGAGCACTCCAGCAGCGCCCCGAACTCGCCGAAGGACCCGAAGGTCGTCGAGCAGCCGAGCACGGCGGCGGCCGGCGAGGCCAGCTCCCCGGACCGCACCGCCGCGACCACCGCAGCCTGCCGGAACCCCTCGACGATGAACGGACCGGGCACGTGGTCGTAGGCGTGGTCGAAGTAGGACGGGTGGGTGGTGTCGATCACGTACGGGAAGCGCTCCCCGTCACCGATGACCACGTTGCGCCGATCGCGCCGCCCGACGAGCGCCGGGTCCAGCGGCGTGACGGCGCTCGCGGCCGGGTCCGGCGGCGGCTTGCTCGCCTGCTGGAACTCGCGCAGCGCCGCGTAGTCCGCCTTGCCGAAGAAGACCACGTCCCCGTTGAAGCTCATGGCGGTGGACGACCCGACCGTCAGCTCCCCGGACAGCGTCAGGTCGCCCAGCTCGCCGCCCCTGGACTTGTTGTCCACCTGGTAACGCAGGACCCCCTGCAACGGCGACCGCTCGTCGTCGCGGTAGGCGGCCAGGTCGTGGACGCGGAACTGCCAGCGCAGCAGGCTGAACGGCAGCCCGACCGGCACGCCGAAGTACCGGTGCAGCACGACGAACGACCCCTGCCGGGCCGCCTCGGCCGTGCAGAACGGGTCGTGGAAGGGGACGAGCCGGTCGAACCAGAGGCTGTGCGCGCGCGGCACCTGCACGGCCACCAGGAAGTCGCCGTCCGGCCCGGGAGCGGAGTCGGTGACGAACACCTCGCCCACCGCCTGCCTGTGGGCCAGCGAGCGCGGCACCGTCTGGTCGAAGGTCAGCTTTCCGTACAGGTCAGAGGTCACGACGAACTCCTCGTCAGAGCGTGGCGGGGCACCAGGCAGCGCCAGAGCGTGTCCAGCACCTGGCGTTCGGCGGCGTCGAGGTAGAAGTGGCCGCCGGGGAAGCGCGCGGAGGAGAACGCGCCGCTGGTGTGGCGGCGCCAGGCGGACAGCTCGGCCTCCGGGACCGTCGGGTCGTCCGTGCCGCCGAGCGCCGTGATCGGGCACGACAGCGGCGGCCCGGGCCGGAAGACGTAGGAGACGGCCAGCTCCAGATCGGCGCGCAGCACCGGCGCGAACAGCCGCAGCAGCTCGGGCGAGTCGCGCAGCGCCGCCGGGATGCCCTGGTAGACGCGGTCGACGGCGTCGATCAGCTCCTCGTCGCCGTCCGGCAGCGTCAGCGGGTACGGCGTGGCGGGCGTGGCGCGGGCGGAGACCACGAGGTGCTCGGGCGCCCGCCCGGCCAGCGTCAGCGCGCGCCCCACCTCGAAGGCCAGCAGCGCGCCCAGGCTGTGCCCGAACAGCGCCACCGGCCCGGGCACCTGGTCGAGCACGGCGTCGGTGATCTCGGCGACGAGCGGGCTCCACCGGCGGGCGAACGGCTCGCTCACCCGGGTGGCGCGGCCGGGCAGCGTCGCCCCCCACACCTCCACGTCCGGGGCCAGGCCGGCGACCCAGCGGCGGAACATCCCCGGCTGCCCGCCGGAGTGCGGGAAGCAGATCAGGCGCAGCGCGGCGGCCGGGTTCTCGCCGAGGCAGGTCAGTGCGGTCACGGGCTCAGCTCTCCTTCGCGATCATGGTGGCCAGGTCGCGTGCCGTGCCGCCGTGCATGACGCGGAGCAGCGCCTGCAGCGGCACCGTGACGCCGAGCTCGCTCTCCGCCTGGCCCTTCAGCTCGACGATCACCAGCGAATCGAGGGCGAAGTCCGCCAGCGGCCGGTCCTCGGGCACCTGCTCGACGTCGTCGAGGCCGAGGGCGTCGGCGATGCGCCGCCGTACGAACAGGGCGATCGTCGCGGTGCGCTCGGCCTGCGGCACGGCCGTGACCAGGTCGGCCCGCTGCGTCGCCTCTCCCAGCCAGTGGCGGCGCCGCTGCCAGGGGTAGGCGGGCAGCGGAACGTCGGCGGGCGCGGCGCCGAGCACCGCCTCCCAGTCCACCTCCAGCCCGGCGCGGTAGAGGTCGGCCAGCGAGCGGTCCAGGGTGGCGGACGCCGGCTGGCCGCGCCGCAGGCTGCCCACGGCCCGGTAGCGGACACCGGCCTCCTCCAGCGTCTCGCCGAGGTCGCGCAGCAGCACCGGATGCGGGCCGAGCTCGACGAACACCGTCACGCCGGTGGCCGCGACCGCGGAGACGGCGGGCGAGAAGCGCACCGCGTCGCGCAGGTTGCGTCCCCAGTGCGCAGCGCCGAGCTGTCCCGGCTGGACGAGGGCGCCGGTCACGGTGGAGTACATCGGCACCGTGCAGGGGCCGGGCCGCAGGTCCGCCAGCTCGGCGGCCAGCCGCTCGTCCTGCCCGTCGAGCATCGGGCTGTGGAAGCCGTAGCGGCTGGGGAGCCGGCGCACGCTCGCGCCGAGCCGTTCCGCGGCGTCGCAGACGGCCACCACGGCCTGCCGCTCGCCGGCGACGACGGTGGAGCGCGGCCCGTTCACCGCGCCGATCCCCACCCGGCCACCGGTCCGCGCGGAGGAGCCCCCGGGCGACGCGAAGCCGCCGGAGCCGATCAGCTCGCGCACCCGGTCGGGCGGCAGCGAGATGCTGGCCATGGCGCCGCCCGCCGCGCCCTCCTCGGCCCTCCGCGCCCGGCGCAGCAGCAGGTCGAACGCCTGGGCGCGGTCCAGCGCCCCGGCCGCGTACGCCGCGGTGACCTCGCCCATGCTGTGGCCGGTCACCGCCGACGGCTCGATCCCCCAGGACCGCCACAGCGCGGCCAGCCCGAGCTGCAGCGCGCCGATCGCCACCTGCGCGACCTCCGTCTCGTGCAGCCGGCCGCCGTCGGCGAGCTGCTCCAGGACGGACCAGCCGGCCAGCTCGCGTACGACGGCGTCGCACTCCGCCACCTCCGCCGCGACCACCGGCTCGCGCCGCAGCAGCTCGGTCCCCATGCCGGCCCACTGCGAGCCCTGGCCGCTGAAGACGAACGCCACCCGGGGCGGGCGCGGCGGCACCGCCGGGCCGCCGCCCTCCACCTCGCCCAGCCTGGCCACGAGCTCGGCCGGGTCGGCGGCCGTCAGGCACAGCCGGTGCGCCAGGTGCGTGCGCCGCGTGCCCGCCGCCGCGCACACGGCCGCGGCGCGCACCGGATCGCATCCGGCCAGCCGCTCGGCGTACGCCCTGGCCAGCGGGGCCAGCGCGGCCGGGTCGCGGGCCGACAGCGGCAGCACGAGCTTGCCCGGCGTGGCGGCGTCGGCGCCCGCCTGCGGGGGCGGCGGCGCCTGCACGATCGCGTGGGCGTTCGCGCCGCCGAACCCGAACGAGCTGACCGCCGCCAGCGGCGCGTGCTCGCCGCGGGCCAGTCCGGTGAGCGCGGCCGGCGCCGACAGCCGGCTGCCCGCCAGGTCGATCTCCGGGTTCAGCCGCCGCAGGTGCACGTTGGGCGGCACCTGCTCGTGCTCCAGCACCAGCATGGCCTTGATCAGGCCGGTGACGCCCGCCGCGGCCTCCTGGTGGCCGAAGTTCGTCTTCACCGAGCCGAGCGCGCACGGCAGGGAGCCGCCGCCGTACACCTCGCGCAGCGCCTCCACCTCGATCGGGTCGCCCAGCGGCGTGCCCGTCCCGTGCGCCTCGATGTAGGTGACCTGCTCCGGCCGTACGCCCGCGTCGTCGAGGGCGCGGCGCAGCAGGTCCGCCTGGGCGCGCGGGTTGGGCGCGGTCAGGCCGTTGGTGCGGCCGTCGTGGTTGGCCGCCGTGCCGCGGATCACCGCGCGCACCCGCCTGCCCGCGGCCAGCGACTCCCGGGTGAGCACGAGGACGCCGCACCCCTCGGCGCGGATGATCCCGTCGGCCGCGGCGTCGAACGTGCGGCACCGGCCGCCCGGCGCCAGCGGCAGCACCTTCTCGGTGACCAGCGTGGAGATGGGGTTGAGGATGATGTTGACGCCGCCGGCCAGCGCGATGTCGCACTCGCCCTGCCTCAGTGCCCGCACCGCCAGGTGGACGGCCATCAGGGAGGAGGAGCAGGCGGTGTCCACGGCCATGCTGGGGCCGCGCAGGTCGAGCAGGTAGGACAGGCGGTTGGCCAGCACGCTGTGCGCGCCGCCCGGGGCCGTGTAGGTGTTGATCGTGCCCGGCTCGCCGTACTGGAGGGTGAGGTAGTCGCTGTTGTAGACGCCCAGGAACACGCCGGTGCCGGCGCGCTGCAGCGTCTCCAGCGGCAGGCCCGCGTCCTCCATCGCCTCCCAGGCCACTTCCAGCACGAGCCGCTGCTGCGGGTCCATCTTGGCCGCCTCGGCGGGCGAGATGCCGAAGAAGGCGGCGTCGAAGCCGTCCACGTCGGTCAGCAGCCCGGCCCAGCGGCCGTTCTCGGCGCGGTCGGCCGGCTTGGGGCGGTGGCCGTCGAGCGTGTCGACCGACGGCGTGACGGCGTCGACGCCGTCACGCAGCAGGCTCCAGAACGCCTCCAGGTCCGCCACGTCGCCCGGCAGGCGCACGCCCGCGCCGAGCACCGAGATCGGCTCGCGGGCCGCGCGCTCTGCGGCGGCCAGGCGGGCCCGGGTGTCGCGGAGTCGCACCAGGGCGCGCTCCAGGAGCTTGCGCTGGTCAGTCATGCCGTCCTCCCTTCAGGTCGAGCTCCTCGGCCAGCAGCGCGGCCAGCTCCTGCTCGTCGAGCGCGGCCAGCTCGTCGGGCACGTCCGGCTCGTCCGGCGCTTCGGGCTTGCCTGGCACGTCGGGCTTGTTGAGAAGGCTGTGTTTGCCGGGTACACCGCGCTTGCTGGACATGTCCGGCTCGGCGGTCCTGTCGTGGGCGGTGGTGGTGTCCTGTACGGCGGGGCGTTCGGCGGCGATGCGCTGGGCCAGGCCGTCGGCCAGGGCCTCCACGGTCGGGAAGGTGTAGACGACGGTGGCCGACAGCCGCAGGTCCAGCCCGGTCTCCAGGCGGGTGCGCAGCTCCATGGCCATCAGCGAGTCGAAGCCGAGCTCCTGCAGCGGGGCGGAGGTGTCCACGCTGTCGGGGGCCCGGCCGAGGACGGCGCCCACCTGCTCCAGCAGGAAGCGGCGCAGGACGTCCAGACGCCCGGCGGCGCCGGTGGCGGCCAGCGCGGCCCTCCTGATGGCGCCGCGCTCCGCGCCCGCGACCGGCCGGTCGGCGCTCACCTGCCCCTCCAGCATGCGCGCCAGGTCCGGGCTCAGACCGGCCCTGCCGAACGCCGGCCAGTCGAACGCCGCCGCCACCAGGTGCCGCCGGCCGCTGCCGAGAGCTTCCTCCAGCAGGTCCAGCGCGGCCTCGGGGGACAGCGGCGGCAGGCCGCGCGCCGCCAGCCGCTCGACGCCGCCGGCCGCCACCGCCAGGCCGGTGCCCGACCAGGTGCCCCAGTCGATGCTCTGCGCGGGCAGGCCGAGGGCGGCGCGATGTTCGGCCAGGCCGTCGAGGAACGTGTTCGCCGCCGCGTACGCGCCCTGACCCGGCGAGCCGAACAGGCCGGCCAGCGACGAGAACAGGACGAAGTGCTCCACCGGCAGGTCCGCCGTCAGCGTGTGCAGGTTCCACGCGCCCGCCGCCTTGCCCTCCAGCGCGCGGTGCAGGAGGCCGTCGTCGAGCGTGGCGATCAGCGCGTCCTCCAGGACGCCCGCCAGGTGGAACACCCCGGCGAGGTCCGCGGGGAGCGTCCTGGCGAGCTGCCCGGCGTCGGCGAGGTCGGCGAGCTCGACCCTGATCTCGGCGCCCGCCTCCCGCAGCTCGTCCAGCACGGCCCGCGCCTGCGGCCCGGGGGCGGTGCGGCCGGTCAGGACGAGCCTGCGCGCACCCTTGTCCACCAGCCGGCGCGCGACGTGCAGGCCGAGCGCGCCGAGCCCGCCGGTGATCAGGTACGGGCGGCCGGGCCTGATGGGCGCCGGGTCGCCGGACCCCGCCGGGGCCGGCACGAGCTTCGGCTCCAGCAGGCCGCCGTCGCGCACCCGCACCTGTCCCGGGGTGTCCTGTGCCCGCAGCGCCGCCACCAGGGCGTCGAGGTCGGCCCGCGTGGGCGAGCCGGGCAGGTCCGCCACCGCGGCGGCCAGCTCGGGATGCTCGTTGGCGATCACCCTGCCGAGGCCCCACACGACGGACCCCGCCGGGCCCGCCGTCAGCAGCCACAGGCGCGGCGGCCGGCCCAGCCACGTCCGGCGGAGCAGGTCCCGCGCCAGCCGGAGCGCCTCGGACGCGCGGTCGTGCAGCGCCCCCACGCCCGCCTCGGCAGCGGGCTGGGGCGGTGGGGCCGTGCCCACGTGCTCGTGCGGTGCCCGCACGTGCGCTTGCGGCGCGCCGTTGGCCTGAGGTGCGTCGCCGGTCTGTGGCGCGCCGTTGGTGTGCGGTGCGCCGCTGGTTTGCGGTGCGCTGGTGGTCGGTGGCGCGTTGCCGGTCTGCGGTGCGCTGCCGGTCTGCGGTGCGTGCTCGTGTGCCGGTGTTCCGGCGTTGTCCGTGCGGTCGTTCGGGGCGGCGCGCAGGCCGGTGCCGGTCGTGGCGCGGGTGTCCAGGACGCCGCGCAGGCCGCCGTACCGGGTGACGGCCTCGTCGAGCAGCTCGTCGAGCGGCCGGTCCCCGCCGGCGAGGAGGTACGGCTCGCCCGCCGCGGCCAGCCGTTCCGCCAGGCGTTCGCCCACCGAGGCGGGGCCGCTCGCGGGGGCCGGGTCGGCGAGCACCAGCCAGCCGCCCCCGGTCGTGACGGCGGGGCCGGGGGTCAGCGGCTGCCAGCGCAGCGTGTAGAGGCGGCCGTCCTCGGCGGGGCGGCGCCGGATCAGGCGGATGCGCAGACCGGAAACCGCCCAGATCACCTCGCCCGCAGCCGTGCCCGCCTGGCCCATAGCCGTGCCTGCCGTCTCGCCCGCCGCCGTGCCGGCTGCCGCGCCTGGCGCTGGGCCGGGCTCCGACCGTACGGTGACGTCGGCGACCAGCTCGTCCGGGGCGAGCCGGCGGATGACGGCGTGAGCCGTGCCCCGCCGCACGGCATCGCCGCCGCGCGACCACACGCGCCCGGCCCCGGCGGGCAGGGGCAGGACCCCGGCGGGAAGGGCGCCGCCCGCTGCCGCCGCGACCGTGTGGAAGCAGGCGTCGAGCAGGGCGGGGTGCAGGGGCGCACGATCGGAGTCGAGCCCGCCGGGAAGCTCGAACGTCCCGACCGCCTCCCGGTTGCCGGTACGGAGCCGGGTCAGGCCACGGAAGCGCGGGCCGTAGTCCAGTCCGGCCGCCGCCAGCCGCTCGTACAGCTCGGCCACCGGCACGTCGCCCGGCAGGTCGAGGGGAACAGCGGGGGGCGTGGGCGGGGCGGCGTTCCCGGTGACGGCGCCACGGGCGTGGACGACCGGGCCGCCGCCGCGGTCCGAGGTGATGACGAAGGAGAGCCGCCCCGGTCCTGACGGGCGCAGGGCGAGCTGGAGCCCTGGGTCGCCGTCGGCCGGGCAGGGGTGCGCGAAGACCACGTCCTCCAGCAGCACGGGCCCGGGACCGGCGGCCTCGCCGTCACGGGCCGAGGCGGCCGCCTGGGCGGCCGTCGCCAGCCAGTAGGCGCCCGGCACCAGCGGCACGCCGTCGGCGACGTGGTCGGCGAGCTCCGGCGCGCCGCCGAGCGACAGCGGCCACAGCCGCAGGCCGGGCTCGGCGCCCACGTTCAGGCGGGCACCCAGCAGCGCGCCCCCGTGACCTGACGGTACGGCGGCCGCGCCCGGCGTGGCGCGGAGCAGGGAGAAGCGCCGCCGGTCCCACCCGTGGGGCGGCAGGGGGACGTGGGCGGCGCGGGCGTACAGGGCGTCCCAGGCGACGGCGGCGCCGCCGGCGTACAGGTCGCCGAGGGCGCCGAGCAGGGCGCGGGCCTCGTGCTCGTCGCGGCGTACCGAGGAGATGATCTCGACGGGCCGGTCGAGGTGGCCGGCGAGCTCGGCCACCGAGCGGGTGAGCACCGGGTGCGGCGCCACCTCCACGAACAGCTCGTGTCCCGCGGCGATGAGCTGCTCCAGCGCGGGCGAGAAGAGCACGGGCTCGCGGACGTTGCGCCGCCAGTAGGCGGGGCCGAGCTCGGGGCCGGCAGCGGGCTCCGCCGTGACCGTCGAGTACAGCGGGGTCGTCGCGGGCCTCGGGTCGAGCCCGTCGAGCGCCGCGGACAGCTCGTCCTGCAGCGGCTCGACCTGCGGGCTGTGCGCGGCGAAGTCGACGGCGACCCGCCGGGCGAACACCCCGCGCGCCTCCAGCTCGGCGATCACCTCGTCCAGCGCCGCCGGCTCGCCGGACAGCACCGTGGCGCGCGGCCCGTTGACGGCCGCCACCGACAGCCGGTCGCGGCGGCCCGCCAGGGCGCGGTCCGCCTCCTCGGCGTCCAGCTCGACGAGCGCCAGCCCGCCCTGACCGGTGAGCCGGGTGAGCAGCCTGCTGCGCTCGCAGACGACGCGGGCGGCGTCCTCCAGCGTCAGCGCGCCGGCCACGTGCGCGGCGGCGATCTCGCCCATGCTGTGCCCGATCACCGCGGCCGGCTCGACGCCCCACGCCCGCCACGTCTCGGCCAGCGCCACCTGGTAGGCGAAGAGCGCGGGCTGCACGTGGGCGGTGCCGCGAGGGGTCAGGCCGCGTTCGTCGTCCCACAGCGGCTCGCCCAGCCGGCGGCTGATCGCGGCGTCGCACCTGCGGATCGCCGCGCGGAAGGCGGGCACGGCGGCGGCGAGCTGCTTGCCCATGCCCTCCCACTGGGCGCCCTGCCCGGGGAAGACGAGCGTGGGCCGCTGGGTCCGCCGCCTGCGCGCGTTCGCCCCGTCGCGGCCTTCCGCCAGTGCGGCCATCCCGGCCGCGAGTTCCTCCGGGGAGGCGGCGACGACGGCGGCGCGGTGGCGGTCGTGGTCGCCGCGCAGCGCCGCCGCGGCGGCCGCCTCGGCCAGCCAGGCCGTGTCGCCCGCCCTGCCGCGCGCCAGGGCGGCCAGCGCCGCCGCCCGGCGGCGCAGGGCCGCCTCGGAGCGGGCGGAGATCGGGAACAGGTGCAGTTCGGCGCCGGAGCAGGCAGGGCGGTCGGGACCCGGCCGGGGTGCCGACGACTCGCCGCCGGAGCGGGCAGGACGGGCGGGGCCCGGCTGGGGTGGCGCCGACGACAGCACGACGTGGGAGTTCGTCCCGCCGAACCCGAACGAGCTGACGCCGGCCGTCGCATGCCCCGACGGCCATGCCTCCGCCCGGTCCGCCGCGTCCGCTCGGTCCGCAGGTTCCGTCCGGTGCGTCGGCTCGGTTCGGTCCGCCGCGTCCGCTCGGTCCGCAGGTTCCGTCCGGTGCGTCGGCTCGGTTCGGTCCGCCGGAGACGTGCCGGCCTGTGGCGGCCGGCCGGGGGCCGACGGCCACGGTTCGGCGCGGTCCTGGACGACGACCGGCAGGCGGTCGAGGCCGAGCAGCGGGTTGGGCTTGGTGAAGTGGACGGTCGGCGGCAGCTCCCCGTGGTGCAGCGACAGCGCCGCCTTGATCAGCCCCGCCACGCCCGCCGCCGCCTCCAGGTGCCCGACGTTCGACTTGGCGGAGCCGATCCGCAGCGGCCGCTCCTCCGGCCGGCCGGGGCCGAGGACCGTGGCCAGGGCCGCCACCTCGATCGGGTCGCCGACCGCCGTACCGGTGCCGTGCGCCTCGACGTAACCGACCGTCGCGGGGTCGATGCCGGCGGCGGCGTAGGCCGAGCGCAGCACCTCCTCCTGGGCAGGCCGGTTCGGCGCGGCCAGGCCGTTGGTGCGCCCGTCCTGGTTGACGGCGCTGCCGTGGATCACCGCGTAGATCCGGTCACCGGCGGCCAGTGCCGCCGACAGCGGCCGCAGCAGCACCACGCCCGCGCCCTCGCTGCGCACGTAACCGTTGGCCCGGTGGTCGAACGGCTTGCACCGGCCGTCGGGCGCCATCAGCCTGCCCTTGCTGAAGCTGAGCGCGATCCGCGGGCTGGTGATGACGTTGACCCCGCCGGCGAGCGCGAGGTCCGCCTCGCCGGCGCGCAGCGCCTGGCAGGCCAGGTGCACGGCCACGAGCGAGGAGGAGCAGGCGCTGTCGACGACCATGCTGGGCCCGCGCAGGTTCAGGCAGTACGACAGCCGGTTGGCGATGACGCTGAGCGCGGCGCCGGTGCCGTCGTAGGCCTCCGGCTCGGCCCCCGAGCTGAGCAGGGAGGCGCCGTGGTCGTAGGTGGAGGCGCCGACGAAAACGCCGGCCCGCGCGCCCGACAGGCTCGACGCGGGCACGCCCGCGTCCTCCAGCGCCTCCCAGGCGACCTCGAGCAGCAGGCGCTGCTGCGGGTCCATGCGCGCGGCCTCCCGCGCGGAGATCGCGAAGAAGTCGGCGTCGAAGCTCTCCACGTCGTCGAGGAAGCCGCCCCACCGGGTGTTCATCCGGCCCGGCCGGTCGGGGTCGGGGTCGTAGAGCGCCTGGCCGTCCCACCGGTCGGCGGGCACCTCGCGGATGGCGTCCACACCCTCGCGCAGCACGTTCCAGAAGCTCTCAGGCCCGTCGGCGCCCGGCAGGCGGCAGCCGATGCCGACGATGGCGACGGGTTCGCCGCGCGCCGCGTCCGGGCGTCCGGCCTGCTGCCGCTCCGCCGACGAGGTGAGGTACGCCGCCACCGCCTCGATCGTCGGGTAGTCGTAGGCGATCGTCGGCGACAGGGACCGGCCGCTCCACCGTTCCAGATCGCCCGCGAGCTCGACCGCCTGCATGGACGAGAGCCCGAGCTGGGAGAACGGCGTGTCGGGCGACAGGTCGGCGGCCGGCGCCGACAGCAGCTCGGCCGTGCGCCGCAGCAGCCACTCGACGGTCTCCTGGTGCGTGGTCATGACGCTCCTTCGAGCTGGGGTGCGGGCGCGGCGGCCGTCAGCGTGCCGCTCTCGTAGGCCGCGCGGCAGGCCCGCCGCTGCAGCTTGCCGCTGGACGTCTTCGGCATGGTGCCGGCGGCGATCAGCACGACCTCGTCGACCTGGACGCCGTGCCCCGAGGCGACGGCGGTGCGCACGGCCGGGCCGACCTGCGCGAGCTGCTCCTCGGTGGTGCCGGGCTTGACCTCGGCCACCACGACCAGCGGCGCGTCGCCGAACGCGACCACGCAGCCGCGCCTGACCATGGGATGCGCCGTCTCGGCCGTCGCCTCCAGGTCCTGCGGGTAGTGGTTGCGCCCGCCGACGATGATCAGGTCCTTCAGCCTGCCGGAGACGAACAGCTCGCCGTCGTGCACGACGCCCAGGTCGCCGGTGCGCAGGAACGGCCCCTCGAACGTGTCGGCCAGGCGGGCGCCGAAGACCTCCGCGGTCTCCTGCGGCCTGCCCCAGTAGCCGTCGGTCACGTCGGGCCCCGCGACCCAGATCTCGCCCACGTGGCCCGGCCGCACCGGAAGGCACGTCTCCGGGTCCACGATCTCCAGCCGGCGCCGCGGGCCGGGGCGCCCGGAGCCGACGATGCGGTGGCCGCCGCCGGTGACCAGGCGGCCCTCCTGCAGCTCGCCGAGGTGCGCGTCCAGCATGACGGGGCCGCCCCCGACGGGGGAGCCGGTGGCCATCAGCGTCACCTCGGCCAGTCCGTAGCAGGGGTAGAGGGCGCGCGGGTCGAGCCCGTGCGGCGCGTACGCGGCGGTGAACGCCTCCAGGGTGCTCGCCCGCACCGGCTCGGCGCCGTTGAACGCGACCCGCAGGCTGCTCAGGTCGAGCCCCTGCCGCTCCTGCTCGGGCACGCGCCGCACGCACAGCTCGTAGGCGAAGTTCGGCCCCCCCGACACCGTCGCCCGGTAGGTGGAGATCGCCCGCAGCCAGCGGACCGGCTGCTGCACGAACGTCAGCGGCGGCATGAGCACGGCCTGGCAGCCCGCGTAGAGCGCGAGCAGCACGTTGCCGATCAGCCCCATGTCGTGGAAGAGCGGCAGCCAGCTGACGATGATCGAGTCCTGGCTGAAGCCGCCGATCTCGTGCAGCAGCCGCTCCTGGGCGAGCAGCGCGCGGTGGCTGACCATGACGCCCTTGGGCGAGGCGGTGGAGCCGGAGGTGTACTGGAGGAACGAGATGCCCGCCGGGTCGGCGGGCACCGGCCGGAAGCCGGTACGGTCCTCGCCGGCCTCGCCGGCCCCGATCCACGTCAGCGCCGCGAGCTCGGGGGAGTTGTCGCGGATGAACCGCTCGTATCCGTCGGGTCCCGCGAAGAGGACCACCCGGGGTGCGCAGTCCTGCGCGATGGCCCGCAGGTTCGCCGTTCCGCGCCGGGCGTCGAACGGCATCGGCGGATATATCGGGACGGCGATCACGCCCGCGTACTGGCAGGCCAGGAACGCGCGGATGAAATCGGCCGAGTCGGGTGCGAGGATCAGGGCGCGCTCGCCCGGCGCCGCGTGTCCGGCGAGCCGGGAGGCCAGCGCGCGGACCTCCAGATCGAGCCGGGCGAAGGTGAGCGAGTGGGATTCACGCTCGCCGTCCGGGAGAAAGCGGTAGACAGTTTGTGCGGCGTTCTCCCGGGCCCGGAAAGCGAGTAACTCCCCGAGTGTCTCTGCAAAGGGAATCATGGGCAGCAATGTAACCAGCCCGGGAAATGCTGAGAATGCCTTTGATCCGGACGTGATCGGGGTTTGATGACGGCCTGACGGCGGCCTGAGGGAAATGCGTCAAGGTAGGAGCGTGACGATTTCCATAAAAGCAGTCTGGACGGATTTCGGCGGGGTGCTGACGCCGCCCGTCGGAGAGACGTTCTCGGCCTTCTGCGCGAGGACGGGCCTGCCGCCCGGCCCGTTGCTGACCGCCGTCGCGACCGTGACCGCGCGCTACGGCACCGACGACTTCATGCTGCCGCTGGACACCCCGCTGGTCACGGAGGACGAGTGGCTGCGGCAGATCGCCGCCGAGCTGGACGCCCAGGGGATCGAGGCCCCGATGATCAGCTTCGCCGACGCCTGGTTCGACGGCAGGCGCACCAACGTCGAGTGGCTGGCCCAGCTTCACCGGGTGCGCGGGCGCGGCCTGTTCGTCGGGATGTTGTCGAACATGCCGCCGGCGTGGGAGAAGCACTGGCGGCGCATGGTGCCCCCGGAGGGCGTCTTCGACGACGTGGTCAACTCCGCGCAGGTCGGCTGCCGGAAGCCGGACCCGGAGATCTTCGAGCTGGCGGCCGCCCGCGCCGGCGTGCCGGCCGCGCAGTGCGTGCTGGTCGACGACCTGGCCAAGAACTGCGCCGGCGCCAGGGCCGCGGGCTGGCAGGCGATCGAGTTCACCGGAGCCGCCGCGGCGGCGCAGGAACTCGACGCGCTGCTGGACCAGCCGACGGCGGTCTCGCCGTAGTGCCGCCCGGACCCATCGAAGGCATCGGGGGCGGCGTCGGCGCAGGTGGTCGGCGCAGGTGTCGCTGGGGTCGGTCGAGGGCGGTGTCGGTGTGGGGGTGTCGGTGTGGGGGTGTCGCTCGGGGTCAGTCGAGGGCGGCGTCGCCGTAGGCCACGTCCTCGTGGGCGAACCTGCGCAGCGCGCTGAAGACGACGTCGCCGAGCGCCGTCCAGACCACGGCCGTCTCGAGGATCGCCTCCGGCTCGGAGTCCTGGATGAGCTGGCCCAGCTCGACCTCGGCGACCTCGCGGGCCGCCCTGGCGTAGATCTCCAGCAGCTTCATCTGGTCGGTCTTGCCGAGGCGGTGCAGCGTGGCGAGCGCGGAGGCCAGCGTCAGGCGGGCGGGGTTGGTCTGGCGCACCTTCCAGCCGAGCCGCTCGATCAGCGCCTGGGTCTCCTCCTCGGCCGCGTGCCAGGCGTCGTCCTTGACCACCTTCGGGGTGACGGTCATGGCGAACTGGGCCTTGCCCGCCTGGTCGATGAGGCTCATCCCGGGGGCGTCCATCTTCTCCAGGACGTCGCGGGTGGCGGCGACGCTCAGCCCGCCGACCTCCAGCAGCGCCCGCACCAGGCGGAGCCTGCGGACGTGTTCCTCGGTGTATTGGGCCTGGTTGTAGCTGGTGCGCTCGCCGGGGGACAGGAGACCTTCGCGCAGGTAGTACTTGATCGTCGGGACGGGCACGTCGGCCCTGCGGCTCAGCTCCGCGATGCGCATGGTTCCTCCCCTTTCACCCAACTCGTACCCACGAGCTGGCCCTTGCCAACCCATCGAAAAGGATAGTAGACAGTTCTCGTATCCATTTTTCGACCGGCCTGGGAGTTGATCGTAATGGACTACCGACCACTTGGTCGGACTGGCCTGATGGTAAGTCCGATCTGCCTCGGCGGGATGATGTTCGGCTGGTGGGGTGAGAACGGCCCGGAAGAGACCGGGAAGATGATCCAGCGGGCCGTCGACGCCGGGGTGAACTTCATCGACACCGCCGACGTCTACGCCGCCGGCGAGTCCGAGGAGCTGATCGGCCGGTTCCTGGCCGAGAGCGGCCTGCGCGACGAGATCGTGCTGGCCACCAAGGTCCACGGCCAGATGGGCGAGGGGCCCAACCGCGGCGGCAACAGCCGCGCCTGGATCATGCGGGCCGTCGAGGACAGCCTGCGCCGGCTGCGTACCGACCGGATCGACCTCTACCAGATCCACCGGCCCGACCCGTCCGTCGACCTCGACGAGACGCTCGGTGCCCTGACCGACCTCGTACGCGCCGGCAAGGTGCGCTACATCGGCTGCTCCACCTTCCCCGCCCACCGGGTCGTCGAGTCCCACTGGGTCGCCGAGCGGCGGCACCGCGAGCGGTTCGCCAGCGAGCAGCCCCCGTACTCGATCCTGGCCCGTGCCGTCGAGGCCGACCTCCTGCCGGTCTGCCGGCAGTACGGCATGGGCGTCCTGGCGTGGAGCCCGCTGGCGGGCGGCTGGCTGTCCGGGCGGTACCGCGAGGGCGCCGAGCTCCCGCAGAGCAGGCGCGCCGCGCTGCTGCCCGCCCGCTACGACATGACGCTGGAGGAGAACCGGCGCAAGCTCGCCGCGGCCGAGCGGCTGGCCCTGCTGGCGGAGCAGGCCGGGATGTCGCTGGTCCAGCTCGCGCTGCAGTTCGTCATGCAGCACCCCGCGGTGACGTCGGCCATCATCGGCCCGCGCACGATGGATCACCTGGAGAGCCACCTGCTGGCCCTCGACGTCCGGCTGACGCCCGACGTGCTGGACGCCGTCGACGAGATCGTGCCCCCCGGGCTGACGATCAACGCGGCCGACGCCGGCTGGCGGCCGCCCGAGCTGCTCGATCCCGCCCTGCGGCGCAGAGGATGACCGCGATGACGACGACGACCGCGGCCGTCACCACCAAAGAGCGGGCGAGCGTCCGCGAGGACCTGGTCACCATCCTCTGCGGGGCCGTCATGATCTCCGGCCTGGCCATCGACGGCTGGGCCCACAAGAACGTCATCGACACCCTGGAGGGGTTCTTCACCCCCTACCACGCGGTCCTCTACCTCGGTTACGGCCTGACCGCCGCCTGGACGTTCCGGCTGGCGTACGTGCGGCGCGACCGCCACCCGCAGTGGTGGCGCGACGGCTGGCCCGAGGGTTACCGGCTGGGCGCGATCGGCGCGCTGATCTTCTTCGCCGGCGGGTTCGGCGACATGATCTGGCACCAGGCGATCGGCATCGAGATCGGCCTGCTGCCGTCCTTCAGCCCGACCCACATCATCGCCACGCTCGGCGGCATCATCCTGGGCACCAGCCCGCTGCGGTCCTGGTGGGCCTCGGGGGAGGGCGGCCTGCGCGCGCTGGCCGGCGTCGCCGCCATGACGTACGCGGTGATGGGCATGCTGGTGCTGCTCAACTACGGCGCGTCGATGATGACGGTCGCGCCGACCCGGCCGTACGAGCCCGTGCTCGGCGACTACGGCGGGATCATCGACACGCCCGACGAGTTCCTGGTGGTACAGGGCGTCTTCAGCTACCTCGTCACCACGCTGCTGGTGACGATCCCGCTGCTCATGATGCACCGGCGGCGCGCCACCATGTTCGCCGGCACCGCGCTGGTGCTCGGGGTGGCGATCAGGCTGATGGTGATCAACGAGTTCCCGCAGCCCCATCTCACCGTCGCCGCGGGCGCGGTGGCCGCCGCGCTGCTCGCCGACGGGCTCCTGGTGCGCCTCGACACCGTGCGGGGGCCGGGGGCGCCGCTGCGGCTGCCCGTGGCGGGCGCGCTCTACGCCGGGCTGGTGTGCGCGGGACAGCTCGTGGGGCTGCACCTGGCGGCGGGGGTGCGGTGGTCGCCGGAGATGTGGGCGGGGACGGTCGTGCTGACCGTGCTGCTCGGTGGCCTGCTCGGCGGGCTCGCGGCTCGTCCTCTTGTCCATCGATAGTGGAAAGCTCTACTATCGGTATCCGAGTCACCTCGTCGAGGGAGAGATGATGTTTGCGACCATCGGCCGCTTCGCAGCAAGGCGCCGAACATGGGTGTTCCTGGCCGCGATCCTGTTCGTCGTCCTGGGCGGCGTCTGGGGCTCGGGGGCGGGCGGCGTCCTCGGCGGCGGCGCCGGGCTCGACAACCCCCATGGCGAGTCCTCCCAGGCCAACAGCCTGCTCGCCGGCACGCTCGGCCGGCACGTCGCGGACGTCGTGGTCATGTACGAGAGCCAGACCATGTCCGTGGACGACCCGCAGTTCAGGCAGCAGGTCGAGGCGGTCGTCGCCAAGCTGCCCAAGGACTCCTACGAGTGGGTGGAGAGCTACTACTCCACCGGCTCGGCCGACTTCGTCTCGGCGGACCGGCACAAGACCTACCTCGCCCTGCAGCTCCCCGGCGCCGTCGAGGAGGAACAGGTCGTCGTCTACAACAGGATCCTGCCGCTGTTCGACGCCCCCGGCCTCACCGAGCGCTTCGGCGGGCTGACCGCGGTGGGCCAGCAGTTCAACGCGATCAGCAACCGCGACCTGGCCCGGGCGGAGCTGCTGTCGTTCCCGCTGCTGATCATCCTGCTCCTGGTGGTCTTCCGCAGCCTCGTCGCCGCGGCGCTGCCGCTGGCCATCGCCGTCCTGGTGGCGGTCGGCTCGCTCGTGGTGCTGCGCATCGTGGGCGGGCTGGTCGACCTGTCCACCGCCGCGATCAACGTGGTGGTGATCCTCGGGCTGGGGCTGGCGACCGACTACGCGCTGCTCATCGTCAACAGGTTCCGGGAAGAGCTCGCCGCCGGGCGCGACGTCGAGGACGCCGTCGTACGGGCGACCGCCACGGCCGGCCGCACCGTCGCGGTCTCCGGCATCACGGTCGCGGTCACGCTCGGCGGCCTGATCGTCTTCCCGTCCCGGTTCCTGACCTCGCTGGCCTACGCCGGGGTGAGCGTCGTGCTGTTCGCCGTGATCAGCGCGCTCACCGTGCTGCCCGCGCTGCTGCGGGTGGCCGGCCGCCGCATCGACTCGCTGCGCATCCCGCTGCTCGGGCGGCGCCGTCCGGAGTCCGAGGGCACGAGGTGGTACCGCACGGCGCACGGCGTCATGCGGCGCCCGGTCACCGTCGTGCTGGGCATCACCCTCGCGCTGGGCGCGCTCGGCATTCCGCTGCTGGGCGCGGTCTGGACTCGCCCGGCCGAGTGGGCGCTGCCCGCCGACACCGACAGCGTCGTGGTGACCAGGCAGCTCGCGGAGGAGTTCCCGTACGACCCGACCAAGGTGATCAGCACGGTCGTCCGCATGCCCGGCCCGGCGGACACGCCGGAGGCCACGGCCCAGCTCGACGCGTTCGCCCAGCGGCTCGACCGGATCGAGGGCGTCGACCGCGCGGAGGTGACGGGCACCGAGGGCGACCTGGCCCGCATCACCCTGGGCTACTCCCTGTCGCCCTACGGGCAGGAGATCAGGGACGTGGTGACGAAGCTGCGGGCCGAGCCGCCGCCGCCGGGCGCCACCGCGCTGTTCGCCAACCGGCCGGCGGCGATCGTCGACATGCTGACCATGATCGCGAACGGGCTGCCGTGGATGCTGCTCATCACCTCCGTGGTCACGTTCGTGGTGCTGTTCCTGGCGTTCGGGTCGGTCACGCTGCCCATCAAGACCGTGCTGATGAACCTGCTGTCGCTGTCGGCCGCGTTCGGCGCGATGGTGCTGATCTTCCAGGACGGGTTCCTGTCGGGGCTGCTCGGGTTCACCGCGCCCGGGTTCATCGACGCCAACATGCCCGTCATGATCGCGGCGATCGCGTTCGGCCTGGCCATGGACTACGAGGTCTTCATGCTGGCCAGGATCCGCGAGCACTACCTGGTCTCGCGCGACCCGGTGGAGTCCGTGGCGGTCGGCGTGCAGCACACCGCGCGCATCGTGACGGCCGCCGCGCTGCTGCTGGGCGTGGTGGTGGGCGCGTTCGTCATCACGAACGTCACCGTGCTGAAGATGATCGGCGTCGGCGTGGTGGTGGCGCTCGTCGTCGACGCCACCGTCGTGCGCGGGCTGCTCGTCCCGGCGTCCATGAAGCTGCTCGGCCGCTGGGCGTGGTGGTCGCCGCGGCCGCTGGCCCGGTGGTGGGAGCGGCACGGAATGCCCGAGCCCGAACAGAGCGTCGTCCCCGTGGCGGCCCCGGTCAATGTCCCCGATTCGGCTGTCCGGAACTAGACCTGAATTGAGCTCGTCCACCTGGTGCACAGGTGGACGAGCTCTTTCGTGATTGGAAACACCGAGGACATATAGATATCGACAATCTTCATATTGGAATGACATTCGGAGTATTGCTTCACCGGCGGCGATTTGGCTATTCTTCCATTGTGAAGCTGGCGCGTTGAGTCAAATTGCCAATTGTGGAACGGTGGGCTGAACGGGCAATGGGAACGAAATCTCCATCGTTAGCGCATGGATGGAACGGGGGGTTCCCCAGGCCGGCGGGCATCAGGATCGTGATCGTGGACGAGCACACGCTGCTGCGTGAGGTCCTGGGAGAGGTGCTGCTGGCGGAGGACGACTTCTGCGTGCTGGCGGACTCGGCGGACCTGGAGTCGTCCGTCGCGCTGATCGCCAGGACCAGACCGGACATCGTACTGATCGACATCGACAAGCCGCACGGCAGCCCGGGCGGGGTCGTGCGACGGCTGCGGGAGGCCTCGCCGCGCTCGGTCGTGGCGGTGCTGAGCATGTACGACGACGCCCGGATCGTGCAGGAGATGATCAGGGCGGGGGTCCGCTGCTACCTGCACAAGGGCATCACACGGCGGGATCTGGTGGCATCACTGCGGAGCGTGGCGGGGGCCGGCGAGCAGGTGACGCTGACGGTTCCGCACGGCACGATCGCGAACCTGGACGCCGACCACGCGGGCCCGCTGTCCAGGCGGGAGAAGGAGGTCATCGCGCTCGTGGCGGCCGCCATGAGCAACCGCCAGATCGCCACGCACCTGTCGGTGACGGAGGGCACCGTCAAGCGGCATCTGCGCAACATCTTCCACAAGCTGGGCGCCGTGTCGCGGATCGACGCGGTCAACAAGTACAAGGCGCTCGGCGAATCCGCGACCTATCCCTGGTCTGCCGCGAGTCTATAGATAGTGGTAAGCTTAGCTATCCATACTCAGGGAGGCCGCGATGCAACGGCGCACGTTCCTGATCGCGGGGGCCGCCAGCTTCATGGCGGCGCTCGACACTCTCGTCGTCACCACGGCCCTGCCCACGATCCGGGAGCAGTTCGGTGCATCGCTGGAGAGCATGGAGTGGACGGTCAACGTCTTCACGCTCTGCTACGCCGTCTTCCTGCTGACCGCCGCCGCGCTGGGTGACAGGTTCGGCAGGAAACGCGTGTTCGTCCTGGGCCTCGTGCTGTTCACCGGGTCGTCCGCGGCGGCCGCGCTGGCCGGCTCCATCGGCCTGCTCGTGCTCGCCCGGGCGATCCAGGGGCTGGGCACCGCGATGATCATCCCGCTGGCGCTGACGCTCCTGGTGAGCGCCACCCCGCCGGAACGGCGCGGCGCCGCGATCGCCGGCCTCGGAGGCATGGTGGGGCTCGGCATCGCGCTCGGGCCCTGGATCGGCGGCGCCGTGGTCCAGTACGGGTCGTGGCAGGCCGTGTTCTGGATCAACGTGCCGGTGGGGCTGGTCCTCGTGCCGCTGGCCGCGCTGCTGCTCGCCGAGGGCGGCCGGGTGCAGCGGCGCCTCGACGTGCGCGGCATCCTGCTGATGATGGCGGGGCTGTTCGGGGTGGTGTTCGGGCTGATCCGCAGCGTCACGCTCGGCTGGTCGCACGTCCAGGTGCTGCCGCCGATCGTGGCCGGGGTGGCCGTCCTGGTGGCGTTCGCGTGGTGGGAGCGCGTGGCCCCCGAGCCCGTCCTGCCGCCCCGCCTGTTCCGCAGCCGCGGGTTCACGCTGTCCAACGTCGTCTCCACGCTGGTGCAGGGCGGCATGCTGGGCGCGGTGTTCCTGCTGACCCAGTTCCTGCAGCTCGTGCTGGCCTACGGGCCGCTCGACGCGGGCGTGCGGACGTTGCCGTGGACGCTGCTGCCCGCCGTGGTCGCCCCGCTCGCCGGCGTGTTCGGCGAGCGGCTCGGGGTCAGGCGGCTGATGGTGGCCAGCGCGGTCCTGCAGGGGGCGGCGCTGGCCTGCTTCGCCGTCGTGGTGGCGCCGGCGGTGCCGTACGCGCTGCTGTGGCCCGGGATGGTCGTGGCGGGGGCCGGCATGGGCCTGTTCTACGCGGTCGCGGCCCGCCAGCCGCTCGACTTCGTCGCGCCCGCGGAGGAGGGGCTGGCCGCCGGCGTGAACAACGCGATGCGGCAGATCGGGATCGTGCTGGGCGTGGCCGTCCTGGCCGGCGTGTTCGCGGCCGGCGGCGGTTACGGCACGCCGGCGCTCTTCGTCTCCGGCCTGCGCCCGGCGCTGTGGGTGGGGGCCGCGATCCTGGCGGTGGCGGCGGTCGCGGCGTGGCTCGTCCCGGCCGTCCCGGCCCGGAAGGGCCCCGGCTCGCAGGCTCTCACGACGGCGGCGAGCGGCGGCGACCAGCCGGCACAGCCGCTGGCGCCGTGAGATCCTTCCCGGGAAATGCGATTTATCTATTCGTCCTGGCGGCGGCTTTGAGATCGGCCCATATTTCCCTGCAGGGAATGATGCGGGAGATGAGCGTGACACTCAGCACGAGCGCTCCGCCGCTGAGGACGACCGTGGGCAACAATCCGATCGGCCCGTAGGCCTGAAATGCCGCCCGATATACCTGGGCCGGGATCAGCCCCAGCGGGCCGGTGATCTGGGTGAGATTGATCAGCAGCGTGGCCCAGAATGTCCACGCCGCGCCGCGGAGCGCCAGCATGCCCAGCGAGTTTCCCGCCACGTAGTACGCGATGACGGCGCGGAACCGGTCCACGAAGCCCGGCGCTTCGGCCGAGGCCTCCGCCGCCGTCCTGCCGACCAGGCGTAACGAGGCCTCCACCGTCTCGTCGTTGATGACCAGCCAGCCCTGGAGGATGGCGCAGACGGCGAGGACGAAAGAGCAGGCGAAGGTGAAAAATTGCAGGCGATGAGTCCACGCCAAAGGAATGCCGATGGGCGCCGACGTCATGTCACGCACCTTTCTAGCGCGCCATTGATCGACGCCTTGGGGCTGCCTTCAAGAGCCCTTCCAATTTAGCATTCACGGAAGACGGGATGAAAGGCTGAATCGAGCCACGCGGATTTTCGCCGGGAAAACGATCCGGTGCCGTGCGCGACAAAAGGAGAAGCCATCGCCGGATCCCGGCGATGGCTGAGACGGCCTGCGGCGGCCCGATTATCCGGGAAGGACCGCGCCGCTCCACGCGGCTGCTGCGGCGGCGTAGACGGCCTGCGTCTCGCCGTCGAAGTACGGCGACAGGCTCGTGTCGTAGCGCTGGTCGGCGTCGGTGTCGGCGACGCTGATGGTCAGCCCGTTCAGGTAACCGCTGCCGCCGGCCTTGTCGTAGCTCAGCAGCCAGGAGGAGCCGAGGGCGCCTTCACCGGTGAACGGGGAGCCGACGGCGAGCAACTCCTCGCCCTTCAGGCTGGGCGCCATGGCGGTGGTGGTGCGGCCGCTGGAGGTTTCCAGGGTCTCGCCCGTGTACGGCCGGCGGCCGTCGGGGTGCGGGCCGGCCGGGTAACCGAAGACGTCGACCGTCGCGTCCACCGGCGGCTGGTTCCAGGCCAGACCCTGCCCGCCGACGTTGTCACCCAGCCTGCCGAAGTTGGCCGGCTCGCCGGTGGGGGAGGTGACGACGCCCTCCCACACGGTGACGAAGGCGTAGTCGCGGTCGTAGTCGCGGTAGACGTCGAAGTCGTAGTGGCCGAAGAGCTGCTTGCCGACGTAGAGGCCCGACGGGGCCCCCGCGCCGGCGTAGCCCGGCACGAAGACCCACTTGCCCAGCGGGTAGCCGTTGCTCTGGGTGTCGTACACGCAGTGCGCCGCGGTGGCCACGACGTTGCGGTACTGCGACTGCATGGCGGTGCCCGTGCACCAGTGCGGCTGTCCGTCGGCGCCGATGAAGAACACCTTGCCCGCGGTGGCGGGCGTGACGGCCTTCCCCGTGACGGCCTTCCCCGTGACGGCTTTCACCGTGGCGGCGGCAGGAAGCGACGGCGGGACGGAGCCCGGCTTGGTGCCAGGCGCGATGCCACCGCCGGTGGTGATCTTGTCGACGGCGGTCTGGACGCTGTACGGGGTGGCGGCCGCCAGGTTGGCGCCGCCGTTGCCCAGCCAGAACGACGCGGCCTCGACGGCTGCTGCCTGCGTGGCGGCCAGCGGTTCCGTGGCCACGCCGAAGGCGCCGGCCGGGGCAGGCGCGGCCACGAGAAGGGAGGCGAGGAGGGGGATTGCTAATCCGCCTAATGTTCGATTTCTCATACGACTTCTCCCGCTCAACAGGTGGATTCCGGCGACGATTCAAACACTTGATCGCTGCCAAGCAAGGACGCTACCTGCCGTCCACGTCGTGATCAACAGCTTTTGCCGCACCGGTCGACGTGGGACCCGCCAAGAAGGCTCGCCTACTCGCCCCTGACGGCCTTCAGGTGCGCGGCGGCGGCCTGCTCCAGGTGGACGAGGTCCGAGGCGACCGTGGCGAACGTGAAGCCCTCGGCCAGGCGGCGGGCCGCCTGCTCGCCGGTGGGGTTGTGGATGCCGGCCGCGATGCCCGCCCGCGCGGCGGCCGTGCGGACCCGCTCCAGCGCGGCCTCGAAGGCGTCCGCCACCTCGGGATCGTTCGGGAACCTGCCGCCCACGGCCAGGCACAGGTCCGAGGGGCCGACGTACACGCCGTCCAGGCCCGGCACCGCGCAGATGCCGTCGAGGTTGGCCAGCCCGTCTGGCGTCTCGATCATGGCCAGGACCAGCACGCTCTCGTCGGCCTCCGCCGGCGCCGGGCCGATGCGCAGCATGGACCGCATGGGCCCGTACGAGCGGCGCCCCCCGGCCGGGTAGCGGGCGGCCGACACCGCGCGGGCCGCGTCCTCCGGGGTGTCGACCAGCGGCACGATCACGCCGCCCGCGCCGAAGTCGAGCGCCCTGCCGATGGCCGCAGGCTCGGCCGACTCGACCCGGACCAGCCCGACCGACCGGCCGCCCGCGTCGATGGCCATGAGGTTGCTCAGCAGCCCGGCGTTGCCGATCAGGCCGTGCTGGCCGTCCAGCGCGACGTAGTCGTACCCCAGTCTGGCCACGCGCTCGGTGGCGACGGGCGCGTCGAGCACCACCCAGTAGCCCACGCACTGCTCGCGATTGCGGATCCTGGCGGCGAACTCGGCGGCGGTCATCGGCTCTCGTCTCCTCGCTTGCGGGGCTTCATCGGTTGTAGGCGGGCATCGGGCCGCGCAGCGCGCCGCCCACGGCGTCGCAGGCGGCGGCCACCTCGGCGGGGAGCGGGCCGGCGGCCAGGGCGGCCAGGTTCGCGCGCAGGTGGCCGAGGCCGGAGGCGCCGAGCAGCACCGCGCTCACCACCGGCTTGCCGAGCAGCCAGCGCAGCGACAGCTCGGCCAGGGGGAGCCCGGCCTCCAGCGCGATCGCGCCGAGCGCCTCGACCGCCTTGAACAGCTCGGCGTCCCAGTACCGCTGCCGGTACATCGCCGCCAGCCGCGAGTCGCCGAACCGGCCGGTCTCCGGAGCCCGGTCGAAGCGGTGCCGGCCGGTCAGCAGGCCGCCGCCGAGCGGGTTGTAGACCATCGTGCGCAGCCCGGAGGTGACGGCGAACTCGGCGTACTCGTCCTCGATCCGCCGTGCCAGCAGGTTGTAGAGCTGCTGGGCGACCACCGGGCGCGGGCTCATCCCCGCGATCTGCCAGGCCGCGTAGTTGGACACGCCCAGGCCGCCGATCTTGCCCTCCGCCATCAGCTCGGCGACGGCGGCCAGCGTGGACTCCAGCGGCGTGGCCCGGTCGGGCTGGTGCAGGTAGAACAGGTCCACGTGGTCCGTGCCGAGCCGCCGCAGGCTGCCCTCCAGGCACAGCCGCAGCCCGGCGGGGGACAGGGGCGCGTGCCCGGCGGCGTCCGGATGCGGGATGCCCGCCTTGGTCGCCAGCACGACCCGGTCCCTGCGGCCGCGCAGCAGCGTGCCCAGGATCTCCTCGGCGGCGCCGCCCGCGTAGCCGTTGGCGGTGTCCACGCCGGTGACGCCCGCGTCGAGCGCGAGGTCGAGCATCCGCCCCGCCGTGTCCGCGTCCACGGTGTCGCCGAAGGTCATGGTTCCGAGCACGGGCTCGGCGCTCATCGAGGGCTCCTCTCGCGTTCCCGGGGTGCGGGGAGGCGTCCGGGTCACTCGCCGACAACTGTGGCAGACCGTGCGCGTTTCGTGCAATACTTGCCGCGCGTATCGCGCAATTCTGTAGGACGGGGGTGTGGGCGTGGGATCGGCTCCCGTGTTCGCCCTGGCCGACGACCTCTCGGGGGCGGCGGAGGTGGCCGCGGTGCTGATGTCGTCCGCGCGTCCTGCGCGAATCGCGCTCACCGGGCCGCCGTACGCGTTCACGGCACCGGTGGTGGTGGCCGACCTCGACTGCCGGTACCGGGACGAGGCGGGGGAGCTGGTACGGCAGGCGCTGCGGCACGCGGGCGAACGCCGCGTCTTCGTCAAGATCGACTCGTTGCTCCGCGGCGACCTGGCCGCCACCGCCGCCGCGACCCTCCACACGGCCACATCTCACGACGTCGCTGTTCGCGATGCTGCGGTGCTCGACGCCTCCGCCTCCCTCGCGCCTGCCGGTGGCCCCGCGCGGGCAGCGCACCTGACCGCGCCCGCACTCGTCGTGCTAGCGCCGGCGTTGCCCGCCGCCGGCCGCGTGACCGTCGGCGGCGTCCCGTACATCCGCGGCCTGTCCTTGCGTGAAACGCGCGCCTGGCAGGTGGAGCCCCGCCCCGCACCCGCCTGCATCACCGAGGCCCTGGGCGGCGTGCCGTCCGCGCTCGTGCCGCTCGCCGCGGTCCGCGCCGGCCGGGACTCCCTCGCACGGACGCTGTCGCGGACCGCGGGGCGGATCGCCGTGTGCGACGCGGAAACCGACGCCGACCTCGGCGCGATCGTCGGCGCGGCCCTCGCGGCCGATCACCGCACCCGCTTCATCGGCGCCGGCGGCCTCGCCTCCGCCCTCGGCCGCTTCCTGGACGCAAACCCCCCTTGCGGGGGCACTCTGGACCTCCACCCTCCGTCCAGCCCTCGCGCGGGCACCATGGGCCCCCAGGTCCCGGCCGGCTCCCGCGCACGCGGCGCCGGGAACCGTCCGCTCCTGGTCGTCGTCGGCACCGCCGAGCCCGCAGCGGCCGAGCAGGCGCGCCTGCTCCTCTCGTACGGCGCCCACCCTGTCGCCCTCGACGCCGCCACGGACCTCGACGCCACGCCCGCCCGCCGCGCGCACCTCGCGCAGCGCCTGCGCGAAGCCCTTCGCATGCCCGTCGCGGTCGTCGTGCTGACGGTCAGCGGGCAGGCCCCGCCCACCGCCGCGGCCACGCTCGCCGGGATCGTCGGCGCCGCGCTCACCGGCCACACCCCCGCCCCCGACCTGGTCCTGACCGGCGGGGAGACGGCCCGGCGGGTCCTCGACGCGCTCCAGGTGCGCGAGCTGACCCCCGTGGGCCAGATCCACCACGGCGCCGTCCACTGCCACACGCTCCAAGGCCGCTCGGTCGTCACCAGACCGGGCAGCTTCGGCGACCGCGACAGCCTCCTGCGCATAGCCGCCCATCTCGCACCCGAAAGGCTGACATGAGCACACCTCTCATCGCCCTCACCATGGGGGACGGCTCCGGCGTAGGTCCGGAGGTCATCGTCGGCGCCCTGCTCGCCCCCGAGACCGCCACCTTCTGCCGCCCGGTCGTCATCGGTGACGCGGGACGCCTGCGCAAGGCCGCCGGCTGCCTCGGCGTACGGCCGGAGGTGGTCACCGTGGACGGCGTCGCCGAGGCCGTGTTCGAGCCGGGTCGCGTCAACGTCATCGACCCCGGCCTGCTCCCCGGCGACCTGCCGTGGGGCCAGGTGTCGGCGGTGGCCGGCGGCGCGGCCTACGAGTACGTGCGGATGGCCGCCGAGCTGGCGATGTCCGGCCAGGTCCGGGCCATCTGCACGGCGCCGCTGAACAAGGAGGCCCTGCACGCCGCCGGCCACGTCTACCCCGGCCACACCGAGCTGCTCGCGCACCTGACCGGCACGCAGGAGGTGTCGATGATGCTCTCCACCCACAAGGTGAAGGTCATCCACGTCACCACCCACATCGGCCTCATCGACGCGGTCGCCCGCATCGAGCCCGGCCTGGTCGAGCGGACGATCCGGCGCGGGCACGCCGCCATGCGCGGCTCCGGCCTCGACCGTCCGAGGATCGGCGTGTGCGGCATCAACCCGCACGCGGGCGAGAACGGCCTGTTCGGGTACGGCGAGGAGGAGGAGAAGGTCGTCCCGGCGCTCGAACGGCTGCGCGCCGAAGGCATGGACGTGCACGGCCCGCTCCCGGCCGACACGGCGTTCTTCCTGGCCGGCCGCGGCGACTACGACCTCATCGTGGCCATGTACCACGACCAGGGCCACGGCCCCGTCAAGATCCTGGGCCTGGAGGCGGGCGTCAACATCACCGTCGGGCTGCCGGTGATCAGGACGTCGGTCGACCACGGCACCGCGTTCGACATCGCGGGTAAGGGCGTGGCCGACGCGGGTAGCATGATCGAGGCCCTCCGCCAGGCGGCCGAGCTGTCGTCCGCGCAGGGCGTGTGAGGGGAGAGGGACCGTCGATGGGCCGCGCAGCACAGGTTCGCCGTGACGAGATCGTCCGCCTGGCCACCACCACCGGGCTGGCCAGTGTCGAGGAGCTGTCGGCCCAGCTCGGGGTGACCGCCTCCACGATCCGCCGCGACCTGGCCCACCTGAAGGCGGCGGGCCTGCTGGCGCGCACGTACGGCGGCGCGATGGCCGTGGTCACCCACCCGGAGGCGTCGCTGCGGCAGCGCATCGGGGAGGCGTTCGAGGCCAAGCGGGCCATCGCCGCCTGGGCCGCCGCGCAGATCCGCCCCGGCGAGACGATCCTGCTCGACGCGGGCTCGACCACCGGTGCCCTGGCCCACGAGCTGCGTCACGCGGCGGACCTCACGATCGCCACCACCGGCCTCAACGCCCTCCAGGAGCTGGTGGGCGCCACGGGCGTGCACGTGGAGTGTCTCGGCGGCACGCTCAGGCAGGTGAGCCAGGGCTTCGTCGGCCCGCTCGCGGAGGCGGCGCTGACCCGGATGACGTTCGACCGGGTCTTCCTGGGGGCCGACGGGGTGACGGCGGAGGACGGCATCTGCGAGGCCAGCCTGCAGCAGACCCGCATGAAGGAGCTGATGATGGAGCGCTCCCGGCACGTCTACCTGCTCGTGCACGCCGCCAAGCTGGGCCGCAGGCCCTTCCACGCCTGGGCCCGCATGCCCGACACCTGGACCCTGGTGACCGACGCGAGCGCCACCCCTGAGGCCCTGGAGCCCTTCAAGTCCCGGGGCGTGCACCTCGTGACCGTGCCCTCGCACGCCTGACGAAGCCGGGAGCCTGACGGCCTCGGGAGTCCGGCGAAGAGGCGTGGAGTCTTGACACCCCGTCATCGTGAAGCTCTATCGTTGTACATATGAATACCTCTTCACATAACCACGTTTTGGCGATGGACAGCTGTACCACCCGGGTGGTCGACGCCGACAGGGTCGCCGCCGTGCGGGAGCGGATGCCGCTCGCCGAGGACCTGGCCGACACCGCCGACGTCTTCGGACTGCTGTCCGACCCGAACCGGTTGCGGTTGCTGGTGGCCCTGCTGGACGGCGAGCTGTGCGTGTGCGACCTGGCGGCGGTGACCGGCCAGAGCGAGTCGGCCGCCTCCCACGCGCTGCGCCTGCTGCGCGCCCACCGCATCGTGGCCGCCCGCCGCGCCGGCCGGATGGCCTACTACCGGCTGGAGGATCCGCACGTACGCATGCTGCTCGACCTCGCGCTCGCCCACACCGAGCACACCGAGGCGCTGCACCCCGAACGCGACGGGAACGCCTGATGGGCGCCGGGCACGGGCACGGCCACGGCCACGCGGGCAGCCGTCACCGCTGGCGGCTGGCGGTGTCGTTCGTCCTGATCGGCGCCTTCTTCGTGGTGGAGCTGGTCTTCGGGCTGCTGTCGGGCTCGCTGTCGCTGCTGTCGGACGCCGGGCACATGGCCGCCGACGTGGTCACGCTGGGCGCGGCGCTGGTCGCCACGAGGATCGCCGTCCGCCCCGACACCACCGGCCGGCGCAGCTACGGCTCGTACCGGGCGGAGGTGTTCGCGTCGCTGCTGGCCGTCGTGCTGATGCTCGGCGTCGCGCTGTACGTCGTGCTGGAGGCGATCGGCCGGCTCGGCGGGCCCGCCGAGGTCTCCTCCGGGCCGATGCTCGTCGTGGGCGCCATCGGCCTGGTGGTCAACCTGATCGCGCTGCTGATGCTGCGCTCCGGCGCGGGCGAGAGCCTGAACGTCAAGGGCGCCTACCTGGAGGTCGTGGCCGACACCGCCGGCTCCGTCGGCGTCATCGTGGCCGGCTGGCTGGTCGCCGCCACCGGGCAGGCGCTCTGGGACACGGTCATCGCGCTGGCCATCGGCGTCTTCGTCGCCGTGCGGGCGATCTCCCTCGGCCGGCAGGTCTTCGCGGTGCTGGGCCAGCACGTGCCCGAAGGCATCGACGCCGCCGCCGTGGCGAACGACCTGGCGGCCATCGAGGGCGTACGCGACGTGCACGACCTGCACCTGTGGACCCTGACCTCCGGCATGAACGTCGCCACCGCCCACCTCGTCACCGGCGACCACAGCGACAACCACGCCGTCCTGGACCAGGCCCGCGACCTCCTCCGCCACCGGCACGGCGTCGCGCACGCCACCCTCCAGGTCGAGCCGGCCGACCACCGGGGCTGCGACGAGCTGGGTTGGTGAGGAGCGGCGATCGGTGGGCAGGACTGGGCGTTGGGTGCAAAGAAGCAGGTGAGAGCGGGGGAAGGGTAGGACACCGTACTGAGGTCGCAACGTGGGGATTCGGGGGGAGGTGTCGCATGCTTCCAGAAGTGCGCGGGTGGTTGCGGCGCCGTACTTCATCCGCAGCGGACTGGCCGCTCCGTGACCTGATGGCCGCCAAGGGGGAGACCACGGTCAGCGTGGTGCTCCCGGCTCGCGACGAGCGGGAGACCGTCGGGGAGATCGTCGGCGTGATCCGGCGGGAGCTGGGCGGGCTCGTGGACGAGCTCGTGGTCATCGACTCGCGTTCCACCGACGACACCGCGCTGGTGGCGGCTCGGGCGGGGGCCACGGTGCATGCCCAGGACGAGATTCTGCCGCAGCTCAAGCCGCTCGACGGCAAGGGGGAGGCGCTGTGGAAGTCGCTGGCGGTCACCTCGGGTGACGTGCTGGTGTTCGTCGACGCCGATATCCGGAATTTTCGGGCTTCTTTGGTACTTGGGGTGCTGGGGCCGCTGCTGGGTGACCCCACCGTGGCGTACGCCAAGGGGTGCTATGACCGGCCGCTGGACGCGGCCGGCAACGGCGGCGGGCGCGTCACGGAGCTCGTGGCCCGGCCGCTGATCAACCTGCACTGGCCCGAGCTGGCGGGTTTCGTCCAGCCGCTGGCGGGGGAGTACGCGGGGCGGCGCTCGGCCCTGGAACGGGTGCCCTTCGTGACCGGGTACGGGGTCGAGCTGGGGCTCCTGATCGACCTGCTGGAGCTGGCGGGGCTGGACGCCTTCGCGCAGGTGGACCTGGGGTCGCGCGAGCACGCGCCGCAGTCCACGGAGGCGCTCGGCGGGATGGCCGGGCAGATCATGCTCGCCGCCTGGTCCCGGCTGGAACGCCAGGGGAAGATCCGGTCGTTCCACGAGCCGTCGGTGCGGCTGGCCCAGTTCCGCCGCGGGCAGGACGGGCACGATGTCCTGATCAGGGACGTCGGCATCGGCGAACGGCCCCCGATGGTCACCGTGGCCGCCTGACCGGCCGTCAGCGGGCCCCGGCCCGCTCTGGCGGCGGTGGCGCGAGCCCGGCCGCGACCTCGATGGCGATCTCGATGGCCCGGCGGGCAAGCGGTGAGTGGGTGCGCCCGGCCCGCCAGTGCAGGTAGATCTCCCGTGGCGGCAGGAGCTCGTGCACGCGGAGCCTGTCGTCGGAGGCGACGTCGGCACCGCGGATGGCGAGCCAGGGCAGCATCGCCGATCCCAGGCCGGCTCGTACCATCGACAACAGGGTGTCGTTGACCGCGGTGCGGAACACGATCTGCGGACGGGCGCCACTGCGGGCGACCGCCTGCTCCATCGAGGGCTGGTCGCATGGCCGCCGCCTGGTCCGGCGAGCCGGTGCGTCATCGCGGCGAGCACTACACCTCGGCGACATCGCGTTCCTGCCCCGGCCGGTTCAGCGGCCCGGCGTGCCGGTGTGGGCCGCCGGGTTCCCCGGCAACGTCAAGCCGATCCGCCGGGCCGCCCGGCTCGACGGCTTCTTCCCGGTCAATCTTCAGCACCCGGACCAGCTCGCCGAGGCCGTCGCCACCCTCACCGGGCTCCAGGCCGACCCGGCCGGACCGTACGAGATCGCCGTCAGCCTGCCCGCCGGCGCCGACCCGCTGCCGTACGCCGCCGCCGGCGCGACCTGGTGGCTGACGGAATTCGATCCCGGTGTACGGCTCGACACGGTGCGCGGCGTACTGCGCGACGGCCCGGCGAGCCCGGGAGGCGATTGAGTTGTTCGACTACGACTCCGAACTGGGCCGCTACAACGAGCGGCTGCGAGCTGCTGCCGGCGTCCGGACCGCTGATCGCGTGCTCGACATCGGCTGCGGTACCGGGCAGAACACGCGGGACGCGGCCCGATCCGCGCCGTCGGTAAGCGCGCTCGGCGTGGACGTGCCCGGCCCGGTGGTGGAGCGCGCCCGCCGGCTGAGCGAGCAGGCGGGAATCCGCGACGCCAGATTCGAACGGGCCTCGGACGGTGCCTGCCGGACTCGACCATGGCGCCTTCTCGCTGGCGGATCGGACCGCCGCGACCGGCATGCTGACCGCTGCCGGCTTCGGCGCCGTCGAGATCACCGAAGTGCGCCGGCCGATCCACTACGGCCCGGACGCGGCCGGCGCCCGTGACGCCCTCCTCGATCCGCGGATGGTCAAGGAGCTGGTCGCCGGCCTGGACGCCGCGGCGACCGCTCGTGCCCTCGATCGGCTGCTGGCCGCGCTGGACGCCCATGACATCGGCGAAGGCGTGTGGTTCGACTCCCGCGCCTGGCTGATCATCGCGCGCCGGCGCTGCCCCGGCCTGCCGAAGAGGTTACTTGAGGGCGGCGGTGACGAAGGCGGCGATCTGGTCGCGCATGGCCTCGTGGTCGTCGGCAGCCTCCCGCAGGATGATGCGCGCGAGCTGCGGCATCATCGACGGGAACAGCGCCAGCCCCGTCAGCATGAACAACATCCGAGCCGTCTGCGCCGAAGGCTCCTTCTCGCCCCGGCCCTCCGCCAGCGAGGCCGTCTTGCGGCCGCAGCGCTCCACCCTGGCCTCCTGGCCCTCCAGCAGCTCCTGGCCCCGGTAGTTGAGCGCCTCCCACATCAGCAGCCGCACCAGGTCGGGATGCGAGTGGTAGTAGTCCGTCAGCTTGGCCACGTAGTCGACGGGGTCGGCCCCGGGCAGGGCGATCTGGGCCGTCAGGTCGTCGAGCGCCTCCGTGATGACCGCGTCGAACAGCTTCTCCTTGCTGCCGAAGTGCCCGTAGATGCGCTCCTTGTTGACTCCGGCGCGCTCGGCGATGCGATCCACGCGCGCTCCCGCCACCCCGTACGCGGCGAACTCCTCCCGCGCGGCCTCCAGCAGGGCGGCGCGGGTGGCGGCGGTCGAGACCTTGGGTGTCATGGCGACATCTTAGCCACCAACTGGTTGGTTGCAAACCAACCATCTAGTTGACATCCAACCAGTTGGTTGGCTAGCGTCCCAGCCCATGACGCTCACCGTTTCCCCGGCCCCGCGGCTGCGGCCCCCGTCCCCGGCCGCCGCCCCGTTCGCGAGCACGCTGACGGCCTTCACGCTGACCGCGATCCTGGTCAGCGGCCAGCTGTACGTCGTGATCCCCCTCTTGCACGACATGGCCGCCGGCTGGGGGTCCTCGGCCGGCGGGCTGACGTGGCTGGTGACCGCGTTCGGCATCGGCTACGGCATCGGGTTCCTGGTGTTCGGCCCGCTTTCTGACCGGTACGGCCGCCGCAGGCTGCTGATGATCGGATTGCCGCTGGCCGCCCTGACGACGGCGCTGGTCGCGTTGAGCCCGTCGCCGGAGGTGGCGTTCGGCCTGCGGGCGGTGCAGGGCGTGGCGGTGGCGATGTTCCCGCCCGCCGGGATGGCGTACCTGGGGGAGCGGCTGGAACCGCGCCGCCGCGTGGTCGCCATCGCGGCGGTGACCGGCGCGTTCCTCGCCTCCGCCGTGTTGCTGCAGGTCGCCGCCCAGCTCCTGGTGGACGTGATCGGCTGGCGCGGCATGTTCGGGCTCTCGGCGGCCGGGTTCGTGCTCGCCGCGCTGGGCGTGCGCGCGGTCATGCTGCCCGACCTGCCCCGCGAGACCAGCGAGCTCCGGCACCCGGCGTCCGATGCCGCCGGTGCCCGGCATCGTTCGCGCCAGTCCGCCGGATCCCTGCTGTCCGCCTACCGGCCGCTGCCCGGCCTGCTGTTCCACCGGGTGCTGAGCCTGCGCTACCTGGCCACGGTCATGCTGATGGTCGGCTTCGTGGCGGTCTACACCGGCCTGCAGATCTACGGCGGCAGCTCGCCCGCCGAGCTGCTCGCGCTGCGTGCGGCGGGGCTGCCGTCGATCGTCCTGATGCCGCTCCTCATGCCGTGGCTGGCCAGGATCCGCATGACGACCAGGGCGGTCGTGTTCCTGGGGGCCGCCGCGCTCGCGCTCGCCGTCATCGGCCTCACCGGCACCGCCGTCCTGGTGCTCCTGCTCGCCCTGTACGTCGCCGCCATCACCGGCGGCCTGCCCAGCATGAACGAGTCGATCTCGGCAGAGGCGGGCCGGGCCCGCGGCACGGCGCTGGCGCTGTTCTCCACCGCGCTGGCGGTCGGCGGCAGCGTCGGCCCGCAGGTGGCCGCCGCGTTCGGCGGTTTCACCCCGCTCATGTACGGCCTCGCGATCGGCATGGCGCTGGCCGCCCTGTTCGTCCTGGCCTCCACCTGGACGGCCGGAAAGCGGCCTGCCGGAGCGGCGGAGCAGCCGCTGCCGGCCGGCGCGCCGGGCCCGGCCCGTACGAGGTGAGCCGCCGGGCCGGAACGATGCCGGCGGTTCGCAGGCGGATGGGCATTCCGGTGGCGCGCTACCGGCCGGTAAGGTGTTACCACCGGTAACTTGAGGGGGAGACATGGCGGGGTTCTGCCCGGAGCCGAGCGGCGACGTGGTCGAGGTGCGCGACTGGGTGCACGCGTTCGCCCGCGACGTGATCCGCCCCGCGGGCGCCGAATGGGACGAACGCGAGGAAACCCCCTGGCCGGTCATCCAGGAGGCGGCCAAGGCCGGCCTGTACTCCCTCGACTTCTTCGCCACCCAGTGGTTCGAGGAGAGCGGGCTGGCGCTGCCGGTGGCGTTCGAGGAGATCTTCTGGGGCGACGCGGGCATCGGGCTGTCGATCACCGGCACCGGCCTGGCCGCCGCGGCGCTGGCCGCCAACGGCACCCCCGAGCAGATGGGGGAGTGGCTGCCGCAGATGTTCGGCACGGAGAGCGACGTCAAGCTGGGCGCCTTCTGCGCGTCCGAGCCGGACGCCGGCTCCGACGTCGGCGCCATCCGCACCCGCGCCGTCCCCGACGGCGACGACTGGGTGCTCAACGGCGTCAAGACCTGGGCCACGAACGGCGGCATCGCGAACGTGCACGTCGTCGTCGCCTCGGTCGACCCGTCGCTGGGCACCAGGGGCCAGGCGTCGTTCGTGATCCCACCGGGGACGCCGGGACTGTCGATGGGCCAGAAGTTCCGCAAGCACGGCATCCGCGCCTCGCACACGGCCGAGGTGGTGCTGGAGGACGTGCGGGTGCCCGGCTCCTGCCTGCTCGGGGGCAAGGAGAAGCTGGAGGCCCGGCTGGCGCGCGTACGCAGGGGCGAGCGGGCCGGCGAGCAGGCGGCGATGCGCACGTTCGAGACCACCCGCCCGTCGGTGGCCGCGATGGCGGTGGGCATCGCCCGCGCGGCCTTCGAGTACGCCCGGGACTACGCCCGCGAGCGCGAGCAGTTCGGCCGCCGGATCGGCGAGAACCAGGCCATCGCCTTCCTGCTCGCCGAGATGGCCACGCGGGTGGACGTGGCCCGGCTGCTGACCTGGCGAGCCGCGTGGATGGCCCGCAACGGCAGGCAGTTCGAGCAGGCGGAGGGCTCGATGTCGAAGCTGGTGGCGGGGGAGACGGCGGTCTGGGTGTCGGAGCAGGCGATCCAGATCCTGGGCGGCGCGGGATACACCAGGGAGCACCCGGTGGAGCGCTTCCACCGGGATGCCAAGATCTACACGATCTTCGAGGGGACGAGCGAGATCCAGCGGTTGATCATCGGCCGCGCGGTGACCGGCCTGCCTGTTCGCTGAGAACTCCGCACGTCGGAGGGGCAGCGTGTCCGCAGAACCATCCTCGCGACACGGCACCCTTCGTGGTCCCTCGCGGCTGGCGGGCGCGCCGCTGCGGCCGCGGGGCGGCGACCAGAGGCCGGCCGGCGTAGCCGCAGTCGGGTCTCGCTCCTAACCGAGTACGCCGTTGGGAAGGATCGTGTTCATTGCGCCTCCGCTCATGAGCGAACCGGTGATCTTGGCCACCTGGCTCACCAGGGAACCGAGGAAGTCTTCCGACTGCGCCGAGGTAGAGGTGGACGCCAAGGCGGGTGCGGTGAGGCAGGCAGCCAGCAGTGCGCCACCGACCAGGGCTATGGTCATCCGGCTGATGAGTCTCACGAGCGCCTCCATGAGCGATAACTAACCGTGACAGTCGCGTACTCTACGTGATCTACCGTGGCTGTGCGCGCCGGCGTCGCCGGGGTGGCTCTCGCGCCGCCCCGCCTGGTGATCGCGTTGGATCTGTCCATCGGCACGACGTGCCCCCTCCGGCGCGCTCGGCCATCCGCTGAAGCGGGTACGGCGGCCCCCGTCCATGGGCTGTCCGCCGGGTCTGGGTGTTGAGCGCCGTCGTCACCGGGGGTGCGGTGCCAGGCGCGCCCCCCGCGCAGCTGGGCGTCCGTGTGGTGCACGATTGTTGACAATCTGTTTCGGCAGTATGGCGACCATCGGAGACAGGCATGCCCGATCACCCCAAGCCCTCCGCGCGAGCCCGTGAGCTGGTCGCGGGCGCCTACGACATCCACATCCACGTGGCGCCCGACGTGATGCGCAGGCGGATCGACGACCTGACGCTCGCGGCGCGCTTCGTCGAGGTCGGGCTCGCCGGCTTCGTGCTCAAGTCCCACTACGTCCCCACCGCCGAGCGGGCCGCCGTGGTCCGTGCCGCGGTTCCCGGCTTCGGCGCGGTAGGCGCCATCACGCTCAACGCCTCCGTCGGCGGCATGAACCCCGTCGCCGTCGAGATCGCCGCCCGCGGCGGCGCGCAGGTCGTCTGGCTGCCGACCGTGGACAGCGCGAACCAGCGGGCCTGCACCGCCGCCGACCCCGAAGGGGCGACGCCGCCGATGTGGGCCCGCCTGCAGGACGAGCTGCGCGAGGCGGGCATGGCCGCCGACCCGGTGGCGGTCGTGGCGCCCGGCGGCGGCGTGCTCGACCGTACCCGCCAGGTGCTGCGCCTGATCGCCGAGCACGACCTGACGCTCGCCACCGGACACCTCGGTGCGGACGAGATCGACGCCGTCGTGGACGCGGCCGTGGCGGAGGGCGTGCGGCGCATCGTGATCACCCATCCCGAGTTCACCTCCCAGCGGATCGCCGTCGACAGGCAGCGGGCCCTGGCGGCCAAGGGCGCCCTGCTGGAGCGCTGCTTCACCACCCCGCACAGCGGCAAGATCTCCTGGGAGACCTGGCTGGCGAACATCGCGGCGGCGGGCCCGGAGCACTCCGTGCTCTCCAGCGACCTCGGTCAGCCGTTCAACCCGCCGGTGGAGGACGGGCTGGCCCTGCTCGCCGACCGGCTGCTGGCCGAAGGCTTCACCGACAAGGACGTGCGCACCATGGCCGTGGACAACTCCCGCCGCCTGGCCGGTGCGTGATGAGCGGCCCGTGAGGCAGCTTCGTCACCGTGCTCGGCCGCAGCGGCTGCGGCAAGTCGACCATACTCAACCTGCTCGCCGGCCTGACCACGCCCGCCGCCAGGGCTTCGAGCGGCACTACCCGCGGGAGCTGTCCGGCGGAATGCGCCGGCGGGTCAGCCTGCCCAGGATGCCGGCGGGCGACCCCGGGACGCTGCTCATGGACGAGCCGTTCGGCGCGCTCGACGCCCAGCTCCGCGCCGAGCTGCAGGCCGAGCTGCTGCGGCTGTGGGAGGACAGCGGGCAGACCGTGGTGTTCGTGACCCACGACCTCGAGGAGGCGTTGCTGCTCGGCGACCGCGTCGTGGTGCTCGGCCGGGCCGGCCGGGTGGACGCGCTCGCCTTCTTCCAGCCCATCGCCCAGCAGGCCGCGGCGGCCGGCATCGGCACCCGCTACATCTCGCCCGCCGCCGTCGAGCCGCACCTGGTCCAGGCCGAGCGGGTGCAGTGTGGTGACCGCGCCGGGGCCTGGGGCCGCCGGGCCGGCGACGCGGGTGGCCACGGGGTTGCCTGAGGGTTTCGGCGAAGTCATCCAGCACTCTCTCGGAAACTTGGGAAATCGTTTGCCTCAAGCGGCAACGCCATATTGCCGGAGTCAACGGAGGGTAGAGTTGCTACGGGCAAGATGTTCGGAAAGCGGAGAAAAGTATGGGGAAATTGGAGCGTCACGCCACGATCGCCGACGTGGCGGCGCTCGCCGGGGTGTCGGTGGGCACGGCCTCCAAGGCGCTCAACGGGCGCGGGTCCCTGCGGGAGGAGACCCGGACCCGGGTCAGGGAGGCGGCCAGGCAGCTCAACTTCGAGGTGAACGCGGGAGCGCGGAGCCTGCACTCCGGGCGCACGTACACCGTGGGCATGATCACCACGGACACGATCGGCAGGTTCAGCATCCCCGTGCTGATGGGCGCGGAGGACGCGCTCGGGGCAGGGCAGATGTCGGTGTTCCTGTGCGACGGCCGCGACGACCCGATCCGGGAGCAGTACCACGTCAAGACGCTGCTCAGCAGGCGCGTGGACGGCATCATCGTGACGGGCCGGCGCACGGAGGCCCGCGCGCCGATCGCGCCCAGGTTGCCCGTCCCCGTCGTCTACGCCTTCATCAGCTCGACGGACCCCGCCGACTGCTCGGTGGTGCCCGACGAGGAGGGCGGGGCGCGCAAGGCGGTGGAGCACCTGCTGGCCATCGGCCGCACCAGGATGGCGCACGTGACCGGGCCCGAGCACCACCACTCGGCCCGCGTGCGCTCGGCCGCCGCCGTCGAACGGCTCACCGAGGCGGGGCTCTCCCTGGCGGGGCCGCCGCTGTTCGGGGCGTGGAGCGAGGCCTGGGGGCGGCAGGCCGTGGGGATGCTGCTGACGGGCGGGACCTCGTTCGACGCCGTCTTCTGCGGCAGCGACCAGATCGCGCGCGGCGTCGCGGACGCGCTGCGGGCGGTGGGGCGGCGGGTGCCGGAGGAGGTGGCGCTGATCGGGTACGACAACTGGGACGTGATGGCGGAGGCCTGCCAGCCGCCGCTGACCAGCGTGGACATGAACCTCGAAGGGCTCGGCAGGGCGGCCGCCGAGATGTTGCTGGCCGCCATCAACGGCACGCCGTCTCCGGGACGGCACGCCCGGCCCTGCCACCTGGTGGTCCGGGAGTCGACGACGGTGCCGCTGGTGCCGGTGGACTCGTGAGACGGCGGCCTTATGCTCTTGCCACGGAGGCCTTCGAAACCGTGACACCACCTCTGACCCGAGCCGCCGACGGCCGGCCCGCCGCGCCCGTCCGCATGCTGCACCTGGGGCTCGGCGGCTTCTTCCGCGCGCACCAGGCCTGGTACACCGAACACGCCCCCGACGCCTCCCGGTGGGGCATCGCCGCCTTCACCGGGCGCAGCACGGATCTCGCGGCGCGGCTGGCCGCCCAGGACGGGATCTACACGCTGGTCACGCGGGGCGCGGGCGGGGACGCCTTCGAGGTGGTCAGCTCGGTCACGGCGGTGCACGGCGGGGGCGAGCGCGAGGAGTGGCTGGCGTACTGGCGGCGCCCCGAGCTGGCCGTGGTCACGCTGACCGTCACCGAGGCAGGCTACGCGCGCCACCACTCCGAGGAAGGGCAGGACGCGGGCGAATCGACCACCGGCGGGCCGGGCCCCAACCCCGGCCCCGCGCTCGGGACCGTGGCGGGGCGCCTGGCGGCCGGGCTGGCGGCGCGACGGCGGGCCGGGGGAGGGCCGGTGGCGATCGTGTCCTGCGACAACCTGCCGGGCAACGGCGAGCTGACCCGGCGCATGGTCGACGAGCTGGCACAGGCGGCGGGGCTGCGGCTCGCGGACGCCGCCTACGTCACCACCATGGTCGACCGGATCACCCCGTACCCGGCCCCGGAGGACACCGGCCTGGTGGCCCGCGTCACCGGCCGCGCCGACGCCGCCCCGGTCGTCACCGAGCCGTTCTCCGAATGGGTGCTGTGCGGGGACTTCCCGGCGGGCCGGCCGCGCTGGGAGGACGCCGGCGCCCGCTTCGTCACCGACGCGGCCCCGTACGAGGAACGCAAGCTGTGGCTGCTGAACGGCGGCCACTCGCTGCTGGCCTACGCCGGGTCGCTGCGCGGCCACACCACGGTCGCCGAGGCCGTCGCCGATCCGGCCTGCCGGGGGTGGCTGGCGCACTGGTGGGCGGAGGCCGCCCGCCACCTGGCCTTCCCCGAGCCGGAGCTGGCCGCCTACCAGGACGCCCTGCTGGACCGCTTCGCCAACCCCAGGATCCGGCACACCCTGGCCAAGATCGCCGAGGACGGCTCGCGGAAGCTGCCCGTACGGATCCTGCCGGTGCTGCGAGCCGAGCGGGCGCGAGGCGCGCTCCCCGCCGGGGCGGTCCGGGTGCTCGCCGCCTGGCTGCTGCACCTGCGCGAGGCCGGTCCCGTACGGGACGCCGCGGCCCCGGCCGCCGATGGACCTCTGCGGGACGCCGCCCGCACGGCCCTGGCCGCCCTCGACCCCGCACTGGCGAACGACACCGGCCTGATCGACGCGATCGTGGCCGAGGCTCAGCGGACGCATCCCTAGGCCACGGCCGAGCCTCAGTCGGCCGGCCGATGCAGCAGCAACATCGCGGCGTCGTCCAGCAACGGCCCGCCCGCGTGCTGCACCAGGTCCGCCCGCAACGCGTCCAGCCCCGCCTGCGGATCGTCGCGCCGCAACAACCGGACGCGCTCCTCCAGCGGATAGAACTCCCCGTCCTTGTTCCGCGCCTCGATGACCCCGTCGGTGAACAGCAGGATCCGATCCCCGCTCCCGAACGGCACCCGATGCGCCTTGACCGCCGCCGGCTCCAGCACGCCCAGACCCAGGGGCAGGCCGGGGTCGGGCGGGTCGGCGGTGTGCAGGGTGCCGTCGCCCAGGAGGAGCAGGGGAGCCGGATGCCCGAAGTTCACCAGCGTCATCTCCGTCTCGTGGATCTCGGCGATGATCGCGGTGACGAACTGCTCCCCGCCCAGGTGCCGGGCCAGGCTGGCCTCCAGCCGTTCGCCGATGTCGGGCAGGCCGGCCTCGTCGTAGGCCGCCTCCCTGAAGGCCCCCAGCACCCAGGCCGCCGTCTCGACCGCCGCCAGCCCCTTGCCCTGCACGTCCCCGATCAGCAGCCGCACCCCGTGCGGGGTCGTGACGATCTCGTACAGGTCGCCGCCGATCTGGGCCTCGGCCGCCGCCGAGGTGTAGGAGAGCGCCACCTGCAGGTCGCCCGCCCGCCGGGGCACGGGGCGGAGCAGGACGCGCTGGGCGGCCTCCGCGACCTGGCGGACGCTGGCCAGCTCGCGCTCGCGTTGCAGGCGCAGGCGGCTGGCCAGCATGCTCGCCGCCGTCACCCCCATGATGCCGACGACCGTGAGGTTGTTCTCGAACGTGAACAGCAGGTCGTTGTAGACGGCCATCGGCACGCACACGGCCAGCGCCACCGCCCCGACGGCCGCGGTGCGCCGCACGCCGCCCGACACCGAGGCGAAGGCGGGGCCGAGGGTGAGGAGCGGCAGGAAGACGAGGTTCTCGCCGGCCAGCAGGTCGGTGAGCGCGACACCCAGCATGACGACGAACGGCAGCCAGCGCAGGATTCGCAGTGACCTCATCCGACCCCCGAGTGAACTCTTCCGGCGTACCAGCATCGCGCAGGAAACCCGTCGTTCTCAACCCGGGGAGGCAAGGTCGGCCGGTGGCGGGCGATTCCCGAAATCCCCTCACGGGCATATGGGGATTTTGCCGGGTATTCCGGTGAATCGTATCCGCGCAAGCACGCACCGTGAAATCAACGAGTTGTTTTTGGGCTCCTTCTCTTCGCTTGATATCGATAGATTCGACTTGACGGAAAGGAGTCAGCACGTGGCATTGGCCGACGCCGGCATCCGGCGATTACTGGTGGATTCGGGGGAGCCCCGGGGATGGGTGTCCCCCAGGGCTGACCTGGTGACAGCGCTGCTGGGGGTGTGGTTCGGGGTCGGGTTGATGATCGACGCCTGGGCGCACACCAATCTGGCGGAGTTGGAGACGTTCTTCACCCCGTGGCATGCGGTGTTCTACTCCGGGTTCGCCGTGGTCTCCGGCTGGATCCTCTGGCAGGTTTGGCGGAACGTACGCGCGGGGAGGCAGGGGCTGGCGGCGGTGCCGACGGGTTATCTCGCCGGGCTGGTGGCCGTGCCCGCGTTCGCCGCGTTCGGGTTCGCGGACATGATGTGGCACACCATTCTGGGCATCGAGACGAACCTCGACATTCTTTTCAGCCCCTCACATCTCGGGCTCGTGGTGACGATGCTCCTCATCATCACCACCCCGCTCCGCTCCGCGTGGAACGCCCCCGACGTCGGCCCCCAGCCGACGCTCGGCCGGCTGCTGCCCGCCCTGATCGGGCTCGCGTTCGCCACCACGCTGGTGTCGCTGTTCCTGTCGTACGGCGACGCCATGCAGTACCGGGCGGCCCGCATCGTCGAGGCGTTCTCCTCGGTGGACGACCCGGGCGCGGACCGGCTCGCCCTGGCGATGGTCGTCACCAACGTCGTCGTGCTCAGCCCCGTGCTGCTGCTGGTGCGCCGCTGGATGCTGCCGTTCGGCTCGGTGACCGTCATGTACGCGATCGCCGTGCTCATGCCGGGAGCGCAGACGGAGTTCGAGAACGTGCCCGTGCTGCTGTCGTTCGTGGCCGCCGGGCTGGTGAGCGACCTGCTGATCCGCTGGTTGCGCCCGTCGGCTCAGCGGCGCGGCGCCTACTGGGCCTTCGCCGGGCTGTCGGCGTTCGCCACCTGGACGCTCTACCTCGGCATCTCCTCGGCCGCGGGGGGTGGGCTGCCCGCGGTGCCGGAGTTGTGGACCGGGGCGCCGATCATCGCCGGTCTCATCGGGCTCGCGCTCGGGGCGTTGTTCCTGCCCAACGCGGTCACCGCCCAGCCGGTCCGGCCCGGCGAGGCCGCCGCCGAGCGGGCATGATCGTTCGAGCTCTGTGCCTGGCCGCTGTTCTGGTGGTGGCGCTGGCTGTTCCCGCCGTGGCGCACAACGTCACGGCGGGGGCGGATCTGCGGATCGCCCAGACGATCGCCGGGGCCGAGATCACGGTGGTGATCAAGGGGACGTCGCGGGTGCCGGGGCCGCTGCGGATCGGGGTGATCGCGTACCAGCCGGTCGCCGGGCTGTCCGTGGGTCTTGAGGTGCGTTCGGTGGAGGACGGCCGGGCGGTGACGGGCGCGGCGCAGGCGGCGGCGGATCCGCGTTACGTCCAGCTCAGGGTGGAGCGGACCGGGCCGCACGAGCTGAGGCTGCGTGCGGGGGGCGAGGTCGCCGTCGTCCCGTTCCGGGTCCTGGTCGAGCGGGGGTCGATGGGCGACCTCCTCGTCTACGGTGGCCTGTTCGTGGCCGCGTCGCTGCTGGTGGGCGGTCTGCTGACCGGTGCTGCGGCTCGTCCGGGGCGGGCGATGGCGCTGGGTGCGGGGGCCGCTGCCGGGGTGACGGTGGCGGCCATGGTCGTGGTGTTCGAGCCGTGGTTGCCGCCGCCGGTGCCGGAGGGCGCGGCTCCCGCTGCTGTGAGCCCGGTGGCGGGTGGGCGGCCGTACGCGCAGGCGCGGGTGGTGACGGTGCCCGCGCGGCCGGGGGCGGGGGAGGAGTTCACGTTGCGGCTGGATCTCGTCGACGGTTCGACCGGGCGGCCCGTCGACGATCTCGCGGTGCATCACGAGGCGCTCGCTCATGTGGTCGTCACCAGCGAGGACGGGCGGTACTTCCGCCATGTGCATCCGTTGCGCACCGGACCTGGGCGGCTGGAGGTGCGCCTGCGTGCGGACCGGTCCGGCCGGTACCTGGCGCATGCCGAGCTGGAACGGGAGGATTCGGGCGGCCAGCTCGTCACGGCCGGTTTCCAGGTCGGGGAAGAGTCGGCGCCCGCGGACGCCGCGAAGACCGCGGAAGGCGCGGAGGGCGCGGAAGGCGCGGAGGGCGCGGAAGGCGCGGAGGCGGTGGGGCCTGGTGGCGTCGTTGCGGAGCCGGGATCCGGGGGCGTCGTGCCGCGGCTGCAGCCCGGCGTGCCGGTCGCGGGACGGCCCACGACGATCGAGCTGGACGTGCCCGCCGGCGTGCGGCCCTGGCTCGGCATGACCGGGCATCTGCTCATCCGCGAGCAGGACGGCGGCTTCCTCGGCCACGTGCACGAGATGGGCGCTCCCGGATCCCGGTTGCGCTTCACCTTCAGCTTCCCCGCGCCCGGCCGCTACCTCGCCTGGATCCAGTACGCCACCGCCGACCGCATCGAGACCGCGCCGTTCACCGTGGACGTGACAGCTGCGGAGGCCCGGTGACGAGGGTGAAGCCGGTCCTGGTCGCCGGTGCGCTCGTGGTCGCCGGTGCGGTGGTGTTCGTCGTGGGCAGGGGTGCGGCGGCTGACCCGATCAACCTGACCACCACCGGCGACCGCTACGCCGCCACCGTCCTGATCGAGGACCCGGCTCCGGGGCGGGTCGCCGTGGAGGTCAAGGTGAGCAAGGGCGACGCCGACAGCGTGGCCGTGTCCGCGGTGATGGCCGACATGGGGCACTCCACGCCCGAGCTCGCCGCCACCGAGCGGGAGCCCGGCCGCTTCCTGGCCGAGGGCGAGCTGTTCTCGATGAGCGGCGTCTGGGAGCTGTCGATCCGCCTCGACGGCCCGGCGGGTGAGGAGCAACTCGCGGTCAAGGCGCTGATCACCGGCTAGCGCCGCCCGCCGATCGCCGGCGGCGCCCAGCAGCGCCGCCGGCGACGCGCGTCGCAGGACGCCGCAGGACGCCGCAGCACGCCGCAGCACGCCGCAGCACGTCGCAGGACGTTGCAGCACGTCGCAGGACATCGCAGGACGCCGCAGCACGCCGCAGCACGCCGCAGCACGTTGCAGCACGTCGCAGGACATCGCAGGACGCCGCAGGACGTCGCGGCACGTGGTCTCCGGCATCCCGCGCCGGCGTGGCGAACCGCCGGGCCGCACCGGCGCACGTATGCGGGTGACGGTCGTCATCGTTCCGTGTCCATCCCGAGGGTTGACAGGTCGCCCAGCGCACTAGATTATTCCTACTTGTATAGTAGGAATCGTAGGGAAGGGGAGATCGTGCGAGCGCTCATCCTGCTCGGGCTGGTCGGCCTCGCCGCTCAGCTGGTCGACGGCAGCCTAGGCATGGCCTACGGCGTCACCTCGACCACGCTGCTGCTGGCCATCGGCACCAACGCGGCGGCCGCCTCCGCCACCGTCCACCTCGCCGAGATCGGCACCACGCTCGCCTCGGGCATCTCCCACTGGCGCTTCGGCAACGTCGACTGGAAGGTCGTCGCGAAGATCGGGATCCCCGGAGCCGTCGGTGCCTTCGCCGGGGCGACGTTCCTGTCGAGCCTGTCCACCGAGATCGCCGCCCCCGTCATGTCGCTCATCCTGCTGTCCCTGGGCGTCTACATCCTCATCCGCTTCACCGCGTTCGGCCTGCCGCGCGGGAACCTGGGCAAGCCGCTGCGCAGGCGCTTCCTGGCGCCGCTCGGCCTGCTCGCCGGCTTCGTGGACGCCACCGGCGGTGGCGGCTGGGGCCCGGTCGGCACGCCCGCCATCCTGGCCAGCGGGCGCCTGGCCCCGCGCAAGGTGATCGGCTCCATCGACGCCAGCGAGTTCCTCGTCGCCATCGCCGCCAGCGTCGGCTTCTTCGTCGGCATCGGCTCCGAGAACATCAACTTCGCCTGGGTCGCCGTCCTGCTGCTCGGTGGCGTCATCGCCGCGCCGATCGCCGCCTGGCTCGTCCGGCACATCCCGCCGCGCATCCTCGGCTCGGCCGTGGGCGGCGTGATCGTGCTGACCAACGTCCGCACGCTGCTGCGCAGCGACTGGATCGACGCCTCCGGTGGTGTCCAGGCCGTCGCCTACATCGTCATCGCCGTCATCTGGGCCGCCGCGATCGCCTACTCCGTACGCGAGTACCGCCGCGACAAGGCCAACGAGTCGGTCGAGGCGGTGGAGAGCGAGCTGCGCCAGCGTACGACGACAGAGGAGGAGACGGCCTCCGCCTGAGCCGGCCCATGAGAATCTCCGCCCGCACCCAATACGCCCTGGGCGCCATGCTCGCCCTGGCCGTGGCCGACAGCCCGGTGCACGCTGAACGGATCGCCGTCACGCAGGACATCCCCCGTCGCTTCTGCGACAACATCCTGCTTCAGCTGCGCCGGGCCGGCCTCATCCGCAGCCAGCGCGGTCCCGACGGCGGCTACTGGCTGGCCCGGCCGCCCGCAGAGATCGCGCTTGCCGACGTCATCCGCGTCACGGAGGGCGCCGAGCAGGCCCTGCGCCCGTTCTCCCCGGCCGCCGCGCCGCTCGCCGAGATCTGGGACCGGCTGCGCAGCCACGAGGACGCGCTGCTCAGCGAGATCAGCCTGGCGGACGTCGTCGCCTCCCGCGACCGCCCGAACGGCCGGCCCGGCTCCAACGGCCTGCCCAGCTCCGGTGGCCTGCCAGGGGCCGATGGACTGCCCGGCCTCAACGGTCTGCTCGGATCCGACGGTCCGCTGGGGGCTGATGGCCTGTCCGGCCCCAACGGCCCGCTCGGCGCCAACGGTCCGCTGGCGTCCGATGGCCCGCTCGCGTCCGATGGCCTGGCCGGGCGCGAGGCCCCGTAGGGGAGTGGCAAGCTGGGGCGGTGGCTTTCGGGGTACGCGAGTTCGAGCTGGCGCTGCTGCACCGCATGCGCGACGTGAACGCCGGGAAGGTCGAGGAGACCCTCGGCCTCATCGGCGCCTCCCGCGCCGAGCTGCGCGAGGCCCATGCCCACTGGACGAGGCTGGCCCACGCCCCGAGGGCGCCGAAGGGGGCCGCCGCCCTGCGGATGGCGCTGGGCCCGCCGCCGCACCGCGCCCGCAGGCCCGCCGGCAGCCTCACCTGCGACGTGCTCCGCTGGCCGCTGCCGACCTGGCCCGGCCTGGCGTACGAGGCGCTGGTCGGCCCTGGCGGCGAGCTGTGGAACCAGTGGCTCGTCCGCCCCTCCGGGGCCGCCGCGCTGACCTTCGCCGACCTGGTGCCCTGGGAGTGCGTCGTGGGGGACGTCGGCGCGAGCTTCCCCGGCGCCGTACAGATCGACGGCCCGGCCCCGCACCACTGGACGGTCGACTTCCGCTACGGGGGCGAGACGCATCGCGCCCGCTTCGTGTACGGCCTCTTCCAGCGCCTCGAACGAGCACCGTCCGGCCCGCTGTGAGGCGCGGCGGGACACCGGGCTCCCTGTTCGGGCGGGCCTGCCGGGATGCCGGGGCCCAGGTCCTCACGCGGGTGTGAGGATCGTGAGGACCTGGGCGGCGGCCGGGCACCGTCGGCGGAAGGTGCCCGGCCATCGGGAACGCCGCGTCAGCCCGGCATCCCGGTCATCAGGGCTGCCGAGCCGGCCCGGCACCCCAGGCTCGGCAGGGGCGCTCGCCCCCGGCAGCGCGCCCCCGGGGAGCGAGGGGGATCTGTCAGCGAGGGCTCTTGACCGTCAGCAGCGCCTGGTAGGCAGGCTTGGGCGCCAGGTTCTCGTCGAGCAGGCACGCCGCGCCCTCCCCCTCGAACCAGCCCGGCACCCACGAGTGCCGGTCGGTGAAGCCCCAGACAGTGAGCTCGCGGCAGGCCTTGACGCTGAGGCAGTCGGTCATGGCCCGGCTGTAGTACGTGGCCTGGGTGGACAGCTTCTCCGGGGTCACCGGCAGCTCCATGCGCACGTCCAGCTCGGTGATCGCGACCTCCAGGCCGAGGTCGGCGAAGCGGCGCATGACGTTCGCCCAGTCGCCGGGGTAGTCGTACTGGATCCCGAGGTGGCCCTGGAAGCCGACGCCGTGGATCGGCACGCCCTGCGCCTGGAGCTCCTTGACCAGGGACAGCGTGGTCTCGATCTTGGGGGCGTTCCATTCCAGGTTGTAGTCGTTGATGAACAGCTTGGCGCGCGGGTCGGCGCGGTGCGCCCAGCGGAAGGCGTCGGCGATGTAACCGGGGCCGAGGTGCTTGAGCCAGATGCTCTGCCGCATCGAGCCGTCCTCCTCCACGACCTCGTTGACCACGTCCCAGGCCCGGATCTTGCCCTTGTAGCGGCGTACCTGCGTGGTGATGTGGTCGCGCAGGATCTGCCGCAGCTCGGTGGCGTCGATGGAGCCGTCCTCGACGCCCGCGGTCAGCCAGGCGGGGAGCTGGTTGTGCCAGACGAGGGTGTGGCCGCGTACCTGCTGGCGGTTGCGGCGCGCGTTCTCGACCAGCGTGTCGGCGTCGTCCCAGGTGAACACGCCGCGCTGCGGCTCCACCGACTCCCACTTCATCGCGTTCTCGGCGGTGACGTGGTTGAACTCGCGGTTGAGCACCCTGCGGTAGTCGGACTCGGCGCGCAGGGCGGCGATGTCCACCGCTGAGCCGATCTTGATGCCGGTCTGCTGCGCGAGCTGGCGCAGGTCGCGTGGCGGGCGCGGGTGGGCGGAGGCGGGGAGCGGAGCGGCGAGGACGAGCGCGAGGGCGATGATCAGTGGCTTCACCGAATGACCTCCGGTGCCGTGGGGGTGGCTGGGGCGGCGACACGACTTCCGAAAGTTTCGGAATTGTGTCGATAGTTTCACCGACTGCCGGAACCGTAAGCGCTCGCGGACGCCACGTCAACCACCTGTCTTCGCGGGCGCCCGAGGGGCAGCGGGAGGGCGGCGCGTCGCGACCCGTGTCCTCGCCGGGGCCGGCTGAGCCTGGGGTGTCCGGTGCCGGCGGGCGTGGAGGAGGGCGCGTTCGGCGGCGGTCTGGGCTATGGTCGGCCCCATGACGGGGCCGTGGCGGACACCACGAGGGTCCAGCGCGCTCGCCGGCGTGATGGGCCCGGTCCTGCTGTCGCTGTGGCCGCTGCTGCACGGCGATCGCCAGGGCGAGCCCATACACCTGGCCTTGCTGGCGTCCCCCGCCGCGGACGCGGTCCGCGATCCGCAACAGCTCGCGCAGCGCACCGCGGGGTCGCGCAGCCCGCCGCCGGCCTAGCCGGCGTCTCTTCTTCCTTTCCCTTACACAGCAGGGGCGGGGCGCGCTGTGTCGTGCCGCCCTTCCCCGGCGTCAGCCAGGAGCCGATCATCGTCATGTCCGTCGCCGAATCCGTTCATGCCCTGCCGCGGCTGGAGCGGCCGCACGAGCTCGCACGTCAGCTCCGCCCGGCCCCGTGCGGGAGCGCGCGGTGACCGCCGCGCGGCGCTTCGTGGCGCTCGATCTGGGCACCGCGCGTACCCGGTCGCTGGCCCTGGACGGGCACGCCATGGCCGACCGGGCGTCTGTGGTCGCCAGGGGGCCGGACGCGGTGCGGCCCATCCGGCACGGCATGGTGATCGACCCGGGCGCCTGCCTGCGGCTGGTCCGCCTGGCGTTGCGGGACACCCGCCTCTACGACAGCCGCCCGCTGGAGCGGGTGCTGGCCGGAGTGCCGCTGGCGGCGTCGCGGAGCGATCGCGGGGCGGTCCGCGCCGCGGTCGCCGAGGTCGCCGGGTGCGAGGTGCGGCTGGTGGACGAGCCGCTGGCCGCCGCCGTCGGCGCCGGCCTGGACGTCCTCGACACGCGGCCCTGCCTGGTGCTGGACGTCGGCGCGGGCATCGTCGAGGTGGTCGCGTTCAGCGAGGGGACCGTCATCGACGCGGCCGCCCTCCAGCTCAGTGCCACCACCGGCGCGGGGCTGGCGTCGTACGCGCTGGAGGGGGTCGTGGACATGACGGCGGCCCTGGCCCGCCGCCTGTCGGCCGCCGCGCGCGCCCGCGGGCTGGTGGTCACCGGCGGCGGCGCGCGTCAGGAGCGGCTGCTGCGCCGGTTGCGCGCCTCGGTGCGGCTGCCGATCAGCGTGGCGGCGCAGCCGCAGCACGCCACCGTCCGCGGCTTGATGCGGCTGTGCCTGCAGCCGGACCTAGCGGCCCGCGGCAAGCCGGACCGGAGCCGATCATGATCACGTTGGACCGCCTGGTGAACGTGCTCGGGGGGTACGGCGTGCGGCTGTGCGGCCGTCCCGAGACCCGCTCGACCTGGCTGCGCAGCGTGGCGATGCCGGAAGCCGGCGACCGCCACGTCACGGGCGACCTGCTCCTGGCCGTCGGCAGCTCCTCGATCGACGAGGCGGTGCGGAGCGCGGCCGCGGTCAAGGCCACGGCGGTCCTGGTCCGCCCCGCCGCGAACAGGAGCGGCGCGGCCCCGGAGCCGGGGGTCGCCGGGGGCGGGGGTGGCATGGCCGCCGAGCGGGAGGCCGCCGCGCTCGGCGACCGGCACGGGGTGGCCGTGTTGCTGGCCGACCCCGCCGTCTCGTGGAGCCAGCTGGCCGGCGTGGTCTACGGGCTGGTGCTGGAGAGCCGCGAGACCGCCTCGGGACGCGGCCCGACCGACCTGTTCGCGCTGGCCGACAGCCTGGCCGACGTCATCGGCGGGCCGGTGACCATCGAGGACCGGCACTCGCGGGTGCTGGCCTACTCCCGTTCCCAGCAGGCGGGCGACCCGGCCCGGCTGGAGACGATCCTCGCCCGCCGCGTGCCCGATCGCCTGCGCGAGCTGTTCCAGCAGCAGGGGGTCTTCGCCCGCCTGGCGACCACGGACGAGCCGGTGTTCGTCCCCGCCGACGCCGCCAACGGCCTGACCGGGCGCATGGCGGTGGCGGTCCGGGCCGGCCGCGAGCTGCTCGGCTCGGTGTGGGTGAGCTGCGGCAGCCCGCCGGACGAGGCCGGCCGCCGCGCCCTGGCCGACGGCGCCCGCACGGTCGCGCTGCACCTGCTGCGCTCCCGGGCCAGCGCCGACCTGGAGCGGCAGGTGGAGTCCGACCTGGTCATCCGGCTGCTGGAGGGCAGCGCCGACGCGGCGACGGTGATCAGCCGGCTGGGCCTGCCCCAGCGGGAGATGCGCGTCATCGCGGTCCGGGCCGGCAGCGGCGGCGAGCGCCACGCCGCGCTGCTGCTGGCCTTCGAGCAGGCCACCACCGGCTTCGGCTGGTCCCGGCCCGGGCGCAGCACGCTGCTCGGCGACACGCTCTACACGATCCTGCCGGCCGGCCCCGGGCAGGCGGCCCGCCGATGGATCACGGCACTGCAGGCCGAACTCCCCGCACAGGTACGCCTGGCGGCGGGGATCGGCGCCCCCGCCGGGGTCGCGGAGCTGCCGGCGGGCCGCCAGGAGGCCGACGAATGCCTGGCCCTGCACGAGAGTGGCCGGCCCGGCGCCCTGCCGCCCGCCTACGACGAGTCATGGGACGACATCCTGCTGCGGCGGCTGCGCGCGGCCGCGCGCACCGGCCGGGCGCCGGCCCGCGGCCCGGTGCCCACGCTGCTGCGGCACGACGCCCGCCACGGCACGCGCTTCGTGGCCACGCTGCGGGCCTGGCTGGAGAGCCAGGGCGACCTCACGCTGGCCGCCGAACGGCTCGAGGTGCACCCCAACACCGTGCGCAACCGGCTGCGCAGGATGGGCGAGATCAGCCCGCTGGACCTGGGCGACGCCCGCAAGCGCCTGGCCTTGACCATCATGCTGGCCGCCGTCGAGGACGAGCCCGGCCACTGACGCGTTGTGCCGGATCCACAGGCGGCGGCTGCGCGATTGTCGCCCGCCCACACCGCCGCCGGTCGCCGCCCGGGCCATGCTGGCTGCGACATCGGATCCGTACTCGTTGGAGGGTGAGCATGGCCGGCAACTGGCCGCGATCGGTGATCGTGGTGGGCGCGGGCATCGTGGGCCTGTCGACCGCGTGGTTCCTGCAGGAGCGCGGGGTTCAGGTCGACGTGGTCGACCGCGGCGGCGTGGCGGCCGGCGCGTCCTGGGGCAACGCGGGATGGATCGCGCCGGGCCTGGCCATCCCGCTGAACGAGCCCGCCGTGCTGCGCTACGGCCTGCGCTCGCTGCTCGATCCCGCCGCGCCCCTGCACGTGCCCGCCACCGTCGACCCCGGCCTGTGGGCGTTCCTGGCCCGCTTCGCCGCCAACAGCGGCTGGCGGTCCTGGACCCGTGCCGCGCGGGCCAACCTGCCGCTCAACGACGAGTGCGTGGAGGCGTACGAGGTGCTGGCGGCCGACGGCGTGACCGCGCCCGTCATGGCGGCGCCGATCACCGCCGCCTTCCGCACCTCGCGCCAGGCCGGGAGCCTGCTGCGGGAGCTGCGCAGGCTGGAGTCGGCCGGGCAGCGGGTCGAGCACACCGTCCTGGACGGCGGGCGGCTCCACGAGCAGGTCCCGCTCGCCGGCGAGCCGCTGGGCGCGGGGGTGCGCATCGACGGGCAGCGCTACGTCGACCCGGGCGCCTTCGTGCACGCCCTGGGCAAGGCCGTCATGCGGCGCGGCGCGACCGTCTACGCCGTCGAGGTCACCGAGGTGCGCACCGACGACCGGAAGGCGATCGTCCGGTCGGCCAAGGGCACCGTCCTGTCGGCCGACGCGGTGGTGCTGGCCACCGGTGCCTGGCTGCCCCGCCTGGCCCGGCAGTGGGGCGTACGCGTCCCGGTGCGGGCGGGCCGCGGCTACTCCTTCACCGTGCCGGTCGACCATCCCGTTCCCGGCCCCCTCTACCTGCCCGGCGTGCGGGTCGCGTGCACGCCGTACCGGGGCGGCCTGCGGGTGGCGGGCACCATGGAGTTCCGCGACCCGGACGCCCCGCGGGTGCCCGCCCGGCTGGACGCCATCATCGCCTCCGCCCGCCCGCTCCTGCGCGGGGTGCGCTGGGAGGAGCGGACGGACGTCTGGGTGGGTTCCCGGCCCGTCACCCCGGACGGGCGGCCGCTCATCGGCGCGACGGCGGCTCCCACCGTGTACGTCGCGGGCGGCCACGGCATGTGGGGCCTGACCCACGGCCCGATCACGGGCCGGCTGCTGGCCGAGCAGATCACCACCGGCAAGCAGCCCGCCGCCCTGGCCGAGTTCGACCCGCTGCGCTGACCCCCGTTGAACTGCTCGTCCCCTCGGGTACGTGGTAAGGGCATGGTGCTTCGCTTGCTCGCTCTCCTCGCCCTCGCCGCCGCCCTGCTCGTCGGGCTGTCCACTGCCGCGCACGCCTGCAGCTGCGCGGACCTGTCACCGGCGCAGGCCGTGGAGCACGCGGACGCCGTCTTCACCGGCACCGTGACGCACGTGCGCGCGGAGGAGGGGACGGGCGGGCCCCGCGTTCACACGTTCCGGGCCGACCAGGTCTACAAGGGCCTGCCCGCGGAGAGGTTCACGGTCGCGAGCAGCGCCGACAGCGCCTCGTGCGGTTACGCGTTCGAGCGGGGCGGGCGTTACCTGGTGTTCGCGGCGTCCAGCCCCACGGGGCCCGTGGCCGAGGGGGTCGAGCTGTCGTCCACCCTGTGCTCGGGCAACGTGCCGGTCGACCCGGGCACGGGGCCGCTGCGGCCCGGCGACGAGCGGGAGGCCGGGCACGAGAGCCTGGCGGGACCCGTGGACGCCGGGCTCGTCAAGGCGCTCGGCACCCCGTTGCCGCCGGTGGCGGCCGGCGAGACCTTCCCCGTCCGGGAGCCGCTGCGGGCGGAGGGCGGCACGGGCGCCGGCTGGGCATGGATCGCCGGGGGCGCGGCCGCCGTCCTGCTGCTGGCGGGCGCGTTCACCGCCGTCGCGCTGCGCCGCCGTCGGGACGCCCGCCGGCGATGACGGGCGGCTCTCACGGGTCCTTGCGGCGCAGGCGGGCCGTGATGCGCGGCAGGCTGAGCCCCAGGAGCACGAGGGCCACGCCGGCCAGCCTGACCGGCGCGGGCAGCGTCCCCTGCTGGACGCAGTCGATCACCACGGCGGACAGCACCTGCCCGCTGATCACCAGCACCGAGGCGCTCATCGCGCCCAGCCTCGGGAACACGTAGCTGTTGACCGCCACGAACAGCGCCCCGAACACCCCGCCCGCGTACGCGGCGACGGGCACGTCCGTGACGTCCGGCCAGGTCCGCAGGACGAGCAGGACCGCGCTCAGGAAGACGAAACCCACCACGTGGTTCCACACGGAGGCCCTGAACGCCCCCGCCCGCGTGCCGAGCTGGCCGTTGATGGTGCGGCTGGCGCCGATGAGCACGCCGTTGAGCAGCGCGAGGGACACGAAGAAGAGCACGGGTCACGCTCCGCCGAGCACGATCAGCACGCTGCCCGCGAGCACGCACCCGGCGACCGCCAGGTCCGTGCCCGTGACGCGGCGCTGGGGGGTGTGCAGCAGGCCCAGGTGGTCGGCGGCGGTGCCGAACACCACCTGACCGGTGAGCATCAGCGCGATGGTCCCTGCCAGGGCCAGCTCGCTGTTGACCGCGACGGCGGACAGGACGACCACGAGCGCGCCGGGGATGCCGCCCAGGTAGTACCACAGCGGCGTCCTGGCCGCGCCCGCCGCCCGCGCCGGCGCTCCGCGCCGGGCGATCGCCGGCACCAGGAGGAGCGCGACCACGGCTCCGACGGCGTGCGCGGCCCACGAGGCGTACAGGGCGTCGGTGTGGCGGGCGAGCACGGCGTTGGACAGCGTCATCAGCGTGAGCAGCACGCCGCCGGCGATCGCCAGCAGCCAGTCGAGCGCGCGCCCGGTCATGGCGCCGGCTCCGCCGCGGCCCCGCCGCCCGGCCCGAAGCTGGAGAGTTTCATGTCCGTGCATTGAAACACGTTCCGGGGGACGGCGCGGAGCCGGGGTGCGGGGCCGCGCGGGGAAGTCCGCCGGCTACCGCTCCGCGGGGGCGCGCGTCCCGAACGGCGCCAGATACGCCCACTGCCAGGCCAGCTCGAGCGGCCCGCGCGCGAACCGGCGCAGCCAGAGCGACGACAGCACCATGAACAGCAGGCAGATCGCGCCCCAGGCCACCGGCACCCACCAGGGCCGCAGGCCGTCGAAACGGGCGGCCAGGCCCAGCCCCCAGCCGTAGCAGAGCACCCCGGCGGCCAGATTCTGGAACACGTAGCAGGACAGCGCCGTGCGCCCCACGCCGGTGAGCCCCCGGCGCAGCACGCCCGGCGCGCCCTTCATGCCGAGCACGATCGAGGTGACCAGTGCCAGCAGGCCCAGGGCGACCAGCGGGGCCATGAGGTAACGATCCACCATGAACCAGGCGGGGCCCGCGAAGGAGGTGAGCAGGTTCAGCGGCACGCCCAGGCCGAGCCCGGCGGCCATCAGCCGGCCGCGCAGCCGCGCGCCCCGCTCCTCGAACACGCCGGCGCGCAGCAGGCGGGCCCCGAGCAGGAACAGCACGATGCCCAGCGGCACGATGAGGACCAGCTCCGCGCGGAACACCACCAGGTTGTCCAGGCGGAGCCGCACCTGGTCGAGCCAGCCGTCCGGGTACGCGGCCGGCGCACTGCCCGCCGCCTGGCCCGGGGCCGTCAGCAGGGCCAGCGTCACCAGGCTCACCAGGGCCACCAGCAGCGTGCCCGCCCCCACCATCCAGGCCGTGACGGCCCGCTCGCTCCTGCCGATCAGATATGCGACGATCATCGAGGTCAGCGCGTACCCCATCAGCACGTCGAACTCGAAGATCAGGACGAAGTGCAGCGCCCCCTCGGCGAACAGCAGCGCCGCCCGCCAGAGGTAGCGGCCCGGCCACGCCAGGCCCCTGCGCACCGCGCTGCGGTACTGCAGCTCCAGCCCGACGCCGAACAGCAGCGTGAGCAGGCCGAGGAACTTGCCGTTGGACAGGAACCGCAGGAACGTCTCCGCCACGCCGGGGTCCCCGCCGAAGCCCAGGATCGCCGGCGGTCCGCCGGGATCGGTGAAGATCCAGATGTTGGTGCCGAGCGTGCCCAGGATGGCCACGCCGCGCAACACGTCGAGGGCGTCGATGCGTCTGTCCACACCTTCAACTGTGCTGGCGCGCGGGCCGGCATCGATCGTCCCGGGGAGCGAAATCGCCGGTACATCGATGGATGTACGGTGCGCGACCGAAGTCGCGGATGAGGAGGAGCCGCCATGAGCCCTTACTACGAGGCGCCCGACTACTACGAGCCCGCGCCAGGGGACCCGCCCGCGGTGTTCCTGGCCGGCGGGATCACGGGGGTGGCGGACTGGCAGCGGGAGGCGGCGCGGGTGCTCGGGCGGCTCGGCACGGTCGTGCTCAACCCGCGCCGCCGCGACTTCCCGATCGGGGATCCGGCGCAGACGCCGGTCCAGATCGCCTGGGAGCACCACCACCTGCACCTGCCAGGGGTGCTGACCATGTTCTGGTTCCCGCCGGGCGACAGCACGCAGCCGATCGCGCTGCTGGAGCTGGGGGCGGCGCTGGACAACCCGGCGCGGCGGATCGTGGTGGGGGCCGATCCGGGCTACCCGCGGGCGGAGGACGTGCGCTGGCAGACGCGCCTGGCCAGGCCCGGCGAGGTGGTGCGCACGACGCTCCCCGGCACCCTGACCGCCGTCCGCGACCTGCTCCGAAGGCGCGGCGGGTGACCCACGGCCACCCGCCTGCCGGGATCACGCCTGGACGCCGGACTCCTTGGCGGCGCGCTCGATGGTGGCCAGCTCGTCCTCGGTGAAGTCGAGCCGGTCCACGGCCGCCACGTTCGCCTCCAGCTGCTCGGGGCTGGAGGCGCCCACGAGCACCGAGGTGATCCGCGGGTCGCGCAGCGCCCACGCCAGCGCGAGCTGCGCCACCGTCTGCCCGCGCGAGTCCGCCAGCTCCGACAGCGACCGCACGAACGCCAGCACCTCGGGCGTCACCCGGTCAGGCGTCAGGAACCGGCCCTCGGCCGCCCGCGAGTCGGCCGGGATGCCGTTCAGGTAGCGGTCGGTCAGCAGGCCCTGCGCCAGCGGCGAGTACACCACGCACCCGACGCCCTCCTCCTCCAGCACGCCCAGCAGCGACTCCTCGATGTGCCGGTTCAGCAGCGAGTACGGCGGCTGGTGCACCAGCAGCGGGGTGCCGAGGGAGCGCAGCAGGCGGGCGGCCTGGGCGGTGCGCTCGGGGGAGAAGTTCGAGACGCCGACGTAGAGGGCGCGGCCGGTGCGGACCATGTGGTCCAGCGTGGCCACCTGCTCCTCCAGCGGCGTCTCCTCGTCGTCGCGGTGCAGGTAGAAGATGTCCACGTAGTCGAGGCCGAGCCGCTGCAACGAGCGGTCGAGGGTGGCCAGCAGGTGCTTGCGCGAGCCGCCCACGCCGTACGGGCCGTCCCACATGGGGTTGTAGCCCTTGGTGGTGACCACCACCTCGTCGCGCAGCGACCGCGGGAAGAGCCTGCCGAAGGCCGCCTCGGCGGCGCCGATGGGCGGGCCGTAACGGTCGGCGAGGTCGAAGTGCGTGATGCCGAGGTCGAAGGCCTTGTGCAGGATGGCGCGCTGGCTGTCGAGCGGCTTGCCCTCGCCGAAGTTGTGCCACAGGCCCAGCGACACGGCGGGCAGGAGCAGTCCGCTGCGGCCGCACCTTCTGTACGGCTGGCGTTCGTAGTCCAAGGGTGACCTTCCGCAGAGATCGTAATGAAACGTTTTACGACCTCAAGTTAAGCACCTTCCCCACCTCGTCCGCCGCCGCCGTGGCACCTCCGGCCTCGGCGATCTCGCCGCGCATCCACCCCACCCGCTCCCGTACACGCGCCGGCCCGCCGCGCCGCGGAGCACGGTGCGCCGCGCCCGGACGCCGGAAGCGGCCATCCGGCCCCGATCCGCGGCACGTTGCAAGAGGGATCCAAGTGACGTCCAAGACCGGTTGAGGATCGTGGTCCCTTCCACAGCAGAGAAAGGGACCCCCAGAGATGACAAGGACAGCGTTGCTGCTGGGCGCCGCACTGCTCAGCGGTCTGCTGGCCGCCCCGCCGCCCGCCGCGGCCGCCACCACGGGGCCGGCCGTCAAGGTGGCCCAGGTCAAGGCGAGCCCCGCCAGGCAGTCCGGCGGCTGCCCCACGACCGTCGGCTTCTCGGCCGTGGTGGCCGCCAAGGGCACGGGCACCGTCCGCTACCGCTGGGTACGCGGCGACGGAAGCAGGAGCGCCGTCAAGAGCGTGCGCGTGAGCCGGACGCGCGCGGTGGTCGTGCGGGACCGCCAGACCTTCGACCGCACCACCTCCGGCTGGCAGGCGGTCGAGATCCTGGGCAGGAAGGGCCTGTCGGCCAAGGCCAGGTTCAGCGTCACCTGCTCCGGCCGGGTCACGGTCTGGGACGACCGGCACCACCTGCCCGCCCGGCCCGGCAAGCCACTGGTCGCCGCCGCGTCCGTGACGGCCGACCCGCCCTCGTACGGCGGCACGTGCCCGGCGACCGTGCGGTTCACCGGCACGATCCAGGTCTCGCGCACCCCCGCCAAGGTGGACTACCAGTGGATCGACAGCGCCACCGGTGAGGGGCCGGCGCAGTCGCTGTCCTTCACCGCGGGCGGGCCGCGCAGCCGCCAGGTCGTGCTCCCGATGGGGGTGGGCAGCTCCACCAGCGGGTGGAAGGCGATCCGGCTGATCACGGCAGGCCATGACTCGGGCCGGGCGGCGTACCAGGTGACCTGCGCGTCCACCCCGCCGACGTCACCCCCGCCGACGTCACCCCCGCCGACCTCGCCCCCGCCCACCACCCCGGCGCCCACGACTCCCGCGCCGACCCCGCCGCCGGCGCAGAAGCCGGTGCCGAGCATCACCGCTCTCACCCCGGGCGACTACGCGGGCGAATGCCTCGAACCGGTCGCGTACCAGGCCACCGGCCGCATCGCGCTGCCCGCGGGCCCGGCGGCGAAGGTCACGTACTGGTGGATCCTGGACGGCAACAAGTGGCAGCAGCAGGTGCTCGACTTCGCCGCCTCCGACCGGCCCCGCGCCCAGGACGTCACCGCCACGTGGTCCCTGGAGCGGGCCGGCGCCGGACGCCACACGCTCGGCCTGATGACCGAGGGCGGCCCGGCGGAGCCGGTGACGCGCGAGTTCGGCTTCTCCTGCACCGACCAGCCCGGCGACGCCCGGCTCGCCTTCCGCTACCTGCTGACGCCGGTCTTCCACGGCGTGTGCGACAGCTCCTACGGCCTGCGCGCCGACGGGCTGGTGACCACCGACCGCGAGGCCGAGGTCAAGTACCGACTGGTCATCGACGGCAAGCCCGGCCCGGTCAGGACCGAGGTGCTCAGGCCCGGCGTCAAGAGCAAGATCGGCGACTTCTGGTACGGCTCCGCCCGCACCAGCGGCACCGGCGTCGTCCGCCTGGAGGTGCTCAACCACAACAAGCCGTTCATGCAGGAGAACTACACCTGGACGTGCAAGCAGCGGGAGCCGTCGCCCGGCACCGTCGAGATCATCGAGCTGTGGCCGGTCGCCTACCACGGTGACTGCGTGGATGCCCCGTACGTGACCGCGCACGGCGCGTTCGCCGCGGCCCCCGGCACGGAGATCACCTTCCGCTGGGTCACCGACGGCCACCCCACCGGGCCCGTGACGCTCAAGGTCGGCCAGAGCGGCATCCTGGAGGTGCAGGCGGCCAACTGGGACCGTCCCGAGCGCAAGGACGGCACGGTCGCCCTGGAGGTGCTCAACCACAACAAACCCACCATGCAGGCGGCCTACCCGGTGACCTGCCGGTAGCGCGGGGAAGGGTGGCGGCGCGGGCCGCCACTCTTCCCCCGGCGGCTTCGCGGGCACACAGTGAGGGGGACCGCGCGGCACCGGGAGTGTGGCATGAGCGATTCTTCGATGACCCGGTTCTACCGGGATCACGGATACCTGCTCGTCAGGGGGCTGATCGGCAAGGACGAGGCGCGCGCCTACCGCGAGGAGTGCCACGCGGTGCTGTCGCGGTTACGCCCGTACGACCCCACCTGGGGCAGCGCCAGGCGGCTGGCCGGGGTCGCCACCGAGCTGCGCCACTGCCACGACGCGCAGTTCCACTCGGCCGCGTTCGCCCGGCTCATGCTCGACCCGCGCTTCACCGACGTGGCGGCGGCCCTGATCGGGTCGGAGAACGTCCAGCTCCACCACACCAAGATCTTCGTCAAGCCCGCCGGGAAGGGCTCGCCGTTCCCGATGCACCAGGACGCCGCGCACTTCCCGCACACCCGCCACACGGTCGGCGCCGCCATCTTCCACTTCGACGACGCGCCCGAGGAGAAGGGGTGCGTCCGGGTCGTGCCGGGCAGCCACCAGGACGGGCCGCTGCCGCACGTCGAGGAGGGCGGCTGGCACCTGCCGCCGGAGCGGTGGCCGCTGGAGGAGGCGGTGCCGGTCGAGGCGGAGGCGGGCGACGTGCTGTTCATCGGCTACCTGACCGTGCACGGGTCCGGGATCAACCGGTCGGACCAGGCCCGGACGACGCTGCTCGTCCAGTTCCGCGACCCCGAGGACCGGCCCGCCGACGACGTGCACCGATCGAGGGGCCAGGGCATGATGCTGCGCGGCTTCGACCCCCTGGCCGGGCGATGAGAGCCCGGGCCGCGCTCGTTCTGGCGCTCGCGCTGCTGGCCCTCGGCTGCACGCCCGCCCCGGTGCCACCCGCCCCCCAGGTGGACGGCGTGCGGATCGTCGAGCGGGAACCGGCGGGCGAGCGCGGGCAGGCGCTGACCGTGACCTCGCGCGCGCTCGGCCGCGAGACCCCCGTACGCGTGCTGCTCCCGCGCGGCTGGACCCGCGGCTCCGGCCCCTGGCCGGTGCTCTACCTGCTGCACGGCTGCTGCGGCGCCGGCCATCTCGGCTGGGTGGACGAGGGCGGCGCGGAGCGGCTCACCGCCGAGCTGCCCGCCATCGTGGTGGTGCCGGAGGGCGGCAGGGTCGGCTTCTACTCCGACTGGGTACGCGGCCCGAAGTGGGAGACCTTCCACATCGAGGAGCTGATCCCGCTGATCGAGGCCGAGTTCGGGGCCGGGCCGGACCGGGCGGTCGCCGGGCTGTCGATGGGCGGGCTGGGCGCCATGGTGTACGCCGCCCGCCATCCCGGCCTGTTCCGCGCCGCCGCGTCCTTCTCCGGCGTGCTCGACACCACCGGCGACCGCTCCGGCGTGCGGCGGCTGCTCCGGGAGAACGGCGAGGACCCCGCCGCCCTGTGGGGCGAGCCCGACGGGCAGGCGTGGGACGAGCACAACCCCGCCCGCCTCGCGGCGAGGCTGGGCGAGGTGCCGCTCTACGTGTCCTGCGGCGACGGGAAGCCCGGGCCGCTGGACCCGCCGGGTGCCACGGGCGACTTCGAGGGCGCGCTGCTGAACCAGGCGACGGTCTTCGCCGAGCGGGCGCGGGCGGCTGGCGCGGAGATCACCACCGATTTCTACGGGGCGGGCACGCATACCTGGCCCTACTGGGAGCGGGCGCTGGAGCGGGCCCTGCCGATGCTGCGCGCCGCCATGGGTGCCTGATCAGGTCGCGACCCGGGCGGGCGGCGCGGCCGTGCCGCCGGCGACGACCGCGACCGCGCCGGCGGCAGCGGAGAACGTGACCATTCCGTTATGTGGCTGCGCGTATCGGCGCTCCCGATCCGCTCTCGTAGGCCACAGAGGGAAGAACGGAGACGGCGTATGACCATCGACTACATCCCCGAAGCAGCCAAAGCCGACCCCACCGAGAAGTTCGGGCCGTCCTGGCAGGGCTTCACCCTCCCCCGGGAGATCCTGGACCGGCACGGAGCCAAGGTCCTCGACCCGTGGGCCGTCGGCCTGGACGACGGCGAGACCCGGCCCGACTCGACGGTCTACCGCGCGGACGTGCTCCTCGTACCCGCGCACCTGCTCGTCAGCCGGGACGACACGGACTGGATCAACACGGCGCTGGCCGATGTCGGGCTCAAGCTCTCGGAGGAGAGCGTCGAGCGCGCCCGCCGCAGGGAGCCGGGCCGCGAGACCGCCTGGCTGCCCGCCGTCCTGACCGTCGCCGGGGGAGCCCGCGACGTCAAGGCGGACGCCTGGCCGGCCCTGCGGGCCGTGCGCCGCGCCCTGCGCGAGCAGGACGCCACCCTGGCCGGCAGGGAGGGCCTGGAGAAGATCTCGTTGGACCACCTGTTCGTGGGCTCGGCCACCAGCGGCATCGGCTCGCTCGCCCTCGGCGGCGAGCCCGCCACCAGCGGGCACGCCGTGACCGAGGAGCACGGCGGGAACAGCCGCCCCGGCTACGGCCGCGTCCCCGTCACCGTGGTGGCCGGGCCGCCGCGCCGCCGCACGCTCGAAGAGCTCGGCGGGCCCAGGATCACCGTGGTCACCCTGGACACCGGCGTGGCCGCGCACCCCTGGTTCAAACCCGTGACGGACCCTGACGCGTTCCTGACCGTCGACCCGGACGGGCAGCAGCTCATCGAGGACACCCACCCCGCCTACCAGGGCCGCGACATCGCCAAGCTCGTCGGGTACGAGGACCTCGGCCAGCTGCCCAACCCGCTGGTCGGCACCCTCAACTCGCACACCGGCCACGGCCTCATGCTGGCCGGCCTCATCGCGCAGATCGCGCCCGACGCCCGCGTCCTGATGTACAAGGTCATGCACAGCGACGGCGTGGTCCCCGGCGAGGCCGTGCACGCCGCGCTCGACCGCCTGGTGGAGCTGCTGGACGGCGGTCAGGCCGTGGACGTGCTGTGCTGCTCCTTCGGCGGCTTCGCGGAAACCGGCAGCCCGGCCATGCAGGCGCTGTTCGACAAGGTCAACCAGCTTCGGGCGCGCGGCGTCATCGTCGTCAACGCCGCCGGCAACTACGCCACCACCCGGCCGTTCTACCTCGCCGCCCTGTCGGACACGGCCGTCCCCGGGCCGCCGCTCGCGCCCATGCTCGGCGTCGCCGCCAAGAACCCCGACGGCACGATCGCCATCTTCAGCAACGAGCACCCCGCCGTACGGTGGCGGGCGCCCGGCGCCATGGTCGTCAGCACGTTCCCGCCCCAGTTCCGGGGCGCCCAGAACGCCACGCTCAGCACAGGCGAGCGCGCCTCGCTCGACTGCGACGCCATGGGGACGCACTGCGCCTGGAGCGGCACGTCGTTCGCGGCGCCGATCGTCGCGGGCGCCATCGCCGCCGAGCTGACCAAGACGGTCCAGCAGGTGGGCGTCGACCGGGTCGAACGGGCCAGGACGGTCGTCGACACGATGATCAACGACAAGGCCGCGCGGCCGGAAGTCGTACCGATCTGATGACCGGCGACCCCGCACTCGAACGTGCGCCCACCGCCCGCGGCCAGCGCCGCGACCGGCTCGCCGCGCTGCTCATCGAGGCGCGGCAGGGCAACAGCGGCGCGCTCGACGCCATCGTCGCCGAGCTGACCCCCGTGCTCTGGCACACCGCGCGGAACCAGGGCCTGACCCAGCAGGCCGCCGAGGACGTCATCCAGACCACCTGGCTCACCCTGCTGCGGCACCTGCACGCCATCTCCGTTCCCGCCGCGCTGATCGAATGGCTCGTCACCACGACCCGCCGCGAGGCGTGGCGGGTCAGCCGCGCCTCGCGCAAGGACGACCTCCCCGGGGACGACACGTTCGACGAGCTGCCCGACAGCGTGCTCACCCCCGACGAGCTGCTCGTGGACGACGAGCGGCGGCGGGCGCTCTGGCACGCGGTCGAGAGCCTGCCCAAGCGGTGCGCCGAGCTGCTGAGGATCATCGCCTTCGTGCCGCGGCCCCACTACGACGCGGTGGCCGCCGCGCTCGGCATGCCGATGGGCAGCATCGGGCCCACGCGCGGCCGGTGCTTCGCGAAGTTGCGCCTCCTGCTCGCGAAGGACCCGGATTGGAGTTCCTGATGAACACGGCCCAAGGGGATCACCCCCGTTTCCCCCCCGAGGACCAGCACCTCGCCGAGGAGATCGCGAACGTCTACCGCGTCGTCGATCCCGTGCCCGCGACGCTCGTCGAACGCCTGCAGTTCGCCCTGGCCCTGGAATCGCCCGAGTTCGAGGTGCTGCGGCCGCAGGAGGAGGACGTGCTGCCCGCCGGCGTACGGGGTGGCGAGGACAGCCGGACGATCACCTTCGACAGCGAGATCCTCACCATCATGATCAGCGTCAGCGCGCGTGACGACCACGCCGTCCGCGTGGACGGCTGGCTCGCGCCCCCCGGCGACCACCTGGTGGAGCTGCGCTGCGGCGGGGGCGCCCACGTCGTCAGGGCCGACGACCAGGGGCGGTTCGTGCTCGACGTGGTGCCGAGAGGGCTGTCGCAACTCGTGGTGCGCCAGGGGCTTGATGATCCGGCGCAGGCGACGATACTGGCGGTGACGCCCTCACTCATCCTCTGACCACCGCGAGGCCGGATGCGCGACAGCAGGCGTGCGGGCACTGTCCGAGAGCAGGCGGAGCGCCTGCACAGGCTCAGCGTCGAGGCGACCGACAACGGCCGCCCGGCCCTCGCCGCCCGCAGGCTCCGCCGGGCCCTCGCCCTGGTCGGCTGGGCCGCCCCGGCCAACGGCCCCCGCGCGGGTGGCTCCACGGCGGGCCGTGCCTCGGGAGGCAGCGCCCTCGTTGCCGCCGACGACGATCTGCTCGCCCGCCTGCTGACCAGCCTCGCGCACGCCGAGGCCGAGCAGGGCCGCAGCGAGCTCGGGATGGAACTGCTCGACGAGGCCCAGCGCCGGGCCCCCGCCGGGGAGCTGGCCATCGTGCACGCCCAGCGCGGCCTGATGCACCTGCGCCTGGGCTCCAGCACCCAGGCGCTGCGCGAGCTGGACATCGCCGCCCCCCTGCTGCAGCTCGACGGCGACCGCGTGGAGCTGGCCAGGGTGCTGCTCAACCGGTCGGTCATCCACATCGCCACCGGGCACATCCGCCAGGCAAGGGACGACGCCCGCAGGAGCGCCCAGCTCGCGCACACCCACGACCATCCCGTGCTCGCGGCCAAGGCGCTGCACAACGACGGCTACTGCGACCTGCTGCTCGGCGACGTGCCGGCCGCGCTGAGCGTGTTCGCCCGGGTGGAGCGGCTCTACCAGGACGTCAACCCCGGCTTCCTGCCCGTGCTCGCACTCGACCGGGCCCGCGCGCTGCTCGCCGTGGGACTGACCGACGAGGCCGGGCACACGCTCGACCAGGCCATCGACGGCTTCCGCAGGCAGCGCCTGATGCAGGACTACGCCGAGGCCGAGCTGGCCAGGGCCCAGTGCGCGCTCGACGCCGGGCGGCACGCCGAGGCCCGCGACTGGGCCAGGCGGGCGGAGGCGCACTTCCGCCGCCGGGGCAGCGCGACCTGGGCCCGGCGCGCGGAGCTCATGCGCCTGCGCTCCGACCTGGCCCGCGGCACCGCCCCACGGTCGGTGGCCAGGCGCGCCTGGGACCTGGCGGCCCGCTTCGCCGAGCTCGGCATGCCCGACGACGGCGAGATGGCCCGCCTGGTCTCGGTACGCGCCCTCATCGCCGCAGGCCACCTCACCGCCGCCGCATCCACCGCCACCGCCCAACCCCCGCCCCCATCCCCGCTGCCGGACGCTCGGCCGCCGGACGGTCTGCCGCTGGGTGCCCCGTCCCCGCCCTCGCGTCCGGGCGGGCGGTCCAAGGGGGAGCCGCTCGATGTGCGGCTGATGCGGCGGCTGGCGGAGGCCGAGCTGGCCGGCGCCCAGGGCCTGCGCGGGCAGGCGCTGCGCAAGGTGCGCGAAGGGCTGGCGCTCATCGACTCCCACCGCGGCCGGCTGGGCAGCCTCGACATGCTCACCGGCGTCGCCGCCCTGGGCGCCGACCTGGCCGGCCACGGGCTCAGGGCGGCCCTGGCAGGAGGCTCGCCGCGGCAGGTGTTCGCCTGGTCCGAGCGGTGCAGGGCGCAGGCGTTCAGGTTCAGGCCGACGCGGGCGCCCGAGGACGAGCAGACCGCCGAGGCGCTGGCCGAGCTGCGCCAGCTCGCCCAGCAGATGCACGCCGACGAGGCCGCGGGCCGCCGCCGCCCGGCCCTGCGCAGGCGCTGCCTGGAGCTGGAGCGGGTGATCAGGGAGCGTGGCTGGCAGCTCCCCGGCGTCGGTGAGCGGCTGGCCCCCGCCCCGGTCGCGGCGGTGCAGGAGGCGCTGGCCGAGGACGGGCTCGCCATGGTCAGCCTGCTCAACGTGGGCGGCGGGCTGCTCGCCCTGGTGCTCGTGGACGGCCGCTGCCACCTGCGCAGGCTCAGCGCGTACGAGCCGGTGGCGGAGGCCGCGCGCCGCCTGGCGGGCGACCTCAACGCCCAGGCGGGACGCAACCTGCGGCCCGCGCTGAAAGCGGTGATCGAGGCGTCCGTCCAGCGCCAGCTCGGCGTGCTCACAGACGCGCTCGGAGCGCCGCTGCGGCAGGCGCTGTCCGGCGCCAGGGGGATCGTGCTGATCCCGACCATGGGCCTGTCCGCCGTGCCCTGGGGGCTGCTGCCCGTCCTGCGCGGCAGGCCGCTGGCGGTGGCGCCGTCCGCGCTGGTCTGGCTGGCGGCCAGGCGCGCCGCGGAGCCGTTCGTCCGGGACGGCAGCTCCTCCGTCCTGGTCGCCGGGCCTGACCTGGAGCACGCCGATCGGGAGATCGAGCGGCTGGGCGCGGTGCATCCGAAGGCGCGTACGCTCCGGGGCGAGCTGGCCACCGTGTCGGCCACCCTGGCCGCGCTCGACGGCGCGTCCTTCGCCCACTTCGCCACCCACGGCCACCACGAGCGCGAGAACGTGCTCTTCTCCCGCCTGGACCTGGCCGACGGCCCTCTCATGGCCCACGACCTGCAGCGCCTGGACAGGACACCGGGACACGTGGTGCTGTCGGCGTGCGACGTGGGGCAGGCGGTGGTCAGGGCGGGCGACGAGCTGCTGGGCTTCACCGCGGCCCTGCTCTACCTCGGCACCTCCACCGTGATCTCCAGCCTCACCCGCGTGCCCGACGCCGTGGCCGAGCAGGTCATGATGGCCTACCACCGGGGCGTGGCGCTCGGCGCGTCCCCCGCCGACGCGCTCGCGGCGGCCGCGGAAGGGGAGCCCGCGTGCACGTTCGTCTGCTTCGGCGCGGGCTGATCGCCCGGCCGGCGCTCCCAGCAGCCGGGTTCAGCCGGGCAGCAGGCGGCGCTGCTCCTCCTCGATCACCTGCCTGGCCAGCGACTGCTCCGAGATGTCCACCGCCTCGCCCGTGGAGTCGGCCAGGTCGCTGCGCCTGGCGTAGGCGTCGAACAGCGCCGACTTGCGGCGCAGGATGTCCAGCATGCGCTGGTCCACCGAGTCCACGGTGAGCAGCCGGTGCACCTGCACCGGGCGCACCTGCCCCATCCGGTGCGCCCGGCCGGCCGCCTGCGCCTCGATGCTCGGCTTGACCTGCGGCTCGCACAGGATCACCACTGACGCCGCCTGCAGGTTCAGCCCCACCCCGCCCGCCTGCACCTGGCTGAGCAGCACCGCGTGCCCGGCGGCGGCCGAGAACTCGTCCACCACCCGCTGCCGCCGCTCGGCGCTCACGTCCCCGGACAGCGGCCCGTGTGCCCGCCCGTCCAGCGCCGCCCCCACGGTGGCGAGCACCGTGCGGAAGTAGGAGAACACCACCACCTTCAGCCCGTTGGCCTCGGCGTCCCCGACCAGCTCCAGCAGCCGCTTGAGCTTGGCCGAGGTGGCCGGCTCGGCGTAGGCGGCGCGGCGCATGGCCATGAAGTTGCCCGCGGCCACCGCCTCCCGGTACGCCTCGAAGTCGGCCCCGCTGAACTCCACCCACTCGTCGGCCTCCACCCGCTCCGGCAGCTCCGCCAGCACGTCCTGCTGGTTGCGCCGCAGGTAGACGGGCGCGACCGCCTTGCGGAAGGCCTGCGCCCCCGCCACCACGTCGCTGCTGCGCAGCCCGGCGGCCAGGTCCGGCCGCAGGTACGAGATCAGCGTCCGGAACTCCTCCACCCGGTTCTCCATCGGCGTGCCGGTCAGGAACAGCACCCGCCGCGCCCGCCCGCACCAGGCGGCGACCGCCCGCGACCGCTTGGTCTCCGGGTTCTTCACGTAGTGGGCCTCGTCCACGACCAGCATGCCGAGCTTCGGCAGCTCCGGGGGCTCCGGGGGCTCCGCGCTCCCGACCCGGTGCAGCCCGTCCAGGGTGGCCACCGCGATGCCGCCCTGCCGCAGCCACTCCCGCTGGGCCGCGAGCCGGTCGGGCCCGTGCAGCGGGTAGGCGCGCAGCGTGCTGCGCGAGCCGATCTCCCGCACCCAGTTGATCAGCACGCTGGCCGGGCAGACCACCAGGAAGTGCGTGTCGCCGGAAGCCCGCAGGTGCGCCAGCGCCGCGATGGCCTCGATCGACTTGCCCAGCCCCATCTCGTCACCGATGATCACGCGCTCCTGGACGAGCGCGAAGCGGGCCCCGAACGCCTGGTAGCCGCGCAGGGACACGCGCCGGTGGCTGTCGTCCAGCGGCTGCGCGGCGACCTTGGCCGCCAGGTCGTCCGGCAGCATGCCCTGCCCGGTGCCGAGCGGCTCGCCGGCCAGCTCCGCCAGCAGGGCGAAGTACTCCGGAGAGCGGGACTCGAAGTCCGCCCACGCCTCGAAGCCGCGGGCCGGCGGGCGCAGCAGGTCGGTCGTGACCTGGGCGAGCAGCAGCCGCGTCGTGGCGGCGCCGGCCAGCAGGTCCTCGATGGCCCCGGCCGCCTCCCGCGCCCGGCGGCGCCGCGCCGGCAGCGTGACCATCATCCGCAGCCTGCTGCGCGCGGGCCGCGCCTCTGCGAGCAGCGGCGCCAGCCGTCCCGCCAGGTCTTCGGCGGCGCCGAGCGCCCGGGGCAGGTCCGGGCCGGCACCCACCAGGCGGTGCAGCGCGACCACCAGCTCCGTGGTGTGGTGGTCGGGCCGGTCCACGTCCAGGCGCAGGCTCGCGGCCTCGGCGGCGGCCTGCTCGATCTGCCGGGCGGCCGCGTGGATCTGCCCCGCCGTCCGCGCGCCGATCCCCGGCAGCAACTGCAGCTCGTACGGCGTGACCTCCAGCACCTGCCGCACCGTGGCGAGCCCGGCCTTCTCCAGCGCGCCGACGCGCAGCCGCCCGCCGGTCACGTCCTTCAGCCGCGAGACCGGCACCGCCTCCAGCCCGGCCCTGGCCACGTCGCGGCGCAGCGCGTCGAGGGCGTGCCGCGCCTGCGCGCGGACGGAGGCATGCTCGTCCAGCAGGGCCCGAGCGTCGGCCAGGAGCAGGTCGGCGTTCCTGAAGTCCACCGGACCAAGGATGCCCAGTGAGCCACCCGGCCGACAACGGGGCCGGGCGACCGGGAGTGGCAACCTCGCCGGGCGACCGGGGCGGCGGGTGCGGTCAGCTCAGGTGCACGCCGATGAGGCAGGTGTCGTCGTCGGTGTCGGAGTTGCAGTGGGTGAGCAGGTCGTCGAGGCGGTGGTCGAGCGTGGCGGCGAAGCGCCCGGCGATGGTCAGGAGCTGGTCCTGGGCGTGGCGCAGGTTGTGGTCGCGCCGCTCGATCAGCCCGTCGGTGTACATCAGCAGCGTGTCGTCGGCCCGCAACTGGACCCGGCCCTCCTCGTACCGGGCGTCGGTGAACGCGCCCAGCAGCGGCCCCTTGACCATGGGCAGCTCCGAGCCGTTCCCGTCACGCAGCAGGATGGGCGGCAGGTGGCCGGCCCTGGCCCAGCGCAGGACGCGGGTGGGCGGGTCGTACAGGGCGCACACGGCGGTCGCGGTCATCCGGTTGGCGAGGTGGTGGGCGACCTGGTTCAGCCAGTCCATGATCTGCGCGGGGCCCGCGCCGGTCGTGGCCAGGCCGCGCAGCGCGTTGCGCAGGATCACCATGCCCGTGGCCGCCTCCACGCCGTGACCGGCCACGTCGCCCACCGACAGCAGCACGCGCCGGGACGGCAGCGCGACCGCGTCGTACCAGTCGCCGCCGACCAGGTCCTCCTTCTGCGCCGGCCGGTAGCGCACGGCGATGTGCAGGCCGAAGGAGTCCATCGTGCCGTGCGAGGGAGGCATGATCGCCTGCTGGAGCTGCAGGGCCAGGCGGTTGCTCGCGGCGGAGCGCTCCTCGGTGTGGGCGAGCTGGTCGCGGGTGACCGCCAGCGCGACCTCCGTCCAATGCTGCGAGGAGATGTCCTGGTACGCGCCCCGTACCGCCATGAGCCGCCCCTCCGGCCCGAAGACCGGCTCGGCCACCACCCGCATGTGGCGGGTGATCCCGTCGGGGCGCACCAGCCGGAACGCCACGGCCGCGAAGCGCCGGTGGTGCAGCACCGTGCGCAGGAAGCGGCCGATCGCGATCTCGTCGTCGGGATGGGCGTGGTCGCGCAGCCGCTCCAGCGGGATCGGCCGGTCGCCGGGGGCCATGCCGTACAGGGAGTAGAGCTGGGCGTTCCAGGTGATCTGGCCGGTCACCGCGCTCTCCTCGAAGCCGCCGATGCGGCCCAGCCGCTGGGCGTGCGCCAGCAGCCCGGCCAGCCGCGCGTCCTCGTCGTGGTCGCGCCACACCAACAGCACGCTGTCGCCGTGCCGGGTGAGGCTGACGTCGGCCACCCCCGTCGTGCTCATGCCGAACGTCATCCGTTCGGCGCGGAACGGCCGGCCCGTGGCGTGCACCTGCAGCAGCCGCGTGAACAGCCCGCCCGCCGCCCGGGGGTAGGCCTCCAGCAGCAGCCCGCCCGGCACCAGCGGGTACGCCTCCAGCAGCAGCCCGTCACCGCCCGCGATGCGCTCGTTGACGTGCCTGATCCGGAAGTCGGTCGGCTCGCCCCTGGCGTCCAGGTGCGCCTGCAGCACCAGGGCGGGGTCGGGCAGCGCGTCGGCCAGGTCCACGATCTCCGACAGCGCGGGAGCGGACGGCGTCAGCGGCGCGAACGGCGCGTCCAGCGTGTGCGCGCACAGCTCGGCCATGGCCTCGATCTGCCGTTCGAGCCTGGGCGGGTGCGGGGGCAGCGCGTGCGGCCAGCAGATCTCCAGCACGCCGAGCACCCGGCCGGCCATCGTCATCGGCACCGTGACCCTGCCGCCGCCGGCGACGAGCCGGCCGATGGCGGGCAGGCCCGCGCCGGCGTGCCAGATCATCCGCCGCTCCGTCAGCGACCGCCCCGCAGGGGTGATCACGCCCGGCGGGACGTGCCGCCAGCGCCTGGCCTCCTCCGGGCCGAAGCCGGCGTACCCGGCCAGGCTGAGCGCGGCGCCCGGCTCGGCCGCCCACACCGCCACCGCCGTGGCGCCCAGCGGGGTCAGCGCGTGCTCCAGCAGCGCGACGGCCACCACCTGGGTGTCGCGGGCGCCGAGCGCGGCGCTCTCGGCGGAGCGCAGCCGCACCGAGACCTCCGGGTCGGACTCGCCCGCCGCGCCGATGCGGTCCCTGGCGACCTCGTTGACGATGTCGGCGGCCACCTCCAGCCGGGACACCCCGGCCTTGCCGGCCAGCGTGGCGAGCTGCTCGGCCGCCTGCGCCGGGCCGCACTGCAGGCGTTCCAGCAGCACGCCCTTGGCCAGCTCGATCAGGGCGTGGCCGGCGGCCTCCCGCCGCGCCCGCTCGGCCTGCCGCCGCAGCCGCTCGACGGTCGCCGCCAGCCTCTCCAGATCACCTTCCCCCGCGTCCTCCTCACCGCTGTCACGTCCCACGGCCTCCCCGCCGCTGCCTCCCCGGGCGGCGCCGTCATGCCATCCGTCATGCCATCCGCCCTGGCCGGGCGCGCCGGCGTCCCAGGCAGGGGTCGTGGGGGCGTGGGGAGGAGTCGCCTGGTCGTCTGAGTGCACGTCGCCGCTCCTCGCGAGGTCGTCAGGACGGGTCCATCCAGTGCTGGATGCGTTCGATGAGATGGTCGGCGTCCACCGGCTTGGTCACGTAGTCGCTGGCCCCCGCCGCCAGGCTCTTCTCCTGGTCGCCCGGCATCGCCTTGGCGGTGACCGCGATGATCGGCAGGTCGGCGTACTGCGGCATGGACCTGATCGTCTCCGTCGCCGTGTAGCCGTCCATCTCCGGCATCATGACGTCCATCAGGATCAGGTCGGTCTCGGCGTGGTCGGTCAGCATGTCGATGCCCTTGCGGCCGTTCTCGGCGTGCAGCACGTTGATGCCGTGGATCTCCAGCATGCTCGTCAGCGCGTACAGGTTGCGGGCGTCGTCGTCCACCACCAGGACGGTGCGCCCGGCGAGGGTGTTGTCGATCTCGCGGGCCGCCGCCTCGCCCACGGTCCCGGTCCTGACCAGGGGCAGCACGTCGCCCGGCTGGTTGGCGGTCAGGTGCAGCGCGATGCGCTCGCGCAGTTCGTCCAGGCTGGACAGCAGCTCCAGCGGCTGGTGCGCCAGGCTCACCTCCTCCTGCGCGTGCGAGCGCCAGCTGTTGTAGGCGAGCACCGGCACGCCGTGCAGGCGCGGGTCGCGGTCCATGAGGTCCAGCAGGTGATAAGCCGACATGTCCGGCATGCTGAGGTCCAGCACGATGCAGTGACAGGGCTCGCCGCCCAGCATGACGGCCGCCTCCTCCGCGCCCGCCGCCGTGACGACCTCCATCGTCCCGTCGTGGTCGCGCGTGCCGGCCAGATCGCCCACGACGCTCTCGGACACCAGTGACAGCAGCCCGTTGCGGCGCTCCTCGATGACCAGCAGCCGCCGCGTGGCCACCGGCGCCCGCTCCGCCGGCTGCGCGGGCTCGCCCTCCTCCGGCACGACCTCGAACCCGGGCCGCGCCACCGGCAGGAACAGCGTGAACACGCTGCCCTGCCCGGGCGTGCTCTGCACGGTGATGGCGCCGCCCAGCAGGTAGGCGATCTCGCGGCAGATCGACAGGCCGAGCCCGGTGCCGCCGTACTTGCGGCTCGTCGTGCCGTCCGCCTGCTGGAACGCGCCGAAGATGACCTCCAGTTGCTGCTCGGGGATGCCCACGCCGGTGTCGATGACGCGCAGCGCGATGGCGGGGCCGTTCGGGCGTACGGTGACGGGCAGCTCGCCCGGCGCGGCCGGCTCGATGCGCAGCTCCACGCTGCCCGTCTCGGTGAACTTGACGGCGTTCGAGAGCAGGTTGCGCAGCACCTGGCGCAGCCGGGAGTCGTCGGTGAGCAGCTCTGCGGGCACGCCCGGTGCGGTGGTGACGCGGAAGGCGAGGCTCTTCTGGCCCGTCATGGGCCGGAAGGTGGCCTCCACGTAGTCGAGCAGCTTGCGCAGCTGCACCCACTCGGGGTTGATGTCCATCTTGCCCGCCTCGACCTTCGACAGGTCGAGGATGTCGTTGATGAGCTGCAGCAGGTCCGAGCCGGCCGAGTGGATGATCCCGGCGTACTCCACCTGCTTGGGCGTCAGGTTGCGGGTGTGGTTCTGGGCGAGGAGCTGGGCCAGGATGAGCAGCGAGTTGAGCGGGGTGCGCAGCTCGTGGCTCATGTTGGCGAGGAACTCGCTCTTGTAGGTGGAGGCCAGCGAGAGCTGGTGCGCCCGCGCCTCCAGCTCCTGCCTGGCCTGCTCGATCTCCAGGTTCTTGGTCTCGATGTCCTGGTTCTGGCGGGCCAGCAGCGTCGCCTTCTCCTCCAGCTCGGCGTTGGAACGCTGCAGCTCCTCCTGCTGGCTCTGCAGCTCCTCCGAGCGCGCCTGCAGCTCCGAGGCCAGCCGCTGCGACTCCTTGAGCAGCTCGTCGGTGCGCGCGTTGGCCACGATCGTGTTCAGGTTGACCCCGATGGTCTCCATGAGCTGGTCGAGGAAGGCCCGGTGCACCGGCGTGAACGCCTGCACCGAGGCCAGCTCGATCACGCCCAGCACCTGCTCCTCGACCACGATGGGCAGCACGATCACCGACGCGGGGTCGGTCCTGCCCAGCCCCGAGGAGATCGTGATGTAGCCGGGCGGCAGGTCGGTCATTGAGATCGTCCTGCGGCTGCGTGCCGCCTGCCCGACCAGCGCCTCGCCGATCCTGAACCGGGTCGGCCGCTCCGGGTCCGCCGGGTAGCCGTAGGCGCTGATGAGCTGCAGCTCGCTCTCCTCGGCCAGGAAGAACGCGCCGTACTGGGCCGAGACCAGCGGCGCCAGCTCGTTCATCACCAGCTCGGCCACCGTGGCCAGGTCGCGGTGCCCCTGCATGAGGCCCGACATGCGGGCCAGGTTGGACTTCAGCCAGTCCTGCTGCTCGTTGGCGCTGGTCGTCTCGCGCAGCGACTTCACCATCGAGTTGATGTTGTCCTTCAGGTCGGCCAGCTCGCCCTCGGCGTCCACGGTGATCGACCTGGTCAGGTCGCCGGAGGTGACCGCGCTGGTCACCTCGGCGATGGCGCGGACCTGGCGGGTGAGGTTGCCTGCCAGCTCGTTGACGTTCTCCGTCAGCCGCTTCCAGGTGCCGGAGACGCCCTCGACCTCGGCCTGGCCGCCGAGCCTGCCCTCGCTGCCGACCTCCCTGGCCACCCTGGTCACCTCGGCGGCGAACGACGAGAGCTGGTCGACCATCGTGTTGATCGTGGTCTTCAGCTCCAGGATCTCGCCCCGGGCGTCCACGTCGATCTTGCGGGTCAGGTCGCCCCTGGCCACGGCCGTGGTGACCTGCGCGATGCTGCGCACCTGGTTGGTCAGGTTGTCGGCCATGGAGTTGACGTTGTCGGTGAGGTTCTTCCAGGTGCCGGCCACGTTCGGGACTCGGGCCTGGCCGCCGAGCTGGCCCTCCGTGCCGACCTCGCGGGCCACCCTGGTGACCTCGTCGGCGAACGCGCTGAGCGTGTCGACCATCGTGTTGATCGTCTGCGCCAGGGCCGCGACCTCGCCCTTGGCCTCGACGGTGATCTTCTGCGACAGGTCGCCGCGGGCCACGGCGGTGGCCACCTGGGCGATGCTGCGCACCTGGTTGGTCAGGTTGGAGGCCATGACGTTGACGTTCTCCGTCAGGTCCTTCCAGGTGCCGGACACGCCCCTGACCGTGGCCTGGCCGCCCAGGTTGCCCTCCGTGCCGACCTCGCGGGCCACCCTGGTCACCTCGTCGGCGAACGAGGAGAGCTGGTCGACCATCGTGTTCAGGGTGTTCTTCAGCTCCAGGATCTCGCCGCGGGCCGAGACCGTGATCCGCTGCGACAGGTCGCCGCGGGCCACGGCGGTGGCGACCTGCGAGATGTTGCGTACCTGGTCGGTGAGGTTGCCGGCCATGAAGTTCACCGAGTCGGTCAGCGCCCGCCAGGTGCCGGCCACGCCCTTGACGTCGGCCTGGCCGCCGAGCCTGCCGTCGGTGCCGACCTCGCGGGCCACCCTGGTGACCTCCGCGGCGAACGAGGAGAGCTGGTCGACCATCGTGTTGACGGTGTTCTTCAGCTCCAGGATCTCGCCGCGCGCGTGCACGGTGATCTTCTGCGACAGGTCGCCGCGGGCCACCGCCGTGGTGACCTGGGCGATGCTGCGTACCTGGTCGGTGAGGTTGCCCGCCATCGCGTTGACGGACTCGGTGAGGTCCTTCCAGGTGCCGGAGACCGCGGGCACCTCGGCCTGGCCGCCCAGCCGTCCCTCGGTGCCGACCTCGCGGGCCACCCGGGTCACCTCGGAGGTGAACAGGGAGAGCTGGTCCACCATGCCGTTGAAGACCGAGGCGATCTCGCCGAGCAGCCCGTCGGCGTCGTCGGGGAGCCTGGTGCGGAAGTCGCCGTCCCTGACGGCGGTCAGCCCCGCCAGCAGCCGGCGCAGCTCCGGCTCCTCGCCTGCCTCTCCCGGACCTCGGGCGCGCTTGCCACGCGCGGACGAATGGGACGTGCCGACGGTGGAGTCGCCCATGACCGGTCCTCCGAACTCGCCCGTGCTTTCTCAGGTAGCGGAGACATTAGCCGGATGTACCCGTGGCGCGCGCTAACCCCAGGTTGTCATCTATCTATCACAGGACGTACACGGGGGGTGAGCGCACTTCCGGGTTGACGCGCCGCCGCCGGTACGCGAGCGCGGCTCGCGTACCGGCGGCCCGCAGGGGATCGCGATGCCCGGCCGATCCGGCTCAGTGGCCGGAGGCCGCGGCGCGCTCGCGGGCCAGCCGCTCCTCGCCCGACAGCGTGGCGAGCGGCTTCTCCTTGATGAACAGCACCGCCACCAGCGCCAGCACGGTGAGCGGCACGCCGATCAGGAACAGCTCGGCCGTGGCCGTGGCGTACACGTCCTGGATGACGCGGACGACCGGGGCGGGCAGCTTGGAGATGTCGGGCACGGCGTGGGTGTCGCCGCCCCCGCCGGCGGCGGCCATCGGGCCGAGCTTCTCCGTGAGCAGCGTGGTGACCCGGTTGGCCAGCACGGCACCCAGGGCGCTGACGCCGATCGTGCCGCCCATGCTGCGGAAGAAGGTCAGCACCGAGGTGGTGGAGCCCAGGTCCTGGGCGGGCACGTCGTTCTGGGCGGCCAGCACCAGGTTCTGCATGAGCATGCCCACGCCGATGCCGAGCACCGCCATGTAGACGCCGAGCATCACCGAGCCGGTCTGCCCGTCGATGGTGGCGAGCAGGCCCATCCCGCCGAGCATGACGACGCCACCGGCCACCAGGAAGCCCTTCCACCGGCCCGTCTTGGTGATGAGCTGGCCCGCCACGGTCGAGGAGATCAGCAGGCCGAACACCATCGGCAGGCTCATCAGGCCGGCGACCGTCGGCGACTTGCCGAGCGCCACCTGGAAGTACTGCGACAGAAACACCGTGCCACCGAACATGGCCACGCCGACCAGCGCGCTGGCGATGGTGGCGAGGGCGACGGTGCGGTTCTTGAAGATGGCGAGCGGGATGATCGGCTCGGCCGCGCGGGACTCGACGAAGACGGCCAGCGCGAGGACGAGGAGACCGCCGCCGACGAGCACGGCCGTCTGCCAGGAGCCCCACGCGAACTGGTTGCCCGCCAGCGACGACCAGATCAGCAGCGTGGAGACGCCCGCCGTGATGAGCAGGGCGCCCAGGTAGTCGACCTTGACCTTCTTGCGCACCACGGGCAGGTCGAGGGTGCGCTGCAGGAGGATGATGGCCACGATCGTGAACGGCACGCCGAGCAGGAAGCACCAGCGCCAGCCGAGCCAGGAGGTGTCCACGAGCACGCCGCCGATGAGCGGCCCGGCCACGGTGCCGATCCCGAACACGGCGCCGAAGATGCCGGAGTAACGGCCCAGCTCACGCGGCGGAATCATGGCCGCCATCACGACCATCGACAGCGCGGTCATACCGCCGGCGCCGATGCCCTGCACGGCGCGGCTGACGATGAGGATCTCCACGTTCGGCGTCAGGCCCGCGATCAGGGAACCGGCCACGAACAGTCCGAGCGAGAGCTGGATCAGCAGCTTCTTGCTGTAGAGGTCGGCCATCTTGCCCCAGAGCGGCACGGTGGCCGTCATGGCCAGCAGCTCCGTGGTGACGATCCAGGTGTAGACGGTCTGCGTGCCCTGCAGGTCGGTGATGATGCGGGGCAGGGCGTTGGCCACGACGGTCGAGGCCAGGATGGACACGAACATGCCCACCATCAGGCCTGACAGCGCCTGCAGGACCTTTCTTCTGGACGTGGGCGTCGCGGCCGCGGGCTCGGGCTGCGCGCTGGTGGCTGTCATCTTTCCTCGATTTCTCAGGCGAATTTCTCAGGCGGGCAGGGCCCGCCCTCCGCGGGCTCCTGCGGACACCGGCAGTACGGAAACGTTTACGGAAGGGGACGGGCGACCGGGGCGGTCACGGGTTGGGCAGGCCGGCGGCGAGCTGGTCGAAGGCCTCGTCCACCAGACCGGCCAGCGACGGGCGCCCGCCGGCGGCGCTCCAGCGCAGCATCGCCACCCGGAAGGCCGCCATGGCGGCCGCCGTGGCGAGCTCGGGATAGCCGCTCGTACAGGGCTCGACGCCGGCCCGGCGGGCGACGGCGGCCGACACGGCACGCTCGGTCTCGCTGCCGCTGGCGACGAGCCGGGGGAGCAGCGACGGGTTCTGCTCGAACACCTTCAGCCGCAGCAGCCACCGCTCGGGCTGCTCCTGCAGGTGCTCGGCCTCGGCCCGCGCCATCAGGCGCAGCGCCTCCAGGACGGGCACCCGCGCGGGCACGGCGTTCAGCCGCTCGCACAGCTCGGCGGCCGAGGCCTGGCCCGAGCCGATGAGCGCGTCCTCCTTGGACGGGAAGTAGTTGAAGAACGTACGGGAGGAGACGTCGACCGCCTCCGCGATGTCCTCCACCGTGACCGCCGCCAGGCCGCGTTCGGCGACCAGCGTCAGGGCAGCATGCTCCAGCGCCGCACGGGTCTCGAGCTTCTTTCGATCCCGGCGACCCAGCTCCTCTGCACTGTCCACGATGGTCACAATGCTGAGATTAAGGGAAAAATTTCAGGATCTGCAATGTTTCAGGGTCTGAAGTGCCGCAGATCACAGCGGTGACGGGCCCGCCTGGTCCTCGCGGGACGTGATCGGGCGGGGGCGGCACCCTTCCCCGTAGCTCGACTATGAAGGTTAGGCTTGCCTATATTCGGGTGGTGCAACCTTCTGAGATCCGTATGGTGACGACCGAGGCCGAGCTCCGCGAGATCGTGAAAGAGCCGCCGCAGACCATCTGGGACAAGGACATCGCGCGGATCGACGAGCACGCGCGCACGATCATCGCGCATTCGCCGTTCCTGCTGCTCGCGACCTCCAACACCGACGGCACCTGCGACGTCTCGCCCCGCGGCGACCCCGCCGGCTCGGTGCTGGTCCTCGACGACCAGCGGCTCGTGCTCGCCGACCGGCCCGGCAACCAGCGGCTCGACAGCCTGCGCAACGTGCTGCTCAACCCGCACGTCGGGCTGCTGTTCATCGTGCCGGGGATGAACGAGACGCTGCGCGTGAACGGGCGCGCGACGCTCGTGTCGGACGCCCCGTTCTTCGACGACCTCGTGGTCAAGGGCAAGCGGCCCCGGCTGGCGCTGCTCGTCGAGGTCCAGGAGCTGTACATGCACTGCGCCAAGGCGTTCCTGCGCTCGTCGCTGTGGAAGCCGGAGACCTGGCCCGACCGCAAGAGCCTGCCCACGCTCGGGCAGATCGCCAAGGACCATATCGGCATCAAGGGCGTGCCGGCGAAGGTGATCGACGCGGGGCTCGCCATGGACGCCAAGATGAACCAATACTGACTCCGGAAATCACGAGCTCTGAAAGCCCGTGAAAGCATAGGCTGGCGGGATGACGGACCGGGATGATCACATGGCCGCCCCCTCCCAGAGCAGTCCTTCCAGTCCCGCGCAAGCGCATGACGCCGACCAGCCCGGCCTCAAGCGGGTCATGGGCCCCGGCCTGCTGCTGCTCTTCATCATCGGCGACATCCTCGGCACCGGGATCTACGCCCTGACGGGCCAGGTCGCCGGTGAGGTCGGAGGAGCGGCCTGGCTGCCGTTCGCCATCGCCTTCGTGGTCGCGGCGATCACCGCCTGCTCCTACCTGGAACTGGTCACGAAGTATCCGCAGGCGGCGGGTGCCGCGCTCTACGTGCACAAGGCGTTCCGCCTGCACATCGTCTCCTTCCTCGTCTGCTTCACCGTGATGTGCTCCGGCATCACCTCCGCCTCGGCGGCCTCGCGCGCCTTCGCCGCGAACCTCGCCGCCGGGTTCGGCCTCGACGTCGGCAACGGCGTCATCCTGGCGATCGCCCTGGGCTTCATGCTCCTGGTCCTGGCCGTGAACCTGCGCGGCGTGGGCGAGAGCGTCAAGATCAACGTGGTGCTCACGTCGATCGAGCTCTCCGGCCTGCTGCTGGTCATCCTGCTCAGCATGTGGTTCATCGCCGGCGGCAACGCCGACTTCTCCCGGGTCGTCGCCTTCGAGACCGCGGCCGACAAGAGCGTGTTCCTGGCCGTGAGCACGGCGACGTCGCTGGCCTTCTTCGCCATGGTGGGGTTCGAGGACTCGGTCAACATGGCCGAGGAGACCAGGGACCCGGCGCGGATCTTCCCCCGGATCATGCTCACCGGCCTCGGCATCACCGGAGTGATCTACGTCCTGGTGTCCATCTGCGCCGTGGCGGTGGTCCCCGTCGGCACGCTCGCCGAGAGCGAGACCCCGCTGGCGACCGTGGTGCAGACCGCCACCCCCGGCTTCCCGATCGCCGACCTGCTGCCGTTCATCTCGATGTTCGCCGTCGCGAACTCCGCGCTGATCAACATGCTGATGGCCAGCCGGCTCCTGTACGGCATGGGCAAGCAGGGCGTGCTGCCGGCCTTCCTGTCGAAGGTGAACCCCAGGCGGCGCACGCCGGAGGCGTCGATCCTGTTCACCACCGTCATCGCCATGGGGCTCATCACCTTCGTCTCGCTGGACCCGGAGAGCCCGGTGGTGTCGCTGCTGGGCGGGACCACCTCGCTGCTCCTGCTCGCGGTCTTCGCCGCCGTCAACGTGTCCGTGCTCGTCCTGCGCAAGGACCAGTCCGCGACCGAGCACTTCAACGCCGGGCGCGTCCTGCCCGTGCTGGGCGTGATCACATGCCTGTACCTGGTGCTGCCCTGGTCCTCCGGCCGCCCGGCCGGCCAGTACCAGATCGCGGGCGTGCTCCTCGCGATCGGCCTGGTCCTGTGGCTGGTCACCTGGCTCGCCCGCCGGAGGGAGAGCGCGGGCCGCTGACCGGAGGCTCACCTGGTCGTCGCGTTGACCAGGAGGAACGACAGCACGCCGGTCGCCAGCAGGACCGCGAACAGCGCGATCATGCCGATCACGACGAGCGCGCGACGCCATCCGGCAGGTTCCCGCGGGGGCGTCGCGCCGTGCTCCGCACCCTCTGACATGCTCCGACGCTAACAGGGCAGGCCCGGGGGCAGGGCGTACGGCACTCGTTCAGCCGCGCAGCAGCGGGAGCAACCGGTCGCCCTGGCGCTTGATCTCCGGCAGGTAGGGCGTGTCGGAGAGCACGAAGTGGGTGATGCCGAGGGCCTGGTAGTTGCGCAGCGACTTCGCCACGTCCTCCGCCGAGCCGACCAGCCAGGTGGTGCCCGCGCCGCCGCCGCCGTACCTGCCGGGGGCGGTGTAGAGGTTGCCGTCGAGCACCTCTCCCCGCTCGGCCAGGCCGAGCAGCCGCCGCTGGCCGACGGCGGCCTGCCAGTCGACGTCGCGGGCGACGGCGCCCCGCGCCATCCTGGCGACCTTGGCCTCGGCGTCCGCCCAGGCCTGCTCGGTGGTGTCGCGCACCAGCGTGGTGACCCGCAGCCCGAACTCCAGCGGCGGGAGGTCGCGCCCGAGCCGCTCGCCGAGCCGCTTGAGCCGCTCGATGCGCGCCGCGACGCCGTCGAGCGGCTCGCCCCAGAAGAGCTGGACGTCGGCCTCGGTGGCGGCCACCCGCTCGGCGGCCTCCGAGGCGCCGCCGAAGTAGAGCCGGGGGTGCCTGCGCCCGCCCACCACCGCCGGGCGCGGCACCACGGTGGAGGCGGTGACGCTGAAGTGCTCACCGTGGTGGGTGACGTGCTCCTCGGTCCAGAGCCTGCGTACGAGCCGCATGAACTCCCTGGTACGGGCGTAGCGGTGTGCCTGGTCGCCCTCGCTGTCGCCGTACGCGGCCAGGTCGTCCTTGCCCGAGACGATGTTGACCAGCACCCGGCCCCCGGTGAGGTGGTCCAGGGTGGCGGCGGCGGAGGCGAAGTTGGCCGGGCGCCAGTAGCCGGGCCGCACCGCGATCAGCGGCTGGAACGTGGTCGTCCGCGCGGCCAGCGCGGTGGCCACCGTGAACGTGTCGGGCCGTCCCCAGCCGGTGCCGATGAGCGCCCCGGCCCAGCCGTGCCGCTCCAGGGCCTCGGCGTGGCTGCTGAGGGTCGCCAGGCTGTTGTGACCTGCGACGGCGTCGTCGCCGCGATGCCCGGGCCGGGCCTGGTTCGGGATGTACCAGAGGAACTGGAGGCTCATGCGGTCTTCCTGTTCTGCGCTACGGCCCCTAAAAACCTAGTATCCAAGTAGGTAAAGTTCAACAGTGGGGCTTCCCCGCTGCCTGATCGCGCTTGACTCCGCCGTTACGTCAACTCCTACCGTCGTGAGCGAGCCGGAAGATCCGGCTCGGTGAAGAGCGGGGACGGGTGGGTTCATGGCGTGGTCGATCGCGCAGGTGGCGCGGATGTCCGGCGTGACGTCGAGGACGTTGCGCCACTATGACGAGATCGGCCTGCTGCGGCCGGCCTGGGTCGGCGCCAACGGCTACCGCCACTACGAGGAGGACCAGCTCCTGCGGCTGCAGCAGATCCTCGTGCTGCGGGAGCTCGGCCTCGGGCTGCCCGAGATCGCCGAGATCGTCGACCGGCACACCGACCCCGCGGCGGCGCTGCGCGAGCACCACCGGCGGCTGCTGCGGGAGCGCGACCGGCTCGACGCGGTGGCCCGCATGGTCGCCCGCACCATCACCGAACTCGAACAGAGCGAAGGGAAGAGCGGCATGCCCAGAATCAGCAGACCGGAGAACCTGTTCGAGGGCTTCGACGCCGCGCGCTACGGCGCGCAGGCCCGCGAACGGTGGCCGGAGCACTGGGAGCGGTCCGGGCAGCAGGAGCTCCTGGACACCCTGTCCCCGGAGGAGATCGACCGCATGCAGCAGGAGGCCACGGCGGGGATGATCCGCCTGGCGGAGCTGATGGCCGCCGGCACGGCGGTCGACGACCCCGCGGTGCTCGCCGTGCTCGACGGCCATTACCGGCAGATGACCCGGTTCTGGACGCCGAGCGCGGCGGAGTACACCCATCTGGGGCGGATGCAGGTCGAGGACGATCAGTTCAGGGCGAACTACGAGCGGGTGGCGGAGGGGCTGGCGGCGTACATGCGCGACGCCATGGCCGCGTACGCGCGGGCCCGCCTGAGCTGAGGGGCCCGCCTGAAGTGAGGGGCCCGGGTTCAGCCCCGCACGGTCGTGACGCGCAGGTGCGGGTCCGCCGCGATCTCCGCCTCGGTGAAGCGCTCCGTGACCCACTGCCCGCGCGAGAACAGGGTGGTCTGGTCGGTGTGGTGCGGTGAGGAGGGGTTGGCGGACAGCGAGTAGGTCAGGATCGTGCGGGTGCGGGGGCCCGCCGGGGTGAGCTCGACGGCCATCATGAAGCTGGAGCCGGTGTTCACCTCGGGATAGCGCCCGTCCGCGCCGAGCGGGCCGCCCGTGCGTACCCGGTCGAAGCAGCCCTCGCCCTCCGTGCACCCGGGGATGGGGACGGAGGAGGAGTGCTGGGCCTGGCCCGGGGTGAGGGTCAGCGGGATGCCGCCGGTCTGGAACTGCTGCACGGCGTCCGCCAGGGCCTGCCGCACGGCCGGGTCGCCACGCCTGAGGCCGCGCGGGGTGGTGAGCGGGTGCTCGGGGTCGAAGGGCACCCGCCACCAGGGCTGGGCGGGCTCCCCCTGCCTGACGGGGCGCTGGAGCCGGGTGTAGAACTCGCGCCACAGGATCGCCCCCTGCCCGTCCAGGGTGGCGCGCCCGTTCCAGGCCGCCAGCGTCTCGCACGCCTGGCGCAGGTCCACGCGCCGGCCGTCGGACGCGGTCGCCCTGGGATGGGCGCGGCACAGCGCCGCCACGTCCGAGCGCATGAGCTCGAAGGTGTGGTTGCGCTTGGACCGCGCGGTCGCCTGCAGGGTGTCCAGCGTGAAGCCGGGCGCGCCCAGCCCGTCGGCGCCGGACAGCCGCCGCGCGATCATGTCGAGGCTGACGCGGGGGCGTGGCTCGACGTCGGTACGGGTGGCGCCCCACGCCTGGCCGTACGTGGTGAGCGGAGCGGCGGGGTTCGTCATCCAGGGGGTGTTGTTGGAGTTGGCGACGTAGTCGGCCCGGGTCAGTCTCGGCCGGCTACCGGGCCCGAACAGGCCCGGCACGACCGCGTCGCGATCCCTGCCCCACAGGCAGGCGGAGGTGGAGCCGTCCAGCGTGAACGCCTCCAGCGACGGGTCCGGCGAGGGCGTGGCGCAGCGGCGCGCCCGATCGTCGCCGACGTGGGGGACGACCGAGGCGTCGGCGAAGGCGGCGGTCCCGCTCACGTCGGTGGCCAGCGTGTAGACGAACGGCAGGCCCTGGTAGGTGTCCTGGGCGGCGCGCAGCTCGGCGAGGTCGCCGGCCTTGGCCATGGCCAGCCACTCGTCGGCCGCGCGCAGGTTGGCGGCGTTGGCGTCGGCGAGCGCGTAGGCGTACTCGCCGCTCCGCCCGGCTGCCAGCACGGGGCCGTAGCGGGAGGTGTAGAGGGTGCGGACGGTCATCGTGCCGTCCTGGAGCGGCACCTCGATCCGCTGGCGGCCCATCGGCTCGGCCCGTCCGTCCACCAGGTACGCGCCGTCGCCCGCGAGCCGCAGCCGGTAGAGGGTGAAGCGGTGGGCGTGGGAGACGGTGTGGGTCCAGGCGACGCGCGCGTTGTGGCCGATCTGGACGACGGGGGTGCCGTACAGGCTGCCGCCCGAGACGTCGAGCACGCCCGGGATCGTGAGCTGCACCTGGTAGAAGCGGCGGATGCCGGCCCACGGGAAGTGCGGGTCGGCCAGCAGCATGCCGTGGCCGTCGCGGGTCGCCTGGCGGCCCAGCGCCCAGCCGTTGCTGCCCGGGGCGGGCGCGGGGCCCTCAGGCTCCCCGCCTCCGGCGATGGCCTCCTTGAGCCCGGAGCTGCCCGCCATGCGGTTGAGGTCGAGAAGGCCGGCCCACATGTCGGCGGCGGTGATGGGGCCGACCCAGGACCTGCCCCGGCAGGTGGGGTCGGGCAGGTTCGCCACCCCGGTCTCCTCGAGGTAGCGGTTGTAGCCGGCGACGTAGCCGTCCACGAGCTCGCGCAGCTCGGCGCTGGGGCCCACCGGGGGCGGCTGCGCCAGCACGCGCCGGATCACGCCCGAGTCGGCGACGCTCCTGTGGTAGACGTCGCTGGTGAGGTTGTCGACCGGGCGGACCGGGTCGTCCGACCGCGCCTCGGGGCCGAAGACCCGTGAGCGTTCGCCCCGGAGCGTGACCACCCACGAGGCCAGGACACAGAGGTTGTCCTGGGCGAAGGCGTAGCCGTAGCCGAAGCCGAGCCCGCCGTGGTCCTTGGCGGTCACGTGCGGGATGCCGTACTCGGTGCGGCGGATCTCGGCCGTGTAGCGCCCGGCGGGCGCCGGCGTCAGGGGGTTGAGGGTCAGGGCGAGCGCCATGACCGTGGACAGCAGCTTCATGGAGCTCCTACTCGAAACGCGCGTTGTCCGGCGCGGTCATGTGCCGCAGCAGCGGCACGGCCGTGAGGATCACCAGCAGGGAGGCGGCCAGCCCGCCGCCGACGGTCGCGAAGTAGACGGGCCCCGGCATGGCCAGGGACGCGCCCTTCATGGCGAGCTCCTCGATGAACGGCCCCGCCACGCCGAAGCCCGCGGCGGCGGCGACGGCGGCGGCCAGGACGAGGGGGAGCGCCGACTCCAGCAGCACCACCGCCGTCAGGGTGCGGGCCGGCGTGCCCGCCAGCCGCAGCAGGGTGAACGGCTGCCTGCGCTCCATCAGCCCGCCGCCCACCGCCACCACCAGGCTGCACCCTCCGGTGACCAGGGTCAGCGCGACCATGGCCAGCGCGATGTTCTCGGCCTGCGTGAAGATCGTCGCCCTGGCCTGCGCGACCTCGACGAAGGTCATCGGCGCGCCGGCGCCGTGGCGCGCCAGCAGCGTGCGCAGCTCCTCCAGCGTGCCCGGGTCGTCCATGCCGACCAGGACGGCCGCCAGGCTGAGGCCGTCCGTGGAGACGGCCTGGCCGGTGGGCGCGGCGAAGGGGAGCAGCTTGTCGACGGTGAGCGGGTTGTCGGCCTCGACGAGGCGCTCGAAGTAGCCCGTCACGGCCTGCGCGCCCGCCGGGCACCGCCCGAGCACGGGGAAGCGGGCAAGGCTCGCGCAGTCGGCGGCGGTCCTGGGCGGCGGAGGGCCGTCGCCGGGAACGGGCGGCGGGGGATCGCCGCCGCGCACGGATGCGTCCGTGGTGCCGGGCGGCTGTGCGCCGCCGCTGGGCGCGGGTGCGTCCGTGGTGCCGGGCGATTGCGCGTCGCCGCGTACCGGCTGGTCCGTGTCGTCCGGCAGGGCGTAGATCGGCAGCACGTCGACGCCGGGGTGGGCGCGCAGCCGGGCGAGCAGCTCGGCTCCGGCCTGCGGAGCCAGGCCACCGGCGCCGGGGTGCCGGGTGAGCGGGGCGCGCAGCACCCCGTTGAGCGTGCCGCCGGCCACCGCCTGCTGCCCGGAGACCACGGCCGGGACGATCCCCGCGATCGCCGTGCCCATGAACACCGCCAGCACGAGCCCGCTCACCGAGCGGAAGGCCGCCTTGGGGTCGGCCGCCATCCGCTGCGCGGCCAGCAGGGTCGCCGCGCCCCCGGTCACGCGGGCGGCGAGCCGGGCGGCCAGCATCGTCAGCCACGGGCCCGCCAGGATCAGCCCGATCATGATGAGCGCGAGGGCCGCGCCGGCGAGCAGCGCGTCCGGCTCGCGCTCGCCGCCCCGGAACACCGGCCCGGCGAACAGCGCCAGCCCGGCCGGCAGGGGGATCACCCGCCAGGCCCGGGGCGGGCGCCCCACGGCCTTCCTGGCCGCGCCCAGCGGGGAGATCCGCACGCGGCGCAGCGACCAGAGCGCCGTGCACCCCGACAGGATCGGCACGCCGGCGAGCACGGCCGCGTACTGCCAGGAGGCCGGGACGACCAGCTCGGGGAAGAAGCGCGAGCCCGTGACGCGGACCATGGCCACGGCCGGCCGTACGAGCTGGAACAGGGCGACGCCGAGCAGCGCGCCCAGCAGCGCGCCGAGCGCGGACTCCACCGCGGCGAGCACGCTCACCTGCCGGGACGTGGCGCCGGCCAGCCGGAACGCGGCGAATCGGGCCTCCCGGCGGGCGGCGGCCAGCCGGGTGGCCGCGTTCACCAGTACGAGCAGCGGGACGAACAGGCCGATGGCGGCCACGGCGAAACCGAACCGGTAGAGGTCGGTGTCGTCGTCGAGCAGGGCGGCAGCGGACGCGGTCTCCACCGTGTCCACCTGCCGCGCCCCCGTCATGGCGGCGACCTCCTGCGGTGTCCGCCCCACCACGATGGCCAGCTCGTCCGGCCCGGACAGCGCGGCCTGGCCGATGATCCCGGCGCGGGTCCCGGGGAAGCGGTCACCCAGCCGTTCGCGCGGCACCGAGTCCAGCAGCCCGGCCAGCGCGGGGGAGGCGTAGTACCGGCCGGGGCCGGGCATGCGCGCCAGGCCCGGGATCACCGGCGCCTGCCCGCCGAGCGGGGCGGCGTCCAGCCGCTTGATCGCCTGCCCGGCGTAATAGTCCTTCCGGTAGCTCCACAGCGCGCCGGTGGCGGTGGCGTCGAGAACCCAGCCGCTGGGCGCGGTGCCGGTGGTGCACTCCCAGCAGGGCCGGGCGGTGGTGGCCTGGAAGGCGTTGAAGAGGGAGAGCGTGGTCAGCAGCACCGTGACACCGGTCGCCACCCCGGCCACGATCAGCACCAGCCTGGCCACCGCCTCCCTGCCGCCGCGCAGCGACAGGCGCAGCCCCAGAGCGATCATCGCGTGACCTCACCGGAGAGGGGATCGGTGGCGCGGCGGTCACGGACATTTCCCTGCCGGTCGGCGAAGGGGTCGGTGACGCGGCCGTCGCGGACGATGACCTCCCGGTCGGCGAAGGAGGCCACCCGGGCGTCGTGGGTCACCACGATCACGGTCGTGCCCTCCTCGCGCGCCAGCCCGACCAGCAGCTCCATGACGTGCTCGCCGGTCAGCGAGTCGAGCGCGCCCGTCGGCTCGTCGGCGAACAGCACCCGCGGCCCCGTCACCAGCGCCCTGGCGATCGCCACCCGCTGCGCCTGGCCGCCCGACAGCTCGCTGGTACGCCGCCCGCCCAGCTCAGCCAGCCCCAGCCGCTCCAGCCACTCCCCGGCCCGCCGGTAGGCGTCCTTGCGCCTGGTGCGGCCCAGCAGCATCGGCAGGGCGACGTTGTCGGCCGCGGTCAGCTCCGGCACGAGCTGCCCGAACTGGAAGACGAACCCGAAGGCGGTGCGCCGCAGCTCCGTGCGCCGGGCGTCGCTCATCGTGTCCAGCCGCCGCCCGCGGAACCACACCTCGCCGCTGTCGGGAGTGAAGATCCCGGCCAGGCAGTGCAGCAGCGTCGACTTCCCCGAGCCGCTGGGGCCCATGACCGCCACGATCTCCCCGGCGGCCACCGACAGGTCGGCCTCGCGCAGCGCCGGGGTGTGCCCGTAGGAGCGGCTGAGCTCGCGCGCTTCGATGATCACGACTCGCGCACCATGGCCGCCAGCGCGCCCAGCCGCGCCTGCGTGACGTCGATCCAGCGCAGGTCCGCCTCCAGATGGAACATGCCGTGGTCGGCCAGCAGCGCGTCGGTCAGCGAGCCGGTGCGCTTGATCTGGGTGAACTCCCGCATGCGCCGGAGGTGCGTGGCCCGCTGCAGGTCGAGGTAGCCCGCCGCGTCCCGGCCCAGCATCAGCGCCAGCACGACCTTGGTGAACAGCACCGTCTGCAGGTACGGCTCCGCCGCCACCGGCTCCGACAGCCACGCCTCCACCTCCTGCGTGCCGAGCGGGGTGATGGCGTAACGCTTGCGGTCGGGCCCGTCGCCGGGCTCGCTCTGCCCGGCCGTCACCTTGCCGTCCCTGGCCAGGCGGCCGAGCGTGGAGTACACCTGCCCGAACGGCAGCGGCTTGCCGCGGCCGAAGAAGGCGTCGTAGTCGCGTTTCAGGTCATAGCCGTGACTCGGCTCCCGCTCCAGCAGGCCGAGCAGTGCCAGGGGAACACTCATGACCGCAGACTATACACCGGGGGTATAACCCCGGCGTATAGTCGCGCCCGGCCGTCCGGCGACCGCAGGCAGCCCTCGCCGCCACGGGCCTGGTGTCCCTGGGGCGTCAGGCCTTCAGGTGCGTGCCCGCCCACTCCTCGAAGGACGTGAGCGGGATGCCGAGAGCCCGCGCGTGCTCCGGCCGGGCCGGCTGGCCCACCACGTTGAGGAACTCGTGCGAGGTGACGGCGTACTCCGGCATGCCCGCGGCGAGCGCCTCCCGCACGGTCATGTCGGGCGCGGCCAGCGGGGCGCCGAGGGCGCGGGAGAGGACCTCGGCGATCTGCGTCATCGCCAGGTGGTCGCCGGCCAGTTCCAGCTCGACCCGGTGGAACCGCTCCGGCGCGGCGATGGCCGCGGCGGCCGCCGCGCCGATGTCCTGGACCGCGACGAGGGAGAGCCGCGTGCCGGGCTTCAGCACGGTCGCCAGGCCGCCCTCGACGCCGCGGGGAAGCAGGTAGGCCACGGACGGGAGGAAGTTCTCCATGAAGAAGCCCGGCTTGATGATCGTCCAGTGCGTGAAGCCGGCCTCGCGTACCAGGTCCTGGGCGCCGGCCTTGGCGGTGTAGACGGGCTCCATCGCCGCCCAGCGGCCTTCGGCCCAGCCGGGGGCCTCGATGTGGCGCCCCGCGCCGGAGACGGACGTGTGCACGAACTGCGGCACGCCCGCGGCCCGCGCGCCCTCGACCAGGTTGGCGGCCTGGGTCAGTTCGCCGCCGAAGTCGAAGGCGCCGTCCCTGATCGGGGGCATCTGGATGGAGAAGACGGCTCGGGCTCCTGTCGCGGCCCTGGTCACGGAGCCGCGGTCGTCGAGATCGCCGGTGACGAGCTCGGCGCCGAGCGCCTGGATCGCCTGCGCCCGCTCGGTCGCGGGATCGCGGACCAGAGCCCGGACGGGGACGCCGGCCGCGAGCAGGGCACGCGCGGTGGCGCCGCCCTGCTGACCGGTGGCGCCGGTGACCAGGACGGGCGCGATGTCGATGGGCATGAGGGATCTCCTGACGTGAGCAACGGATTAAACGGCGGACCCCGCCGCTTATGTTCCGGTAAGATACGGCGGACCCCGCCACTTAGCAAATGTGAGGTGAGGCCATGCCCGGCCAGCGCGCGGACGCCCGGCGCAACTACGCGCTCCTGCTCACCGTGGCCAGGGAGGCGATCGCCGAGTACGGCCCCGACGCCTCCCTGGAGCAGATCGCCCGCACCGCGGGAGTCGGATCGGCCACCCTGCGCCGGCACTTCCCCAGCCGCCAGGCGCTGCTGGAGGCGGTCTTCCGCGACGAGGTCGAGACCCTGTGCGGCCACGCCCGCGAGCTGGCCGCCGCGCCCGACACCCGGGCGGCGCTGCTGGAATGGCTGGGCGCCCTCACCGCGGCCGCCGCGACCATCAGGGGACTGGCCATCGCGCTGACCCGCGAACGGGCGGCCGGCGCCGGCGCGGCGGAGGAGGCCTGCTGCTCCGCCCAGCTCACCGAGGCGGCCGACCCGCTGGTACGCCGCGCCGCCGACGCCGGCGCGCTGACCCCGGGAGTGACCACCGGCGACCTGCTCACCCTGGTCACGGGCATCGCCCTGGCCTCGGAGCCCCATCCGGACCCGGCGGCGGAGGCGGAGCGGCTGCTCGGGCTGACCATCACGGGGGTGAGCCCTCGTCAGGGGTGAGGCCCGTGTTCTTGGCGGGGCTGGAGAGCCCTGCGTGGTCGCGCCGTCGCTAAATGGAGCGTTCCGACGAGTTCAGGGCGGCCGAGATGGCGTCCTCGACCCGCTCGTGCACCGGCATGTGCGCCACCACGCCCGTGATCTCGAACAACCTGGCGGGCAGGGGTTGCACGCCCGCCAGGTGCACGACGCCACCGGCCTTCAGGCAGTCGGTGGCACACTTCAGCAGCACGTGCAGTCCGGAGCTGTCCATGAACGGCACCCCCGACAGGTCGAACACCAGCCGTCCCGCGAGCGCCGCACCGGCCTCCGCGAGGTAGGCCTCGAGGTCGGCTCGATTGGTGGCGTCCATCTCGCCGGTCACCGCGATCACGGTCACCCCGGGCAGGCGCTGGTGCCCCAGCGTTAATGGCGGCATCTGCGGATTCACCGCTTCCGCCGGCAGAACTTGACCATCAATGAAGGATAGTCCGCCGGAGTCGTCGGCGATATCCCGGTTTTTGCTGGCGCGACGCGTCAGCCGCCGTGGCCGTGGCCGTGGCCGTGGCCGTGCCCGTGCCCGACGAATGCCGCCGCGGGCCTCCCGCCCGGCACCAGCCCGAGCGCGACGGTCCCGGCGACCCCCGCCACCACCGCGCACAGCGTGAAACCGGCCACGAACCCCCCGGCCCCCGCCGCCCCGGGGGCGAGGCCGGCGGCGGCCACGGTGGACACGACGGCCACCCCGATCGAGCCGCCGAGCTCGTGGAAGGTGTTGATGACCCCGGAGGCCACGCCGTTCTCGCCGGGAGGGATGTTCGCCATGGTCGTCGTGGTGGCCGTCACGAACGCCGGCCCGATGCCCAGCGAGGCCAGCACGAACCCGGGCAGCAGCGTCGTGCAGACGCTCGCGTCCGGGGAGACCCGCGCCATCAGTGCCGCCCCCGCCGCGGTGAGGACGAACGCCGCCACCGCCACCGGCCTGCCGCCGACCCGCCCGATGAGGCGGCCGCCGAGCTGCGCGCCCGCCGTGATGGCGACGGCCGCCGGCAGGAAGATCAGCCCTGTCTCCAGCGCGCTGAACCCGAGCACGTGCTGCAGGTAGAGCGTGCTGAGGAAGAACAGGCCCAGCATCAGCCCGGTCGCCACCAGCATCACGAACGTCCCCGAGATCACCGGCCGGCGGGCGAGCGTCCCGGCCCGCATGAGCGGCGACCGTACGGACCGCTCGACGACCACGAACAGCACGTACAGCAGCACCGCCCCGGCCAGCGGCAGCACCGTGCCCGCCGCCGCCCACCCGGCGTCGCCCGCCGCGACCACCCCGTAGATCAGCAACGCCGTCGCCAGCGTGACGACCAGGGCGCCGGGCACGTCCACCGGCTCGCGCCGCCCCGCGGCGGCCGGCACCACCGCGGGCACCGCGGCCAGCACCGCCAGCCCGATCGGCACGTTGACGAAGAACACCCAGGCCCACCCGGGCCCCGCGGTCAGCAGCCCGCCGACGAGCACGCCCAGCGCCGCCCCCGTGCCGCCGATCGCCGCCCACACGCCGAGCGCGCGTGCGCGCCGCTCGCCGTGGAAGGTGTCGATGATCACCGCCAGCGCCGCCGGAGACAGCAGCGCCGCGCCGACCCCCTGCAGCGCCCGCCCCGCGACGAGCGCGCCCCCGCTCCCGGCCAGCCCGCACACCAGCGACGCCGCCGTGAACAGCCCGAGCCCGGCCAGCAGCGTCCGGCGCGCGCCGAGCACGTCGGCGAGCCGCCCGCCGAGCACCATGAGCCCGCCGAAGCAGAGCGTGTACGCGGTCACCACCCAGGTCAGCGCCTCCCGGCCGAGCGCCAGGTCGGTGCCGATGGACGGCAGCGCGACCTGCACCACCGTGATGTCGACGATCAGCATGAACTGCGCCAGGCACAGCAGCACCAGCGCGGCCCACCCGCCACCCTTCGGCCTGCCCCCGGGCATGTCGTGATGACTCATCCGCAACTCCTTAACTTGAACACTGATGTTCAAGTTAACACATGCAAACGGTACGGGGGTACCGTGTTGAGGGCGGCTTCGCGGCGACCGGCCGGAAAGCCGGTGGCAGGGCCGGCACGAGAGGCGACAGGATGCCTGGCATGCGCTTGCACATCGACACCGACCTGGGCGGGGACCCCGATGACCTCTGCGCCCTGGCGATGGTCCTGGGCCGGCCGGAAGTGGAGATCGTCGGCATCACAACCTGCGGCGACCGTCTGGCCGCCTCCGGGCCCCTGGGCGAGCTGCTCGCCCGCCAGTGCAGGGCCCACGCCGTGGACAGCGGCATGACGGAACTCGGCCGCGCCCACGCCGGGCTGCCCGACGACCTGGTCAACATCCACTGGGACCCCGTCGCGTGCGCCGTGGCGCTCGGCTGGAGCGGGGCCGTCGTCCAGGAGCGGCGCGTGCGGACCGTCCTGGAAGCGGAGCGGTTGCGCTTCGAGCACGACCCCGGCGGGCGCCGGACGCGCGTGCTCGCCGGCCTGGACGTCCAGGCCTTCGACGAGCTCTGGATCGAGGCCGTCGAGCAGGCCCAGCGCTAGCCGGCCAACGTCGCTCGCGCTGGGGTGCCGGCGCCCGTGGCCTGCTCCCGCGGAGCCTGATCGCTCTCGCTAGGACGCGGCGGCGGGCGGACGGAGCAGCGACAGCATCGTCTTGATCAGCACTTTCTCCACCTCCTCCGGCGCGAGCCGGTTCGCCTCCCGCTCCTGGGCGGCGCTGTGGATGATGGAGAAGAACGCGGTCACCAGCCACGGCAGCGGCAGGTCGTCGCGGAAGTCGCCGTCCCGCCGCCCCCGCTCGATGAGCCGCTCGACCCGCCGCAGCGGGGCCTCGTGGTGCTCCCTGATGCGCTCGGTGGCCAGCACCCGGTCGGCCGCCAGGAACAGCCGGCGGTGCCGGTCGAGGATCTCCCACGACGAGCGCAGCAGCCCGGCCATCGCCTCCGGCGCGGGCGCCGTGTCGATCGACTCGTCCTCCAGCACGGCGTCCGCCATGCCCACCGCATGGTCGAGCACGGCGTCCACCAGCGCCTCACGCGAGGGGAAATGCCCGTACAGGGTGACCCGCCCCACCCCGGCGGCCTTGGCGATGTCGGCCACGCTGGCCGTGGGGTCGGCGCTGAGCAGCCGCGTCCCGGCCTCGAGGATCGAGGCGATGTTGCGCTCGGCGTCCGCGCGCCTGGCGGGTACGGGCTGTCGTGCCGCGGCCTTGACCATGAGACCACCCTACGACGCCCGGCCGCCGACTCCCCGCAAGGACGCCGCCGGGCCCGGGCCGCCGTTCGCGGCGTGGTCTGGCGATCAGAGCTGGAGGGCGTGGTCGAGCAGCGACTGCAGCGTGACCGCCCCGACCAGTCCCTCCTCGTCCACCACCGCCACCAGCGGGCTGCGCGTACGCGCCATCAGCGCCGCCAGCTCCAGCACCGTCGCCTTGGCGTCGGTCACCGGCAGCTCGCGCGGCTGCTCCGGCAGGCACTCCCGCACGGTCTTGCCGCCGAGCCGGTGCAGGAACCGGTCCGCGTGGGCCTCGTCCACCACCCGGGCCAGCGCCGGATCGTCCTGGCAGTACGCCGGCACCGCCAGCCGCAGCACCTGCGTGCCGGGCAGGATGCTGAGCGGCCGCCCGGCCTCGTCGACCAGGATGAGCCCCGGCAGGTCCCGGTCGGCCAGCAGCTTGGCGGCCTCCAGCGCCGGGGTGTCCAGGGTGACCGTCGGGAAGTCGACGGCCAGCTCGCGTGCGCGCATCGTTAGCCTCCGATCTCCAGCGTAACCCGGCCTGCCTAGGGGAGTTCGGCGAAGCGTTCCACCTGTTCGGTGCGGCCCGAGACCAGGACGATGTCGCCGTACGACAGCTCCGTCTCCGCCGTGGCGTAGGTGAACTCCTCGTCCGGCGGCTTCACCGCGACGATCGTGACCCCGTACTTGCGGCGCAGGTTGGAGCGGCCGAGGGGGACGCCCACGTACTCCTTCGGCGGGCTCGTCTTGGCGATGGCGAAGTCCTCGTCCACCTGCATGTAGTCGAGCATGCGGCCGCTGACCAGGTGGGCCACGCGCTCGCCCATGTCATGCTCGGGGAAGACGACGTGGTGGGCGCCGATGCGGCTGAGGATGCGGCCGTGCTGGGTGCTGACGGCCTTGGCCCAGATGTCGTTGATCTCCAGCTCGACCAGCAGGGACGTGGTCAGGATGCTGGCCTCGATGTCGCTGCCGACGGCCACCACCGCCTGGTAGAAGTCCGGCACGCCGAGCTGGCGCAGGGCCTCCATGTCGGTGGCGTCGGCGGTCGCGATCTGCGTGATCTGGCCCGCGAGGCTCTGGGTGATCTTGGGGCGGTGGTCGATGGCCAGGACCTCGGTGCCGCGCCGGGTGAGCTCCAGCGCCAGCGAGGTGCCGAACCGGCCCAGACCGATGACGACGACCGGGTCGCCCTTGTACTCAACCAACGATGACACGCTCCTCGGGTAGCTCGTAGTGCCGGGCGCGCCTGTTGAGCGCCAGGGCGGAGCCCAGGGTGAGTGGGCCGATCCGCCCGATGAACATGAGCACGACCAGCAGCAGGTGCCCGGCCGTGCCGACGTTCGCGGTGATGCCGGTGGACAGGCCCGCCGTTCCGAACGCCGCGACCACCTCGAACAGGACCTGGTCGAGACTGTACGGGGTGAGGGCGAGCATCAGGTACGTGGCCAGGCCCACGATCGCGACGCCCAGCGCCGTGATCGTCACGGCCTGGCGCTGCGCGGCGTCCGGGAGGCTGCGGTGGCCGATGTTCACCCGGCCCTCGCCGCGCAGCTCGGCCCACACGACGAAGGCCAGCAGCCCGACCGTGGTCACCTTGATGCCGCCCGCGGTGCCCGCGCTGCCCCCGCCGATGAACATCAGCACGTCGGTGGTCAGCCAGCTCGACGGGTGCATCTGGGAGATGTCGAGGGTGTTGAACCCGGCCGAGCGCGGCATGACCGCGGCGAAGAAGGCCGCCAGCACCTTGCCGCCCTCGTCGAGCGGCCCGAGCGTCCTGGGGTTGCGCCACTCGATCACCAGGAACGCCAGGGTGCCGAGCACCAGCAGGACCGCGGTCACCCACACCGTGATCTTCGTCAGGATGGTCCACTTGCCCGGGCGCCGCCAGGAGCGGGCCAGCTCGAACACCACGGGGAAGCCGAGCCCGCTCAGGATGCTGGCGATCGCCACCGTCAGGCAGATCCACCCGTCGGACACGAACCGCACGAGGCTGTCGGGCCACAGCGCGAACCCGGCGTCGTTGAAGGCGCTGATCGCGTGGAAGACGCCGAGGTAGAGGGCGCGGCCGAGCGGCTCGTCGTAGCCGGTCACGAAGCGGGTGGTGAGCACGACGGCGGCGACGGCCTCGCACACCAGGCTGAACACGACCACCTTGCGCAGGACGTGCCGCACGTCGCTCATGCTCAGCGTCTTGGTCTCGGCCTGCACCGCGATCCTGGCCCGCAGGCCTAACCGGCCGGACAGCAGCAGCGTGAACACCGTCGCCATCGTCATGATCCCCAGGCCGCCGACCTGGACCAGCCCGGCGATCACCAGCTCGCCGAACACCGACCAGTGCGACTCGGTGTCCACGACGGCCATGCCCGTCACGCAGACGGCGGACGTCGCGGTGAACAGCGCCGCCACCCAGCCCGCGGACACGCCCTCGGTGGTGGAGATCGGCAGCGCGAGCAGGGTCGTGCCGACCGCGACGGTCAGGCCGAAGGCGGCGACGACGACCTGCGCGGGGTGCCGGAAGCGGGAGGTGAACGGCGTCAGCACACCCATCACCGCACCTCGCCCCGGCAACAGCGGCAGCCACGACTTCGGCCACGCATTCGCGAACGCCTCCCCCGAACATCCGACCGGCAGTCTCTTGCCGACCAGACTTCCCGGCGCACCGCGCACTACCGTAACAGGAGCTGCGAGCGCCAGCGCACCTACGCCTTCTTGGTGCAGAAACTATGGGAAAACGATGCGAGGTGGTGTTCATTTGAGCGGGTCGTGACCCCAGTTCATGAGCGAGTACCGCCACCGGGTGTCGGTCACGTCCCCGGACGGACGCTGGGCGAGGTGGCGGTGAATGTAGCCGACGACCTTGTTCATGTGCGCGTAGTCGCCGTCCGACCAGTCGGACCTCCTGTCGCGCAGCAGCTCCACGATCTTCCGGCCGGACTCGTGGCCCACCGACTCGCCGCCGCCGTCCTTCTGCCCGACGGACTTCGACTCGCCGGTGGCCAGCCACCGTTCGAGCTCGCTCGCGGTCATGTTCACGGCCTCGCCGAACGCGTCCGCGATCGCCTTCCTGTCCTCGTCGGAGGTCATGCGCGGTCCTTGCGCAGCGCCGACGGCTTGTGCACGGCCTTGCCGCCGCTCTTCTCGCTGCGCACCACGTACTGGGGCTCCTCGGGGGAGGCGGCGACCGTGCGTCCCGCCTCCTTCTGCCGCTTGGTGATCTTCTTCTCGACCTTGCCCTTGGCGGTGGAGCCGTGGCTCTTCCAGGAGACCTCGTCCCCCGGGGACAGCTCCTTGTTCTTCTTCTTGGCCATGCGGGCGGCGCTACCCGCGGCGCCGCCCGCCACCGGCCGGGCACCGATTCTTTACCGCAGCGAGCCGAAGAACTCGCGCAGCTCCGTGACCAGCACCCCGGGCCTCCGTCAGCGAGCCCATGACCTCGGGGTGCGGGAACGCGAGCAGCGCGTTGACGTGCACGCCCAGCACACGATCGGGCGCGAGCCGGCCGAGCAGCGGGGCGATGAAGGTGGCCGACCGCCTCACCAGGGCTGCCGGGCATACTGAGGGCCATGCCCGATGACCTTCCCATGACCGTCGAGGAGCTGGTCGCCGCCGAGCGGCGCGGCCAGCGCCTGAAATACCTGTACTTCTGGGGGCACCAGCCCGCCCGTGACGGCGGCGTCGGCCAGGGCTGCCTGAGCCAGTGGTGGCCCGTCAGGTTCACCGAGGACGGGCACACGTTCGCCTCGGCCGAGCACTACATGATGGCGCACAAGGCCTGGCTGTTCGGCGACGAGGAGATCGCGGCCAGGATCCTCGCGGCCGGGCATCCCAAGCAGGCCAAGGAGCTCGGCCGCGCCGTGCGGGGCTTCGACCAGGCGACGTGGGAGGAGCGCCGCTTCGACATCGTCGTACGCGGCAACGTGGCCAAGTTCGGCCAGCACGGCGAGCTGGCCGGCTACCTGCTCGGCACCGGCCGGCGCGTCCTCGTGGAGGCCAGCCCCCGCGACCGGGTGTGGGGCATCGGCCTGGCGGCCGACGACGACCGCGCCGCCTCGCCCGAGCGCTGGCAGGGCCTCAACCTGCTCGGCTTCGCCCTGATGGCCGCCAGGAACACCCTTCAGGAGGGGAACCGCAGGTAACCCGGCGGCACCTGGTCCGCCAGCCACACCCCGTTCGCGCTGCGCAGGAACGTGTGCCCGTCGGCGTGCATCACTCCGGACGCCACCACCAGCACCACGGGCACGCCCCGCCGCGCCCCCACCCGCGTGGCCGTCTCCCGGTCGGGCGACAGGTGCACGTGGTGCCGGCTCATCGGCCGCAGGCCCTCCCGCCTGATCGCCGCCAGGAACCGCCCCACCGTGCCGTGGTAGAGCACCTCGGGCGGCTCGACCGCGGGCAGCCCGAGGTCCACCGGCACCGAGTGCCCCTGGCTGGCCCTGATCCGCCCCGACTCGATCGCGTACCGGCGCTTGTCGTTGGCGGCGACGACCGCCCGCAGCTCCTCATGCGTGATCGGGAACCCGTGCGCGGAGGCGGCCCGCAGCAGCTCCTCCACCTCCACCCACCCGGCCGGATCGAGCGTGAGGCCGATGCGCTGCGGATCGTGCCGCAGATGCCTGGCGAGATACTTGGAAACGCGTACCATGCGACGTTCGTCCATCACTGGCCATGGTGCCGCGCGCGACGCCCCGCCGCCAATCGTTATCCCGCCATAGCGGACATTCAGGGCGCGGCCTTGGCGTTGCGTTGGGGCTCGGGTGGGGCGGCCCGGGTAAGGGCCCGGCATGGACACCCAGGTCACAACGCCCGTCACCCACACGCCCCCGCCACGCGAGATCGACGTCGAGACCCTGCGCCGGCGGCTGGAGGAGGCCGTGGACGGGGAGGTGCGCTTCGACACGGGCAGCCGCGCCGCCTACTCCACGGACGCCTCCAACTACCGGCAGGTCCCCATCGGCGTGGTGGTGCCGCGCGACCTCGACGCCGGGGTGGCGGCGGTGTCCGTGTGCCGGGCCAGGGACGTGCCGGTGCTGTCGCGCGGCGGCGGCACCAGCCTGGCCGGGCAGTGCTGCAACGTGGCCGTGGTGATCGACTGGTCCAAGTACTGCGGCCGGGTCGAGTCCGTGGACGTGCCGGGGCGGCGCATCGTCGTGCAGGCCGGAGCCGTGCTGGACCAGGTCGATCATGTCCTGGAGCGCGACGGGCTGATGGTCGGGCCCAGACCCTCCAGCCACCGCGCCTGCACCATCGGCGGCATGATCGGCAACGACTCGTGCGGGGCCTCCGCCCAGGCGTACGGGAAGATGGCCGACTCCGTGCTGCGGCTGGAGATCCTCACCTACGACGGCGTACGCGCGTGGGTCGGGCCGACCGGCGCCGACGAGTACGCCCGCATCCAGGCCGAGGGCGGGCGCCTGGCCGAGATCTACCGGCGGCTGCGCGACCTGCGCGACGACACCATGGAGCTGGTCCGCACCCGCTTCCCCCGTCTCGAACGGCGGGTGTCCGGCTACAACCTGGACCAGCTCCTGCCCGAGAACGGCTTCAACCTGGCCCGCGCCCTCGTCGGCAGCGAGGGCACGCTCGTCACCGTGCTGCGCGCGGAGCTGGCCGTGGTGTCGCGCCCGGCCGCCCGGTCGCTGGCGGTCCTCGGTTTCCAGGACATCTTCGCCGCCGCCGACGCCGTCCCCTCCGTCGCCGCGCACCGGCCGCTGGCGCTGGAGGCCATGGACGAGACCATGTACCGGCTGGCCCGCGCCGAGCGCCCGGACGACCCCGCGCTGCGCGACCTGCCGCCCGGGGCCGGATGGCTGCTGGTGCAGTTCGGCGGCGACACGGCCGACGAGGCGCGCCAGCGGGCCGAGGACATGATGCGTGACCTGTGCCGCAGCGACGGCAGGCCCGCGCCGTCGCACGCCTTCCTGGGCGACCCGGCCAGGGAGGACGAGCTGTGGCGGCTGCGCGAGTCGGGGCTGGGCGTGGAGGCGTACCCGCCGACCGGGCGGCAGACGTACGAGGGCTGGTCCGACGCGGCCGTGCCGCCCGGGCGGCTGGGCGCGTACCTGCGCGACTACGACCGGCTGCGGCGCCGCCACGGCTACGCCCACTCGGCCCTGTACGGCCACTTCGGGCAGGGCTGCGTGCACGGCAGGCTCCCGCTCGACCTGCACACCGACGACGGGATCGCCAGGTACCGCAGGTTCGCCGAGGAGGGCGCCGACCTCGTCGCCTCCTACGGCGGGTCGCTGTCGGGCGAGCACGGCGACGGGCAGGCGCTGGCCGAGCTGCTGCCGCGCATGTTCGGCGAGCCCGTGGTGGAGGCGTTCGGCCGCCTCAAGGAGATCTTCGACCCCCGCGACCGGATGAACCCCGGCAAGGTGGTCCACCCGCACCGCCTCGACCAGGACCTCGCGCAGCGGCACTTCTACCCGCTGGAGCCCAGGCGCACGTTCTTCGACTACCCGGCCGACCACGGGCGTTTCGGGCACGCCGCCACCCGCTGCGTCGGGACGGGCAACTGCCGCAAGCACACGTTCGAGGGCGGCGTCATGTGCCCCAGCTACCGGGTCACCCGCGAGGAGGAGCACTCCACGCGCGGGCGGGCCAGGCTGCTGGAGGAGATGGTGCGCGGCGACCTGATCGCCGACGGCTGGCGGTCCGAGGCCGTGCGCGACGCGCTCGACCTCTGCCTGGCCTGCAAGGCCTGCCGGGCCGAGTGCCCGGTGAACGTGGACATGGCCACGTACAAGGCCGAGTTCCTCGCCCACCACTACCGGCACCGGCTGCGGCCGGCCGCGCACTACTCCATGGGGTGGCTGCCGGTGTGGGCGGCGCTCGCCTCCGCCGCCCCGCACGCGGTGAACGTCCTCACCCAGGCACCGGGGCTGTCACGGCTGGTCAAGGCCGTCGCCGGGGTCTCGGGGCGGCGGGCGCTGCCGCGGTTCGCGGGGGAGCGCTTCACCGACTGGTTCAAGGGGCGCGGCGTGGTCGGGCCCGGCACGCGGGGGCGCGTGGTGCTGTGGGCGGACACGTTCTCCAATAACTTCGAGCCGCGCGTGGGGCGGGCGGCGGTGGAGGTGCTGGAGGCCGCCGGGTTCGAGGTGCACGTGCCGCCGGTGACGCTGTGCTGCGGGCTGACCTGGATCAGCACGGGGCAGCTCGGGATCGCCCGCCGGGTGCTGGCGCGCAGCGTGCGGGCGCTGCTGCCGTGGGCCGAGGCGGGGGTGCCGGTGGTGGGGCTGGAGCCGAGCTGCACCGCCGTGTTCCGCTCCGACGCGCCGGAGCTGCTCAACACGGCGCAGACGCGGCTCGTGTCCGAGCGCACGCTGACGCTGTCGGAGCTGCTGGAGCGGCGGGCGCCCGACTGGCGGCCGTCCTCTTCCGGCGGGTCGGTGCTGGCCCAGGTGCACTGCCACCAGAGCGCCGTCATGGGCTACGACGCGGATCGGGCCGTGCTGGCGCGGTTCGGGTTCCGTACGAAGGTGCTCGACTCCGGGTGCTGCGGGCAGGCAGGGAACTTCGGGTTCGAGCGGGAGCACTACGACGTGTCGGTGGCCTGCGCCGAGGAGGGGCTGTGGCCCGCGGTGCGGTCGGCGAGCGACACGGAGGCCATCCTCGCCGACGGCTTCTCCTGCCGCACCCAGATCGCCGCCGCCCGCACCGGCCGCGAGGGACGCCACCTGGCCGAGATCCTGGCCGCCGCCCTCCGCCCGCGCTAGCGCCCGGCCTCAGCCGAGGCTCAGCGCGAGCCGGCGCGCCAGGCCCGTGTTGCGGCGATGCCCCAGCCGGTGCACCGCCAGCTCCAGCGCCTCCCGCTGCCCCACCAGCACCACCCACGCCCGGGCCCGCGTCACCAGCGTGTACAGCAGCTTGCGGCGCAGCATGATCCCCCCGGACTCGGCCACGATCGGCGCCACCACGAACGGGTACTCGCTGCCCTGCGACCGGTGCACGCTGATCGCGTACGCGTGCGTCAGGTCGTCGAGCTCGTCGAAGCCGTACCGCACGCTCTCCCCGTCGTCGGTGCGGATCTCGATCGTCCGCTCCTCCCGCACCACGGCCGTCACCGTGCCCGTCTCCCCGTTGAAGACGCCCTTGTCGTAGTTGTTGCGGATCGGCATCACCCGGTCGCCCACCCGGAAGACCGTGGCGCCCGACCAGTGCTCCGGCTTGTCGTCGGCGGCCGGGTTGAGCTGGTCCTGGATCAGCCGGCCGAGCGCCGTGGCGCCCGTCTCGCCCTTGCGCATCGGGCACAGCACCTGCACCTGGCCGGGCTCGACGTCCTGCTTGCGGGGGATCGCCACCATCGCCAGGTGCGCCACCCGCCGCGCCACCTGCTCGGGATCGTCGAGCTCCTCGAACCAGAACCCGCCCCCGCCCGGCAGGGCCGGCAGCCGGCCCGCGCGGATGCGGTGGGCGGCGCCGATGATGCCGCTGCCGTCGGCCTGGCGGAAGACGTGGGTGAGCTGGACCCGCGGGATCGCCGTCACCCGCAGCAGGTCGGCCAGCACGTCGCCGGGGCCGATGCTGGGGAGCTGGTCGCCGTCGCCGATGAGCAGCAGGTGGCTGCCGGGCCGGACCACCGAGGTGAGCCGGGTGGCCAGGTGCAGGTCGAGCATGGACGCCTCGTCCACCACGATCAGGTCGGCCTGCGACGGCCGCTCGTCGAACAGCGTCTCGGGGTCGGGGTCGGGCTGCTGGGCGAGCATGCGGTGCACGGTCATCGCGGGCAGCCCCGTCAGCTCCGACAGCCGCTTGGCGGCCTTGCCGGTGGGGGCGGTGAGCGTCACCGAGCCGCCCGCGGCCCGCACGGTGGTGGCGATGGCCTTGACCGTGTGGCTCTTGCCGCAGCCCGGGCCGCCGGTGATGATCGACACGGTGCTGGTCAGCGCCATCGTGAGGGCGGCGCGCTGGTCCTCGTGCAGGTCGGGGTCCTCGCGGTAGGCGCGCAGCGGCAGCGTCGAGCGGGCCTGCAGCAGCGCCGTGAGCTGGGCGGTGAGCGCCACCTCGCGGCTGTGCACGTGCTTGGCGTAGGCGACCACCTGCCCCGGCTGCTCCGGCGCCGCCTCGATGACGAGCCGCCGGTCGGCCGCCAGCGCGTCGACCATCGGCCGCACGCTCTCCTGATCCTGCTCGATCAGCTCGGCCGCCTCCCTGACCAGGGTGGACACCGGCAGGAAGCAGTGGCCGTCGCGGCTGCCCGCCGCCTCCAGCCGGTCGAGCAGCGCCGCCTTGATCCGCTGCGGGCTGCGCTCGGGCACCCCCGCCTGCAGGGCGATCCGGTCGGCGATGCGGAACGCGATGCCCCTGACCCGGCCGATCAGCCGGTAGGGGTCGGTGGCCAGCACCTCGTCGGCGTCCGTGCCGAACACCTGGTAGATCTTGGCGGCCAGCAGCGGGCTGACCCCGAGCCCCTGCAACGTCACCATGAGCGCGGCGATGGCCTTCTGCTCCTGCCACGCCTGCACGATCTGGCCCTGCCGCTGCGGCCCGATGTTGACGACCTCGATGAGCCGCTCGGGCTCGCTGTCGATGACCTTGAGCGTGGCCTCGCCGAAGTGGTCGACGATCGCGTACGCCAGCCGCGGCCCGATCCCCCTGATCAGGCCCGACCCCAGGTAGATGCGGATGGCCCGCACGGACGACGGCGTCACCCGCTCGCACCCGGTGACCGCGAAGCGGCGGCCGTAACGCGGATGCCGGCTCCAGTCGCCGAACAGCCGCAGCGTCTCGCCCGGCTGGATCCCGGCCAGCGCGCGCCCGGTGGCCACGAAGTCGGGCTCGCCGTCGGCGCTCATGCGCGCGACGGTGTACTCGTCGTCACGGACGTAGACGAGCTGCTCGACGGAGGCCTCCACAGGGGAGATCAAACCATCCGCGACCGACAAACGCCTCACCCGGCCGTCGTCCCACCCGGCCGCCGCCCCGCTCACATGGCCGTCGGGTACGTCTCCGGCTCCACGTCGCCCCACGGCTCGCCGTGCAGCGGGTGCACGGCCCTGGTCTCGTCCAGCCACAGGAAGGCGTCGTAGCGGCGGCCCACGACCGTGGGCACGTAGTTGCCCCAGCGCTCCCGCTCCGGGTGGTACACCACGCCGATCGCCCGGTGCGCCATCGGCTCGTCGTACCAGTCGGCACGCAGGCCGGGCGGCGGCACCAGGAACAGCGCGTCCCGCCCGGGCAGCGCCTCGTGCAGGAACGCCTCCAGCGACGCGGGCCGCGCCGGCGGCACCCGCATGACGTGGTGCTGCGCGCCCCACCGGTCGCCGGCCACCACCGTGCCGCGGTGCGTGCCGAACCCCACGAGCACCACGTCCTCGCGGTGCCGCTCGCGGGCGAGCTGCCCGAGGTTCGTCATCCCGGCGGCGGACATGTCGGTGGCGCGGGCGTCGCCGACGTGCGTGTTGTGCGCCCACACCACGCCCTTGGCCTGATGGTGCTCGGACAGCCGGTCCAGGGTGTCGGCCATGTGCGCGTCCCTGATGTTCCAGGAGTCGGGGCCGCCGCGGACCATGGCCCGGTAGTAGCGCTCAGCGCCCGCCACGATCTCGGCGTTCTGCCGCACGCCGAACTCGCCGCCGCCCAGCGTGGCCAGCAGGTTCACCACCTCGTCCTCGCAGGTGTCGGGGACCAGCCGGGTGGCCAGGCCGTACTGCTGCGGGTCGTGGCCGTAGGACTCGAAGCAGTACAGGGCCTGCGTCACCGCCTCCATCTGCTGGGGCAGGTGGGCGGCGGCGTAGCGGCGGATGGCGCGCAGGGAGTCCCAGAGGCTGTAGACGTCCAGGCCGTGGAAGCCGCAGCGCTCGCCGGGCGGGCGGCGCGCGTTCCAGTCACGCAGCCAGCGGCAGAAGGCGACGACCTCCTCGTTGGCCCACATGAACGTGGGCCAGCGCTCGAAGCCGTACAGCGCGTCGAAGGGGTCGGAGCCGGTGGTGACGGCGTGGTCGACCCGCTCGCAGTCGGGCCAGTCGCCCTCGACGGCGACGAAGCCGAAGCCCTTCTCGGCGACCAGCCGGCGGGTCAGCTCGGCCCGCCAGGCGTAGAAGTCGTGGGTGCCGTGGCTGGCCTCGCCGATCAGCACGTACCTGGCCTCGCCGACGCGTTCGAGCAGCGGGCCGAGGTCGTCGGAAGCGGCGAGCGGCAGCGCCGAGCGGCGCACCTCGTCCAGGTTCGTCATCGTTCCTCCTCGGCGAGCGCTGAGCGGCTGAGGTCCGTCATGTCTCCTCCTCGGCCAGCATCGCCAGGCATTCGCGGGCGAGCTGCAGCTCCTCGCGCACCTGGACCACCAGCACCGGTACGGCGGCGCCGGCCGCGCTGACGGGCCCGTCGTCGTGGCGGTTGCCCGTGACCGGCGGCTCGACGCCGAGCAGGCCCAGGCGGCGGCAGACGGCCTCGCGCACCTCGGGCTGGTCCCAGCCGATCTCCCCGGTGAACACCAGCGCGTCCACGCGCCGCAGCGACGTGGCCGCGGCGGCGATCTCCCGGCTCACCCGCTGCGCGAACACGCGCAGCGCGAGCCCGGCAGCCGCGTCGCCGTCCCGCTCGGCCGCCACCAGCTCCCGCGTGTCCCCGGACCGGCCCCCGGACAGCCCCAGCAGCCCGGAGCGGCGCTCCAGCCCCTCGCCCAGCTCCTTGACCGTCAGGCGCCCCGGCCCGAGCAGCCACAGCAGCATCCCCGGGTCCACGCCGCCCGAGCGCTTGCTCATGGGCAGCCCGTCGAGCGGCGTGAAGCCCATCGAGGTGTCCAGGCTGCGCCCGCCCGACACCGCGGCGACCGAACAGCCGCCGCCCAGGTGCGCCAGCACCAGGTCCAGCTCGTTCGCCGGCCGGCCGAGCAGCTCGCAGGCCCGGTCCGCGGCCCAGGCGTACGACAGGCCGTGGAAGCCGTAGCGGCGCAGGCCGTAGCGGTCGCGCCACTCGGGCGGCAGGGCGTACACGGCGGCCTCGTCCGGCAGGCCCGCGTGGAAGGCCGTGTCGGGGCAGAGCACGTGCGGCACGGCGGGCAGCTGCTCGCGGGCCGCCTCCAGCAGGGCCAGCGCGGGCGGCAGGTGCAGCGGCGCCAGATCCGTGAGCCCGCGCAGCGCCTCGGCCGTCTCGTCGTCGGCCGTCACGGGCGCGCGCACGACGTCGCCGCCGTGCACCAGCCGGTGCGCGACCGCCCTGATGTCGCGGTCGAAGTGACCGCCGAGGAACGCCGACAGCTCCTCCCTGGCCGAGCCGGGGTCGACGGCGCGCTCCGCGTGCGCGCTGTCCAGCACGCTGCCCCCCTGCACGAGGTCGAGGCGCAGGCTCGACGACCCCGCGTTGACGGTGAGTATCGCCGCCGACTCCACCACCTGCTGGTCCATGCCGCCCGGCTACCCTTCGAGATTCCGGCAAAACGGACGAGCGGCCTTTACCGCGCTCAGGGGTTGCCTCTCCGAGAGCTCGGGTAGTCGTGCGAAATGGATATCACCCTGCAGGTGAACGGCGTGCCGCGCACGGTGGACGTGGACCCGCGGATGTCGCTGCTCGACCTGCTCCGCGAACGGCTCGGTCTCATCGGCGCCAAGAAGGGCTGCGACCACGGCCAGTGCGGCGCCTGCACGGTCCTGATCGACGGGCGGCGGGCCAACGCCTGCCTGGCCCTGGCGGTGGCCGTGGACGGCTCGGAGATCACCACCGTCGAGGGCCTGGCCGCGGGCGAGGAGCTGCACCCGCTGCAGAGCGCGTTCATGGAGCACGACGCCTTCCAGTGCGGCTACTGCACGCCCGGGCAGCTCTGCTCGGCCGCCGGCATGCTGGGTGAGCCGGGCCCGAGCGCCGTCACCGAGGACATCCTCCTCGACCCCGAGCTGACGCCCGAGGAGATCAGCGAGCGGATGAGCGGCAACCTGTGCCGGTGCGGCGCCTACGTCAACATCGTCAGCGCGATCGGCGAGGTGGCCAGGTGAAACCCTTCGAGTACGCCCGCGCGGGCAGCACCGCCGAGGCCGTGCGCGACTTCGGCCCCGGCACCATGTACCTGGGCGGCGGCACCAACCTCGTGGACCTCATGCGGCTGGGCGTGGCCGAGCCGGAGCGCCTGGTGGACGTCAGCCGCCTGCCGCTCGACACCATCGAGCCCGCCGGCGACCGCGTCCGCATCGGCGCCACCGTGCGCAACACCGACCTGGCCGCCGACCCGCTGATCCGCAGCCGCTACCCGATGCTGGCGCGGGCGGTGCTGACCGGCGCGTCCGGCCAGGTGCGCAACGTCGCCACCGTCGCCGGGAACCTGCTGCAACGCACCCGCTGCACCTACTTCCAGGACGTCACCAGGCCCTGCAACAAGCGCCGCCCCGGCTCCGGCTGCCCGGCCATCGCCGGCGACCACGCCAACCTGGCCGTCCTCGGCACGTCCGACGCCTGCGTGGCCACCCACCCCTCCGACCTGGCCGTGGCCCTGGCCGCGCTGGACGCCCAGGTGCACGTCACCGGCCCCGGCGGCGACCGCATCATCCCCATGCCGGGGCTGCACCGCCTGCCCGGCGAGGAGCCCGAGCGCGACACCGTGCTCGCCCCCGGCGACCTGATCACCGCCGTCGAGCTGCCGCCCGCGCCGCCGGGCGCCTCGCTCTACCGCAAGGTACGCGAGCGGGCGTCGTTCGCGTTCGCCCTGGTGTCCATCGCCGCCGTGCTCGACGTCGGGCAGGACGGCACCGTGGCAGGCTGCCGCATCGCGCTCGGCGGCGTGGCCCACGCGCCGTGGCGGGCGGAGCGCGCCGAGCGGGCCCTGATCGGCGGCCCGGCGACCGGCGAGGCGTTCCTGCAGGCCGCCGAGGCCGAGCTGGAGCAGGCCCGCCCGCTGCCGCGCAACGCCTTCAAGGTGCCGCTGGCCCGCAACCTGATCGTCGCCACGCTGGAGGAGCTCGCGGCATGAACCGTACCGAGGGGCGCGTCAAGGTCACCGGGCTGGCCACGTACGCGGCCGAGTACCCGGTCGAGAACGTCGCCTACGCCTTCGTCGTGCAGGCACAGATCGCCAAGGGCCGGGTCAAGCGGGTGGACGCCGCGCCCGCGCTGGAACTGCCGGGCGTGCTGGCCGTGCTGTCCTGCGAGGCCGCGCCCCGCCTGGCCGAGGACGCCGATCCCGAGCTGGCCCTGTTCCAGAGCCGCGAGGTGGCCTACCGCGGCCAGATCGTCGCCGCCGTCGTGGCCGAGACCCACGAGATCGCCCGCGACGCCGCCGCGCACGTCCGCGTCGACTACGACGCCGACGACCACGACGTGCGCCTGAGCAGCGACCACCCCGGCCTCTACCAGCCCGAGGTGGTCAACCCGAACTTCCCGTCCGACACCGACAAGGGCGACGTGGAGGCGGGGCTGGCGGCCGCCGCCACGACCGTGGACGTCACCTACGAGACGCCCGTCCTGCACAACAACCCGATGGAGCCGCACGCGGCGCTGGCCCTGTGGGACACCGAGGGCAGGCTGCTGGTGTACGACACCGCGCAGGGCACCACCGGCAGCCGCGCCCTCATCGCCAAGACGCTCGGCCTGCCGCAGGACCAGGTGCGCGTGGTGTCCAGGCACGTCGGCGGCGGGTTCGGCTCCAAGGGCACGACCAGGCCGCAGGCGATCCTGGCCGCGCTGGCCTCCCGCATGGTGGGCCGCCCGGTCAAGATCGCGCTGACCCGGCAGCAGATGTTCGACGTCACCGGTTACCGCACGCCCACGATCCAGCGGCTGCGGATCGGCGTGGACGGCGAGGGGCGGCTCACGGCGCTGGAGCACCTGGCGTACGAGCAGAGCTCCACGCTGATCGAGTTCGCCGAGCAGACGGCCGTCCCGAGCCGCGTCATGTACGGCGCGCCCGCGCTGCGCACCGGGCACCGGCTGGTCCGGCTGGACGTGGCCACCCCGTCGTGGATGCGCGCGCCGGGGGAGTGCCCCGGCATGTACGGGCTGGAGTCCGCGATGGACGAGCTGGCCTACGCCGCCGGCCTCGACCCGGTCGAGCTGCGCGTGCGCAACGACCCGGAGACCGAGCCGGACAGCGGCCTGCCGTTCAGCTCCCGCAACCTGGTGGGCTGCCTGCGCGAGGGCGCCCACCGCTTCGGCTGGGAGCACCGCGACCCGGAGCCGGGCATCAGGCGCGAGGGCGAGTGGCTGGTGGGCACCGGCGTGGCGGCGTCGACGTACCCGGCCAGGCGGTCGCCGTGCAAGGCCGTGGCCACGATGCGGAACGGCGACGTCCTCATCCAGGTGGCCGCCGCCGACATCGGCACCGGCGCCCGCACGGTGCTCAGGAGGATCGCGGCGGGCACGCTCGGCCTCGACCCGGAGCGGGTGCACGTGGAGCTGGGCGACAGCGACCTGCCGGAGGCGCCGGTGGCCGGCGGCTCCATGGGCACCGCGTCCTGGGGCACGGCCGTCGTGCGCGCCTGCGAGGAACTGCGGCGCGACGGCAAGGAGGGCCGCGCCGACACCACGGACGAGGTCAAGGCGGACGCCGAGCTGGCCAGGCACGCCTTCGGCGCCCAGTTCGCCGAGGTGCGGGTCAGCGCGGTGACCGGCGAGGTACGCGTGTCGCGGCTGCTGGGCGTCTTCGCCGCCGGGCACATCGTGGACGCCAAGCTGGCCAGGTCGCAGTTCCTCGGCGGCATGACGATGGGCATGGGCATGGCGCTGATGGAGGAGACGCTCACCGACGAGGAGTTCGGCGGCTTCCTCCACCGGGACCTGGCGCAGTACCACGTCCCGGCCTGCGCCGACGCCCAGCACGTGGAGGCCGTCTGGCTGGACGAGCAGGACGGCGAGCTCAACCCGATGGGCAGCAAGGGCATCGGCGAGATCGGCATCGTCGGCACCGCCGCCGCGATCGGCAACGCCGTCTTCCACGCCACCGGGCACCGCTTCCGCGACCTGCCCATCACGCCGCCGAAGATCCTCGCCGCGAGGTTTTAGCCGGGCTTTGCATGGAAGAAGAAGTCTCTCGTCCGAAGCGGGAGGCGGCGTGACAAGCGAGATGGCGCGGGAGCGCAACGAGTCGGAGCAGGAGCGGGCGGATCGTAACTTCGTCGAGCTGCTGCAGGGCGCGCGTGTGGCGGTCACCGGGGTACAGGTGCTGTTCGCGTTCCTGCTCACGGTGCCCTTCTCCTCCGGGTTCTCCCGGCTGGACCAGGCGGACCGGTGGTTGTACTACGCGGCGCTGGTCAGCGCGGCGATCGCGTCCATCTGCTACATCGCGCCGACGGCGCAGCACCGCGTGCTGTTCCGGCAGGGGCGCAAGGAGACGCTGGTACGCCGCTCCAACCTGTACGGCATCCTCGGCGCCCTGGCCCTGGCGGTGTCGATGACCACGTCCACGATGTTCGTCATCGACTACCTGTTCCAGGCGACGCTGGCGTGGATCACCGCGGGCCTGCTGGCCGCGCTGGCGCTGTGGACCTGGTTCGGGCAGCCGGGCCTGACCCGCAACAACGGTCAGTCCTCGGACCGATCGTCCGGCGAGGGGAACTCGGTGTCGTCGTCGGAGGACTGACGGGTGTAGGCCGCCCGCGCCACCATGTAGGCGGCGACCGACACGGTGATCACCTGGGAGATCCCCACCAGCAGCAGCGGCCCCGCGTACGCCCAGGTGGGCCGGTGCAGCCACATGGCCAGCAGCACCAGCAGCACGCCGAGCACCTGAGGTTTCGTGCCGGCGTGCATGCGGTCCAGCGTGGTGCGGAAGCGCATCAGCCCGGCTCCGGCCGACAGCGCCAGCGCCGAGCCGAGCAGCAGGCAGACGGCCGCCGCCACGTTCACCGCGGCCCCCCCGACGTTGCCGCGTTCACCGCGATCTCCCCGAGAAGAACCGGGCCAGCGACACCGACCCGACGAACCCCAGCAGCGACAGCACCAGCAGGATCGGCAGGTCCGAGTAGTCGTCCCTGGCCACGGCGAACGCCCCGGCGCCGCACATCGACAACGCCGTGAACACGTCCAGGGCCACGGCCCTGTCCAGCATCGAAGGGCCGCGCACCAGCCGGTAGAGCGAGGCCGCCGCCCCGCACCACAGCAGCGCCACCGTCGCCAGATAGACCGCCGTCATCCCAGCTCCTCCCGGTCCCGCACGGTCCCGAACGCCCGCACGATGCGCTCCTCCAGCTCGGCCACGTCCGCCAGGACCGTCCCGGTGACGTCCCCGGTCAGGCCCAGGACGTGCACGACGAGCTCCTCGCGGTACTTCTCCACGACCAGCGACCCCGGCACCGTGGACAGCGCGATCATGATCAGCACGGTCATGGCCTCGGACGACGTGCGCAGCGGCACCCGGACGATCCGCGTCGGCGGCGGCCCCGGATGCGCCACCCAGAACACCACCCGCGCCGTCGAGGTCACCATGTTCCAGGCGATCCACAGCAGGAGCCTGACCAGCGCCACCGGACGCACCCTGACGCCGGGATCGAGGATGGGCAGCGGCAGCAGCCACGTCACGGCCAGCCCGGTCGCCAGCCCGCCCAGCACGTTGCCCACCGTCAGGTCGCCCCACAACGTCACCCACACCAGCGCCAGCCAGGCCACCAGCGGCAGCGGCACCCGCCGCCCCAGCAGCCGCGGCGCCAGCACGTCCCGGATCACGGCCGCCTCCCCGGCACGCCCGCCCTCACGGCCGCCTCCCCGGTGCTTCCGATCTCACGGCTGCCTCCCCAGCACGGCCGTGATGTACGGCTCGCGCGCCATCAGCTCCACCGCCGCCCGCCGCGCCAGCGCCGACAGCGGCCCGGCCAGCACCGTGAACGACAACCCCAGCGCGACCAGTGCCGCCACCGACAGCGGCAGCGCCACCGGCAGGGTGGTGGTGGTCACGGTCGGGTCCTCGCCGGTGTGCTCCTCGCTCTCCAGGATCCGGCCCACCCGGTCCGGCCGCGGCGCCCGCCAGAACGCCTTCCCCCAGGTCTTGGCCACCGCGTACAGCGTGAGCAGGCTCGTCACCAGCCCCGCAGCCACCAGCGTCACCGGCAGCCACCCGCCGGCGGCGAGCCCCGCCTGCACCAGCATCAGCTTGCCCAGGAACCCCGACATCGGCGGGATGCCCGACAGGTTCATGGCCGGGATGAAGAACAGCACGGCGATCACCGGCGACGCCTTCATCAGCCCGCCCAGCCGGGTCACCGACGTCGTGCCGGTGCGCCGCTCCACCATCCCGGTCACCAGGAACAGGCTGGTCTGCACGGTGATGTGGTGCACCACGTAGAACACCGCCCCCGCCAGCCCCGCCACCGTGGACAGCGCCACGCCGAACACCATGTACCCGATGTGGCTGACCAGCGTGAAGGAGAGCATGCGCTTCATGTCCGTCTGCGCGACCGCCCCCAGCACCCCGGCCAGCATGGTCGCCAGCGCCACCCACATCAGCAGCGTCGCCACCGGCCCGCCGGGGAACAGCAGCGCCTCCAGCCGGATGATCGAGTACACGCCGACCTTGGTGAGCAGCCCGGCGAACACGGCCGTGGCCGGGGCCGGCGCGGTGGGGTAGGAGTCCGGCAGCCACGCCGACATGGGGAAGATCGCCGCCTTGATGGCGAACGCCAGCAGCAGCGTCAGCTCCACCAGCACCTTCACCTGCTCGGGCAGCGTGGCGAAGCGCTCGGCGAGCTGCGCCATCGACAGCGTCCCCGTGGCGCCGTACGTGATGGCCAGCGCGATCAGGAACAACATCGACGAGGCCAGCGCCATCAGCGTGTACGTGGCGCCCGCCCGGATCCTGGACTCCGTGCCACCGAACGTGAGCAGCACGTACGAGCCGCTCAGCAGCAGCTCGAACGCCACGAACAGGTTGAACAGGTCCCCCGACAGGAAGGCGTCCGCCACCCCGGCCACCATCACCAGGAACGCCGGATGGAAGAGCGCCATGGGCGCGTCGTGCTCCTGCTCGTCGTAGGCGTTGACGACCGAGTACACCATCACGCAGAACGTCACCGCCGACGACACGACCAGCACCAGCGTCGAGAGCCGGTCGGCGACCAGGCAGATGCCGATCGGCGACGGCCAGCCGCCGAGCTCCGTCACCAGCGGGCCGCGCGAGTCGGCCGCGATCATCAGCACCACCGAGACGGCCAGCGAGATGCCGAGCGTGACCAGGCTGATCATCGACTGGAGCTGCCGCAGCCGCCCGCCGATGGCCAGCTTCACCCCGGCGGCCAGCAGCGGCAGCAGCACGGGCACGCAGACGAGGCTCTCCAGCGGGCCGTTCACGAGCGCGCTCTCCCGCATGCCGTCCGCCAGCAGGCTCCCCGCCAGGATCGAGCCGGTCACGAGTTCTCGCCCTCCAGCTCGGGGTCCTGCGCGAGGGCCTGCCGCTCGCGCTCCTCCCTGATGGCCGTGCGCATCTGCTTGCGCGCCTCCCGCTGGCGGGCCTTGAGCTTCCTGCGCAGCTCCTTCTCCCTGGCCGCCTGCCGCTCCCGTCCCCGCTCGTGCTCCTCGCGGAGCTGCTCGATCCGTTCCAGGTTCGACATGGCGCCGGGATCCTCGCGCAGCCCCGCCTCCTCCAGGCGCTCCTGGAGCGCCTCCTCCGGCAGGCCCTCGTAGCGCAGCTCGCGCATCCACCGGCCCAGCTCGTCGTGCACGCGCGAGATGCGCCGCTCCAGGTCCGCCTCCTCCAGCCGCTCCCGCTCGGCCTGCTCGGCTTCCAGCTTGGCCAGTTCGGCCCGCTGCTCGATGACCAGCCGCCGGTAGGCGTCCCGCCGGGCCCGTACGGCGTCGCCCAGCTCGCCGCGCCGCGAGCGCAGCCGCACCCGCCGGTCCTCCGTGTCGTCCTGGACCTCGTCGCTGCCCGTGAGCTGCCACGAGCGGTGCACCAGCGCCAGCAGGAACGCGGTCACCCCCAGGGTGATCACGATCGCGGTGAGCACCATGGCCTGCGGCAGCGGATCGGCGATGCCGGGGGTGTCCAGGAAGGGCGGGCCGCCCGCGTCGCCGCCCGTGGTGACGATGAGCAGGTTCACCCCGTTGCCCAGCATGATGACGCCGGCCAGCACGCGGACCAGGCTCCGCTCCAGCAGCAGCGTCACGCCGCAGGTGATCAGCACGCAGCAGGCGGCGAACGGCAGCAGGGCGACGCTGTTCACCGGGTGCTCCCCTCGGCGTCGATCTGCCGGTCCAGCTCGGCGCCGAGCGCGCGCAGCACGTCCTGCACCATGCCGATCACCGACACGTACACGCCCAGGTCGAACAGCAGCCCCGTGGACAGGTGCACGTGCCCGACCAGCGGCACGCTCAGGTCCGTGTCCAGCATCTCCAGCGCCGCCCGGCCGAACAGCAGCCCGATCAGCGCCGTGCCCGCCGACAGCGTCAGCCCCACGCCCATCAGCACGCCCGCGTGCACCGGCACGGCCGCCGCCAGCTCGTTCCTGCCGCCCGCCAGGAACCGCACGGTGATCGCCAGCCCGGCCACGATGCCGCCCGCGAACCCGCCCCCGACCCCGCTGTGCCCGATGAACAGCAGGAACACCGACAACGCCAGCACCGTGTGGAACGTCAGCCGCGCCGCCACCTCGAACGCCAGCGCCCGCTGCCCGCGCGGCAGCGTGGCCGCCAGCCAGTGCGTGCGCCCCTCCGCCCGGTGCCCGTGCTCGGCTCGCTCGATGGCGTACGACCTGCGCCGCAGGAACACCAGGCTCGTCACGCCCAGCGTCAGCACGATGAGCACCGCGCTCTCGCCCAGCGTGTCCCAGGCGCGGATGTCGAGGATGATGGCGCTGACGATGTTGCGGGCACCGGCCTCCCGCGCCGCCTCGCCCATGAACGCGCCGATCGGCTCGGCGCGGCGCGCCGCCATCGCCAGCATGCCCGCCCCCGTGACCACCACCCCGACCGCCAGCCCCAGCCCCAGCCGGAACGGGAACGCCAGCCGCCCCTTCTCCGGCTGGATCGGCAGCCGCCGCAGCACGAGCGCGAACACCACCAGGCTCAGCGTCTCGGCCAGGAACTGGGTCAGCGCCAGGTCGGGGGAGCCGTGCACGAGGAACAGCAGCGCCGTGCCGTACCCGGTCACGCCGATGACCAGGGCGAGGAGCACGTACGCGCGGGAGAACAGCGCCAGGATCGCCGCGGCCGCGAGCAGCACGACGATGGCCGGCTGCTCGGGCCGCTGCCAGGCGACGACCGGCACGTCGAGGTGGGGCTCGCCCCCGTAGGCGACCGAGAACAGCCCCACGCCGACCGTCGCGAGGAGTGTCAGCATCAGGTAATCGGGCACGGAGCCGCGCTGGATGAAACCGGTGAGCTGGATGGCGAACCGGTCCAGCCGCCGGATCAGCGACCAGAAGACCTGGCCGGAGTCCACCACGTGCAGCGCCGCCCCGGCCCGCGCCACCGGCTCCCTGGCCAGGAACAGCGCCACCCCGGCCGCCAGGGACACCGCCGACAGCAGCAGCGGGAACGTGAAGCCGCTCCAGACCGCCAGGTGGGAGTGATGGCCCGGGTCCCGGAACGCGCCGGTGTAGGCGGACATGGCGCCCGCGTACCAGGGGGCCAGCGGCGCCGGCACCAGCCCCAGGGCGGACAGCAGCGCGGCGGGCACGAACATCGCCGCCGGAACGCGGCCCACCGGCCCCGACGCGGGCAGGGCCTTGCGCGCGAAGGCGCCCCAGAGGAACCGCAACGTGTAGGCGGCCGTCAGTGCCGAGCCCGCCACCACCCCGGCCAGCGCGAGCGGCGTGTCCAGCAGCGCCTCCAGCGCCGCCTCCTTCCCGGCGAACCCCACCAGCGGCGGCAGCCCGGCCATCGACGCGCCGGCCAGCACCGCCACCCCGCACACCCACGGCATCACCTGCCCCAGCCCGCTCAGCTCCCGCAGGTCCCGGGTGCCCGCCGCATGATCGACGATGCCCACCACCAGGAACAGCGCCGCCTTGAACAGCGCGTGCGCCAGCAGCATGCCGACCCCCGCCAGCGCCGCCCCCTCGGTCCCCGAGCCGAACAGCACCACGAGGAAGCCGAGCTGCCCGACCGTGCCGTACGCCAGCAGCCGTTTCAGATCGGTCTCCCGCAACGCCCGCCACCCGCCCAGCAGCATCGTCACCACGCCCAGCGGCACCGTGACCGCCCGCCACAGCGCCAGGTCGCCGAACGCCGGGCCCAGCCGGGCCAGCAGGTAGACGCCGGCCTTCACCATGGCCGCCGCGTGCAGGTACGCCGACACGGGGGTGGGGGCGGCCATCGCGGCGGGCAGCCACGTGCTGAACGGGAAGATGGCCGACTTCGACAGCGCGCCGGCCAGCACCAGCACCACCGCGGCCGGGGCGAGGTCTCCCGGGCGGAGCTGCGAGATCTGGTAGGTGCCCGCCGCCTGCCCCAGCAGCACGAACCCCGCCAGCATCGCCAGGCCGCCGGACGTGGTGACCATCAGCGCCTTCATGGCCGCCTGCCTGCTCATGCGGCTCTCCGGGTGGTAGCCGATGAGCAGGTAGGAGAAGACCGTGGTCAGCTCCCAGAAGACGTACAGCAGCAGCAGGTCGTCGGCGGTGACCAGGCCCAGCATCGAGCCGGCGAAGGCCACCATCGCGCCGCCGTAGCGGCCGAGCCCGTCGTCGCCCTCGGGGAGGTAGCGGGCGCTGTAGCAGAGCACGAGCACGCCGACGCCGGTGACCAGCGACATCATCAGCACGGCCAGGGGATCGGCGCGGAAGGACAGCTCCATGCCCGACGCCCACGGGGTGCTCTCCCGCACGGGCAGCCCGCGCACCGCCAGCCACATGGTGTAGCAGAACGCCGCGGCCGGGGGAACGGCCAGCACGGCGAAGCAGGCGCGACCCAGGCGGGCGGCGAGCCAGGGAGCGCAGGCAGCCGCGACCGCGTGCAGGATCAGCAGCGACTCCATGGGCTCCTCGGGCGGTCTCCCAGCGTTACGGGGCTGGCCGGTGGGAATTTCCGGCTACGTCCGCCCAATCTCTCCCGCCGCCACCACGCTCATCACGCAGGCGCGGCCGGGGTTGACCCGAAAGACACCAGTCCCACACCTCGCCGAGGTGCGGGACTGGTGAAAGACCTGGAGCTCAGGCCTGGGGATGCGGATCGCGGCAGGAACCGGCCCGCGGGGCCGTCGCCGTGATCAGGTACTGGTCCACCTTGCGGTCCAGGCAGGCCGATCCGCGGCGGTACCCGGTGTGCCCGTCGGCGTCGTTGGTCAGCAACACGCCGTTGGAGAGCTGCCCGGCCAGCGACTCGGCCAGCTTGTACGGCGTCGCCGGGTCCCGCGTCGTGCCCACCACCACGATCGGCGGCGAGCCCTTGGCCTGCACCTTCTTCGGGTACCTGGTGCCCTTGACCGGCCAGTGCGGGCAGGGGTTCTCCGGGTGGTCGACGCAGTTGATGGCCATGAGCGCCTCGAAGCTGTTGTCGTAGCGGCCGTCGGGCCGGCGGCCGTTGCTCTCGTCGGCCAGCAGCAGCAGCTTCGTGCCGTCGCCCCGGTACGCCGCCGCCAGCGCCTGGCGCAGCCTCGGCCAGGAGCGGGGGTCGTACATGGAGTAGTCCACGGCGGCGCTCACGACGGCCTCGGTGACCTGCCGGCCGTCGTACTCGTTGCGCAGCGGCGACTTGTCGGCCTGCTCGTAGAGCTCGTCGAGCTGCTCCTGCGCGCCCTCGACGGTGCGCTCGCGGAACGGGCAGTCCTCGGACTTGAAGCAGTCCTTCATGAAGGACTCCGTCGCCACCTGGAACGCGTCGTCCTGGTCGGCCATGAGGTCCTTGGAGTTCTCCGAGGGGTCCTCGGCGCCGTCGAGCACCATCGCGCGGATCCGCTTCGGGAACATGTCCGCGTAGACGGCGCCCAGGTACGTGCCGTAGGAGAAACCCAGATACGTCAGCCGGGCGTCACCCAGCGCGGCCCGCATCACGTCCATGTCGCGCGCGGAATCCACGGTGCCCACGTGGGCCAGCAGGTCCTTGCCGGAATTCTTGGCACAATAGTTTGCGAAAACTTTGTCCCAATTTTCCGCTTTCTTGACCTCGGCCTTGGTGTCCGGCGTCGGATCGATCGCGAAATACGCGTCGAGATCCAGGGTGTCGAAACAGCGCACCGGCGAGGACGCGCCGACGCCGCGCGGATCGAAACTCACGACGTCGAACCGTTCGCGGATGTCGGCGGAGACGACGTCCTTGGTCGCCTTGAGCGTATCCACGCCCGAGCCGCCGGGGCCGCCGAAATTGAGCACGATCGAGCCGATCTTCTTCCCGGTCGCCGGGAGCCGGACCATGCTGATCCCGACCTGCTTGCCGCTGGGCCTGGCATAGTCCAGCGGCACGGACAGCGTGGCGCACTCGTACCCGTTGCCGCACCCGGCCCAGGCCAGGCGCTGGCCGTAGTGGGAATCGAGCGAGGCGGGGGTGGCGGCGGCCGTCCCGGTCGAACCCGTGACGGCGATCAAGCCTGCGAGGACAGGCGCAAGGACTTTGCTTGGACGTCGCATAAGAGCACATTCGTAGGCAACACTTGCGACGTTCTTTATAGACGCTCGACGAGATCCGATGCAAACCGGAATGGATTCACTGCGAGAAGCGTTTCCACCAGGGTAGCGACGATGGGGTGACTTCCGTACGCCAATTCCAGGGGGAGCGAGAACCCATGTCGCAGCAGAATCGCCCGGTGCGCGGCGACCATCCGTACGAGCAGGAAATCACCTCGACGGACGAGCACGAGGAACGCGCCGGCCGCAGCCTGATCACCACCGACCACGACGTCATCCGCCAATGGGCCGAAGAACGCCAGGCCCGCCCCGCGAAAGTCCCGGGAACGGAACACGACGGCCGGGCGGGAGTGCTCCGCTTCGACTTTCCCGGGTACGGCGGCGGCGACCTGGAGGAGATCTCCTGGGACGACTGGTTCGAGACGTTCGACGAGCGCGGCCTGAACTTCATCTACCAGGAGCACCGCAAGGACGGGAACCAGAGCAACTTCTTCCGCCTGGAGAACCCGGACCGCGAGGACGCCTGAGGGCGCGCGATCCCCGCGCGGGAGGGCTTCCCGGCTGCCGCCCGGCCCTCTCGCGCTCTCCCGGCCCCCGGGCCGGGGCGTGACGCCCGCGATCTACCAGCGGCAGGAACTCAACAAACGCCGCCTCTCCGGCGAGCACGGCTCAAGGGACCGCGCCCCTCAACTCGCGGCCCCTCAACTCGCGGCCCCTCAACTCGCGTCGGACACCCGCCGCTGCACCTCGTCCGCCAGCCGATCCAGCGACCGATCCAGCAACTCCCGCACCTCATCGGCCCGAGGCCCCGACTGGGCCTCGTCCAGCAGGCTGATGTGCACGGTCACCTCGCTGGCCCCGGCGGCCGAGTCGGCCACCTGCAGCCACCCCGAGTAGTCGGGATGGTCCCGGCCGCCCCACTCCACCCGGAGCTGCTCCTCCGAGGCGCGGAACAGCCCTTCGTGCTTGCCGTCCCCAGGTACCAGCGAGCCGCCGGCCTCCACGGTGCCGGGGCCGCTGTCGTGCACCGACAGGCCCTGCGGCAGCCACCGGTCCATGATCTCCACATCGGACGCCACCCCGAACACCACCATGCTCTCCGCCGGCATCCCGCGCGTCGCCTCGAACTCCGCCATACCGTCCCCCAAGAGGCACCCGAGTTCCAATGCCAGCGCCGTACCCCTGTGATCTGCTCGCAAACAGCGGTCGTCCCGCCGGTGTCTCCCGCTACCGTGTCGTTGCGTTGGGTAATCGTGCGGCGAGGGGAGAGCGGGGCGATGGCGGAGCCGCCACGGGTGCCGCCGGAGATGTTCCGGTTCACCAGCACCGAGCGGGCAGACCTGCACACCGCGGTCCTCCACGCGTTCGGCGAGGCCGGTGAGCGGCTCGTGACGGCGCTGACGGTCGACGAGGTGCGCGAGCGGCTGCGCTCGGTGGGGTGGTACGCGCCGGTCTCCGAGCAGGACCTGGCCGCGACGCTCAAGCAACTCGCGGGCTGGGGGCTGCTCGACGTGATCTTCAATCACGCGGGGAGCTTCGCCACCGCCGAGGAGTACGAGCGCAGGAACCTGCAGTACTCGCTGACCAGGCGGGGCGAGGCGGCCTTCGCCGGGATGCAGCACGCCATGGCGGCGCTGTCCTCCGTCGGAGCGTTGCAGACGGCCGTGCTCGACGCGCTCGCCGACCGGCTGGGCGAGCTCGACGGGTTGCTGCGCGACCCGGATCCGGGGCGCAACCGGCGGATCTTCACCTGCCTGCAGGAGCTGGAGGGGCACCTCGACGGGCTGCGGGCCAACACCAAGCAGTTCAACGGCGAGCTGCAGCGGCTGCTGCGCGTCGAGGGCGCGGATCTGGCGGCGTTCCACGAGGTCAAGGCCGCGACGGTGGCCTACCTGCAGGAGTTCGTGACGAGCCTGGAGCAGCGGGGCGAGACGATCGCCGCCGCGCTGGAGTCGGTCGCCGGCCACGGCGTCAGCGTGCTGCACGCCCGCGCGCTCGACGGCGCCGACCTGCCGAGGGTGCCCGGCGCCGAGCACGCGACGGCGTGGCTGGCGGTGCGGGCGGCCCGGTGGGAGGGGCTGCGGTCGTGGTTCGCCCTCGAGGACGGGAGCGCGCCGCGGGTGCGGCGGCTGCACGACGTGGCGCGGCGCGCCATCGTGTCGTTGCTGCAGGTGCTCGACCGGATCACCGACTCGCGCCGCCGCTCGTCCAGCGCCGCCGCCGACTTCCGCACGCTGGCCCGCTGGTTCGCCACCGCGCCCGGCGAGGACGACGCGCACCGGTTGTGGGACGCGGCGTTCGGGCTCGGCTCGGCCAGGCACGCGCATCTCGGGCACGCCGACGCCGAGCTCATCCCGGCCGGCGTGCCGTGGGCGGCGGCCGAGCCGGTCGAGGTGTCGGCGCTGCTGCGCTCGCGCGGGCGCACGGAGCGGATGGGGCGCACGGGGAAGGTGCGCGACGTGGCCACGCTGAAGGCCGAGCGCAGGAAGCGGGCCGAGCAGGAGCGGGCGGAGCTGGAGGCCGCCTGGGCGGCGCTGGCCACGACCGGGGCGATGCGGCTGTCACAGCTCGGCAAGCTCGACCACGACACCTTCGGGCGGCTGCTCGACCTGCTCGGCCGGGCGCTGGCCGAGCGGCCCGACTCGACCGGGTTCCGGCGGGCCGTCACCTCGGACGGGAGGGTGGAGATCGTGCTGCGGGCGCCCGAGGACGGCGCGGTGGCGGTGCTGCGTACGCCCGAGGGCTGGTTCCGCGGCCCCGACTACCTCATCGACGTGCGGACCCTCGGCGAGGCCGGGCTCCGCGGGCGGGCGGCGAACGCATGAGCAGCCTGGCCAACCAGCTCGTCAGGGCTGAGAAGGAGGAGATCGCGCGGGCGATCAGGACGCTGCTCGGCCGGCCCCTCGTCTCGCGCCACGACGACCCCGCCGCCTTCGACCTGATCAGGAAGCGGCGGGGGCCGCTGATCCAGTGGTTCGACTACTTCTGCGGCTGGCGGCTGATCGTGGAGCCGCGCCAGGGGTACGCGCGCCTGGTCAAGACCGGCCCGCCGGGCCCGCGTACGGCGAGCCGCCCCGCGCGGCGCCGCCGCACCACCCGCGCGCCGTTCGACCGCCGCCGGTACACGCTGCTGTGCCTGTGCTCCGCCGAACTGCTGACCTCGCCGGTGACCACGATCGGGATGCTGGCCCAGCGGGTGGTCCAGGCGGCCGCGGTGGAGCCGGACGTGCCCGCGTTCGACCCCGTCAGGAACGAGGAGCGGGCCGCCTTCGTCGATGCGGTCAAGCTGCTGGAGCACTACGGGGCGGTCACCGCGATGGACGGGGTCACCGACGCCTACCTGGGCGATGAGGACGCCAAGGTGCTGTATCGGGTGGACACGACGAGGGTGATCCGGCTGCTGGCCGCGCCGGTCCCGCCCTCCAGGGTGGCCGCCGCGCCCGTCCCGCCGTCCGGGGCGGGTGCCGCGCCGGACGGCGGGACGGGCGCGGCCTCTGCCGAGGCGCAGGGGACGGGTGTGCCGGCGGAGCTCACCGCCGAGGCCAGGTACGGCGGGGACGAGCCGACCGGGACCCAGCGCACCCTGTGGGCCCGCCACTCCCTCATCCGCCGCCTGCTCGACGAGCCCGTCGTCTACCGTGACGAGCTCACCCCGGCCCAGTCCGCCTACGCCGCCTCCCTGACCGGCTGCCGGCTGCTGCGCCGGGCCGCCGAGGAGGCCGGGTTCGTGCTGGAGGAGCGGGCCGAGGGCTTCCTGCTCGTGGACCCCGACGCCATCGCCACCGACACCAGGTTCCCCGACGACGGCAGTCACGCCAAGGTGGCCGCCCTGCTCATGCTCGATCTGCTCGTCACCTCCGGTCCCGTCACCGCCGAGCGGCTGGACGCCGAGGCCGCCAGGCTGCTGCGCCGCTTCCCGCAGTGGGCCAGGGCGTACCAGTCCGACGGCGGCGGGCCGCGGCTGGCCGCCGACGCGCTGGAGGTGCTCACGCAGTTCGGGCTCGCCCGCCGTAGCGGTGACCAGGTCGCCGCCCTGCCCGCCGCGGCCCGCTACCGGGTCGAGCGCGCCGTACAGGAGGATTCGTGACAGTCACCGAGCTGGCCCTGCCGCGTGCCGCGCAGGGAGTGGACGCCCGCTGGACCCCCGTACGCGCCGGGATCCTGAACGTGTGGCGCTACTACGACGAGGTGTTCGAGTTCCACCGGGGCAGGCTGCTGCTGCGCGGCCCCAACGGCAGCGGCAAGTCCAAGGTGCTGGAGCTGCTCTTCCCGTACGTGCTGGACGCCAGCCTCAAGCCGAGCAGGCTGTCCACGTTCGGCGGCACCGAGCGAACCATGCACTGGAACCTCATGGGCGACGGCGCCTCCGGCACCACCCGGGTCGGGTACGTGTGGCTGGAGTTCCGGCACTCCGACGGCCGCTGGTTCACCTGCGGCGCCCGGCTGCAGGCCACCGTCCACACCAAGAACGTCACCGCCGCCTACTTCACCACCGAGGCCCGCGTCGACACCCCCGACGGCATCCGGCTCACCGGCGAGGCCGGGCAGCCGCTGACCAGGGCCCAGCTCGTCGACGAGCTCGGCACGTCCGGCAAGGTGCACGAGTCGGCCGAGTCCTACCGCACCGTCGTGCGCCGGACGCTCTACCGGAAGCTGAACGAGCAGCGCTACGACTCGCTGCTCACCGCGCTGCGCCAGCTCCGTACGCCCAAGCTGTCCGAGCGCCTGGACCCGGGGCTGCTGTCGGACCTGCTGTCGAGCGCGCTGCCGCCGCTCGGCGAGGGGGAGATCCACGAGATCGCCGAGGGGTTCGAGCGGCTCGACCGGCAGCGGGAGGAGCTGCGGCTGCTCGACCGCGACGTGGAGGAGGCCGACCGGCTCGCGGGGCGCCAGCGCGGGTACGCCCGGCGGGTGCTGCGGGCCGCCGCCGCGGCCGTGATCTCCGCCGGGTCCGCGCTGGACGCGCTGGCCGCCGAGGTGAAGGGCAAGCGGGAGGCGCTCAAGGAGGCCGAGCGGGAGCTCGACGCGACGACCGTGCGGCTGGGGGAGGAGGAGGCGCAGGAGCTGGCCCTCGCGGCGCAGATCGACGGGCTCAAGGAGAGCGAGGCGTACCAGGCGGGCGGCGACCTGCACCGGCTCCGTACCGAGGCGCAGGCGGCGCACGAGGTGGCGGCCCGCATGCGCGACCAGGCGGGGCAGGCGGCGCGGGCGGTCACGGCCAAGCAGGAACTGTCGGCCCACGCCGCCGCCGACGCCCGCGCCGCGGCGGCGCTCGCCGAGCGCGCCCGCGCCGACGCCCGCCACGCGGCCGAACGCGCCGGCCTCCTCACCGTCCACGAGGAGACGGAACGGGCCCGCGCCGACCGGGAGCCGCCCGGCGTGACGCCCGGCGCCGACCGGCAGCCATCCGGCGTGACGGCCCCCGCCCACCGGGAGCCGCCCGGCGTGACGGCCCGCGCGGCCGTGGCGGCCGATGGGGGGCCTGGCGCCGGCAAGGCGGACGTCGCCGGCGACGGGGCGGACAGCGAGGCGGCCGTGCGGCGGGCGCGGGAGCTGCTCAGGGCCGCCGTCACCAGCCGGGCCGCCCAGATCAGGGAGGTCAGGGCGGTCGCGATCCGGCACGAGGAGGCGCTCGGGCGCCGCACCACCGCCGAACACGACCGCGATCGGGCCAGGGACGACCTCGCCACCGCCCAGGAGGCCCACGACAGGGCCGAGCGCCTGCGCGACGACCGGGCCCGCGACCTGGCCGCCGGCCTGGCCGACTGGGCGGCGGGCTGCACCCAGCTCCAGCTCGACCCGGGCGTGCTCGCCGGGCTGGCCGACGACGTCGAGCGGGCGGGCGAGCTGATCGGCACGGCCCGTACGATGGCCGCCGTCGAGCTGGCGGCCCGCGAGCAGCACGTGACGGGCCGCCGCGCGCGGCTGGCGGCCGAGCGCGCCGGGCTGGCCAGGGAGCGCGAGAGCCTGAGCGACAGGACCGTGCTGGAGCCGCCCGCCCCGCACACCCGCGGCACCGCCGCGAGGCAGGGACGCCCGGGCACGCCGTTGTGGCGGGCCGTCGCGTTCAGGTCCGGGCTCGACCCCGTGGCCCAGGCGGGGGTGGAGGCGGCGCTGGAGGCGTCGGGCCTGCTCGACCTGTGGCTGCGGCCCGACGGCGGGTTCGACCCGGGGGAGCACGACGCGATCGCCGTGGCCGCGCTGTCCAGGCCCGCCCCGGGCTACAGCCTGGCGCACGTGCTGTTCACCGAGGCCGACTCGCCGGTGCCCGCCGACACCGTGCTGGCCGGCATCGCGTTCGCGCCCACCGCGATCGGCGTCGACCACCCGGCCGTCATCGGCGCCGACGGCACCTGGCGGCTGGGCCCGGCGGCCGGCCGGTGGGTCAAGCCGGAGCCGTCGTACATCGGCGCGACCGCCCGCGAGCGCGCCCGCCGCCGGCGGATCGCCGAGCTGGACGACCGGCTCGGCGAGCTGGCCGGGCGGATCGCCGAGTGCGACCACCTGCTCGCCGTGGTCGACGGCGACCGCGACACGCTGGCCGCCGAGCTGCGGCGCAGGCCCGACAGGAGGCCGTACGCCGAGGCGGTGCAGGCGCTCGACGGGGCCGTGCGGCGGGTCGCGCTGATGGAGGACCAGCTCAGGGCGTACGAGGGGCGGCTGCAGGAGCGCGAGCAGGACGTCACCCGGTCGCTGCGCCGCCTCACCGAGCTGGCCGACCGCCACGCTCTGCCCGCGGCGCCGGCCGCGCTCGACAACCTGGAGGAGGCGCTGCGCACGGCCGAGACGGCCGGCACCGTGTGGCACGACCGCCGCGCCGACGCCCGCGCCGCCCGCGAGCGCGCCGGCCTGGCGGCCGAGACCGCCGCCGGGTACGAGCAGCTCGCGATCGAGGCCGTCGAGCGCGCCGAGGAGGCCGCGGCCGCCGCCGTCGTGCTGGCGGAGCGGCTGGGCGCGATCGAGTCGGCCGTCGGTGTCGAGCACCAGCGCGTCCTGGAGCGGCTCCAGCACACCCAGCACGCCTACCGGGCCTGCCGCCGCCTCATCAAGTCGGTCAACGACGACCTGGCGCGGCTCAACGCCCGGCTCGGGCAGCTCCGCGGCGAGCTCGGCACCGCCGAGGACAAGCAGGCGGAGGCGGGGCGGGTGCGCGACGAGGTGTCGGACCGGTTCCGCCGCCTGGCGGCCGGGCACCTGCCGGTGGACGCGAAGGTGACCGTCGAGCTGGCCCCCGAGGCGGGGGCGCGGGCCGTCCTGGAGGCGGCCAGGGCCACGGCGGGGCAGCTCGCGTCCGTGCCGTACGAGCACAAGAACGTCAGGGAGGCCGAGGCGCGGCTGCAGGACGCCTTCCACCACGCCAGGGAGGTGCTGGCCGGCCGGGCGGACCTGGAGCTGGCGCCGGACGAGGACGTGCAGGTGCTCACCGCCACCGTCAACGGGGTGCGGGCGGGCGCGGCGGCGCTCAGCGAGGCGCTGCGCAAGGAGCGCGACGAGCGGCGCTCGGACATCACCGAGGCCGAGCGGGATCTGTTCGACCGCACGCTGGCCGGCGACACGCGGCGGCACCTGGCCGACCGCATCAAGCAGGCGACGGCCCTGGTGGAGGGCATGAACCAGCGCCTGGAACGGGTCCGCACCGCCTCCCGGGTCGCGGTGCGGCTGGTGTGGCAGGTCGATCCCACCCAGTCGCCCGGCACCCGCGCCGCCCGCGACCTGCTGCTGCGCGACCCGGCCGGGCTGACGGAGTCCGACAGGGAGGCGCTGTACGCCTTCTTCAGGGACCGGGTGGAGGAGGCACGGGCCGACAACTCCTCGGCGAGCTGGGAGGACCAGCTCATGAAGGTGCTCGACTACACGGCCTGGCACCGGTTCGTGGTCAAGCTCGACCGGGGCGACGGGCAGGGCTGGCAGGACCTGACGAGGAAGCTGCACGGGGCGCTGTCGGGCGGGGAGAAGGCGATCGCGCTGCACCTGCCGCTGTTCGCCGCCGTGGCGGCGCATTACCAGACCGATCCGGGGTGCCCGCGGTTCATCCTGCTCGACGAGGTGTTCGTGGGCGTGGACAGGACGAACCGGGGGCAGGTGTTCGATCTGCTGGTGGATCTGGGGCTGGACCTGGTGCTGACGTCGGACCACGAGTGGTGCGAGTACCGCGAGCTGGACGGGATCGCGATCCACCAGCTCATCACGGGGGACGGCGACGACGCGGTGACGACGGCCCGTTTCGTGTGGAACGGCTATCGGACGGTGCCGGCCGAGTGAGCGCCGGCGCCGTTACTGAATCGATTTAAAAATTTGATCGCAAACGTGGAAATGTACCCGCGCCGCGCCAGCTTAACGAGGTATTGACACCGTACACCGGCCCGTTTTACGTTCTGGACACCTTAAAACGTTTTGCCAAAACGTTGCCGGAGGGCACATGCGTGAATCTCCTCCCATCCTTTCGCTTCGCAACGTGAGCAAGTCTTTCGGCGCCGTCCAGGCACTCAGCGGGGTGCGGCTGGACCTGTGGGCAGGCGAGGCCCACGGACTGGTGGGCGAGAACGGCGCCGGCAAGTCGACCTTGGTGAAGATCCTGGCAGGCGCCCATCCCGCGGACGCCGGCACGTTGACGGTGGACGGGAAGGAGCTGAGACCGTCCGGCCCCGGGGACGCCCAGGCAGCCGGCATCGCGGTGATCTACCAGGAGCCCACGCTGTTCCCCGACCTGTCCGTGGCCGAGAACATCTTCATGAGCCGCCAGCCCCTGCGCTCCCTGCGCCGCATCGACGCCAGGGCCATGCGCGCCGCCACGGCCGAGCTGTTCGCCAGGCTCGGCATCCACCTCGACCCCGACCGCCCCGCCCGCGGGCTGTCCATCGCCGACCAGCAGCTCGTGGAGATCGCGAAGGCGCTGGCGTTCGACGCGCGCATCCTGATCATGGACGAGCCGACCGCGGCGCTGTCGGGCGTGGAGGTCGAGCGGCTGTTCTCGGTGGTCGCCTCGCTGCGCGAGTCGGGCGCGGCGGTGCTGTTCATCTCCCATCGCTTCGACGAGATCTTCACGCTGTGCCGGCGCGTCACGGTCATGCGGGACGGCCGCTGGGTCTCCACCGACCCGGCCGCCGCGCTCACCGTGGACGAGCTCGTCCGCAGGATGGTCGGCCGCGAGGTGTCGTCCCTGTACCCGAAGGCGGACACGGCGGCCGGGGAACCCCGGCTGGAGGTCAGGGGGCTGACGCGGCACGGCGTGTTCGCGGACGTGGGGTTCACGGTGCGCGGCGGGGAGATCGTCGCCCTGGCCGGGCTGGTCGGGGCCGGGCGCAGCGAGGTGGCCCGCGCCGTGTTCGGCGTCGACCGGTACGACGAGGGCGAGGTGCTGGTCGACGGGAAGCGGCTGCCGAGGGGCGACACGGCCGCGGCCATCGCCGCCGGGCTGGCCCTCGTGCCGGAGGACCGCCGCCAGCAGGGCCTGGTGATGGAGCTGTCGGTGGAACGCAACGCCACCCTCACCCGGCGCTGGTCGCTGAGCAGGCTCGGGCTGCTGTTCGGCGGTGGCGAGCGCGCGGCGGCCCGCGAGTGGAGCGAGCGGCTGCGGGTCAAGACGGCCCGGCTGACCGACCCCGTCTCCACCCTGTCGGGCGGCAACCAGCAGAAGGTGGTGCTGGCCAAGTGGCTCTCGACGGAGCCCGGGGTGCTCATCGTGGACGAGCCCACCCGCGGCATCGACGTGGGCACCAAGGCCGAGGTGCACCGGCTGCTGTCGGAGCTGGCCGGGCAGGGCGTGGCGGTGCTGATGATCTCCAGCGAGCTGCCCGAGGTGCTCGGCATGGCCGACCGCGTCCTGGTGATGCACGAGGGCCGGCTGGCCGCCGACATCCCGCGCGAGCGCGCCGGCGAGGAGTCGGTGATGCTCGCCGCCACCGGCCAGAGCGGCGGTGCCGCGTGACGGCGGCCGGCGTGCTCGGCGGGGCCAAGGAGGGCACCCGGCTGGTTCACCGCCTGTTCGTGATCAGGGAGCTGGGCATCGCGGCCGCGCTGGCCCTGCTCGTCGGCGTGACCGTGCTGGTCAACCCCCGCTTCCTGACCGCGCAGGGCATCAAGGACCTGCTGCTCGGCTCGACCATCCTGGCCGTGCTCGCGGTCGGCCAGAGCATCGTGGTCATCACCCGCAACGTGGACCTGTCGGTGGGCTCGGTGCTGGGCCTGTCGGCGTTCGCGACGGGCAGCCTGTTCGTGGCGAACCCGGGCCTGCCCATCCCGGTCGTGCTCGTCCTCGGCGTGCTGCTGGGCGCCGCGTGCGGCGTCGTGAACGGCGCGCTGATCGCCGCCGCCCGCGTCCCCGCGCTCGTGGTCACGCTCGGCACCCTGTACGTCTTCCGCGGCGCCGACTACACCTGGGCCACGGGCCGGCAGATCAACGCCGCCGACATGCCGCCGGGCTTCCTGCGCATGGGCAGCGCCACCGTGCTGGGCGTGCCGGTGCTCGCGCTGTTCGCCGTGGCCGTGCTGGTCCTGGCGGGCTACTACCTGCGCACGTACCGCAGCGGGCGCGAGCTGTACGCGATCGGCTCCAGCCCGGCCGCCGCCCGCCTGGCCGGCATCCCGGTCGGCAGGCGGGTGTTCGCCGCGTTCGTCGTCAGCGGCGCGCTCGCCGGCCTGGCCGGCGTCCTGTACGCGGCCCGCTTCGGCACGCTCGACGCCAACGCGGGCAACGGCTTCGAGCTGAACGTGGTGGCGGCCGTCGTGGTCGGCGGCGTGGCCATCTTCGGCGGCAGCGGCTCGGTCTACGGCGCCGCGCTCGGCGCGGTGCTGCTCACCACGATCAGCAGCGCCCTGCCGGTGCTCGGGGTGAGCCCGTTCTGGCAGCGGGCCGCCGTGGGCGCGCTGATCCTGGCCGCGATCGGCCTGGACCGGGCGCTGGCCGTCCGCCTCGCCCGATCCCTGAGAGGAAGGAACGGCCATGGCTGAGCGGACTCCGGCGGGAAGGGCGGCCATGGCCGAGCGGCTGCGGTCGCTGATCGGCCCCTGGGACGCCGCCCTGCTCGTGGCCGTGGTCCTGGTCGCGGCGGTGGGCGCGGTGATGGTGGAGGGGGTGGCCAGCCCGCGTTTCTGGCGGTTCGTCACGCTGGAGGTCATCCCGATCGCGCTCATCGCGCTGCCCATGACCCTGGTGATCATCACTGGCGAGATCGACCTGTCCGTGGCCAGCGTCCTCGGCCTGACCTGCACGGTCATGGGACAGCTGTGGCTGTGGGGCATCTCGTCGCTGCCCGTGCTGATCGCCGTCGCCCTGCTGGTCGGCGCGCTGCTGGGCGCGGTCAACGGGCTGTTCGTCACCGCGTTCGGGCTGCCGTCGCTGGCGGTCACGATCGGCACGCTCGCCCTCTACCGCGGCCTGGCGTACGTCGTGCTCGGCGACCGCGCGGTGGCCGACTACCCGCCCGAGTGGACCACCGGCGCGATCGCCGCGATCCCCGGCTTGACCATCCCCTGGATGATCATCGTGGTCGCGGTGCTCGCGCTCGTCTTCGGCCTGGTCCTGCACGCCACCCCGATCGGCCGCGGCCTGTACGCGATGGGCAACAACGCCGAGGCCGCCCGCTTCACCGGCATCTCCGTCGCCCGCACGAAGTTCTGGCTGTTCGTCGCCACCGGCGCCATGTCGGCGCTGGCCGGAGTCTTCTGGACGCTGCGGTACGCCAGCGCCCGCGCCGACAACGGCAACGGCCTGGAGCTGGCCGTCGTGGCCGCCGTCCTGCTGGGCGGGGTGTCGATCTTCGGCGGGCGGGGCGGCCTGATCGGCGTCATCGCCGCGGTCGTCCTCCTCGGCACCCTGCGCAACGCCCTGCAACTGGCCTACGTCCCGGCCAACACCCTCACCATCATCACCGGATCCCTGCTCATCGTCTCCGTCGTGGGACCCAACGTCGCCGGCATGCTGCGCGAGCGATGGCGCCGGCGACGACCCGCCACCCCCCTGCCCCAGGAGTGAGGACAGACCATGTCACGTATTCGAGGAGGCCGGGCCGTCGCCCTGGCGATGCTCACCGCGCTCACCCTCGCCGTCACCGGTTGCGCCGGCGAGGAACCCGCCACCACCGCGGACCAGCCGGCCGCGAGCGGCGGGGCGGCCACGATGAAGGAGGGCCTGAAGATCGCCTTCCTGCCCAAGCAGGTCAACAACCCCTACTTCGACGCCTCCGACAACAAGGGCGGCAAGGTCGCGGTGGCGGAGTTCAAGGGCGTCTACAGCCAGACGGGCCCCTCGGAGGCCAGCCCGTCGGCGCAGGTCAGCTACATCAACACGCTGTCGCAGCAGGGCACCGACGTGATCGTGGTGTCGGCCAACGACAAGGACGCCATCTGCGGCGCGCTGAACGAGGCCCGCCAGGCCGGCGCGAAGGTCATCACCTACGACTCCGACACCAACCCGTCCTGCCGCGACCTGTTCATCAACCAGGCCAGCCCCGAGGGCATCGCCGCCTCCCAGATCAAGCTCATCTCCGAGGCGGTCGGCCCCGGCGGCGGCGAGATCGCGATCCTGTCGGCCACGGCCAACGCGACCAACCAGAACGCCTGGATCGAGATGATGAAGACCGAGCTGGCCAAGCCCGAGAACAGCAAGCTCAAGCTGGTCGACACCGTCTACGGCGACGACGACGACCAGAAGTCCTTCCAGGAGGCGCAGGGACTGCTGGCCAAGCACCCGAACCTGAAGGGCATCATCTCGCCCACCACGGTAGGCGTCGCCGCGGCGGCCCGCTACCTGTCGGGCTCGGAGTACAAGGGCAAGGTGCAGCTCACCGGCCTCGGCACGCCGAACCAGATGCGCGCCTTCGTCAAGGACGGCACGGTCAAGTCGTTCGCCCTGTGGAACCCGTCCGACCTGGGCTACCTGGCCGCCTACACCGGTGGCGCGCTGGCCTCCGGCATGATCACCGGCAAGGAGGGCGAGAAGTTCACCGCGGGCAAGCTGGGCGAGTACACCGTCGGCAAGGACGGAACCGTGCTGCTCGGCGACCCGTTCGTGTTCACCAAGGACAACATCGACGACTTCGACTTCTGACGGGCGGCGCCCCCGCCCTGGGCTCAGAGCTGGTCCGCCCAGGGCGGGTTCGCGCCCGCGACCGAGCAGGTCAGCGCCGACACCCGGGCCGCGAACTCGGCCGCCGCCACGACCGTCTCCAGGTCCAGCCCGTCGAGCCGCCCGCCGAGCAGCCCCTTCGCCTCCAGGCTGTGCAGCAGCCCGGCCGTGAACGCGTCCCCCGCCCCCACCGTGTCCTCGACCGCCACCTCCGGCGCCGCGACCGTGGCCCGCTCGCCGTCCAGCGACACCAGCGCCCCCGCCGCGCCCAGGGTGACGACGACGAGCCGCGCGCCGGCCGCGTGCCAGCCGTCGCAGGCCCGCTCCGGCGGCACGCCGGGCAGCAGGAAGGCGAGGTCGTCGTCGCTGAGCTTGAGGATGTCGGCGAACGCGCACCAGCGCTCTACCTGGTAGTCGTCCTTCCCCGCCAGGCTGGGCCGCACGTTGGGGTCGATCGAGATCGTGGCCCGCGCGGACGCCGCCCGGGCGAACTCCTCCACGGCCTCCCGCCCCGGCTCCTTGACCAGCGCGAGCGAGCCGGTGTGCAGGCAGGAGGCGGGGCCGAGGCGGGCCGAGCCCAGCTCGCCCGGCGTCCACTGCCAGTCGGCCGTCCCCGTGGCGTAGAAGGTGTACTCGGCCCTGCCGCGCTCGTCGAGGGCGGCCACCGCGAGCGTGCTCGGCTCCCCGGCCTCGACGCAGGCCGTCAGGTCCACCCCGGACGAGGACAGGTGCTCGCGGAACAGCGCGCCGAAGACGTCGTGCGAGAGCCGGCCGAGGAAGCGGGCCGGCGTGCCGAGCCGCGCCAGCGCCACCGCCGTGTTGGCGGGGCCGCCGCCGGGCAGCGCCCGCAGCACCAGCTCGGCGGACCCCGCCGAAGGGCGGCCGGTGAAGCTGTCGGCCACGCACTCGCCCAGGACGGCGATCATCAGGTCGGCCCTTTCCGGTGGGGCATTGACGATTCCCGGATCGGAGTTCATCATCGCAGCACGGCCGATGTCAACGTTGACATATGTCAACGATGACATCCAATCCCCGCTGATAGGAACCGCCATGAACGCGAAGCTTCCGGCCGGACTCCTCGTCACCGCACTCCTGCTCGCCGGCTGCGGAGGTAACGGGCAGAGCGCCTCCTCCGCCACCCCGAAGGTCGGCCTGATCACCAAGACCGAGACGAACCCGTTCTTCGTCAAGATGAAGGAGGGCGCGCAGAAGGCGGCCCAGGCCAACGGCCTGGAGCTGATGAGCGCCGCGGGCAAGTTCGACGGCGACAACGCCGCCCAGATCACCGCCATCGAGAACATGGTCGCCGCGGGCGTCAAGGGCATCCTCATCACCCCCAGCGACACCAAGGCCATCGTCCCCGCGATCAAGAAGGCCCGCGACGCGGGCGTGCTCGTCATCGCCCTCGACACCCCCACCGAGCCGCAGGACGCCACCGACGCCCTGTTCGCCACCGACAACTTCAAGGCGGGCGAGCTGATCGGCCAGTACGCCAAGGCCGCCATGGCCGGCAAGCCGGCCAGGATCGCCACGCTGGACCTGGCCCCCGGCATCACGGTCGGCCAGCTCCGGCACGACGGGTTCCTGAAGGGCTTCGGCGTCCAGGAGGGCGACCCTTCCGTCGTCTGCTCCCAGGACACCCGCGGCGACCAGGCCAAGGGCCAGACCGCCATGGAGAACTGCCTGCAGAAGGCCCCCGACATCAACCTCGTCTACACCATCAACGAGCCCGCCGCGCTCGGCGCGTACACGGCGCTGAAGGCCAAGGGCCGCGAGAAGGACGTGCTGATCGTCTCCGTGGACGGCGGCTGCACCGGCACCAGGGCCGTGCAGGCCGGCCAGATCGCGGCCACCAGCCAGCAGTACCCGCTCAAGATGGCCGAGGACGGCGTCAAGGCCGTCGCCGCCTTCGCCAGGAGCGGCCAGAAGGCCTCCGGCTACACCGACACCGGCGTCACGCTCATCACCGACCGGGCCGTCTCCGGGGTCGAGGCCAAGGACACCGCCTTCGGCCTGGCCAACTGCTGGGGCTGACCATGGCCGTGATGGAAGCGCCGCTGCCGCGCCGTCTGATCAGCACCCCCGTCGCCGGGCCCCTGGCGGCACTCCTGCTCGCCTGCCTGTTCTTCGGCCTCAACAGCGACCAGTTCTTCACCGGGCCCAACTTCTCCCTCATCATCCAGCAGGTCATGGTGGTCGGCACGCTGGCCATCGGGCAGACCCTGATCATCCTGACCGCGGGCATCGACCTGGCCTGCGGGGCGATCATGGCGTTCGGCGGGATCGTGATGACCAAGCTGGCCGTCGACTCCGGCCTGCCGCCGCTGCTCGCGCTGGCCGCCGGGCTCGCCGTGTGCGCCACGTTCGGGCTGGTCAACGGCCTGCTGGTGACGCGGATCTCGCTGCCGCCGTTCATCGTGACGCTGGGCATGCTGAACGTGGTCTTCGCCCTGACGCACATCTACTCCGACGAGCAGACGGTGACCGAGCTGCCCGCGCTGCTCACCTTCCTCGGGCAGACGTTCCAGCTCGGGCAGACGAACGTCACCTACGGCTCGCTGCTGACGATCCTGCTGTTCCTGCTGTTCGCGTACCTGCTCGGCTCGACCGCGTGGGGCCGCCACGTGTACGCCCTCGGCAACAGCCCCGAGGTGGCCCGCCTGACCGGCATCAGGACACACCGGCTGACCGTCGGCGTCTACACGCTGGCCGGCCTCGTGTACGGCATCGCCGCCCTGCTCCTGGTCTCCCGCACCGGCGTGGGCGACCCGCAGGCGGGCCAGACCGACAACCTCGACAGCATCACCGCGGTCGTGCTCGGCGGCACCAGCCTGTTCGGCGGGCGCGGCCTGGTGCTCGGCACGCTCGTCGGGGCGCTCATCGTGGGCGTGTTCCGCAACGGCCTGCAGCTCATGGGCGTACCGTCGATCTACCAGACGCTCATCACCGGCGTCCTGGTGATCCTGGCGGTCACCGTCGACCAGCTCTCCCGCAGGAGGATGCGATGACCCCCGTGCTCCAGGCGCGCGGCCTGACCAAGAAGTACGGTCACGTGACCGCCCTGGACGGCGCCGACTTCGACCTCATGCCCGGCGAGGTGCTCGCCGTCATCGGCGACAACGGCGCCGGAAAGACCAGCCTGATCAAGGCGCTGACCGGCGCGCTGCAGCCGGACGCGGGCGAGATCCGGCTCGACGGCGAGCCCGTGCGCCTGCGCGACCCGCTCGACGCCCGCAGGCACGGCATCGAGACCGTCTACCAGGACCTCGCGATCGCGGCCTCGCTCGACATCGCGACGAACATGTTCCTCGGCCGCGAGCTGCGCAAGCCCGGCCTGCTCGGCCGGGTCTTCAGGATGCTGGACAAGAAGCGCATGCGCGAGGAGTCGGCCCGGCACATGGCCGAGCTCAAGATCGGGCTGCGCTCCCTCACCCAGCCGGTGGAGTCGCTGTCGGGCGGCCAGCGGCAGGGCGTGGCCGTGGCCAGGGCGGTGGCCTGGGCCACGCGGGTCGTGGTCATGGACGAGCCCACGGCGGCGCTCGGCGTGAAGGAGTCGGGCCAGGTGCTCGACCTCATCAGGCAGGTCCGCGACCGCGGCACGCCGGTGGTGCTGATCAGCCACAACATGCCGCACGTGTTCGAGATCGCCGACCGCGTGCACGTCCAGCGGCTCGGCCGCAGGGTCGCCGAGCTGAGCCCGCGCGAGCACAGCATGGCCGAGGTCGTGGCCATCATGACCGGCGCGATCCAGGTGACGGACGGCAGGTCCGTGGTGACGGACCAGGACGCGGCGAAGGCGATCGGCCTCTGACAACGATCGGGCTCTGACAAAATGTCTGGGATGCGGCGTCCGACGATGACTGACGTGGCCCGTGAGGTCGGAGTCACCGCGAAGACCGTCTCCCGGGTGCTGAACGACGAGGGCCCGGTCGCCGTGGAGACGCGCGAGCGGGTCATGGAGGCGGTCAGGAAGCTCGGCTACCAGCCCAACCTCATGGCCCGCAACATGCGGGTGGGCGCGCGGGACGCCGCGATCGGCCTGGTCGTGCCCGAGCTGGGCAACCCGTTCTTCGGCACGGTCGCGGGCGGGGTCGAGGGCGCCGTGCGGGCCCGCGGGCTCACGCTCATCGTCGGCTCCTCCGGCGAGACGGCCGGGCACGAGCAGGCGCTCATCGCCACGTTCCTGGCGCGCCGGGTCAGCGCCCTCATGGTCGTCCCGGCCGCCGCCGGCGACCACCGCCACCTGCGCGCCGAGCGGGTGGCCGGGCTGCCGATCGTCTTCCTCGACCGCCCCGCCGCCGGGTTGACCGCCGACTGCGTGGTGAGCGCCAACCGGGAGGGCGCGACGGCCGGCGTGGCGCATCTGATCGCGCACGGGCACCGCAGGATCGGCTTCGTGGCCGACCTGCCGGCCGCCCTCTACACGCGCCGCGAGCGGCTTCAGGGGTACCGGGACGCGCTCGACGCCGCGGGGCTGCCGTTCGATCGCGCGCTGGTGGAGACGGGGCACGACCTGGAGGCCGCGGCCCGCGCCACCATGCGGCTGCTGGCGCTGGCCGACCCGCCGACCGCGCTGTTCGCGGGCAACAACCTCGCCTCCATGGGGGTGGTGGTGGCGCTGTCGCGGGCCGGGCGCAAGGACGTGGCGCTGGTCGGGTTCGACGACCTGCCGCTGGCCGAGGCGCTCGACCCGCCGCTCACCGCCGTCGCCCAGGACCCGGCAGCCGTGGGGGCCGCGGCGGCGGAGCTGGTGCTGGCGCGGCTGGACGGCGACCGGTCCAGGGCCCGCCGCGTCACGGTGCCGACCCGGCTCATCGTGCGCGGCTCGGGCGAACTGCCGCCGAGAGCTGGGTAGGCGTCGGCGGGCCCCCAAGAGCGCGGTGACCCAGGAGCGTGGTGGGCCTCGGGGGGCGTGGTGGGCCCTAGGAGCGCGGTGGGGCCCGGGGGCGCGAAGGGGCCGCCCCGCCTGGGACGGCCCTGCCGCGAAGGGCTCAGCGTTTCACCGTGAACTGCCCGCTCAGCGTCCCCAGCTCCACCGTGTGCGTGCCCGCCGCGGGGCGCCGCAGCTCGAACGAGACCCGCGTGCTGCGGCCGGCCGCCAGCGGCACGCTGCGCCGCTGCACCTGCGCGCCGTCCACGCGCAGCACGGCCTCGTACGAGCCCGCCCGCTCGCCCACGTTCTTCACCAGCGCCCGCACCCGCACGGAGCGGGACGTCGAGACCTCCAGGCCGCTCACCGTGAACAGCGCCTCCGGCCCGGCCACCAGGTCGTGCACGAACACGTCGTCCCGCTTGTTGGTGTCGCCCTCGGCCAGGTTCGCCGAGCCGCTCTCGAAGGCCACGTACCGGCCGTCCTCGCTGATCGACGGCAGCACGGCGCGGCCGTCGCCCTCCTCGCCCCGCAGGCCGGCGGAGATCCGGGTGGTGGTGCCCGCCGCGACGTCGCGGACGAACACGTCGTTGAGCCCGCCCGTGTCCCCGGCGACCAGCTCGCCGGAGTCGCTGTAGAAGGCGACCTGGCTCCCGTCGGCGGTGAGCGCGGGAGCGAAGGACATGGCGCCCGCCGGCTTGCCGCCGGTGGTCGCCGACACCAGCTCGGACGTGCCGGTGCCGAGCACCTGGACGTAGAGCTCGCCGAGGCCGGCGCCGTTGGAGAAGGCCACGGCGTTCCCGCCCGCGCTGATGACCGGCCCGGTCGTCTCCTCCTCCGGGTACGGCACCGCGAGCCGCGTCAGCGTCCCCGCCTGCCGGTCCAGCACGTACGCGTCGATCACGCCGTTCGCGTCACCGGGGGTCAGGGCGTCGGCGCTGCTCTGGAAGGCCACGTACCGGCCGTCGGCGCTGATCGTGGGCTCCCGCGAGTTCCCGTCCACCTGCGTGCCGCCTTGCGCGACCGACAGGCGCTGGGTCGTGCCGGCCTGCCGGTCGCGCAGGAAGACGTCCGTGCGCCCGTTCGTGTCGCCCGGCACGAGGTTCGCCGCGTCGCTGTCGAAGACCGCGAACCGGCCGTCCGCGCTGAACCTGGGCGGTCCCGACATCCCGTCGCCCGGCGTGCCGTCGGACGACACCGACAGCAGCTCGGTGGTCCCGGTCTGCCGGTCGTGCGCGAACGCGTCCGACAGGCCGTTGGAGTCGCCGGGCACCAGGTTGGTCGCCCCGCTGTTGAAGCCGACGAACCGCCCGTCCCTGCTGACCGTGGGCGACAGCGAGAACCCGTCCGCCAGCCCGCCGCCGCTCGGCACCGAGACCCGCCGCGTCTCGCGGGTGCGCCGGTCGGTGGCGAAGATGTCCAGCTCGCCGTTGGTGTCCTCGTCGTCGGCGAGGTTGGAGGCGAAGCTGGCGAACACCACGACGTTGCCGTCGCCGCTCAGCTCGGGCCACCACGCGTCGTGGTTGGCCTGCCGCCCGTCCGAGCCCAGCGACAGCCGCTCGGTCCGCGGGCGCCGCGGCAGCACGACGTCCGCGCCCGCGCTGCCCCGGCCGACGGTGACGGCCACCGGGTCCGACCTGGAGATGCCCGTGGCGTGCGCGGAGATCCGGTGGTCGCCGGCCGGCACGTCCTTGATCGTGTACCGGCCGTCGGCGCCGGTCGTGCCCGTCAGCACGTCGGGGACGTTCAGCACGGTGACCGTGGCGCCGGGCACGCTCGCGCCGGTCGGCTCGTACGTCACCCGCCCCGAGATCGTGCTCCAGCGGGTGCGCTCCAGCTCCAGCCGCACGTCCGAGAGCCGGTCGGCCCGCACCCTGAACGTCTTCGAGGCGGTCTCGTAGCCGAACCTGGACAGCGTGAGCGCGTGCTCGCCCGCCGGGAGCCGCAGCTCGAACCGGCCGTTCGCGTCGGTCTCCGTGCCGCGGCCGTCGGCCCTGACCACCTTCACGCCGCTCAGCGGCCTGCGGCTGCGCTCGTCGGTGACGACACCGCGCACGCCGCCGGCGAGCGCCGCCTCCGCGACGGCGGCGTAGGCGTCGATGCGGCCCTGGCCGACGCGGGTGTTCGGGCGCGGGCCGTACCGGTCGTCGGAGACCGACGTGCCGGCCAGGATCTCCTCGGCCGCGTCCACGCTCAGGCCGGGGCGGGCCTCCAGCATCAGCGCCACCGTGCCGGAGACGTGCGGGGTGGCCATCGAGGTGCCGTTCAGCGCGGCGTACTGGCCGCCGGGCATGGCCGACACCACGTCCACGCCGGGGGCGGAGACGTCAGGCACGACGTACGCGTTGGGCCACTCCGGCGGCGCGTCGAACCAGTCGGCGCGCTTGACCGTGCCGCCGCAGGAGAAGTCCGGCACGTCGTCGTTGACGTCGGTCGCGCCCACCGCCACGGCCTCGTACACGTTGCCGGGGCTGCCGGAGCCGCCGGGCGCGCAGTCGTTGCCGATGGCGAAGGAGGGGAACGCGCCGGCGCGGTAGATGTTCCTGGCCGGCTCGATCAGCTCGTCGGCGTACCCCTCGGCGCCCAGCGACATGCTGACGACGTCGGCGGGCTCGCCCGCCGGGGTGCCGTCCGCCTTGTACGGCGCCAGCGCCCACTGCATGCCGGCGACCACCTGCGCGAGCGTGCCCCGGCCGCCCGGGATGACCAGCCCGGCCATCAGCCCGGCGCCCGGCGCGACGCCGATCTGCGTGCCGGAGGCGTCGCCGCCCGCGATCGTGCCCGCCACGTGCGTGCCGTGGTAGGCGCTGTCGTGCGGCTCGCTGGCCACCGGCTTGCCCTCGGCGTCGAACTCGATCCAGCCGCCCGGCGCCTTCGGGTCCGCGGGGTCGGCGCTGACGAGCTTGCCCTTCAGGTCGGGGTGGGTGACGTCGATGCCGGTGTCGAGCACGGCCACGCGCACGCCCTTGCCCGTCAGGCCGCGCTCGCTGCGCACCCGGTCGGCGCCGATCTTGGCGATGCCCCAGGTCGTGGCACCGGCGCTCGCGGGAGCCACGGCCTTGTCCGGCGCGGGGGCGGTCAGGGTGAAGTTGGGGATGATCCGGTCGACCAGGTCGAGCTCGGCCAGGGCGCCGAGCGTGCCGGGCGTGGCCCGTACCAGGATCATGTTCTTCAGCCAGAACGTGTTGACCACCTGGTCGCCGCGCGAGCGCACGAACGCGGCCACGGGGTCCTGCACGGGCCGCGCGCCGGCCGTCAGCGCCTCGCGTGCCCCGGCGGCGGAGTCCACGGGCGGCGGCTCCTGAGCGGTGCGCAGCACGACGACCGCCTCCAGGCGGCCGCGGGCGCTCTTCATCTGTTCCGCCAGCTTGGCGTCGATCTTGGGTTCGCCACCGGGCTCGGCGGTGACGGCCTGCGCCTGCGCCGGGCTCGCGACGATCATCCCGAACGTCCCTGAGGTCATCAGTACGGCTGGTAAGACGGCGGCGAGCAGGCGCCGCCCGGCGGAACGGCGGGAGGTCAGCGGCATGGGGCTCCTTCATATCTGTGGCCGCTGGGGCCGATGGTGCACCGAGAACGCTGACATCCTCCGATGTTTCCTGACAAGATCCGTTGATGACGAGTTTCTGTCATGTGACGTGAACCCGACACCCACGGAGGCGGCGATGCTGGAGGCCATCGGACTCGGCCATCAGGACGAGGAGGTCTACGACGCGCTCGTCCGTCGCACCCAGGCGACGGTCGCCGAGATCGTCGCCGACTGCCACCTGCCGCCCCCGTCCGCCCGTCGCGTCCTGCAGTCACTGGTCGAGCTGGGCCTGGCCACCCGCTCGACCGGCCGGCCCGTCCGCTACGTCGCCGTCTCGCCCGACAGCAGCCTGGAGGCCATCCTGCGCGAGCGCGAGCGGGAGCTGGACGACGTGCGCACCCACATCCGCGCGCTCATGGACGTCTACCGCGCCGGCACCCGCTTCGCCCACCCCGGCGAGCTGATCGAGGTGGTCTCGGGGCGCGAGGAGGTCAACCACCGGTGGGTGCGGATGCAGCAGGACACGCGGGTGCAGATGCGCGGCTTCGACCGGCCGCCGTACGCCGCCCCGCAGGAGCACACCGAGCCGAACCCGGTCGAGCTCCACCTGCTCCGGCACGGCGTGAAATACCGCGTCATCTACGACACCAGCGTGCTGGAGCTGCCCGGCTGGCTGGACGACGTCATGATGGGCCTGCAGCACGGGGAGGAGGCCAGGATCGCCGCGAACCTGCCGATGAAGCTGGGCATCTCCGACGACCGGCTGGCCATCATCCCGCTGCTGCGGGCAGGCGACAGCGTGGTGTCGGCCTCGTACCTGATCCACCCGTCACCGCTGCTCGACGCGCTGGTGGCGCTGTTCGAGGCGCTGTGGGAGCGCAGCCGGCCGGTGCGGCTGACCGCGCAGGACCCGGAGCGGGGCCTGTCGCAGGACGAGGAGCGGCTGCTGACCCTGCTGGCCGCGGGCACCACCGACAAGGCGGCCGGCCGCGCGCTCGGGTGGAGCGAGCGGACCGTGCAGCGGCACCTCACCAAGCTGATGCGGCGCCTCGGCGTGCAGACCCGGTTCCAGGTCGCGATGGAGGCGACCCGGCGCGGCTGGATCTGAGCCGGGGCCGGCCACGGCGCGGCTGGAGCCGGATCACGCGCATCCGTACCCGGAGGGGAGCCCGGTGTCGCCGCTGGGGCGGGTGGCCTGGAAGCCGAACGTGGTGCTCTGGCCGGCGCCCAGCGTGCCGTTGTGGGCCGTGTTCCTGGCCGTGACCGTCCGGCCGGAGACGGTCAGCGCCGCGTTCCACGAGCCTGTGACGGTGTGCCCGGCGGGCAGCGTGAACGTCACCGTCCAGCCGTTCCTGGCGGAGGTGCCCGGGTTGGCGACGGTGACGGGCTGGATCACGTACCCGGTGCCCCACTGCGTCTGCGTGGTCGCCGTGGCCGTGCAGCCGCCCGGCGTGCCGCCGGTCGTGGTGGTGACCGTGACCGCTGCCGACACGGGGGAGAGGTTGCCGGCCGCGTCGCGGGCGCGCACCTGGTAGCGGTAGGTGCTGCCCGCCGTCAGGCCCGTGTCGGTGTAGGTGGCGGTCGCGGACGTGCCCACCTGCGTGAAGGAGCCCCCCGACGCGCCCGGGGCGCGCAGGATGTCGTAGCCGGTCACGCCCACGTCGTCGGTGGAGGCGGCCCACGTCAGGGTGGTCGCGGTGGCGGTCGTGCCCGAGGCGGCCAGGCCCGCGGGCGCGGTCGGCGCCTGCGTGTCGGTGCCGCCCGACGCGGGCGGGACGCGGATGATGCGGTCGTCCTGCGCCACCGGGTTGCCGCGGCCGTCACGGTTGCTGGTGCCCACCCAGAGCCAGCCGTCGGGCCCGACGGCCACCGCGCGCAGCCGCCCGTACTCGCCCTGCAGCTCGGCCACCGGCGTGCCGGCCCCGCCGCCGGCGGTCAGCGGGACCGCCCACAGCCGCTGGCCGCGCAGCGCCGCCGCGAACAGCGTGTCGTTGGCGTACGCCAGCCCGCTCGGCGACGCCTCGGCCGTGGTCCACGTGACGATCGGGTTGCGGAAGCCGCCGCTGGAGCAGGTGCCCTCGCAGGTGGGCCAGCCGTAGTTGCCGCCCGCGACGATCTGGTTGACCTCGTCCCAGGTGTTCTGGCCGAACTCGGTGGCGTACATCCTGCCCTGGGAGTCCCAGGCCAGGCCCTGGACGTTGCGGTGACCGTAGCTCCAGACGCGGGAGCCCGCGAACGGGTTGCCCGACGGGACGCCGCCGGTGGGCGTCATGCGCAGGATCTTGCCGGCGAGGCTGTTGAGGTTCTGGGCGTTGGCGGTGTTGTTCGCGTCGCCGGTGGCCACGTACAGCATGCCGTCCGGGCCGAACGCGATCCGGCCGCCGTCGTGGACGGCCGCGCTCGGCACCCCCGAGAAGATCACCGTCTGCGTCTGCGGGGCGCTGAGCTGGAACCTGACCAGGCGGTTGTCGCCGCTCGTGCTGGTGAAGTACGCGTACACCCAGCCGTCCTGCGCGTACGTGGGCGAGACCGCCAGGCCCAGCAGGCCGCTCTCGCCCGAGGCGCTCACCCCGCTCACCGTGGCGACCGGGGCGGGCGCCTGGCCGGGACGGACCTGCATGACGCGGCCCGTGTTCCGCTCGGAGACCAGCGCGCTGCCGTCCGGCAGGAACGCCATGGCCCACGGCACCTGCAGGCCCGTGACGGACACCTCCGCCCTGTCGAAGTCGAACCCGCCCACCACCTGGGCATGGGCCTGGGGGACGCCGGCGCCGAGGGCGAGCAGCGGGGCGAGCAGGGTCAGGATCAGGGCCGGGACGACACGGGCGCGCATGACGGGCTCCTTGACCGGATCGGTGCCAGAACCGTAAACCCCACGGCGCCCGATCTCAACCGGTACGCCGGTGATGATCCGGCCAGCTGCGGTGAAGGAGCGAAGGCGGTGAAACTTTCAACATCGCGGCGGTGACCGCGGGTCGTCCATGGGGGAGAAGGTCAGGCGTCGCGCAGGCCCGCGAACAGGTCCTCCTCGTGCGCCGGCGTGTCCACCTTGCTCAGCACCCGCTCGAACGCCTCGTGCGAGAACGCCTGCTGCTGCGCCTCCTCCGGCATGCGCAGCAGGAAGATGTTCTCCCCCTGGCTCTCGTGCGCCCGCAGGGCCTTGAGCTTGCGCTCGACGTAGGGGGAGACGTCGACGATGCTGGTCACCCGCTCGTCGGGGGTGCCGAAGTCGTCGGAGGGCGTGAAGTCGCCGACCTCGACGCCGGTCTCGCGCATCAGCTCGAACATGCGCTTGATCGCCGACCGGGGGATGGCGGTGTAGTAGAGCTTGTCGGGGATGCCGGTGCGCTCGGCGGCGGCCACCGTGACGCGGTGCGTCTGCACGTGGTCGGGGTGGCCGTAACCGCCGCCGCCCGTCTCGTCGTAGGTGACCACGACCTGCGGCCGGTAGTGCTCCATCAGCGCGGCCAGCCTGGCGGCGGCCGTCTCGACGGGCACGTTGGCGAACGCGCCGGGGTGGCCGTTGCCGTCCCAGCCGTCCATGCCGGAGTCGCGGTAGCCGAGCAGCTCCAGATGGTCGATGCCCAGGTGGGCGACCGACTCGCGCAGCTCGCCCAGCCGCTGCCGCGCCACCGCCTCGTCGTCGTGACCGGGCTCGCCCGGCTTGACACCGCCTTCGCCGTCGCCCTGCTCGCCGTTGGTGCAGGTGACCAGGACCGTGCGGATGCCCTCCTCGGTGTAGCGGGCGAGGATGCCGCCGGTGCTCAGACATTCGTCGTCGGGGTGGGCGTGCACGACCATCAGGGTGAGTTGCCGATCCATGTGAGCAGAAACTACCCTGCGGCTCCGACAATTCCGGATCGGGCGAGCGCGCCTCCGGACCGGGCGAGCTCGCCCGCCCGGCCGCGCGCGACGGCCGCCGCCGCGCCGTCGCCCACCGCCTCGGCCAGCGCCGCCTGCTTGAGCCAGTTGTACGGGCTGCACGGCCGCATGCTGATCCGCTCGCTCACCAGCGCCCTGGCGACGTCCCGCCGCCCGGCCCGCAGCGCCGCCTCCAGCAGCGTGCGCTGCACGGCGTCCCGCTGCGCGTGGCTGCCGCCGAACTCGTTGACCCGGTGCCTGATCGGATGGAGCAGATCCACCACCGCCCCGTAGTCGCCCCGCCCGAACGCCACGATCGCCCGGCACACCGGCAGCCCCACCCTGAGCGTCATGTCGTGGTTGGTGACCCCCGGGTGCGGCTCGGCCACGTACGCCGCCCGCCCCGCGATCAGCTTCTCCGCCTCCCCGACCCGCCCGGCGCCCACGTACGACATCACCGCGTGCATGTCGTTGAAGGCGTAGAACGGCTCCGCCACCCGCGCCGGCCACGCGTCGGCCAGCGCCCGCCAGCGCTCGTGCTGCTCGGAGCCCTCCAGGTGGAGCCGCCACAGCAGCGCCGCCGCGTCGAGCAGCTCCATGCACGACTGCCCGCCGGCCAGCACCGCGTCGTAGACGGCCAGCACGCGCGGCACGTCGCCGGTCTCCAGGGCGTACAGGCAGTAGTGCCACCAGTTGTGGATGTTGAAGAACGTCCCGGACGACCAGTCGGGCACCCGCGCGTCGAGATAGCGCAGCCCGTCACCGAAGCGCCCCTGCATCTCGTAGGTGTGCACCACCGCGTGGATGCCCCACACGTCGCGCGGGTTCAGCTCCACCGCCCGCAGCCCGACCTCCTCCGAACGGTCGTAGTGCCCGGCCTCCTCCAGGCCGAAGGCGTACATGCCGAGCACGTGCCCGAGGTGCGGGTCATCCTCCCGCCAGGAGGTCAGCGCCCCGCCGATCCGGTCGCGCAGCATGCGGGCGTCGCCGGTGAAGAAGTCGATCTGGTGCCCGACGGCCAGCGCCAGCGCGTCGCGCGGGTGCTCGGCCGTGAGGTCGGCGAGCAGCGCCCCGCAGGTCAGGAAGTCGCCGCCGAGCAGCGCCCGCACCGCCGCGACGTGCGCCCGCTCGCGGGGGAGCAGCGCGCCGCCGTCGGTCCTGCGCAGGAACGCCCCGAACCGCGCCCGCGCCGTGCGCGCGTCCTCGGCCTGCGTGGTCAGCAGCCCCAGGTACGCCGCCAGGACGTTGCCCATCGCGAAGTCGGGCGACTCGGCCAGCGCGGCGTTCGCCTCGGCGTCCACCTCGGCCCTGAAGTGCAGCAACTCGTCGATCGCGCGATCGTAGTGCCGCACCGCCGCGGCACTCGCCCCGGTCATCGCCAGGCCGTGCTGGTCGTGGCTCACCGGACCACTGTAACCAGCCACGTCGTCCCTGGCAGGGCCATGCCGAGGCGTAGAGCCGCGAATCCCGGGCACTCGGGGTTCTCCGGAAGGACCATGTTGGAGGTAACAGTGAATACCGCGCAACAGGCGGGGCACGAGGCGAAGGCCGCGACGCGGCGCGCGACGCGCAGCCGGCCGATGGCCGTGCTCACCAGGGTCGGCCTGGCGTGCCGCGGCGTGCTGTACGCGCTGATCGGCGTGGTGGCCCTGCAGATCGGCCTCGGCCAGGGGTCGGGCGGCGAGGCCGACAAGGCCGGGGCCATCAGCACCTTAGCCCGGCTGCCGTTCAGTGAGGTGCTGCTGTGGACCATGGTCGCCGGGTTCGCGGCGCTGGCCCTGTGGCAGGCGTCCGAGGCGTTGTTCGGCGGGGGGAAGGCGTTCGAGCGGGCCGAGGCGGTCGCGCGGGTCCTCGTCTACGTCTTGGTGGTCTACACGCTGTGGAGCGTGATCACCTCCGGCAAGGCGGGCTCCGACGACCAGAAGTCGCAGGACGTGACGGGCAAGCTGCTCAGCCTGCCCGCCGGGGAGTGGATCGTGGGCGCGATCGGGCTCGGCCTCGTGGCGCTCGGCGTCTACTGGGTGCACCGGGGCGCCACCAAGGGCTTCAGGGAGGAGCTCGACCAGGGGCGGATGTCCCCCAGAGCCAGAACGGTCATGGACCGGCTCGGGGTCGGCGGGTACGCCGCCCGCGGGGCGATCGCCGGGATGGCCGGGATCTTCGTCATCTACGCGGCGATCACCCACGACGCGGACAAGGCGGGCGGCATCGACGCCACCCTGCGGCAGTTCGCCGAGACCCCGGCGGGGCCCTCGCTGCTCGTGGTGGTGGCGCTGGGCGTGCTGCTGTTCGCCGGTTACTGCTTCGGCGAGTCCCGCTGGCGCCGTACCTGAGGATCAGGCGGAGTGCCTGGCCACCACGGCCCTGCCCATGCCCGGATCGTCGCAGAACGCGCCGTCGACGCCCAGTTCGAGCAGCCGCGACAGCCAGCCCATCACGTTCCCGGTCGCCCGCGGGTAGGCGGGGCTGGCCGGGTCGCCGAGCCGGTAGTCGGCGGGGAGCTGCGAGTTCTCGTTGCGTACCGTCCACACGTGCACGGCCAGCCGCCTGCGGTGGGCGTCGGCGACGAGGGTGGTGGGCGCGGTCGTCGCGCCCGAGGCGTCCACCGGGACGACGCGCCTGGTGTCCACGCCGATCCCGCTCGCGTACGCGGCGACCTCGCGCAGCCCGTCCGGCTTGACCATGTCGTCGTAGGTCCGCGTGCTGCCGGCCGCCACCCAGTCGTAGGGCGCGCCGCCGGACGTGATGAGCTGGATCAGCGGCAGCCGCGTCCTGCCGCGCAGGTCACGCAGGTTCGCGGTCTCGAAGGACTGGATGTACGCCTTGCGCACCCGGTACCGGTTCAGCACGTCGAGCAGCGGCTCCTCCAGCGACAGGCCGATGGAGTCGAAGTAGGTGGGGTGCTTGGTCTCGGGGTAGACGCCGACGCCGTGCGCCAGCGCGAGCTTCACGACCTCCTCGAACGTCGGGATCTCGGCCAGCCCGTCGAACGCCGTGTTGTCCGGCCGCAGGTCGGGCACCCGCTCCTTGGCGCGCAGCGTCTTCAGCTCGGCCAGCGTGAAGTCCTCGGTGAACCAGCCGGTGACGGGCCGGCCGTCCACCGTCTTGGTGGTGCGGCGGCCGGCGAACTCGGGGCGCGCGGCCACGTCGGTGGTGCCGGAGATCTCGTTCTCGTGCCGGGCGACCAGCACGTGGTCCTTGGTGGAGACCAGGTCGGGCTCGATGTAGTCGGCGCCCATCGCGATGGCGGCCTCGTACGACAGGAGCGTGTGCTCCGGGCGGTGGGCGGAGGCGCCGCGGTGGGCGATCACGATGGGATCCTGGGCCCGGCGCTCGGCCGTGGCGGTGGGGGTCTGGGTCAGCACGACGGTGACCGTACCGCCGGCCAGGACCGTGGACAGCACGCTCGCGAGTAACCTGCGCATCTTCATGCCGCGCACGGTAGACCGCCGAGGTGGACCGCGAGTTACGGACGGGCGCACAGTGACGGTCGGGACGGAGGGCTCCAGACGGTTGTCACCACCTCCTTGCCCAGGTGCGTCTGCGAGCCGGCCATGAGGACCGCGGCCGCGGCACGCCCCGGCCGCGGCCCGTCCCGCCGTGTCGTCCCCGCACGATCGCGAACCGCTGCTCACAGATCGGCGGCGATGATGCGCTCGATGTTCCGCTCCGCCAGCGCCGTGATCGTCACGAACGGGTTGACGGTCGTGTTCCCCGGGATCAGCGCCCCGTCGATGACGTACAGGCCCGGATAGGCCGTCAGCCGCCCGTAGTTGTCGGTGGCCCTGTTCAGTACGGCGCCGCCCAGCGGGTGGTAGGTCAGGTGGTCGCCCCAGATCTTGTAGACGCCGAACAGGTCCGTCCGGTAGATCGTGCCCTCCTTGGCGTTGATCTTGTCGAAGATGGTCCTGGCCATGTCGATCGACGGCTGCTTCCAGGCGGCCTGCCAGTTCAGCTCCACCCGCCCAGCGGCCGCGTTCCAGGAGAACTGCGCGCGGTGCGGGTTGTCGGTGATCGACAGGTAGAACGAGGCGTAGGTCTCGATCCCGGTCGGCAACGGAGCCACCTCGGCGAACGCGCCGCCGGCCGCCCAGTTGTCGATGCCGCAGCACGGGATGGCCGACTGGAGCTTGCCCGTGGGGTCCCACAGGTGGTTCGCCCGGCCGCACATGACGTTGCCGTTGTCGCCCCAGCCCTTGCCGATCTCGCCGTTGAGCGCCGGCAGCACGCCGGTGGCCTTCAGCTTGACCAGGAGCTTGCTGGTGCCGACGCTGCCCGCGGCGAAGAACACCCGGTCGGCCGTGACCGTCTTGGTGGCGACGGTGCCGCCGGTCGTGTCGATCTGCTCGATCGTGACGGTGTACGCGCCGCCCGCCGCCGGGGCTACCGAGGTGACCCTGTGCAGGGGCGAGACGGTGACGCGGCCGGTCGCCGCGGCCCGGGCGAGGTACGTCTTCTGCAGCGACTTCTTGCCGTGGTTGTTGCCGTAGAGGATCTCGCCGGCCAGCGCCGACTGGGGGACGGTGCCGGCCGCCTCCTGCTTCATGTAGTCCCAGTCGTAGACGTCCGGCACGAACACGAACGGGAAGCCGGAGCGCTGGGCGTGCTTGCGGCCGACCCGGGCGTACTGGTAGCAGGCAGTCGTGTCGAACCAGGCCGGGTCCACCGTGCCCACGCCGAGGGCGGCGTTGGCGCGCGGGTAGTAGGTGCCGTACATCTCGCCGGGGTCGACCGAGGGGAGGACGGCGGCGAAGTTCTCGCGTCTGGGGGTGACCGCCATGCCGCCGTTGACGAGGGAGCCGCCGCCGACGCCGCGGCCCTGGTAGACGGTGATGCCGCCGAACTCCTCGGCGTCCAGGACGCCGGTGTGGCGGGGGATGTCGCGGTCGATCGGGAAGCCGAGGAAGTAGTTGAGCGGGGCCTTGGTGCGGGTGCGCAGCCAGTAGGAGCGGTAGTCGGGCTCGCGGGTGTTGCAGAAGATCTTGCCGTCGGGGCCGGGGGTGTCCCAGGCCTGGCCCATCTCGATCAGGTGGACGTGCACGCCCGCCTCGGCCAGGCGCAGGGCGGCCACCGAGCCGCCGTACCCGGTGCCGATCACCAGGGCCGCCACGTGCGCCCCCGAGCTGATGGGGCCGGCCGCGCGGGCGGCGGGGGAGTGCACGCCGAGGGCGGCGGTGCCGAGCAGGGCGCCGGTGGCGGTCAGGAAGCCGCGGCGGGAGACGTCGTCGATCTTGCTCATGAGGCCGGGCTCGCTTTCGGTGACGGGGCGTTCGGGAGGCGGCACATCGTGTCCAGGCCCAGGACGTGGTTGAGCCGGCCGAACGCCAGCCACGAGCCGATGCACATGCTCAGCTCCACGATCTCGAGCTGGCTGTAGTGCGCGCCCATCCGGCCCCAGAACTCCTCGTCCAGCCCGTGGTGATCGAGGGTGTACCGTTCGGCGTACTCGGCGGCCAGCCGGGTGCGCGCGTCGAAGGCGCCGGTCGTGCGCCAGCCCGCGACCGCGTCGGCGAAGCCGTCCTCGACCGTGTGCCCGTCCCGCTCCGTCCGCCAGTCCAGGCAGAACGCGCAGCCGTTGAGCTGCGCCACCCGCAGCCTGGCCGCCTCGAACTCGCGCAGCCCGAGCGTCGTGTGCGCGTACACCGCCAGCGAGAAGCGCGAGGCGGCGGGCCCGATGCCGGGCACCATCTCACCCCACACGTACTCGATCGCGTCCTTGCCCTCCGGGATGTCGATCTTCACCCGCTCCTCCTTCCGAGCTTGCCGATGGCGGGCCGCAGCGGTACGTCGAGCGCGTCGTACAGCCCCGGCCCCGCCTCCACGAGCCACTCGACGGCGCCCACCAGGCGGCCCACGGCCGTCGCGTTGCCGCCCGCGGAGTGGTTGCCGCCCTCGTCGGTGGCCTGCACCGTGACCTCGATGCGCGGACTGCCCTCGACGATCACCCGGTGCGCCCCCGCGCCGCCTGGCGGGGCGGGCCAGTCGGGGGCGCAGGACGGGTGGATGCGGGTGACGTGCTCCAGCACGATCCTCGGCGCGCCGCCGACGATCCCGCGCACCTCGAACCGCACCGCGCCCTGCGTGCCGGCCTCGAACGCGCCCATCGACGCCGTGGTGACCGCGGACTCCAGCGGGCGGCGCTCCACGTGCTCGCGGATGCCGTCCAGGTCGGCCCCGAGCGCCCTGGCGATCAGCCGCACCTGACCGCCCCACACCATGGCGGGCACGGTGGGCGCCAGCATCGGCGGCTCGTACTCCATCGGCTGGCCCATGCCGACCAGGTAGCGGACCGCGTCGGGCTGGTCGTAGGTGGAGTAGTCGAAGATCTCCTGGCAGCGTACGGCGTCCACGGTCGTGGCCAGCCCGCTGACCAGCAGCGGCAGCACGTCGTTGGCCCAGCCGGGATCGACGCCGGAGACGAACAGGGAGCCGCCGCCCTCCGCGATGGCCGCCAGCACCGGCCGGCGGATCTCGGGCGGTGCGCCGCGGTGGTCGTACAGCGCGTACAGGGAGGGGGTGACGACCACGGCGCCCGCGCGCAGGGCGCGGACCACGTCGGCCAGCGCCTCGGACGGGCGGACGTCGCCGGAGGCCGCGTACACGACGGCGCCCGGGCCCGCGCCCAGGGCCGCCTCGGCGTCGGCGGTCGCCGTGACGCCCAGGCGGTGGCCGAGCCCGGCCAGCTCGCCCGCGTCGCGGCCGATCTTGGCGGGGTCGTGGACGAGGACGGCGGTCAGCTTCAGCCCGGGATGGGCCTCGACGGCACGGATGGCGGCGCGGCCGATGTTGCCGGTACCCCAGACGATCGTGGACACCATGGGCGGAGCGTAGCAAGCGCTTGGTTAAGTGGGAAGGGTCCGCCGACCCGGGGTTTCGCGTGATCGAGCCGGAGCCTCGAACGAACCAGGCAGATCCCCTCAAGAAGGGACGGCATTAGGAAACGCCCGCAACCCGGTCTGTTGCGTAGTCACTTTCTCACTTTTCGTGGCGGATCCTGGCCGCGTCCGGCAAGCTGCTGTCACCGAAGGCGGTGGACCGAGCCGGACAGGTGAGGATCATGAACATGGGTGGGCGGCATGCCGGGAATCTGCCGCCGGAGACGACCAGCCTGGTAGGCCGCCGCGGAGAACTCGCCCGGATCCGCCGGTTGTGCGGGGAGTTCCGGATGGTGACGCTGACCGGCGTGGGCGGCGTCGGCAAGACCCGGCTGGCGCTGCGGGCCGCCGACCTCATGCAACCCGGCTACGGTGACGGCGCCTGGCTCGTCCAGCTCTCGGCGCTGGACGAGGGGGCGCTGGTGCCGTACAGCATCGCCGAGGCGCTGCCGCTGGCCGACCGCACGACCAGGCCCATGATGGAGGTGCTGACCGAATACCTCGCCGACCGGCACCTCCTGCTGGTGCTGGACACCTGCGAGCACCTGATCGACGAGTGCGCCGTCACGGCCCGCGAGCTGCTCCTGGCCGCGCCCCGGCTGTCGATCCTGGCCACCAGCCGCCGCCCGCTCGGCGTGCCCGACGAGCAGGTGCTGATCATCGACCCGCTCCCCGTCCCCGACCCCGCCGGCGGCGGGCGGCAGGACGCGGTGAAGCTGCTCGCCGACCGGACCGCCCGCACCCTGCCCGGCTTCACCGTCACCGACGGCAACCGGGCCGACCTGGCCCGCCTGTGCCGCCGCCTGGAAGGACTGCCGCTGGCCATCGAGCTGGCCGCGGCCCGGCTGCGCGACCTGCCCGCCGCCGAGCTGTGCGAGCGGCTCGACGACCGGTTCGAGCTGCTCGGCGACACCGACGCCGAGGTGAACGAGGCCGACCCGCCCTGGCACCAGGCGCTGCGCACGGCCATCGGCTGGAGCCACCAGCTCTGCACGCCGGAGGAGCGGCTGCTGTGGGCGCGGACGTCGGTGTTCGCGGGCAGCTTCGACGACACGGCCGTGGCCGAGGTCTGCGCCGACGAGCTGCTGCCCGCCGCCGCCATCCCCGACCTGCTGGCCGGGCTGGTGGACAAGTCGATCGTGATCTGGGCGCCCACCGGCGGCGGCGAGCGCTACCGGATGCTGGACACCATCCGCGAGTACGGCGCCATCTGGCTGCGCGCGCTCGGCGAGCAGGACGGGCTGCGGCGCCGGCACCGCGACTTCTACCTGAAGCTGGCCCGCCGCGGCGACGCCGCCTGGCTGGGGCCCGAGCAGATCTCCTGGAACGACCGCACCAACGCCGAGCACGACAACCTGCGCACGGCGCTCGACTTCTGCCTGGCCAACCCCCGTGACCACACCGCGCTGGAGATGGCCGCCGCGCTGTGGTTCTTCTGGTACCCGTGCGGCTTCCTCCGGGAGGGGCAGCACTACCTGGAGCGCGCCCTGGCCCTGGACACCGAGCCGAGCGTGGTGCGCAACAGGGCGTTGTGGGTGTGCAGCCTGACCCTCATGGTGCAGGGCGACCCCAGCGCCGGCATGGTGTGGGCGGCCGAGTGCGCCGGCGTCGCCGAGGAGCTCGGCGACACCGCCGCGGCGCTCGCCGCCCAGGCCATGGTCATGGCCGCCGCCACCATCAGGGGCGACCTCGCGCTGGCGCTGGCGCTGGCCGACAGCCTGCTGGCCGTGCACCGGCCCGAGCGCGGCCTGACCCTGCCCACGCTGCTGGCCCGGCTCGGGCAGAGCCACGTGCACACGGCGCAGGGCCGCGTCGAGGACGCGGTCAAGGCCCTGGAGGAGATGTGCGCCGAGTGCGACAAGCACGGCGAACGCTGGATGCGCGCGTACGCCGACCTCTTCCGCGCCCAGGCAGAGCTGTCGCTCGGCCGCAACGACGCGGCCCAGGCGTACGCCCGGTCGGCGCTGGAGATCAAGCACCGGCTGCACGACAGCATCGGCATCGCCATGGCCCTCGACGTGCTGGCCTGTGCCGCCTCCGCCTCCGGCCAGGCCGAGTCGGCCGCCCGCCGGCTCGGCCTGGCCCAGCAGGTGTGGGACACGATCGGCCGGGCGCGGCTCGGCATCCGCGAGTGGGTCGCCGCCCGGGAGATGTGCGAGCGGCTGGCCCGCGCGGCGATCGGCGACAGCGCGTACCGGACGGCCTTCGCCGCCGGCTACGACACCGGGCTGGACACCGGCATCCTGCACGCCCTCGACCCCGGCCCCGCCCGCCCGGCCGCCGAGCACTGACCCGTCAGCGGAGCGCGGCGGGGGCGAGGCGGGCGGCGGTGGTGAACAGCCGGTGCTCGCCGCCCGGACGGCAGAGGAGCTGCAGCCCCACCGGCAGCCCGTCCACCGTCCCCGCGGGCACGGTCAGCGCGGGCAGGCCGAGCACGTTCCACGGGCTGGTCAGGGCGAGCAACGCGGGACGCACCGCGACCGTCCGGCCGTCCAGCATCAACTCCCGCTGATCCACCAGCGGCGCGACGATCGGCACGGTCGGCATCGCGAGCACGTCGTGCCGGCCGAACAGCACCTCCACCGCCTCGGCCAGCCGCTGCCTGGCCTCCAGGGCGCGCACGTACCGCCAGCCGGGCACCTGCGCGGCGGCGCGCAGCCGCTCCAGCACCTCGGGCTCGAACAGCTCGGGCGCCCGCTCCAGCCGCTCGGCGTGCACGGCGGCCGTCTCGCAGCTCTGCACGGCCACGTACGTCTCCCGCACCTCCTCGGCGAACCCCGCCGGCAGCCGCACCTCCCCGCCGGCCGCCACCGCCGCCCGCACGGCCCGCGTCACCCGCGGATCACCGTCGAACAGCCCGGCCGGGTCGAGCCAGCCCACATCCCCGCCGCCGGCCTCCTCGGACGGGTCGGGCCGGCCCACATCCCCGTCCCCGGCCACCTCGGGCGGTTCCTCGCCCAGGCAGCGGTAGGCGATCAGGCAGTCCTCCGCCCCGCCCGCCAGGACGCCCACGTGGTCGTAGCTCCGCGACAGCGGGAACACCCCGTCCGCCGGGATCGCCCCGTACGCGGGCTTGAACCCGGCGATCCCGCACAGAGCCGCCGGGATGCGCACGGACCCGCCCGTGTCGGTGCCGATCGCGAGCGGGACGATGCCCGCCGCCACGGCGGCCGCGCTGCCGCCGCTGGAGCCGCCCGACATGCGCGCCGGGTCCCGGGGGTTGCGCGAGGGGCCGTTGGCGGAGCGGTCGCCGGTGGGCCCGTACGCGAACTCGTGCGTCGTCGTCTTGCCCACGATGACGGCCCCGGCCCGGCGCAGCCGCGTCACGCATCCGGCGTCGGTGTCCGGGACGTACCGCGCGAAGTGCCGCGACCCCATGGTGGCGGGCTGCCCCGCCACCGCGATCAGGTCCTTCACCGCGACCGGCAGCCCGTGCAGCGGTCCTCGGTCGGTGCCCGCCGCCAGCTCCTCGTCCGCCCGGCGCGCCGCCCGCATCGCCCCGGAGGCGTCCACGGTGACGAACGCGTTCAGCGCCGGGCCGAGCGAGCCGGCGGCGGCGAGCGCCTGCTCGGCCAGCCCGGTGGCGGTGACGTGCCCGGCGCGCAGGTCCCGGGCGAGCTCGGTGATGGTACGGCCGGAGAAGGGGCCGGGGGAGATCGCCATGAACTCATCATGACGGGCAGCTCACCCGCCGGTCGTCACCGGGATCGCACCCTGGGCGCCCGCGCCGTGGAGGAGGCGCCGAGGCGGTGGGCCAGCCGGTCCAGCGCCATGTTGATCACGATGAAGATGGCCGCGATGAGGATGGCCGCCGGGATGACGTTGGAGAAGTTCGCCGCGATCCCGTTCAGCCCCCTGTCCACCAGCTCGTCGTAACCCACGATCAGGCCCAGCGCCGAGTCCTTCAGCAGCACCACGAACTGGCTGATCAGCGCGGGCAGCATGGCCTTGACGGCCTGCGGCAGCAGGACGAGCCGCATCACCTGCCCCTTGCGCATGCCGACCGCGTACGCCGCCTCCCGCTGCCCCTTCGGCAGGCTCAGCACCCCGGCCCGGACGATCTCCGCGATGACCGACCCGTTGTAGAGGGTCAGCCCGAACACGACGGCGGCGAACGCCGAGATGTTCACGCCGATGAGCACGAACGACCCGAAGAAGGCGAAGAAGATCAGCAGCAGCAGCGGCACGGACCGGAAGAACTCCACCACCATGGCCGCCGGCACCCGGATCCAGCGGTGCTCCGACAACCGGGCGACGGCGAACACCAGCCCGAACAGCGCGGCCAGCACCACCCCGACGACGGCCGCCGCCAGCGTGCCGGCCAGGCCGGGCAGGATGAACGTGGCCCAGACGTCGCCGCGCAGCAGCGGCGTCCACTTCTCGGCGGCCCACTGGTCCTTCTCGTCGAAGCGCACGTAGACGACGTACGCCACCGCCAGCAGCGCCGCCGCGACGAGGACCGTCAGCACCCGGTTGCGGCGCACGCCGCGCGGGCCGGGCCGCTCGTACAGGTTCGCGTACGTCATCGCGCCACCGCCATCCGCTTGGACAACCAGCCGAACAGCAACCCCATCGGCAGGCACAGCAGCACGAAGCCGGCGGCGAAGCCGAGGAAGATCTCGATGACCTGGTCACCGTAGGTCTCGATGAGCTCGCGCATCCGCACCGACGCCTCCGCGACGCCCACCACCAGGGCGATCGTGGTGTTCTTGGTCAGCGCGATGAGGATGCTGCCCAGCGGCGCCACCACCGCGCGGAACGCCTGCGGCAGCGTGATCAGCGCCAGCGTCTTGACGAAGCCGAGCCCCAGCGAGCGGGCCGCCTCCGCCTGCCCCACGGGCACCGTGTTGAGCCCGGAGCGCAGTGCCTCGCACACGAACGCCGAGGTGTAGGCGGTCAGCCCGATGACGGCGAGCCAGAAGTTGTTGGTCGCGATGTCGTCGGACAGCTCCAGGCCCAGGTTCGCGCCGATGCCGAGGCCGGTGAACAGCAGCACCAGCGTCAGCGGCGTGTTGCGGGCCACGGTCACGTACGCGGTGGCGGTGGCGCGCAGGGAGGCCAGCGGGGCCACCCGCATGGCGGTCAGCAGCGTGCCCAGCACCAGCGAGCCGAGCGCGCTGACCGCCGTCAGCCGCACCGTCATCCAGAAGGCGGCCAGGATGGTGCCGCCTTCGGTCACCAGTGCTTCCATCAGTACCGCTCGAGCTGCGGGGCCTGCGGCAGGGCGAAGCCGGAGGCGCCCACGCTGGCCTGCAGCGCCTTGGTCCAGCTCCCGTCGGAGAACATCTTCTCCAGGGCGTCGTTGATCGCCTTGCGCCCGGCCGTGTCGTCCTTCTTGAGCCCGATGCCGTACTTCTCGGTGCTGAACGTCTTGCCGACCACCTTGAGCTTGCCGGTGTGCTGCGCGGCGTACCCGGCCAGGATGACGTTGTCGGTGGTGATGGCGTCGAGCTGGCCGCCGAGCACGCGGTCCACGCACGCCGAGTACGTGCGCTCCTCCTGGAGCTGCACCTCCTTGGCGTACTCCGCCTTGACCTTCTGCGCGGGCGTGGAGCCGGCGACCGAGCACAGCTTCTTGCCGTTGAGCGCCTCGGGCCCGGTCAGCGCCGCCTCGTCGGCGCGGACCAGCAGGTCCTGGCCGGCCACGAAGTACGGCCCGGCGAAGGACACCTTCTGCTTGCGGGCGTCGGTGATCGAGTAGGTGGCCACCACCATGTCCACCTGGCCCTGCTCGATGAACGCCTCCCGGTTGGCGGACACGGTCTCCTTGAAGGTGATGCCGCTCGGCTCGACCCCGAGCTGCTTGGCCACGTACTTGGCCACCTCGACGTCGAAACCGGTGAAGCTGCCGTCAGGCGTGCGCAGGCCGAGACCGGGCTGGTCGGCCTTGACGCCGATCACCAGCTTCTTGTCGTTCTTGGCCTTGTCGACGATGGAGGCGTAGCTCTCGGAGCCGCCCCCGCACCCGGAGGCGACGGCCACAACGGCGAACACGGCGAAGAGGGATCTGCCGAACATGACGGCTCCTTAGTGGGTAAGGATCTTGGCGAGGAAGGACTGGGCGCGGTCGCTGCTGGGCGCGCCGAAGAAGGTGTCAGGGGTGTTCTGCTCGACGATCTCGCCGTCGGCCATGAACACGACCCGGTCGGCCGCACGGCGGGCGAAGCCCATCTCGTGGGTGACGACGACCATGGTCATGCCTTCGCGGGCGAGGCCCGTCATGACGTCCAGCACCTCGTTGACCATCTCCGGGTCCAGCGCCGAGGTGGGCTCGTCGAACAGGATCGCCTTCGGGTCCATGGCCAGCGCCCTGGCGATGGCGACCCGCTGCTGCTGCCCGCCGGAGAGCTGGGCGGGGAACTTGGCGGCCTGGCCGCCGATGCCGACGCGGTCGAGCAGCTCGCGGGCCTTGCGCACGGCCTCGTCCTTCGACCGCTTGAGCACGTGCACCTGCCCGAGGACGACGTTGTCCAGGACGGTCTTGTGCGCGAAGAGGTTGAACGACTGGAACACCATGCCGACCTCGGCGCGCAGCCTGGCCAGTTCCTTGCCCTCAGCCGGCAGCGGCGTCCCGTCGAGGCTGATCGTGCCGGAGTCGATCGTCTCCAGCCGGTTGATCGCGCGGCACAGGGTGGACTTGCCCGCCCCGGACGGGCCGATGATCACGACGACCTCGCCCTGCCGTACGGTCAGGTTGACGTCCTTGAGCACATGGTGATCGCCAAAGCGCTTGTTGACCTGGTCCAGGACGATCAGGTCCGCCTGGGTCATGCGTCACGCTCCTTGTCTCGGTCAGCGTTGGCGTAACCGTAGGAGCCGCATGTGGCGCGGAAAGGCTTGTGATCGTTCTGCTCAGCAATTGGCCGGGCGAGGTGCCGGTTTCGCGGATTCCGAGGTGGTGCCGGAGACCCCGACGGTGGCCATGTAGGCGCGGTCCCACTCGCCGTTGCACAGCCAGCGGGCGATCAGCCCGTTGAGGTAGTCGCGGAAGGCGGTGTCCTGCTTGCGCATGCCCATCCCGTACGGCTCGCGCGCGAACGGCTTGCCGACCAGCCGCAGCGTGTCGGGGTGCTGGGCGTAGAGGCCGAGCAGGATGGTGTCGTCGGTGCTGACCGCGTCCACCCGCCCGGCGATCAGCGCGGGCACGCAGATGCTGTACGCGTCCACGACCTCCAGGTGAATGCCGGGCACCGTGGCGCGCAGCCGCTCGACCGAGGTGGAGCCGCGGGCCGTGCAGACGGTCTTGCCCTTCAGGTCGGAGACCTGGTTGATGGTGGAGTCGCCGACGCGTACCAGCAGGTCCTGCCCGGCGTAGTAGTACGGGTCGGTGAACGTGACCCGCTGGGCGCGGGTCTCGGTGATCGAGTAGGTGGCGATGACGAGGTCCACCACGCCCTGCTCGATGAAGTTCTCGCGCTCGCTCGAGACCGTCTCGACGAAGCGGATGTTGCGCTCGCTGCCGGTCAGGTCCCTGGCCACCAGCCGCGCCATCTCGGCGTCGAACCCGGTGATCCGCCCGCTGGCGGGGTCCTTGTAGCCGAAGATCGGCTGGTCGAACTTGATGCCCACGGTGAGGATGCCGCGCTCCCTGATGCGGGACATCGTGGTGTCCTCGGGGAAGGCGCTCGCCTCGCCGCAGGCGGCGGGCAGCAGGCCGACCAGCACGGCCACGGCTAACGCCCGGAGCACCCTCATCGGATGCGGTACCGGTGCTGGGGCCGTCCCGTGGTCCCGTACTTCGGCCGGCCCTCGACCAGCCCTCGTTCGGACAGGTGCTCCAGGTAGCGGCGGGCGGTGGCCCGGCTGACGCCGACCTTGGCCGCCAGCTCGTCGGCCGAGGCGTCCTCGACCTCCGACAGCGCGTCCAGCACCGCCTGCTCGGTGGAGGCGGAGATGCTCTTGGGGCGGGTGCCCACGTCGAGGTGGAGCGAGCGGAAGAGGTTGTCGATCTCCTGCTGGTCGGTGAAGCGGGACTCGGACTCGAGCTGCTTGACGGTGGCGGCGTAGCGCAGCAGGGCCTGCTCCAGCGTGCCCGCCCTGGTCGGCTTGACCAGGTAGTTGAGCGCGCCGCGCTGGATGGCGGCGCGTACCGTGGCCGACTCCTTGCGCCCGGAGATCACGATGACGTCGGCGGGCGGCTGGTCCGGGCGGCGCAGCCGGTGCGCCACCTCCAGACCGGGCATGTCAGGCAGGTGCAGATCGAGCAGGACCAGGCGCGGCGCGAACCGCCCGGCCGCGGCCAGCGCCGCGTGCCCGGTGTGCGCGATGCCCACGACCCTGAACCCGAGCACCCGGTTGACCTGCGCGTGCAGGGCCGCCGTGACGACCGGGTCGTCGTCCACGATGAGAACGGTGATGTCCCTGAGCTCAGGCACCGCCACGCTCCTCGTCAATCAGGTAGATCACTGCAGCTTAAGCGGGTTTTAATAAAAAAGATCACCTTTTGCTCGTTCTGCTCACCGGGAACCGGCGCGCAGGCCGGTTTCCTCCTAATCTGTACGCGAGCGAGTGGGGGGAGGGACGGACGCCCGTGCGATGGTTGCTCGCGGTGACGGCCCTGTGGACGTTGCTCGGCCTGCTGCCCCTGGCGCTGCTCACCTCGTCCAGCATCTCGCTGTCGGAGAACGCGATGAGCGACGAGGTCCGCGAGCGTGTCAGGACCACCGCGTCCGTCAGCCGGGTCGTGGTGGAGCAGCAGATGGACTCCCTCAAGCAGCTCGTCACCGCCTTCGCCCAGCGGCCCCAGGTGCGCGAGGCGGTGGACGAGGTCACCAGCGCCACGATGCGGGACTGGCTCGGCGAGCTGGAGCGGCTGCGCGACGGGGTCAGCGGCCTGATCGTGAACTCCCCCGAGGGCAAGATCAGAGGCGCGGAGCCGCCGACCGTGCTCCCGCAGGACATCACCACCACCGACTGGTACCGCGCGGTGCGCGACCGGCGCCAGGCGCACGTCTCGCAGGCGTACACACCCACCATGGTAGGCGTGTCCAGGGCCGTCGCGGTGGCCGCGCCCATCCCCAGCGCCGACGGCACCCGCATGCTCGGCATGCTCACCGTCGTCTACAGCCTCGACGCCATCCAGGAGTTCGCCGAGGACGCCGCCGAGGCGCAGGACATCCGGCTGCTCATCACCGACAGGGCGGGCGTGCTGGTCGCCGACCCCGGCAGGAAGCTGTTCGCGCTCACGTCCCTGCGCGAGGACCCCCGGGTGGACGCCGCACTGGCCGGGCGGGCGTGGAGCGGCGAGTTCCGCGGCATCGACGGCACGGTCCTGTCGGCCTCCGAGCCCATCCCCGGCATCGGCTGGACGGTCACCGCCGAGGTCTCCGCCGGCGAGGCGCTGGCCTCCGCCGACAAGCTGCGCACGAACGTGCTCACCGTCGCGCTCCTGCTCGCCCTGCTCATCCTCATCGGCCTCGGCCTGCAGATCCACAGCACCCGTGGCCGCCGCCGGGCGCAGGCCCAGCTCTCCACGTACGCCGCCGAGCTGGCCGCGGCCAGGGACGAGGCGATCAGCGCCTCCAGCGCCAAGTCGGAGTTCGTGGCCAAGATCAGCCACGAGATCCGCACCCCCATCAACGGCGTGCTCGGCATGAACTCCCTGCTCATGGGCACCCGCCTGGACGAGGAGCAGCGTTACTACGCCAGCACCGCCCAGGAGTCGGCGCAGAACGTGCTGCGCCTGCTCGACGACTTCCTCGACCTGTCCAGGATCGAGGCCGGGCACCTGCAGGTGGAGGCCGTGCCGTTCGACCTGCCGCGGCTGTGCGACGAGGTCGTGGCGCCGTTCGCGCCGCACGCGTACGAGCAGGGGCTCTGGCTCACGCTGCGGCTCGACGAGAACGTGCCCCGCCAGGTGGCGGGCGACCCGGCGCGGCTGCGCCAGGTGCTGACGAACCTGGTCGGCAACGCGCTGAAGTTCACCGTCCAGGGCGGCGTGGACCTGCACGTGGCGCTCGACGAGGGCGAGCCGGGCCAGGAGCGGGTGGTGCTCAGGTTCGCGGTGGCCGACACGGGCATCGGGGTCGGGCCGCAGGACCGGGAGCGGGTCTTCGGCGTCTTCCGCCAGGTGGACTCGCCCATCACGCGCAGGACCGGCGGCAGCGGGCTGGGGCTGGCCATCAGCAGGCAGCTCGTCGAGCTCATGGGCGGGCAGATCGGGCTCGACAGCGTGGAGGGCGTGGGCAGCCGGTTCTGGGCCACGCTGCCGGTGGACGTGCTCACCTGGTCGGAGCCGGGCGCCGGAGCGCTGGAGGGGCGGCGCGCGCTGGTCGCCGACCCGCGGCCCGAGGACCGCACGCTGGCCGCGCGCTGCCTGGAGCAGGCCGGGGCCGAGGTGGAGGAGACCAGGGACGAGGTGACGGCGCTGGCCCGCCTGCGTGCCGCCGCCGCGGACGGGCGGCCGTACGAGCTGGCCGTCGTCGCCCTCGACCTGGGTGCGGGGCACCCCGCCGACCTCAGCGCGCCGCACTCGCTCGCCGACGCCATCCTCAACGACCCGTCGCTCCAGGCCACCAGCGTGATCGTGGTCGTCACTCCGGGCCGCGCCGGGTTCGCCTGGCCGGGCGCGGCGGGGGAGCGGGCCGTGCAGTCGATCACCCGGCCGCTCAGCCGCCGCCGCCTGCTCGCCGCCGTGGAGAACGCCCTGGGCATCGCGGAGTGCGACGGCGAGCAGCGCGAGAGCGCCCAGGCCACCGGCCTGACCGAGGGCGCGCGCATCCTGGTGGCCGAGGACGACGAGGTGAGCCGCCAGGTGGCGATGCTCGTGCTGAGCCAGGCCGGGCACGAGGTCGACGTGGTGGACGACGGCAGGCAGGCCGTGCGAGCCGTGCTGGCCGGCCGATACGACCTGGTGTTCATGGACTGCCAGCTCCCCGTGCTCGACGGACTGGCCGCGACCGAGGAGATCAGGGAGCGCGAGGAGGCGCACACCCCGATCATCGCGATGACCGCCGCGGCCATGCCGGACGACCGGATCCGGTGCCTGGAGGCGGGCATGGACGACCACCTGGCCAAGCCGGTCGACTGGCCGCGCGTGCTGGCCAGGATCCCGGAGTGGGCGGCCTCCGCCGGGCTGCCGCCCGAGCTGGCCGGGCTGTCGCAGGAGGCGCTGGCCGACGTGGCGCGGGCGTACCTGGCGACCGCCACCCGCACGTTCGAGGAGCTCAGGCAGGCCGTGCGGGACGGCGACCAGGCGGCGGCGGCCGGGCTCGCGCACCGGCTCAAGGGGGCCTGCGCGACGGTCGGCGCGACCCGCGAGGCGGAGCTGTGCCAGCGCATCGAGGACCTGGCCAGGGTGGGGGACGCCGCGGACGGCGACCTCATGGAAGAGCTGGGCGCGCTGCTCAGCGCCGCGCCGGAGTGGATGAACGCCGCTTGTTCCTGAATGAACGCAACCCTTAACACCGCGGAAATTTACGGCCGTTAATGTGCGTAAGTAGTTATTTCTTCCCGCATGGAGGGTTAATGGCGGATTTGTCCGGCGAGTCGGCCGCCGCGAGCGGCGACGGGGTCCTCATCGACTGGACGTCCATCCGCAAGCTCGCCCGGCGCTTCGACCGGACCGGCGACGACGTGACGGCCCTGCTGCGCGCCTCCTCGCCCCTGGCCACCACCTCCGGCCTGGTCGGCGGCGACGACGAGGGGCGCGCGTTCGCCGAGTGGTACGCCGACGGCTACGACTCCCTCGCCGACGCCATGCGGCGCATCGCCGACAAGAGCTTCACCTCCGCCGCGGGACTGCGCGACCTCGACGCCCTGTGGGACTACCTGGAGCTGCACATCATCGGCACCCTGCCCGCGATCCCCGACCTCCCCGAGCCACCGGTCCCGCAGGCCCCGCCCCGGCAGGAGGGCGCCTGATGTTCGACCCCTTCCAGGCGCTGGCCTGGTTCGCCGGCGTGCACGTGCCGGCGGCCGACGTCACCAGCCTGCGGGCCAGGGCCACCGCGCTGCGCGAGCTCGCCACCGGCATCGGCGCGCTCGCCCGCGACACCGGGACCGCCGTCGCCGAGGCCCGCAAGGCCAACGACAGCCGGACGGTCTCCCGCTTCGCCGACGTGTGGCCGTACGAGCTGGGCCCCCGCTACGCCGCCCTCCAGGAGGAGCTGGAGGACCTGGCGGCCGGCTGCGACGAGTACGCCGAGGCCGTCGAGCAGCACCGCGAGCAGCTCCTGATCATCGGCACCCAGCTCGCCGCCATGGCCTTCACCATGCTGTTCGGCTTCCTCTACCCGGCCGCCAGGATCGCGGCGGAGCAGGCGTTCAAGTGGCTCGTGGCCCGGGCCAGGCTGGAACGCACGATCTTCCAGAAGATCACCAAGGCGATCCTGGAGCAGCGCGCCGGCAACCGGCGCGTCGGCACCTACCTGGTGCGCGAGGGGCTCGACGCGCTGGCGGACTCCGTGCTGTGGGCCGGGCTCAAGACCGGCGTGCACGCGGCGAGCTCGGCCGCCACCGGGCAGCCCATGGGCAACCTCTGGGAGTACGCGGGCAGGCACTTCGTCGCCGAGATGGCCTACAACGGCGGCATCAAGGGCCTGAGCGACGTCCGCAGGTTCCTCCCCCCGGCGCGGATCACCGAGACGCTGCTCGGCACCGGGCCCGCCGGCAAGTTCTTCCGCCGCACCCTGTCGGCCGCCACCGTCTACCCCCTCGTCGCCAGTGGGGACCTGTCCGACGAGGGCGCCCTGCGCTCGGCGCTGGCCCACGCGCCCAGGGCGTTCCTGTTCAAACGCTGACCCAAGCCCGCAGTACGCCAGGAGCCCGCCATGACGACACCGCCGCGAACCGGAGACCCCGAGCTCGACCGCGCCCTGGCCGAACTGGCCGCCGGCACGGCCCGCCTGGAGGAGGTGAGCCGCCTGCTGCGGGAGACGACCGGGCGTGGCGAGAGCGCCGGCGGCCAGGTCGCCGTCGAGCTGTCGGCCACGGGATCGCTGGCGGGGCTGCACCTCGACCCCCGCGCGCTGCGGCTCGGCTCGCAGGCGCTGGCCGAGGCCATCATGGAGGCGTTCAGGCGGGCGGAGGAGGACGTCGCCGGCCGCTCCCACGACCTCGCCAGGACCGCCTTCGAGACCTGACACCCGCCGGGCCCGCAAGCGGCGGACCCGCCTCGGGAGGCGCGACACGTGCCAGGGAACGGCCGGCCGATTTACGGTTTCCCGCCATCGAGGTCGGCGGGCTGCCCCCATGGCCGCCGGGACCGCAGGTCCCTAGCGTGAGCTGACGTGATCAGTCTGAAGGGTTTGACCAAACGGTACGGCGACCGGCTCGCGGTCGACGACCTGACACTGGACCTGAGACCGGGCACCGTCACCGGGTTCCTCGGCCCGAACGGCGCAGGCAAGTCGACCACGATGCGCCTCGTCCTCGGCCTCGACCACCCCACCTCCGGCACCGCGCTCGTCGGCGGCGTGCCGTACCGCCGCATCACGAACCCGCTGCGCACCGTCGGCGCGCTGCTCGACGCGCGCGCCGTGCACCCGGGCCGCAGCGGCCGGGCCCACCTGGTGGCGCTGGCCCGCAGCAACGGCATCCCGCGGCGGCGCGTGGAGGAGGTGCTGGAGACCGTGGGCATGGCGGGCGCGGCGGGCAAGCGGGCCGGGACGCTGTCACTCGGGATGAGCCAGCGGCTCGGGATCGCGGCGGCGCTGCTGGGCGACCCCGAGGTGCTGATGTTCGACGAGCCCGTCAACGGGCTGGACCCGGACGGCGTGCGGTGGGTGCGCGGGCTCATGCGGTCGCTGGCCGCCGAGGGGCGGACGGTGTTCGTCTCCAGCCACCTGATGAGCGAGATGCAGCTCACCGCCGACCACCTCGTGGTGATCGGCAAGGGGCGGCTCATCATGGACGCGCCGCTCGCGGACGTCCTGGCGGGCAGCTCGCTGACGGCCGTGCTGGTCCGCAGCCCGCACGCCGGCGACCTCGCGGCGCTGCTGCGCGGGGCCGGGATGACGGTGGACCGGTCCGGCGAGAACGAGCTGGAGGTCACCGGGGCCGCGATCGAACGGGTCGGCGACCTGGCGTACGAGGCCGGGATCCGGCTGCACGAGCTGCGCGCCAAGGAGGCCTCGCTGGAGCAGGCCTACCAGGAGCTGACCGCGGGCAGCGTCGAGTACGGGGCGACCAGGTGAGGACGCGGGAGGGCACGCGGGGAGGGTTCATGAGGATGCTGTGGCAGGCGGTCGGGGCCGAGTGGGCGAAGCTGTGGTCGGTCAGGTCCACGTGGTGGTGCCTGGCCGGCGCGCTCGTGCTCACCGTGCTCACCTCCGTCACCCTGGGCGGCGGGGCCGCCACCGAGGCGCTGCGCGACGGCGCGGACGGCGTGCGGATCGTGCCCAGCGAGGCCGTGATCTCCGGTACGTCGTTCGTGCAGTTCGCGCTGGTGGCGATGGCCATGCTGGTGATCACCTCCGAGTACGCCTCCGGCGGCATCCGGGTCACGCTGCAGGCCACGCCCGTGCGAGGGGTGGTGCTGGCGGCCAAGGCACTGGTGGTCGGGCCGGTGATGTTCGCGGTGGGGGTGGTCACGGGCGCGGTGGCGACGGTGGCCGTGTACCTGCTGCTGTCGATCGACGTGTTCGGCGGGCTCGTGGTGCTGCCGATCGGCGACATCGTGGTGGACCTGCTCGACATGGGGGTGTTCTACGCGCTGGTGTCGGTGATGACCGTGGGGGTCGGCGCGGCGATGCGCAGCGCGGCGGGCACCCTGACCGTGATGTTCATGCTGCTCATGGGGCTGCCGCTGGTGATCCTCATGACCGGGCTGCCGGCGCTGCTCGACGCCTCGCTGCGGATGCCGATGTTCGCCGGGCTGGCGTTCATGGACAGCACGGAGAACCTCACCGGCGGGCCCATGCCGTACTCGCCGGGGGAGGGGCTGGTGTGGCTGCTGGCCTGGACGGCGGCCGCCGTGGTGGCGGGCCACGCCGTCCTGCGCCGCCGCGACGCCTGATGGGCGGCCGGGCGGCGTGGCGTGCCGCGAGCCGCCGGTCGTTCCGCCGCGTCGCGGGACGCCTAGAATTCACGCCCGTGTCAGGCACCCGCATCGCCCGCCTCCTGGCCGGAGTCCTCCTCGGGACGGCTCTCGGCCTGGCCGAGCTGATCTTCCTGGCCGTGGCGGCGCCCGCCGCGCTGATCCCCGCGCTGCGGCCCGCCGCCGCGCGCGGGCGGGCCCGGCTGACCGCGCTGGAACGTGCCCGCCTGTCCCGGTGGCTCGGGCACGAGCCGGCGCGGCACGACGGCGGGTACGCCTTCCTGGCCGCCCGCGCCGCCCTGGGCGTGCTCGGCGGGTACACCTGCGCGAGCACCCTGTTCCTCACCGTCCTGCTGCTGTTCGGTGGCGCGTGGGACCTGATCTGGGGCGACTCGGAGACGGTCCCGCTGGAGCTGCCCGGCGTGAAGATCGTCACCAGCGGCGGCGCGGTGGGCGTCACCGCCGGCCTGGCGCTGGCGGGCACGCTGGTGCTCATGGTCGCGGCCGTCGCCGCGCTCGACCGCCGCCTGGCCGCGCACTTCCTCGGCCCCACCGGCGAGGCGATGATGCGCCGGCGCATCGCCGAGCTGACCGAGACCCGCTCCGGCATCGTCAAGGCCGTGGACGACGAGCGGCGCAGGATCGAGCGCGACCTGCACGACGGGGTGCAGCAGCGCGGCGTCGCCCTGGCCATGCTGCTCGGCCGGGCCCGGCACAGCATCGACCTCGCCGCCAAGACCGCTGACAGGTCTGACAGGGCCGGTGGGGAGGGGAGGGGTCCCGACGGGATCGCCGACCTGGTGGCCCAGGCGTACACCGAGTCCCGCCAGCTCCTCGACGAGCTGCGCAGCGTCGCCTGGCGGATCTACCCCACCGCGCTGGACGAGCTCGGCCTGCGCGCCGCGCTGGCCGGCGTCGCCGAGCGCGCGGGCGTGCCCGTCACCGTGCACCACGGCCTGGCCACCCGCCCCGCCTCCGAGATCGAGACCGCCCTGTACTTCGTGGCCCGCGAGGCCATCACCAACGCGGTCAAGCACGCCGGCGCGCGTGACATCCTGGTGGTCCTGACCGAGGACGAGCGGACGGTGAGCGTGGCGATATCGGACGACGGCAAGGGCGGCGCCGACCCGTCAGGCGGCGGCCTGTCCGGGCTGGCCAGGCGGGTCCTGGCGCTCGACGGCACCTTCACCGTCGACAGCCCGCCCGGCGGCCCCACCAGGATCGCCGCCACGCTGCCGAAGGCGCCGCCGTGCGGGTGATCCTGGCCGACGACTCCGTGCTGCTGCGCGAGGGCCTGACCCGGCTGCTCGAAGACGCCGGCCACGAGGTCGCCGCCGCCGTCGGCGACGCGCCCGCGCTGCTCGACGCGGCCGCCCGGCACCGCCCCGACGTGGCCGTCGTCGACGTGCGCATGCCGCCCGGGCACAAGGACGACGGGCTGCGGGCCGCGCTGGAGATCCGCGAACGGCTGCCGGGCGTCGGCGTGCTCGTCCTGTCGCAGTACGTCGAGCCGCACTACGCCGCCAGGCTCCTGGCCGGATCCACCGAGGGGCTCGGCTACCTGCTCAAGGACCGGGTCTCGGAGGTGGCCGAGTTCCTGGAGTCGCTGGAGCGGGTGCGCGCGGGCGGCACGGCGTTCGACCCGGAGGTGGTGCGCCAGCTCCTGGCCCGCACCACCCGTACGGACCCGCTGAGCAGGCTCAGCCCCCGGGAGGGCGAGGTGCTGCGGCACCTCGCCCAGGGGTTCGTGAACGCCGCCATCGCCGAGCGCCTGCACGTGTCGCTCAGCACGGTCGAGAAGCACGTCAACGCCATCATGGACAAGCTCGACCTGCCGCGCGACCCGGGCTACAGCCGGCGCGTGCTGGCGATCCTGCGTTACCTGGAGAGCTGAGCGGCGCCTACGCGCCGGGGAAGAACGACGGGCGGGAGACGTCGCCCTTCATCAGCCGTCCCAGGAACTCCTGCATGGACTTGCCGTCGTTGAGATGCGGGAACGGCTCGTCGGGCACGTCCACGCCGAGGAACCGGCACAGCGGCTCCCACCCCTCGCGCACGTCGAAGACCAGCAGCCGCTCGGGCGGCAGGCTCGCCCGCACCGTGGCCGTGTGCCGCTCGAACGCCGCCACGGCGCTCTCCTCGTCGGCCGGCCCGTCGGACATCGTCCTGCCGGGGCCGAACGTGCCGGCGGCCATGCGGTTGAGCACGGGCTGCATCCGGTTCATCCCCTCGAAGACGGCCCGCGCCGCCGGGGGCAGGTCCGCCTGGGCGCCCTGGGTCATGATGGTCCGGGGCCCGTTGTCGATCAGCGTCATCATGCTCGCGTACCAGGCGCGCGGGTCGCGTACGGTCAGCACGACCTTGGCCTCCGGGTACGCCTGCGCCAGCTCCCGCCAGAAGTAGGAGGCCGGCCAGTCCTGCGTCGAACGGAACCCGTCGAACAGCTTCTCCCAGTCGGCCTCCGCGCCCTCCGCCAGCGGTGCCCAGTCGCCGGCGCGAGCCGGCTCGGTCAGGATGTTGAACATGTGAAAACAGGGTCCGAATCCGAGCCGCTCCAGCGCGGCCTTCATGGAGCTGGTTCCGGTACGCGGGAACCCCGCGCCTATCACGGTCAGCACATCGCACCTCCACGAGTTGTCTACCGTACTAGTCGGAAACCCGGGCGCCAGTGTGACAGGGTGCGGCGGATTGGCCGGTGTGGCGCGGGGGTAAGGGGAGTGTCCGCGTCACCAAGGGGGAACGATCATGACTGTCCTGCTCGCCGACGGCCGCCCGATGCCGCGCCTGGGCCTGGGCACCTGGCCGATGAACGACGAGGAGGCCCGCCAGGCCGTCACCCACGCCGTCTCGCTCGGCTACCGGCTCATCGACACGGCCGCGAGCTACGGCAACGAGGCCGGCGTCGGCGCCGCCGTGGCGGACGCGCCGGTGGCCCGCGAGGAACTGTTCGTCACCACGAAGCTGCGCGGCTCCCACCACGGCTACGACGCCGCCATGCGCGGCTTCGAGGAGAGCCGGGCCCGGCTCGGCCTCGACTACGTCGACCTCTACCTCATCCACTGGCCGCTGCCCGGCCGCGGGCTCTACGCCGACACCTGGCGCGCCTTCGTGCACCTGCGCGAGCAGGGCCTGGCGCGCTCCATCGGCGTCTCCAACTTCACCCCGGAGCAGATCCGGCGGCTGGCGGCGGAGACCGGCGTCTGGCCGGCGGTGAACCAGGTGGAGATGCACCCCGGCTTCGCTCAGGGCGAGCTGCGGTCCTGGCACGCCGAGCACGACATCGAGACCGAGTCGTGGAGCCCGCTCGGCCGCGGCTCCAAGCTGCTCGACGAGCCCGTCGTCACCGACCTGGCCGCCGCGTACGGCCGTACGCCGGCCCAGGTGGTGCTGCGCTGGCACGTGCAGCTCGGCGCCGTGCCCATCCCCAAGTCGGCCGATCCCGAGCGCATGCGGCAGAACTTCGAGGTGTTCGACTTCAGCCTGTCGCCGGAGGACCTGGCCCGCCTCGGCACCCTCGACACCGGCGACCGCCTCGGCGGAGATCCCGACACCCATGTCGAGCTCTGAGCCGGTGCGCGCTTAGCCTGGGGGGAGCGCTCGCCACAACGGGAACGCCCTTCCTGCCGGACGGAGCTGCGAGGAGCGGCGCAGATGCGCGACGAGGACTCGTTCGAGGAGATGCTTACGGAGCTGGCCCGCCGCCGCGAGGAGTTCCGCGAGCTGCGCTACGTCCCCAAGGACTTCATCGACCGGCTCAAACGGCTCGGCCTCTACCGGGTCTCCACGCCGATGCGGTTCGGCGGCGAGCCGATGCCGCCCGCGGAGTTCCTGCGGAAGATCGAGCGCATCTCCGCCGTGGACGGCTCCACCGGCTGGGTCGCCGGCTTCGGCTCCCAGCTCGTCTACCTGGGCTCGCTGCCGCTGGAGACCCAGGCCGCCCTGTACGCCGACGGCCCCGACGTCGTCCTGGCCGGCGGCCTGTTCCCGGTCCAGGAGGCCACCCCCACCGAGCGGGGCTTCCTGCTCAACGGCCGGTGGAAGTTCGCCAGCGGCTGCATGGCCGCCGACGTGCTCGTCGTCGGCATCCCAGGCGACGACTCCACCTCCGGCAAGCCGCGGGGGGCGCTGGTGCGGCCCGAGCGCCTGGAGATCGTACGCGAGTGGGACGTCGTCGGCATGCAGGGCACCGGCTCCTTCGACCTGGTCGCCCACGACGTCGAGATCGGCAGGGAGTGGACGTTCATCCGCGGCGGCCCCCCGGTGATCGACGAGCCGCTCTACCGCTATCCCGCCATCACCTACGCCGCCCAGTCGCTGTCGGTCGTCTCCGCCGGCGTGGCCCGCGCCGCCCTCGACCTCGCCGAGGGGGAGGGAAGCGGCCGGGGCAGCATCACCGGCGCGCCGCGGCCGGCCGACCGGCCCTACTACCGCGCCGGCATCGCCGAGGCCGAGGCCGCGCTCCGCTCCGCCCGCGCCTACTTCTACGAGGCCGCGCAGGAGGCGTGGCAGGCGCTCGCCGCCGGCGGCCAGGTCGGCGACGAGCAGAACGCGCACCTGCGCCTGTCCGCCGCCCACCTGGCCAGGACCGCGGCGGAGGTGGTGGCCAAGGTCGTCTCGCTGTCGGGCACCGCCGCGATCTACCGCGACCACCCCCTGCAGGCGCTGCTCGGCGACGCGCTGGTGCCGCAGGAGCACGCCTTCCTCAGCCCGGCGATGTACGACGCCGCGGGCGCGGTCCTCATGGGCCTGCCGCCCACGGTCCCGGCCTTCCGCTGATCAGTAGGCGCTGTGCGCGAGCCAGTGCTCCAGCAGCGCCGGCTCCGGCTTGAACGTCTCCGCCCGCGAATGCGACATCAGCTCCATGCCCTCGGTGATGACCTCCGCCGCCAGCTCGCCGGCGATCTCGTACGCGGCGCCGGTCGTCACCGCCGCGTCGTAGTGGTGGATCGCGGCCTCGCAGCACATCCTGCGCAGCCAGAACGAGGCGGGCACCACGCCCACGAACGACCACACCGCGTGGCGGGGCGGTGTGCGGGCCGCGGCGGCGTGAGCTTCGCGCTCCGGTCAGGAAGCCGTGCGCCGGCGGTGCGTCAGGAGGACGGCGAGGGCGGCGAGCAGCAGCCAGGCCGACGTCATGACGATCAGCCACGCCCAGCCCGCGTGGCCGTACACGACGGCGCCCGCCGTGCCGCCGGCGCCGCTGCCGAAGTAGTAGCAGAGCGTGTAGATGCCGGCGGCCCTGCCCCGGGCGGCCGGGGGCGCGTCGGCGGTCACCCAGGCGTTGGCGATGGCGTGCGCCGCGAAGAACCCGGCGGTCAGGACGGCGAAGCCGATCGCGATGACGGGCAGCGACGGGTGCGCGGTCAGCGCCGCCCCGGCCACCGTCACGGCCAGCGCCGTCACGAGCGCGCCCGTCCGTCCCATGCGACCCGCCAACCGTCCTGCGGCGGCCGAGGACGCGGTGCCCATGGCGTACGACAGGAACACCAGGGAGGCGGCGGCCGGGCTCAGCGAGAGCGGCGGCGCGGCCAGCCGGAACCCGGCCGCGTTGTACAGCGCCACGAACGCCCCCATGGCCAGCGCCCCCACGGCGAACGGCGCCACCAGCCCCACGCCGAGCCGCGCCCTGCCGTCCTGTGTTCCGGCTCCGGCCCCTGTTCCGGCTCCGGCCCCTGTTCCGGCCCCGGCCTGTGTTCCGGCTCCGGTCTGCGCGCCCGCCTTGCGGGAGGGCGCCCGGTGGCCGTCAGCCGCCCCTGCGGGCAGCGTCGCGACGGTGAACAGCGCGCACAGCAGCGCCACTCCCGCCACCGCGACCATCGCGCCGTGCCACCCCAGCGGTCCGGCGGCGAACCCGGCCCCGAGCCGCCCCAGCATCCCCCCGACCGAGTTGCCCGCGATCATCGCCCCCACGGCCCCGGCCAGCCTCGCCGTGCCGACCTGGTCGGCCAGGTACGCCGCCGCCACCCCGGCGAAGCCGGCGATCGCGACCCCCTGCACCCCGCGCATCACGAGGAACGCCGGGAAGGAGGGTGCCAGCGGCAGCAGCAGGCCGATCACCGCCGACACCACCACGGACCAGAGGATCACCCGCCGCCGCCCGGCCACCCCGGCCAGCCAGGCCAGGGGCAGCACCGCGACGGCCAGGCAGGCGGTCGCCACCCCGATCGCCAGGGAGGCGCTGCCCGGGTCCAGCCGGTACGCGGCCGCGAGCTGGGGCAGCACCGGCTGGGGCGCGTACAGCAGGGCGAAGGACGACAGCCCCGCCGCGGCCACGGCGGCGCTCACCCGCCGCGTGTCGACGACCGGCTCGGAAGTCTGGAGAACCACCACCCCCCAAACGCTAAGCAAGGCTGATAAATACGTCTAATACGCATATAGGGGATAATTCATACCGTGATGGATGATTCCGACGATCGCCTGGCCGCCCGCCTGGCCCCGGCCCTCGCGCTGCTGGCCGCCGTAGGCGAGACGGGGCACGTGACGCGCGCGGCCGAGCTGCTCGGCGTCCCCCAGCCCACCGCCAGCCGCCGCCTCGCCGCGCTGGCCGAGCTCGTGGGCGCCCCGCTCGTCCTCCCGTCCGGCCGTGGCATCCGCCTGACCAGGGCGGGCCGCACGCTGGCCGCCGCCTCCACCCGCGCGCTGGCCACCATGACCGCAGCCGCCCGGGAGGTGCGCGAGGAGATCGACCCGGGCAGCGGGCGCATCGTTCTCGGCTTCCTGCACCTGCTCGGCCGCACGCTGGTGCCCTCGCTCATCGGCGGGTTCCGGGAGCGCAATCCGGGCATCCGCTTCAGCCTGGCGCAGGGGTCGCGGCAGGACATGCTCGACGCCCTGCACGAGGGCGAGATCGACCTGGTGTTCGTCGCGCCCATGCCGCTCGACGACCCCGGCCTCGTCAGCCGCCCGCTCGCCGACCAGGAGCTCGTGCTGTGCGCGCCGCCGTCGCACCGCCTCGCCGCCAGGGCGCGGGTGCGGGCGGCGGATCTGGAGGGGGAGGAGCTGGTGACGCTGGAGCACGGGTACGGGCTGCGGCAGATCACCGACGACCTGTGCGCGGCGGCGGGGTTCGTGCCGCGGATCGCGTTCGAGGGGCAGGAGTCGGAGACCGTGCGCGGGCTGGTGGCGGCGGGGCTGGGGGTGGCCGTACTGCCGCGGTCGGATCAGCCGCCCGCGGGAGGCAGGCCAGACGGCGGGCATGGCGGCGGGTACGGCGGCGGCGCCGGCTCGGCGTTGCCGATGGTGGTGGAGATCCCGCTGTCGCCGCCCGTGTTCAGGACGGTCGGGGCGAGCTGGCCCGCTGGGGAGCGGCTGACGCCGGCGGTCCGCGCCTTCCGCGACCACGTCTGCTCCCGTCCCGCCGGCCTGGGCCCCGCCTTCCGCCCGCCCCGCGCGGTGCCGTCCGGGCAGGCGTGACGTTGCGCGAGACCCAGTCCCCGCGACACGTGACGGCGACCGGCGAGATCCGGCGCGTGGTGGTGCGCCGCTCGGCCGCCGGCCGCCTGGACAAGGGCTGGCCTCAGGAGGGTTTCGCGCCGTAGACGGTGACCGCGAACGGCCGGGCCGAGGCCGTGTAGACCTCCTCGCCGAGCCGCTTCAGCGACTCGTGCGCGTCCAGGTATCCGTGCAACCGGTTGGCCTCGGGCCACGGATGGACGGCCACCAGCACCCCGTCGGGCACCAGCAGCCCGCTGAGCTGCTCTGCAGCCCGCTGCAGCCGCTCGTGCCGCCCCAGGTAGTAGAGCGTCTCGGAGCAGAACGCCAGGTCGAAGCGCCGCTCCGCCGGATGCGTGAGCAGGTCGGCCTGGACGAACCGCACCCGCCCGCGCTCCTCCGGCACGCGCTCCCGGGCCCGCGCCAGCGCCCGTCCCGACACGTCCATCCCGGTGATCTCGGCCTCCGGGTAGGTGGCGGCGAGCGCGTGGGTGAAGACGCCTTCCGCGCAGCCGACCTCCACGATGCGCCGGTACGGCCGGGCCGGCACGTGGTCGAGCGTGGACCGGTACTTGTGCTGCTCGTAGCCGTCGGTCGCCAGCTTCCAGGGATCGGGGGTGCGATGCCACCAGTCGAAGTAGCGGCGCAGGATCACGCCCTGCCCCTTGGGGGAGAGCAGGGAAAGCGTCCGGAAGAACGTACGATGCGCGAGCTCGGGCAGGTTGGGCACGTGCGGACTCTCTCGGTCGGGGACAAGGGGGGTCGTCCGGGACTTGAGGTGCGGTCGTCGTCGAAAGGGAATGCCCGCTAAACGAGCGGGCAATGCCCAATCGTGCCCGTAACCATGAATGAAATTAGGAAATGTTGCTTCTCAACTCGCGCTTGAGTACTTTCCCCGAGGCGTTTTTAGGAAGCGATTCCAGAAAAACAACTCGTTTGGGGGTCTTGAACGGCGCCAGCCGCTCCCGCAGGAACACGATCAGCTCCTGCTCCGTCACCCCGGCACCCTCGCGCAGCACGACCGCGGCTGTCACCGCCTCGATCCACTTCGCGTCCGGCACCCCGAACACCGCCGCCTCCGCGACCGCCGGATGCTGGTAGAGGGCCTCCTCGACCTCGCGGCTGGCGACGTTCTCGCCACCCGTCTTGATCATGTCCTTCTTCCTGTCGACCACCGCCAGGTAACCGTCCTCGTCCAGCACGCCCAGGTCGCCGCTGTGGAACCAGCCGCCGCGGAACGCCTCGGCGGTCTTGTCCGGGTCGTTCCAGTAGCCGAGCATGGCGTGCGGGCTGCGGTGCACGATCTCGCCGACCACGCCGGGCGGCACCGGCTCCCCGGCGTCGTCCACGATCCTGGTCTCGACGTTCAGCGCGGGCCGCCCGGCCGAGCCCAGCCGGGTGAGCTGCTCCTCGGGGCCGAGGATGGTGGCGACGGGCGCCATCTCGGTCTGGCCGTAGAAGTTGAACAGGCGCACGTCCGGCAGCCGCGCGGCGATCTCCTTCAGCACCTCCACCGGCATGATGGAGGCGCCGTAGTACCCCTTGCGCAGCGACGACAGGTCGCGGCGGTCGAAGTCCGGGTGGCGCAGCAGCGAGATCCACACCGTGGGCGGGCAGAACAGCTTGGTGGCCCGCTCGCCCTCGATCGTGGCCAGGATCGCCGCCGCGCTGGGGCCGGGCAGGATGATGTTGGTGGCGCCCAGGTAGACGCCCGGCGTCAGGAAGCAGTGGAGCTGCGCGCAGTGGTAGAGGGGCAGGGCGTGCACCTCGACGTCGTCGGCGCTCATCTCGCCGTCCACCACGCACGTCACGTACTGCGCGATCAGGCTCCTGCTCGACAGCGTGGCGCCCTTGGGGCGGGACTCGGTGCCGCTGGTGTACATGAGCTGGATCGGGTCGTCGTCGGCGATCTCCACCCGGGGCTCGCAGTCGTCCTCGAAGGCCGACCACGCGGTGAACGGCTCCCACCCGTCCCGGCCGGCGCCGATCACGCCGCGCACCGTGACATCGGGCGTGAGCGCCGCCTCGGCCACCGGCAGCAGCGCCTCCTCGGCGAGCATCCCGGTGGCGCCGGAATGCCGGAGGATGTACGCCACCTCCTCGGCCCCCAGCATGAAGTTCACCGGCACGGAGATCGCCCCCAGCCGCGCCAGCGCGAAGTACGCCACCACGAACGCGTGGTTGTTGTGGCTGAAGACGGCGAACCGGTCGCCCTTGCCCACGCCGCGCGCGGCCAGGGCGTTGGCGGTCCTGTTCACCGCCCGGTCGAGGTCGGCGTAGCTCTGCCGCAGGTCGCCGTAGACGACGGCGGTCTTGGAGGGATGCCGGGCGGCCGTGCGCCGCAGGAGGTCACCGATGGCGTGCTGACGGATCATGCGAACACCCTTCAGAACGATGTTCGGGCGATCCTAACCCGTGAAGACGGTCGCGAGCCGCCGGTAGGAGTCCAGCCGCCGGTCCAGGTCGTAGGTGTTCATCGTGACCAGCACCTCGTCGGCCCCGCTCGTCCCGACCAGCGTGCCGAGCGCCACCGCGACCTCGCGCTCCGTGCCGTGGATCTTGCCCTTGAGCGCCTCGTCCAGGTACGCCCGCTCCCGCCCGGCCAGCTCCATCCCCGCGATCTCCCCGGCGGGCACGAGCGGCGGGAAGGAGCCGCCGGTGCGCGAGCGCACGGTGGCCCACGCCTCCGGGAGCTGCAGCAGCGCCGCCTCCTGCGCGCTCGCGGCGACCGCGACGTCCGCCGCGACGATCACGTACGGCCGCGCCGCCCACGCCGACGGCCGGAACGCGGCCCGGTACCGCGCCACGGCGTCATGCATCCGCGCCCCGCCGCCGATCACCATCGGCAGCCCGTGCTCGGCCGCGATGTCCGCCCCCGCCCCCATGGCCAGCACGAACACCTGCGGCCGCAGCCCCTCCGCGGGCAGCGCGTGCACCCCCGGATGCGCGCTCTGCTCGCCGGTGAAGTAACCGAGCAGCTCGGCGAGCTGGTCGCCGAACCGGTCCGCGTCGTCCTTGCCGTGCCCGAGCGCCCGGCGGATGCCCCCGGTGAAACCCACGGAACGCCCCAGACCCATGTCCACGCGGCCGGGATGCAGCGACTCCAGCACGCCGAACTGCTCGGCCACGACCAGCGGCCGATGGTTGGGCAGCATCACGCCGCCGGTGCCCACCCGGATCCGCGAGGTGGCCGCGGCCACGGCCGCCGCCAGCACGGTCGGCGCCGACCCCGCCACCCCGGGCACGCTGTGGTGCTCCGACACCCAGAACCGGTGGTAGCCGAGCTCCTCGGCCTGCCGCGCGAACTCCACGGTCTCGCGCAGCGCGGCGGCCGGGGTCGAGCCGCGGCGGACGAGTGAGCGGTCGAGAATCGAGTAGGCGGTCATGTACGGGTGCAACACGCCCGCCCGCCGGATCAATCCACCGGATCGGCCGGCACGCTCTCGTAGTGCTCGACCAGCCGCGCCAGCAGCCCGGCGTCCTGGCGCAGCGGCACGCCGTCGACCCTGCCGACCGGCATCACCCCCCAGGAGTTGCAGAGGAACACCAGGTCGAAGCCGGTCAGGTCGGCCACCTTGACCGGCCGCTGCTCCTGCGGCACGTCCAGGTCCTGCAGCAGGCTCATCGTGATCCCGCGCAGCATCGGCGCGTCCGGCCACACCAGCCGGCCGTCCGCGAAGCCGCCCAGGTTCGTGATCGCGCCCTCGCTGATCAGGCCGTCCTCGGTGGTGAGCAGCGCCTCGTCGAAGCCCTCGCGGGCGGCCAGCCGCACGATGTGGGCCTGCTGGAAGCCGAAGGCCTGCTTGATGTGCGGCAGGTACCGCTGGTAGACGACCGGTTTGACGTGCAGCGGGCCGCTCAGCGGCGGATGCGGCGGGTACGCGGCGGCCACGACGCGCGGCCGGCCGCCGTGCTCCACGACGTTCACCCGCACCCCGGCGTCGCGCACGCCGCCGCCCAGCACGGCCCTGATCGAGGCCAGCACCGCCGCCCGGTCGAGCTCCGCCCCGAACAGCTCCCTGCTGGCCCCTTCGAGCCGCTCGAAGTGCCGGTCGAGCCCGCGCACGCGCCGGTCCCTGACCTGCATGGCGGTGAAGTGCCCATAGCGGGCGTCCAGCATGAGGCGCGCCTCGGCGCCGACCAGCTCGCCGTCCACGGCGGTGCGTCCCGTCATGACGATCTACCTTACGTACAGGCCGGCCGACCAGCGAACCGGGCGGTTGGTGTACTCGCCCCACATGCCCGTCTGAACGGTCACCGTCACCCGCTCGCCCTCCGGCGCATCGAGCTCCAGGCCCGCGCTCGGGGAGGAGCCCTCCGCCCAGGGGCAGCCCACCGTCGTGCGGCCCTCCTTGCCGTTGATCCAGAACTTGAACCACATCCGCTGGGCCAGGTCGCCCGAGCAGAGCAGGCTGACGCTGACCGGGCCCGCGCCGCTGCCCGTCAGCGTGACGGAGGAGGCCCCCGGCCACCTTCCCGACGCGCTGTCGGCCAGCCGCCGGCCGTCGAGCTGCCCGGGCAGGGCCCCGATCCGCGCGGGCTCGATGGTCATGGCCGGTGGCGTCCACTCGTAGACGCCGATGTCGCGGACCGCGGTGTCGGGCTGCTCCGGCACGCACGGCCCGTCCTCGACCGGGATGACGCAGCCCTCCTCGCTCCTGTCGAACGTCAGCCTGGCCCGGGTGGACCCCTGCGGCACGTCCACCGGCAGCAGGTACGGCAGGCCGTCGCCGCAGCCGTACCTGGGGACGTGGACGCGGCGGGAGTCGACGTGGACCACCGGCATGCGGTTGCGGTCCCCGTCGCACGGCGTGGCCACCTCCAGCGGCTTCCCCGAGACCGGGACGTCGATCGACGCCTCGGTCCCCGTGAGGGTGACCAGGCCCACCCGGCGGTACTCGGTGCCGTCGGGGGAGGTGAACCGCTCGGGCAGCTCCTGTCGCGACGCGGCGGGCGGCGTCTCCCCGGGGACGACCAGCCCGGCCTGGCCGGGGACCAGGTAGGCCGCCACCGCCACGGCCGCCAGCGTCACCGCACCCGCGGACGCCCTCCTGCGCAGGCGGGTCCGGCGGATGCGGGCGCGTACCTGGTCGTGGCGGTGCGGGTTGGCGGGCGACGGGCCCTCGGCCCGCTCCCGCAGGACGTCACGCAACTCCCGCACGCTCATCAGCGCCTCTCCTTCACGATCGACTCGTCCACTCGCAGCTTGGCCAGCGCCTTGGCGGTCTGGCTCTTGACCGTGCCCTCCTGGCAGCCCAGCAGCCTGGCCACCTCGCCGACCGGCAGGTCCTCGTAGAAGCGCAGCACGATCACCGCGCGCTGCCTGGCCGGCAGCCGCCCCACCGCCCGCCACAGCTCCTCGTCGTCGCCGGCCGCGTCGTGGGCCGGCCTCTCCGGCAGGTCGTCGCCGCTGGGCACCTCCCCGCGCCAGCGCCGCCGCCACCAGGAGACGTACGTGGTGACCAGCACCTTGCGCACGTACGCCTCGGGCTCGTCGATGCCCGGCCAGGCGAACCACGCCTTGGCCAGCGACTCCTGCAGCAGGTCCTCCGCGAGGCCCCAGTCGCGGGCCAGCAGGTACGCCGTGCGTAACAGCCGGTCCGACCTCGCCACCACGAAGTCCTGAAAAATCGCCCTATCTGCCAACTCGGCGCTCCTTCTGTGCGAGCGGCTAGCTGACGCTGGTGACGCGTCGTCGTCCCGGTCAGGTTGCCCGGGGGCGAGAACTCGCGCGCGCCGGCCCGGACGGCTCAGGCGCTCCCGGCCCGCATGACCGTGTACGGCGCCAGCTCGCCCAGCCCTCGCACCGACAGCCGGTTGACCTCACGCAGCCGGAAGGCCCGATCGCCCTCGAGCTCCTCGGCCAGCTGCGGATCGGCCAGGATCGTTCCCGGCAGGGACAACGCGGTCAGCCTGCTGGCCAGGTTCACCGTGGTGCCGAACACGTCGCCCATGCGCCAGATCACCGGTCCGGAGGCCAGCCCCACCCGCAGCTCCGGCATGTCCTTGCCGCGCGCGTGCGTCTCCACCAGCCGCAGCGCGATCTCCGCCGCCACGTGCGCCTTGTCGCTCACGAACAGCACCGAGTCGCCCAGCGTCTTGACCACCCGGCCGCCCGAGGACGTCACGATGTCGGCCGAGCGCCCCTCGAACCTGTCGATCAGCCTGGCCAGCTCGCCGCCGGTGATCTGCCTGCTGAGCCGGGTGAAGGCGACCAGGTCGGCGAAGCCGACGGCCAGCCGTACGGCGCTCATGTCCTGCTCGGCCAGGCGCCCGGCCGCGGCGGCGAGCTGGCGCTGCCAGGCGTAGACCAGCAGCCGCGCCAGGTCGGGCACGACCCGCTCGGCCCGCCTGCGCCAGGCCCGAGGCCGCTCGGCCAGCGGCACGCCCGCGTTGTCCAGCGCCTCGGCGCCCAGCTCCGCCTGCGACTCGGCCAGCCTGGTCGTGGCCCGGCCCAGCGAGCGGGCGATGAGCAGCACGTGCTCCTCGTCGTAGACGCCCGAGGTCACCATGCCGAGCAGCGTCTTGAGCGCCTCGACGTCGGAGTCGGTGAACTCGACGGCGTCGTCGGGCACGTTGGCGAACCCCAGGGCACGCCAGAAGCGCCGCGCACGATAGACCGGCACCCCCGCCATCTCGGCGACCTGGTGACTGGTGTATCGGCGCGGCTCGCGCAGAAAGGCTTCCGCCAGCCCGTCCCCGTCCACCCGCGCCACCTCGGCAACATAACACCCTGTGGGCCAGATCACTCCAAGAGTGCCCTCAGGGCACTCCGCTCACCTTCATCTACATACCCGGCGTAATAGTCATACATCGCTTTTCTGGACAATTGGGCTGCCAGTGGGCCGTCCCCGGCCCGGATGGCGGCGATGACCTCCTCGTGGTGGCGGATGCTCCGCCGCATCAGCTCCTCGCGGTCCGGCGCCGCGGCGATCCGTTCCGCGATCAGCTTCAGCACGATCGAGCGCACCACGTCCGTGCAGACCTGGATCAGCTTGTTGCCGCCGGCCCGCGCCACCGCGTCGTGGAAGGCCACGTCCGCGGCCCCGAACGCCTCCGCGTCCCGGCCCACGGCGGCCCGCATGGCGGCCACCGCCTCGCACATCTCGGCGAGCTGCTCCTCGGTGCGCAGGCGCGCGGCCAGCAGCACGGCCGACCCGTCCAGCACCATCCTGAACTGCACCAGCTCGCCGAGCGACAGCTCCGCCATCCTGGCCAGGGTGGTCATGGACTTGTGTAATGCGGCGGGCGAGAACGGCAGCACCTCCGCCCCGTGCGGATCCCCCGGCCGCGAGCGCACCAGGCCGCGCGCCTGCAGCACCCGCAGCGCCTCGCGTACGGTGGACCGGCTGACGGAGAACTGCACCATCAGCTCGCGCTCGCTCGGCAGCCGCGCGCCAGGAGACAGCGCGCCGCTCTCGACGGCCTCCTCGATCTGCTCCACGACCCGCTCGTAAGCGCGCACGGTACGCACCGGCTCGAAGCGCGGACCACCCATGCAAGCCCCCTTGACCCGAGCCGTCACCGGCTGGCAATGTGCGTAGCCTACTGGTCCGACCAGTACACTAGCCAGGAGGCTGTAGGACATGAGGCGAATCGGGATCTGGATCGCCGCCGGCGGTCTCCTGCTGGCCACGGCAGCCTGCGGAGGCGGTGGCGACGGCAACGGCGGGGCCGCGGGCCCGGCCAAGACCCGGACGCTGTCGGTCGGCGCGGTGGCCGAGCCCGCCAACCTCGACTTCACCTCCACCGAGGGCGCCGCCATCCCGCAGGCCCTGCTCGTCAACGTCTACGAGGGCCTGGTCAAGCTCGACCAGAACGGCGAGATCGTGCCGCTGCTCGCCGAGAAGTGGGACGTCTCCGGCGACCGGAAGACCTACACCTTCACGCTGCGCCGGAACGTGAAGTTCAGCAGCGGCGCGCCGTTCACGGCCGACGACGTGGTCTTCTCCCTCGACCGGGTGCGGACCGACTGGAAGCTCAAGATCAAGGCGCAGCTCGACGTCGTCGACAAGGTCGAGAAGAAGGACGACTCCACCGCCGTCGTCACGCTCAAGCGGCCCAGCAACGGCTTCCTGTACGCGATGACCAGCAGGCTCGGCGCCATGTTCAGCCGCACCGGCGTGGCCGACCTGGCCAACAAGCCCGTCGGCACCGGCCCGTACGTGCTGGGCTCCTGGCGGCGCGGCGACTCCCTCCGCCTGGACACCAACCCCTCCTACTGGGGCGCCAAGCCGGCGCTGTCGTCGGTCACGCTGAAGTACTTCAAGGACGCCACGGCGATGAACAACGCGCTGCTGACCGGCGGCATCGACGTCATCTCCAGCGTGCAGGCGCCCGAGTCGCTGCAGCAGTTCGCCGACCCCAACCGGTTCGAGACCATCGAGGGCACCACCAACGGCGAGGTCGTGCTGTCGATGAACAACGGGCGCCCGCCGTTCGACGACAAGAAGGTCAGGCAGGCCGTGCGGCACGCCATCGACCACAAGGCGCTGCTCGACACCGCCTGGGCCGGGCGCGGGCAGCTCATCGGCTCGATGGTGCCGCCCACCGACCCCTGGTACGAGGACCGCACCGGCGACTACCCGTACGACCCGGCCAAGGCCAAGGAACTGCTGGGCGGGAAGACGTACAACGTCAAGATGCGCATCCCCAACCTGCCGTACGCGGTCAACAGCGCCCAGGTCGTCAAGTCGCAGCTCGCCCAGGTGGGCATCAACGCCGAGATCGAGCCGCTGGAGTTCCCCGCGCGCTGGCTGGACCAGGTGTTCACCAAGGGCGACTACGACCTGTCCATCATCAACCACGTCGAGCCCCGCGACATGGGCATATTCGCCGATAAGTCGTACTACTTCCGGTACGACAATCCCGAGTTCGGCGAGCTGCTCGCCTCCGCCGACGCGGGCACCGAGCAGGAGCAGGCCGGCGACCTCAAGCAGGCCGCCAAGCTGCTGTCGCAGGACGCCGCGGCCGACTGGCTCTTCCTGTTCCCCAACCTGATCGTGGCGAAGAAGGGCGTCACCGGGCTGCCGAAGAACGCCATCGCGGAGTCCTTCGACTTCACCGGACTCGCCAAGCAGTGATCCTGTACCTCGTCAAGCGGCTGGCGGTGCTGCTCGCGAGCACCGTCGTGGCCGCCGTGGCGGTGTTCGCCTTCATGGCGCTGCTGCCCGGCGACCCGGCCGAGATCGCGCTCGGCGTCAACGCCACCCCCGAGGCGGTGGCCGAGCTGCGCCGCCAGTTCGGCACCGACCGGCCGCCCGGCGTGCAGTTCCTCGACTGGTTCGGCGGGCTGGCGCAGGGCGACTTCGGCACCTCGTACGTGACCAGCGCCCCCATCGGCCCGCAGATCTCCGACCGGCTCGGCGTCACGGCCGTGCTCGTGCTCGGCGGCATGGCCGTGGCCCTGGTGCTGGCCGTGCCGCTGGGCACGTTCGCCGCCGTGCACCACCGCGATCCCCTGGGCGCGGCGATCAGCGCGGTCAGCCAGCTCGGCATCGCGGTCCCCGCGTTCCTGGCCGGGATCCTGCTGGTGTTCGTGTTCGCGGTGCAGGCCCAGGTGCTGCCGTCCGGCGGCTACGTGCCCATCGCCGACGACCCGGGGGAGTGGCTGCGCAGCCTGCTGCTGCCGTGGCTGTCGCTCGGCCTGGTGCAGGGCGCCGTGCTCACCCGCTACGTGCGCAGCGCCGTGCTCGACGTCATGCGCGAGGACTACCTGCGCACCGCCCGCGCCAAGGGCCGCGGCAGCACCGGCGCGCTGTGGCGGCACGGGCTGCGCAACGCCTCCGTCCCCGTCGTCACCGTGCTCGGCCTGCAACTGGCCACGCTGCTCATCGGCGCGGTCGTGGTCGAGCGGGTCTTCGTCATCCCCGGGCTCGGCGACCTGCTGCTCAACGGCGTCGCCGGGCGTGACCTGCTGCTCGTCCAAGGCGTGGTGATGGTGCTGGTGGCCGCCGTGCTGCTGATCAACTTCGTGGTCGACGTGACCTACCACCTGCTCGACCCGAGGCTGCGATGAGAGGCAGGCCGAACCTCGCGCTGCTGGCCGGCGGCGCCCTCGTCGGGCTCGTCGCCCTCGCCGCCGTCGTCTCGTTCTTCTGGACGCCGCACGACCCCACGCTCGTGGACGCCGCCCGCAAGCTGCGCGAGCCCGGCGACGGCTACCTGCTCGGCGCCGACAAGTTCGGCCGCGACACCTTCAGCCAGCTCATGGTCGGCGCCCGCACCACCCTCTACGTCGGCGTCGTCGCGGTCGGCATCGCCGCCGTCATCGGCACCCCGCTCGGCGTGGTCGCCGGGATGACGCCGCGCGGCTGGCTGTCGGAGCTGATCATGCGGGTCAACGACCTCGTGTTCGCCTTCCCCGCGCTGCTGCTGGCCGTCATGCTCGGCGCGGTGTACGGGCCCGGCACGCTCACCGCGATGATCGCCATCGGGGTGGCCACCGTGCCCGCGTTCGCCCGCGTGGCCCGCGCCGCCACGCTCCAGGTCATGGTGACCGACTACATCCTGGCCGCCAGGGCCGCCGGGCGGCGCCGGCCCGCCATCGCCGTACGGCACGTGCTGCCGAACATCGGCTCCGTGCTGATCGTGCAGGCGTCGGTGTCGTTCGCGATCGCCATCCTGGCCGAGGCGGCGCTGTCGTTCCTCGGCTTCGGCACCCGCCCGCCGATCCCGTCGTGGGGGCGCATGCTGCAGGAGTCGCAGGAACTGCTCTTCTCCACCCCCCGCCTGGCGCTGTGGCCGGGGATCGCGATCGCCGTGGCCGTGCTCGGCTTCAACCTCCTCGGCGACGGCCTGCGCGACCACCTCGACCCCAGGCTCAGGAGGATCCGTGCTGAAGGTTGAGAGCCTCGGGGTGCGCGCGGACACCGTCGAACTGGTCCGCGACGTGTCGTTCACCATCGAGCCCGGCGAGCGGGTCGGGCTGATCGGCGAGTCCGGCTCCGGCAAGTCGCTCACCGCGCTGTCGCTCATGGGCCTGCTCCCCGAGGGCGTCACCGCGACCGGCCGGGCCAGGCTGGGCGACCGCGACCTCGTCGGCGTGCCCGAGAGCCGGCTCAAGAGCCTGCGTGGCCGCGAGCTGTCCATGGTCTTCCAGGAGCCGATGACCGCGCTCAACCCGCTCATGCGGATCGGCGCCCAGGTCGCAGAGGTCATGACCCTGCACGGCCGCTCCCGCCAGGAGGCCCGCGAGCGGTCGATCGAGCTGCTGGAGCGCGTACGGCTGCCCGAGCCCGGCCAGATCGCCCGCGCGTACCCGCACCAGCTCTCCGGCGGCCAGCGCCAGCGCGTCATGCTCGCCATCGCCCTGGCCAACGGCCCCGAGCTGCTCATCTGCGACGAGCCCACCACCGCGCTCGACGTCACCGTGCAGAAGCAGATGCTCGACCTGATCGCCGAGGTCGCGCCCGCGCTGCTGTTCATCACCCACGACCTGGCCGTGGTCGCCTCCATGTGCGAGCGGGTCCTGGTCATGTACGGCGGCCGCGTCGTCGAGTCGGGCCCGCTCCGCGAGGTCTTCACCCGGCCCCGCCACCGCTACACGCAGGGCCTGCTGGCCGCCTCCAGGCTCACCCCGCGCGGCACCCGCCTGCCCACCATCGCCGGCAGCGTGCCACCGGCGGGCCGCTTCCCCGGCGGCTGCGTCTTCCGCAACCGCTGCCCGCACGCCACCCCCACCTGCGAGACGACTCCGGCGCTGACAGGAGACGGCCATGCCTACGCATGCTGGCACCCCGCTGATTGAGGCGAGCGGGCTGAACCGGGTCTACCGCCGCCCCCGCACCTCGCTCACCAGGCCGGGAGCCGCCGTGCACGCCCTGCGCGACGTCTCCCTGACCGTGCGGCGCGGCGAGCGCTACGGCATCGTCGGCGAGTCCGGCTCCGGCAAGTCCACCCTGCTGCGCCTGCTCTGCGCCCTCGACCAGCCGACCAGCGGCACCATCCGCTTCGACGGCCAGGAGATCACCGGCAGGCCGGAGCGCCGGCTGCGCTTCCTGCGCGAGAACCTCCAGATCGTCTTCCAGGACCCGATGAGCTCGCTCGACCCGCGCATGCGGGTGCGCGACCTCGTCGCCGAGCCGCTAGCCGCCCTCGGCCTGCCCGCCGGCGACCGGGTGGCGGAGCTGCTCGACGCGGTCGGGCTGCCCGCCACGGCCGCCGACCGGTTCCCGCACCAGTTCTCCGGCGGGCAGCGGCAGCGCATCGCCATCGCCCGCGCGCTCGCGCCGCGGCCGAAGGTGCTGGTCGCCGACGAGCCCGTCAGCGCTCTGGACGTCTCCGTGCGAGGGCAGATACTCAACCTGCTGGCCGACCTCGTGGACGAGCTGGGGCTCACGCTCGTGTTCGTCTCGCACGACCTGTCCGTGGTGCGGCACGTGTGCGAGACGGTCGCGGTGATGAGCCAGGGCGAGATCGTGGAGACCGGGCCCGTGGACGACGTCTGGGCCGCGCCCGCCCACCCGTACACGCAGGCGCTGCTGGCGGCCGTACCGACACTGGAGGGACTGCTGTGATCGAAGTCGACGCCGATGGAGTGGTGGAGTTCACGCAGGCGCTGGTCCGCATCCCCAGCACCAACGACCCGGCGCGCGGCCGCTGCGAGCGGCCCGCGGCCGAGCTCGTCGAGGCGCGGATGCGGGAGTGGGGCTGGGACCCCGTCGTGTACGAGGCCGCGCCCGGCCGGCCGAACGTGGTCGCCGTCGTCGAGGGCGGCGGCGGGCCGGGGCCGACGCTCATGTTCGAGGGCCACACGGACGTCGTCACCGAGGGCGACCTGTCCTCGTGGACCGTGGACCCGTTCGGCGGGGAGATCCGCGACGGCAAGCTGTGGGGGCGGGGCAGCGCCGACATGAAGTCCGGCCTGGCCGCCACCCTCTACGCCACCCGCGCCCTGCAGCTCGCGGGAACGTTCCCGGGCCGCGTCAAGGTGTGCGCGCTGGCCGACGAGGAGGGCCTGATGCTCGGCGCGCACCACTTCGTCTCCTCCGGGCTCGCCTCGGACGTGGACGGGGCGATCGTCGCCGAGCCCGAGGCGGGCGAGATCTGCGCCGTGGCCAAGGGCGCGCTGCGGCTGCGCGTGGACCTCACCGGCAGGATGGCCCACGGCGCGATGCCCCAGCACGGCCGCAACCCCATCGCCGCCGCCGGCACCCTGCTGACCGGGCTGCGGTCGCTGCAGGAGGAGCTGCAGCGGCGCCATCCGGCGCACGAGCACCTCGGCGAGGTGTACGTGACGCCGACCGTGCTGCGGGCCGGCTCCGAGGAGCAGGTCAACGTGATCCCGGCCGTCGCCTCCGTCTTCGTGGACGTGCGCACCGTGCCGGGCGCCGACCACAAGGAGATCGCCGACCGGGTGGCCGCGCTGGCCCGCGCCGAGGGGATCTCGGTGGAGGTGTCGGTGCTGGTGGACCGGCCGCCGGTGGACGTGCCGCGCTCGGACCCGGTCGTCGCCGCGCTGGCCGCCGCCCATCGCGCCGTGACGGGCGAGGAGCCGGTGTACGGCGGGGTGCCGGGCACGACGGACGGGACCGTGCTCACCCACTGGGGCGGGGTGCCGTCGGTGGTGTACGGGCCGGGCGGGAAGTGGATCGCGCACCAGGCCGACGAGTTCGTGGAGGTGGCGGAGATCGTGCGGTGCACGCGGGTGTTCGCGGAGGCCGCCAGGCGCTTCCTGAACGGGGACTACTGATGCGGCGGGGCTCGTGACGCGAAGGGACCTTCCCGTGCGGGCCGGGGCGACGAACTCGCTGGTGGACGTGGCGGGGCTGCGGGTGGGGCACGCCCGGCTCGTCGGGGGCGGCTTCCGCACCGGGACCACCGTCGTCCTCGCGCCCGCCGGCGGCGCGGTGGCGGGGGTGGACGTGCGGGGCGCCGCACCCGGGACGCGGGAGACGGAGCTGCTGGATCCGCGGAACCTGGTGGAGCGGGTGCACGCCGTGGTGCTGTCGGGCGGGAGCGCGTTCGGGCTGGGGGCCGCCTGCGGGGTGATGTCGCGGCTGGCGGACGCGGGCGTGGGGTTCCCGGTGGAGGGCGGCGTGGTGCCGATCGTCCCGGCGGCGGTCATCTTCGACCTGGGCCGCGGCGGCGCCTTCCGCGCCGTCCCGGACGCCGCCCTGGGCGCCGCCGCCTACGACGCCGCCACCTCCGGCGGCCCGGCCCCCGGCCCGCACACCGCCGCTTCTCCCGCCCTCCCCGAAGGAACCTCAGCCTCCGACGGCGAGGCAGCCGCGGGCGGTGGTGCCTCCGCTTCTCTCCCCCTTCTCACCGAAGGGACCACGGCCCCGGACGGCGGCGTCGGGTGTCACGCGGGACCGGCGAGAGGGTCGGTCGGGGCCGGGACCGGAGCCATGGCGGGCGGGCTGGCCGGCGGGACGGGCACCGCGAGCGCCGTGCTCCCCGACGGCACCACCGTGGCCGCCCTCGCCGTGGTGAACGCCGTCGGATCCGTCCTCGACCACCGCGACGCCACCCTCGCGGGCGCCAGATACGGCCTGCCGGGCGAGTTCGACCACCTCGTCCCCCCGGCCCCGGAGGAGGCCGGCGCCTGGAGCCCCGCCGGCACGCCCTCCTTCAACACCACGATCGGCGTCGTGGCCACCGATCGCACCCTCACCAAGGCCCAGTGCGGCAAGCTGGCCGCGGTCGCCCACGACGGCCTGGCCAGGGCCATCAGGCCGGCCCACACCATGACCGACGGCGACACCGTCTTCGGCCTGGCCACCTGCGCCCGTCCCGCCCCCGGCCACGACGAGCTGCAGGACATCCTCGCCGCCGCGGCGGACGCGTTCAGCCGTGCCGTGGCGCACGCCGTCCTGGCCGCCACCGGGCGCCCGGGCGCACCGGCCTACCTCGACGTCTTCCCGAGCGCACTGCGGAGCCGACCATGACCTTCGACCAGAGCTGGCCCACCGGCCTGCCCATCGGCGCCGGCTGGGTGGAGAGCGCCGGTACCACCGACGTGATCTTCCCCTACGACGGCTCCACGGTGGCCGCCGCCCCGCTCGGGACGGCCGCGCACGCCGCCAGGGCCGTGGACGAGGCGCTCGCCGCGGCCCCCGCCGTGGCCGCGCTGCCCTCGCACGCCCGCCGCGCCGCCCTCATGGGCGCCCACGACGCCCTGCGCGACAAGCGGGAGGAGTTCGAGCGGCTGCTCGTGCTCGAGACCGGCAAGCCGCTGGTGGACTGCCGGGTCGAGGTGGCCAGGACGCTCCTGACGCTCGCCACCGCCGCCGAGGAGGTCGCCCGGCTGCACGGCGAGACCGTGCCGCTCGACCTGCTGCCGTCCGGCGAGGGCCTGATCGGGTTCTGGACGCGCCGGCCGATCGGCGTCGTCGTCGGCATCACCGGCTTCAACTATCCGCTCCTCCTCGCCGCCCACAAGATCGCCCCGGCGGTGGCGGCCGGTTGCCCGGTGATCGTCAAGCCGGCGCCCGCGACCCCGCTGGCCACGCTCTGGCTCGTCCACCTGCTCAGGGACGCGCTGCCCCCCGCCGCCGTGCAGGTCGTCACCGGCGGCGTCGAGGTCGGCCGCACGCTGGTGGAGGACCGGCGGATCGGCGCGGTGTCGTTCACCGGCTCCGCCGCCGCCGGCCACGCCATCGCGCGGGCCGCCGCCCCGACGAAGGTGCTGCTGGAGCTGGGCTCGAACGCGGCCCTCGTGGTGGCGGCCGACGCCGACCTCGAGGCCGCCGCCGACGCGGTGGTGCGCGGCGGCTACTACGCCTCCGGCCAGGCGTGCATCTCCGTGCAGCGGGTGCTGGTCGAGGAGCCCGCGGCGGCGGAGTTCCTGCCGCTGCTGGCCGAGCGGGTCAAGGACGTCGCCGTCGGCGATCCCCGGCTGCCGGGGACGCGGGTCGCCCCGCTGATCGACCAGGCCGCCGCGGACCGCGTGCTGGAGTGGATCGCCGCCTCCGGGGCCGACGTGGTCACGGGCGGGCACCGCGACGGGCGCGCCATCGCGCCGACGGTGCTGGCCGGCGTGCCGGACGGGGCCGCCGCCTGGGACGAGGAGATCTTCGGGCCGGTCGTGTGCGTGCGCCAGGTGCCCGGCCTCGACGCCGCCTTCGCCGCGGTCAACAGGTCCAGGTACGGCCTGCACGCGGCGGTGTTCACGCGCTCGCTGGCCACGGCGTTCGCGGCGATCGAGCGGATCGAGGCGGGTGGGGTGGTGGTCAACGACGTGCCGGGGTTCAGGGCCGACAACATGCCGTACGGAGGGGTGAAGGACTCGGGGGCGGGACGGGAGGGGCCGCGGTTCGCGATCGAGGAGCTGACCGTCACCAGGATGGCGATCATCCGCCCGTGATGCCCGAAGCCTGTGACGCCCGAAGCCCGTGATGCCCGAAGCCTGTGACGCCCGAAGCCTGTGACGCTCGAAGCCCGTGACGCCCGGTGCCCGGAGCCCGGGCCGCCCGGGTCGGGGAGACCTCTCTCGGCGGCACCGGGTCCGGGCACGGCTGCCGACCGGCTGGACCGGTCAGATCAGGGGACGTGGGCTACATCTCGGCACGAACCATGCGGAGATGGTGGCGGATCACCGGGGCGCTGTCGCGCGCCAGGTCCTCCACCCACTGGGAGTGCCCGCGCCGCAGCTCCCGCTGCCCCAGCCAGAGCGCACGCTCGTGCGCGTCCTCCTGGAGCCGCAGCCAGGCGCGGTCGAAGCGGTGACCGGACCTGGAGAGCACCGCACGAAGGTCGCGGCGCTGCTCGGCAGTGGGGGAACTCGGGATACGGACGTCGAGCCGGTCGGCGACCCCGCGCAGGCGTGCGTCCAGCCTGCGGTGGTCGCGGATCAGCCGCCAGGCGATGCCGCGGACGTCCCGGTCACGGGACTTGCGCAACGCGGCCTTGCCCGCCTCGATCTCGGCGAGGTGGCCGCGGTGCGCCGCCCTCAGGTACGCGATGTCCTGGGGCGAGGCGTGCAGCGCCGCGCTCGACGCGCTGACGTCGGCGACGGTACGCCCGGCCGTCCGGGAGACGTCCTGGGCTGCCGCCTGGGCCTGGGCCTGGGCGGCGGTCGGGGTCATGGTCAGTGCCAGCACGGCCGCGAGGCCCGCGGGTGCTAACTTCCGTGCTGTTCTCATGGGTCCCTCCTTTCCTGGGACCCGTGCCCGCTGCCCTATTCGGACGGAAGTATTCGGCTCAATTCGGCGGATCGAATCGGCCGTCCACGGCGGTCCAGCCGCCGTCCACGTACAACACGGAGCCGGTCACGAAGCTCGCCGCGTCGCCTGCCAGGTAGACCACCGCCCCGGCCAGCTCGTCCGCCGTGGCCCACCGGCCGAGGGCGCTCTTGGCGGCGTAGGCGGCGTACCAGCCGGGATTTTCCGTGATCTGCTTGGTCAGAGGCGTCTCCACCACGCCGGGCGCGATGGCGTTCACCCGCACCCCCTGCGGGCCGAACTCGGCGGCGGCCGTGCGCAGGAGCTGCACCAGCCCGGCCTTCGTGGCCGAGTACACGCCCTGCCCCGGCTCGGTGACCGAGGCCCTGATGGAGGCGAACCCGATGATCGAGCCGCGGCCCCGCTCGACCATGCCCGCGCCGAACGCGCGTACCACGTCGAAGGAGGCCCGCAGGTTCAGCCCCACCACCCGGTCGAACTCCTCGCCGGAGTAGTCGAGCAGCCGCTTGCGCACGTTCGTGGCCGCGGTGAACACCAGCACGTCGGCCGGCTCGTCCGCGGCCAGCGCGCGCACCGCCCCCGTGTCCAGCACGTCGACCAGCCGGGCGTCGCCGCCGCAGCCCGCGGCGGTCTCCCGGGCGGCGGGCAGGTCGCGGTCGGCGCACACCACCGAGGCGCCGTGCGCGGCCAGCGCCAGTGCGGCCTCCCTGCCGATCCCGCTTCCTGCGCCGATCACCACGGCCCGCCGCCCGTCCAGGCGGAACAGCGCGTCATATCCCATACGACGCACCCTAGCCACTGGTCCGACCAGTGCACCAGGCTGTGCTCGACCGGCGAGCCGGCTCAGCGCCGGCGGGCGGCCTCCCAGTCGGCGCGCAGCAGCTCGTACTCGACCTCGCCATGCTCGGAGCCCTCGATGGGCTCCGGCCAGTCCGGGTGGAAGGTGCGCACGAACCGCAGCCCGCACTTCTCCATCACCCGCCGCGAGCCGAGGTTCACCGCCATCGTCTGGGCGAACACCCGCCGGGCGCCCAGCTCGGCGAACGCCTTGTCGATCAGCGCGAGGGAGCCCTCGGTGGCGTACCCCCGGCCCCAGGCCGCCTTGTGCAGCCGGTATCCCAGCTCGGGCTCCTCCTCGGGCCCGCCCTCGGCCGGGCGCAGGTGGAACCAGCCGAGGAACTCGCCCGACCGCCGCTCAACGGCGGCGAAGAAGCCGCCGTTGACGAGCCTGGGCACGGTCCTGTCCAGGATCTCCTGGCGCGGGGTGGGCTTGCCGCCGTTGAGGTACCGCATCACCTCGGGGTCGTTGTGCAGGTGGAACAGGTCGTCCGCGTCGGACTCGGCGAAGCGGCGCAGGGTCAGCCGCTCGGTCTCCAGGTAGGTGTGCACCGGGGCACCCTAGTGGGTGGCGCCGGGCCCCTTCGACCGGTTTTTCGCCCGCGTGCCCGGCCGGCCCCCGCATGCTGGTCGACGCGATCAAGGCCGCCCGTGTCGCCGGATCCGTGGAACGGGTTGCCGAAGTTTTGTAAGGCGGCTTACGATTCTGCCATGATCAACACGGATCCGGCCGCCTACGAAGCACTGCGTGACCGCTACGGCGCCCCCGTCGGCGTGGAGGAGGCGCGCGCCCAGTGGGGCTCGCTCGTCAGGGCCGCCAGGAGCGGCACCACCACGCTGATCACCCGCGAGCGCTACGAGTGGGCCGCGCTGATCCCCCTGTCGGAGGTGTACGGCCTGCTCAGCGGCCTGCCGGTGGTCTCGCTCTCGACGGCCCGCGCCAGGCTCGGCGACCTCGTACGCCAGACCGCCGGCCCGTACGACGAGGGGCCCGTGCTGCTGACCCGCCACCGCACCTCGGTCGCCGCCCTGATCGCGGCCCCGCGCCTGCTGGACCGGCCCGGCGCCCGGCGCGGGCCCGACGCGGACGAGCTGCTGGCCCGGGGGCACACGATCACGCTGGCCCGCGGCCCGGTGGACGGGATCACCGCCATCGCCCGCGACCGGGACGGCAAGGAGATCGCGGCCGGCTCAGGCCGGGACGCCGCCGCGGCCCTGCGGTCGCTGGCGCACTGAACCTACTCCGGTTCGGCCGGCTCCACGAAGGAGTCGGGCCCGGGGTAGACGAGCTGCTCGTGGCCGTCGTCGTAGCGCACGAGGTACGGGGGAGTGCCGTCAGGGCCCCGTACCTCGACGATCTCGGCCTTCCTGTCTCCCTGGCCGACCACGTGACCGTGGATGATCAGCAGGTCACCGGCGTTCGCGTGCATGTGGATTCCTCTCAGGCTGGGCTCTGGCAACCGCGAGGTTCCCTCCCACCTTGCACCAGACCGGCCGCTCCGGGAAGCGCGGCGGATCGGCCTGCCGGCGGCGCTGATGGCGGCGTCGCCCGGAAGGGGGAGCGCCCCCGAGAGCCGCGTCGATCCGCGCCCGCGCGGTCAGCGGGCGGCCGGGGCGTGCAGGTGGCCGAGGGTGAGGGGCGGCGGTGGCGGCAGCGGCTCGGCGTGCTCGGCGCGGAACGACTGCAGCAGGTACGCCACCAGCCGACGTGACGCCGCCGCCGCGGTCTGCGCCGTGCCGGTGGCGGCGCCGCAGTTGGCCTTGAGCAGCAGTGTCAGATCGGCCAGGTCGAAGTCGGCACGCAGCCGCCCGGCGGCCTTGGCCCGCCGGACCACCTCGGCGAAGCCCCGCTCGGCCCGCGCCCGCGTCCGCTCGTAGTCGATCGCGTCGGGGAACGCCGTCAGGAACGCGTCGGTGAACCCCCGGTCGGCGACCTGCATCGCGCACACCTTCTCGATCGCCGCGCAGAACCCCCGCCACGGGTCCGGATCGGCCAGCGCCTCGTCCACGACCGACGCGCACGCCGCCAGCTCGTCGCCGAACACCTCCGTGATCAGCGACTCCCGGGAGGGGAAGCGCCGGTAGAGCGTGGCCACGCCCACCCCGGCGCGCCGCGCGATGGCGGCCATCGGCACGTCCAGCCCGCGCGTGGCGAACGCCTCGCGGGCGGCGTCCAGGATGCGCGCGCGGTTGTGCCGCGCGTCGGCGCGCATCGCCTCGGCGGGCTCCATCTGAGAGGGATGAGCAGGCATGTTTCTCACATTAACCTAAGTGGACGGCATCCTCCGTTTAGCGCGCTAGCTTCACTCGCATGGAGACGAACGAGATGCGCGCGGCCCTGTTCGACCGGTACGGCCCCCCGGAGGTCCTGTACGTGGGCACGGTGCCCAGGCCGGTCCCCGCCCCCGGTGAGGTGCTGGTGCGCGTGCACGCCGCCAGCGTCAACGGCGGCGAGCTGCACGGCCGGGCCGGCAAGGTGCGGCCGGTGACGGGGCTGATGCAGCGCGGCTGGCCCAAGCGCATGGGCCTGGACTTCACCGGCGAGGTCGCCGCCCTCGGCCAGGGGACGGCGGGCCCGCGGGTCGGCGACCGCGTGTGGGGCGTGCTGGGCCGCACGTTCGGCAGCAACGCCGAGTACCTGACGGTCAGGCCCCGCCACCTGTCCCTGGCCCCGGCGGGGCTCGACCTGGTGGAGGCCGCCGCGCTGCCCGTGGGCACGACGGCGATCACGGCGCTGCGCGACAAGGCGCGGCTCCGGCCCGGCGAGCGGCTGCTGGTACGCGGCGGCAGCGGCGGCGTGGGCGTCGTGGCGGTGCAGCTGGGCAAGGCCCTCGGCGCCCACGTCACCGCGCTCGCCGGCGCGCGCAACCTCGACCTGGTACGCGACCTCGGCGCCGACGAGGCCCACGACTACGCCACCACCTCCCCGGCGGACCTCGGGACCTTCGACGTGGTGATGGACACCGTCGGCACCGATCACCCCGCCTACCGCCGCCTGCTGACGCGGTCCGGCCGCATGGTGGCGATCGCCTTCGACACCACCAGGGTCGCCGCGTCCCTGGCGTACATCGCCGCCTCCGCCGTCCACGGCGGGCGACGCGTGCGGGCCTTCAGCGGCAACCCCTCCCACCGGCTCTTCGCCGACCTTGCCCGGTACGTCGAGAGCGGCGCCGTCCGCCCGGTCGTGGACACGGTGTTCCCCCTGGACGACGTCGCCAAGGCGCACCGGGCGCTGGAGGCGGGCGGCGTCCGGGGCAAGGTCGTCATCCGGATCGCCTGAAATGCCAACAGGCGTTGACACGGCCGCGTTGCGCCTCCTAAACTCATCACACAATGAATTAGGAGCGATGCCATGCGCAGAACGCCCGCAGCCGCCGTCAGCGCCACCTTCTTCGCCGCCGGTCCAGGAGTCGTCGCCGTGCTCGTCCCGTACTGGATCGGCGGATGGCGCTCGCGCGCCCCCTTCCCGGATCCGGTCATGATCCCGCTCAGGGCGCTCGGCGCGCTCCTGGTGCTCGCGGGGCTGGCCGTGGTGGTCAACGCCTTCGTCAGGTTCGTGGTCGAGGGGTTCGGCACGCCGATCCCGGTCGCGCCGCCCGACCGGCTGGTGGTCGGCGGTTTCTACCGGTACGTCCGCAACCCCATGTACGTCGCGATCTTCGCGGCCGTCATCGGCCAGGCCATGCTCTTCGGGGATGCCTGGCTGCTGGTCTACGCCGCCGTCCTGGCGATCCCGGTCTACTCCTTCGTGCACTGGTACGAGGAGCCGCACCTGCGCAGGAAGTTCGGCGCCGACTACGAGGCCTATCGCGCCCACGTGCCGGGGTGGTGGCCGCGGCTGCGCCCGTACCGTCCTTGACAGAAAATTGGGGCCCCATGTCGGATCCTGTTTGACGCCCAGTGAGGAAATATGGTCGTCTCGTGACCTATGTTTCTGATGGGATGAAATAGACAGGTCCGGGGGAGAACGTTTCATGCCGCACGCCCTCATGCGCGTGCTCACTTCGACGGCCATCGCCGGCACGGTCCTCGCCGGCGTGCCGTCCGCAGCCGGGGCCCAGGCCCAGCCCGTTCATCCGCGCGTACAGGTGCGGCCCGTGCCCGCGGTGCAGGAGCCGCCGGCCGCCACCGTCACCGTGCCGCAGCGCGCCTCGCTGGCCCTCCGGCCCGCGGGGAACGAGCGGGTCGGGCCGGAGGCGCCCGAGGTCACCACGCCCGCGGGCCCGGAGCTGAGCGACGAGATCACCTCCGCGGCCACCGCCGTCCAGCAGGCGCAGGGGTTCGGCAGGCAGGCGCCCGACGTGCGGGACGTGCTGCCGGACACGTCGCAGGCCGAGCCCCTCAACCTGAGCAAGCCGCTCGCCGCGATCGCCAGGACGTTCGAGGGGCTCGGCAAGGCCGTGCCGGGGCTGACGTACCGGCTCTGCGTCGAGAGCGACGCCGTGCCGGTCGCCTGCTCGATCCGGCAGCCGGTCGGCGTGCCGGTGGCCGCCGACGTGACCGGCGACGCCAGGCCCGACCTGGCCGCCGACCTGGTACCCGCCGCCGACCCCGGTGCAGGTTCGGCCGGGATCACGTTCGCGGTCAAGCGGCTGTCCAGGCAGAGCGTCAAGGCGCAGGTCTGGGCCGAGTACGACGACAAGGTCTCGGTCGGCTTCGACGGCCTGCGCCGCGGCTCGTCGCTGTCGGCCGCCGACCGGGGCACGTTCACCGTCGACCTGGCGGGCAAGCGGATCAAGGCCGTCGTCGAGCGCAAGGAGCCGGGGCAGAGCGCCGCCGTCGTGGCCGGGCTGACCGGGCGCAGCGCCGTGAGCCTGCGCCAGACGCCGGCCACGAGCGAGCTCGCCGTCAGCGCCGCGCTCGACACCCCCACCCTGAACGTCAGCGCCTCCGCCCCCGCCGAGGTGGAGGCGGTGGCCGTGACGGGCCGCCGGTTCACCCGGGCCGTGCTCGACCGCATGCCCACCCGCGCCGAGGTGCGGCTGTCGGGCGGCGAGGTGCGCTTCTCCGGGCCGTCCTCCGTCGCCCGCGCCCAGGTGCTCGACCTCTCCTACCGCGACGGCAGCCTGTCGAGGGTGACCGAGGTCGCGCTCCGGCGCCTCCCGCCGTCCTTCACCGCGAGATACGGCACCGCGAACGGCAAGCAGACCCTCTCCGTCGCCACCGGCTCGGGCCGGGCGGGCGAGGCGAGCCTGCGCTACTTCGACCGGGCCGCGGCCAAGACCGTGCTCAAGGCCGAGCTCAGCGCGCTGCCCGCCAGGGTACGCCTGGTCAACGACCTGGCCGCGCACCGCGTCACGCACTCGACCAGCTCGCCCATCGGCAGGTTCGCCGTCGTCCTGCAACGCGACGGGGGCGCCGTCTCCACCCCGCGCGGCGGCCACGTCACCATGATCAAGGACGGCGCCGCCGTGGGGGTCTCCGCGCTGCTGACGGGGCTGTCCGGGTTCGACGTCACCTACGGGGCCGCGCCGCGCGTCCACCTCGCCGTCGGCGCCGGCGGCCGCTCGTTCGTGGGCGCGGCCAGCATCGACCGCACCCACGTGGCCCGCATGGAGATCTCCAACACGCCCGCCACCGTGGACGTCACGCTCGACCCCGCCGCGCGGAAGGCCGTCTACCAGGCCAGCGGCGTGATCGAGAAACTGCGGGCCGCCTACACCAACCTCAGGTCGGGCCCCACCGTGGACGGCACCGTGCTCGGCGTGCACGACGACGTGAAGGCGTCGTGGGAGCTGGGCGAGCGCTCGACGGTCAAGGTCGCCACGTCCTCCGCGCTCGAGGAGGTGCGGATTTATGCCAATACAGCGCACGTCACCCGGGCGACCGGCGAGGACCTGCGCGCCACCGTCAAGGGCGTGCGCAAGCGGGCCGAGCTCGTCGCCGACACCGGGGCCAGGACCCTGAGCTGGGTCTCCGACGGGCCGGTCGAGCGGGTGTCCGCGCTGGCCAGAGCCAAGCTCGGCGACCGGTACGCCAGAGCCGCCGCCGAGGTCACCGGCGTGCCCGCGAAGTTCGACGCCTCGTGGAACGCGGCCTCGTACCGCTTCCGCGGCCTGTCGGGCCCCGTGCGGACGGCCGCGCTGGCCTTCACCAACCACGACGGCGCCAAGGCCCCCTCAGGGCCGCACCTGGCGGCCCACTACGACCAGGCCACCGGCGACCTGGACGCCAGCGTGCTGGTCAACCGGCTCTCGCACGTCGAGTTCACCCCTGCCGCGCAGGGCTTCACCGCCGACTTCCGCTCGGCCACGCAGACCCTCGCCGTGGACGCCGACGTCCGGCAGGGCGACACCCGCTTCGGGATCGCCGGCACGGTCGGGCCCGTGCCGGGACGGCTGGCCGTCACCTCGGCCGGCGGCAAGCTCACCTACTCCGGCTCGCGCCTGGACGTGCGCGCCCGCGCCTGGCTCGGCACGGCAGCCGCGCTGGACCGCATGCGGGCCGCGCCCGCGATCGCCGGCGGCGTGTCGCTGGTGGACGGCGGGTGCGCGGCCGGCACGCCGGGCTGCGTGTCCGGCCCCTTCTGCGTGCCGCAGCGCGGCTGCTTCGGCCTGCAGGGATACCTGGACGTGACGGGCCTGCCCGACCAGGTGACGGTGGACCTGACCGGCAAGACGTTCGCGTTCTCCGGGTTCCGCCCGAAACGCCGCAGCCTCGGCGTGTACCTGGCCAGCAGCGTCCTGTCGCCCGTGCCGATCAAGGCCAGGGCCACGCTGACCGGCCTGCCCTCCAAGATCACCAGCATGTCGGTGGGGCCCTTCGGGGTGGGGCAGGGGAACGCGGTGCAGGCCTCGTACCGGATCGAGCCGGCCGCCACGCTGGGCGCGCTCGACGTGCGGGCCGAGGCAGGCGGGCTGCGCGGGCACGTCGCGATCGACCCGGTGCCCGCGGCGGTGACCGTCCAGGGCACGTACGGGGCCAGGACGCGCATCCGCGTGAACAACTCCGCGGCCGTCAAGCACCTCACCGCCAAGGTCACGCTCCCCGGCAAGGGCACCGGCGAGCTGCGCTTCTCCGACGTGCCCGCCGTCTTCGGCGTGGACGCCGACGCCTCGGCCGCCGGGCTGAGCGTGCCGGCCGTCACCTACAAGGCGCCCGGCGGCGCCAGCACCCTCGACGGGCACCTCGGCGTGGAGGGCGGCCTGGTGGACCCGTCGGGGCGGCTCGGGGACGTGTCGGTGACGGTCAGGGACCTGGCCGCCGACACCACGATCCGGTTCAACCCCGACCAGTCGCTCGACCTGGTCTCGCGGCCGGTGCCCACCGGCCGCATCGCCCTGCGCGCCGGGCTCAGGGTGGACCCCGTGGCCGCCCAGAAGATGGCGGTGAGCAAGGAGGTCCCGTACACGACCGGCTTCCTCGCCTACCACGTCGGCGGGCAGTTCGGGCTCGGGCAGAGCTCGATCGAGCAGCTCTCCCTGTCCATCGCCCGCATGTCGTGGTTGCGGATCCGGCCCGGCAAGGTCCCGTTCGGCATGAAGGCGCCCCCGGCGCTCGGCTACGTCGCGCCCGGCTTCGAGGGGAACTACGGCACCGTGAAGGTCGCCGCCAAGGGCGTGAACCTGCGGCCCGACGTCAGGCTCGACGTCAGGCTGAGCAGGGAGATCGGCGAGGACGTCTTCCGCGAATCGGTCAGGATCGGCCCCACCACCTCCCTCGCCCTGCGCCGCTACGACCAGCGGATGCGCCGGATCGGAGCCAAGCAGGAGATCAGGGCGGCCGGGATCAGCCTGGCCTGCGTCACGGTGGACGCCAAACCCGGCTTCGCCGCCGGCGCCGAGCGCGGCACCATCACGCTGCGCGGCGCCGACGGGCCGCAGATGCTCTCCCTGCTGGACCCCGGCGGGCAGGTGCCGGACTACGCGGTGGACCTGCTGACGCACTTCATGAGCCCGTTCCCCGGGGCGGAGTGGAAGGTGGCCGGCGCCAAGGCGGGCTCCTGCGCGGCCGGCGGCGGCCCGCCGCGCCCGGACGACCGGTAGTCCGGAACCGCGTGTCACATGCGTCCCCTGATCACCCTCGATAATGACGAGGGCGACGAGCCGTGTGACCTTCGAAAGCGAGGCCCGATGTCCCAGCCCACCCCGCGCACCGCCGAGCAGCGCAAGCAGGACACCCTGCACCGCCTGGAGCACGACGTGGACGCCTGGGTGGCCACCGCGGGGGCCGACGGGGTGCCGTACATGGTGCCGCTGTCGTTCCTGTGGGACGGTGCCGCGCTGGTCATCTCCACGGCCAGCGCCAGCCCCACCGCCCGCAACCTGCTGGCCGGCGGCCGGACGCGGGTGGCGATCGGGCTGGTGCGCGACGTCGTGCTCATCGAGGGCACGGCCAGGGCCACGCCCGCGACCGAGATCTCCGACGAGCTCGGTGACGCGTTCGCGGAGAAGGCGGGCTTCGACCCGCGCAAGGAGGCGGACGGCTACCACTACTTCCACATCACGCCGCGGCGGCTGCAGGCCTGGCGCGAGTCGAACGAGCTCGCCGGGCGCGACCTCATCCGCGACGGAGCCTGGACCGTCTAGCCGAAGCCCACCACCAGGGTGGTGTGCCGCTTGCCGATGACGACCGTGCCGCTGGTGACCGCGCCGCTGGTGACCGCGCCGCGCTCGGGCTCGCCGGCGGGCGTCGCGTCGCGGCCGCCCTGGCCGCCCGCCGTGCCGCCGGTGGCCGGGCCGCCCGCCTTCCGGCGGGAGGCCGGGTCGCCGGGGTAGGCCTCGATGCGCAGGGCGCTCGCCTCGGGGCGGCCGGCCGCGTCCCAGGCTCTGACGTGCGCGGCCAGCTCCGCCGCCAGCCTGGCCCCGCCCGCGCCGTGGCCGCGCGCGACCAGCGAGCCCTGCGCGGCGAGCACCGCGATGCCGTCGGGCTGCACGATGCCGGGGGTGAGGCCGGGACCGCCGCCGAGGTCGCCGCTCACGACGCACCAGCGCGGCTCGTGCAGCGCCAGCCACAGCGCCACCCCCATGGCGACGGTGAACGGCGGCGCCGCCTCCTCGCGCCGCACCGTGATCTCGGTGGGCGCCGCGTCCAGCGCCGCGGGCACGTCGCCGACCTCGCGCGCCTCGGGCAGCATCAGCAGCAGCTCGGGATCCCGGCGCAGCACCTCGAGCGTCTCGGTCCCCGTCAGCGATCCGCGCATCCGCATGAACCCGCACGGCGCCACCGACCGGCTCACCCACCGCTCGCCGTCGCGCTCCATGGCCGCCGACACCTGCACACCCCGCAGGTCGAGCGGTGCCACCAGCCGCCCGCCGGGCCCGAGCTGCGCCAGCCAGGCGGGCGCCAGGTCCCACACGCCGACCGTGGCGATCAGCCGGTCGTACGGGGCCAGGGCGGGATGGCCGCCGGCCCCGTCGCGGCACAGCACCTCGACCCCCGTCACCCCGGCCGCGGCCAGATGCCGCCTGGCCTGCTCCACGGTGTCCTCGTCGATGTCCAGGGCCACCACGCGCCCGCCGGGCCCCGCCAGGTGGGCCAGGAGCGCCGCGTTGTAGCCGGTGCCCGCGCCGATCTCCAGCACCCGGTGCCCCGGCTCCACGCCGAGCTGGCCGAGCATGGTCGCCATGATGGCCGGCTGCGAGGACGAGCTGATCGGCCGGCCCTCGGCGTCGCGCTTGGTCACGATGGGCTCGTCGCGGTAGGCCGCCTCCGGCTCGACGCCGGGCACGAAGAGGTGGCGAGGCACCGCGAGCATGGCCTCGGCCACGGGCTCGCTGACGTCCTGGGCCGTCCTGAGGTGCGCCACCAGGGCCTGCCTCTGCGCCGCGAACTCCATGGGTCCATTGTTCCCGCAGGCGGAGGCCGGAGACGGCCGGCCGGGAATTCTTGGTAAAGAAAACGCCAAGGAGGGTTGAGGCCGAAAGCGGAGGGAAGGGCAGCCAACTCCTGAACGTCGACCGTGAGGAGGAGCCGTAGTGCTCACCCTGACAGCCAACGCAGCCCAGGCCATTCGCGACCTGACCGCGAATGCGCCCGAGCCGACTCAGAGCGGGATTCGCATCTCGTCTCAGGGAGAGGGCGCCAGCTCGCTCACCCTCACCCTGGCCACCGCCCCCGAACCGGCGGACGCGGTGGTCGAGAACGAGGGGGCGAGGGTCTACCTCGACCCGGTGGCTGCGACTGTGCTGGACGACAAGTCCCTGGACGCCGGAGCCGATGACCAGGGGAGCGTGTCGTTCCTGGTCACCGAGCAGACCGTTTGACGCACGCCGCCGCGCCGGAGCCGATGGGCACTCCGGCGCGGCGGCCCGCTCCCAGCCCTCGCCCTGTCGCGGGCTGGGCTCTTCCTCAGCCGTCAGCCCTTCCTAGCGTTGGCCCTCGCCGAGGAGCTTGTGCAGGTAACGCACCTGCTCCTCCGACTGGTAGCCGCCACCGCCCTCGTGGTTGTTCCACGGCCAGACGGTGATCTCCTTCGGGCCCTGCCAGTGGTTGTAGGCGGCGAACACCGTGGACGGCGGGCAGACGTCGTCCATCAGCGCCACCGAGTAGAGCGCTGGCACCGTGGCGCGGGCCGCGAAGTTCAGCCCGTCGAAGTAGGCCAGCGTGCGGAACACCTGCTCGGCGGCGTCCCGCCGGGTGGCCAGGAACCTGACCAGCTCCTGGTACGGATCCCGCCCGGTGATCTCCACGGCCCGCCGGAAGTGCGACAGGAACGGCACGTCGATCAGCGCCGCCCGCACGCCCGGGTGCAGCGCCGCCGCGGCCTGGGCGATGGCGCCGCCCTGGCTGCCGCCCGCGACCACGACGCGCTCCGCGTCCACGGCCGGATGCGCCGCCGCCGCGTCCACCGCGCGGACGGCGTCGGTGAACACGCGCCGGTAGTAGTAGTCGGCGGGGTCGAGGATGCCCCTGGTCATCATGCCCGGCGCCTGCGGTCCCGAGCTGCCGTGCGGGTCGCCGGTGGTGCCGGGGCTGCCGACGTTCGCGCCGCCGTGGCCGCGCGTCTCCATCACGAACACCGCGTACCCCGCGGCGGGCCACAGCAGGTGGTCCTTGGGGAACCCGCGCCCGCCGCTGTAGCCGATGTAGTGCACCACGCACGGGACCGGCCCGTCGACGCCGCGCGGCAGCAGGAACCAGCCGTTGATCCGGTGCCCGCCCCACCCGGCGAACGACACGTCGAACACGTCCACGCCCGCCAGCGGCAGGTCGTAGGGGACGTACTCGGCCGCGAGGTCGAACTCCCCGGCCTCGGCCAGGGTGGCGGACCAGAACGCGTCGAAGTCGGAGGGCTCGTCACGGTCGGGGCGGTACTCGCGGAGTTGATCGAGCGGCAGGTCGAACAGTGGCACAGTGGTACTCCAGCCTGTAGAAAGGTTGCTGATATTTCACCTCATGTCGGCGGAAAGCGCTATCCCGGCCCCGGCTTAAGCTTGAAGCGTGAAATCTGGGTAGACGTTGACGCGTGAGCGAGCATGTCATCGAGGTCCCCCACTCGCACCTGTATCCCGGCCTGATCCTCGACGCCCCCGCCGGCGCGCACGACTTCCTCGTGCTGTTCGGCGACGACTCCGAGTCGCGGGCGCAACTGCTGCGCGACGACACGGGACGGCCGGTGCTCAGGATGGGCGGCTACATGACGGCCAGGGGCACGGTCATCGACGAGCGCGTGTGGACCGTGCGCGAGTCCGTACGGCGGGGCGATCGCATCCGGTTGCGCCTGGGTCGGTCACTTCCCTGACTTGGGAGGGAAGTGTGCACTAACGTCCCTTTCGTGGCTTCCAACGCCAAGCCTCCCTCCGGCCGCCGCCCCTCACCCGCCCGGGCCCCTTCGGACCGGGCCCCATCGGACCGGGCGCCCGCCGCTGCGCCCCCGACCGCCGGGGCGTCGCGCGCCCGGACGGCCTCGTCCGGCGGGACATCGTCCTCCGCGGAACCTTCCGCCCGCACCCCCGCCGAGCGCCCGCCCGGGCAGGCGGCCGGTCCCAGGGTCGAGGGCGGGGGCGAGCGCGGGACCGGACCCAGGGTTGAGCACGGGACTGCGCGCGGGGCCGAGCGCAGGGCCGGGCGTGGGATCGGGCGTGGGATCGGGCGTAGGGTTCGGCGGCTGGCCGGGCGGGTGGTGGCGGGCGGGCTGGTGGTGGCGCTGTCGCCGGTCGCGGGGCTGGCCGCGCTGGCGGGGGTGGCGCTGGTGGGCGCCGGTCCCGAGGTGTTCGCCGTGGTGGGGCTGGCGGTGTTCGCGTCGGTGCTCTTCCTTGGGCTGCTGCTGTGCGTGCCCAGGCCGCAGGTGGCGTGGGGGCGCTGGTCGCGGGCGGCGGTGGTGCTCGGGGTGGAGGCGGCGGTGGTGTGGCAGGTCTCCGCCGTCACGCTGAGCCCTCTCCCCGTGCCGCCCGCCCCGGCCGCGGTGGCGGGGCAGCGCGAGTGGCGGCTGCCCACGGGGTCGCGGCTGGCGTACGTGCGGATCGTGCCCGAGCGGGTCACCCGGCCCGAGCCGGTGGTCTTCCTGCACGGCGGCCCGGGCGTGGGGGACCTGGAGGGGGACTCGGCGTTCTACGGGCGGCTCGCGTCCGCGGGCTTCCGGGTGTTCGTGTACGACCAGCTCGGCGCCGGGCGCTCGGCCCGGTTGGCCGACCCCCAGGGGTACGGCCTGGCGCGGGACGTGGCCGACCTGGAGGCGATCCGCCGGACCGTACGCGCCGAGCGCCTCAACCTCGTCGCCCGCGACCACGGGGCCCAGCTCGCCGCCGCGTACCTGGCGGCGCATCCCGGCCGGGTGGCCAGAGCGGTCCTGTACTCGCCGACCGGCCTCGCCCCCGCACGCGCCTCGTCCCGTCTCGCCACCTCGGCCGTCCCCCTGGGGCCCGCCGCGCTGCCGCACCCCCGCACGCTGGCGGTCTCGGCGCTGCTGCGGGTGGATCCGGCCACCGCCCGTACCTTCGCCGGCGACCGCGAACTGGACGCCCACCTCGCGCTTCTCCTCCGCCGCCAGGCCGCACCTGCGTGTCCCGCCTCCCCGCCCGGCCCCGGCTACGGGGGGTACGTCGCCCTGGCCGGGCGCGTCACGCCCGCCTCGCTCAGGAACGACCTGGTGCGGATCACCGTGCCCGTGCTGATCGTCAAGGGCGCCTGTGACGCCGAGCCCTGGTCGGACGCCATCGCCTACCGCCGCGCGCTCCCGAACGCCGGCCTCGCCTACGTCGGCGACGGCGCCCCTCCCGGCCGCACCGACGCCTACCTCGCGGTGCTGCGCACGTTCCTCACGGGCGGCGAGCCGAACGCCTACGCGGCCGACGACCCGCCGCCCGGCTACCGCGGCCCCGTAACCGCGACCCCATGACGGCGGTCTCCTGGCGCGGTCCCGTATCTGCGGTCCCGTATCGGCGGTCCTGGAACGGCGGGCCGGTCCTCTGACGCGCCTGAGCAGGGCGAATGCCAGGTCATCGGCTCCATGATGGTTACTCTCTGTATCGGAGTCGTATCACCTTGTCCTAGGAATCCTCATGCGCACGAGTCTGACCCTGCCGCTGGCCGCCGCGACGCTGGCCGTTCTCACCGGTTGCGCCGCCGACGTGGCGCCGAACACCGCGGCGGTGCCCGCGCGGACCGACACCCAGCCGTCCGAGCAGGACAAGACCTGGATGCGGACCATCCACCAGGGCAACCTGTCCGAGGTGCAGGCGGGCCGGCTGGCGATGGGCAAGGGCACCACCAAGCAGGTCAAGGCCGTCGGCAAGATGCTCGTCCAGGACCACACCAAGCTGGGGTCCAAGGTCACCCAGGCGGCCACGCAGCTCGGCATCGAGCTGCCCACCTCCCCGTCCAAGGCGCAGCGGGCCGAGGTGGTGCGGCTGCGCCACTCCACGGGGCAGGACTTCGACCAGGACTTCCTGTCCGGCATGATCAAGGCGCACAAGGAGGCGCTGGCGGCCACCAGGACCGAGGTCTCCAAGGGCTCCAACCAGACGGTGAAGGCGCTGGCCGGCACGGCTCAGCAGTCCTTGCAGCAACATCTGGACGCCCTGGAGAAAGCTCAGGAGAGCTGATCCGCCGGCCAGGCAGATCCCCAGCCGTTTCCAGGAAATAGAGCGAAACGTTCCCTACCCGTGTGTGGTTATGTGGCGATTTAGGGTATTTGTCCCTTTTGAACCAGGACGGACACATCGGGGGGATCGTCGTGGCTATGCAAACAGAGATCCGCCACCTACTCGAATGCCATGTGGTGGGGTCGGACGGACAGTCGATCGGGAAGGTGGGCCAGATCTACCTCAACGATCGCTCGGGCGAGCCGGAGTGGGTGACCGTACGCACGGGGTTCTTCGGGATGAAGCAGACCTTCGTCCCGCTGGCCAACTCCCGCCGCTCGGGCGACGAGATCCGGGTCCCCTTCGACAAGGAGATGATCAAGGGCGCGCCGAACATCGACGTGGACGACCGCCTGTCCCTGAAGGAGGAGGCCGACCTCTACCGCTACTACGGCATGCAGCCGACCGACATCCCGCGCCAGCGCGCCGGCGAGGCCCGTACGCGGGGCCCGGTCACGGGTGAGCGGGAGGGCCTGATCGGCGAGCCCACCGGCCTGGCCGGCGAGCGCACCGGCATGGCCGGTGAGCGGGCCGGGCTGACCGGCGAACGTGCCGGCATGGCCGGCGGGATGGGCGGCGTCACCGACGAGCGCGACATCGAGATGACCCGGTCGGAGGAGCAGCTGCACGTCGGCAAGGAGAGCAGGGAGACGGGCCGCGTACGCCTGCACAAGTACGTCGAGACCGAGGACGTCCAGCAGACGATCCCGCTCTCGCACGAGGAGGTCGTGGTCGAGCGCGAGCCCATCCGCGACGGCCAGACCACCGGCACGCACGAGATCCAGGCCGAGGACCGCGAGATGATCCTGCACGAGGAGCGCGCCGTCGTCGGCAAGGAGACCAAGCCGGTCGAGCGCATCCACGTGCGCAAGCAGGACGTCCAGCACGAGGAGATCGTCGAGGGCAAGATCCGCAAGGAGCGGGTGGAGATCGACGAGGAGGACATGAACAGGGACGACAAGGACATGCCCTACGGCCGTCGCGGCGACATGCCGCCGGGGCGGTAAGGGTTCGCAGGAGTCACGCGGGGGCACCGGATCGGGCCCCCGCGGGCGTATTCGAATTTCCCCGGCCTGACCGCGTTCCCCGACTGGCAGAAAACTTTGCCGTCCGGGCCGCCAGGGGCATTCATGAATAGAGCTCGACCTCGTTCAGCACGGCGCACTCGCGGCCTATTTCCGGATCGCAACCCGCCGAGGGCTCGGTGACGATCTTGACGTGCCGGGCGGTGCGGCCGATCTCGTCGTAGCGCAGCGCGTGGTCGATCCTGTCCTTGATCGTCACGACCGGCTCGCCCCAGGAGCGCCCGTTTCCCGACACGTACACGCGCGCGCTCGCCGGATGCCCGGGACGCAGGCTCAGGCCGATCCTGGCCAGCGGGTAAGGCCGGTCCAGGTGCAGCACGTAGTGGCCGCTGCCCCGGGCGACGGCGCTCGACCAGTAGCCCGTGCTGCCGTCCAGCGCGCCGCCGGGACGCGTCCTCGGCCGCCGGGGGCTCGTCCAGCGCATGTCGGTGGAGACGCGCAGGGCGCCGCGGCGGCGCAGCGCGGCCAGGTCCAGGCGGACGCCGGGGGTGGCGACGTCGAACAGCAGGCGCTTGACCGCGTACCGGCCGCCGTACTCGAACCGCCCGTGGGCCGGGCACGCCGTCTCGTCGAGCAGCCCGTCCGGCCGCACCCCGGCCAGCTTGCAGTTGTCGAACACCTGGATGAACCGGTGCGGCCCGACGGCGGCCAGCCCGGTGTAGCCGGAGGAGCCGCGCACGTCCACGATGCCGTCGCGGTTGTGGTAGGTCACCCGCGGCTCCAGCCATTCCCGACCGAGGCCGTCGGGCGAGACCGTGAGCCAGTTGTCCGGGCGCCCCGCGCTCAGCACGAGCGCGCCGCCGGGCATCAGCAGCAGCCGGGGCGCCACCCCGCGCACCACGCAGTCGTAGCCGGCCAGGCGCAGCTCCCGCACGGGCTCCCAGGTGTGCCCGCCGTCGGTGGAACGGCTCTGGTGCAGCGTGGAGTACCTGCCGCCGTCGCGGCGCAGCACCGCCACCAGGCTGCCGTCCACCGCCTGCTCGATCGCCGCCTCGTTGTAGGCGAACCCGGGCTCGGGCTCGGCGATCACCCCGCGCCGCTCGAACGTGCGCCCGCCGTCGCGGCTGGCGTACACCTCCGACTGGTACGCCCCGGTGCCGCTGTAGCGCGCGTACGCCGTGATCAGGATCGTCCCGTCGGCGAGCTGGATCGGCGCCCCGTGCGCGGCCCCGCCGGGCAGCAGGTCGCCGGGCGTGGTCAGGACGGCCTCCGAGCGCAGCCAGCTCTCGCCGTCCTCCAGCGCGGACGAGGTGAGCACGCCCAGGAGCGCCGTGTGCGGGCCTGTCCTGGCCAGGTAGTACTCCGTGGCGAAGAACCGGCCGTCGTGCAGCTCGATCGGCGACTCCCGCAGTGGCGTCTGGCCGGCCGGGCCGAAGGTGCGCCCGCCGTCCTCCGAGACGGCGGCGGCGTTGGTGAGGGTGACGACCTTGTCCACGTTCGTGGTGAAGGTGGCGATCACCTTCGTCTCGGGACGGCCGCGGGGGCCGGTCACGTCGAGGGCCGACACGTTCGGGAACCCGGCGAAGTCGAGCCGCTCCGCGCCCTCCGGCTCGGGCTCGGCCGGCGGCGGATTGGGATGAATCCAGTCTAGGAAGGAAGCAGTGGCCACGAGGTAAGGGCCGGACTGAATGGGGCGATCAGGTAGCACGCAGTAACCGCCCCCGGCCTGCGCCGGGCCGTGGTAGGCGGGCAGCCCGGCGGCCACCGACAGGGCCGCGACCATGGCTCTGGTCACCGCCATCGGCCCGCTCCTCGCCCGTCGTCCGCGATCTGCCGCACCGTACGGACTCTAGATCATCCACGCCCCGTAACCGCGTATTCACCTGCGGGAAGTCGTGGGTTCACGACTCGACCTTCTCGGGCGGCCGGTGATCCATGCCATCTCGGTTAAGTGGCAGTTGACAGGAAACCCCCGCATAACGACGATCGGGACGGCACTATTAAGTGTCAATTTACGTAGGTCGGGTCAGGAGGTGGCCCAGATGAGCATCGAGCCGAGGGCGAGAGTGGCCCAGGAACGCGTGCTGCCAGGCCCGGCGCCCATGGCGCCGGAGGCAGCCGCCCAGCAACGCGTCGTACGGCGGATCTGTGCCAGGGTCGCGCCCGAGGGCATGGACGTCGGGGTCGCGGAGCTGCCCCCCGGCGGCCTGCAAGTATGGATCGACACGCCGGTGCCGGTGGGCGAGCAGGAGTCATGGGTGCTGCACCACCGCATGGCCCGCGAGGTGGCGCTGGTCGGCTGGCACTGCGAGGCGGACGCCGACCGCCTGCTGGTGCTCGGCTGGAGCGCCGCGTGCCTGCACAACCGGATCCGCCTGCTGCAGAGCGGGCTGCGCCGGCTCACCGACTTCGAGCCGACCGCACAGCGCGCCGTCCAGCTCGACGGCCGCGCTCCGGACGACGAGCCCGCCGCCCAGGTGGTGAGCGCCGTGTGCGCCTCGATCGAGCGCCGGCTGCGCTGGCCGGAGCGGCTGGCCGAGATCGACGGGTTCGAGCGCAGCTCGGCCCTGCCGCACCTGCAACTGCTCCTCGCCCAGGTCGCCGGCCTGGAAGCGAAGATCGCGGGCGCCTGCCAGGAGCACCTCGTGATGGCACGGGTGCTGGCGCGGGCCGTCTGCGAGCACTACGCGCGGCACTCGGACCTGGGCCGCGCGCAGCGTGAGGTACTGGCGGAGTCGCGCCGCTGGGTGCACGCCAGCTCCATGATCACAGGCTCGGCCGGCGCCCGGCCGGGCTCCACCGGTGCAGGCCGTCCCCACATGGGGCTGGCGGAGCGCCGCATCGCCGCGAGCGTCATCAACCACGGCGTGCCACGAATCACCCCTGCGGCCACCCCCGCGGCCGTCGCTCCACGGGCCGGCTACCCCGGCTTCGAGGAGACCGAGGAGGGCGCGCGCTGACCACCAGCCGCTCAACGGCGAGCGGTCGCCAGGAAAACCCCGTTCGAGCCCGGTAGGAGAGCTCCATGCGAACCCCCCCGCACCTGCCCGCCCGCTCCCGTCGCGAGCACACCGACCACGTCCGGCGCCACCCGTACAGCCTGCACGAGGTGCCCGCGCAGACCGCCCCCCGCGGCACGCTCGACTTCCCCGGCACCGCCCCGCTCCCCGAGGCGCCCCCGGAGGAGAACGTCCACGTCGAGCAGCGCCTGCTCGGCATCAGGGAGCTGTCCAACCAGGCCATCGGCTCGATCGACGACCTGCTCCAGCACACCGTCTGACGTGTGCCCCCACAGCGGCTCCGACGCAGGGAGCCAGAAGAGCGAATCTCACCCCTTGAGGAGAGTCATGCAAGGACTATCGCGACCGGAGCTGAGGTCGCGTGACGTCGGGGGCCACCAGCCGCGTTCCGTGGCGGGCGTCGAGACGCCACGCAGCCTGGACGAGGTCCGCACACTCGTACGGCAGGCCATGGCCGGCCGCCGCCGCCTCTACCCGATCAGCACGGGCAGGAACTGGGGCATGGGCTCGGCCATGCCGGTCACCGACGACAACGTGGTCGTGGACCTCGGCGGCATGAACCGCATCCGCGGCCTCGACCTGGAGGCCGGCTTCGCGGTCGTCGAGCCGGGCGTCACCCAGCGGCAGCTCGCCGCGGTGCTGCGCGACACCCCGTGGATGCTGAACGTCACCGCCTCGTGCGCCGACACCTCGGTCGTCGGCAACGCCCTCGACCGCGGCGATGGCTGCGTCCGCTCCCGCGTCCACGACGTGGCGGGGCTGGAGGCCGTGCTGGCCGACGGCAGCGTGGTCACCACCGGCGGGCTGGACCCGGCGGGGCGCTATCACGGGCGGGTCGCCGGGCCCGACCTGACGCAGACGTTCGTGCAGCACAACCTGGGCATCGTCACCGCCATGGCCGTGTCGCTGGTGCCGCGCCCGGAGACCATCGGGCTGGTGCACGGCCGGATCCCGCGCGACCAGGTCGGCGTGGCGCTCGGCGCGGTCACCGACTTCCTGCGCCGCGGCAACCCGGCCGACGGGCTGCTGCGCGTGCGCGAGCTGTCGCTCGTGCCCGACCACGGCGACTGGATGCTGCCCGCCGGCGTGGACCCGAGCCTGTTCACCATCCTCGGGCCGCTCATGGGCAGCGACGCCACGGTCGAGCTGGCCGAGGAGCTGCTGCGCAAGGCGCTCATCGAGGTCGAGGGCGCCGAGGCGCTGCGCGTGGTGGACGCGGCCGAGGTCGGCCCCGACGACCCGCTCTACCCCCGGGCGCTCATGGCCCAGGGCATCCCCACCTGCCGCGGCGTGCACAACGCGCTCGGCGTGACGTCGTGCGACCGGATCGACGAGGGCGCGATGGGCTTCCTGGCGCTGCTGCCGCTGATGCCCATGCACGCCCGCAGGACCGACCAGATCCTCGCCGCCATGCAGACCGCCGTGAACCGCCACACCACCGCCCTCATGGTGGAGTGGAACCTGGTCGGCAAGCACCTGGCCAACGGCGTCATCCAGATCTTCTTCGAACGCGGCGCGCCCGACGCCCCCTACCGCGCCCACCAGCTCCGCAACGACGGCAACTGCGTGCTGCGCGGGCACGGCTGCGCCATCTACCGTTCCGACATCGATCACGCCGCCGCCGACGTCTGGTCCGAGACCAGCACCGCCGGCCTCGGCATGCTGCACAGGCTCAAGACGGCGCTCGACCCGGACGGCATGATCTCGCCCGGCCGCTACGGCGCCTGACCCCGTTACCTCGGAGACTCACGTCAGCTCCGCCCCTCGCACCGCCGGAGTGTGCGCGGAGCGGAGACGAGCCGACGCTCACATAGCTCACATAGGAGGACACGTGCGTTCGTCACCAGCGGCCGTCCGGGGGACGGGCACGACCGGCGCGGACCGGCGTCACGGTGTGATGCTGCGCCTGGTCGGTGCGGGTGTCATGTTGACGGTGATGGCCGACACCACGGCCACCACCCTGGCAGTGGGGGTGCTGCGGTACACGCCCGCCGGCGCCGCCATGCCGCTGGGCGACCTGGTCTGGCTGACCAGCGCCGCGTTCATCCCGATCGCCGCCCTGCTGGCCACCGCCGGCCGCTGGGCCGACCTGTTCGGCCGCCGCCGCGTGCTCGCGGTCGGACTCGTGGTGTTCGTGCTGGGCGGCATCGCCACCGTCACCGTGGAGCCGTGGTCGTACGTGCTGGCCGCGCGGGCCGTCCAGGGCGCCGGAGCCGCGGCGATGATCCCGGCCAGCCTCGGGCTGCTGCTCGGCGAGCTGCCGGAGTCGCAGCGCCGCGGCGCGATCGCACTGTGGAGCTCCGCCTCCGGGCTGGGCTGCCTGCTCATGCAGGCGGGCGGCGGCTGGCTGGCCGCCACCGTCGGCTGGCGGGCCCTGTTCGTCCCCGACGTCATCATGGGCGTGGCGCTGCTCGTCGCCTGCGTGGCGCTCCCGTCCGGCCGGCGCACCCCCGCCAAGGGCATGCCGGACGTGCTCGGCGCCTGGCTGCTGGCAGCCGGCATCGCCGTCGTGGTCCTGGCCATCTCCAAGGCCATGGCCTGGGGCATGGACGTGGTGTGGCTCGCGCTGGCCGCGCTGGCCCTGCTCGGCGGCGCGTTCGCGCAGGCCAGGCACCACCGCCTGCCCGCGATCGACCTGGCCCTGTGGCGGCGGCCCCGGTTCGTCTGGGGCTGGCTGGCCACCTGGGGGTTCGGCGCGCTGTCGTACGGGCTGCTCACCGTGCAGCCGCTGTACCTGCTGCACCTCGGCTACCCCATGCTCGAAGTGGCCATGTGGCTGACCCCCACGTCGGTGGCCGTCGTCGTGACGAGCTTCCTGGCCGGAAAGATCGTCAAGCGGGTCGGCGCGTACGGCCTCATCTACGCCGGCTCGCTGCTGTGCGGCGGCGCCTGCGTGCTCGTGCTGACGCAGGCGGGACCCACCGTGTGGGGCCTGGTCGCCAGCGTCGTGGTCGGCGTGGGGGTCGGCGCGCTCGCGCCCGGCACCTCCGTCGCCACCACCCTGGCCGCCCGCCCCCACCAGTACGCCTCCGCCGTCGGCGCGGCCACCATGGCCCGCATGGTCGGCGGCGCCGTCGGCATCGCCGTCGTGTCCGTCGTGATCGACCACCCGTTCATGACCGGCCCCTTCGCGGGCCTGGCCGGCGCACTCGCCCTGTGCGTGGCCATCTCTGTGCTGATCGGAGCGCTGGCCCTGACCAAGATCACCCGGCTGCGGCCGGACCCGGACGACGTCATGGTCAAGGTGCCCCGCCGGCTGCTGCTCGAGCTGCGCATGACCCTCGCCACCGTGGCGGCGGAGGCCGACGCGCTGCTGCCAGTCGAGACCCGCACACCCCCCGCAGACCCCTACATGGACCCGGTCCCGCGGCCGCGAACGGCCGAACCCGGCCCCCTCGCCGGCACCCGCGGGCACACGAACTAGTTCAACCATTCAGAAGGGCTCTCGTCATGGCAACCACATCCTGCGACGTAGCCATCGTCGGCGCCGGGCTCGGCGGCTGCTTCCTGGCCTTGCTGCTGGGCCGCCGCGGCCTGCACGTCGTCGTCATCGAGCAGGGACCCTCCGTCCCGAGCGCGGGCGCCGACTTCCTCAAGCCCCCCGGCTTGCGGGTGCTGGCCCGGCACGGGCTGACCGACCTCGTCGAACGCCATGGCCTGCGACGCGACATCATCCGCTACTACCACGACGGCGACCCCATCAAGGAGTGCCGCTTCCCCGACGGCGGCTTCCTCATCCGTCCCTACCGGGAACTGGTCGAGCTCATCTACACCTCCTGCGCGATGCAGGGCGTCGAGTTCTGGTTCGACGCCAGCATCGCCGACATCGCGGTGGGCGAGGACCGCGTTGACGAGCTCATGCTCCACGACGGGCGGCGGTTGCGGGCCGGGGTGGTGATCGGCGCCGACGGCACCAAGTCCGCCGTGCGCCAGGCGCTGGGCATCGAGCAGCGGACGGTGCCGTACGAGCGGCTGCTCATGAGGGTGGCGACCGTTCCGCTGAGCGCCAGCGTCGCCCAGCTCAACCGGCTCTACTTCAGCTCCGAGGGCTGGCTCACCTACCTCTATCCGATCAACAGGGACGAGGCCCGCGTGTTCGTCGGCCTACCGCCCGAGGACGACAAGGAGATCTTCCAGGACGGCATCCCCGCGCTGCTCGACGAGCTGAAGAAGTTCGTGACCGAGAGCTCGGACGCGTTCAACTTCCTGCAGCCCGCCACCTGGCAGCGGATCAAGGTGTCGTCGCTGCGCGTGGAGGCGTACCACAAGGGCAACGCCGCCCTGCTCGGCTCGGCGGCCTTCGCCTGCCACCCGATGACCGGCATGGGCATGAGCTACACGCTGCACGACGCCGAGATCCTGGCGGACGTCATCTGCGCGGCAGGCGACGACGTGACGCTGCTCGACCGGCTGCTCCACGCCCGGTACGAGCCGCGCAGGCACGCCCACCGGCAGCTCATCGACTACGGTGACGCGCTGGCCGCGACCTTCCGCGACCGCGAGGCGTACCTGGCGGCCTTCCGCCCGGAGTTGCACGTCCACGGCGAGGCCGCGGCGCCAGGGCCGATGCCCGCCCTGCAACTCGCCTGAGCCGGCGCCCCCGCCGCCCGCCATTCCCCACCAGGTGAGAGCCGTCGTCCAGTGCCACGCTGAGTGCGATGGGCCGGCCCGACCCCCAGGCGGCGGGGACGCCACTGCGCGGCAGCGGTCGGTAGGGCGTGCACCACCCCGCCGCGGCAGCGGTTGGTAGGGCGTGCACTACCGCGAGGAAGGGTGACAGCGGGGTTCGCGAGGCCGCCGTTTCCCGCGATGCTGAGAAGGGATCATCCCCTCCTCGGCATCGGAGACGAAACGTGACTGTGGCAGAGACCTCCTACCCGGCCCCGGAACAGCGAGGAGCGCAACGGGGGAGCGACTTCGCTCGGCTCTCGCGGCGCATCGCCGAAGCCGGGCTGCTCGACAAACGGCCCGGCTACTACGCCATGCGGATCGGCCTGGTGGCCGCCCTGTTCGGAGGCACGTGGGCACTGTTCGCCGCGGTCGGCGACTCCTGGTGGCAGCTCGGCGTCGCGGTGCTGATGGCGGTGGCCTTCGCCCAGGTCACGCTGCTGGCCCACGACCTGGCGCACGGGCAGATCTCCCGCTCCCGGCGCGTCAGCAGGATCGCCGGGCTGATCGTGGGCAACCTGGCCGTCGGGCTCAGCTACGGCTGGTGGATGGACAAGCACACCCGCCACCACGCCAACCCCAACCACGAGGAGCACGACCCCGACGTATCGCCCGACGTCCTCATCTGGTCGCAGCGGCAGGCCGAGGCCAGCCGGGGGCTACCCAGGTTCATGGGGCGCTGGCAGGCGTTCCTGTTCTTCCCCCTGCTCACGCTCGAAGGCGTGAACCTCAAGGTGTCGAGCTTCCGCGCGCTGCGCCGCCCGTCGCTGAAGAACCGGGGGATCGAGGGCGCGCTGCTGGCCGCGCACGTGGTGGCGTACCTGGCGGCGGTGTTCGTCGTGCTGCCGCTGCCCATGGCGCTGCTGTTCCTGGCCGTGCACCAGGCCTGCTACGGCGTCTACCTCGGCTGCACGTTCGCGCCCAACCACAAGGGCATGCCGGTGCTCACCGCCGAGGACGAGCTGGACTTCCTGCGCAAGCAGGTGCTCACCTCCCGCAACGTGCGCGGCGGGCGCCTGGTCAACACCGCGCTCGGCGGCCTGAACTTCCAGATCGAGCACCACCTGTTCCCCAGCATGCCCACCGCGAACCTGCGCAGGGCGCAGCCCATCGTGCGCGACTACTGCGCCTCGCTCGGCGTCGACTACGTCGAGTGCGGCCTGCTGGAGTCATGGGGGCAGGCCCTGCGCCACCTGCACGAGGTGGGCCGGCCGCTGCGCGAGGTCAGGCCGTGACGACCAGCTCCAGACCGTTGAAGTCCTCCTTGACCTGATGGCCCGCCTCGACCAGGACCGTCCGCAGCGCGAGCAGGACCGCGAAGCGGATGGTCGCGTGCCGGACGAGCTGGTCGGCTGAGGTACCCCAGGTGACGATCACCCCGCGTGTGGGGTCGTGCCAGACTCCGAGCCCGCCGTCGGCGGACATCAGCGACGGCTCGACGGTGAAGCCCGCGTCCATCAGCTCCCGGCGGACCGTTCGTTCCAGGTCCTGGCCGGCGCTCGTGGCGATGTCCATCGAAGTCCGCTGCCCTCACACGCGCCCTTCGAACCTCGGCGGGCCGGGAACCTTGTGAAAAGATGTCGGCTGTGTCCACCCCGTCGTCTTTCGCGCCGCGCCCGGCAGCGTCGGGGGCGCCAGCAGCGGCGTCCCCGGTGGTGTCGCCGGTGGCGTCCGCGGGGCTGAGGCTGTCGCGGGCCGTCGTGTTCGCGACGGTCTGCGGCGCCGTGTCGGCGGGCGGGCACGCGCTGGGCGGCGGGGGTCTCGTGCCGTTCGGCGGCTACCTGGCCGGGGTGCTGGCCGCGCTCGGTCTCGCGTACCTGATCGACGGGCGCGAGCGCGGGCTCGCGGCCGTGCTCGCCGCGACCGTCTTCACCCAGACGGTGCTGCACCAGCTCTTCGAACGGCTCGCGCCCGGCCCTGCGCTCGATCCCGCGCATGGGCATCCCGCGCCCGGCATGGTGCTGGTCCACCTCGTTTTGGCGGGGCTGACGGCGTGGTGGCTGCATCGCGGTGAGAGCGCGCTGTGGCTGATGATCCGCCTGTACGGGGCGCCGCGCCCGGCCGTCCGGCTGCTCGTCACCGCTCCCGTGGAGGAGGGGGCCGGGGTGCCGCCCCTCAGGTGGCGGCCGCTGACGCCCGGCGCTCCCACGGGCACCGGCCGGACGGTCTCCGGCACGATCAGCAGGCGAGGGCCACCCTCGGCGGCGCGTCACTGACGCCCTGCCGGCGTCGCTGTCGCGCTACGGCCGGCATCACCAGGGCCCTTCGAGCGGCGTCGTGGCCCGTTGAGCGGCGCCGTCGCCCTTCGGGCGGTGCCGTTGCCCTTCTGGGCGGCTTCGACGCCCGCCGTTCCCTTCGCCCTTGCCTGTGTCCGGACGTCCGGCGCCACGGGCGCGGTCGTCCGGACAATCATTCTGGAGACCCGTCATGGCACTTTTCCGCAAGGCCGCAACAGCCGCGCTCGCCTGCGCCCTGCTGCTCACTCTGCCCGCTTCGCCCGCCTTTGCCCACGACACGCTCAAGCGCAGCTCGCCGGCCAAGAACGCGGAGGTCTCCTCGGCCGAGGAGATCGAGCTCGAGTACAGCGCGAGCGTGAAGTTCCCGTTCGTCGTGCTGCACGACGCCACCGGCAAGGAGGTCGCGCTCGGCAAGCCTCGGCTCGACGGGCCGCTGGTGTCCGCCGACGTGCCGGAGCCGCCCGCGCCCGGCTCGTACGTGATCGCCTGGCGTGTCGTTTCCTCCGACGGACATCCCATTGAGGGCGAAATTCCCTTCAGCGTGAAAGGATCATCTTCGGCATCGGCATCGGCCTCGCCCGCCGGTTCGGCGGCGGTCACACCGTCCAGCGCGGCTCCCGGCACGGGGGCGGCGCAGCCTTCCGCGGCGGCCGCGGAGCCGGCCGGGGTTCCCGGCTGGATCTGGGGCGCGCTGGCGGTGCTGGTGGTGCTGGGCGCGTTCGTGCTGTTCAGGAGCTCGCGCCGGAGGCCCGATCGGGAGGAAGTGGATGCGGATTGAGCAGGCCAGGCAGGTCGCGCGGGAGTGGGTGCGGGAAGAGGGCGCCGGGTTGCCCGGGTTCCGCGGGGCGTTCCTGACCGGGTCGGCGTTGTGGGCCGACCCGGGGGAGGAGCTGGCGCCCACGTCCGACGTGGACGTCATGGTGGTCGCGGAGCCGGCCGATCGCATCGGGCACATCGGGAAATTTCCGTATAAGGGGGTGCTGCTGGAGGTCTCCTCCACGGCTCCCCTCGGCTCCTCGCACGAGGTGCTGAGCGACTACCACCTGGCGGGCAGCTTCCACCTGCCGTGCGTGCTGGCCGACCCGTCCGGGCAGCTGACCGAGCTCCAGCAGGTCGTCTCCCGCGACTTCGCCGAACGCCCCTGGATCCTCGCCCGCTGCACCAACGCCATGGACCGGGTGCGGGGGTGGATCAACGGCATGGACGAGTCCGCGCCGCTGCCCGACCAGGTCGCCGCCTGGCTGTTCGGCACGGGGGTGACCGCGCACGTGCTGCTCGTGGCCGGGTTGCGCAACCCCACCGTCCGCCGCCGGTACGCGGCCGTCCGCGAGCTGCTCGCCGAGCACGGCCGGCTCGACTTCCACGAGCACCTGCTCGACCTGCTCGGCTGCGCCCGCCTCGACGCCGGCCGGGTACGGCGGCACCTGGCGGCGCTGGCCAAGGCGTTCGACGCGACCGCCTCGGTGCGGGCCCCCGGCTACCGGTTCGACTCCGACATCTCCCCCGCCGCCCGGCCGGCCGCGATCGACGGCAGCATGGAGCTCATCGAGCGCGGCCTGCACAGGGAGGCGGTCTTCTGGCTGGTGGCCACGTACGCGCGATGCCTGGCCAAGCGGGCGGCGGCCGGGCTCTCCCCGGAGTACGCGGACGAGTTCCACGAGCTGCTGGCCGACCTGGGGGCGGAGACGTTCACCGCCCGGCGGCGCCGCGGCGACCGGGTCCTCGCGGCACTGCCGGGCCTGTGGCAGACGGCCATGGCCCTCTGCTGACCCCGGGCGGGACAGAGAGGGCCGGGGTCAGCGGCCGTCGAGGCGGGGGAGGGCGTCGCCGTAGATGTCCGGGCTGCGGTCCACCTCGCCGACGAAGTCGCCGGGGAAGCCCAGCTCGAACTCCACCGCCGACTCCAGCCGCCGCATCGCCTCCTCCGGCAGCGCCCTGGCCGCGTCCGAGGCCCCCAGGTTGTCCTTGAGCTGCTCGGCGCTGCTCGTCCCGAGGATCGGATGCACGCCGCGCCGCAGCGCCCAGGCGATCGCGACCTGCGAGGCCGTGACGCCCAGCTCGCCCGCCACCTCCAGCACGGCGCGGACCCCGGCCCGGTCCCGCTCGCTGATCGACTCGGGGGACACGCGCGAGGCCGCCGCCCCCGGCTCGGCGTACCGGCCGGACAGCACGCCGTGCGCGAGCACCCCCCACGCCGCCACGCTGATGCCGAGCGCCCGCGCCATCGGCAGCAGCTCCCGCTCGATGTCGCGCTTGAGCAGGCTGTACGGCACCTGCAGCCCCGCGAACGGCGTCCACCCCCGCCACTCCGCCAGCATGTCGGCCCGGCTCACCACCCACGCCGGCGCGTCGGAGATGCCCACGTAGAGCACCTTCCCCGACCGGACCACGTCGTCCAGCGCCCGCATCGTCTCCTCGATCGGGGTGTGCCGGTCCCACACGTGCACCCAGAACAGGTCGATGTAGTCGGTACGCAGCCGCCGCAGGCTCTGCTCCAGCGACAGGACGAGGTTCTTGCGGTGGTTGCCGGCGGCGTTGAGGTCGGTGCGGTCACGGGTGGGCGTGTACTTCGTGGCCAGGACGAAGCGGTCACGGTGGCCCTGGAGGAGCTCGCCGACCACGCTCTCGCTCTCGCCGTACATCGAGGCCGTGTCCACGACGTTGCCGCCCGACTCGGCGTACAGGTCGAAGACGCGCCGCACCTCGGGCGAGACCTCGCGGTAGGTCATCGCGCCGAGGAACAGCTCCGAGACCCGCAGCCCCGTACGGCCCAGCAGCCGGTACCGCATCATGCCGCCGCCTGGTAGGGAACGGCCAGCCTGGCCTGGCGCAGCGCGCCGCTCCACCAGCCGAGCCGGTCGAGCAGCACCTTGGCGGCGGCCTGCGCGCCCTCGGGGTCGCGGGTCAGCCGGCCGTCGGCGTCGAAGCGCGTCCAGTGCTGGTCGAAGCTGATCCAGTCGCGGATCGTCACCGCGTGCATCTCGTTGAAGACCTGCCGCAGGTGCTCCGCGGCGCGCAGCCCGCCGCCGTAGCCGCCGTACGAGACGAGCGCGACGGGCTTGGCCTGCCACTGCGTCGGATGCCAGTCGATGGCGTGCTTGATCGAGGCGGGGAAGCTGTGGTTGTACTCGGGTGTCACCACGGCGAACGCGTCGGCCGCCGCCAGCCGCCCGGCCAGCCGCCGCAGCTCGGGAGCGCGCCCGTCCACGTCGGCCAGCGCCTCGAAGGAGGACGGCAGCTCGGCCGGCAGCGGAGTGCCGGCCAGGTCGATGACGTCCAGGCCGAACAGCCCGTGCGCGCTCGCCTGCTCCGTGAACCACCGGGTGACCGTGGGGCCGAACCGTCCTTCGCGGACGCTGCCCGTGATCACCGCCAATGTCATCTGCGTCATGGGCACCAACCTTGCCGCCCCGCCGCGCGCCGAGGAAGGCCGCCGTCAGACTGGCCCCGGCAGGGCCACGATAAGCGCGGGCACGATCCGTAGACTCGGGCCGTGAGCGAGAACGAGCTCGGCGCCTACCTGCGCGCCCGCCGCGAAGCACTCAAGCCGGCCGACGTCGGCCTGCCCGACGGCGGCCGGCGGCGCACACCCGGCCTGCGCAGGTCGGAGCTGGCCACGGTGGCGGGGGTGAGCGTCGAGTACCTGACCAGGCTGGAGCAGGGCCGCGACCGCAACCCGTCGGTGCAGGTGCTGGTGTCGCTGGCCGACGCCCTGCGCATGACGCCCGACGAGCGCATCCACCTGCGCCACCTGGCCAAGGTGACCAGCGGCGGCATCGCGCTGTGCCCGGCCGCCTCGCAGGCGCCCGCCCGCACCGTGCGCCCGGCCGTGCGCGCGCTGCTGGAACGGCTGGAGCCCGCGCCCGCCGCGCTGTTCAACCGGCTGGGCGAGGTGATCGCCCGCACCACCGGGTTCGAGCGGCTCTTCGGCCCCATCGGGCTGCTGGACGACGAGCCGCCGAGCCTGACCCGGTACGTGTTCGCCGACGTGCGGGCCAGGATCGCCTTCCCCGACTGGGACAAGGTGGCCGACGAGCAGGCCACCGCGCTCAAGTACGAGGCCGGGCCCGACGACCCGTGGGCGGGGGAGCTGGTCGACGTGCTCTCGTTCGCGGCGGGCGAGGCGTTCACCGGGCGCCTGGCCGCCGCCGCCGGGCCGCCGCGCATGGCGCCCGTGCAGCGCATGGCGCACCCGCGGGCCGGTGAGCTGCGGCTGGCCAGGGAGCCGCTCGACCTGCTCGGCGACGACCAGCGGATCCTCGTCTACCTGCCGGCCGACGCCGAGACCGCGGCCGCCCTCGACCGTCTCACCGGCCGCCATCCGGGGGCCCTGCGCGCGGTCAGCGCCTGAGCCCGCTGCTTGAGCGGCGCCCGCCCGGGTAGCGGACCGGCATGAGGCGGGGGAACTGGGAGGTCAGACCGCTGGGCGGCTGGATGGGCTGCCTGGCGATGATCCTCATATCGCTGGTCCTGTCGGTGGTGCTGACGGTCGTCATCAACCTGCTGCTCTGAGCGTGCCCGCGCAGAGGGGGAGCGGTCGCGTCCGGCGGCGATCGGCCCGGTGCGGCGTACGTGCCGCCCGGCGGCGATCGGCTCGGGCGCGCCGCAGGGTGCGCGTCAGGCCGCCGGTGATCGGCTCAGGCGCGCCGTAGCGTGCGCGTCAGCCCGGCGGCGATCGTCGTGGCCAGCACCCAGCCCGCCGCGATCAGCCCGTACGCCAGCCACTGCGTGCCCCCGCCGGGGTTGAACGCCTTCTCCTGCCCGAAGTCGATGATCGGCAGCAGCAGGTCGAGGCTGTAGACGAACGGGTCGAACTCCGGCGCCTCCCCGCGCTTCAACGGCGGCGGCTCGGCCATCCCGAACACCACGGTGCCCACCGCCAGCAGCGCCACCAGCCAGCCGGCCGCCCGCAGCGGGCGGAAGCCGTACCCTACGGTGACGTCCTGCAGCAGCCCCCAGAACCTGGCGTAGCCCGGCAGAGTGTCGCGGCGCTGCTGCTGCCCGGCCAGGAGCGTGTCGCGGGCGTCGGCCTCGCTGCCCAGCCGCCGGTACATCGCGGCGAGCTGCTCGTAGGCGTTCGGCAGGTAACCGTCAGGGTCCCGGCGCAGCCAGCCCAGCCGCTCGGCGGCCGGCAGCATGGGCTCCAGCACCTCGTACGACAGCCCGTCCATGCACAGCTCGTCCGGCCACACCGCGGCGTCGTCCTGCAGCACCCCGATGCGGGCGTGCCGCAGGTCGACCGCGCCCCGCACCGGCGTGGCCGTCCGCATCGCCAGCTCCCGCGCCTCCAGCCGGCGGCAGGTGAGCGCCTTGCCGCCCGGCGCCTCCAGCGTGGCGTCGTCGAAGCACAGGCGGCTGCCGACCTGCGCGTACGTCAGCCGGATCCGGCCGCGCGCCGAGAAGCCCTCGCACAGGTTGAGCACCTTGCCGACCGTGATGCCGTTCGCCGACAGGGCCGTCCCGCCGGGGTTGACCAGCGTGGCGCCCTTGAAGTGCGCGGGGCCGGTCACCGAGGAGTCGGTCAGGCTGATCTCCCCCTCGGCCGACATGCCCTCGCGGGCCAGCAGCGCGCCGTCCACGGCGATACGGTCGCCCCGCAGGGCCACGCCGCCGGGGGCGCGCAGGCACGCGCCGTCCAGGTTGAGCGCGCGGCCGACGGCGGCGCCCTCCAGCCAGACGGTGCCCTCGGTCTCGATCAGCGACAGGTACAGGCCGCTCTCGGCGTTCAGCCCGCCGCCGTGCAGGGCCAGGCCGCCCGGGTTGCGCAGCACCGAGCGCCGCAGGGTGAGCGGGCCGGAGACGCGGGCGAACCGCAGCGAGAACTCGCCCTCCGCGTGCACCTCCCGCGCGAACAGGCCCACCTGGACGACCAGGTTCGACCCGCCGAACGCCAGGCCGCCCGGGGCCCGCAGGCGGGCGCCTTCGAGGTTCACCGCGGCGCCGATCCGGGCCGCGGTGAGGATGATCTCGCCGTCGCAGGTGAAGCCGTCGCGGGCCAGCAGGTTGCTGCCGACGTCGAGGTGCTCGGCGGTGAGCGCGGCGCCGGCGGCGGGCTCCAGGCGCGCGCCGTTCAGCGAGAAGTTGCTGCTGACGCGGGCGCTGCGCAGGCGCAGCTCACCGGTGACGTGGCAGCCGGTGAGCCGCAGGTCGCCCTCGACCTGGAGGTTGGAGGCGATCAGGCCGGGCAGGGTGGAGCCGGCGAAGCTGAGGAAGCGGGTGCGGGCCTGGTACAGGTCGGGGGTCTCGTCGAAGGCGCAGTCGCGGAACGTGACCGGCAGGTCGATCTCGCCGAACGCCAGGTGTAACAGGCCGGTGATGCGGGCCCCCGACAGGCGCAGGGCCGGCTTGTCGGACGGGTCGGTGTACTCGCCGAGCAGCAGCTCCGCCAGCACCTCCGCCCGTACGGTGCGGTCGGCGCCCCAGGCGGCGGCGTTGTCGGGGCAGTCGCGGGCGGGATCGCCGGAGCGCAGGTCCACGTCGTGACCGCGGCGGACGGCGGCGGCCACGGCCTGCTCGGCGGCGGTGAGTTCGGCGTTCGGCACACGCACATCCTGCTGCAATCGCACCCCTCCGCGAACCTGCGAGGTCGTCCATCCTGTACGTCGAGGCCGGGCGTGCCCGCGTTGCCGTCGCTCCCGCGTGTCGGAGCCGAGCATGCCCGCGTTGCCGTCGTTCCCGCGCGTCGAGGCCGGGCACGCTCGCGGTGCCGTCACTCCCGCACGTCGAAGCCCAGCGCGCCCGCCACCACCGTCGCCTGGAACGCGTCGATGACCGCGTCCTTGAGCGTCACCTCGCGCGGGTCGAGCGTGCTCAGATCGCTGCCCCGCAGGTCGCATCTCGTCAGGTCGGCCCCGTGCAGCCACGCCCCCGACAGGTCGGCCCGCCGCAGCTCGGCGCCCTCCAGCCGGGCCCCGGTCAGGTCGGCCTCGCGCAGCCGGGTGCCGTGGAAGGCGCTGCCGCGCAGGTCGGCGCCGGGCAGCCCGACGTACGACCAGTCGCCGCCCGTCACCTTCAGCAGCCCGAACGTGCAGCCGTCGAACATGCTGCCCGTCAGCTTGCAGCCGCTGAAGGTGGCGTCGAAGAACGAGCAGCGCGAGAACGTGCAGTTGACGAAGCGCGCGTCCTCGTGCACGGACACGTTGAACCGCACGTTCCTGAACTGGCACTCCTCGAACGAGGAGCCGTGGTCGACCAGCTCGGTCATGTCCACGTCCTGGAACAGGACCCGGTGGTGGCTCTCGCCGTCGATCTCGCGGCCGTCCCAGTCGGCGGACCTGATCGTGGTCTCCGTAGGGGGCGCCTGGATTCCGTGCCTGCGCTCTGCCATGCGAACAAACTAGCGGATCCGGCCGCCCCCTAGGCGGCACGCTTGGCGATGGCGGTGATGAAGGGCTGCACCAGCTTGGCCGCCAGCGGGCCGAACGCCGCCAGGATGAGCACGTACGCCGCCGCCAGCGCGCCCAGGTCGGGATGCACGCCCGCGCCCACCGCCAGGCCCGCGATGACGATGTTGAACTCGCCGCGCGGGATGAGCGCGATGCCCGCCCGCGCCTGGCCCGCCTTGGCGATGCCCGCGCGCCTGGCCGCGTACATGCCGGTCAGCAGCTTGGTGATCATGCTGACCAGGGCCAGCAGCGCGGCCAGCCCGGCCACCGGCAGGATCTTCGCAGGGTCGGTCTGCAGGCCGAAGAAGACGAAGAACACCGCCGCGAACAGGTCGCGCAGCGGCGCCAGCAACGCGTGCGCGTCCTCGGCGAGCTGGCCCGACAGCGCGATGCCCACCAGGAACGCGCCCACCGCCGCCGAGACCTGCAGCTGCTGCGCCAGACCGGCCACCAGCAGGGCCAGCCCGACCACCTTGAGCAGCAGCACCTCGGAGTTCGGGCTGCGCACGAACGCCTCGATGACCCGCCCGAACCGCAGTGCCACGACCAGCACCACGCTCACCGTCAGCAGCGCGATGCCCACCGAGACCGCCCCCTGCACGAAGCTGAGCCCGGCCAGCAGGGTGGTCAGGACCGGCAGGTAGACCGCCATCGTCAGGTCCTCGAACACCAGCAGCGACAGGACCGTCGGCGTCTCCCTGTTACCGAGCCACCCCAGGTCGGACAGCACCTTGGCGGTGATGCCGGACGAGGTGGCGTAGGTGACGCCCGCCATCGCCACGGCCGCGACGGGGCCCCACCCGAGCAGTAACGCGCAGATGGCGCCGGGGGCGGCGTTGAGCACCAGGTCCACGATGCCCGCGCGGGCGTTGCCCGTCAGGCTCGTGACCAGCTCGTCGGCGTTGTATTCGAGGCCGAGCGTGAGCAGCAGCAGGATCACGCCCAGCTCGGAGCCGATCTCGAGGAAGTCCGTGCTGGTGGCCAGCGGAAGCACGCCGCCGGTGCCGAAGGCCAGGCCGGCGATCAGGTAGAGCGGGATGGGGGAGATGCCCACGCGCAGCGCCAGCGCGCCCAGGATCCCCAGGCCAAGAAGGACAGCACCGAACTCGAGGAAAATGATCGCGGTATGGTGCACCCGCGGCCCTACCCGTTCGCCAGGATGTCGGCGACCTCTGCGGTGCTCTCCTCGCCGCCCACGACGACCACGATGTCGCCGGCGCTGAAGAGGAAGTCGGGCCCGGGGCTGGCGAACACCTGGCCGCTGCGCACCACCGCGACGATGGAGGCGCTCGTACGGGTCCGCACGCGGGCGTCACCCATGGGGCGGCCCGCGTAGGGGGAGCCGGCCGGGATCGGGAGCTGCACGCTGACCAGCCCCTCGACCTGCTGGTGCAGCTGGTTGAGCCGGGCCACGATCCGAGGGGCGCCCAGGAGCTCGGCGAGGGCGTCGGCCTCCTCGTCGTTGAGCTTGACCGTCTGGCAGACGGCGTCGGGGTCTTCCTTGTCGTAGATGACCAGGTCCCGGCGGCCGGTGCGGTGGGACACGACGCCTACCCGTTGTCCTTTTCGGGTGGTGAAATCGTGTCGTAGCCCGATACCCGGCAGTGCTGTTTGTTCGACCTCCACCTATCCCACCCGTCCCAATCCGCACATTTCCGGATAACCCTACCAACGTCATACCCCGGTCTGTTCTGGGTCAATTGCCCGCCATGCTGCATCTTCGATCCGCACGGCACACCCCTCGCCCCGCCCGTTCCGCCGGGCCCCGGATCGGGCGGGCCGGCCGCTCCGGACGGCCCCGGCCGGACACTTGCGGCACTTCACTCCCGGACGCCTCGGACGCGACCGGCGTGCCATGCTCCCCTGCGAGGGGAGTCGCATACGTGCAAGACTGCCCCTGGCTGCCCGGACCGGTGAGGTCGCGGCGCAGGCACCCTCCGGCAAGCAGGCAACACCACAAGGGACAACGCACCATGCCGACCGCCCCTCCGATCCGGCTGGTTCTCGTGGAAGATCACGCCATGGTCGCGGAGGCCATCGGCCTGGCCCTGGGCAGGGCGCCCGACATCGAGGTGGTCGCCCAGTCGGGCACCGTCGCGGCCGCGCTGGCCGACACCGGCAGGTGCCAGCCCGACGTCGTGGTGCTCGACCGCAGGCTGCCCGACGGCGACGGCGTGGCCGCGATCGGGCGGCTGGCGGCGGTGGCGCCCAAGGCGCGGGTGCTCGTGCTGACCGGGGAGGCGACCGCGTCCGTGGCCGCCCGGGTGGTGGCGGCCGGAGGGGCCGGGCTGGTGGTGAAGTCGTCGCGGCTGGGCGAGCTGGAGTCGGCCGTGCGGGAGGTGGCCGCCGGGGGCGTGGTGTTCGCGCCCGGGCTGCTGCCCGGCGTGCTCGACCGGCTGACCGGCCGCGCCGGGCACATGGGGTCCGCGCTGACCGCCCGCGAGCGCGAGACTCTGCTGCTCCTGGCCGAGGGCGCCAGCACGTACGAGATCAGCGACCGTCTGGGCGTGGCCCGCAACACGGCGCGCAACCACGTCCAGCACGTGCTGGAGAAGCTGGGCGCCCGCTCCAAGCTGGAGGCGGTGGCGCTGGCCCGGAGGGACGGGCTGTTGGATTGACGTATTTGCACTAGTCCAGGTCCCACAGGTGCACCAGGTGGCCTGGAGCGCTTGCGTCTCGTGACCAGCCACGCGGCTCCCCGAGAGTAGATGCGTGGAAAGTGAGGAGGCCGAGCGTTACCAGGTGGACACTCATCTGCCGGAGGAGATGGGCAGCATCACGGTGGCACGCCGCCTGGCGGGAACGGTCCTACGGGAGAGCGGCTATCAGGGGCGTCACGAGGACGTCCTGCTGGTGGTCTCCGAATTGGTGACGAACGCGCTCGTCCATGGAGACGGCCCGCCGGTGCTGAGGGTGAGAGCGAGCACGTCACGGGTGCGGATCGAGGTGGGCGACACCGGGGTGGCGCTCCCGGAGACCCGCGAGCCCGGCCCGGTGAGCGGCTGGGGGCTGCACGTCGTCAGGCTGCTGTCCACCGGCTGGGGCATCTCGCCCGGCGAGAGCGGCAAGGTGGTGTGGTGCGAGCTGGCCGCGCGGTTCGCTCCGGTGCAGGCGAGCCCCTCCGAAGCCTGAACAGGCCTGAAGAGGCGTGAAAAGGTCGCAAGGGGCTTGACGAGGCAGGAGCCGGACTCGATCGCTCTGATCGGGTTTGGCGCTACGGTCATGTCGTGCAAGGCTGCGGTATGCCCGCGCATGACCAATCGCAGGAGGATATGCGGCTGCTCGTCCAGAGCATCCGTGACTACGCCATCTTCATGCTCGATCCTCGCGGCGTGATCGTGAGCTGGAACATCGGGGCCGAACGTATCAAGGGATACACCGCCGAGGAGATCATCGGCACCCACTTCTCCGTTTTCTACCCGCCTGAGGCCGTGGCGGAGGGCAAACCCGCCAGGGGCCTGCAGGAGGCCGCCACCGAAGGCCGGTGGGAGGAGGAGGGCTGGCGGGTGCGCAAGGACGGCACCCGCTTCTGGGCCAGCGTGGTCATCACCGCCCTGTTCGACGAGAGCGGCGACCTGCGCGGTTTCGGCAAGGTGACGCGCGACCTGACCGAGCGGCGCAGCATGGCCAGAGCCCTGGACGAGCGCGGCATGCTGCTGTCCCGCCTGGTGCAGGCGCAGGAGCGGGAGCGCAGGCGCATCGCCTCCGACGTGCACGACGACACGATCCAGGCCATGGTCGGCGTCGGCATGCGGCTGCGGATGTGGCAGCAGGAGCTGCCCGAGGAGCACGCCGGCGCGGTGGGGGCGCTCCACGACGCCGTGGACGCCGCCGTGCGCCGCCTGCGCGAGCTGGCCTTCGACCTGCACCCGCCGGGCGACGGCCTGGTGGCCAGCCTGGACGCCTACCTGCGGGAGACGATGCAGGGCGGCGGCGTGGCCTTCGACCTGAGTCACCGCCTGGACGCCGAGCCGCCGTACGAGGCCGTGGTGACCGTCTACCGCATCTGCCAGGAGGCGCTGACGAACGTGCGCAAGCACGCCGGGGCCGGCCGGGTCAGCGTGGAGCTGGTCTCGCTCGGCCGGGGCGTGCACGTCCGCGTCAGGGACGACGGCGCCGGCCTGACCTCGAAGGACGGCGAGGCGATGCACTACGGGCTGGTCGAGATGCGCGAGCGTGCCGAGGCGGCGGGCGGCTGGTGGACCATCGACGGCCCGCCTGGCGCGGGCACGACGGTGGAGTTCTGGGTTCCCGCCGTGCCCCGGGCCTAGCCGGCCGCCCGGGCCCCGGCCGGTGTTCAGGACGTGCCCGGCCAGGTCCACGACCTGATGTCGGCGGGGTCCTCCCCGTGGTCCCGCGTGTACGCGCGGGCGCGCAGCCGCTCGTCGCTCATGCGCTGGCGCAGGTGCGCGGCCTTGCTGCCGAGCCCGGGAACGCGGTCGATCACGTCCATGACCAGGTGGAAGCGGTCGATGTCGTTGAGCATGCACATGTCGAACGGCGTCGTCGTGGTGCCCTCCTCCTTGTAGCCGCGCACGTGGATGTTGGCGTGGCCGTGCCGCCGGTAGGTGAGCTGGTGGATGAGCGACGGGTAGCCGTGGAAGTTGAAGACGATCGGCCTGTCCGTGGTGAACAGCGTGTCGAACTCGGCGTCCGGCATGCCGTGCGGATGCTCGGACGGCGGTTGCAGCCGCATCAGGTCGACCACGTTCACGACGCGGACCTTCAGCTCGGGCAGGTGCTCGCGCAGCAGCGCGGCGGCGGCCAGCGTCTCCAGGGTCGGCACGTCCCCGGCGCAGGCCAGCACCACGTCCGGCTCGGTGCCCTCGTCGGTGGAGGCCCACGGCAGGATGCCGAGCCCGCGCGTGTTGTGCGCGATGGCCTCGTCCATCGTGAACAGGTCGAGCACCGGCTGCTTGCCGGCCACGATCACGTTCACGTAGTCCCTGGAGCGCAGGCAGTGGTCGCCCACCGACAGCAGCGTGTTCGCGTCCGGCGGCAGGTAGACCCGCACCACCGAGGCCTTCTTGTTCACCACCACGTCGAGGAAGCCCGGGTCCTGGTGGCTGAACCCGTTGTGGTCCTGCCGCCACACGTGCGACGACAGCAGGTACGTCAGCGACGCCACCGGCCGCCGCCACGGGATCTTCTGCGACGACTCCAGCCACTTGGCGTGCTGGTTGAACATGGCGTCCACGATGTGGATGAACGCCTCGTAGCAGTTGAACAGCCCGTGCCGCCCGGTCAGCAGGTAGCCCTCCAGCCAGCCCTGGCACAGGTGCTCGCTCAGCACCTCCATGACCCGGCCGCCCGCGCCCAGGTTCTCGTCCGTCGGCAGGATCTCGGCGTCCCAGGCCCTGTCGGTGACCTCGAACACCTCCGACAGCCGGTTCGAGGCCGTCTCGTCCGGCCCCATCAGCCGGAACGTCCGGGGGTTGGCGGCGATCACGTCCCGCAGGAACCCGCCCAGCACCCGCGTCGGCTCGCTCGCCTGCTCGGCCGGCGCCTTGACCTCCACCGCGAGCCGGCGGAAGTCCGGCAGCCGCAGCGGCTCCAGCAGCTCACCGCCGTTGGTGTGCGGGTTGGCGCTCATTCTGCGCTCGCCGCGCGGCACCGTGGCGAGCACGTCCTCGACCGGCCTGCCGTCCGAGCCGAACAGCTCCTCCGGCCGGTACGAGCGCATCCACTCCTCCAGCATCGCCAGGTGGCCGGCGTTCTCCCTGACCGTGGCCAGCGGCACCTGGTGCGCGCGCCACGTGCCCTCGACCGGCTTCCCGTCCACCTCCTTCGGCCCGGTCCAGCCCTTCGGCGTGCGCAGGATGATCATCGGCAGGCGGTCGGCGTCGCCCGCCTTGTACGCGGCCATCTCCTCGAACGCGGTGTCCAGCGTGCCCGCCATCTCCTCGTGATCGGCGCCGACCAGGTGGGGGCGGTATCCGTACCCCTCCATCAGCTTGATCAGCTCGTCGGTGGGGATGCGGGCCAGGACGGTCGGGTTGGCGATCTTGTAGCCGTTCAGGTGCAGGATGGGCAGCACCATCCCGTCGCGGCGGCGGTCCAGGAACTTGTTGGAGTGCCAGCTCGCGGCCAGGGGGCCGGTCTCGGCCTCGCCGTCGCCGATGATGCACGCCACGACCAGGTCGGGGTTGTCGAAGGCGGCCCCGTACGCGTGCGCCAGCGCGTACCCCAGCTCGCCGCCCTCGTGAATGGAGCCCGGGGTCTCCGGCGCGACGTGGCTCGGCACGCCGCCGGGGAAGGAGAACTGGCGAAACAGCCGCCGCATGCCCTCCACGTCCTGCGACACGTCCGGATACCGCTCGGAGTACGACCCCTCCAGCCACGCGTGGGCCACCGCCGCCGGGCCGCCGTGACCCGGGCCCGCGATGTAGATCATGTCCTGGTCCCGCTCGCGGATCACCCGGTTGAGGTGCGCGAAGCAGAAGTTCAGGCCCGGCGTCGTACCCCAGTGGCCGAGCAGGCGCGGCTTGATGTGCTCCGGCCGCAGCGGCTCGGTGAGCAAGGGGTTGTCCAGCAGGTAGATCTGCCCGACGGACAGGTAGTTCGCCGCCCGCCAGTACGCGTCTATATGGTCCATGCCCCTGCTGATTCCTCCCCAGGGCGGGATGAATCCCCGATAGGGTGCCGAACATGGAGTTCAGGAGTTCACGCTGGTACGCAGGAAACGACCGGAACTCCTACATCCACAGAGCCTGGATGCGGCGCGGCCTGCCGCCCGAGGCGTTCGAGGGCGGCAAGCCGCACATCGCCATCGCCAACACCGCCTCCGACCTCACCCCCTGCAACTCCCACCTGAACGAGGTGGCCCAGAGCGTCATGCACGGCGTGTGGGAGGCCGGGGGAGTGCCGCTCAACCTGCCCGTCGTCTCCCTCGGCGAGACGAACGTGCGCCCCACCGCCATGCTCTGGCGCAACCTGGCCGCCATGGCCACCGAGGAGATGCTGCGCGCCAACCCCATCGACGGGGTGGTGCTGCTCGGCGGCTGCGACAAGACGATCCCGTCGCTGCTCATGGCGGCCGCCTCCGTGGACCTGCCCGCCGTCGTGGTGCCCGGCGGCCCCATGCTGACCGGCCACTTCCGGGGCGCCCCGCTGGGCTGCGGCACCGACGTGTGGCGGCTCAGCGAGGAGGTGCGCGCGGGCACCCTCTCCCGCGAGGCGTTCCTGCGGTCGGAGTCGTCCATGATCCGCAGCCGCGGCCACTGCAACACCATGGGCACCGCCTCCACCATGGCCTGCATGGCCGAGGCGCTCGGCATGACCCTGCCCGGCACCGCCGGCACCCCCGCCCCCGACAGCCGCCTGCTCGAACGCTCCCACGAGACCGGCCGCCTGGCCGTCGAGCTGGTCGAGCAGGGCCGCCGCCCCAGCCAGGTGATGACCAGGGGCTCCTTCCTCAACGCCATCGTCACCCTGGCAGCCGTCGGCGGCTCCACCAACGCCGTCGTCCACCTGCTGGCCATCGCCGGGCGGCTCGGCGTCGAGCTGAGCCTGGACGACTTCGACCGCACCGGCTCCGGAGTGCCGCTGCTGGTGGACCTCCAGCCGGCCGGCCGTCACCTCATGGACGACCTGTTCAGGGCGGGCGGCCTGGCCGCCGTGCTGAAGGAGGTCGAGGACCTGCTCGACCCCGGCGCGATCACCGTCACCGGGCGCCCGCTCGTCGAGCACCTCGACGGCGCCGAGATCTGGGACGAGGACGTCATCAGGCGCCGCTCGAACCCGCTGCTGCCCGACGCGGGCATCGCCGTGCTGCGCGGCAACCTCGCCCCCTCCGGCGCCGTGATCAAGCCCGCCGCAGCCTCACCGGAGCTGCTGCGCCACCGCGGCCGCGCCGTCGTCTTCGACAGCGTCGAGGACGTCTACGCCCGGCTCGACTCGCCCGACCTGGACGTGGACGAGACCTCGGTGCTGGTCCTGCGCGGCTGCGGGCCCAAGGGCTATCCCGGCATGCCGGAGGTCGGCAACCTGCCGCTGCCCGCCAAGCTGCTGGAGAAGGGCGTACGCGACATGGTGCGCATCAGCGACGCCCGCATGAGCGGCACCGCGTACGGCACGGTCGTCCTGCACACCGCGCCCGAGGCCGCGGCCGGCGGGCCGCTGGCCAGGGTGCGCACCGGCGACCCGATCGTGCTCGACGTCGCGGCCCGCCGCCTGGACGTGGACGTCCCCGACGCGGAGCTGAACGCGCGCGAGCCGGTCATGACCGGGCACGCCAGGCCCGTGCGCGGCTGGGAGCGCCTCTACACCGAGCACGTCCTGCAGGCCGACCGCGGGGCCGACCTGGACTTCCTCGCCGGCTCCAGCGGTGACCACGTGGGCCGCGAATCCCACTGAGCGGCTAAAGAGTCCGCTCCGCCATGCGCGGAATCAACCGCGGGGGGTAGGCAGTTACGGGACGATGGAACCAGGCATGATCGGTTTGGCGACGCGAGGAGGAAACGCGTGAACGGCGACATCACCCAGAGCCAGGAGTGGGCGGCCCTGGGCAAGCACCACGAGGAGCTGGCGGGCAGGCATCTGCGTGAGCTGTTCGCGGAGGATCCGGGCCGGGCGCGGCGCATGTCGGTGTCCGCCGGCGACCTCTACCTCGACTACGCCAAGCACCGCGCCACGCAGGAGACCGTCGGCCTGCTCACCGCGCTGGCCGAGCGGGCGGGGCTGCGCGAGCGCATCGCGGCCATGTTCTCCGGCGAGCACATCAACGTCAGCGAGGACCGCGCCGTCCTGCACGTCGCGCTGCGCCTGCCGCGCGAGGCCGAGCTGGTCGTGGACGGCCAGGACGTCGTGGCCGACGTGCACGCCGTGCTCGACAAGATGAGCGCCTTCTCCGACCGGGTGCGCTCCAAGGAGTGGAAGGGCGCCACCGGCAAGCCGATCGAGACCGTCGTCAACATCGGCATCGGCGGCTCCGACCTCGGCCCCGCCATGGCCTACGAGGCGCTGCGCGACTACGCCGACGCCGGCATCGCGGCCAGGTTCGTCTCCAACATCGACCCGGCCGACATCACCGGCAACCTCGCCGGCCTCGACCCCGCGACCACGCTGTTCGTGGTCAGCTCCAAGACCTTCACCACGCTGGAGACGCTCACCAACGCCAGGGTCGCGCGCCGCTGGCTGGTCGAGGCGCTCGGCGAGGACGCCGTCTCCAAGCACTTCGTGGCCGTCTCCACCAACGCCGCCAAGGTCGCCGAGTTCGGCATCGACACCGACAACATGTTCGGCTTCTGGGACTGGGTGGGCGGCCGCTACTCCTACGACGGCGCCATCGGCCTGTCCCTGATGATCGCCATCGGGCCCGAGCGGTTCCGCGAGATGCTGGCCGGCTTCCACACCATCGACGAGCACTTCCGCACGGCCCCGTTCGAGGCCAACATGCCGGTGCTGATGGCCCTGCTCGGGATCTGGTACACCGACTTCTTCGACGCCGAGACCCGCGCCGTCCTGCCCTACAGCCAGCGGCTGCACCGCTTCCCCGCCTACCTGCAGCAGCTCACGATGGAGTCCAACGGCAAGTCCGTACGCGCCGACGGCACCCCCGTCACGGCCAGGACCGGCGAGATCTTCTGGGGCGAGCCGGGCACCAACGGCCAGCACGCCTTCTACCAGCTCCTGCACCAGGGCACCCGGCTCGTGCCGGCCGACTTCATCGGCTTCGCCGAGCCCCACGACGACCGCGAGGGCATGCACGACCAGCTCACCGCCAACCTCTTCGCCCAGACCACGGCGCTGGCGTTCGGCAAGACCGCCGAGGAGATCGCCGCCGAGGGCACCGCGCCCGAGATCGTGCCGCACAAGGTGATGCCGGGCAACCGCCCCACCTCCACGATCCTCGCGCCCAAGCTCACCCCGTCCACGCTGGGCCAGCTCGTCGCGCTCTACGAGCACATCGTGTTCGTCGAGGGCACGATCTGGGGCGTCGACTCCTTCGACCAGTGGGGCGTCGAGCTGGGCAAGAAGATGGCGCTCGACCTGGCGCCCGCGCTGACCTCCGACGAGCCGCCGGCCACGTTCCCCGACACCTCCACCGAGCAGCTCATCCGCAGGTACCGGGAGCTGCGCGGAAGGCGCGTCTGAGATGGAGCAGGCGGGCGCGCTCGTCCTGTTCGGCATCACGGGCGACCTGGCGCGCAAGATGTTGCTGCCCGCGCTCTACCGCCTGACCGCCGACAGCCGGCTCGACCTGCCGGTCATCGGCGTGGCCAAGACCGACCTGGACCTCGACGGGCTGCGCGAGCACGCCCGCGAGGCCTGCGGCGGCGTGCGCGACGCGGCGTTCGAGAAGCTGGCGGGCAACCTGCGGCTGGTGACGGGCGACTACCGCGACCCCGCCACGTTCGAGCGGCTGCGCGAGGAGACCTCGGGCAAGGGCTTCCTCGTGCACTACCTCGCCGTGCCGCCGGTGCTGTTCGCCGCCGTCGCCGAGGGGCTGGCCGGGGTCGGCCTCAACCGCGACGCGCGGCTGGTGGTGGAGAAGCCGTTCGGGCACGACCTCGGCTCGGCGCGCGAGCTCAACGGCGAGCTGCTGCGCCACTTCGACGAGGACCACCTGCGCCGCGTCGACCACTTCCTGGGCAAGGAGCCGGTCGAGGACCTGATGGTGTTCCGGTTCGCCAACATGCTGCTGGAGCCCATCTGGAACCGGTCCCACATCCGCAGCGTGCAGATCACCATGGCGGAGGACTTCGACATACGCGACCGCGGCGCCTTCTACGACGCCAACGGCACCGTCCGCGACGTGGTGCAGAACCACCTGCTGCAGCTGCTGGCCATCCTCGCGATGGACCCGCCGCCGTCCACCGACGCCCGGGCCCAGCTCGACGAGAAGTGGCGGGTGCTGCGCGCGGTCCAGGCCATCGACCCCGCCGACGTCGTACGCGGCCAGTACACCGGCTACCTCGACACCGACGGCGTGCGCCCCGGCTCCACCACCGAGACGTTCGTCGCCCTGCGCGCCTACATCGACAACTGGCGCTGGGCCGGGGTGCCCTGGTGCATCCGCTCCGGCAAGGCCCTGCCGACCACCGACCTGGAGGTCGTCGCCGAGCTGCGCCGGCCGCCGGTGACCATGTTCAGCGACGGCGGCGCGCCCGAGAGCCCCAACCTCATCCGGTTCCGGCTGCAGCCCGACGCCGGGGTGACGTTCGACCTGCTGGCCAAGGAGCCGGGCAAGCAGCACGCCCGGCCGGTGCCGGTCAGCGTCGACTTCACCAAGGTGCTCGGGCCCATGGAGGCGGCCTACGAGCGCATCCTGCTCGACGCCGTCAGCGGCGATCCGCGCAGGTTCGCCAGGTTCGACCTGGTGGAGGAGTCGTGGCGGATCGTGCAGCCGGTGCTCGGCCTCGACGAGGCGCCGATGCCGTACGAGAAGGGGTCGTGGGGGCCGGAGGCGGCGGCGGAGATCGCGCCGGGCGGCTGGCACGAGATCTCCACGACGTTCGACTGACCGCAGGCCCCTCACCGGGGCGTTAGACGGGGCGGCGTCCCGGGGTGACGATGGGGGGATGGACATCATGGGACTGGTGGAACAGTCGAAGGACGCCGCGACCGTCAAGCGCGTCTTCGGCGAGCCGATCCAGCACGGCGACATCGTCGTCATCCCCGTCGCCAGGGTCGCCCAGGGCGGCGGCGGAGGTCAGGGCCAGGGCAAGGGCGAGAAAGGTGAGGAGGGAGGAGGCAGCGGCGGCGGCTTCGGCTTCGGCGCCACGCCGGCCGGCGTGTTCGTGCTCAAGAACGGCGACGCCCTGTGGCGGCCCGCCGTCGACGTCAACCGCATCGTCATCGGAGGTCAGCTCGTGGCGGTCGTGCTGCTGCTGACCCTGCGGACCATCTTCAAGAAGCGCCGCCGCAGGCGCTGACGCGACCGTGCTGATCGATCTGCTCGACGACGCCGAGCTGCCCGGACACTCCTTCCTGGTCCCCGGCTCCAACCTGCCGGTACGGCTGGCGAGGCTGGGCGGCTCGGCCACCCTCGTCCGCTTCCCGCCCGGCTGGGCACGGCCCGAGCGCGGCCACTACCTGGCCGGGGAGGAGTTCGTGCTGCTGGCGGGCGAGCTGCACGTCTCGGGCATCACGTACCTGCCGGGGCAGCACGGCTGGCTGCCCGCCGGCATGCTGCGCCACTCGAGCGCCGCCCCGCACGGCGCGCTGGCGTTCACCTCCTTCTCGGGCCAGGCCACCTGGGTGCGCAGCGACCGGGACGAACCCGACGGCCCGGCCCTGCGCACGCCCCTGGAGAGCGTCGTCATCCCGCGCGGCGGCCTCCCGCTCACGCCGCACTCCGCGCTGCTCGACACGCCGATCCCGCTGGAGCGCGACGCCGAGGTGATCACGGTGCCGACCTGGACGTGGGAGCGGTCCGCCTTGATCCCGGAGGGCCGGGTGCTCGTAAGGTGGACGCCATGACAGTTATGGCGCAGATCGCGGCTTTCGGTGGAGTTGTACTGCTCGGGGCGATGTCGCCCGGCCCTGACTTCGCGGTGGTGGTGCGGCGCTCGGTCGTCTCGGGCCGCGCGCACGGCATGGCGGCCGCGGCGGGGATCGCGGTGGGGGTGTTCGCCTGGGTGGTGGCCGCCGCCACCGGCGTCGCGGCGCTCCTGGCCGCCTCGGCCGTGGCGTTCACGGTGGTGAAGGTGGCCGGGGCCGCGTACCTGCTCTACCTCGGGGTCAGGTCGTTGCGGGCGGCCTGGCGCGGGAGCGGGGCGCTGCGGCTGGACGTCCCGGACCCGGGCGGGCGCGGCTCGTGGGCGGCGTTCACCGAGGGGCTGCTGACGAACGTGCTCAACCCGAAGGCGGCGCTGTTCTTCGTGGCGCTGGTGCCGCAGTTCCTCGGGGCGGGAGTCTCGGTGGCGGCGCTCGGCGGGGTGGCGCTGGCGGGCACGGTCGCGTGGTTCCTGGTGGTGGCGAACGTGGTGGGTGTCCTGCGCAAGGTGTTCGCCAGGCCCGCCGTCCGGCGGACGGTGGACGGCCTGACGGGCGCCGCCCTGATCGGCCTCGGCGTCAAGCTGGCCACCTCCACCCGCCCGTGACCGGGATACGGTAAACCCCAGCAGGTGCCCCGGGCCGAACGTGACGAGGGAACCGCGCCCGCCAGCGGGTGCCCGAACCGGCGTGACTAGGAGACGGTGACCCCCAGCAGGTGCCCCAGGCCGAACGTGACGGTGGCCGCCCCCACGCCCAGGGCGAGCTGGCGCAGCCCGCCCAGCCACCACGGCCGGGCGGTCATCACCGCCACGGCGGCCCCGAACCCGAACAGCGCCACCACGCTCAGCACCACCGCCACCATCAGCCCGGACGCCCCGAACAGGAACGGCGCCAGCGGCACCAGCGCCCCGGCCGCGAACGCGCCGAACGACGACGCGGCGGCCACGTAGGGGGAGGGCAGGTCGTCGACGTCCACGCCCAGTTCCTCGCGCACGTGCACCCGCAACGCCTGCTCGGGATCGGCCGACAACCCCGCGGCCACCCGCTCGGCCAGCTCCGGGTCCAGCCCGCGCGACCGGTACAGCGCCGCCAGCTCGGCCTGCTCGCCCGCCGGGTTCCTGGCCAGCTCGCGCCGCTCGACGGCGATCTCGGCGCGCATCAGCTCGGTCTGCGACTTCACGGAGGTGTACTCGCCGGCGGCCATGGAGCAGGCGCCGGCGATCAGCCCGGCGAACCCCGCCAGCACCGCCCCCTGCCCGGCCCCGGCGGCGCCCACGACACCGGCGATCAGCGCGAAGTTCGACACGAGCCCGTCCATCGCCCCGAACACCGCCGGCCGCAGCCAGCCGCCGGTCACGTCGCGGTGGCTGTGGTGCTGCTCCGGGGATTCCGGCCGGACAAGCTCGATGGTCATCAAATCCTCCAAAATACGGATCTCTTTCCTTAAATCTGACATATGCGAACATGGGTTCGCAACGAAGGAAAGGCTTGCCTGACCTGCGCAGTGTCGCAGAGGGTGAACGGTCGTGTTCGGAGAGGTGTCGAGGGGGGTCATGCGCCGGTAATCTCGCTCTGTCACTCCGTGTGATCGCGCGAACGCATATGGCCGTGACGGGGCGCGGCGTGCGAGACTCGGCTTCATGGAAGGTGGCGAGGACATGGGCCAGGCACGAGCCGGAGAGCACCTGGCGTTGCCCGAGCCCTTCCCCATCTCCTTCGATCCGGCTGAGCTGCTGCTCTGAGCCCGTCCCGTAGCGGGTCTGCCCTGTAGCGCCGGCTGAGCAGCGCTACAGGGACACGGACCTGGTCAGGCGTGGACCGGGGTGGTAGCCGAAGGGGCTTCGGCGCTCCGCTCGCCGCGGATCAACGCGTCGCACTCCGCGATCGTCTCCTCCAGCAGCCTGCGCAGCAACGCGTCCGGATCGGCGATGCAGGCCTGCACGATCCCCACCACCGCGAGCTGCACCGCGTTCGGCGCCGCGTACCGGCGGAAGCCCTTCTCCGTGATCCTGGCGGCCCGGCTGAAGCGCCTGGCCTGCTCGGCCGCGTGCGGCACCTCCTCCATCGCCTGCCGGCTGCGCTCGCTCATCCGCCCCGACGGGGCGCCGTCGAGGCGGGCCAGCATCTCCTCGGCCGCCAGCACCGAGACCGCGAGCGCGAGCTGCCGCTCGGCCGCCGCCACCGGCAGGGCCGTGGTGGCGCAGCGCAGCGCGATGTGCGCGTCCACGCGCAGGTCGTCGCTGGCCAGGCCGATGATGGAGGGCACCAGCCGGACGAGCTTGGCCCGGCTCTCGTCACTGGTGTTGTCGTTCACCAGGCGGGCGAGTGCGGCCAGCAGCGGGTGGGTGCAGGCCGGATGGTCGCTCCAGCGCTCCCCGGCCAGGTAGGAGGCCAGCTCCATGAAACACGCGCCGCGCTTCGGGTTGCGATGCCTGCCGCGGGAAAGGACCGGCATGTGATCAAGGTGATTGTCCACGGGTGCTCCACTGCTCCACGCGATCGCCGTCGCTCCAGCGCCGTCCAACCAGTCTGCGCCGGAGTGCGGCTCAATGCCAGTGATGCGGGGTGTTCTCGATGAGCGTTCCCCCTACCCGCCCGCGTCACACTCACACGCCCACGAAGACCGCGACCGTGCGGGCCGGCACGGTCAGCGTGCCCGTGGCGCGGTCGGCGGACGCCGTGCGGACGACCGCGTCGGCCGAGCCCGCCTGTACGGGGTGCAACGCCACCTGCCGCCCCGCCAGCGACGGCATCGCCTGCGTGTGCTCCGACGGGGTCGCGTTGAACACGACCGTCACCGACGACCAGCGCGGGTCGAGCCCTTCGGTGTCCACGTGCATGGCGATCACGCCCTCCGCCGAGGCCGGGAACGACAGCCGCCGCTGCACCTCCTCCAGCGACCCCAGCGCGAACGCCGGTGACGACGCCCTGATCCGCAGCAGCTCCCCGTACCGCGCGCGGGCGGCTTCGATGTCCGCGCAGCCCGGCCTCAGCGCCGGGTCGGCGAGCAGCGGGCGGGCGTAGGGCCACCTGGCCCCGTTGTCGCCTCGGGGCGGCAGGCCCGCGCCGAAGCCGTTGCCCTGCGCGCAGTCCCACAGCAGCCGGTTGAACCAGTCGCCCGAGTCGTAGGAGTTGCGGTCGAACGACTTGGAGCGCAGCCGCTCGGTGCCCGCGTGCACGAACGCCGTCCCCTGCGACAGCACCGCCGTGGCCAGCGACAACGCGTGCATGCGCACCCGGTCCGCCATCGGCGTGTCCTGCGGCAGCTTGTACGCCAGCGCGTCGAACAGCGTCTCGTTGTCGTGCGCGTCCACGTACGTCACCGCCTCGCCCGGCGCGGCGGTGTACCCGGCGGGCGAGCCGTTGTAGTCGAGCTCCGAGCCCTTCCTGCCGGACGGCAGCACGTAGTCGCGCAGGTTCCCGGTCAGGCCGATCCTGATCAGGTCGCAGTAGCTCGCCAGGCGTGCCCGCTGCTGCTCGGCCGTGCCGTTGGCGGGGGAGCCGTTGGGCGCCCCGGCCAGCCCGGAGCCGAAGCCCTGCACGCGCGGGTCGGCGTCGAACGGGGTACCGCCGCGCACCGCGTCACGCAGCCGGTCGGTGAACGTGCCGATGCCGGTGCCGGCCAGGTTCGCCTGCGTGGCCTGCTCGAACCGGGCGCCGTCGGCCACCTCGCCGAAGTTCCAGCCCTCGCCGTACAGGATGATCGACGTGCCGTCCACGCCGTCGCCGGCCAGGGTCAGCTCGTCCAGGGCCCGGCGGACGGCGAGCAGGTTCGCCTTCGGGTGGTGCCCCATGAGGTCGAAGCGGAAGCCGTCGATCTTGTACTGCTTCGCCCACGTGACGACCGAGTCCACCACGAGCTTGCCCATCATCAGGTGCTCGGGCGCGGTGTTGGCGCAGCAGGTGGAGGTGGCCACGGAGCCGTCGTCGAGGAGCCGGTGGTAGTAGCCGGGCACGATCGGGTCGAGCACGTCGGTGGAGTGCGTGTGGTTGTAGACCACGTCCATGACCACGCGCAGCCCCGCCCGGTTGAGCCCGGCGACCATGCCGCGGAACTCCTTGATCCGCCCGTCGGGCCGGGTCGCGTACGAGCCCTCCGGCACCGTGTAGTGCAGCGGGTCGTACCCCCAGTTGAAGGAGTCCTTCGCGGCCGTGCGCGCCACGCACTCCTGCTGCAGCTCGGAGTCGGGCGGCAGCGCGGCCAGGTCGCAGGACGGCTCCGTCCGGTCGGCCGCGCGCTCGGGCACCGTGGCGAAGTCGAACGCGGGCAGCAGGTGCACGTGCGTCAGGCCGTCGGCGGCCAGCGCCCGCAGCTCGCGCAGGCCGGCGCCGTCGCACTGGAAGGCCGCGTACGTGCCGCGCAGGGCGGCCGGGACGGTGGCGTCGGAGGCGGAGAAGTCGCGCACGTGCAGCTCGTAGATCGAGGCCCTGTCCAGCGGCACCGCGGCGGGCTTGGCCAGCCGGTCCCAGCCGGGCGGCCGGTGCGCGGCGGCGTCGAGGCTGACGAGCCTGCTGCGCTCCCCGTCGGCGGTGACGTCCAGGCTGTACGGGTCGGTGACCTCGTTCGTGACGACCTTGCCGGCCCTGGGCGAGTAGACCGTGACCAGGTACGTGTACTCCCGCCCCAGCCACGACCGCAGCCCGCGCACCGACCACACGCCGCTCTCGTCGTCGCGCCGCATCCGGTGCACCACCGGCCGTTCCGTACGCCCGCCGGAGCCGTACAGGGCCAGCTCGACCTTCCGCGCGGTCGGCGCCCACAGCGCGAGCCTCGGGACGACCTGACCGGACGGGCCGAGCGTGGCGGTGGCGGCCTTGGCGTACAGGTCGTCCAGCACCCCCGGGAGCTGCACGCCGGTCGCGGCCACCAGCGTGCCGGCGGCGTCCCGCGCCACGGCCGCGACCTGGCCGCGCAGCGCGTCGCGGACGAGGCCGGCGTCGCGCGGGTCCACCTTCAGCGCCGGGTACGCGGCCAGGTGCGGCCGCTCGCGCCGCTGCTCCTCGCTCAGCGTGCCGGGCACGAGCCGGATGAGCCGCGGGTCGCCGGTCAGGTCGCCGTTCCCGTACGCGATGCCGCCCGCGGCGCTGAAGGCCAGGGAGTGCCGCAGCGACGGCTCGGCCTGCCAGGCCACCGTGTCGCGGTCGATCCAGTGCGCCCTGGCCTTGCTCAGGTCGGCGTCCGCGGCCGTGGCGGCGGGCCGAGGCAGCGGGAGCCCCTCGGCGCCGGCCGGCCGCCACCCCTCGTGGCCCGGCGCGGACACGTCGAGCGACTGGCCGGCGGGCAGATCCTTGTCGTCGCCCTGGTGGATGATGTGACTCAGGCTCTTCGCCCCCTCGGCGAGCGGCACCTCGAACACGGCCCCGAAGCCGCCGGCACGCGCCGGCGGCAGCGGTGGGGACCCGCCGGTGGGCTCGGCGGCGCCTGCCCACACGTGCAGCCCCCCGCCGTCATGGTTCCCGTCCGGGCGGCGGTGATGCAGGCCTGCTCTCGTCGGCGGCCCGCGCCATGTTCGCCTGGAAGATCCTCATCCGATCCGATCTTTGCAACTCTTTCAGGAAATTACTGAAATGAGGTAAGCCCATGCTGACGGGCGGGCGAGCTGACGCACGGCGGCCCCGCGTTCACCATGGAGGGCGGCCCTTCGAACGGAACTCTGCCACCAGCGCAAACGCCGGCCAGCGCGGGGATCCCGGCGTGGAAGGCCTCGTGTAACAACTTGCAGAATCCTTGCGCCGCCATCTGGAGATCGGCGTCACGTCGGCGTAACCTCCGGCTTACTCCGACCTCCGACCGAGCTGTGAGGAGAAGGACATGCGACGACTCTTACCGTCCGCGGCGGCCGTTGCGGCACTCGTCCTGACGGTTTCCGCCTGTGGAGGCGGCGGCGGTGAGACCGCCGCTCCGCCCGCCCAGGTCTCCGACCCGTCGAAGGTGAGCGGTGAAGTGACGTGGTGGGACACGACGCGCCCCGACAGCGAGGGGCCGACGTTCCAGGCGTTGATCAAGGAGTTCCAGGCGAAGTACCCGCAGGTCAAGGTCAACTATGTGAACGTGCCCTCGGACCAGGCGCAGAACCAGTTCCAGACGGCCGCCCAGGCGGGGGCCGGCGCGCCGGATGTGATCAGGTCCGAGGTGGCGTGGACGTCGCAGTTCGCGTCGCTGGGCTACCTGCAGCCGCTGGACGGCACCCGCGCGGTGGACCGGCCTGACGACTTCCTGCCCGGGCCGCTGAGCAGCACCGAGTACAACGGCAAGACGTACGCCGTGCCGCAGGTCACCGACACGCTCGCGCTGATCTACAACAAGCGGCTGCTGAAGGAGGCCGGGCACGAGGAGCCGCCGAAGACCATCGCCGAGCTGAAGCAGACCGCGCTCGACGTCAAGGCCAAGACCGGCGCCGCCGGCCTGGCGCTGAACGTCGACTCCTACTTCCTGCTGCCCTTCATGTACGGCGAGGGCGGCGACCTGCTCGACGTGGCCAACAAGAAGATCGTGGTCAACTCCCCGGCGAACGTGAAGGCCATGGAGACCGTGGCCGACCTGATCAGCTCGGGCGCCGCGCCCAAGCCCGCCACCACCGAGAGCTACGCCAACGCCATGACCGCCCTCAAGGAGGGCAAGGCGGCCATGATCTACAACGGGCCGTGGGCGCTGTCGGAGATCTACCAGGGCAAGGAGTTCCAGGACAAGAAGAACCTGGGCATCGCGCCGGTCCCGGCCGGCTCGGTCAAGGCGGCGGCTCCGACGGGCGGCTGGAACCTGGCCATCTACGCCGGCTCCAAGAACATCCCGGCCGCCTACGAGTTCGTCCGGTTCATGACCACGGCCGAGGCGCAGGCGAAGATCGCCAAGGAGATCAGCCTGCTGCCCACCCGTACCTCCGCCTACAGCGACCCCGACGTGCAGGGCAACCCGGACGTCGCGGTGTTCAAGCCGATCATGGACACCGCCGTGCCGCGCCCGTGGATCCCGGAGGGCGGGCAGCTCTTCCAGCCGCTGCTGGAGGGCTACCAGTCGCTCGTGGGCGGCAAGTCGGGGCCCGCGGACATGCTCAAGACCGTCGACGAGCAGTACCGCGGGATCATGAAGGACTGGAGCTGACCGGTGACGGTCTCCACCGGAAAGGTGACGGCCGCGGGCGAGTCCGCCCGCGGCCGTGAACGACCGGGGCCGCTGCGGCGCTCGTTCGGCACCCACTGGTACGCGTGGGCGATGGTCACGCCCGTGCTCGTGGTGATGCTGGTGCTGATCGGCTGGCCGCTGGCACGCGGCGTCCACCTGTCGCTGACGGACGCCACCGAGGCCAACATCGGCCGCACCATCGGCGTGAACGTCATCCCGGCGAGCTACGAGTTCGTCGGCCTGGAGAACTACGCGCGCATCCTGACCAGCGGCGTGTTCTGGGACAAGCTGGTGTGGACCGTGGTCTGGACGGCCGCCTGCGTCGCCCTGCACTACGGCATCGGCCTGGGCCTGGCCGTGATGCTCAACCGCCGCCTGAGCTTCCGCTCGGTCTACCGGGTGCTGCTGATCCTGCCGTGGGCCGTGCCCGCGTTCGTGGCCGCCTTCATCTGGCGTTACCTCTACAACAGCGACTACGGCGTGATCAACGGCTTCCTCAAGATGGCCGGGCTGGGCGGCGTCGGCTGGCTGGACGACCCGACCACGGCGAAGATCGCGGTGATCGTTGTGAACGTCTGGATCGGCGTGCCGTTCATGATGGTCGCCCTGCTCGGCGGGCTGCAGTCGATCCCGGCCGAACTGTACGAGGCGGCCGAGGTGGACGGGGCGAGCGCCTGGCAGCGGTTCACGGCGATCACGCTGCCCGGGCTGCGCCAGGTGTCGAGCACGGTCGTGCTGCTGGGCACGATCTGGACGTTCAACATGTTCCCCATCATCTTCCTGGTCACGCGGGGCGGGCCGGGCAGCGAGACGGAGATCCTGGTCACCTACGCCTTCCGCGAGGCGTTCACCGGGATCCGCAACTACTCGGGGTCGGCGGCCTGGGGCGTGATCATCCTGGCCATGCTGGTCGTGCTGGCCGTCGGCTACCGCCGTACCCTGCGCAGTCAAGGAGATCCGTGGTGAGCACGAGAACGCGGCGGCGCGGCGAGCGCGGCCCGCTGGCCTCCATCGGCCTGCACGCCGGGCTGCTGCTGGCCGTCGCCGTCTCCCTGTTCCCCGTCGTCTGGCTGGTGCTGACCTCGCTCAAGCCGCGCGACGGCTGGCTGTCGACGGAGCTGCAGTTCTTCAACGACTCCTCGCTGGACAACTACGCGCGCGTGCTGACGGAGACCGCGTTCCCGCAGTGGCTGCTCAACAGCGTGCTGACGGCCGGGCTGACCATGGTGCTGGGCGTGTTCCTGGCGGCCACCACCGGGTACGCGGTCAGCCGGTTCCGCTTCCCCGGGCACCGGTCGGTGATGTGGCTGCTGCTGATCACCCAGATGTTCCCGGTGGCCATCCTCATCGTCCCGCTGTACAACCTGATGGCCGGGCTCGGGCTGCTGAACCAGATCCCGGGCCTGGTGATCGCGTACATGACGATCGCGGTGCCGTTCTGCGCCTGGATGATGAAGAGCTACTTCGACACCGTGCCGATCGAGATCGACCAGGCCGGGATGGTCGACGGGCTGACGCCGTTCGGCACGTTCTGGCGGGTGGTGCTGCCGCTGTCGCGGCCCGGCATCGCGGTGACCGCGTTCTACTGCTTCATGACCGCCTGGGGCGAGGTCGGGTACGCCACGGTGTTCATGTCGCAGGAGGACAAGCGCACGCTGGGCGTGGGGCTGCAGCAGTTCATCGGCCAGCACTGGTCCGACTGGGGGTTGATGACGGCCTCGGCGGTGCTCATCGCCATCCCGGCGGGCGTGGTGTTCCTGCTGGTCCAGCGGCATCTGATCACCGGTCTCACGGCCGGTGCCACGAAGGCGTGACAGACCTTCGGGTAATCGAACAATCACTTTGCGTAATCGTGGTCTTGGCTGGATCCTGGTCACATGGACGGTTTCCTCGACGAGACCTGCGGGGGCGTGACCGAGCTCCGCGTGCACGGCGTCTCCGGCACGCCCCCGGCCGGCACGCTCGGCCACCCTCACCCCCGGCTCGTCGCGGGCGACGGCACCACCGGGTTCTACCGGCGGTGGTGGGAGGGCGGGCGGCCGTCCGGCGACCATCCGGACGTGCCCGGCGTGCGCCGCCGCGAGGCGTACGCGTGGGGGAATCTCACCTCCGGGGGCCGCACGATCGCGCTGTGGCTGCTCCTGCTGCCGTTCTCGCTGGCGAACCTGTCCTACTTCATGCTGCCCAGGCCCGCGCGGGGCGTGCGGCTGCGGCACGTGACGGAGGCGGCGCAGCGGCTGTTCGCGCTGCTGCTCACCGGGACGCTCGTCGGCGCCGTCACCCGGGCCAGCGTCGACCTCGTCGGCTGGCAGTGCACGGCCGCCGGGCGGGCCTGCACCTACGACACGGCGCCGGGGTGGGTGCGCTGGCTCGGCGTGTTGTGGGGCGACGAGCCGTCCAGGCGGCTGGCCGTCACCGCGCTGGTGCCGCTGCTGGTCGTGGTGCTGCTGTGGTGGATCGCGCGGCGCACCTGGCTGCGCGACGAGCGCACGGTGCCGCCCGAGACCGCCTTCCAGGACGGGGTGCTGCTGGCCAGGCCGAGGCTGTGGCACGGGGCCGCGCCGGTGTGGCGGCTGCGGGTCGTGCACGTGGCCTTCTCGATCGGCTCCATCGCGGTGGCCGTGTCGGCGCCGTTCGCGGGCACGGCCACCGGCCTCGCGCTGACCGTGGCCAACGCGGGCGTGATGCTCGCCGCCGCCGTGCTGGCCGCGCTGCCGTCCATCGCGCGGCGGCTGGATCCGCACACCGGGCAGCGGCCGCCCGCGTGGCTGACGTTCGCGTGCCACGCGCTGCGGGTGGCCGCGCCGGTGGCGTTCCTGGCCACGGCCGGGGCGGCGCTGGCGGGAATGCCGGCCCGCGTGGCGGGGACGAGCGCGTGGTGGCTGCCCGGCGTCGGTATTGGAACGTTCCAGTACGCGGTGACGGTCGGGCTGGCGCTGTTCATCCTGGTCGCCACGGCCGTGCTGGCCCGCATGGATCGGCAGGGCGAGCCCGGCGGGCGGGGGGAGGGACGGGCGCTGGGCGGGATGGCCGCGTGGGTGGTGCTGATGGTGGCCGTGGGCAGCGCGAACGTCATGGCGCTCGGGCTGCTGTTCTGGACGGCCGCGTACTTCGGCGTCCCCGCGCATCCCGCCTCGCCGCAGCCCGTCGGCGGGAAGCTGTTCCTGGACGAAGCCGTCTGGTGGACGGCGGCGCTCGTGCCGCTGCTGCTGGCCGGGCTCGTCGTCGTGGCCGCCGGGTTGTGGCTGAGCCGCCGGGCGGAGGCGGGGCGGCTGGCGCCGGAGCTCAAGCCGTACTACCTCGAACGCGACGACGCCCGGGTGGTCGCGCGCACGTGGGCGCTGGCGGCGCTCACCGACCGCGCCGGGCTCGTGCTGGGCGTGCTCACCGGGATCGGGGTCGCGGGCTCCGCCGCCGTGACCGTGATCCACCGGCTGCGGCTGTTCACGCCGGACGGCGGGATCGCCGGGCTGCTCGCCTCGATCGGGAGCTGGGCCATGGTGGCCGTCGTGGTGGCGCTGGTGGTGATCGGGCGGCGCACGTACCGTGACACCCGGCTGCGCAGGACGGTCGGGATCCTGTGGGACATCTGCACGTTCTGGCCGCGCGCCATCCACCCCCTGTCGCCGCCCTGCTACACCGAGCGGGTCATCCCCGAGCTGATGACGCGCGTCGGCCGGCTCGCCCCCACCGACCGCGACCAGGTCGTGCTGTCCGGGCACAGCCAGGGCAGCGTCATCGTGGCCGCCCTGGTGCTGCAGCTCGATCCGGGGCAGCGGGCGCGCGTCCGGCTGCTGACGCACGGGTCGCCGCTGCGCCGCCTGTACGCGCCGTTCTTCCCCGCCTACTTCGGCGGCGCCGGCCTGAGCGCCGTACGGGAGCGCGTGAGCTGGTGCAACCTCTACCGGCTGAGCGACCCCATCGGCGGTCCCGCCTTCCGCCGCGTCGATCCCCTCGCCGGCGGGCAGCGGGACGCGGTGGACCGGTTCTGCTGGGATCCGCTCCGGCCAGGGCCGGGGGAGCCGCTGCCCGAGACGCGGTGGCACTCCGGCTACTGGCTCGATCCCTCCTACGACGCGGCACTGGATCGGCTGATCACCGTCAAACCCGCCGCCTGAGCCCTCGGCACGGGTAGGGTGGCCCGCGTTCCGAATCGATCGCCGCATCCGGATGGGGGCTCGACGGTGAGGTGGGTACTGCTGCTGCTGGTGGTCGGGACGATGTGGTGGTCGGGCCCGGCCGTCGCCGTCGCCGGGACGGGCCAGGAGGCCGGGAACGGTCAGAGAGCCGGAGCGGGCCAGGACGCCGGGGCCGGTCAGGGCGCCGGGGTGAGCCGGGTGGCCGGGGCCGGCCAGGAGACCGGGGCCGGTCATGGGGCTGGGGCGGGCGAGGGGGCCGGTGGGCGGGTGGCGTTCATCGGGGTGCCGGGGCTGTTGTGGGACGATCTCGATCCGCGTGACACGCCGCGGCTGTGGGAGCTGGCCGGGCAGAGCGGGCTCGGATCCCTGTCGGTCAAGGCCGTCGGCACCGTGACCTGCCCGTACGACGGGTGGCTGAGCGTGTCGTCGGGCGTGCGCGCGGCCGTGGGGCGGCGCTGCGGGCTCTCCCCCGAGCCGATCGTCCGAGGGCAGGGCGCGGTCGTCCCCGGGATGCGCGAGCTGCACGCCACGCGGGACGGCGCCAACGCGGGCACGCTCGGCGCGGCCGTGCACGCCGCCGGCCACTGCACGGCCGCCGTCGGCAGGGGCGCGGCGCTCGCGCTGGCCGACAAGGAGGGCGAGGTCGATCTGTACGCCGCCACGCCCGCCGGGCTGAGCGACTGGTCGCGCTGCCGGGTGCTCGCCGTGGACGTGGCCGCGCTCATCGAGCCGTACCTGGTGGACGGCAGGCTGCCGCAGGAGCCCGAGGTGCTCTCGCCCGAGCGGCGGCGCGATCTGGCCCGCCAGGCCGACGCCGAGGTCGGCGCGGCGCTGGACCGGTTGCCCGCCGGCACCGAGATCGTGCTGGCCGGCATCAGCGACCACGGCTCCACGCCGCACCTGCGCGTGGCCATCTGGAAGCGCGCAGGGACCACGACACCCGGTGGCAGCGGCTCCGGCGCCACCCCGGCCGCGCGGCCCGACGGCGCTTCCGGGAGCGATGCGCACGTGCGCTCCGGCGGCGACGAGGGCATGCGCTCCGATGCCGATGTGAGCACACGGGCCGGCGATGGCGTCGATGCGGAGGTGCGGGCCGGTGGTGGCGTGGATGCGAGCATGCAGGCCGGTGGTGGCGCGGATGCGAGGGCGTGGGCCGGTGGTGGTGCGGATGTGAGTGTGCGGGATGCCGGTGGCGAGGTGGTGGGGCCGCGGATCGGGGGGAACTCGGCGCGGCGGGACGACATCGTGCTGCTGCCCGACGTCACCCCGACCGTCCTGACCGCCGCCGGCATCGCCACCCCGCCGGAGGTGATCGGGCTGCCGTGGCGGCTCGGCGAGCCGATCAGCTCCGCCGACCTCGTGCGGGCCGACCTGGCCGGCACCACCGTGCGCGGGATGACCGGCTACTTCTTCACCGGTTTCGCCACCCTCACGGTCGCCTTCTACGTCGCGTCCTACCTCCTGCTCTCCCGCCGGCGCAGGCTCGGATTCGTCGGCGTGGCCGCCATCGCGATGGCCTGCCTGCCCGTCTCGACGTACGTGGTGAACCTGCTGCCCTGGGACCACAGCCCGAACATCCCGCCGACCCTGATCGGCTGCGTGCTGGCGGTGACGGCGGCGCTCAGCGCGATCGCCCTGCTGGGCCCGTGGCGGCGCGACCCGCTCGGCCCGCCGGCGGCCGTCTGCATGATCAACTTCGCGGTGCTCGTCGGCGACCTGCTGACCGGGACGCACCTGCAGTTCAACGCGCTCATGGGATACACCGCCGTGGTCGGCGGGCGGTACTACGGGCTGGCGAACATCCCGTTCGCGCTGCTGGCGACGTCCGTGCTGATGGGCGCCGCCGTGGCCGCCGAGCATCTGGTGCGCGCCGGGCGCAGGCGCCTGGCCGTGGCCGGGGTGACCGGCCTGGGCGTGATCGCGACGCTGCTGGCCGGCTGGCCGGGCGTGGGCAGCGACTTCGGCGGCGTGATCGCGTTCGCGCCCGGGATCGCCGTGACCGCGCTGCTGGTGGCGGGCAGGAAGGTGTCGCTGCTGAAACTGGTGGGTTTCAGCGCGCTCGGCGGGGTCGCCGTGTCGGTGATCGCGGTGCTGGACTGGCTGCGGCCGCCGCAGTCGCAGACGCACCTGGGCAGGTTCGTGGGGCAGGTGCTCGACGGGACGTTCTGGCCCATGATCGGCCGCAAGCTCGGCGCCATGCTGCACACGCTGCTCTCGCCCAACCTCATGCCGATCGTGCTGGCCGGGCTGGTGTTCCTGGTGTTCGCGGTGCTGCGGCCCGGGCAGGTGAGCGCGGGCCTGGTGCCCAGGGCGTTCGCGCGGGCGCCCATGCTGCGGGCCGGGCTGGTCGGCGCGCTGGCCAGCGGCGTCGTCGGCATGCTGGTCAACGACTCCGGCACGGCCGTGCTGTCCATGGCGGTGGCGCTGGCCGTGCCGCTGGTGCTGCACGCCGGGGTGCGCCTTCCAGGTGAGGACGAGCCGCTCGGGCGCGCGGTGGACGAGCGTGGCCGCCATGACGACGTCCTCGCGGGCGAGGTGTAGGCCGTGCAGCTCGCGGACGAGCGGCTCCAGCCCCGCCATCGCGGCCGGCGCGAGCTCGCGGTGGAGCGCCTGTCGAGCTACGAACCATCCTGAAAGGCGAGGTGGGAGGCGTACAAGATCTGAAATTTTCTTTTAGTTCATCCTTATGTCTTGAAAGTTATATCCACGAGCGATTGAGTTCGGTCGTGCAGACCCTCCGATTGCTGGCCGCCGCCGCGCTCGTGTTAGGCCCCGTGGCCCTCAGCGCGCCCGCGCAGGCCGATCCCACCCCTCCCGCAGAGGACGCGCTGGAGACGGCGTCGTCCTATCAGGCCTCCTCCACGCTGCTCGCCCCCACCGCCGCGGCACCTCAACGGCTGGAGACCGCCAAGAAGACCCGGCCGGTGGCGCCGGGCATCTCGCTGACCTCGTTCGACACCTACGACGCGCTCGGCTGGCTGCGCGCGGACGCCGTCACCGCCGATCTGGGCGGTGACGGCTCGGCGAACAGGGCGGACTACGTCTTCTCCGGTGAGGTGTCCAAGACCGAGCCGCTGTCCGGGCCCGCCAAGCGCTCGCGGGCCGTCGCGGCCGTCAACGGCGACTTCTTCGACATCAACAACTCCGGCGCCGCGCAGGGCATCGGCGTGCAGAACGGCACGCTGATCCAGTCGCCGGTCGCCGGCCACGAGAACGCCGTCGCGGTCACCGGCGACGGGGTCGGTCGCGTGCTCAAGATGTACTTCGAGGGCACCGCCACCCCGTCCGGTGGCGCGCCGGTCAAGCTCACCCAGTTCAACCAGATCATCCAGCGGGACGGCGTGGGCCTGTTCACGCCGCTGTGGGGGTCCTACAACCGGGCCCGCGCGGTCGAGGGCGCCACCTCCGTCGCCGAGGTCGTGCTGGTGGACGGGGTCGTCTCCGAGGTACGCGGCTCCGCCGGCACCGGCCCGATCCCCGCCGGCACCACGATCCTGCTTGGCCGGGACGCGGGGGCCGCCGCCCTGTCCGCGCTCAAGGCCGGCGACAAGGTGGACGTGGCGTACCAGCCGAAGCCCTCCGACGGCAGCTCGGTGAAGGCCGCCGTGGGCGGCAACTGGGTGCTGGTCAAGGACGGCGTCGTGCAGAACTCGACCGACCCGGCCGCGCACCCGCGCACCGCCGTCGGGTTCTCGGCGGACGGCAGGAAGATGTACCTGCTGACCGTGGACGGCCGCCAGGTCGACAGCCGCGGCGTCACGCTGAACGAGCTGGCCGCCATGATGAAGGAGCTCGGCGCCGCCAACGCGCTCAACCTCGACGGCGGCGGCTCCTCCACCATGCTGGCCCGCGAGCCCGGCTCCGCCGACGTGCAGGTGGAGAACAGCCCCTCCGACGGCGGCGAGCGTCACGTCCCCAACGGCCTGGCGCTCTACGCGCCCGAGGGCAGCGGCAAGCTGAAGGGCTTCTGGCTGGAGACCGCCAGCGACCCCGCCAAGGCGCCCGGCGTCGGGCCCGTCGCCGGTGGCCGTCCCGAGCGGGTCTTCCCCGGCCTGACCAGGCGGCTGACCGCCGCCGGCTACGACGAGACGTACGGTCCCGCCGCCGGCACCCCGGCCTGGCGGGCGAACCCGGCCGTGCACGGCGTCATCCGCGACGGCAGGTTCCACGCCCTGGTGCCCGGCACGACCACGGTCACCGCCTCGCGCGGCAAGGCCAAGGGCACCATCGAGCTGACCGTGCTGCAGCCGCTGGAGCGGCTCGGCGCCACCGCCGACCGCCTCGGCATGGCCGGCGAGGGCGGCACCGCCACGTTCGGCGTGGTCGGCTACGACCGTAACGGCAACTCCGCGCCCATCGAGCCCGGCGACCTCACGCTCGACTACGACCGAAACCTGTTCGAGGTCACCGCGACCGAGCACGGCTCCTTCACCGTCAAGGCCAGGCAGGCCACCGGCTCCGGCCTGATCACCGCCAAGGTCGGCAGGATCAGCACCGCGGTGCCGGTGACCGTCGGGTTCGAGTCCAAGCCGGTCGCCGACTTCGAGGACGCGGCAGGGTGGACGTTCGCCGCCGCCCGCGCCACCGGCTCGCTGTCGGCCGCGCCCGGGCAGAGCGGGGGCGGGCTCAAGCTGTCGTACGACTTCACCACCTCCACCGCCACCCGGGCCGCGTACGCCAGCCCGCCCCAGCAGATCGTGGTCGAGGGGCAGCCGCAGGCGTTCGGGCTGTGGATCAACTCCACCGGCAAGGGGGAGTGGCCGAGCCTGGAGTTCTACGACGCGCTCGGGCAGTCGCAGATCCTGCGCGGCCCCTACCTGACGTGGACCGGCTGGAAGTACGTCGAGTTCACCGTGCCGCCGGGCGTCAACTACCCGCTCAAGCTGCGGCGCTTCTACGTGGCCGAGACGAAGGCCGACGTGAAGTACACCAACGAGATCCTCATCGACGGGCTGGTCGCCAAGGTGCCGCCGTCGGTCTCGGCCCCGGCGGCGCCCAGGAAGGCCGACCCCGTGGTCAGGAGCGAGGTCTCCACGATGCCGTGGCGGTTCGCGGTCATGTCGGACGCGCAGTTCGTGGCCAGGAACCCGGACAGCGACCTGGTCAGGAACGCGCGCCGCACCCTTCAGGAGATCAGGGCGGCCCGGCCGGACTTCCTGGTGATCAACGGTGACCTGGTGGACGAGGCGTCGCCGGAGGACTTCGCGCTGGCGAAGAAGATCCTCGACGAGGAGCTCGGCGGAACGGTGAAATATCACTACATTCCGGGCAACCATGAGGTCATGGGCGGCAAGATCGACAACTTCAAGGCCGTCTTCGGGGACACCTACCAGACCTTCGACCACAAGGGCACCCGCTTCATCACCCTGGACACCTCCCGCCTCACCCTCAGGGGCGGCGGCTACGACCAGGTGGCCCGGTTGCGGTCCCTGCTGGACGCGGCGGCCGAGGACGGCTCGATCGGGTCCGTCGCCGTCCTGTTCCACGTGCCGCCGCGCGACCCCACGCCCGGCAAGGGCAGCCAGCTCGGCGACCGCAAGGAGGCCGCGCTCGTCGAGGGCTGGCTGGCCGACTTCCAGCGCGCCACCGGCAAGGGCGCCGCGTTCATCGGGGCGCACGTGGGGACCTTCCACGCCGAGCGCGTGGACGCGGTGCCGTACTTCATCAACGGCAACTCCGGCAAGAACCCCGCCACCGCCCCCGAGGACGGCGGGTTCACCGGATGGTCGCTGTGGGGCGTGGACCCCGTGACGCGGGCCGAGGCCGAGCACGTCAAGCGGAACTGGTTCGCCGACGCGCCCGACTGGATCGGTACGCAGGTGCGGCCGCACGTGGACGGCCTCACGCTCACCGCCCCGGCCACGGTCGCGGTCGGCGTGCCCGCCCCGGTGACGGCGGCGGTCGAGCAGGCCTCCCGTACGGTGCCCGCCGCCTACCCGGTGTCGGTCACCTGGTCCGGCTCGCCGAACCTGCACGTCGGCACCCGCAAGACCGCCAAGCCGTGGCACGTCGCCGTGCTCGACCCCCGGTCCGGCACGCTGACGGCGCTGCGGCCGGGACAGGTGACGGTGGCCGTCACGGTCAGCGGCGTCACCAAGCAGGCCCAGGTGGCGCTGACCGCCAAGGCGGCCGCCTGACGTCCGCTCCGGGGCCCCGCGGGACGGTGATCGTCCCGCGGGGCCCTTCGCGTGTCCGCTCCCTGGGCCGCGGGTACGACAGCGGGGGAGGTTCGCCGATGACCATGGAGTTCGACCTCGTGCCCGCCGGGCTGGCCCGCGCCATCGAGGAACTGCCGCTGGTGGACCACCACACGCACGGGGCGGTGGCGCACGACCTGTCGCGCACGGCGTTCGAGGAGATGATCAGCGAGTCCGACCGGCCCGTGCCCGACTGGACGACCCCGTTCGACTCCCAGCTCGGCTTCGCCATCCTGCGCCACTGCGCGCCCGTGCTCGGGCTCGAACCCTTCTGCGCGCCCGAGGAGTACCTCGCCAGGCGGGCCAGGCTCGGCGCCGACGAGGTCAACCGGCTGCTGCTCGGCGCCGCCGGGCTCGGGCACCTGCTGGTCGAGACCGGCTACCGGGGCGAGGAACTGCTCGGGCCCTCGGGCATGGCGGAGGCCGGCGGGGCGCCCGCCGACGAGGTGGTACGCCTGGAGAGCGTGGCCGAGCAGGTGGCCGCCACCGGGTGCGCGGCCGACGCGTTCGCCGGGCGGTTCGCCGAGGCGCTACGGGAGCGGGCGGGGACGGCGCGCGGGCTCAAGAGCGTGGCCGCCTACCGGTGCGGGCTCGACTTCGACCCCGCGCCCCCGTCGCGGGCCGAGGTCGCCGAGGCCGCCGGGCGGTGGCTGGCCGCCGGGGGCGGGCGGCTGTCGGACCCCGTGCTGGTACGGCATCTCATCTGGGCGGGGCTGGAGCTCGGGCTGCCGCTGCAGTTCCACGCCGGTTTCGGGGATCCGGACCTGGACCTGCGGCGGGCCGACCCGCTGCTGCTGCGCGGGCTGATCGAGCTGGCCGAGCCGACCGGGGTGCCGCTGCTGCTGCTGCACTGCTACCCGTACCAGCGGCACGCGGGGTTCCTGGCGCAGGCGTACCCGAACGTCTTCTTCGACGTGGGGCTCGGCGTCAACTACACGGGGGCGCGCAGCGCGGCGCTGGTGGCCGAGAGCCTGGAGGTGGCGCCGTTCGCGAAGCTGCTCTACTCCTCCGACGCGTGGGGGCCGGCCGAGCTGCACCATCTGGGGTCGGTGCTGTGGCGGCGGGCGATGGCGCGGGTGCTGGGCGGCTTCGTGACCGACGGCGAGTGGTCGGCGGCCCAGGCGGTGCGGGTGGCCACCATGGTGGGGGTGGAGAACGCGCGGCGGGTTTACGGGCTGGGCTGAAAGGTGATTTCGGGGCTTGAGTGCCGCTGGCGGGGGAAGCGGTAAGGATTTGGGCCGGTTCGACGGGTTCGACCGGAGGAAGCTGCTGCGATTTTGGGGGGTTCATGGCGGGGACGTTCGTCGACGGTCGCAAGGTGGGCGTGGAGGTGGCGTTGCGGACGGCGCTGCGCCGCGAGCTGCCCGCAGCCGTGGCGCTGCGGCGGGAGCTGCACGCCGCGCCGTGCGTGTCGGGGGAGGAAGGGCCGACGCTGCGGCGGGTGCTCGCGGCCTTGCCCGGCGGCGTGGCCGAGCACGTGGCGGGCACGGGCGCGGTGCTGCGGGTCGGCGGGCCGGGGCCGGCGGTGGGAGTGCGGGGCGAGCTGGACGCGCTGCCGATCGCCGAGCGCACCGACGTGCCATGGGCCGCCGTCAACGGCGCCATGCACGCCTGCGGCCACGACGTGCACCTGGCCGCCGTGGTCGCGCTCGCCCGCGCCGTCGCGGCCGTCACCTCGGGGGACGTCGCCGGCGCCGATCCCCGAACGGCCGCCGCGGACGCGGCGCAAGCCGTCGAGGCCGTGCTGGCGGCGGCCGAGGGGGCGGCGGCAGGGGCGGTGGCAGAGGGGGCGGCGGCCGAGGGGGCGGCGCGGGCCGCGGCAGGGGGCGGGCTCGTGCCGCTGCTCGCCGTGCTGCAGCCGCGCGAGGAGACCTTCCCCTCCGGCGCGCTCGACGTCGTCAGCTCCGGCGTGCTCCGCAGGCACGACGTGCGGGCCATGATCGGCGCCCATGTGCAGCCCGTGCTGCCCGAAGGCACGATCGCCTGCGCCCCCGGCCCGGTGAACGCCGCCTCCGACGAGTTCAGGGTGACCGTCAAGGGAGGTGAGGGGCATGCCGCGTACCCGCATCTCACCCGCGACCCCGTGCTCGCCATGGCGCAGGTGATCGTGGCGGCGCAGCAGCTGGTCAGCCGCGTCGCCGACCCGATGGCGCCGACGGTGGTGACGTTCGGCACGGTGAACGCGGGCAGCGCGCCCAACGCCGTCCCCGGCGAGGCGGTGGCGCGGGGCACGCTCAGGACCATGTCGCAGGAGTGGCGCGGGCGGCTGCACCGCAGGTTCAAGCAGGTCGCCGAGGACACGGCCAGGGCGTACGGATGCAACGCCGTGGTCGAGATCATGCCCGGCGAGCCTGTCCTGGTCAACGACCGGTCGCTGGCCGCCAGAACGGGGGAGCGGCTGCGGGAGCTCGGGTGGTCGGTGAACGACGAGCTGCGCTCGTGCGGGGCCGACGACTTCGCCCGCTACGGCGACGTGGCGGCGTCACTGATGATGTTCGTGGGCGTGGACACCGAGAGCGGCCTGCACAGCCCCGCCTTCCTGCCCGGCGACGCCGCCGTGGGCGCGGTCGCGGAGGCGCTGCTGGCCGGCTACCTGGCCGCCGCGTCGAGCACCGCGGCCATCCGGCCCTGCCGCCATCGGGCGCCCGGGGGCTGACGCGCCCCTCGCGAGCCGGGGGCGGCGCCTCCGTTCAGGTCCTGCTCCGTTCAGGCTCTGCTTCGTTCCGGCATTGCTCCGTTCCGGCCCGCTCGCGCGAGCGCCCGGGACGGACACCGACCCCATCGCTGACTGATTCGTCCCGAACCTCTAGGCTCGGCGGAGATGGACCTCGAAACTTTCTCCCCCGCTTCCGGCCGGCTGGAACCCAGGGCGGCACTGCGCTCCGACGCCCCGTGCCTCGACCTCAACGGCACGTGGCGCTTCCGCCTCTCACCCACCGCCGGCGTCCCCGACGACTTCGCCCGGCCCGACTACGACGACACCGGCTGGGACGACCTGCCGGTCCCGTCGCACTGGGTCCTGCAGGGGCACGGCGCCCCCGCCTACACCAACGTCTCCTTCCCCATCCCCATCGACCCGCCCCACGTCCCCGACGAGAACCCGACCGGCGACTACCGCCGCGCCTTCGACCTGCCCGAGGGCTGGACGGGCGGGCGGCTGCGGTTCGAGGGGGTGGAGTCGTTCGCCCGGGTCTGGCTCAACGGGCACGAGCTGGGCTTCTCGACCGGCAGCCGGCTGCCCGCCGAGTACGACGCCGCCCCGTACCTGCGCCCCGGCCGCAACGTGCTGGCCGTGCGCGTGCACCAGTGGTCGGCCGCCACGTACCTGGAGGACCAGGACATGTGGTGGCTGCCCGGCATCTTCCGCGGCGTCACGCTCACCCGATCCACCGCCGACGTCTTCGTGCACGCCTCCTACGAGGACGGCCGCGGCACGCTCAGCTTCGAGGGCGCCGGCACGCTCAGCGTCCCCGAGCTCGGCATCGACGGCCTGGAGCCCGGCGCCGAGGTCACCGTCGAGGTCGAGCCGTGGACGGCGGAGACCCCGCGCCTGTACGAGGCCGTGGTGACCTGCCCCGGCGAGACGGTACGGGTGCGCGTCGGCTTCCGCACGATCTCCATCGTGGACGGCGTGCTGATGGCCAACGGCCGCCCGCTGCTGCTCAAGGGCGTCAACAGGCACGAGTTCCATCCGGAGCACGGGCGGGCGGTGCCGTACGAGACGATGCGCGAGGACGTGCTGCTCATGAAGCGGCACAACGTCAACGCCGTCAGGACCAGCCACTACCCGCCCCACCCGGACTTCCTCGACCTGTGCGACGAGCTGGGCCTGTGGGTGATCGACGAGTGCGACCTGGAGACCCACGGCTTCGGCCAGGTCGGCTGGCGCGCCAACCCCACCGACGACCCCCGCTACGCCGACGCGCTGCTCGACCGCATGCGCCGCATGGTCGAACGGGACAAGAACCACCCCAGCATCATCATGTGGTCCCTCGGCAACGAGGCCGGCGTGGGCCGCAACCTGGCCGTCATGGCCGCCTGGACCCGCGAGCGCGACCCGTCCAGGCCGCTGCACTACGAGGGCGACCGGTCGTGCGAGCACACGGACGTCTACTCCCGCATGTACGCCTCCCACGCCGAGGTCGAGGCCATCGGCAGGCACGAGGAGGACCCGCTCGACGACCCCGAGCTGGACGCGCGGCGGCGGGCGATGCCGTTCATGCAGTGCGAGTACGCCCACGCCATGGGCAACGGGCCCGGCGGGCTGGCCGAGTACCAGGAGCTGTTCGAGCGGTATCCGCGGCTGGCCGGCGGGTTCATCTGGGAGTGGATCGATCACGGGCTGGCGCATCCCGCGTACGAGTACGCGTACGGCGGCGACTACGGCGAGCCCGTGCACGACGGGAACTTCGTCATCGACGGGCTCGTGTTCCCCGACCGGACGCCGTCGCCCGGGCTGATCGACCTGAAGAAGGTGTTCGAGCCGGTCCGGTTCGAGTTCGGTGACGGGGTGGTGCGGGTCGTCAACCACTACGGCTTCACGGACCTGTCGCACCTGCGGTTCACGGCCACCGTGCAGGTCGAGGGGGAGACGGTCGCCGAGCACCCGCTCGACGTGCCCGCGGCGGGCGGCGAGTGCAAGCTGCCCGAGGTGGCCGACGGGCCGGACGGCGAGCGCTGGCTCACGGTGCGCGCGGTGCTGGCCGAGGACCTGCCGTGGGGGCCGGCCGGGCACGAGGTGGCCTGGGGGCAGGCGCTGCTGGCACGGCACGAGCCCTGGGAGCACGTGGCGACCGTGGCGTTCACGCGTGACGGCGCGCGCGGCGGCATCTGGGACGGCACTCGCGACGGCGGCGAGCTGACGGTCGGCGGGTGCGCGTTCGACGCGACGACCGGGCGGCTGGTCCGGCTGTTCGGCACGCGGGTGGAGGGCCCGAGGCTCGACCTGTGGCGGGCTCCGACCGACAACGACAGGGCCGCCGGCCTCGAGGCCCGGTGGCGCGAGCTCGGCCTGCACCGGCTCACCCACCGGGTGGACGACATCTCGCTCGGCGACGGGCTGACCGTGCGGACGCGGGTCGCGCCGGCGGACACCGACCTCGGGATGGTGGCGACGTACCGGTGGAGCTTCGACGGCGGGCTGCGGCTGCTGCTGGACATCGAGCCGAAGGGCGACTGGCGCGACCCGATCCCGCGGCTCGGGGTCACGATGTCGCTGCCGGGCTCGGCGGTGGACCGGGTGACGTGGTTCGGGCTCGGGCCGGGGGAGGTGTACCCGGACACGGGCATGGCCGCCCGGGTGGGGCGGTGGTCGGCCACGGTGGAGTCGATGCAGACGCCGTACGTGTACCCGCAGGAGAACGGGCACCGCGCCGACGTGCGGTGGGCCGAGCTGGGCGGCTTCCGGGTGTCGGGCGAGCCGGTGTTCGGGCTGACCGTGCGGCGGTGGAGCGCCCTGGAGCTGGCCGCCGCCCGCCACCGGCCCGATCTGGTGGCGGGGGAGCGGGCGTACGTCCACCTGGACCTCGCCCACCAGGGCATCGGCACGGCCACCTGCGGTCCAGGCCCGCTGCCGGCCTACGACCTGAGGGCCCGCCGCGCCACCCTCCGCGTCCGCTTCGACGAGCTCTGACCCCTGCCAAGGCCGGACCCCGGCGTGCTGGGGCCCGGCCTTCGCCGGAGCGCAGTGCGCGGTGGCGGCTGGGCGGTGCGGGACCGGGGGGCCGGTCCCGCACCGTGGGGGTCAGGCGTCCGGGACGGCGAGGACCGTGCCCGCGCCGACCGTGAGGCCGCCCTCGCGGATGGCGAAGCCGAGCCCCGGCTCGACCGCCACCGCCTTGCCCAGCTCGACCGTCACCTCCACGGTCTCCCCCGGCAGGGCACCGGAGCCGTCAGGCAGGACGAGCTCGCCCGGCACGTCCGTCGTCCGCAGGTAGAACTGCGGCCGGTACCCCGACGTGACGGGCCGCCGCCGCCCGCCCTCCTCCGGCGTCAGGAGGTAGACGCGGGCGGTGAACCGGCCACGGGCGTGCTGGGTGCCGGGCGCCGCCAGCACCATGCCCCGCCGCACCTGCTCGCGGCGCACCCCCCGCAGCAGCACGGCGGCGTTGTCGCCGGCCTCGCCCCGCTCCATCGTCTTGCCGAACGTCTCCACGCCCGTCACGACGGCGGAGAACCCGTCACCGAAGCCGACCACCTCGACCGTGTCGCCGATCCGCACCGTGCCCCGCTCGATGGCCCCGGTGACGACCGTGCCGCGGCCGGTGACCGTCAGCACGTTCTCGACCGGCATCAGGAACGGCGCGTCCACGTACCGCACCGGCACGGGGATGTGCGAGTCCACCGCGTCGAGCAGCGCCTCGACCGACGCCGTCCAGACCGGGTCGCCCTCCAGCGCCCGCAGCCCGGACACCCGGACCATCGGGACGCCCTGGTAGCCGTGCTCGGCGAGCAGGTCCTGCAGCTCCAGCTCGACCAGGTCGGTCAGCTCCGGGTCGGCGCCGTCGGCCTTGTTGACGGCCACGACCAGGTGCTCGACGCCGACCCGCTTGGCGAGCAGCACGTGCTCCCTGGTCTGCGGCATGATCCCGTCGTGCGCGGACACGACGAGGATCGCGCCGTCGAGCTGCGCCGCCCCCGTGATCATGTTCTTCACGTAGTCGGCGTGCCCCGGCATGTCCACGTGCGCGTAGTGGCGGGTCGCGGTCTCGTACTCGACGTGCGAGATGTTGATCGTGATCCCCCTGGACGCCTCCTCCGGCGTCCGGTCGATCCGCTCGAACGGCGTGTACGTGGCCTGCCCGCGCTGCGCCAGCACCTTGGTGATGGCGGCGGTCAGCGTGGTCTTGCCGTGGTCGACGTGCCCCATCGTGCCGATGTTGAGATGCGGCTTGTTCCGTACGTAGGCCTGCTTGGCCATGGGTTCCCTTTCCCAGAACCTGGATCCTCGGTGACCCGTCAGGGTCGGCAACCTCCCCCCGCCGGGTCACTCCGGAACTAACGGGAAGAGGTCAGCGCTCCAGGCCGTCGCACGCGAACGAGCCCGGCAGCGATGCTGCGGGGGTCGCGAGGCGCGCGTACGGGAACATGAGGAACATAGTGCGGGCATCAGCACCGCACCGCAACGGATTATTCCGCGGGGGCTACGGCCTTCCGACGCCCATGTACGTGTAGCCGAGCGCGCGCATCCCCGCCGGGTCCAGCAGGTTGCGGCCGTCGAAGAGCACCGGCCGCCGCATGGCCGCGGCCGTCTGCGCCCAGTCGACCTCCTTGAGCTGCGGCCACTCGGTCACCACGACCGCCGCGTCGGCGCCCGCCATGGCCTCCTCCGGGGTCGCGTGCCGGGTCGTCGAGATCCACGGCTCCACCTCGCCCGGCCGGGCCATCGGGTCCCAGCAGCGCACCTCGGCGCCCTCGGCCAGCAGCCGGGAGGCCAGCACCGTGCTGGTCGCCTCGCGCATGTCGTCGGTGCCCGGCTTGAACGTCAGCCCGAGCAGCGCCACCCGCATGCCCGCCAGCGTGCCCAGCTCGTCCTTCAGCTTCTGGATCGCCCGGCGCTTCTGCAGGTTGTTGACCTCGATCACGGCCGAAAGGAGCTGCAGGTGGTAGCCGGTGTTGCTGGCGAGCTGGCGCAGCGCCTCGGAGTCCTTCGGGAAGCAGGAGCCGCCCCAGCCGATGCCGGGCCGCAGGAAGTGGGGGCCGAGGCGGTGGTCGAGGCCGACGGCGCGGGCCACCTCCTCGACGTCCGCGCCGGTCTTCTCGCACAGCGTGGCGATCTCGTTGATGAAGCTGATCTTCGTGGCGAGCAGCGCGTTGGAGGCGAGCTTGACCATCTCGGCCGAGCGCACGTCCATCACCACGACCGGGCCTTCCACGCCGTGGTGCAGGTCGGCGATGAGCTGCGCGGTGGCCTCGTCGCCCGCGCCGATGACGATGCGGTCGGGGCGCATGAAGTCGGCGACCGCGCGGCCCTCGGCGGTGAACTCCGGGTTGGCGGCGTAGCCGACGTGGGCCAGGCCCGCCGCGTCGAGCGCGGCCCGCACCCGGGCGCCGGTGCCGACCGGCACGGTCGACTTGACCACCACGGCCTTCAGGTGCGTGGCACCCTCCAGCGACTTCACCACCGACCAGATCCGGGACAGGTCCGCGTCGCCGGAGGCCGAGGGCGGCGTGTCCACGCACACGTAAGCGATCTCGGCGCCGTCGAGCGTCTCGGCGAGATCCAGCGTGAAGGTCAGCCGCTCCTTGTTCCTGACGATCATGTCGCCGAGGCCCGGCTCGTAGATCGGCACGTCGCCGGAGCGAAGCAGGGCGACCTTGTCGGGGTCGATGTCCCGGACCACCACCCGGTGCCCCAGCTCGGCGAGGCAGGCACCGGTCACCAGACCGATGTACCCGGCACCGAACACGGCCACCTGCCGTTCCGGCTTGCCAACCATCGTTGACCATCCAATCTCGCGAACGCCGCGACAGGCGGGCCCGCTGCTCGGGAAGTGAGGTGCCGAAACCGGCGGAGGATCATCACACCTTAACGTCCTCCCCCACATTGTCCTCGACCCGGTTGGCGGGTGGCACAACGCGGGGCCCCGCCGTTCGTCGGGCAGACCGAAGCAGAGCGGGCGATGATGCCCTACCGTGCGGATATGTCACGTATCGGTCTCGACGACATCCATCGTTTCGCCGTGCCCTCCGACCCGGCGCTGCGCCCCGACGGCGGCGCGGTCGCGTACACGCTCACCACCGCAGACCCGGAGGCCGACGAGAACCACACGGAGATCTGGCTCGCCGCCCCGGAGGCCGAGCCGCGCCGCCTGGCCCGGGGCAGCGCGCCCCGGTGGTCGCCCGACGGGCGCACGCTGGCGTTCCTGCGGCCGGTGGACGGCAAGGCGCAGCTCCACCTGCTGCCCATGGACGGCGGCGAGCCGTACGCGCTGACGCGGGCCCCGCTCGGCGCCGGGCCCGCGCGCTGGTCGCCGGACGGGACCCGGATCGCCTACGCGGGACCGGCCGGCCCGGAACCCGACCCGGACGCGCCCGTCGTCACCGACCGGCTGGACTACAAGGCCGACGGGGCCGGGCTGCTGCGCGGGATCACCACGCACCTGTTCGTGGTCGACGTCGCCTCGGGGGAGAGCACCCAGGTCACCGACGGCGACTTCCACGCGGGCGAGCCCTCCTGGTCGCCGGACGGGACGCGGCTGGCGTTCGCGGCCGACCTGGACGCCGACCGCGACCTGCGGCCGGGCGGCGCCGCCTGGACCGTGCGGGTCTCCGGCGGCCGGCCCGAGCGGCTGACCGGCCCCGAACTTCTCTGCGGCGGCGTGTGGTGGCTCGGCGAGCGGCTGATCACCGCCGCGCTGAAGGGCGGCCCCGTCGGGCACGTCCGCCTCTACGAGCTGGGCCCCGGCGGGGCGGCCGAGATCGAGACCGGCCTCGACCGCAACGTGATGACCGGCCACCCCGGCTACCCCGGCGCCTCCCCGGCGCTGCTCGGCGACGACCTCGTGTTCTGCGCGCGCGACGGCGGCTGCACGCACCTCTACCGCATCCCCGGCGGCGAGCTCGCCACCAAGATCGTGCCCGAGGAGGTCAGCGTCGCCGGGGCGAGCACCGCGGCCGGCCGCATCGCGTACGTGGCCGCCACCCCGCACAGCGCCGGCGAGATCTACCTGCTGGAACCCGGCGAGCCGGAGGCGCGGCGGCTCACCGCCCACGCGCCCGGCGACGCCGACCTGTACGTGCCGGAACGCCGCACGTTCACCGCCCCCGACGGCACCGTCGTCGAGGGCTTCGTCTGGCGCGACGGGAACGCCGCCACCCCCGGGCCGCTCCTGCTCGACATCCACGGCGGCCCGCACAACGCCTGGGCCCCCGTGCTCGACGGCTTCCGCGTCTACCGCCAGATCCTGGCCGCCCGCGGCTGGACCGTGCTGGCGATCAACCCGCGCGCCAGCGACGGCTACGGCGAGGCGTTCTACACCGCCGCCGTCGGCGCCTGGGGCCTGGCCGACACTCAGGACTTCCTCGCCGCCGTGGACGCCCTGGTCGCCGAGGGGATCGCCGACCCCGAGCGGCTGGCGGTCACCGGCTACAGCTACGGCGGCTACATGACGTGCTGGCTGACCGGCACGACGGACCGGTTCAAGGCGGCCGTGGCCGGTGGCGCCGTCACCGACCTGACCAGCATGAGCGGCACGTCCGACATGGGGCTCGCGCTCAAGGAGCACGAGTGCCCCGGCGACCTGGCCGCCCAGTCGCCGCTCACCCACGTGGGCCGGGTCGCCGCGCCCACCCTCCTCCTGCACGGCGAGAGCGACGACCGCTGCCCCATCGGCCAGTCCGAGCAGTGGTTCGCCGCGCTGCGCGAGCGGCGGGTGCCCGTGACGCTCGTGCGCTACCCCGGGGCCAGCCACCTGTTCCAGGGCGGCGGCCGGCCCTCGCACCGCTACGACTACAACGAGAGGATGATCGCGTGGCTGGAGCGGTGGGTCAGCGGCGCTTCGCCCGGGCTCAGAGGGTGATCCACTCCGTGGACGTCGTCACCTCGTCCAGCACCGACGGGATGGGCTCCACCCCGAGCCCCGGCCCCGTGGGCACCTCCAGATGGCCGTCCACCAGCTCGAACGGCTCGGTCACGTCGGTGGCGAAGTAGCGGCGCGAGCCGGAGGTGTCGCCGGGCAGGGTGAAGCCGGGCAGCGCGGCCAGCGCCACGTTCGCCGCCCGGCCGAGGCCCGTCTCCAGCATGCCGCCGCACCACACGGCCACGCCGTTGGCCCGGCACAGGTCGTGGATGCGCCGCGCCTCCAGGTAACCGCCGATCCGGCCCGGCTTGATGTTGATGATCGAGCAGGAGCCGAGCGCGATCGCGGCGGCGGCGTGCTCGGCCGACTCGATCGACTCGTCCAGGCAGATCGGCGTCCTGAGCCGCTGCGCCAGCCTGGCGTGCTGGACCAGGTCGTCGTTGGCCAGGGGCTGCTCGATCAGCAGCAGGTCGAACGCGTCCAGCCTGGCCAGGCGGGGGGCGTCCGCCAGCGAGTAGGCGGCGTTCGCGTCCACCTGGAGCAGCACGTCGTCGCCGAACCGCTCGCGCACGGCACGGACCGGCTCGACGTCCCAGCCGGGCTCGATCTTCAGCTTGATCCGCACGTACCCCTCGTCCAGGTAGCCCGCGACGGCGTCGAGGAGCTGCGGGACCGAGTCCATGATGCCGACCGACACCCCGCACGGCACCCGCGTCCTGGCCGCGCCGAGGAAGTGGCCGAACGACTCGCCCGCCGCTCTGAGCTGCGCGTCGAGCACCGCCGTCTCCAGCGCCGCCTTGGCCATGCGGTGGCCCTTGACCGGCTCCAGGGCGCGGGCGACGTCGTTCGCGCCGAGGTTCTTCGGCAGCGCGGGCAGCAGGAAGCGGCGGATCACCTCGGCGGCGCCGTCCACGTACTCGGCCGAGTAGAGCGGCTCGGACATGGCCACGCACTCGCCCCAGCCCTCCGCGTCGGGCGTCACGACCCGCACCAGCAGGACGTCCCGGGCGGTCTCGGTGCCGAACGAGGTGCGGAACGGCGCCACCAGCGGCATCGCGATCCGCCGTAGCTCAACTCCAGTGATCTTCACGCTTTCTCCACTACGTAGTACCGCTTCCCGGAGAACCCCGTGACCGCGTGGCCCTCCGCCATCAGACCCCCGAGCACCTCGCGTACGGCGTGCCGCCACGCCTTGCCCGCGCCCGGGTCGGCCTGGCGCAGCCCCTCGATGTCCTCGGGGACCGCGACCAGCACCCTGCGATCGGCGCCGCCCACCGGCGCGGCCACCGGCCGTCCGCCCTCGTCGGCCAGCGCCACCACCGCGTCCCCCGGGCCGGGCTGATCGTACGGCTCCCGCCGTGCCGGCGTCTCCACGTGCGGCGCGGTCAGCGGCCACGAGGCGAGCAGCCGGTCCGACTCGTCGCCCTGGTTGATCGCGTCGTCCAGGATCCCGTAGAAGCACGGCAGGTACTCCACCGGCCTGGCGCCCAGCTTGGCCAGGTTGAAGTGCGCGTTGCGGCGCACCAGGGGGTCGTAGGTCCAGGTGATGCGCTCCAGCCCGCGCTCCAGGGCCCAGCGGCGCTGGTGCAGCTTGAGGTCGAGGCCGACGCCGCGCCGGGTCGCGCCCGTGACGTGCGAGTGCAGCGTGCGGTCCGCCGCGAGGAAGCCCACCGAGCCGCCGACGAGCACGTCGCCGTCGAACGCGCCCGCGACGTAGCCGCCCGCGTGCGACAGCGCCCGCATCAGCTCGATCGTGATGGGCGGCGCGCCGGGGCCGAAATGCCAGATGTCGTCGAACAGCGCGTCGACGCGTTCGAGCTCCACCATCTCGTGGAGTTCCCTGACCTCGATCAACGATCCACCCTTCCGTCACGATCCCCTGCGACGGTATGCCATCGCGGGGGCGTGCGGTTCGTCGTGGACCACCAACAGGGCGCGCCCTTTTCGTCGCGCCGCCCAACCGCGCCGGATCAGTGGGCGGCGGCCAGGGCGATGCGGATCCGGCTGGGCGCCTCCTGGCTCAGCCGCACCGACTCCAGCGGGACCGTGACCTCGGGCGTGCGGTAGCGGCCGCCCGCGAAGCGATCGGCCAGGTCGGCGCGGACCGCCGCCGCCGTCACGTCGCCGTCGAGCGAGCTGCGCCCGTCGCGCCAGATCTCCACCATGCACGGGCCCGGCTGCGCCGCCAGCGCCAGCCCGGCCACGGTCGCCCCCGCCAGGGCTCCCCGGTCGCGGCGCGTCCAGCCGTAGTGCCAGATGCCCGCCGCCACCACCGGCGCGGCCGGGCAGCCGCCCGGCGCGGTGCGGACCACGTCCATGCCCTGCACCAGCAGCTCGGCGATCTCCTCCGCGCTCCGCGCGATCAGCTCGCCGACCTGGAGGCCGGGGAGGTGCGGCGCGGGGCCGGGCGTGCCGTAGATGAGCTTGACGCCCGTCCCGAGAGGGCCGGGGCCGCCGTCGTGCCAGCCGCAGGCGATGACATCGACCGACTCGGGCGACCTCCACGTGCCGATACGCAGCATGTCTATTGACTACCCTTTGCCGCGAACCGTCACACACCGTTACACGCTTGAGGCTTCCGGGGTTGTGCCGTGAAGCATTGACAGGCCGATCACCGCAGGCTCCTGGCATCGAGCTGCCGCAGCACCCGCGACACCACCACCGGGTCCGCGCCCGGGTCGCGCCGCGCCTCCAGCACCACCTGCCTGGCGGCCGACATCATCTCGGCCTGCACCCGCCGCATCAGCCTGACCCGCCGCGCCCGCTGCTCGTACGCCTCCCGCCGCTCCTCGTCGGCCACCTCCGGGCTGATCCGCAGCCCGATGTCCAGCATCCGCCTGCTCAGCACCTCGACGACGTCCTCCGGCAGCTCCTCGGCCTCGTCGATCTCCCGCAGCCGCCGCCTGGCCGCCTTGGCGGCGGCGATGGCCAGCCGCTTCTCCAGCTCCCGCTCGGCCGCGGTGTCGGCCTTGACCCCGAGCCGCGTCACCAGCCACGGCAGCGTCAGCCCCTGCGCGATCAGCGTCGTCAGGATGACGGCGAACGCCACGAACACGATGACCGGACGCTCGGGGAACGGCGTGCCGTCCTCCGTCCGCAGCGGCATGGCCAGCGCGAGCGCCACCGACGCCACCCCGCGCATGCCCGCCCACCACATGACCACGGTCTCGCGCCAGCTCAGCGGGATCTCGGTGTCGTCGCCGCGGCCCACCCGCTTCGCCAGCCACGCGGCCGGCAGCAGCCACAGCAGCCGGACGAGCACCACGACCCCGACCACGACGGCGCTCCAGCCGAGCAGGGTCCCGAGCCGGCCGTGCACGGTGCCGAGCACGGCATGCAGCTCCAGCCCGATCAGCCCGAACGCGACCCCCGTCACGAGCGTGTCCACGACCTGCCAGAACGTCGTCGAGGCGAACCTGCCGAACACGTCGTCGGCCTCGAACATGCGGTCGCTCAGGTAGAACGCGCTGGTCAGCACCGCCAGCACCCCGGAGCCGTGCCACTCGTCGGCCAGCGCGTACGCCGCGAACGGCACCAGCAGCGACAGCCCCACCTGCAGCGTCGCGTCGCCCAGCAGCGCCATCAGCCGCCCGCCCAGCCAGCCCAGCGCCAGCCCCACCAGCACGGCCACCACGGCCGACAGCACGAACTCGGCCAGCGCCCCCGGCCAGGAGAACGTGCCCGTCACCGCGGCCGCGACCGCCACGTGGTAGAGCACGATCGCGGTCACATCGTTGAACAATCCCTCGCCTTCGAGCAGCGACACCAGGCGCCGGGGCAGCCCCAGCCGGCCCGCCACCGCCGTGGCCGCGACCGGGTCCGGCGGCGCCACCAGCGCGCCCAGCGCCACGGCCGCCGCCAGCGGCAGCCCCGGCACGAGCGCGTGCGCCGCCCCCGCCACGGCCGCCGTCGTCACGAACACCAGCGCCACGGCCAGCAGGAAGATCGGCTGCCAGTTGGCCGCGAACTGCCGCCACGACGTGCGCTGCACGGCCGCGTACAGCAGCGGCGGCAGCAGCAGGGGCAGCACGATGCCCGGCGGGACGTCCACGTCCGGGACGAAGGGCAGGACGGCCAGCAGGATGCCCAGCAGCGTCATCAGCACCGGCGACGGCAGGCCCAGCCGCTCGCCCAGCGGGACCGTGACCAGGGCGCCCAGCAACACCAGCATGAGCAGCACGAACTGGTCCACGACACCCCCAGACGATCGCCGGCACCCGCGTGACCGAGCTCACTCGTCATAACCGCGGGCAGGAGGCCGGAAACCCCGGTCAGCCGCCGCCCGCCTGGATCTTCGTGGTGAGCGCCACCCGCGAGCTGACGCCCAGTTTCGCGAACGCGTTCCCCAGGTGGTACTCGATCGTCTTCACGCTCAGCACCAGCTCCCTGGCCACCTGCCTGTTCGTCATCCCGGTCGCCACCAGGCGCGCCACGGCCTGCTCCTGGGGCGTCAGCCGCAGCAGCGGCGCGGCCCCCGGCTCCGCCCGCAGCAGCCCGCACGCGCTCAGCTCCCGCTCGCACCGGTCCATGTACGGCAGCGCGCCCAGCCGGGCGAACAGCGCCAGCCCCAGGTCGAGCTGCGTCTGCGCCTGCCTGCGCCGGCCCAGCCTGCGCAGGAACCGCCCGTACGCCAGCCGCAGCCGCGCCTCGTCGAACGGCAGCCCCGCCACCCCCGCCTGCGCCAGACCGGCGATGAAGGCGGCCTCGGCCGGGTCGTTCTCGCGCCGGGCCGCGTGCAGGGCGCCCCGGCAGCGGGCCGCCGCCGCCAGCGCCGAACGCCTGCCGCGCCGCCCGGCCAGCCGCTCCATCCCGGCGAGCTGCACCTCGGCCCGGTCCAGCTCGCCCAGCGCCACCAGGGCGTCCACCAGCAGGTCCAGCCATTGCACGATGCCGGGCTCGTAGACGACGTCGTGCACCTTCACCGCCAGCAGCGGATCCAGCGCCTCCACGGTGCGGGCGTGGTCGCCGCGCGCGGCGGCCAGGTGGGCGGCGGCGCTGCACGCGTACGCCAGCGAGGCCACCGCGTCCACGCTCGCGCCCCTGCTGGCCGACAGGGCCGCCGCCACGTGCGCCTGCGCCGCCGGCCAGTCGCCGCGGGCGGACGGCACCAGCGCGGCCAGCGCGTGGCAGACCGGCGAGAGCCATCGCTGGTCGGCGTCGTCGGCCACGGAGGCCGCGGTCTCGGCGTGCAGGCCCGCGTCGTCCCAGCGGCCCGCCCGGTACTCGGCCTGCCCCAGCATCGCCATGGCCAGCATGCGGAAGGGCACCGAGCGCTCGCCGCACGCCGCGACCGCGCCCGACAGGTCGGCCAGCCCGCCCGGCAGGTCGTCGCTGCACGTGCGCAGCACCCCGCGGCCGAGCAGCGCGTCCAGCTCGGCGATCGACGCCGACGAGGGCGAGGGCAGGCCGGTCGTGGCGGCCAGGGCGGCGTCGATCTGGCCGGAGACGCCCAGCCCGGCCAGCAGCGTGTACCGGTTGTAGTCGATGCTGAAGCGGTGGCCGGGGGAGTTCCTGGCGCACTCCGCCCAGCGGGCCGCCTGCCTGCCCTCCGCCTTGACCAGGCAGAGCAGCGCGAGCTGCTGCGCCGCCCGCGCGGCCAGCCCCGACTCGGGCGCGCCCGCGCGTTCCCAGGCGGTGACGAGGTGCGCGCGTGCCTCCTCGACCTGGCCGCGCACCATCGCCAGGTGCCCCAGCGCGTAGCCGCGCACCGCCGGATGGGCCCGCTCCGGCAGGCTCGCCGTCAGCCGGGCCGCCTCCTCCACCCGCCCGTCGAGCAGCAGCGCCTCCACCGCCTCCGCGGCCAGCGGAGCCGGATCGCCGGACAGCTCCGCCGCCGCCTTCAGGTGCGCGGCCGCGCTGCCGAACGCGCCCAGCCGTACCTGGGCCCGGCCCAGCTCCGCCAGCTCGGCCGCCAGCTCCGGGCTCGGACCGGCCACCGCCTCGATGCGGTGCCGCAGCCGCGCCTGCTCGCCCTCCGCCGCCAGCGCGGCCCGCGCGTGCAGCGCCGAGCGGTGCGCCGGGCCGAGGTCGCGGTAGACGGCCGCGCGGTCCAGCGGATGCGCGAACGCCGCCACCGGGCCGCGCGGGGAGGAGCGTTCCAGCAGCACCCCCTCGCGCACCGCCTCCTCCAGCGCCTGCAACGGCCGCTCCACCCCCGCCACCCCCGCCGCCAGGTGCAGCGGGCACGACAGGCCGAGCACGCTCACCGCGCTGACCAGCTCCCGCACGGGCGGCGCGCACCTGGTCACCTTGCCCAGCACCAGCAGCCCGTACGAGCGCGGCGCCGGCAGCGGCTGCCCCAGGTCGTCCAGCGCCGCCGCCGGCACCTCCTCCAGCAGCGCGCGCAGGTGCAGCGGCACGCCCTCGGTGTGCGCGACCAGCCGCGCCAGCCCGCGCTGCGACACCGGCCCCGCGCCCAGCCCGCCGGCCATCGCCCCCACCTCGGGCGCGCGCAGCCCGGACAGCCGCAACCTGCGCGTCGTGCCCGCGGTGACCAGCCGCAGCAGCCCCTCGGGGCCCGCCAGCGCAGCCGCGTCACGCAGCATCAGCACCGCCAGCACCCGGTCCACCCGCAACCTGCGCAGGCAGAACGTCAGCGCCCGCAACGTCGGCTCGTCCGCCCAGTGCACGTCGTCCACGATCAGGCAGAGCGGCTCGCTGCGCGGCCGCTCGCTCACCACGTCCAGCAGCGCCGCCCCGACCGCCAGCGGGTCGGGCAACCGGGCGCGATCGTCCAGCCCCAGCCCGGCCAGCCGCGGCGGCAGCCCGTGCGGCGCGCAGAACAGCCTCGTCAGCGTCCCGTACGGGAGCAGCTGCTCGCCCTCGTCCCCATCGGTGAACAGCACGTCCGCCGGCCCGCACGTCTCCAGGAACCGGCGGACCAGGCTCGTCTTCCCGATCCCCGCGGGCCCCTCCACCACCACGAGCCTGGGCAGCCCGGCACGGGCACGCCCGAGCTCCTCTCCCAGGCACCGGAGCTCGTGATCTCTCCCGACGAACATCGCGATCGGCTCAGCCATGGCGGCCTCCGCATCCTGGGTATCCCACGTTCGCGCGCCACGGCGGCCCCCTCAAGTAAGACTTGCGTGTCCGCGTGTCCAGAACCCGCGCGAAAATCAGGGGTTATCCCCAGGTGCCCTCCCGGGGCTCGCGTTCCTAGGCTCGCGGTGAGCCGGGAGGCCTGATGCGGTTCATCGTCGATCTGGAGTACGGCGCGGACGGGGTCCACGGGCTGGTGACGCGGGAGGACGGCGACCGGCCCGAGCCCTTCCACGGATGGCTGGACCTGCTGCGCGTGCTAGAAGCGCCCACACTCCAGGGGTAATCCCTGGGGCGGTCCCTGAAGCGCCGCGAGCGGGAAAGCCCGAACATGTGAGGCGTCCCCCTTCGGGAGGGGCGCAGGTGAAGACCTTCCGGCCGTTCGCGGAGGGACGGCCAAGGTCTTCGCCGCGCAAGGGAGGTGCCCGCCGGCCACCGTGGAGCGGCTGCCACGCCGGTGATCGGACCGGTGCTCGCACGCCCGCACGCGCCCGCGGCGGCGGCTCCCCGGCAGTCCGCCGCGGGCCCGTTCACGGCCGTGGTGCTTGCCCGGGACTTTACCTTTCAGGGCCTCACGCCATCATTGCGCTGTGTGATAGTAATGTGACACTGCGTATCCGAAGATATCCGGGAGATCTTCATGGTGGCGTACATCCTCTCGATCCTGGCGGCGGTGGGCGCGGTGGCGCTCACCGCGTTGCTGTTCAGGCGGGTGAAGACGGCCGGCGAGGACCGCGACCCCAACGGTCCGTCGGCCGCGCACGCCGGCGCGATGTTGTCGGCCATGTTCCTGCTCGTGTTCGCCATCGCGATCATCGTCCCCTGGACCACGGCCGACGCCGCCAGGCTCAACACCCACGCCGAGAGCCAGGCCTCGGTGGACGCCTACTGGGCCGCCTCGGGGCTGCCCGGGTCCGCGCCGGAGGAGGTGCGCAGGTCGCTGCGTGACTACGTCGCCTTCGTGGTGAAGGACGAGTGGCCGCTCATGGCCGGCGGGCACATGCATCCCGTCGGCGACGAGCGCATGGACGACCTGCGCGGGCGGGTCAACGCGCTCCAGCCGCGCGACGACGAGGAGGAGGACGCCAAGGCGACCGTGCTGGAGCACGTCAGCGCCATCTCCACGGCACGCGCGCAGCGGACCGCCGACGCCGGCGCCAGGCCGCCCGACGGGCTGCTGATCCTGACGGTACTCACCGGGGTGCTGGTCGTCGTCTTCCCGTTCCTGGCCGGGGCCAGGCCGCGCGGGCTGGCCATGCTGCCGCTGGTGGCGACGGCGGCGCTGATCGGGTTCGGCACCTACCTGACGTGGGACATCTCCCGCGCCTTCGACGGGCCGCTGGCCGTCGGGCCGGAGGCGTTCCGGGGGGCGCTGGAGGAGTTCGCGCGGATCAGCGGGGGGATGTGACCGTGGGCGTCAGGCGCGCGCCCCTCCTGCTCGCCGCCACCCTCGCCCTGGCCGCCGCGGCAGGACCGGCGGCGGCCGCCCTCGAACCACGCACCGTCCTTGAAGCGCGGGCCGGCCTGGCGCCGGTGAACGAGCGGGGGGCGGCTGCACGATCTGTGCCGATGGCGGGGCGGGTGCCGTCGCCGCGGCCGGTGCCGAAGATCGCCAGGGTGCCCTCGCCGCGGCCGGTGCCCCGCGTGTCCGTACGCAGGCCCGCGCCGCCCAAGAGGGTCACCGTCGGGCCGACCGTGAAGGTGCCGCGGGTGCTCACGCGGCGATCGCCCGACCCCAAGGTGTCGGTCTCCATGCCGCGCGGGAAGCGGCGGGCGGCGCCCGAGGTGACGGTGCCGCAGGTGACGATCTTCCCCGACGGCGTGTGCGCGGGCGGGGTCGTGCTGGGGGACTGCCCGCGCGACCGGCCACGGGCGGCGGCGCCCAGGGCCGTCGCCCCGCCCGTGGTGCCGGTCCGCGTGCTGCCGCCGCCCACGCCGACCCCGACCCCGACCCGCACCCCGAGCCCCACACCCTCGGCCCGGCGGCACGTCCGGCAGGCCGAGCCGCCCGGCCGCCGGCGCAACCCGATGAACACCGTCCTGCTCACCGTCGTGCTGGTGACGGCGATCACCTCCACGACCGCCGTGGCGTTCCGGGCGCGCCGGTGAATCCGGGATAAATGGGGAGCGGAGTCCGAAGGCCTCATGGCACACTGACCCGGCGATCGAGGAGGTGCGGTGCCCGAGGAAGAGGTGCTCACGGGTGGCGGCGTCAACCACGTGGTCCGGGCCGGTGACACCGTACGCCGGCCGTCGGGCCCCTGGACCCCGGCCGTGCACGCGCTGCTGCGGCACCTGGCGGCCCGCGGGTTCACCGGCGCGCCGAGGAGCCACGGCATCGACGAGCGGGGGCGGGAGATCCTCGACTTCGTGCCGGGCCGGACCGCCGACTACCCGCTGCCCGGCTGGGTGCGCACGGACGAGGCGCTGGTCGCCGTGGCCCGGCTGCTGCGCGACTACCACGACGCCACGGCGGGGCTCTCCCACGAGGGCGCCTGGTACTTCCCGCCGGTCGAACCGGCCGAGGTGATCTGTCACGGGGACGTGGCCCCGTACAACTGCGTGTTCAGGCAGGGCGGGCCGGTCGCGTTCATCGACTTCGACACGGCGCACCCGGGGCCGCGCGTCTGGGACGTGGCGTACGCGGCCTACCGGTTCGTGCCGCTGCACCATCCGGGCGACGGCGACGGGATCCCGGTGGCGGAGCAGGCGCGCCGGCTACGGCTGTTCGCCGACGCGTACGAGCTCGACGAGGCCGGCAGGCAGGCGCTGGTGGAGACCGCGATCAAGCGCCTGGAACATCTGGTGGGCTTCATGCGCGAACGCGCCGCCGCGGGCGACGCGGCCTTCGCCGGCCACGTCGCCCGCGGGGACGACCGCTTCTACGAGCTGAACATCGAGCACCTGCGCCGGCACGAGAGCGCTCTCACTACTTGCCGAAGCCCGCGGTCAGACCGCTGAGGAGCTGGCGGCGGCCGACCACGTACAGGATGAGGATGGGCAGCGTGGTCAGCACGACCGAGGCCAGCACGGCGGGCACGTTGATGCTGTACTCCTCCTGGAAGGACCACAGTGCCAGCGGCAGCGTGCGCTTGTCCGGGGTCTGGGTGAGCACCAGCGGCAGCAGGAAACCGTTCCAGATGTGCAGCGCGTTGTAGATCGTCACGGTCACCACGGCCGGGCGGACCAGCGGGAACGCCAGCCGCCAGAGCATCCCGCGCTCGGTCGCGCCGTCGATCCGCATCGACTCGAACAGCTCCTTCGGCACGTCCCTGATGAAGTTCGACAGGACCAGCACCGACAGGGGGATCGCGAACGCGATCGACGGCAGGATCATCGCCATCAGCGAGTCGTACAGGCCGAGCTGGATGATGATCAGGTAGACCGGGATGATCGTGGCCTGCAGCGGGATGGCCAGCCCCATGAGGAACAGCGAGTTCGTCCAGCGCAGCAGCCTGCTCCTGCCGCCGCGCACGATCGCGTACGCCGCCATGAAGCTGACCCCCACGGCCGGCACCACGGCGCCGATCGTGACGATGACGCTGTTGATGAAGTACTGCACGAAGTCCGACTCGATGACCAGCCGGTAGTTCGCCAGCGTCGGCTCCGACGGCGGGGCGAACGGGTTCTCCAGGTAGTACCTCGACTGGGACTTGAAGCTCGTGATGACGATCCAGTAGATCGGCACGATCACGACCACCAGCCACAGGAGGCTGGTCAGCCCGGCCAGGTAATTGGGGCGCTCCTTGCCGCGCGAGATGACGCGGCGGTGGCGCGGGTCGGCCTTGGCGGTGCCGAGGTGCTCCGGGGCCCTGGTGGGGACGGTCGTCATGCGTCAGGCCCCTTCTAGCTGGCTGTGGCTGGAGTCGCGGCCGCCGAGCCTGCGCAGCAGCAGTGACAGGGCGAGGCCGACGAGAACGAGGATGATCGCGATCACGCTGGCCGGGCCCATGAGGTTGGCCATGAAGCCGCGCTTGTACATGTCGACCGCGAGCACCCGGGTGGCGTCGCCGGGGCCGCCCGCCGTCAGCACGAAGATCAGGTCGAAGAGCGTCAGCGACCCGACCACCATCAGCGTCGAGGACGTGATGACCGTGTACTTGAGCTGCGGCAGCGTGATGCTGAAGAACCTGCGCACCCGGCCCGCGCCGTCCAGCTCCGCGGCCTCGTACATCGAGCGCGGGATCTGGCGGATGGCGCCCTGGTAGATCAGCGAATGGAAGGGGATGTACTGCCACGACACCACGAAGATCACCACGCTGAAGGCGAGCACCGGGTCACCCAGCCAGTCCTGGATCAGGATGTCGATCCCCAGGCCCGCGCCCAGCCCGAAGTTCGGGTCGAGCAGCGCCTTGTACGTGATCGCCAGGGCGGCCGAGCTGAGCAGCAGCGGGACGAAGAACACCACCGACAGGACCGCCCGGTACCGCTGGTGCCCGGCCAGGAACGCGCCCATCAGGATGCTCGCCGGCGTCTGGACCAGCCATGACACGGCCATGATGAGGAACGTGATCCACAGCGCGTGCGGCAGGCTGGGGTCGCTCAGGATCGAGGCCCAGTTGCTGAGGCCGGCGGCGCTCATCGCCCCGAGCCCGTCCCAGTGCACGAAGCTCAGCGCGAGCACTCCGACCAGCGGGACCACGGCGAAACCGAGGAAGAACACCAGCGCCGGGACGGTCATCCACGTGAGGGAGCCGCCACGGCCCGCCCGGGAGGCGGGCCTGGCGGCTGTCGTGACCGCGCTCACTTGCCGATGACCGCGTTCATGTTCGTGGCGAACTCCTGCGGCGAGATCGACAGCTGGAACAGCTTGGAGATGTTGTCCAGCAGCACCTCGGCGGCCGTCGGGCTGAGCGCCTGGTCCCACGACTGGGCGAAGGACTTGGCGTTGACGGCGATGTTGTAGACGAAGGTCAGGAAGTCCTTGTCCTTGGAGGTGGCGAACTGCGCGTCCGCGCCCTTGAGGATCGGGACGGCGCCGGTCCCCACCCACTCCTTGATCGACGTGTCGTCGATCAGCGCGCCGGAGAAGAACTTCTTGGCGATCTCCTTCTGCTCGGGCGTGGCCTTGGAGGAGATGGACATGTACTGGCCGGGGTTGCCGACCGTGTTGCCGGGGTCGCCCTTGCCGCCGTCGATCGGCGGGAAGTTCATGTAACCGAGGTTGCCGCCGGAGACGAAGTCGCCGCCGTCGGTGGACATGCTGCCGTACGTCCAGCCGCCGTGCAGCATCATCGCGGCCTTGCCGGTGTACAGCAGCGCCTGGTCGGCGTTGGAGTCGGCGGTGATCGAGGAGAAGCCCTTGACGAACCCGTCGGCCTTGACCAGCTTCTGCACCTCGCCCAGGGCCTGGATCGCGAGCGGGTTGTTCCAGGCGTCCTTCTCGCCGTCGAAGACGGCCTGGAAGACCTCGGGGCCGCCGAGGCGGTCGAAGAGGAACTCCAGCCACATCATGTTCGTCCAGCGGGACTGGCCGCCGAGGGAGAACGGCGCGATGCCCTTGGCGTTGAACTTGGGCACCAGGTCCAGGATGTCGCCCCACGTCTGGGGCGGCTGGGCGCCGATCTTGTCGAAGGCCCGCTTGTCGTAGTACAGGACGATGGGCTGCAGGGTCTCGCACGGCATCGCGTAGATCTTGCCGTCGATCGTGGCCGCGCCGAAGGCCGAGGGGAACACCTTGTCCTTCACGGCGGGGTTCTGGTCGAACCACGAGGTCAGGTCCTCGACCTGGCCCGCCTGCACGTAACTGCGCAGCGTGCCGCCGCCCCAGCCCCAGATCAGGGTGGGCGCCTGGCCGGCGCCGATGGCAGTCTTGATCTTCGTCTTGAACGCGTCGTTCTGGAAGGTCGTGCCCTGGATCGTGGCATTGGGGTTGGCCTTGTTGTGCCGCTCCATGGTCCTGGTGCGCACGCCCTCCTGGGGCTGCGTCGACAGGTACCAGTAGGTGGCACTGTTGCCGCCGCCGCCACCGCCGGTGGTGGCGTTGCCGCCCCCGCCACCGGCGCCGGTCTGGGTGGGTCCTGTGCCGCCGCAGGCGGCGAGTGCTGCTCCTAGGGGGACACCCATGGAGACGAGGCTGAGGAAATTGCGGCGAGAGGTTGTCCTGGACTCCACGCTGATCTCCGTACTTGTATGCCGCGGGCTGGGGTTCGCGGCTCGTTGATCACTGCATGCGATGGCCGGCGGCCGTGGATCGGCATCGTCGCGATGCCACTTTCCACTCCTCCTAAAGTCAGCTCATCGAAACATTTTCGACATGACCGCGGGGTTCGCCAATCTAGGTTTCGGCAATAAAGGTGTCAAGACCTTGTCGATCAGGAAACCACTGGATTTCCTGGAGCCCACGTGTAAGGTAACTTCGCGCCTGCCTTCACCAGGTCCGCGGCACGGTGGAAGGCCCGCGCGGAGGTCGCCCATCGGTGTCGAAACATTTCGAAAACTTACGGCAGGACAGCACCTCTTTAAGGAGCGCAGTAGATGACGGCTCTTGATCGGACCCCGACGGCGGAGCGGGCAGTCCGCCCGTGGCAGGACCCGGCGCTCGCCGTGGCCGACCGAGTCGAAGCCCTCCTTGCGGAGATGACCCTGGAGGAGAAGATCGGCCAGCTCGGCAGCCGGTGGCTCGGCAACGACATGAGCCACGACGCGTCCGAGCCTGAGCCCGGCGCCGAGCCGCTGAACGTGGCGCCGATGCAGGACGTGTTCGCCGCCTCGGGGACCGTGCCGCTGGAGGAGGCCGTCCGCCACGGGCTCGGGCACCTGACCCGCGTGCACGGCAGCGCCCCCGTCACCCCGGCCGAGGGTGCGGCCGAGGTGGTCCGCCAGCAGCGCGCCGTCGTCGCGGCGTCCAGGCTCGGCATCCCCGCGATCGTGCACGAGGAGTGCCTGACCGGCTTCACCGCCTACGGCGCCACCGTCTACCCGGCGGCCATCGCCTGGGCCGCCACGTTCGACCCCGGGCTGGTCGAGCGGATGGCCGCCGCGATCGGCCGCGACATGCGGGCCGTGGGCGTCCACCAGGGGCTGTCTCCCGTGCTGGACGTGGTGCGCGACTACCGGTGGGGGCGGGTCGAGGAGACCATGGGCGAGGACCCGTACCTCGTCGCCACGCTCGGTGCCGCCTACGTGCGCGGGCTGGAGAGCGCCGGGGTCATCGCCACGCTCAAGCACTTCGCCGGCTACTCCGCCTCGCGCGCCGCGCGCAACCACGGCCCCGTGCCGATGGGCAGGCGCGAGCTGATGGACATGATCCTGCCGCCCTTCGAGACCGCCATCGCGCTGGGCGGGGCCCGCTCGGTGATGAACTCCTACGCCGACGTGGACGGCGTCCCGGCGGGGGCCGACCCGTGGCTGCTGACCGAGGTGCTGCGCGAGGAGTGGGGGTTCACCGGGACCGTCGTCTCCGACTACTGGGCCGTGCCGTTCCTGGCCACCATGCACCTGATCGCCGCCGGCGCGGAGGAGGCCGGCGTGCTGGCGCTCGGCGCCGGCATCGACGTCGAGCTGCCCGACACGCTCGGGTTCGGGCAGCACCTGGCCGAGCGGGTGCGGCGCGGCGAGCTCCCCGAGGCCCTGGTGGACCGGGCGGCACGCCGCCTGCTCACCCAGAAGGCGCAGCTCGGGCTGCTCGACCCCGGCTGGACGCCGGAGGGCTCGGTCGCCGGAGCCGGGACCGTGGACCTCGACTCGCCCGCCAACCGGGCCCTGGCCAGGGAGCTGGCCGAGCGGTCGATCATCCTGCTGGACGCCGGGAGCGTGCTCCCCCTGCTCGGCGAGGACGCCGGTGCCGGTGCGGACGCCGGTGCGGGAGGAGGCGCTGGCGCAGGCGCGGGCGTGGAGACGAGCGCGAGCGCGCGCGCCGGAGCGAGTGCGAGCGCGGGTGGGGAGCGCACGCCGCCGCGCCGCGTGGCCGTGGTCGGGCCCGCCGCGCACGACGCGCGCACGTTCATGGGCTGTTACGCCTTCCCCAACCACGTGCTGCCCCGCCACCCCGGCCTCGGCCTCGGCATCGAGGCGCCCACCGTGCTCGACGCGCTCACCGCCGAGCTGCCCGGAGCGGAGATCCGCTACGCCAAGGGCTGCGAGGTCCGGGGCGAGGACCGCTCGGGCTTCGCCGGCGCGGTGGCCGCCGCCCGCGACGCGGACGTGTGCGTGGCCGTGGTGGGCGACCTGGCGGGCCTGTTCGGCCAGGGCACGTCGGGGGAGGGCTGCGACGCCGACGACCTGCGGCTGCCCGGCGTGCAGGCCGACCTGCTCGCCGAGCTGGCCGCCACCGGCACGCCGCTGGTCGTGGTCGTCGTCTCGGGCCGGCCGTACGCGCTCGGCGAGGCGCACGCCCACGCCGCCGCGCTGGTCCAGGCGTTCATGCCGGGCGAGGAGGGCGGCGCCGCCATCGCCGGTGTGCTGTCCGGCCGCATCCAGCCCGTGGGCCGGCTGCCCGTGCAGATCCCGCGCGGCCCCGGCGGCCAGCCCGGCACCTACCTGCAACCCCCGCTGGGCACCGACAGCCACGGCATCAGCAACCTCGACCCGACGCCGCTGTTCCCCTTCGGGTACGGCGCCTCCTACACCACCTTCGAGGTCACGGACCTGCGCCTGAGCCACGAGGAGGTGCCCACGGACGGCGAGTTCACGGCGACGGTCACCGTCCGCAACACCGGCGGCCGGGCCGGGGAGGAGGTCGTCCAGCTCTACCTGCACGACGTCCTCGCCCAGGTCACCAGGCCGGTGCGGCAGCTCACCGGCTACGCGAGGGTGCGGCTGGAGCCGGGCGAGAGCGCCGAGGTGCGCTTCCACGTGCACGCCGACCGCACCGCCTTCACCGGCCGCGACCTGCGCCGCGTCGTCGAGCCCGGCGACGTCGAGGTGCTGGCCGGCACGTCCGCGGCGGACCTGCCGTGCCGCGGCGTCGTACGATTGACCGGCCCGTCCAGGCACGTCGGCCACGACCGGCGGCTCGTCACCCCCGCCGAGGTGCGGGGGCGAGGGGGTGCGGATGCCATCCAGTCCTAGACGCGCCACGCTGGCCACGGTCGCGGCCTCGGCCGGGGTGTCGGTCGCGACCGTCTCCAAGGTGCTCAACGGCCGCAGCGACGTCTCGCCCGCCACCCGCTCGCTCGTGCAGTCGCTGCTGCAGCAGCACGACTACGTCGCGCCGGCCCCGCGCCGCGAGCCGCCCGGCCTGGCCACGGTCGAGCTGCAGTTCGACGCCGACCTGAACGCGTACTCCACCGAGATCATCCAGGGCGCGGTGGCCGCCGGCGCGGAGGCCGGAGTCGGGATCGTCGTCAGCATCAGGAGCGGGGCCGCCCGCACCACCGCCTGGGCCCGCGGGCTCGTCGCGGCCGGCCGGCGCGCGCTGATCGCCGTCACCGGGGAGCTCACCTCCGGGCAACCGGCGGCGCTGGCCAGGGCGCGGCTGCCGCTCGTCCTCATCGACCCGCTCAACCTGCCGCGCGCCCGGGTCACCAGCATCGGCTCCACCAACTTCGCCGGCGGCCTGGCCGCCACCCAGCACCTGCTCTCGCTCGGGCACCGGCGCATCGCCTACATCGGCGGGCCGGCCACCGCGGGCTGCAACCAGGCGCGGCTGCACGGTTACCGCGCGGCCATGGAGTCGGAGGGGGCGCCGGTGCTGCCCGGGTTCGTGCGCTCGGGGCACTTCCGCTACCACGACGGGATGACCGGCGGGGCGGCGGTGCTCGACCTGCCGCACGCCCCGACGGCCATCTTCGCCGGCTGCGACGAGGTGGCCGTGGGGATCATGGAGGCCGCCCGGGCGCGTGGGCTGCGCATTCCCGAGGACCTGAGCATCGTGGGGTTCGACGACACGCAGATCGCCCAGCTCACCTCGCCGCCGCTGACGACCGTCCGGCAGCCGCTGCGGGAGATGGGCGGGGTCGCCCTGCGCACGGCGCTGCGGCTGGCGGCCGGGGAGAGGGTCGACTCCCACCACGTGGAGCTGGCCACGGAGCTGGTCGTCCGCGGCTCCACCGCCCCGGTCCCGCGCCGCGCCTGAGCCTGGCGGCCGGGCGTCACCGGGATCGCGCGCCGCCACCAGGCGGGAAGACGCGGCGGCCGATCACGGTTGCAGCCTGTCGTGGAGCACAGCGAGGTCGTGGTCATCGGCGCTGGGCAGGCGGGGCTGTCGAGCGCGTACTTCCTGCGCCGGTACGGCATCGAGCCGGTCGTGCTGGACGCCGGCCGGAGCGCCGGAGGGGCCTGGCGGCACCGGTCGCCCACGCTGACGATGGCCAAGGTGCACGGCGTCTTCGACCTGCCGGGCGTGCCGCAGCAGGAGGGCGACGGGGACGGCGGGCGGCCCGCCGCCGAGGTGGTGCCCGCCTACTACGCCGCCTACGAGAGCACGACCGGCCTGCGCGTGGTCCGCCCCGTCCGGGTGACGGCCGTCCGGGAAGGGCCGCGGGGCCGCCTGGCGATCGAGACGGACGCGGGGGAGTGGGCGGCCGACGCCGTGGTCAACGCGACCGGCACCTGGACCCGGCCGTACTGGCCGTACTACCCCGGTGCCGCCCGCTTCGCGGGCCGGCAGCTGCACTACGCGGGATACCGGGGGCCGGCGGGGTTCGCCGGCCATCGCGTGGTCGTGGTGGGCGGCGGAGCGTCGGCGATGCACGTGCTGTCCGAGCTGGCCGGGGTGGCCGCCGCCACGGCGTGGGTCACCCGCAGGCCGCCCGTCTTCAGGGACGACGACTTCGGCCTGGAGGCGCGGCGCGAGGCCGTGGCCAGGGTGGAGTCCCGCGTGCGCGCGGGCCTGCCGCCGCAGAGCGTCGTCAGCGTGACCGGCCTCACCTACAGCGCGGTCGTCCGCGAGTCGATGGCGAAGGGCGTGCTGAACCGGCTGCCGATGTTCGACCGCATCGCGGAGGACGGCGTGTCGTGGGACGACGGCACGCACCTGCCCGCCGACACCATCGTCTGGGCGACCGGCTTCCGCGCGGCCCTCGACCACCTCGCCCCGCTGCGCCTGCGCGAGCCCGGGGGCGGCATCCGCGTGGACGGCACCCAGGTCGTCAAGGAGCCCCGCCTCCAGCTCGTCGGCTACGGCCCCACGGCCAGCACGATCGGCGCCAACCGGGCCGGACGCACGGCCGCCCGCAACGTGCGCGCCCTGCTGTCCGCCCGCCTCGCCGCCTGACGGGACCCGTGGTTCCTGGGAGGCGCAAACCTACTATCGGCGGTAGTAAAAATACCGATTGCGGTAGTGCGCCGGTGACTCGCGCGAAGGGCCTCGACACGGGCCGTGACGCCGGGGTAACGTCCTGACATAAGGATCTTTATCGGCTCAGGAGGTCCCCCTCATGGAGGTTCCCGGTTACACGGAGATCCGGGAACTCGGCCACGGTGGGACCGGCCGGGTGATGCTCGCCGTGCGCGAATCCGACGGCATGGCCGTCGCGATCAAGCACTTGTCCGACCCGTTACGCGAAGACGCCGCCTTCGTCGCCAGGTTCCGCTCCGAGGCCCTGGTCATCCGGGAGATCGACAGCCCGCACACCGCCCGCGTGCTGGACTACGTGGAGTCCGGCGACGACGCCGTCATCGTCATGGAGCTGGTGGAGGGCGTCACGCTGCGGCGGCTGCTGGAGCACGAGGGCGCGACCGGCGCGGAGGCCGCGCTCACCGTGCTGAAGGGGGCGCTGCTCGGCCTGGCCGAGGCGCACCGGCACGGCGTCGTGCACCGCGACTTCAAGCCCGAGAACGTCATGATCACCGAGGACGGCGACAGCAAGCTCGTCGACTTCGGCGTGGCCGCGCACGTCGGCGAGACCGCCGAGCTGTCGGGCACCCCCTCCTACATGGCGCCCGAGCAGTGGGACGACGCCCCCGCCGGGCCGCAGACCGACGTCTACGCCGCCGCCCTGGTCTTCTACGAGTGCCTGACCGGCCACCGCGCCTTCCACGCCGAGAACGTGGCCGCCCTGGCCTACCAGCACCAGCACGTGCCGCCCCCGATGGCCGACGTCGAGGAGCCGCTGCGCCCGCTGGTCGAGCACGGCCTGGCCAAGGACCCCGCGGACCGCCCCGAGTCGGCGGAGGCGTTCCTGGAGGAGCTGGAAGAGGCCGCGCGCGGCGCGTACGGGGAGGGCTGGGAGCTGCGCGGGCGGACCGCGCTCGGCCTCCTGACCCTGCCGCTGGCCGCGTTGCTGCCCAGGCCGCAGGCGGCCGCCGACGGGAGTGGCGCCACGAGCATGTTCCACAACGCGCTCTCGCCCGTGGGCAAGCTGGCGGTGACCGGCGGGCTGGTCATGGCGACCGCGGCGGCGGTGGTGTCGGCGTTCGCGATCCTGGGCGGCGGGCCCGGGCCGGAGAGCGGCACGGCGCTGCCGCCCGCCGCCTCCGCCCCGCCGTCTGCCGGGCCGTCCACCCTGCCGTCCGAGCTGCCGTCCGGCCTGCCGTCCACCGAGGCGCCGGGCTCGCCGTCGCCGGAGGAGACCCCGGCGGAGCCGGTCCCCACGTCGGGCGGGCCGATCGTGGTGACGCCGCCCATCACGTACGGCGGGCTGCCGACCTCCGCGCCCACCGGCGCAGGGCCGCCCCAGGGGACCGGGCAGCCCACCGGCGGGCCGACCACCCGGGAGCCCACCCGGGGGCCCACGCGCGAGCCGACCCGGGACCCGACGGGCCAGCCGACCAGGACCGGCGCGCCGGCGCCGAGCACCCGCCCGCCCGCCACCTCACCCCCGGACGACGACCCGCCCCGCAATCCTCCGGGCAACGGCGAGAACCCGCCCGCCACCACCCAGGCCCCCACGACCCGCGCCCCCGACCCGGAGCCCGCCCCCACCCGGCCGAAGGGACCGCTCGTCTCGCTCTCGATCAGCGTGTCGCTGGGCCTGCCGCTGCTCGGCGGCGACGGCGACGGGCTGGTGGACGCCGACGTCGGCCTGGGCGTCGGCTCCAGCCTGCTGGGCCTGATCGTGGTGCCGGGCTCGGTGCTGGTCGGCAGGCAGATCGTGGCCCGCAGAGTACGCAGAAGCCGTGAAGCGGAAATAGGAGAAGTTGCGCGCAGGGATGGGTGATCCTCTACTATCGTGCGTCGAATAGAGGGCGTTCCGCCGGCTTGATTAATTCATGACCGGAATCTGCCCTGCGGCTCGGGCTAAGGAGAAGCGTGGCGGTTGCGTCCTCCGCCGTCCGGTTGCACCCTGCCTGGGCCTCCGCCCCCGGGCTGCGCCGCGGCTGTGCCGTCGCGGCCACCGTGCTGCTGCTGCTCGCCGCCGCTCCGGCGCAGGCCGAGCCCAAGCCCACCGTCAAGCAGCTCAAGAAGGAGCTGGCGACGCTGCAGAAGGACTCGGACAAGCTCATCACCGAGTACTACAACAGCCGCATCGCCCACCAGAAGGCGGAGCGGGCCGAGAAGGCGGCCAAGGAGAAGCTGGCCGCCGCCCAGGAGGTCTACGACCGGCACTCCACCGAACTGCGCGCCATGGCCGTCGCCCGCTACGTCGGCGGAGACCCCGGCCCGATGGCCCTGCTCGCCGGCGGCCAGGACCCCGCCACGCTGCTCAGCCGGATGGCGCTGACCCAGCACGTGATCGACGAGGAAGAGGCCATGCTCCGCGGCTACGCCGAGGTCAGGGACGCCCGCGCGCGGGCCGAGGAGGAGGCCGCCGACCGCGCCGAGGAACTGGAGCGTACCGTCGGCGACCTGGAGGAGGGCAAGAAGAAGGCCGAGAAGCAGATCGAGAAGATCAAGGACAGGATCGACCAGCTCTACACGGCTCCCGGGATCCGGCGGCCCGACGGCACCTGGGTCCCGCAGCTGCCTCAGGGGCCCGACAACATCACGCCCCGGATGGCGCTGGTCAAGAAGCTCATCCAGGAGAGGTTCGAGGTGCCGTACGGGATCGGGTGCTACCGCGCGATCCAGGACGGCGGCGAGCACCCGCTCGGGCGGGCCTGCGACTTCATGCTGAGCCGGGGCGGCGCGTTCCCGTCGGTGGCCGAGCAGAAGCGCGGCGACGAGATCTCCGCCTGGGCGATCAAGAACGCCAAGCGGCTGGGGATCATGTACGTGATCTACCGGCAGCGCATCTGGCACGTCAGGACCGGCTCGTGGCGGACCATGTCCGACCGCGGCGGCGCGACGGCCAACCACTACGATCACCCGCACATCTCGGTCTACTAGCCCCGCTCCGCCTGACCAGCGGGTTTGCACCGCCTGATCGCGGGCACTCGCTGGGTGCGAGAAGGGGGGCCACTCGTGAGAACGGCTGCTGCCGGGGACGGACGCGACCGCGCCGGGGAGGCGGCGGCGGGCGGGAGCCCGCGATGAGGCTCCCGGCGGCGCGCGGGCCCATCACCGCGATGCTCTTCGCCCACCTGACCCGCCCGCCGGAGCACCGGCCGTCCCCGCTGGACGGGAGCCTGCTTGACGCATCGCTGCTGGACCTGACGCGACAGGACCCCGTGCCGCCGGAGGCGACACGGCCGGAGATGACGCGGCCGAACGTGACCCGGCCGGATGTGACGCGCCTGGATGTCAGGTCGCCGGACGTGACGCGGCCGGACGTCAGGCCGCCGGACGCCTTGACCGCGGACGGCGCTGGGGCCGTCCTGGCCGGCTCCGACTTCCAGCTCGCCTTGTTCGCCTGTTACGAGCTGCACTACCAGGGCTTCGACGACGTGGACGACCGCTGGGAGTGGGAGCCGGCGCTGCTGGCCGCGCGGGCGGTGCTGGAGCGGCGCTTCGAGGAGGCGCTCGCGCGGGCCGTGCCGCGCCCGGCTCTCGACGGGCCGCAGGGGGTGCGGCGGGCGCTCAACGAGCTGGTCGCCGCGGACGACGGCCCGTCGCTGTCCGGGTTCCTGGCACGCCGGGCCGACCGCCGCCAGTTCCGGGAGTTCGTCATCCACCGGTCGATCTACCACCTGAAGGAGGCCGACCCGCACACCTGGGCGATCCCCCGGCTGACGGGCGGCCCGAAGGCCGCGCTGGTGGAGATCCAGGCCGACGAGTACGGCGGGGGACGCCGCGAGCGCATGCACTCCGAGCTGTTCCGCGCCACCATGCGCGGCCTCGGCCTGGACGACTCCTACGGGGCCTACCTGGACCGGGTGCCGGGCGTCACGCTCGCGATCTCCAACGTCATGTCCCTGTTCGGCCTGCACCGGCGGCTGCGCGGCGCCCTGGCCGGGCACCTGGCCGCGCTGGAGATGACCTCCTCCCTGCCGAACCGCCGCTACGGTGACGCGCTGCGCCGGCTCGGCGGCGACGCCGACGCCGTCCGCTTCTACGACGAGCACGTGCAGGCCGACGCCGTGCACGAGCAGATCGCGGCGCACGACCTGTGCGCCGGCTTCGCCACCGCCCACCCGTCCCTCGCGGGAGACGTCCTGTACGGCGCCGCGTGCGCGCTGGAGCTGGAGCGCCGGTGGGCGGGGCACGTGCTGGCCTGCTGGGAACGCGAAGCCACCTCGCTGGCCGAGCCACCTGACGGAAGGAACGGAAGGCACGCCGAGGCGCACCCCGCCCCGCCCGCATCCGCGTCCGACCGGCCCGCAGCCGCCCGGAGCGGCTGGTAGCAGGAGGACGGCCGGGCTGCCGGGGAGACGGTCAGTCCGGTGGGACGCGGTAGACGGTGACGTGGGCCCGGCTGTCGTCCCCGAAGGGGGTCCTGTTCCAGTCGGACCACCGGTGCTCGCGCTCCATCCCCGCCAACCGCCCCATCAGGTCGAGCTCCGCGGGCCAGGCGTAGCGGTGGTTGGCGGGCAGCAGCCGCACCCCCTCGCCGGTCAGCCGTACCTTGGTGGTCGCCATGAGCTGCTCGGCGGGCGAGATCCTGGCCGCCTCCGCGACCACCACGTCCTGGCCGAGCGCCAGCAGCCGCAGGGAGGCGCCCCGGTGGAAGGCCGTCAGGTCGGGCACCCACGCCTCCACCACGAACCTCCCGCCCGGCCGCAGGTGCGCGGCCGCGTTGCGGAAGCAGGCGACCTGCGCGTCCTGCGAGGGCAGCGCGAAGATCGTGTTCGTGGTGAGCGCCACCAGGCTGAACAGCCCGCCGACCCTGGTGGTGGCGAAGTCGCCCACGGCCACCTGGAGGTGCTCGCCGCCGGGCTTGGCGCGCAGGACGGCCACCATGTCGGGGGAGCCGTCGATGCCGGCCACCCTGACCCCGCGCGCGGCCAGCGGCAGCGCCAGCCGCCCCGTGCCGATGCCGAACTCCAGCACGGGCCCGTCGCCTGCCAGCCGGTGGAGCTGCTCCACGGCAGCGTCGGTGGGCAGGTCCTCCACGGTCGCGTCGTAGATGTCGGAGATGCTCCGCCCGTAGGCCGACGGGTCGAACGCGGACGCCATCACCGCCCCCCTTCGCCGGAGCGGGACGGAACGGATGATCGGCGCACGGCGGCTCCTCGCGTTGGCGGCGGGGGCCACGGATTCTGGTACCCGGACGGCTCGCGAGCCAACCCCGCAGGTGAACGGGTGTTCCCGCGGGGAAGGGGAGGAGCATGTCGCATCGGGGGGATGACAGGGTGACGGTGACGCCGTGCGAGGACGGCCCGCTGCTGGTGCGGGGACCGTTCGAGCTGGTGACTCAGGACGGCGAGCCGATCCCCGCGGACCGGGCCACCGTCGCGCTGTGCCGCTGCGGGCTCTCGTCGGCCAAGCCCTTCTGCGACGGCTCGCACAAGGCGGCCGGGTTCCGGGCGGCCAGCGAGCCGGACCGGCGCAGCCACCGGACGGAGTGAGCCGCCCGCCGGAGCCTGCGCCCGGCGTACGGCACGCCGCCGCACAGCGCCGCCCCCAGGGCCAGCCAGCTGCAGGTGGCCCGCTCCAGCACCCAGACCGGCGCGAACAGCACGGCCGTACGGGGGAAGACCCGCGCGCCGCCCGCCCTGCGCCGCCCGATCTCCGCCAGTGCCACGGCCACGCCCGCGCCGGCGGCCACCGGACCGTACCTGCGGCGTAGCACGCACGCGGCCACCGCGGGCAGCACGGACAGGAACAGCGCCATGCGCGCGGGCTGCGCCAGGTCGTCGTAGGCCTGGCGGACGCGCTGGCCCCAGAAGCGCGCGGCGCCGGGCGGCAGGCGCGGCACGTAGAGGTCGAGGGGCCGCAGCTCCCTGCCGCCGTGCGCGCGGACGGTGCGGATGAGCTCCAGGTTCTCGAACAGCACGTCACCGTCGTAGCCGCCCATCCGGGCGAAGAACGAGCGGCGCACGCCCAGCGTGCCGGGATAGTCGGCGCCGAAGGCGCGGTTGAGCAGGGTCCTGGCGGTGTCCCAGCGGGCGTGCCACGGGGACCGGGTGAAGTGGTTCTGCGGGCGGACCAGGTCGGCGCCGGCGAGGAGGGCGTCCATCCTGGCCAGAGCGCGCTCGTCGTAGCGGACGTCGTCGTCGGCGATGACGACGTGCTCGGCCGTGGCCAGGCGCATGCCGGTGATCACCCCGTTGACCTTGCCGTTGGCGAAGCGGAGGTCGCCGGCCGGCCGGACGTGCGCCGCCAGCCCGCGCCAGGCGGCGGCGTGCCGTTCGAACAGCTCCTGGGGCGAGCCGTCCACGACGATGACCCGCACGTGACGGCGGACCGCGCGCAGGTAGGCGGTCAGCTCCTCGAGGCCGGAGTCGTCCTCCCAGCGCAGGGGCAGCACGTAGTCCATCGGCCGGCCTCCGTTCTCGAATCCGTGATCGGTAACAGAGAACTACCTGATGATTGCAAAGAGTAATCATGATGGCGGAGCTGGAACATCGTCGAAGCCCTGGCGGGCGGCGTGCTGGGGCGTGCCGGCCGTTCACGGGCTCGGCGGCTCCACCGGCCGGCGGGCCGTCAGTCCTTGGCGAGGGCGGCCAGCAGGCGGTCCTCGGTGACCTCGGGGCCGGTGAGCTGCTCGGTGATGGCGCCGTCCCTGAGCACGACCACGCTGTCGCAGTTCTCGACCAGCTCGGCCACGTCCGACGAGATCAGCAGGATGGCCAGGCCGTCCACGGCCAGCTCGTCGAGCAGCGCCTGCATCTCCAGCTTGGTCGCCACGTCCACGCCCCTGGTGGGCTCGTCCAGCAGCAGCACCTTCGGGTGCATGGCCAGCCACCTGGCCAGCAGCACCTTCTGCTGGTTGCCGCCCGACAGCTCGCCGGCCGGCTGGCGGGGCGAGACCGCCTTGATGCCCAGCCGCCGCATGAACGTCGCCACGATGCTGTCCACCTGCGTGTCCGACACGATCCCCGCGCGCGACAGGCGGGGCAGCGCGGCCAGGGCGATGTTGTCGCGCACCGACAGGGTCGGCACGATGCCCTCGGTCTTCCTGTTCTCCGGCACCAGGCCGATCCCGGCGCGCACGGCGCTCCTGATCGACCACTTGCGCGCCTGCGTCCCGGCCACCGTGACCTGGCCGGCGTCCACCGGCAGCGCGCCCGCGATGGCGCGCGCGGTCTCGCTGCGCCCGGCGCCGAGCAGGCCGCCCAGGCCGACGACCTCGCCGGCCCGCATCTCCAGCGACACCCCGTCCAGCACGTGGTGGCGGGTCAGGCCCTTGGCCTCCAGGACCGGCGCGTCGGCGGGCACGTCCGGCTCGCCCGCCTGCGGCGCGGCCTCCACCGGGTGGAAGGGGCGGCCGAGCATGAGCGAGACCAGCCGCAGCCGGTCGAGCCCGGCCAGCGGGCCCGTGTGCACGACGCGGCCCTCGCGCAGCACCGTGACGCGGTCGCAGATCCCGTACAGCTCCTCCATGCGGTGCGTGACGTAGATGACCGAGCGGCCCTGCTCGCGCAGCCGGGCGACGGCGGCGAACAGGGTCCGCAGCTCGGCGTGGTCCAGCGCCGTGGTGGGCTCGTCCATGATGACCAGGCGGGCGTCGGCGGAGGCGGCCCGCGCCAGCGCCACGATCTGGCAGGCGCCCTCGCCCAGCGACCCCAGCGGGCGGCGCACGTCCACCTCCAGCCCGTACGCGGCCAGCACCTCCTCGGCGCGGGCGTGCACGGCCGCCGCGTCGATCAGCCCGAACCGGCCCCGCGGCTCCCTGCCGAGCAGCAGGTTGCGGGCCACGCTCATGGTCGGCACGAGGTTCGTCTCCTGGTGGATCGTGGCGATCCCGGCCCGCCTGGCGTCGGCGGGCCCGGCGAACCTGACCGGCTCGCCGAGCAGGCGCAGCTCGCCCGCGTCGGGCTGGTGCACGCCCGACAGCACCTTCACGAGAGTGGACTTGCCCGCGCCGTTGCCCCCGACCAGGGCGTGCACCTCGCCGGTGCGCACGGACATGGTGACGTGGTCGAGGGCGGTGACACCCTGGAACGCCTTGAGAACGCCAGCGACCTGCAGCACGGTTGCCTCCGCCTCGATCGTGGTCGAGGAAGGAAACATTTTCGTAACGGGATTGTCACATTCGATCAGAACTGGGCGACGTGGAGCCGGACCCCGCGCGCGCTCAGCTCGTCGAGCACGTCGCGCGGCGCGGAGTCGTCGGTGACCAGGTGGTCGATGCGGTCGGGCGGCACGGTCTGCACCATCGTGTCGACGCCGACCTTGGTGTGGTCGGCCAGCACGACGACCTCCTCGGCCGCCGCCGCCAGCGCCCGGTCGACGCCCGCCACCTGCATGTTCGGCGTGGACAGGCCGCGCTCGGCGGTCAGGCCGTTGCCCGAGACGAAGGCCCGGCGCACGCGCAGCCCGGCCAGCGACTGCTCGGCCGCGCTGCCCACCAGGGCCAGGATCGGGCCGCGCAGCGAGCCGCCGGTCAGCATCACCTCGATGCGCGGCGAGCCGGCCAGCACCTGCGCGACCAGCAGCGAGTTGGTGACCACCGCCAGCTCGGAGTGCCTGGTCAGGCGGCGGGCGAACTCCTGGGTGGTGGTGCCGGGGCCGATCACGATCGCGTCGCCGTCCTCGACGAGCGCGCCGGCCAGGTCGGCGATGGCGGCCTTCTCGGCCGCCTCCAGCGAGACCTTGTGCGCGTAGCCGGCCTCGCGGGACAGCTCGCCGGGCAGGGTGGCGCCGCCGTGGTGGCGGTTGAGCAGGCCTTCCGACTCCAGCGCCCGCAGGTCGCGGCGGACGGTGACCTCGGAGGAGTGCACCGCCTGGGCCAGCTCGCGCAGCGACACGGCGCCGTTGGCACGCACCAGCTCGAGGATGCGCTGCCGGCGCTCGGCGGCGAACACGGGCCTGCGTCCGTCACTGTGCGTGTCGCTCACGGCCCGATCATAGTCGATCGGGCAACCGGCGGGGTTCACGTGTGATCGATCGAGAACGAAGCCGATCGACCCCGGCCCGGCCACGGCCCAGCCGGCCGGTCTCTGGACATGATGCGCTCGGCAAATTACGGTCAAGACCGTTATATCCCCCTTGGAGGTCTGCATGCGCGTCATCGCCGCAATACTCCTCGTCGCCTTATGTCTCACCGCACCGGCCCAGGCCGAATCCGCGGCGGCCCCGCCCACGGGCTGCGGCTTCGGCAATCTCGGCACGCTCCCGCTGAAGGGCATCACCACGGCGGGCACCGCACTGGACGCCGGTCACCCGCGGGGCCCGCGGATCTACTCCGTCACCTCAGCCGCCTCCCGCGAGGCGCTGCTCGGGATCAGGGACGCCCGGGACGGCCGCCTGATCGGCGAGCGGCCGCTGCCGCTCGCGCTGGGCTCCTGGGCCGTCACCGTCGCCCCGGACCACTCGGTGTACGTGGGCAGCTACAACGGCACCGCCGGCGCGATGGGCCGCCTGTTCCGCTACGACCCGTTCACCGACCGGGTGAGCGAGCTGGGCATCGCCATCCCCGGCGAGTCCTTCGTCTGGACGGTGGCCACGTCGCCCGACGGCTCGGCCGTGTACGGAGGCACCTCGCCCACGGGCAAGCTCTTCCGCTACGACACCGCCACCGGGACGTACGCCGACCTGGGCACCCCGGTGCCGGGCGACCAGCTCGTCAGGGACCTGGCCGTGGGCGGGGACGGCACCGTGTACGCCGGCGTCGGCGCCCGCAGCATGAAGGTCGCCGTGCTCGCCCCCGGCGGCGGCACGGTGCGGCAGGTGATCGACCCGCCCATCGAGGGCACCGGCTACGCCTACGACGTGCACGTCTCCGGCCGCTACCTCCTGGTCCGCTACGCCACCTCCACGGGCACCAACCCCATGGGCGTGTACGACCTGCGCACACGCAGGTGGAAGGACGTCGTGCCCGACGTGGACAACCTCACCGTGGGCGGCGGCCGGCACGGCCACGACCTCCACCTGTTCCAGGACGACGAGCTCGTCAGGTACGACCTGCGCTCCGGAAAGGTCACCCGGCTGGGCTTCACCGGCTACGGCAAGGGAGCCGCCCGCCCGCTCGGCTGGCTCGGGCCCGTGCTCGTCGGCACCAGCTCCACCGGCCACATCTGGCACTTCGACCGCAGGACCGGGCAGGGCCGGCTGATCGAGAGCACGCTGACCCCCCTGCACGTCACCATCCGTTCCATGGGCGCGGGCCCCGACGGCCGCCTGTACGCGGGCGGCTTCTTCACCGGTGGCCTGGCCGCCTACGACCCGGCCACCGGCGAGGCGGAGTTCTGGCCGGAGGTCGGCCAGAGCGAGGGCATGGTCACCCACAAGGGCAGGCTCTACCTCGGCGTCTACCCCGGGGCCCGCATCTACGAGTGGACCGGCTCCGCGCCCGAGCTCCTGCTCGACCTCGGCGCCCAGGAGCAGGACCGCCCGTTCGCGATGATCTCCGCGGGCGACTGGCTGGCGGTCGGCACCGTGCCCAGGGCAGGCACCCACGGCGGCGCGCTCGGGCTGCTCGACCCCGCCACCGGGCGCAGCGTGATCAAGCGGGACATCGTGCCCGGCCACAGCGTCATCGGGCTGGCCTACCGCGACGGGATCGTCTACGGGGCCACCTCGGCCTTCGGCGGCACCAGCACGCCGGCGGGCGAGGCCGCGGCGTTCGCGTACGACATCGCCACGGACTCGGTGCTGTGGCGGACCACCCCCGTCGCCGGCGACCTGGCGCTCGGCTCGATCACCTTCGACGGTGCCGGGCGGCTGTGGGGGCTGAGCCCGGACACGCTGTTCGAGCTGGACCCGGCCACCGGGCGGACCGTCAGGTCCGTCCGGCACGAGTCCTATCCCTGGGCCGGCGCCACCCAGGTCTGGCTGGACACGCACCTCGTCTTCCACCAGGGCTCCCTGTGGGGCAAGGTGCAGGGCAAGGCGTACCGGATCGATCCGGCGACGATGGCGTTCGCGCGCATCGTCCGCCCGGTCTCGACGATGGCGCTCGGCCCCGACGGGCACCTCTACCTGTCGCGCTACGAGAACTTCTTCACCTACCGGATCTGCGCGTGACCGGGGCGCCCCCTCCTCCAGCGAGGGGAGGGGGCGCCGCCGTCCGCGGGGCTAGCGGGTCAGGCGGAACAGCCGGGGCCCCTCGGCGAAGTAGACGTCACCGGACCCGTGCACCGCGAGGTGCTGCACGGGCCCTTGCCGCAGCACGGTGTGCCGCCCGGTCCGCGGGTCGAGGGAGAAGAGGTCCTGGCCGGCGTGCGCGCCGTACAGCTTGCGGTCGCGCTCGTTGTAGGCGAGCTGCCCGCCGGCGCTCTTGCTGCCCGACAGCGTGACGCGCTCGACGACCTTGCGGGCGGCCGTGCTCACCGCGAAGACCTCGCCGCCGGCGATCCCCCACAGCCGCCCCCGGCCGTCGAACGCCAGCGCCGGGACGGCGGGCTTGCCCGGAGCGGGGACGATCTCCCACAGCAGCCGGTCCTCCTTCACCGACCACGCGAACAGCTTGGCCTCCGGCTGCGTCGGCGGCGTGGCCGACTGGCCGCTGTAGATGGACGTGCCGCCGTACAGCACGCCGTCGCGGTAGGCGAGGGAGACGATGCTCTGGTCCTGGACGACGTTGCGCTCCGCGTGCTTGAGCGTTCCCGTACGCGGGTCCCAGACAGCCAGGACGCCGCCGAGATGGCCGAGGTCAGGCATGGTGCCCGCGGCCAGGTAGCGGCCCGCCGAGACCAGCGCCCGCGGCCTGATCTGCTTGTCGGCGGCGAGGTCGAACAGCCGGGCCGGGTTCGGCGCCTGGCCCGGCTCGGGGCTGGGCGAGTACTCGGTGCTGTTCCACGGCAGCGCGGGGTCGTAGGCGTAGACCCTGGCATCCGGGTAGGCGCCGACGTAGAGCCTGCCGTCGTGGGCGACCATGTCCTCGCTCTGGGAGAAGGTGTGGAACTCCTCCCGCTGCCCCGTCCGCGGGTCCAGGGCGGCGAAGCCGCCGTTGAGGAAGCCGCCGGCGTACATGCGGCCGTCGGGGCCCTGCGCGAGCGCCGTCACGTCGATGGGCTCGCCCTTGACCGCCGTCTGCACGAACGACTTCGCGCCGGTCTGCGGGTTGTAGCGGAACATCAGGCCGCGCCAGAGCAGGCCGACGACGCTCCTGCCCGGGTAGTCGGGCAGGCCCAGCTCGGCCCAGCCGATGCCGCGCGTGTTGGCCACCCGGCCCGTGAACGGCATGCCGGTGCCCGTGACGGCCCCGGTCCGGGGGTCGTAGCGGACCAGCTCGCCGCTCCTGACCAGGTAGACGGCGCCGTCGGCGTCCGGGGGCGAGACGTCCAGGCCGTGGACGGACTCCAGCGCGCCGGTCCACCGGCCGGCGGCGATGTCCCAGACGCGCAGCGGGCCGGGGCTCGCGCCGCCGTAGCGGACGTAGAGGTAGCCGCCCGCGGCGTTCACGTCGTAGGCCCACTTGTCGGCAGGGTCCAGGCCCTCGGGTACGGGGAGCTGCCTGGTCGCGCCGGTGGCCGCGTCGATCTCGAAGACGGCGGCGGGGGCCTCGGTGCCGGCGTAGATCTTGCCGCCGGCGTAGGAGACGCTGCGGACGTAGGAGTGGGCGGGCGAGAGCCTGCCGTAGTCGCGCACGCCTGTCGCGGGATCGTAGGAGAACAGCCGGCCGCCAGGTGACGTGCCGCCGTACACCGTGGCGCCCTCGCCGGCGGCCACGGACCAGACGAAGGTCTCCGAGGCCACGGGCTTGCCGAGGTCCTGGACGCCGCCCTGATCGGTCCAGCGGTAGAGGCGGCCGCCGGGGGTGGTGTCGCCGTACGTGCCGACGTAGACGCTGCCGTCCGGAGCGGCGTCCACGGCCCAGGAGCCGCCGGCGCCCGGCAGGTCGTACCTGGCGACCTCGGCTCCGGTCACGGGATCGAGGGCGTTGAGGTGGGCGGGGGCGCCCGAGGACGCGCCCCACAGCACCGTCCGGCCGCCGGGTCCGGGGGCCACCACGCCGCCGACCAGCAGGACGTCCTGCAGGGGGACGCCGAGATCCACCACGTGCGGTGCTCCCGCGACCGCCGGAGTGGCGCCGCCGCCGAGCACGGCGAGGGCGGCGGCCATGCCGCACGCCGCTAAGCGTTTGATTAGGGTCATGACCGAAACCTAAGGAAGTGCGAGCGGTCCTGGCAATAGACGATTACGGCAATGGAACTAATGCCGCGATGGCCGTCCATGGCGGGTTCGCGCCCGCAACGGACGCGCGAAGCGATGGCGGCGCCTCACGTGAGCCCCGGCCGGTTCGGCTCTGACCGAATAAGAGCGAATCTGATCGAAAATCTTGACCATCTCGGGCCGCCGGTGCTTACTTTGGAGCCTGTCAGGGTCAAAAGCTGTCCGAACCTGATCGGCTGCGTTGCGAAAGGACCCCCCGTGCTTAAGCGCCTCGCGTTGCTGCTGGCCGTACTGATGTCCGTGTTATGGCAGGTGCCGGCACCCGCCTCGGCGGCCCTTCCCGAGCGGAACGGGCTGCGCGGCGACTACTACCTCGCCTCGGCGGCGGGCACGTTCGACTTCGCCGAGCTCAAGGCGAGCATCATCGATCCCAACCTGGAGCTGGCCGACCTGAACCCCACGTTCAAGTTGCTGACCGGCAGGGAGGACGACGTCACCGTCCGGTGGACGGGACAGATCACCCCCAAGTACTCCGAGACCTACACCTTCTCGATGATCGGCGACAACGGCTTCCGCCTGTGGGTCAACGGGCAGCCGATCATCGACCACTGGGTGGACGACTGGGACAAGGAGCAGGCCGGCACCCCGATCGCCCTTGAGGCGAACAAGAAGTACGACATCAAGGTCGAGTACTTCGAGCACTTCGGCGGAGCCCACCTGCGCCTGCGCTGGCAGAGCCCCAGCCAGCCGAAGGCCGTCGTGCCCATGGACGCGCTCACGGTGCCGGCCGGCTTCCAGCCCGACGGGCCGTACGACGCCAGGCTGAACGCCGCCGGCGACGTCGCCACGCTGACCTTCGCCAAGCCGCTCGCCGCGCTGCCCGCGAACGCGGCGCAGAAGCTGGCCGTCACGGTCGGCGCCGCCGCCTGGCCCGTCACCTCGGCGACGCTGAAGAGCCCGGAGACCGTGGAGCTCAAGCTGGGCGCCCAGGTCCCCTCCAAGGCCGGCAGCACCGTGCGCACCTCCTACGACGGCAGCGGCGGCATCGCCCACGCCGACGGCACCCCGCTGGCCGCCTACCCGTTCGCGCACGTGGTCAACGCCTCCACCTACGTCCTCAGGACCAAGTGGGCCGACCAGGTGGACAAGGACAACCCGCTGCCCGAGTACCCCAGGCCGCAGCTCGCCCGCGAGCGCTGGCGCAGCCTCAACGGCATCTGGCAGTTCGCGCCGGCCAAGGAGGGCGAGGCCGCGCCCATCGGCAAGGACCTGGCCGAGAAGATCGTCGTGCCGTACCCGGTGGAGTCGCAGCTTTCCGGCATCGGCCGGCACGAGGAGCGCATGTGGTACCGCAGGACGTTCGAGGTGCCGCGCGGCTGGCGCGGCGAGCGGCTGATGCTGCACCTCGACGCCGTGGACTGGGACGCCACGATCTACGTCAACGGCAGGCGGGTCGCCACCCACAAGGGCGGCTACGACCGGATCAGCGTGGACGTCACCGGCGCGCTCAAGGGCTCCGGCGAGCAGGAGCTGGTGGTCGGCGTCACCGACCCGACCGACAACGGCGCCCAGGCCATCGGCAAGCAGCGCCTCAACCCGGGCGGCATCTGGTACACCTCCGTGTCCGGCATCTGGCAGACCGTCTGGATCGAGCCGGTCGCCAGGGACCACATCGAGCGCGTGGACACCGAGCCCGACCTGCGCGGCCAGGCCCTGTACGTGACCGTCCACGGCGCGCCCGGCACCGCCACCGTGATCGCCAGGGACGGCCGCAAGGTCGTCGGCACCGTCCGCGGCGAGACCGGCAGGGAGCTGCGCCTGCCCGTGCCGAACCCCAAGCTCTGGTCGCCCGACGACCCCCACCTGTACGACCTGGAGGTCAGGCTCAACAACGACAAGGTGGAGTCGTACTTCGGGATGCGCTCCATCTCCGTCGCCGGCTGGCGCATGATGCTCAACGGGCAGCCGGTCTTCCAGATAGGCCCGCTCGACCAGGGCTTCTGGCCCGACGGCATCTACACCCCGCCCACCGACGAGGCGCTGCGCTACGACCTGGAGCAGACCAAGGCCCTCGGCTTCAACGCGGTGCGCAAGCACGTCAAGGTCGAGTCCGACCGCTGGTACCACCACGCCGACAAGCTCGGCCTGCTGGTCTGGCAGGACATGCCGTCGGCCTTCCGCACCACCGACAGGCCGCAGTTCGAGGCCGAGCTGAAGGAGCTGGTCGACCAGCACCGCAGCAGCCCGTCGATCATCATGTGGGTGCCCTTCAACGAGGGCTGGGGCCAGTACGACCAGGCGCGCGTCGCCAACCTGGTCAAGAGCTGGGACCCCTCGCGCCTGGTCAACAACATGAGCGGGATCAACTGCTGCGGCGCCGTGGACGGCGGCAACGGCGACGTCAAGGACTTCCACATCTACCCGGGCCCCGGCAACCCCGGCAAGCCGTCCGGCAGCAGGGCGAACGTGATCGGCGAGTACGGCGGCCTGGCCCTGCCCGTCGTCGGCCACACCTGGTCCGGCGGCGGCTGGGGCTACGCGGTCGAGCCCGACCCGGAGGCCCTCACCACCCGCTACGTGAGCATGGCCGGGGAACTGGCGAAGCTGCACGCCTGCGAGCAGCTCAGCGCCGCCATCTACACCCAGACCACCGACGTCGAGACCGAGATCAACGGCCTCATGACGTACGACCGGGCGATCACCAAGCCGGACGTCAAGCGCGTCCACGACGCCCACAAGGCGCTGACGGGCGCGATCAACCCCACCTGCAGCTGATCCACCGCCGCGCCCGGGGCCTCGTGCCCCGGGCGCGGCACCTGATAGGAAAGGAACCGCGATGACCCCCCACATCCGGACGGCCGCCCTGGCGCTGGCCGTCCTCCTCACCGCGGCGGCCTGTGCCAAGGCGGAGGAGCCGCAGGCCGCGCCCGCCGCCGGCAGCACCGCCGGGCAGCAGGTCGTCCAGAGCCCGGCCGGCACGGCCGGCCCGACGTGCACGCTGCAGCAGTTCGGCGGCACGAAGTTCGACCTCAAGACCGCCACCGTCGGCTTCTCGCAGTCGGAGAAGGAGGCCAACCCGTTCCGGATCGCCGAGACCAAGTCGATCAAGGACGAGGCCGCCAAGCTCGGCATCACCAACCTCAAGGTCACCAACGCCCAGTCGCAGTTCTCCAAGCAGATCACCGACGTGCAGCAGCTCATCGCCCAGGGCGTGCAGCTCCTGGTCATCGCGCCGCTCAACTCCGACGGCTGGGAGCCGGTGCTCCAGCAGGCCGCCGCCAAGAAGATCCCCATCATCACGGTCGACCGCAAGATCAACGCCAAGGCGTGCAGCGACTACCTGACGTTCATCGGCTCCGACTTCTACGAGCAGGGCAAGCGCGCCGCCGACCGGATGATCGAGGCTCTGAACGGCCAGGGCAAGGTGGCCATCCTGCTCGGCGCGCCCGGCAACAACGTCACCACCGAGCGCACGAACGGCTTCAAGGACCGCGTCAAGGAGAAGGCCCCCGGCATCACGATCTCCTTCGAGCAGACCGGCGAGTTCGCCCGCGAGAAGGGCCAGCAGGTCACCGAGCAGCTCATCCAGTCCAACCCCGACATCAACGGCATCTACGCCGAGAACGACGAGATGGCGCTGGGCGCGGTCACCGCGCTGAAGGGCGCCGGCAAGGAGCCGGGCGACATCAAGATCGTGTCGGTCGACGGCACCCGCAGCGCCGTCCAGGGCATCGCCGACGGCTGGCTGTACGCGGTCATCGAGTCGAACCCGCGCTTCGGCCCGCTCGCGTTCGAGACCGCCCAGAAGTTCCTGAACGGCGAGGCCATCCCCGACAAGGTGATCATCTCCGACCGGGACTACACCACGGAGAACGCCAAGGACTCCCTCGGTGAGGCGTACTGAGTTGGAAGCGGTACTCGAGGCCAAGGGGATCAGCAAGCGCTTCCCCGGCGTGCTCGCCCTCGACGGCGTGTCCCTCGCCCTGCGCCCGGGCGAGGCGCACGCGCTGGTCGGCGAGAACGGCGCGGGCAAGTCCACCCTGATCAAGGTCTTCACCGGCGTCCACCAGCCGGACGGCGGCGAGCTGCGCTACCGCGGCGGCCCCGCCGCCTTCGCCACCCCCATGGAGGCGCAGCGCGCCGGCATCCAGACGATCTACCAGGAGGTCAACCTCGTCCCCATGATGTCGGTGGCCCGTAACCTGCTGCTCGGCCGCGAGCCGCGCGGCAGGTTCGGGGTGATCGACGCCGCCGCCATGTACGGCGAGGCCGAGCGCGTGCTGTCCGGCTACGGCGTCGAGACCGACGTCCGCCGCCCGCTGCGCACGCTCGGCGTCGGCGCGCAGCAGATGGTCGCCCTGGCGCGCGCCGTGTCCGTGGACGCCCGGGTGGTCATCATGGACGAGCCCACCTCGTCGCTGGAGCCGCGCGAGGTCGAGACGCTGTTCGGGGTGATCAGGAAGCTGCGCGACAGCGGCATCGCCGTCATGTACGTCAGCCACCGCCTCGACGAGCTCTACCAGGTGTGCGACCAGGTGACGGTGCTGCGGGACGGCCGCCTGGCCCACACCGGGCCGCTGGCCGGGCTGGAGCGGATCGAGCTCATCTCGCTCATGCTCGGCCGCGACCTGAACGAGGTCCGCTCCCAGGGACTGACCAGCTTCTCCCGCGAGCAGGCCGCGCAGCCGCACCGGAACGGGCAGGCCCCGGTCGTCGAGGCGCGCGGACTGACCCGGCGGCACGTGCTCGACGGCGTGGACGTGAGCGTCAGGCCGGGCGAGGTCGTCGGGCTGGGCGGCCTGCTGGGCGCCGGGCGTACCGAGACCGCCAAGGCCATCGTCGGCGCGCTGCCGCTGGACGGCGGCCAGGTGCTCGTGGCCGGCGCGCCCCTGCGCGGCGGCTCCACCGCGGCGGCGATCAGGGCCGGCGTCAGCCTGCTGCCCGAGGACCGCAAGGCCGAGGGCATCATCCCCACCCTGTCCGTCCGCGAGAACATCGCCCTGGCCGCCCTGCCCGCCCTCGGCAGGGCCGGAGTGGTGTCCGAGGCGAAGATCGACCGGGTGGTCGAGATCTTCATGCGGAGGCTGAGGATCAAGGCCGCCTCGCCGCACCAGCTCGTCTCGGAGCTGTCCGGCGGCAACCAGCAGAAGGTGCTGCTGGCCCGCTGGCTGGCCGTGCGGCCCAAGGTGCTGCTGCTGGACGAGCCCACCCGGGGCATCGACGTCGGCGCCAAGGCCGAGGTGCAGGCGCTGATCGACGAGCTGGCCGAGGAGGGCCTGGGCGTGCTGCTGATCTCCTCCGACCTGGAGGAGCTGGTCGAGGGCGCCGACAGGATCCTCGTGCTGCGCGAGGGCGCGGTCGTGGGCGAGCTGTCGGGTGACGAGGTGACCGAAGAGAGGATCATGGCCACGATCGCCGAGCAGACGGGCACGGAGCAGTCCGATGGCTGAGCTGACATCCAGGCCGGCGGGCCCGGCCGCCGTGCGCAGACCGCAGGTGTACGCCTGGGTGCAGGACTACGGCGTGTACGCGGCCGTGCTGGCGCTGCTGCTGTTCAACGTGCTGTTCACCCCGCACTTCCTGGACGCCGCCAACTTCCGCACCCAGCTCGTCCAGGTCACCCCCATCGTGATCGTCTCGCTGGGCATGGCGCTGGTGATCGGCACCCAGGGCATCGACCTGTCGGTCGGCTCGGTGATGGCGCTGGCCGCCGCGCTGACCGTGCTCTACCTCGGCTACGGCTGGCTGCCCGCGCTCGTCGTGGCCGTGATCGGCGGCGCGGTCGTGGGGGCCGCGGGCGGGGCGCTGGTGGCGTACGTCGGGGTGCAGCCCATCGTGGCGACACTCGCGCTGCTGGTCGGCGTGCGCGGCCTGGCGAACGTGCTGGTGCCGCAGCTCGTCGAGTTCCGCAACCCCGGCCTGATCGCGCTGGGCAGCAGCTCGGTCGCCGGCGTCCCGGTCATCGTGCTCATCGCGGCGGCGCTGACCGTGATCGTGCTGTTCGTGGTGCGCCGCACCACGTTCGGGCGGCAGGTCGTCGCCATCGGCGGCAACCGGCCGGCCAGCGAGCTGTCCGGCCTGCCGGTCAAGCGGGTGCTGCTCACCGTGTACGTGATCTCCGGCCTGCTCGCGGCCCTGGCCGGAGTGCTCGCCACGGCCCGCCTGCAGGCCAGTGACCCGACCTCGCTCGGCCTGTTCATCGAGCTGTCGGCGATCACCGCCGTGGTGGTCGGCGGCACCCCGCTGACGGGCGGCCGGATCAGGGTGCTCAGCACGGTCATGGGCGCGCTGCTCATGCAGCTCCTCGCGGCCACGCTGATCAAGCACAACCTCCCGCAGTCGTGGACCCAGATGGTCCAGGCGGTCATCATCCTGGCCGCCGTCTACGCCACCAGGAAGCGGGGAACCCGATGAACCGGGAGCAGACCAGCCGGCTGCTCCAGCAGCACGGCGCCGTCATGGTGCTGGGGCTGCTGGTGATCGTGGGCAGCCTGGCCTTCGACTCCTTCGCCACCCCGGCGAACGCGGCCAGCGTGGTCGTGTCCTCGTCGTTCCTGGCGATCATCGCGATCGGGATGACGTTCGTGATCATCAGCGGCGGCATCGACCTGTCCGTGGGGTCGCTGTTCGTGCTCGGCGGGGTGCTGGCGGCCTACGGCTCCCGGTACGGCATGCTGATGGCGCTGCTACTGCCCCTGGCGGCCTGCGGTGTCGTCGGCCTGCTCCAGGGCCTGGTGATCGCGCGGACGGGCATGGCGCCGTTCATCGTCACCCTGGCCGGGCTCCTGGGCGTCCGGGGCCTGATGCTCGCCATCTCGGACGAAGGCGCCACCACCTATCTCGTGAAAGACCAGGCATTCGCCGCTCTTGGCCAGGGCGAACTCCTCGGCCTGTCCTACCCCGTGTACGTCACGATCGCCCTGGCCCTGGTCGCGATGGTCCTCCTGCAGCGCACCGGCTTCGGCCAGCACGTCTACGCCATCGGCGGCAACGAGCAGGCCGCGGCCCTGATGGGCGTGCCCGTCGCGCGCACCAAGGTGCTCGTGTACGTCATGTCGGGCCTGCTGGCGGGCCTGGCGGGCGCGCTCAACGCCGCCCGGCTCTCCTCCGGCGTGACCATCCTCGGCATCGGGCTGGAGCTCGACGCCATCGCCGCCGTCGTGATCGGCGGCACCCTGCTGACCGGCGGGGCCGGCGGCATCACCGGATCGGTGGCCGGGGTGCTGCTGCTCGGCGTCATCCAGAGCCTGATCAACCAGGTGGGCAGCCTCACCTCGGCGTTCCAGCAGGTGGTCAGCGGGGCGTTCCTGGCGCTCGTGGTGGTGGCGCAGCGGCTGCTGAGCAAGGCCCAGCGGCTCACGTGACCCGCGCCCGCCCGCTCCCACCGCACCATGGCGGGCGCGGGAGAGCCGGATCAGCGGACCCGGCCCCGCGGCTTGAGGCGGGTGCCGGGCAGGACGGGCGCGGGGAGCGGCGCGCCGTCGAACCCCTCGACGGCGCCGAACCCCTCGCCCTCCATCCACTCCTTGCGAAAGGCGGCGATCTCGTCGTGGGAGCGCCCGACGAAGTTCCACCACATGACGATCTCCTCGCCGAACGGCTCCCCGCCGATCAGCAGCACCCGCCCGCGCCCCGACAGCCGCACCGCGGACCGCCCCGGCGGCAGGTACACCAGCGGCCCCCGCCCGACCTCCGCGACCTCGCCGTCGAGCAGCAGCAGCCCGTGCTCGAACGCCGGGTCCACCGGCACCTCGCAGTCCCCGTCCACCGCGACCTCGGCCCCCACCAGCGGGGTGTAGGCGGTGGCGGGCGAGGTCACCCCGCCGAGCGTCCCCATGACGACGGTCGCCGCGTAGCCGGGCCCGGACAGCACCGGCAGCTCTGGGTGGTGCTCGAAGCCCGGCTCCACGTGCCGCGCCGCGCCCGGCAGCGCCACCCAGAGCTGCACCCCGTGCAGCACCGTCTCGGGCGACTCCTCCGAGTGGGAGATGCCCCGCCCGGCGGTCATCAGGTTGAGCTGGCCGGGGCGGATCTCCTGCAGCGTGCCCAGGCTGTCGCGGTGCAGCACCTCGCCCGCGACCAGCCAGCTCACCGTCTGCAGCCCGGTGTGCGGATGCGGCGGCACCCGCATGGTGGCCCGCTGCGGCCCGTAGGCGTCCACGAAGCACCAGGCGCCGATCATGCGCCGGTGCACGCCCGGCAGCGTCCTGCTCACGGCCATCGCGCGCGGCCCGCCCAGCGGCACCTCGCGCCCCTCCAGCACTTCGCGGCCGGCGCCCTCGTCGGCGCCGCAGCGGATCTCCCGCGGGTCAATCTCCAGGTTGCTCACGGCAGAACTGTACGTCCCGGGACGGTCAGTGCAGCATCTCCCACCAGCCCTCCACGGCCGGAGCGGCCGAGGCGTCCACGGCCTCGCCGGGCCGCGGCACGGCGATCTTCACGTCGCGGGCCTTGGCCTCCCGCCACAGCCGCTCCACCGGCTCGGCCCACGGGTGCAGCGCGAGGGTGAACGTGGCCCAGTGCACCGGCAGCAGCAGCTTCCCGCCCAGGTCGAGGTGGGCGTTGACGGCCTCTTCCGGGTTCATGTGGATGTCCGGCCAGGCCGGGCTGTAGGCGCCGATCGGCATCAGCGTCAGGTCGAAGGGCCCGTGGGCCGACCCGATGCCGCGGTATCCCTCGAAGTAGCCGGAGTCGCCCGCGTAGAAGACCCGCCTGGCCTGCCCGGCGACGACCCAGGAGCCCCACAGCGTGTCGTTGCGGGTCAGGGACCGGCCGGAGAAGTGGCGGGCGGCGGTCGCCACGAAGCGCAGGCCGGCGACCTGGGCCTCCTCGTCCCAGTCCAGCTCGATGATCCGGTACGCGGGCACGCCCCACCGCTCCAGGTGCGCCCCGATGCCCAGCGGCACCAGGAACGGCGCCCTCTGCGTGCGGGTCAGCGAGCGCACCGTGGCCATGTCGAGGTGGTCGTAGTGGTCGTGCGAGATCGCGATCGCGTCCACCTGGGGCAGCTCGCCCAGCTCCACGGGCACGGGGTGGTGCCGCTTGGGGCCGACGAACCGCGAGGGGGAGGGGCGCCTGCTCCACACCGGGTCGAACAGCACCCGCTTGCCCTCGATCTCCACGAGCGTGGAGGCGTGGCCGTACCAGATGGCACGCACCCCGTCGGCGGGCGGCGGGTCGGCGGGCGGGACGCGCAGCGGGACCAGGCCGGCGGGGTGGCGCTGCTCCCTGTCCCTGGCCAGCTCGCCGAGCAGCCCGACCGGCGGCGCGGTCACGAGGGTGGTCTGCTCGGGCATCGTGTTCACGAACGAGCCGTCCCTGAACTGCGGCGAGCGCCGTATCCGCGCCGCCCGGTCCGGCCCCGACGTCAGCGGCCGCACGCCCAGCTCGGCGGGCACCTCGCGCAGTGCCCACCCGGCCGCGGCCAGGGCCGCGCCGCCCACCAGGATCCGCCGTGCCGTCCGCATCCCTGCCATCGCCCACTCTCCCCTGGATCTTCGTCCGTCCCGCTCCGGCCGGGCGGGACTCCCCGGTGTTCCCTACATCAACGATATATCGCGATAGGTCAGACGGTCTTGATCGTCCCCCCGTCGATGACGTAGTCGGCGCCGCTGACGCTTCCGGCGTGCGGCGATGCCAGCCATGTCACCAGAGCGGCGACCTCGTCCGGTTCGACGAACCTACCGGTCGTCATCCCGGCGTTCGACGGCAGCCCCGCCAGGAACTGTTCCTGGTCCACGCCGTGCGCCTGCGCCAGCGCGGCGCCGTACCCGTCGGGGGCCTGCCACATCGAGGTGAGCACGGCGCCGGGGGAGACCGTGTTGACCCGCACGCCCTGCGGGCCGAACTCCTCCGCCAGGGCCTTGCCGAAGGCGGTCAGCGCGGCCTTGGCCGTCGTGTACGCGATCGGCCCCGCGCTCGGCAGCCGGGCGCTGTTGGAGGAGATGTTGATGACTGTGCCGCGGCGGCGCAGGAGGCTCGGCAGGGCGGCGCGGGTGGCGCGCACGGCGCTGAGCAGGTTCAGCTCGTGGACCTGGTGCCACACCTCGTCGCTCACGGTCAGGAACCCGCCGGCCACGGCCACGTCAGAGTCGCCGCCGCCCACGTTGTTGACCAGCAGATCGATCTCGCCCAGCTCGGCCGTGGCCCGGTCGATCATCCCGGCGGGCCCCTCGGGGGTGGACAGGTCGGCCGTCAGGATGACGGCGCCGGTCTCCTTCAGTTCGGGAGAAGCGGTCCGCGCGGCGGCCGCGACCCGCACGCCCTCGGCGGTCAGCGCCCGCACGATGGCGAGGCCGATGCCCCTGCTCGCGCCGGTCACCACGGCGGTCCTGCCGGTCAGTCGCATGTCCATGATCGAATACTCCCCAGAAATCGCATCAGTTCTGACGCGCTCAATCTAAAACTTGCAACACCGATGATGCAAGTTCTGGGTGAACGGTGACGATGCCGTACCCTGTCCGGTGTGAGTGAGACGACGCGAGCCCTGCGGTCCGACGCCGAGCGCACGGTGCGCACGATCCTGGAGGCCGCCGAGCGCGTGCTCAGCAAGAACCCGGCGGCCAGCATGGAGCAGATCGCCGAGGCGGCCGGGGTGGCGCGGACCACCGTGCACCGGCGCTTCGCCTCGCGCGAGGCGCTGGTGGACGCGATGGCGGCGTGGGCCAACCAGCGCTTCGCCGAGGCCATCGACGCAGCCCACCCCGAGACCGCCCCGCCGCTCGTCGCGCTCTACCAGGCCACCGTCAACGTGCTGCGGGTGAAGATCGACTGGGGCTTCGCGATGAGCCGCATGTTGTCGGACGACCCGGAGGTGGCCAGGGTGCACGCCGAGGTCGACGCCCGCTGCGAGCGGCTGTTCCGCAGGGCGCGGGAGGCGGGCGTGCTGCGTGCCGACGTGGACCCGCTGTGGGCCAGGCGGGTCTACTACGCGCTGTGCCACGAGGCGGCGCAGACCCGCGACGGCGAGCCCGACGCCCTGGCGGCACGCCTGATCGACACGCTGCTGCGCGGGGTCGGCACGGGGCAGGGCCTCGCCTGAGGGCCGGTGGCCGCCTGCTAGCGCTCGTCGGAGCCGCGGTGGGGGAAGGGCCACGGGTTGGGCCGGCAGCGGCCCAGCGACTTCGACTGCTGCACCATGACCGGGGCCGGCCGTCCCGGGCCGGGGCAACGCCGGTGGTGGTGGCCCAGGCCGTGGCCGACCTCGTGGCTGATCAGGTAGCGGCGGTAGGCGGCCAGGTCGCCGCCGTACTGCGGGACGCCCTCGGCCCAGCGCAGGGCGTTGATGACCGAGCGGCGGCCGTTCCAGCAGGACAGCTCGCCTCCCGTGCGCAGCGGCAGGCACTGGCGGATGGTCAGGCGGGGGCTGGACAGCGCGACCCGCAGCCGCACCGGGCCGCGGTCCACCCGCTGGAAGCGGCCCCAGCCGCGCACGTCGTTGAGCGTGCGGTGCACCTCGGCGGCGAACCGCGCCGGGTCGAACGGCAGGCCGCGCTCCACCTCGACGAGGTACCGCACCACCCGTCCGCGGCCCCGCCTGGCGGGCGCGCCGCCCCGGACGACCGCGTAGCGGCCGGAGGCCGAGTGCGGGACCCGCACCTTCTCGGGAGCGGGGACGGGAGCGGGGACGGGAGCGGGGACGGGGGCGGGGACGGGGGCGGGGACGGGGGCGATCGGCTTGGGCGGTGGCACGGTCCTGGGCGGGGCCGGGGGCGGCGCCGACGGCTCGGCCGCGCAGCCGGCGGCCGCCACGAGCAGCAGCAGGAGCAGTGCGAGCAACGGCAAGGCGGCCTCCCCACATCGTCACGGTGGGGAGGTATCCGATGCTACGTTGCCGCTTGTCCTGCTTGAGGATCAGGGGTGCCTATAGTCCGATTCGCCTGGGCCGCGCGCCGATCAGCCGGTTCGCATGGGGGTGGGCGCCGGTCACCCAGCTCGCGTGGGGGCGGCGCCGGTCAGCCGGTTTGCGCGGGAGCGTACGGCGCGATGTCGAGCGGCGGCGCCTCGCCGAGAGCGAGCGCCGCGGCGATCTCGCCGGTGAACGGCCCCGCCGTCAGCCCGTACGCGCTCAGCCCCGTCGCCACCACCACCCGGTCGGTCAGCGGCCCGATCAGCGCCCGCCCAGGGGCGTACACGGGCCGCAGGCCGACCCTGGTCTCCGTCACCGTCGCGTTGAACAGCCCGGGCGCCACCCGCAACCCCGCCTCGATCACCTCGTCCAGGCCGCCCATCGTGACCCGCGGGGAGAACCCCACGTCCTCGACCGTCGCCCCGACCACCACGCGGGAGTCGGGGAACCCCAGCAGGTACGGCCCGGTCCTGGGCAGGATGATCGGCCACCACGCGGTGTCCACGCCCTCCATGGTGGCGTGCAGGATCTGGCCGCGCCTGGGGAAGACCGGCAGCTCGACCCCCAGCGGCCGGCACACCTCACCGGTCCACGCGCCGGCGGCCACGATCACCACGTCGGCCTCGACCGGGACGCCCTCACCCGTCACCCGCATCGCCTCCGGGCTCGCGGGCGCGGCGGGGCCCGGGGTGGCGCTCAGCGGCGCGGCCTGCCGCCACGACGTGTGCTCGCCCGCGAGCCCGCCCTCGCCCCCGGGTTCGCCCTCGCCCGCGGGCGTGGCCGCGACCGCCGGGCTCCACCGCGTGCCGGCCCCGGTGTCCGCCTGGTGCAGCAGCACCTGGCCGTCCCGGGTGAGCGTGGCGATGCCCGTACGCACCTGCGCGCCCCTGGCCATGGCGGCCCGCAGGAGCGCGTCGCGCACCGAGCAGCCGTCCACCCGGGCCGCGCCCGGCACGAGCAGCGCGCTCAGGTCGTCGGACAGCGGCGGGAACAGCTCCGTCGGCGTGTCCACGTCCACCACGTCGCCCATCTCGGGCGCCCCGGCGTGGCGGCGGCGCAGCAGCGTGCGCACCGGCTCCAGGTCCACCGGGTCCTCGGCCACCAGCAGGGCGCCCACCTTGGCGTACCCGATGTCCTCGCCCAGCTCCTCCACCAGCGCCGGGTAGGCGCGGGCGCCCTCGCGGGTCAGGCGGTACCAGTCGTCGTCCTCCGGATGGTCCACCCACGGGCACACGATGCCCGCGCCCGCCCGCGTCGCCCCGCCCTGGCAGCCGGCGTCCACCACGGTCACCGCCGCGCCCCGGCGGCTCAGGTGGTACGCCGCGCCCGCCCCCACGATGCCGCTCCCGATCACCACAACACGCATGGTCACAATGATCGCAGCCAGGGTGACCTGGGCCGACGACCGGATGGCGCACTTGCCGCGCGGTATACCCCGTCACGGTCTACTCCGTGCCTGGGCCGGGGCGTGAGAGCGGGGCCCGATCACGACTGTCCGGCCCGTGCCGCGCGGGTCTAGTCTCAGCGCATGGACGTCGCGGTCACCAGGATCGAGCTGCCGCGCCCCGTCCGCGCGGCCGCGTCCGACGGGTCGACCGTCTGGTGCGCCACGGACGACGGGGTACGCGTGTACACGCCGGCAGGCCGCCCCTTGGAGGGCGGCGGCACGGCGCCGGAGCTGCGTTCCCTGGCGGCGGTGCCGGGCACGGTGACCGCCACGGGCGCGGTGCCGGGCACGCTGGCGGAGACCGTGCTGGTGCCCAGGGCGTTCGCGGGGCCGCCGGCGGCCGACTCGCTCCCGGACGGCACGCTCGCGGGCACCGCGCCCGGCCGCGTCCACTGGCTCGACCCGTCGGGTGTCCCCATCGCGGGCGCCCGCTTCGAGGGCCGGGTGGTCGCCGGCGGCGGGGCGATCTGGGCCGTCGGCGACGGCGTGGCGCGCCGGCTGGACGAGCCGGGACGGCTGGGCGAGCCGCTGGAGCTGCCCGCGCTGGACGCGTGCGCCGTGGAGGGCGAGCGGCTGTGGTGGACGTCGAAGCGCGACGACGTGCTGCGCGGCGGCCCCAAGGAGGTGGAACTCGGGCGGCGCGAGCGCGGCGCCATGACCGTGTGCGCCGGATCGTTATGGATCAGCGTGACCGGCGGGCTGCTGCGGGTGTCGGCGTGGTCGGGCGAGCCGGGACGGCTCGTGCGGGCGCCGGAGGGGCCCGTGCCGTTCCTGGTGTGCGCGAACGGGGTGCTGACGGGCGGCGGCCGCGACCTGTTCGCGCTCGCCCCGGCCGCCGGCACCCCGCTCCGCGTGATCAAGCTGGGGCTGGACGCGCCGCCCGCGCTGGTGATCGCCGCGGGCAGGCACGTCTGGGTGTTCCCCGAGGGGCAGCCCGGCGCCCTCATCGTGACGCCGTCACCCTGATCCCCGGGCTCCTCAGGGGATCTTGTACTCCTGCGCCGTCCCGCAGTAGCTGATCCCGATGGGCGAGTTGCTGAACCGGCACACCTGCACGACCACCCGGTCGATGCTCAGCAGCCCGTTGCTCAGCTCGAAGGCGAACTTGACCTGCTCGTCGTCCGCCTTGTACGTCTCGGAGTCCACGAGATCGGCGCCCCGGTAGCCGCGGAACGTGACCGTGGAGTGCAGGTCGTCGGGGAAGCAGACGGTCGGGAGCGCCTCGTCGGACAGTAAGCCTTCCACGTTGACGACGGGATGGATGACCGGCCCGTCGTACCGTTCGAGCGTGCCCTCCGCGGCCCCGCGGCGGCACGTGTCGCCCGAGTCCGCGGCGAACTTCACGGCCTCGGCGGCCATGGCGGGCGGGGCGGCCATCAGCCCGGCGGCGAGCACGGCGGTCATCGTCAACCCAGCGAGCAGACGCACGACATCACCTTCCGTTGTGTGAGGGGAATCCGATCACCCATCCTGGACGGCGCCCGCCGCCCTGCCTGTGCCCGCCGTTACACCGGGCTCCATTACCCCGGGCTCCACACGAACGCCAGGAACCTGCGGTCCCCCTCGCCCCTCCCTGAGATCACGCACACCCCCGCGCACGGCTCCACGACGCAGGAGAACACCGCCACGTCCGGCGGCGGGCCGGGTCGCAGCAGGGAGGCGTGGATGCGGCGCAGCTCGGCCGAGGGGTCGGTGCCCAGCTCGTCGGCCAGGCGGCGGCGCAGCCGCTCGTACACCACCAGCGCCTCGGCCTGCCGCCCGCACGCCCCCAGCACCACGAGCAGGCGCCCCCACAGCGACTCCCGCAGCGGGTGCCCGGCGGCCAGGCCGATCAGCTCCGCGACCAGCTCGCCGTGGCGGCCCTCGGCCAGCAGCAGGTCGATCCGCCGCTCCACGGTGCTCAGGTGCAGCTCCTGCAGCGACGGCGAGACGGCCGCGCGCAGCCAGTCCGAGTCGATGCCCTCGAACGGCTGGCCGCGCCACAGGCGGCTCGCCTCCTCCACCAGGGCCCGCTCCGCCGCCGTGCCGCGCGACCTGCCCGCCTCGGCCACCAGCGCGCGCAAACGCAGCACGTCCACCTGGCCGGGATCGACGTCCAGCAGGTAACCGTCCGGGGTCGTGCGGATCGCCGTCCGGCCGATCGCCCGGCGCAGGCGGGTGACGTACGTCTGGATGCTGCGCCGCGCGTTGGCCGGCAGCTTCTCTCCCCACAGGGCCCGCGCCAGCCGCTCCACGCTCACCGCGTCCCCCGCGGACACCGCCAGCACGGCCAGCAGCGCCCGCAGCCTGCTGGTGGTGAGCCGGACCGGCCTCCCGCCCAGCCGCACCTCCAGCGGCCCGAGTAACGCGATGCTCAGACCTGCTCCGTCCATGCGTCCACTGTCGCGCGGCGGGCCGGATCGGGGCATCCGCCGCTCGGCGCTCGCTGCGCTACGCCGCGCGCCGTAGCGGCGGCACCCGGGATACCGCCCCGCGGGAGTACGCGGGCCGCGGGGAACGTACGCCTACTGGGCCGTGGCGGCCGTCCGGCGGGCCGCGGTGGGGGTACGCCTGCGGGGCCGTGGCGGCCGTCCGGCGGGCCGCGGGGAGCGTACGGGACGCTTCCGGCAGCACCGGCCGGGCCGGGCGCGCCGGGCCGGGCGCGGGTGCTCGCCGCCGCTCAGGCGCGGGCGCCGGGCTGCGTGCTCTGCCTGGCCTGCGGCGACAGGAACGACGACCGCGGCCCGGCCAGCGCCGCGTCCATCCGCTCCGCCTGACCCTTCGTGAACATGTACATGGAGGCGTCCTCCACGTAGTCCATGTAGTTCATGAACATGTCGCCGTTGGGGCCGTTGTCGCAGCTCAGCTTGGGGAAGGTGGGCGTGCCGCGGTTGTGGCCGCCCTGGTTGGGCGTGTCGTCCACGAAGTCGGTGCCCGAGCAGCCGTCGCCGTCGTCACCCCAGATGTGCCGGAGGTTGAACCAGTGCCCGATCTCGTGGGTGGCGGTGCGGCCGCCGTCGTACGGGGCCTCGGCCGTGCCGGTCGTGCCGAACGCGCGGTGCAGGATCACGACCCCGTCGATCTCGGCGGGCCCGCCGGGGAACGTGGCGTACCCGAGCGCGGACTTCAGCTCGCACACCCACACGTTGAGATAACGGTCGGCGGGCCAGGCGTCGGATCCGCCCCGGTCGCCGAACTTGACGCCGTGGTCGGGCTCGAACGCCTCGACGCTGGTCTCCTTGCGTACGACGCCGGAGGTGGGGTTGCCGTCGGGGTCGGTGTCGGCCAGCTTGAACTCCAGCCGAGCGTCGGCCACGAGGTCCTTCCACACCTCCGGCACCTTGTCCACGTCCGGGTTGGCCCGCCTGAAGTCCTCGTTGAGCACCTTGAGCTGGCTGTCGATCTGCTCCTGGCCGATGTTCTGCTCGGGGGTGTGGTGGACGACGTGGACCACGACCGGGATCGTCACCACCTCCTCCCGGGCCGCGGCCCTGGCGTTCTTCCTGGCGAACGTCTCGTTCTCGATGGCGGCCAGCGCCACCGCGTAGCGCGGGGACGTGGCGATGAGCTGGTGGTGCACGGGCATGGTCGCGCAGCGGTCGTTACTGGGCACGGGGGCTCCCTTTCCATGGCCGCGGGGGGCGTACGCCGGAGGGATCGGGGGACGCCGACCACCCCGCTTGGGGATGTTGGCTTTCTGCACCCCTACCCGCTGTGTAGTCGTTCAATCACATAGAGTGAGGAGTTGAACCTCCCGCCACGGTAGGTCCTACCGTCGTACCCGTGACCGGCAACGACGACGGTGAGCGTCGATGGAGCATCGGTGAGCTGGCCAAGGCCACCGGCGTGACCATCCGCACGCTCTACCACTACGAGGAGATCGGCCTGGTCCCGGCGAGCGAGCGCACCCCGTCGGGCCACCGCCGCTACACCGAGGCCGACCTGCGGCGGCTCTACCGCGTGCGGGCGCTGCGCGGCCTCGGCCTGACCCTGGAGGAGATCGGCCGTATCCTCGACCGCCCGTCCGACGACCTCACGGCGCTGCGCGCGCTGCTCGGCGCCCAGCTCGCCGAGCTCGACCTCCAGGCGGCCCGCATCGGCCAGCTCAGAGAGCGGATCGGCGGCCTGGTGGCGCTGCTCGACCGGGCGGTCATGCCCGACCCCGAGCGGGTCATGGCGGCGCTGGAGCTGCACTCGGTGTACGAGTCGCACTTCGACCAGGAGCTGCGCGACCACCTGGCACGGCGCAGGGCGGAGCTGGGCGAGGCCCGGATGTCCGGCTACCGCGCCGAGTGGCTCGCCCTGCTGCGCGAGGGCCGCCGGCTCATGCTGGCCGGCACCCCCGTCGAGGACCCGCAGGTGCAGGAGGTGACCAGGCGCTGGGAGGCCATGGCGGCCGGCCTCCAGGTGGGCGACCGGGAGGTGGCCGAGCAGCTCAAGGGCGCCGGCCTGGCGCTGTGGCGCAGGGCGGGCGCCCAGCTCAGCGCGGAGATCAGCCGCCAGATCGACTGGCTGGAGGCCGACGACCTCCCCGCCGTCATGGAGTACTTCCAGCGTGCGAGAAACGTGCGGCAGGACGGCTGACAGCGCGTCCCTTCCTCAGGCTTCGACCATCGGCAAGGAGATTCACATGAGCATGTCCTATCCCGTCGCGCCCGCGCGGCCGGAGCGGAACGAGGTCGGCGGGCTGGTGTTCGACGACCCGTACCAGTGGCTGGAGGACGACGACGGCGACGGCGTGGCCGCATGGCAGCGGGCCCAGGACGAGCTGGCCCGCTCCCACGTGCATGCCTGGCCGCACTACGACCGCCTCGCCGCCCGCGTCGGCGAGCTGGTCGAGCAGATGGACGCGCGCAACCTCGTGGTGCCCGTCCGGTACGGGCCGCGGTGGTTTCGCGGGCGCGTCCCGGACGGGCGCGACCTCATGGTGCTGGAGGCCGCCGACGACGTCACCGGCCCCTGGCGCACGGTGATCGACCTCAACGAGCTGTCCACCGGCGGCATCCCGCTGCGGATGAGCCCGCAGCCCTCGCCCGACGGGCGGCTGCTGGCGTACTCGCTCGACGCGTCCGGCCGGGAGCTGCCCGAGCTCAAGGTGATCGACATCGACACGGGCAAGGTGCTGCTGGACGGCGTGCCGCAGCAGCGCCCCGGCCTGGTGGCCTGGCTGCCGGACAGCACCGGGTTCTTCTACATGGCCAACGCCGACCCGGACCCCGCGCCCAGGACGGCCTCCGGCCAGGCGACCGAGCCGGACCGCGCGGCCGGGGCCGGTCCGGCGGCGGCCCGGATGCCGCTGCGCTGGCGGCTGTTCTTCCACCGCCTCGGGCAGCCCCCGCCCACCGAGCCCGAGCCGCTGGACATCCCGCACATGTTCGCCATCCCCAAGATCTCCCGCGACGGCCGGTGGGCCCTCATCCAGGTCGACCACCTGCGCCCCCGGCCGCACTTCCTCGCCCGCATCGAGGAACCCGCGGGCGGGAGCGGGCCGCCGTCCTGGCAGTGGCGGGAGTTCATCACCGACACCGGGCACCTCTACAAGGGTGTGCTCGCCGGCGACTCCTACGTGGCCGTCACCACGGCGGGCGCCCCGCGCGGCCGGCTGGTCCGCATCCCGCTGGACAGCCCGGGCGACCCCGCCTCCTGGACCGAGCTGATCCCCGGAGGCGACACCGTGCTCACCGGCGTCACGCTGGCAGGCGACCGGCTGGTCCTCGGCGAGCTGGTCGACACCGTCTCCCGTGTCCGCATCCTGGACCTCGACGGCAAGGAGCTCGGCGAGGTGCCGCTCCCCGGCCCCGGCTCGGTCAGCTCCGTCGCCCAGGGCGTCATCGCCCTCGGCGTGATGGACCAGGTCATCGGCTGCGAGGACGCCATCACCTTCGGCTACACCTCCTACACGCAGTCCCCGGCGGTCTACCACTACGCCCTCGACACCGGCGTGCTGACCAGGCTGCAAGGAGCGGGCCACACCCTGCCGGGCCTGGTCACCACCCGGATCTGGGCCACCTCGGCCGACGGCACCCGCGTGCCCTGCACCCTCGTCCACCGCGCCGACCTCGACCGCTCGCGCCCGCAGCCCGCGCTCATCCACGGGTACGGCGGCTTCAACGTCGCCGAGCTGGCCTCCTACCTGGGGCCGGTGGCGGCGTTCGTCGAGGCGGGCGGCGTGTACGCGCACGCCCACGTGCGCGGCGGCGGCGAGTTCGGGCTGCAGTGGTGGGAGGGCGGGCGGCTGCACGCCAAGCAGAACAGCTTCGACGACCTGTACGCCATCGCCGAGCGGCTCATCGCCGACGGGATCACCGCCCCCGACCGGCTGGCCGTGCAGGGCGCCTCCAACGGCGGCCTGCTCGCCGGCGTGGCGGTGACGCAACGGCCGGCCCTGTGGCGGGCGGTGGTGTGCGGCGCGCCGAAGCTGGACCTGATGCGCGTCGCCCGCGACCCGGTCGGCACGGCCGCGACCCTGTCCGAGTACGGCAACCCGAACGACCCCGCCGACGCCCCCGTGCTCATGGCCTACTCGCCGTACCACCACGTGCGGCCCGGCACCCCGTACCCGGCGATCCTCCTCGACGCGGGCGCCAACGACCCGCGCTGCCCCGCCTGGCACTCCCGCAAGTTCGCCGCCCGCGCCCAGGCCGCCACGACGTCCCCGCATCCGGTGCTGCTGCGGGTGTGGCCGGGGGCGGGGCACGGCGGGACGGCCTGGACCACGATCGTCGAGCAGCAGGCCTACTGGCTGGCGTTCGTCATGCGCGAGCTGGACCTCGTCCCGCTTCCCTGACCGGCCCCGGCCGAGGCCCGGCGATGATCGTCATGTCGCTCCGATGCTCTACCGTACGGCCGTGGGCGCCGCGAACGCGCGGCACAGCCCCGGCAGTGACGAGACCGCGGAGGAAGTGCCGAGTGAGCCACCAGTGCATGCGCCCCGACTCCATGAGCTACAGGCCGTGGCAATGCCCGGAATGCGGCACCTCTTGGGAGCCGCTCCCGATGACGGCGGTGTACCCGCCACCCGAGCCGGACAGGCCCCGCATCAGCAGGAACGCTCTGGTGGTCGTGCTGTCCATCGCCGCGGGGGCGGTGTGCCTGGCCGCGGCGACGATCTCGATGAAGGCGTTCAGCATCGCGATGTGCGCCGTCATCCTGGTCGCCTTGATCTGCTCGTACCGGCTCAACAACCGGGAGTGAGCGCGGATGAGAAATGCACATGCGGAGGTGATGAATCGCATCTAGGTGCCTGTGGCGGCGGCTTCTACGGTCGGGACATGACCTTCCGACGACGTGCCGCCTGTGCGGCGGGAATCGCCGTTCTGGCCCTGTCCGTGCTCGCCGCCCCCGCTCGGGCGGACGGCTCCCACGAGTGTTTCTCCGGGGAACGCAGCCCGGCGGGGGACGCGTACACGCTGACCGGCTGGGGGTGCGGCGGGGCAGGGTACGTGGACGTGACCGTCATCATCCGGTTCGGCCCCGCGGCGGGCACCTACGTGTGCGGCCACATCTTCCCGTGGAACGGCACCCTGTCAGGGAACGGGTGCCGGATCTCCTGACGGCGGGCGCATGAGGATGGCTGCTCGCCTTCGGCCGGCTCCGCCTTCTGAGTAAGGGCTACTCATGCCCGCATCCCGGGGCCGGTCTTATCACTGGAGGACCCAAGGAGAAGGGGTCCTCATGAGTGACCTTTCGCCATTCGTCAAGACCCGGGCCCGACGACGCACCCTGCGCCTTCTCGCAGCGGCGGCCACCGCGGTCGCCGTCGCGTCGGGCGCTCCGGCGCTCGGCGGCACGGCTTCGGCCGCCGCGGGTGGTGCCGGGTCGGGTGTTGCGGCGCTCAGTGGCACGGTTACGGCCGGCGCGGGCGGTGTCGCGTTGGGCGTTCCGGCGCTCAGCGGCGAGGCACGGACTTCGGCCACGGCAGGGATCGGATGCGACGTCGCGGCGGCGTACTACGACACGGCTCCGCAGAGCGGCAACATCGCCATGGTGCGCCAGGCGGTGCTCTGCCTCATCGACGCCGAGCGGGCCAGGGCCGGGCTCCGCCCGCTCACCCGCAACAGCGCCCTGGACGCCGCCGCGGCCTCGCACGCCGACGCCGCCGCCCGGCTGAAGTGGTGGCGGCCGGGCGCGAACTCGCACACCAACCCGCAGACCGGCTCCACCCCGGGAAGCCGCATCACGGCCGCCGGCTACTGCCCGAACCCGCTGTCGTGGGCGTACGCGGAGACCACGTACACCGGGTGGGGCGGCTCCGGCACGCCGAGGGCCGCCGTGCACTGGTGGGTGCACGTCAGCACGTACGGGCACCGCCAGATCGTCCTGAGCCCGACCCTGGTGGACGTCGGTGCCGGCGCGGCGGCGGGCGCGGCGGACCCGGCCGGCGCGGGGGCCGGCGGCGGGGGCACGTTCGTGGTGGACTTCGGACGCTGCCAGCGGTAGCGCCGCGTCCGGCGCGTTCCCGTCACCGCGGCGCTGCTCGGGAATCGTGGACGCGCCGCGGCGCTGCTCGTGTTGGTGAACGCGGCGCACCCACCATCCGCGTTCGGGAATGCGCCTCCACCGCTTGTGTGGGGAACACGCTGCACTGCTCGCGTCCGGGAACGCGCTGTCACGACGGCGCGCTGTCACGACGGCGCGCTGTCACGACGGCGCGCTGTCACGACGGCGCGCTGTCACGACGGCGCGCCGCCACCGCGCGGGCCGCCACCCCGTGCCGCCGCCACTCGCAACACCCGCCAGCCGTCCCGGTGGGAATGTGGCAGGTGCTCGCGCAGGGTGGGCGGCGGGGCAGCCCCGCCCGGACAGGTGCGCCGGGCGGGGGTGGCTGCTTACGTGCCTACCCCTAGCTCACCGCACGGGCACCAGGGAGGCCGCCGTCCCGCCGTCAGGGGCCTGCCAGCCGGCCACCACCGTCGGGCGCGTGTCCAGAGCACGGGTCAAGGGGACGGTGACGGTCGTGGTGCCCTTGGCGGAGATCGTGACGACGCGGCTGCCCGCGGTGCCCCGCCCGTCCCGGACGAACAGGTGGGCCTCACCGCGCGAGGCGGCCCGCAGGGTCACCTTCACCGCGTCGCGCCCGCCGGTGGCGGAGGCGGACACGGCGCGGCCGGTCTGCGCGGGCGGGGCCGCGGCGCCCGAGGGCGGGACGTGCACCCGTACGGACTGCTCCAGCGACTGCGGCGAGTCCAGGCTCGACAGGGCCGTGTCCGGGATGACCGGGTCCGGCGGGGTGGTCGGGCGGTCGGGCGGGGGCCGGTACCCGGGCAGGGTGGCCACGCCCCACCGGTACGGGTCGCCCTGCACGCCGCCCCACGTCGACCAGCCGATGCGGGTCTGGCCGGTCCTGTCCTGGGTGTCGGAGTCGTAGGCCAGGATGTTCAGCCCCAGGTGCGCCGGGTCGACGGCGCCGGGCAGGACCGCGAGGGGGATGGACATCTCCACCGTGTACTCCCCGGCGGAGACCTTCGAGGCCACCCGCATCCCCGGGGCCGTCTCGTCGCCGGGCCCCTGGCGGTTGTCGGCGTCGCGGAGATGGCAGGGCGGGCCCTCGGCGGTCGCCGGCAGCACCGCGGTCTTGAAGGTGGTGGAGGTGTTCTCGGAGGCGCCGCGCGGGTCGAGGGTGACCTCCACGGAGTCGGTACGCCAGTGCCGCTTGCAGTCGGAGGCGGCCAGCCGCGTGCCGGGCACGTCGTCCTGCACGTGCACCAGCACGTACAGCGTGTCGTCGTGCCAGGTCAGCTTGGCCGTGCCGGAGCAGTCGGCCGCCGAGGAGCACGCGGTGCCCTCCCAGAGGCGGGAGATGTCCAGGGCGGGGCCGCCGTACTCGCCGCCCGCCTCGGCGCCGTCCACGGCGGGAGCGCCGGACGCCTGGGGCACGGTGGCGGCCGGGACCAGCTCCAGGGCGGGGCGGCTGGTGGTGGTGCCGTCCGCGCTGGTGGTGGTGATGGTGTAGGCGTAGTCGCCGCCCTCGTTGGAGGTCTTCAGAGTGGGGTCGGAGTTGGTGACGGTGAACGGCAGCGTGGTCGCCGCTCCCGCCGCCAGGCTGGTGTAGGACGCCTGCGCGCGGTCGGCCGTGAAGCCCGGCGGCAGGTCCACGCGTACGGTGCCGGAGACGGGCGCGTCGCTGACGTTCGTGACCACGACGCCGACCTGCCTGGTGCCGCCCGACGGGAGGGTGAGGACGGGGGTGACCAGGCCACGCAGCTGCGGCACGCCCGTCCCGGTGGTCCACTCCTCGTACTGCGCCACCTGGGGGAGCGGCTGCTGCGCGGCCCGTACGGAGCGGACGACCTCGACCTGCCGGTCGGTGTAGCCGCCGCCCCGCTCGGTGGTGAGCGTGGCCGCGATGCGCGCCCGGCCGAGGGCGGCCTGCGACGGCGGGGTCACCTTGAACATCGCCGAGCCACTCCGCCCGGCGGCCAACCGGCCCAGGTTCGCGCTGCCGGCGTCCGCGCTGCCGGCGTCCGCGCTGCCGGCGTCCGCGCTGCCGGCGTCCGCGCTGCCGGCGTCCGTGCTGTCCACGTCCGCGCCCCGGGTGGTGGGGGAGGCGCTGTCCGTGGCGGCGGTGCCGGCGGTGACCTGCCAGCCCTCCGGGACGCGCAGCGCCACCGACGAGCGGCCGAGCGGCTCGCGGGGCGGCGCCTTCACCGAGACCTCGACCGTGAACGGCGTGCCAGGGCGCACGTCCAACGCGCTGGTACGCAGGCCGAGGAGGGTGCCGAGCGGCGCCGTGCCGCTCGGCCTGGTCAGCGCGCCGTCGAGGATGGCCGTCGGGGCCGCGGCGGCGGGGCTGCCCGGCTCCGGGAACGGCACCCGCGCGTCCACCTGCGTGAAGAAGTCGCAGCCGAGCTGGGCGGGATCGGACGGCACGTCGGGGAAGCCGGCCCAGCCCTGGGAGGCGTAGACACGCTGCGCCTCCCGTTCCACGGCGGCCCAGGTTCTGCCCCGGCTCGGCGAGGCGCGCCCGCTCCACACGCCGAACACGTTCTGCGCCGCGTTCGCGGGACGGAACGTCGAGGCGCAGTCGGGGCCGGTTCGCGAGGTGCCGCGCGCGCCGCCGGTGAGCAGGCGCGACGGCGCGAAGGGACGCAGGCCCTCCTCGCCGATCTGCTCGGGGAACGCCTTGGGGTCGGCCGCCGCGTAGAACGCCTCGACGGCCAGCCGGGCGGCCTCCTGGTGGTTGCCGTGATTGCCCGGGGTGGGTGCCGGGTCCATGGTGAGCAGGATCTCCGGACGGGTCAGGCGGACGAGCCGCACCACCTTCTCCAGGGTGTCGCCGCCCCACACCTGGTCGGTCAGCGGGGCGCTGACCGTGTAGTAGAAGTCGACGTCGTCGAGGTTGAACACCTCGCTCACGCCCGCCTTCCCGACCGCCGTCCGTTCCTCGGCCTCGCGCAGCAGCCCGAGCGCCGGGCCCTCCTCGGGACCGACGGCGTTCCCGCCGCCCTCGCCCCTGGTGACGGTGACGACGCCGGTGCGCACGTCGTGGTCCTCGTTCCACTGGCCGAGGGTGGACAGGGTGAACGCCTCGTCGTCGGGGTGAGCGCCGATGAACAACGCGTCGAGGTCCACGGGCGACGCGGCCCCGGCGGCGGAGACTCCGGCCGTGAGCGCGGCCGGGACGGCGGGTGTGAGGGCGGCGGCCGGGACGGCAGGGGTGAGCGTGAGGGTGAGCGCGGCCGCGACGGCCAGCGCCGCCGGGCCGCGCCGGGCACGGGTGCGGGGCGCGGGTCCGGTGGGAGTGCTGGTGTGCATCGGAACCTCCCGGTTACTCGCGGACCGCCCCCTGGAGCAGCCCGCGGACGAAGTGGCGCTGGAGGAACAGGTAGAAGATCACGACAGGCGTGGCCACGATGACCGAACCGGCCGCCAGCAGGGTGAAGCCGGAGGTGTACTGCCCCTGGAAGAAGGCCAGCCCCAGCGGCGCCGTACGCAACGACTCGCTGGTCACCATGATCAGCGGGATGAGGAACTCGTTCCACGTCCACATGAACACGAGCACGGTCAGCGTGACCACCGCGGGCCGCGCGGAGGGGAGCAGCACCTGCCACAGGATGCGCCAGCTCGACGCGCCGTCGATGCGGGCCGCCTCGACGATCGCCCGGTTCGAGGCCAGGAAGTACGCCCGCATCCAGAACGTGCCGAACGCCACCGACAGCGCCACCTGCGGCAGCGAGATCGACCAGAACGTGTCGATCAGCCCGAGCGAGCGCAGGTCGAAGTAGAGCGGCACCGCCACGGCCTCGCTCGGCATCATGATCCCGAGCATGAACAGGTAGAACAGCAGGGACCTGCCGCGGAAGCGCATCGTGCCGAACGCGTACCCGCTCATGATGGACAGCACCACGCTGACGACCACGACGAACACCGACACGGCCAGGCTGGTGCGCAGGTAGGAACCGAACCGGCCGATCTCCCAGGCGGCCGCGAAGTTCGCGAGGCCCGCCGTGCCGCCGCTGTCGGCCGGGCCGAGCGCCGCCGACAGGATCACGACGATCGGGTAGAGGGCGAAGGCGGCGAACACCGACAGGATGACGTAGTTGGCCACCCGCTCCCCACGCGAGATCACGAAGCCCTCCCGTGCCAGCGACCGGGCCTCTCAAGCATGCGATCCGCCCTCCCGCGAGTGCGACGCGCGCTCCCGTACGTACGTCGACGCGGGTTCACGTGATCCTCCTGTCCGCGAAGCGGTTGATGCCGAACGAGATCACGAAGATCACCACAGTGAGCGTGACCCCGATCGCCGCCGCCGAGCCGACCTGTCCCAGCCCGAAGGCCCGGTGGTAGACCTCGTACGACGGCACCGAGGTCGAGTCGCCCGGCCCGCCGCGCGTGGTGACGTACACCAGGTCGAACGTGCGCAGCGCGGCGATCACCGTCAGCGTCAGCGCCACCGCGATCTCCGCGCGCACCGACGGCAGCGTCACCGCGAGGAACTCCCGCCACGCCCCGGCCCCGTCCAGCCGCGCCGCCTCGTACAGCGACAGGGGGATGCGGCTCATCCCGGCCAGCAGCAGCACCGTCACCAGCCCCGTCTCGAACCACGTGCCGACCACCCCCACCGCGGGCAGCGCGAACGTGTAGTCGCCCAGCCAGCCGCGCGTCAGCGAGTCCAGCCCGAGCGCGCCGAGCAGCGAGTTGAGCGAGCCGTCGGGCGCGTACACGCGCCGCCACGCCACCGCCACCACCACCATGGCGATCACCTGCGGCAGGAACACGACGGTGCGGAAGAACCCCAGCCCGCGCACCTTGGCGTGGTTGAGTATCGCGGCCAGCGCCAGCCCGATGACCAGCGGCCCGGCGGCGTAGAACACGATCAGCACCAGGGCGTGCGCGAACGCCGCCCGCAGCCCCTCGTCCGCGACGATGGCCACGTAGTTGTCCAGCCCGGCCCAGGTGCCGAGCGACAGGCCGTCCCAGTCGTACAGGGAGATCTGCACGGCCCGGCCGATCGGATACAGCAGGAACAGCGCGTAGACGGCGAAGGCGGGCAGCAGGTACAGGTAGGCGACGCGACGGGGCTCGCCGGGGGGTGCCGCCATGTTCAGCCGTTGCTCTCGGCGAAGGTCTTGTAGTCCTTCTCCAGGGTGGCGAGGAACTCCTGCGGCGCCGCCTTCTTGGCGAGCAGGTCCTGCAGGGCCGCGCCGAGGGTGTCGGCGAAGGTGGGGGTGGCGTAGTCGAGGTACGGCACCAGCCCGTCCTTCCCGCTCACCGTCCCGAACGCGGTGAACACGTCCTTCTGCGGCCCCTCCGCCACCGTCTGCGCGGAGGTGTCGGCGACCGGCAGGTTGCCGGTCTCGGCGAGCACCTTCATCGCCTCGGCGTCGGTGATGAAGTCGATGTACGCCGCCGCCGCGTCCGGGTGCGGGCTCTTGGCCGTGATCGCGAACGGCAGCCCCGTCCCTCCGGTCGCCACCGGGGCGGCGTCGGCCGTGGCGCCGGGCGGCAGCATGAACCCGAGGTCCGCGCCGAGCGCCTTCTGCAGGTCGGCCAGCAGCCAGGTGCCCGCGATCAGGAAGACGCCCTGCCCCTTGCCGAACGCCTGCCACGCCGCGTCGTACCCCTGCCCGTTGAAGCCCTTGGCGAAGTACCCCTTGTCTACCCAGCTCACGAGCTGCTCGGCGGCCTTGACGTTCCCGGGCGTGTTCCAGGAGGCGCCCTTGCGGCCGAAGGCGAGCGTGCCGATCTGGTCGGGCGGCACGGTGCGGCCCTGCACGGTGCCGAACACGTGCACGGCCGGCCACTTGTCGAGGTTGCCGAACTGCAGGGGCACCTCGCCGGCCGTCTTCGCCCTGTCCAGGGCCGTCTCGAACTCGGCCCACGTCCTCGGCGGCTCCAGCCCGAGCCCCTTCAGCTTGGCGGCGTTGTAGAAGACGCCGACGACCTCGCCGACCTGCGGCAGGCCGTACAGGTTGCCCTCGCCGAAGAGCTTGCCGTCGGCGCTGTAGCGCGAGTAGCGCAGCACCGACTCCGGGTAGCGCCGCTTCCAGCCGTACGCCTCGGCGTAGGCGTCCAGCGGGCGGAGCTGGCCCGCCTTGACGAACGCCCCCATGGAGGAGCGGCCGTTGTTGGCCTCCACCACGTCGGGCGGCTCGTTGCCGCCCAGCGCCAGGCGCAGCGTGGTGTTCAGGTCGTCGAAGGAGCGGGAGACCCTGTTCAGCTTGATGTTGGGGTACTTGGCCTGGAAGGCGGCGTTGAGCTTCTCCATCTGGGCGGCCTGACCGCCGCGGACCTCCTGGTCCCAGACGGTCAGGGTGACGTTCCCGAGCGCGGCGGCGTCGGTGCGGACGGCCGTGGCGGTCACCCGGGGCGAGGAGGGCGGAGGGGCGGAGGAGCCGGGCGCGCACGCGGCCGAGCACACGGCCACCACGCCCGCGGCGACCACGGCCAGCGCCCTGACGCGCCCTCGCGGGGTCCGGGCCGGTGCCCTGACGCCCTGCTGCGGGGTCCGGGCCGGCGCTCCGGCCTCGTGCGGCTGTCGCTTGTGGGGGGTCAACGGCTTACTCCTTCTGCGCGGGCGCGCGAGGCGCATCCGGGTCCCCGTCGCCGGAGGGGTTCTCGCCGGCGGGGTGGGTCACGGTCTGGTCCGCCCGCTTCCCCGGTACGGCCGGCACCATGCCGACGTCGGCGTACCGGGCGATGGTGGCGGCGGCGCGGCGCACGGCCCCCACCGGGACGGACGGCACCAGCCGTTCGAGGAAGGCGTAGCGGCGGGCCAGCGCGTTGCCGTACGCGCCGCTGTGGTCGGCGGCGGCCCGCACCTCGTGCCACCAGTCGGCGATGTCGCCCCACCCGGGCGCGGCCAGCGAGCCGCCGAACTGCTGCACCGCCAGCGCCGCGCACACCCCGGCGAACGCCAGCCGGTCGGCCAGCGGCCAGTGGCACAGCGTGCCGAGCACGATCCCGGCGCCGAACACGTCGCCCGCGCCCGTCGGGTCCAGCGCCGTCACCCGGGGCGCGGGCACGAACGCCTCCTCGCCCGTCGTCGAGTCGATCGCCATGGCGCCGTTGGGCCCGTCGGTCACCACGGCCAGCGGCACCTTGTCGGCGATCGCGTACAGCGCGTCCCTGGGCGTGTCCGTGCCGGTGTAGGCCATGGCCTCGGTCGCGTTCGGCATGAACGCGTGGCAGACGTCGAGCTGGTCGAGCACCGAGCGCGACCAGGCGCCCGACGGGTCCCAGCCCACGTCGGCGAAGACGAGCGAGCCCTCGCGGCGCGCCAGCTCCGCCCAGTTGCGCGCGCTGCCGGGCTCGCCCAGCGGCTCCTCGGCCGACAGGCTCACGATCACCGCGCGGGAGCGCGGCGGGGAGCCGATCATCTCGGAGGCCGGCATGGGGGCGGGATGGCCGTGCGTGACCATGCTGCGGTCGCGGTCGACCGCCATGGAGACCGTCACCGGCGAGTGCCAGTGCTCGAACCGCCTGGACCTGGACAGGTCCACCGCCTCCTGCTGCTCCAGCGTGCGCCAGCAGAAGTCGCCGTAGTCGTCGTCGCCGAACGCGGCGGCCAGCGACGTGCGCAGCCCCAGCCGGCTGGTCGCGATGGCCAGGTTGGCGATGCCGCCGGGGCACGAGCCCATGCCCTCGGCCCAGATCTCCGTGCCGGCGGCGGGCATGGCCGGCAGGCCGGTGAAGATGATGTCCAGGAAGACGGTGCCGGCCAGGAAGACGTCGAACTGCGGACCCTCCGGGGTGCGCTCGCCGGCGAGAGGGTCGTACGCCTGGACAGACACGGGAATAGGTCCTCCTCGACACACCGTCGGTTGTGCGCAATCTTGCACGTTTGCTCGAACACTTCAAGTGCATGATGCTTACTTCTGCGCGAATTTGACTGATAGGATCCCGCTGTGCTCCAGCGCCTCCGGCATGCCGAGATCATGCGCCGCGTCCGCACGTCAGGCGCCACGAGCGTGCGCGATCTCGCCAGCCAGCTCGGCGTGAGCCCGTCCACCATCCGCAGGGACCTCGAGGTGCTCGACCGCGACGGCACCCTGCGCCGGGTCAGGGGCGGCGCGCTGCCCTGCCCGGAGCTGCCCTGCGCCGACGCCGACGCCCACCGGCCGTTCGCCGAGGTGGCCGGCGCGGACGGGCAGGACAAGGAGGCGGTGGCCGCCCGCGCCGCGCGGCTCGTCGCCGACGGCGACGTGGTCCTGCTCGACATCGGCACGACGACGATGCGGCTGGCCAGGCGGCTGCGCGGGCGCCGGGTCACCGTCGTCACCTCCAGCCTCGCCGTCCTCGACGTGCTGCGCTCCGACCCCGAGGTGGAGCTGCTGCTGCTCGGCGGCATGGTGCGCAGGGCGTACCACTCGCTGGTCGGGGTGCTGACCGAGGGCGCGCTGAGCCAGGTGGTGGCCGACCGGGTGTTCCTGGGCGCCAGCGGGGTGCGCCCCGACGGGCAGCTCGTGGACACCACGCTGGCCGAGGTGCCGCTCAAGCGGGCCATGATCGCGGCGGCGGGGCAGGTGGTGCTGCTGGTGGACCGGCACAAGTTCCCCGGCACGGGCGCGCTACGGGTGTGCGGGCCCGAGGACATCGACATGATCGTCACCAACGACGGCGCCGACGAGGCCACGCTGCGCGTCTGCGCGGCCGCGGGCGCCGAGATCCTGCTGGCGTGAAGGGGTGAGGATGAGGCTGGCCGTTCTCGGCGGCGGGGGGTTCCGGGTCCCGCTGGTGTACGGTGCGCTGCTGCGCGATGCCACCAAAGCGCGGGTGGAGGAGGTGGTGCTGTACGACGTGTCGCCCGAGCGGCTGGAGGCCATCTCGCACGTGCTGCGCGGCCTGGCCGCGGGCCATGACGACCCACCGGCCGTGCGTACCACGACCGACCTCGACACGGCGCTGCGCGAGGCGAGCTTCGTCTTCTCCGCCATCCGGGTGGGCGGGCTGGCCGGCCGCACCGCCGACGAGCGCGTGGCGCTGGAGCTGGGCCTGGTCGGGCAGGAGACGACCGGGGCGGGCGGGGTCGCGTTCGGGCTGCGTACGGTGCCGGTCGCGGTCCGGGTGGCGGAACGGGTGGCCGCGCTCGCGCCGGACGCGTGGGTGATCAACTTCACCAACCCCGCCGGGATGATCACCGAGGCGATGCGCCGGGTGCTCGGCGACCGCGTGATCGGCATCTGCGACTCGCCCGTCGGGCTGGTCCGGCGGGCCGCCGCCGCCCTCGGCCTCGACCCCGCGCGCGTCTCGCCCGGCTACGTGGGGCTCAACCACCTCGGCTGGCTGCGCGGCCTGACGTTCGAGGGGCGGGACGTGCTGCCCCGGCTGCTCGCCGACGACGACCTGCTGCGGCAGGTCGAGGAGGCACGGCTGCTCGGACCCGACTGGGTGCGGGTGCTGGGGGCGCTGCCGAACGAGTACCTGTACTACTACTACCTCACCCGGGAGGCGGTGGCGGCCGGCTCGGGGCGTACCCGCGGGGAGTCGCTGCTGGAGCAGCAGGACCGCTTCTACGCCGCCGCGCTGGCCCGCCCGGGGGAGGCGCCGGCCGAGTGGGCGCGGGCGCGCAGGGAGCGCGACAGCACGTACATGGCCGAGGCCCGCGACACCACGGGCGCCGGCGAGCGCTCGGCCGCCGACCTGGAGGCGGGCGGGTACGAGGGCATCGCGCTCGCCCTCATGGCCGCCCTCGCCCGCGGCGAGCCCGCCACCATGATCCTCAACGTCCGCAACGGCACGGCGGTGCCGGGGCTGCCGGAGGAGGCCGTCGTGGAGGTCCCCTGCGCGGTGGACGCCGCCGGCGTCCGCCCGCTGGTCACCGGGCCGCTGCCCGGGCGCTTCCTGGGGCTGATGCAGCAGGTCAAGGCGGTGGAGCAGACGGCCATCGAGGCGGCGCTGACCGGGTCGTCGCGGCTGGCGGTGGCGGCGTTCGCGCTGCACCCGCTGGTGGACTCGGTGACGACGGCCCAGCGGCTGCTGGACGGCTACCGCGCCCGCGTCCCCGAGCTCGCGGCCGTCTTCCCCTCCTGACCGGCCCGCTCAGGAGGGGGTGAGGGGGGCACGGCGGGTGAAGCGGGCCGTGGCGAAGCGCCAGGCGATCCTGCCCGGTGTCAGCCAGCGCACCCGGGCCCCGTTGCGCGCCCGGCTCACCACCCGGTCCGCCGGCCACGGCGGTCGGTGCCGAGACCCTCCATGTTCCACACGTGCCCGCCGCCCTGCGCCGCCATGCGGGCTCGCGGACGTGCGGGACCCCGTGATCACGATGGTGCTCATCCGCCCGCCTCCAGCCTGGCCGCCGCCGTGGCCTTGATGCCGCTCTCCAGGAAGCGCCCGATGACCTGCCGCTCCTCGGCGGTGAACGCCTCGATCGCCTCCGTCAGATGCCGTCCGAGCGGGGCGAAGAAGCGGCGGGCGAGCGCGGCGGCCTGCTCGTTGAGCGTGACCTCGACCTTGCGCCGGTCGGTGGCGCTGCGCCGTCGCTCGACGTGCCCGGCGTGCTCCAGGCGGTCGATCAGCGCGGTGGTGGCGGGCGGGCTGAGGTTGAGCGCCGCGCCCAGGCCGCCCGGGGTGAGCGGGGTGCCGGCGCGGGCCGCGTCGAGGATGACGACGAGGGCGTTGAGGTCCGTACGGTGCAGCCGGTGCTGCGCGGCGAAGCGTTCGGCGAACCGGTCGCTCTCCACGTTCAGCGCCCTCATCAGCACCATCAGCTCGTACGCGTCAGGCGCGCCCCCGTTCGCTGTCATGCCCACTATCATTCCATGATGGAAAGTTTCCATGATGGAAATACTTGAACGGAGTCCTCCCATGACGGCGCTGCGGAACGTCAGCGCGGGCCGCGCCCTGCTCATCGGCGTGGCGGCCAGTGCCGCCATGACCGGGCTGATCTGGCTGCTCGGCGGGCGGTTGCAGGGCATCGAGCTGCTGCCCGACCAGGGCGCCTCCTGGTACTACTGGAAGCTGCCCGACCCCACGCTCTGGACCCGGCTGTCGGCCTGGCTCGGCTACGCGGCCCACCAGATCGCGTTCTGGTGGCTGATCCACCACGCCCGGACCAGGGTCCGCCGCTACACCGGCGGCCTGCACCCGGTCAACGTCGTCGCGCTGGCCGTCAACACCGCGTTCATCGCCCTGCACGTCCTGCAGACCCACCTGTTCTACGACGGGCTGGCGCAGGACGTGTCGATCTTCAGCTCGCAGGGCTCGGTGATCCTGCTGCTGGTGGCCGTGCTGCTCATGGAGAACCGGCGGCGCGGCCTCTTGCTCGGCAGGCCCGCCCCGCTCGGCCGGGCCGTCGTCGACTTCGCCCGCCGCTACCACGGCTACCTGTTCAGCTGGGCCGCGGTGTACACCTTCTGGTACCACCCGGCCGAGGCCACCTCCGGGCACCTGATCGGCTTCTTCTACATGTTCCTGCTGCTCCTGCAGGGCTCGCTCTTCCTCACCAGGGCGCACACCAACCGATGGTGGACCTTCACCCTGGAGGCCATGGTCGCCGTGCACGGCACGCTGGTGGCCGTCATGACCTCCGGCCCCGGCGGGGCGTGGCCGATGTTCCTGTTCGGCTTCCTCGGGGTGTTCGTGCTCACCCAGATGCACGGGCTGGGGCTCTCCGCCGCCGTCCGGTGGGCGCTGGCCGCCTGCTACGTGGCCGCCGCCATGCTCGTGTACGGGCTGCGCGGTGAGCTCGGGGCCGCGGCGGGCGAGGCGGTCAGGATCCCCGCGATCGAGTACGTCCTGGTCGGCGTGCTGGCGCTGCTGCTCTGGCTCGGCCTGCGCACCGCCGCGCTCTTCAGGCGCCCGGCCCCTTCACCGGCTCCTTCACCGGCTCCTTCACCGGCTCCGTCATCGGACTCTTCGCCGGATCCGTCGGCAGCTCCGCCCGGCGCGCCGCGAGCCGGGTGAGCCGGTCCGGCCTGGCACCGGCGCGCGCGGGACGTTTCCCGGGGGTGCGGGCCGCCGGGATCACTTGTCGTACCAGGGCTTGCCGTCCGCCCAGTGCCGCACCCAGCCGGCGAAGCCCGGCTCGCCCGTGGTGTGGCCGAACTCGGCGCCGAAGGGGGCGGCGCCCTCGCCGGTGATCTGCCAGACGTGACCGCGGTGGGGGCCGGTGACGATCAGGTGCCAGTACATGCCGCAGCCGTCCGTGCCCAGCACGATCGAGCCGTGGTCGTAGACCGGCCCGAGCAGCGCCTCGATCTCCTCCTCCGGGCGCGGGTCGTCCTCCCACACCCACGGCCGCGTCAGCGGGAACGGCTCGGCCGGCAGCCGCCGGGGCCGGCCGTCGCCCCAGTCGTCGGGCAGCTCGGCCAGCGGCTCCAGCCCGAAGTCCGGCGGGCCGGTGTGGGAGCCGTCGCAGATCTCGGCCACGAACGTGCGGTACGGCTCGGGCAGGACGATCCCGTGCTCGGCCTCGAAGGCGCGGACGGCGTCCCATCCCAGGGGCGGCCCGCCGCCGGGGAAGGCCGCCCGCAGTGCGGCGAGGTCGTCGGGGCTCGCGTGGTCGGTGTTCACGGTCACCATGATCACACCTCGGCGGGGCCGGCGGCGCCCGCCACCGGCCCGGTCCCGCCGGTCAGGCCCCCCAGCCGTGGCTCTTCATGAGCCGGGCCGCGACCCGGGCGAACCGCCGGCCGTCGAGCACCGCGCCCTCGCGCCTGATGTCGTCCTCGTCCAGCACGAACACCCGGTCCAGCCGCAGGTACGACACCCGGCCGTCACGCCCCCACGCCCCCACCTCCAGCCAGTCGGGCCCGTCGTCGCCCTTGCTGGAGAGCATCATGCCCAGCAGCCTCCGGCCCGTACGCCCCACCACCAGTAGCGGCCGGTCCTTGCCCCGGGCCGGGTCCTCCTCGTACGGCACCCACGCCCAGACGATCTCGCCCGGGTCGGCCAGGCCGTCGAGGTCGGGGGAGTAGGCCAGGGTGACCGCCTCCCGCAGGGAGTGGATCTCGCGTACCGCACCCCGGACCGGCCGGGGGTCCTCACCTTGATCGCGCATCCACCGGAGCATACGGATCCACCGGGCCCCGGGCCAGCCCGGCGAGGAACGCCCGCACGTCCTCGGCGAGCGGGGTCGGGCGCCTGGCCTTCCTCGACGTGGACTTCGAGGTGCTGGAGCCGGTCGAGCCCGAGGAACGGCTGCGCGCGCCCGGCAGCCGCCCGATCTCTGTCTAGAATATCGTTCTGTGACGTCAGCGTTCTTCACGCGCAAGCGGGACGAGCTCGTCCCCGCGCCCCACGCCCGCGGCCCCTGGTCCCCCGACATGCTCCACGGCCGCCTGCTCGGCGGGCTGGCCGCCCGCGCCCTGGAGGAGCGCTACGCCGAGCCCGGCCTGCGCTTCGCCAGGCTGACCGTCGATTTGTTCCGCAACAGCCCGATGTTGCCCGTCACCGTGGAGACCACGCTGATCAGGGACGGGCGCAGGATCCGCGTGGCCGACGCCGTGATCTCCACCGAGCAGGGCGTGATCGCGCGGGCCGGCGCCGTGCTGCTGCGCGAGAGCGAGCAGCCCGACGGCGAGCGGGCGCTGGTCACCCCCGCCTGGGACGAGCCGCCGCCCGCCGCGCCGCCGGCGCAGGGCGACGGCTGGCGGCCGCCGTTCGACCTGTGGTGGGTGACGCCCTTCGGCGAGCCGGGCCGGGCCTGGATGCGCGAGAAGCACCCGCTGGTGGACGACGAGCCGCTGACCCCGTTCGTACGGACCGCGCTGGCCGCCGACTTCGCCAGCCCGCTCGCCAACGCCCAGCGCGACGGGCTGCGGTTCATCAACGCCGACTACACGCTGACGCTGGCCAGGCTCCCCGAGGGCGACCTGGTCGGGGTCGAGTCCACCGGGCACGTCAGCGCCGGCGGCGTCGCCACAGGTCAGGTGACCATGCACGACACCGCCGGGCCCATCGGCTTCTGCGTGGTGACGGCGCTCGCCAACCCGGTGATCGGCGGGCGCTGAACGGACGGACGAGGGCTACGCCGGCCGCTCCGCGCGGTCGCCGGACCAGTCGGTGTGGAAGGCGCCCTCCTTGTCCACCCGGCGGTAGGTGTGCGCGCCGAAGAAGTCGCGCAGCCCCTGCACCAGCGCCGCGGGAAGGCGGTCGCGGCGCAGCCCGTCGTAGTAGGCCAGGGCCGAGGAGAAGCCGGGCGTCGGCACGCCGATCTGCACCGCCGTGGTGACCACGCGCCGCCACGACTCCTGCGCCGCCTCCAGCGCGCCCGCGAACGTCGGGTCGGCCAGCAGCGTCGGCAGGTTCGGGTTCGCGTCGTACGCCTCCCGGATCCGGTCCAGGAACTTGGCCCGGATGATGCACCCGCCCCGCCAGATCGTGGCCATGGCGCCCAGGTCGAGGTCCCAGCCGTACTCCTTCGAGGCCGCCGCCATCTGGTCGAAGCCCTGGGCGTAGGCCACGATCTTGGAGGCGTACAGGGCCTGCCGCACGTCCTCGATCAGCTCGCGCCCGCCGACCCCGGACAGCTTCGGCCCGGCCAGCGGCTGCGCCGCCGAGCGCTGTTCCGGGTGGCCCGACAGGGCCCGCGCGAACGTGGCCTCCGCGATGCCCGTCACCGGCACGCCCAGGTCGAGCGCGCTCTGCACGGTCCACCGGCCGGTGCCCTTCTGCTCGGCCTGGTCCACCACGACGTCCACGAACGCCTTGCCCGTCTCGGCGTCCACCTGGTCGAGCACCTCGGCGGTGATCTCGATCAGGTACGAGTCGAGCTCACCCCGGTTCCACTCCCTGAACACCTCGGCCAGCTCCGCCGGCGTCGCGCCCAGGGCCTGCCGCAGCAGGTCGTACGACTCGGCGATGAGCTGCATGTCCGAATACTCGATGCCGTTGTGCACCATCTTCACGAAGTGCCCGGCGCCGTCGGGGCCCACGTGCACCGAACACGGCACGCCGTCCACCTTGGCCGAGATGTCCTGCAGGATCGGGCCCAGCGCCTCCCACGACTCCTTCGAGCCGCCCGGCATGATGCTCGGGCCGTTCAGCGCGCCCTCCTCGCCGCCGGAGATGCCGGTGCCGACGAAGTGCAGGCCGCGCTCGCGCAGCGCCGCCTCGCGCCGCCGGGTGTCCTCGAAGTGCGCGTTGCCGCCGTCGACGATCATGTCGCCCGGCTCCATCAGGTCGGCGAGCTGGTCGATCACCGCGTCGGTGCCGGCGCCCGCCTTCACCATGATGATCGCGCGCCGTGGCCGCTTCAGCGAGGCCACGAAGGCGGCGAGGTCCTCCGACGGGATGAAGGTGCCCTCCCCGCCGAACTCCTTCACCAGTTGCTCGGTACGGCTGTGCGACCGGTTGTGCACGGCCACCGCGTACCCGTGCCTGGCCAGGTTGCGGGCCAGGTTGCGCCCCATGGTCGCCAGACCGGTGACGCCGATGTCTGCCAAGTCCATCTCAGCTCCTCTTCGGGGAATACGCATGATCCAGCTCACGGGTTCGCAGGGATATTCCCACGCCGTTCACCCGCTCAATCGCTCTGCCGGACGCCGAGCTCGTCGAGGCGGTCCAGCATGTCCGCCGGGTCGGCGTACACCATGAACGCGCCCGCGCGCTCCAGCTCGTCCCTGCCGTAACCGCCCGACAGCAGCCCGATGCCCAGCGCGCCGGCCCGGCGGGCGGCGAGCAGGTCCCAGACGCTGTCGCCCACCACCATGGCATGCGCCGGATCCACCCCGGCCAGCGCCGCACCGGCCAGGAACAGGTCGGGGTCCGGCTTGGCGCGCCGCACCAGGTCACGCGTGACCATCGGCGTGTCCTCCGGCAGCCCCAGCATGCCCAGCGCGAGGCGGGCCGTGCGGGCGTAGCCGCTGGTGCAGATCGCCCACGGCACGCCGCGCGCGGTCAGCTCGGCCAGCAGCTCGCTCGCGCCGGGCAGCGGCTTGACCGAGTGGACCTGCTGCTCGTACGCGTCGGCGTGGGTGCTCTGCAACTCGTCGATCTGCTCCCGGGTCAGCTTGAGGCCGGTCTCGCGCAGCAGCGCGCTGACGAACAGCCCGCCGCTCATGCCGATGCGGCGGTGGATCCGCCACACCGACAGGTCGATGCCCATCCCGGACAGCGCCTGCCGCCAGGCCACCACGTGCTGGTAGACACTGTCGATCAGGGTGCCGTCCAGGTCGAACAGGAACGCGGGCGTGGGTGCCTCCGGGAAGTCGTACATGCGTCCATGACACCATGGGCGACATGCGGATCATCATCGCGGGGGGACACGGGAAGATCGCGCTGCGGCTGGCCGCCCGGCTCGCGTCGGGAGCGGTGGGGCTCGTACGCGATCCGGCGCACGTCGCCGACGTCGAGGCGACCGGGGCCGAGGCGGTGGTGTGCGACCTGGAGCGGGCGAGCGTCGAGGAGGTCACGCGGATCGTCGAGGGCGCCGACGCCGTCGTGTTCGCGGCCGGCGCGGGCCCCGGCAGCGGCGCGCCGCGCAAGGACACCGTGGACCGCGGCGCGTCCGTGCTGCTCGCCGAGGCGGCCGAGCGGGCGGGCGTGCGGCGGTTCATCCAGATCTCCTCGATGGGCGCGGGCAAGCCGCCCGCGCCCGGCCGTGACGAGGTGTGGGCCGCCTACATCAAGGCCAAGACCGAGGCCGAGCAGGACCTGCGCGCCCGCGACCTCGCCTGGACCATCCTGCGGCCGGGCCGCCTGACCGACGAGCCCGGCACGGGGCTGGTGCGGCTGGCCCCCGAGGTGCCGCCGGGCGCGGTGCCGCGCGACGACGTGGCCGCCGTCATCGTGGCGCTGCTGGACAACCCCGGCACGGCCGGGCGGACGCTGGAGCTCGTCTCCGGCGACACGCCGATCATCGACCTCGTCGCGTCGAACGAGTGACGTCCGCGAGCTGAATGCTTTGCCGATTGCTGGCAATGACATGCGGCATGTGCGGCTAGATGTCCCCTGAGCGCGAGGGGGAACCAGTGATGTCCGACATGCCGTTCAGATCGTTCTTCGGCGGAGACCCGTTCCGCGGGTTCGAGGAGCTCACCGGCCGGGTGTTCGGCGGCATGGAGGGCTGGCCGCCGTCCCGGCCCGGCGTCCAGCGGGTGGACGTGGGCCGGCTGCTCAGCGCCGAGGCCAGGCAGGTGCTGAGCCGGGCGGTGGAGGGCGCGGGCCGGCGTGGCGCGGCCGACCTCGACGTGCTGGACCTGCTCGACGCGCTGATCGACACCGACTCCGGGCAGGCGCTGCTGCGCACGGCAGGGGTGGACGCGGGACGGCTGCGCGACCGCATCGACGCCGCCGCCGGCCCCGGCGAGGCCGCCGAACCGCCCACCACGCTGTCCCCGGCCACCAAGCGGGCCATCCTCGACGCCCAGCGCATCTCCCGCGCCCTGCGGTCGTCGTACATCGGGCCCGAGCACCTGCTGCTCGCGCTGGCCGCCAACCCCGACTCCACCGCCGCCCGCCTCCTGCAGGAGCAGGGCGTCTCGGCGAACGAGCTGCAGCAGGCCATGGTGTCCGGGGCGGCCGGCCGGCACGCCAGGCAGTACGGAGGCGGCGACGGCCGCCGGACCGGCGACACCCCCTCGCTCGACGAGTACGGCCGCGACCTCACCGAGGAGGCCAGGCAGGGCCGCATCGACCCGGTCGTGGGCCGCGAGGACGAGATCGAGCAGTGCATCGAGGTGCTGTCGCGGCGCACCAAGAACAACCCGTGCCTGATCGGCGAGCCCGGCGTGGGCAAGACCGCCATCGTCGAGGGCATCGCCCAGCGCATCGTGAACGGCAGCGTGCCCGACACGCTCAAGGACCGCCGCGTCGTCGCGCTCGACCTGACCGGGATGGTGGCCGGGACGAAGTACCGGGGCGAGTTCGAGGAGCGCATCAAGAAGGTCATCGACGAGGTGCGGGCGCACGCCGACGAGACCGTCGTCTTCATCGACGAGGTGCACACGCTGGTCGGCGCCGGCTCCGCCGAGGGCGGCATGGACGCGGCGAACATCCTCAAGCCCGCCCTGGCCCGCGGCGAGCTGCACGTCGTCGCCGCCACCACCATCGACGAGTACCGCAAGAACATCGAGAAGGACGCCGCGCTTGAGCGCCGCTTCCAGCCGATCCTGGTCCCCGAGCCGACCGTGGAGCAGACGGTCGAGATCCTGGCCGGGCTGCGCGACACGTACGAGGCGCACCACCAGGTCCGCCTCACCGACGAGGCGCTGCACGCGGCGGCGAGCCTGTCGGCCCGCTACATCCCCGACCGGTTCCTGCCCGACAAGGCCATCGACCTGGTCGACCAGGCCTCGGCCCGGGTGCGGCTGCGCTCGCGCACGCCCGGCAGCGACGTGCGGGAGCTGGAGGAGCGACTCGACGCGCTGCGCCGCGACAAGGACCAGGCCGTCGCCGGCGACGACTTCGACCGCGCCAAGGAGCTGACCACGCAGATCGACAAGCTCCGCCCCGAGCTGGAGCGGGCCAGGCACGGCACCGATGCCGTGCCGCAGGTGATGGTCGAGGACATCGCCGAGGTCGTCTCCCGCCGCACCGGCATCCCCGTCACCCAGCTCACCGAGCAGGAGCGCGACCGCCTCATGCGCCTGGAGGAGCACCTGCACGAGCGCGTCATCGGCCAGGACCAGGCCGTCGTCGCCATCGCCGAGGCGGTACGCAGGGCCAGGGCCGGGCTGTCGGACCCGAACCGCCCGATCGGCAGCTTCCTGTTCCTCGGCCCCACCGGCGTCGGCAAGACGGAGCTGGCCAGGGCCCTGGCGGCGGCGCTGTTCGGCGGCGAGGACCACATGGTGCGCATCGACATGAGCGAGTTCCAGGAGCGGCACACGGTCTCGCGGCTGATCGGCGCGCCGCCCGGATACGTCGGCTACGAGGAGGCGGGGCAGCTCACCGAGGCCGTCCGCCGCCGCCCGCACGGCGTGATCCTGCTCGACGAGATCGAGAAGGCCCACCCCGACGTCATGAACATCCTGCTGCAGATGCTCGACGACGGCCGCCTGACCGACGGCCAGGGCCGCACGGTCGACTTCACCAACACGATCGTCATCATGACCAGCAACATCGGCGCCCAGATCATCCTGGAGGCCACCGGAGACGTCGAAGAGCAGCTCATGGACCTGCTGCGCCGCTCGCTGCGGCCCGAGCTGCTCAACCGCATCGACGAGACGATCGTCTTCGAGCGGCTGGAGCGCGAGCAGCTCCGCCAGATCGTGGACCTGCTGCTGGAGCGCACCCGCCAGCGGCTGCGCGGCCAGGACGTCACGCTGGAGGTCACGGACGCGGCCAAGGACTGGCTGGCGGAGCGCGGCTACCAGCCGGAGTTCGGCGCCCGGCCGCTGCGCCGCACGGTGCAGCGGGAGCTGGACAACCGGCTGTCGACGATGCTGCTCACCGGAGAGGTGGTGGAGCACGGCAAGGTGACGGTGGACGTGGCGGACGACCAGCTCCGGCTGCAGGCGCACAACCCGGAGCCGGCCACCTGACGGGTCAGCTCGTCTGACGGGCCGGCCGCCTGATGGGCCGGCCGCTGGGCGGACGCGGCGCGGGAGGTCAGTCGAGCGCGGCGCGGGCCCGTTCGCGGCACTCCTCCAGGGTGAGGGCGGCGAGCGCCTCCCGCACCGCCGGGACGCACACGGGCGCCATGGACAGGCTCGTCACGCCCAGGCCCACCAGCAGGGGCGCGAGCAGCGGGTCGCCCGCCGCCTCGCCGCACACCCCGACCGGCTTGCCCGCCCGCCTGCCCGCCTCCGCGCACAGCGCGATCAGCTCCAGCAGCGCCGGCTGGCGGGGGTCCAGGAGGTCGGCCAGGCCGAAGTGCTGGCGGTCGGCGGCGAAGGTGTACTGCGCCAGGTCGTTGGTGCCGATGCTGAGGAAGTCGACCTCCTGCAGCAGCCTGCCCGCGCGCAGCGCCGCCGCCGGCACCTCGACCATCACGCCCACCTGCGCGATGCCCTTGGCGCGGGCCCGGCGGGCGAAGTCGCTCGCCTCCCCGACCGTGGTGACCATGGGCGCCATCACCCACGGTTCGGCCCCCGCCTGGCGCGCCGCCGCGGCGATCGCGTCGAGCTGGGTGTCCAGGACGTCCGGCAGCAGCCGGTCCACGCGCAGGCCGCGCACGCCCAGCGCCGGGTTCTGCTCCCGCGGCAGGCCGAGGAAGGGCAGCGGCTTGTCGGTGCCGGCGTCGAGCGTGCGCACGATCACGTGCTCCGTCCGGTCGAACACCTCCGCGTACGCGGCCACCTGCTCCTCGAACGACGGCGGCTGCCTGCGGTCGAGGAACAGGAACTCCGTCCTGAAGAGCCCCACCCCTTCAGCACCCGTCCCCCCGGCGTCCACCCCTTCAGCGCCGCCCGTCCGCCCGGCGCCGGCCTCCGCGGCGCCCGCTCCCGCGCCGCGCGGTGCCAGGTCGGCGGCCGAGCCGATGTTGAGCAGGAGCTTGACCGCATGCCCGTCGGCGGTCACGCCCGGGCCCCGGCTCGTCCGGAGGCGGTCCCTGCGGGCGGTCTCGGTCCGGGCGACCTCGGCGGTCTCCCGCTGGGTGAGGCCGATCGCGACCTCGCCGGTGCCGCCGTCCACGCCGATCACCGTGCCGTCGGCGAGGCCGCAGACGCCCTCGCAGGCCACGACGGCGGGCAGGCCCCTGGCCCTGGCCAGGATCGCGGTGTGGCTCGTCGGCCCGCCGTGCTCGGTGACCAGCGCCAGCACGTCGGGGCCCAGGCCCGCGGTGTCGGCGGGGGAGAGGTCCGTGGCGACCAGCACGTACGGGTGGCCGGGGGAGGGCAGGCCGGGCATCGGCAGGCCCAGCGCGGCGGCCACCGCGCGGTGCCTGAGGTCGTCGAGGTCGGCGGCCCGCTCGGCCAGGTAGCCGCCGAGCTGGGCCAGGGCCTCCCGGTGCCTGGCGAAGGCCGCGTCCAGGGCGTGGGCGGCGTCGGCGCCGTCGCCGGTGAGCCGCTCGGCCTCCTCCAGCAGCACCGGATCCTCGGCGATCATGGCGAGGGCCTCCAGGATCTCGGCCGCCTCGCCGCCGGCGGCCAGGGCGCGCCGGTTCAGCTCGGCGGCGACCGCCTCCAGAGCCTTGGCCACGGTGGCCGCCTCGGCGCCCGGGTCGGTGACGATCCTGGGCGCGGGCAGCTCCGGCGGGTCGGCCAGCCGGATCATCGGCCCGGCCGCCCGTCCCTGGCTGACCCCCAGCCCGGTGAGCCGCCCGGCGGCGCCCTCCCACGGGCCGCCGCTGTCAGGCATCGGGGGCCTCGTCCGCGTCCAGGTCGCGGGCCAGCAGCGCGGCCAGCGCGTCCAGCGCCTCCTCCGCCCCAGGCCCCTCGGCCTCCAGCGTGACCTCCGTGCCCTGCACGACGCCGAGCGACAGCACCCCCAGCATGCTCTTGGCCGGCACCGCCTTCTCCCCGGCCCGGATCGTCACCGGCACCCCCGACTTCACCGCCGCCTGCACGAACAGCTTCGCGGGACGGGCGTGCAGGCCGCTGGCAGAGGCCACGACCACCGTTCGCCGCGCCATCACGACCTCCTCCAGGGTTCTATGGTGACCTTGATGGCCGCGCCACGGCTGACCAGGTCGATCCCGTCCAGCACGCGCGGCAGCGGCAGCCGGTGGGTGATCAGGTCCGACACCGTCACGGCGCCCTCGGCCACCAGCCGCAGCGCCTGGGCGTTGTGGGCAGGGCTGGAGCCGTTCGCGCCGACGACGGTCAGCTCCCGGTAGTGCACGAGGTTCGAGTCGAGCGCGATGATCGGGTTGTCCTTGGGCAGCCCGCCGAAGAAGCTGATCCGCCCCTGCCGGGCCGCCATCCGCACGGCCTGCTCCTGCGCCGCGCCGGAGGCCGCCGCCGTGATCACCACGTCGGCGCCCCGGCCGCCGGTCAGCTTCAGCACCTGCTCGGCGGGGTCGGCGTCGATGGCCGCGTCGGGGCGGACGAGCTCGGCGGCCATCGCCAGGCGCTCGGCGTTGACGTCCACGAGGAACACCCGGTTCGCCCCGCGCGCCCGCGCCAGCCGCACGTGCAGGCAGCCGATCGGGCCCGCGCCCATCACGACCACGTCGTCACCCGGCCCCACGCGGGCCAGCTCCTGGCCGTTCAGCACGCACGCGAGCGGCTCGGCCACCGACGCCTCGGCGAAGCCGACCCCGTCGGGGATGGCGTTGACGCCGTCCACGGCCAGCACCTTCGCCGGGACGATGAGGTATTCGGCGAACCCGCCGTCGTAGTGGTAACCCATCGACTCCTGGTTCGGGCACACCGTACGGCGGCCCGCCACGCAGTCCGGGCACGTGCCGCACGGGATCGCGGCGATCACCTGCACCCGCGCGCCCGTGTCCACCACCTCGCCGGCGATCTCGTGGCCCATCACGCGCGGCGGCACGATGTGGTGGTGGCCGTACTTGAAGATCTTGGCGTCGGTGCCGCAGGTCGAGCAGTTGCGTACCCGGATCTTCAGCTCGCCGGGACCGGCGACCGGCTCCGGCGCGTCCTCGATCCTGATGTCGCCGGGCGCGTGGAAGCGCGCGACCTTCATGCTGTCAGCTCCTTGATGACGTCGGAGACCTCGGTGGCCTCGCGCAGTGCCCGCGCCCGGTCGGGGTCGAGCAGGATCTCGGCCAGCGTCGCCAGCAGCGGCACGTGACCGTTGTCCTTGGCGGCGATGCCGACGCAGAGCGTGACGTGCTCGCCGTCCCAGTCGACGCCGCCGGGGAAGCGCACGACGCAGATCGCGTCGCGGACGACGTCCCCCTTGGAGGCGTTCGTGCCATGCGGGATGGCCACGCCCTCGCCGACGTAGGTGGAGATCGACCGTTCGCGCTCCAGCATCGCCTCGATGTACGGCTCCGCGACCGCGCCCACGTCGACCAGCGCCCGCCCGCACCGCCGGATGGCCGCGGCGCGGTCGGGGACGCTCTCGTGCAGCAGCACGGCCCGCGGGTCGAGCAGGTCGTCACGCATCGACCGTGCCGCCGTTCTTGATGGTGTTCACCAGCCGGGTCACCGCCGGGTCGCCGAGGAAGATCTGGAACGACACCAATACCTTCCCCGGTGCGGCCGCCTTCGCACGCGCGGCCAGGCCCGCGTGGCACAGGACCACGTCGGCGTCGTCGGGGATGGAGTTGACCGGGGTGTGCTCCACGATCACGCCGGTCTCCTTGAGCTGCTTCTTGAGCTGGGAGGCGAGCATGACGCTGCTGCCCATGCCCGCGTCGCAGGCCACGATGATCTTGCGGATGTCCTTGCTGTCGATGCCTGCCATGGCTCAGCTCTCCTTCTGGGTGGTTGCTGCGGTTCCGGCCTCTTCGGGCTCGGCCTTCTCGCCCCTGCCGAAGCCCATCAGGACGGCGGCGACGGCGAACGTCACGCCGGTCGCCACGAGGATTCCCAGGCTGGAGCCGAGCCAGCCGCCCTTCGGGGTGACCGCGAGGTAGGCGAAGATGCTGCCGGGTGAGGGCGTGGCGACCAGGCCGGCGCCGGTGACCATGAACGTGAACACCCCGGCGGCGCCGCCCGCGATGACGGCCAGGATGAGGCGGGGCTTCATGAGGACGTACGGGAAGTAGATCTCGTGGATGCCGCCGAAGAAGTGGATGATCATCGCTGCGGGCGTGGTCGGCCGCATCGCGCGCGGGCCGAACAGCAGGAACGCCAGCAGCAGGCCGAGCCCGGGCCCGGGGTTCGACTCCAGCATGAACAGGATCGACTTGCCCGTCTCCGCGGCCTCGGCCACGCCCAGCGGGCTCAGCACGCCGTGGTTGATGGCGTTGTTCAGGAACAGCACCTTGGCCGGCTCGATCAGCACGGAGGCGATCGGCAGCAGGTTGTTGGTGATCAGCCACTCGACCGCGTTGCCCGCCGCGGTGGTGACCGCCTGGACGACCGGGCCGATGCCGTAGAAGCCGACCACGGCCATCGCGCCGCCCACGATGCCGGCGGTGAAGTTGTCCACCAGCATCTCGAAGCCGGCCTTGGTGCGCTCCTCCGTGAACTTGTCCACATATTTCAGGATCAAGGCGGTGAGCGGGCCGATGATCATGGCGCCGAGGAACATCGGGGACTCCGTGCCCACCACGACGCCCATCACCGCCACGGCGCCGACGACCGCCCCGCGCTGCCCGTGCACCATTCGGCCGCCGGTATAGGCGATGAGGACCGGGAGCAGGGTGCCGATGATCGGGCCGACCAGCTTCGCGAGGTCCTCGTTGGGCAGCCAGCCGGTCGGGATGAACAGCGCGGTGATCAGGCCCCAGGCGATGAACGCGCCGATGTTCGGCATGATCATGCCGGCCAGATGGCCGCCGATGCGCTGGATGGTGGCCTTGACTCCGGTCCCGGTGACCGGAGGGGTGTAGGTGTCGGCCATGGACGTGCTCCTTCGGGGGGTTGAGCAGCCGCTTCCTTATCGGGGGGATGCCGTGGTGAGGGGGCGGCCGGGGTCGGTCGGGCGGATGGCGACGGCGGCCCGGCCGATGACCCGGTCGATGTCGGCGGGGCCCGGCATGCGGCTGCCGGGCAGGCGTACGGCGGCCGCGCCCCAGGCCAGGGCTTGTTTCAGCGCCTCGGGCCCGGAGCCTCCCGCGGCGAGGAAGCCGGCCAGCATGGCGTCGCCGGCGCCGACGGAGCTGCGCGGCTCGGTCACGGCGGCCTCGCCGTACCAGGTGCCGCCCTCCTCGACGAGCACGGCGCCGTCGGCGCCCAGGCTGGCCAGCACCGTACGCGCTCCGGCGGCCCGCAGCTTGCCCGCGGCCTCGGCCACGTCGCCCAGGTTGCGGATCGGCATGCCGGTGGCCGCCGACAGCTCCTCCAGGTTCGGCTTGACCAGGGCAGGAGCGGCGGCGAGGGCGCAGGAGAGCGCGGGGCCGCTGGTGTCGACCGCCACGTGGATGCCCGCGCCGGCGAACCTGCGGCACAGCCGGGCGTACACGTCGGCGGGCACCTCGGGCGGCAGGCTCCCGGACGCCACCACCCAGTCGGCCCCCTGCCCGTCCGAGTGGGCGGCGGCGAGCACGGCGTCGGCGATCGTGTCGAGCTCGGCGGGCGACAGCGCGGTGCCCGGCTCGTTGATCTTGGTGACGGTGCCGTCGGGCTCGGCGAGCGTCACGTTCGACCGGGTCGGGCCCGTCACGGGGACCGTCACCATGTCGAGCCCCTCGGCGGCCAGCAGGCGGACGAGCTGCCTGCCCTCGTCGCCGCCGTACGGGATCACCGCGCGGCTGGCGACGGCGTTGGCCAGCAGGGCGCGCGAGACGTTCACGCCCTTGCCGCCGGGGTCGAGGTGGGCGGCGGCGGCGCGGATGACCGCGCCCCGGTCGAGCGAGGCGATCTCGATGGTGCGGTCGAGGCTGGGGTTCAGGGTCAGGGTGAGGATCATGCCCTGATCACCTCCGGGCCCGCCCCCGCCAGGTCGGCGGCGAGCGACACGTCCAGCCCGGTGTCGGTGATCACCACGTCGATCTCGCCCAGCTCGGCGAACGTGGACAGGTACGTGTTGCCGAACTTCGTGTGGTCGGCCAGCAGCACGCTGCGCTGCGCGGCCTTGACCATGGCCCGCTTGATCGCCGCCTCCGCCGGGTCGGGCGTGGTCAGGCCCCGGCTCAGCGAGCAGCCGTTGGTGGCCATGAACGCCACGTCCACGTTGAGGTAGGCCAGTGGGCGCAGCGCCCAGTCGTCCACCGTCGCGAGGGTCTTGCCGCGGACCCGGCCGCCCAGCATGATCACGTGCAGGTTGGCGCGGGCGGCCAGCACGGTGGCCAGCGGCGGGGAGTTGACCACGACGGTCAGCTCCCGGTCGGCGGGCAGCACCTGCACCAGGCGGCCCGTGGTGGTGCCCGCGTCGATGATCACGGACCCGTCCTCGGGCAGCTCGGCCAGCGCCGCCTTGGCGATGCGCTCCTTCTCGGCCGTCATGACCTCGTCGCGGGTGGCCAGCGCGGGCTCGAACCCCAGCCGCTCCACGGGGATCGCGCCCCCGTGCACGCGGCGCAGCACCCCCGCCCGTTCCAGCGACGTCAGGTCGCGGCGGATCGTCTCCGTGGTCACGTCGAGCTCGGCGGCCAGCGTCACCACGTCGACGCGGCCCGCGGCCCGCGCCCTCCGCAGGATCTCCTGCTGCCGCTCCTCGGCGTACATGATGTTGATTCACCGCCGTTTCGAGTTGGTTTCCCCTGTGTTTATACCCGCTTTCGTTGGTCGGTCAAGGGTGGGCAGGCGGAATCTGGTAGTTATAGGCAGGTGCGAATCAAGCCCCTGGCCGTGGCCCCCGTCGTCGCCGTCGCTGCCGCCGCCTCGCTCCTGAGCCCCGCCCACGCCGCCGAGGCGGTCGGGCCGCCCCGGGTCCCGGCCGGGACGACGGCGGCCTGGGTGGTGTTCGACCGGCAGGCCGGCAAGATCGTCGCCACGCGGAACGCGCACAGGAAGTACCGCTCGGCCTCCGTCGTGAAGATCCTCATCGCGATCGACTACCTGGAGCGGCGCCAGAGCGTGCCCGCGGCCGACGCCAAGCTGCTGAAGGTGATGCTGCGCTCCAGCGACGACGACGCGGCCTCCGCCTTCTGGGACCGCCTCGGCAAGGGGCAGATCATCGTCAGGCAGGCACGCAGGCTGGGGCTGTCCGACACGACGCCGCCGCCCGCGTCCAAGCCCGGGTTCTGGGGTTACACGTCGCTGAGCGCGTACGACATCGTGCGCACCTACCGTTACCTGCTCGACAGGGCCGAGCCCCGGGTCAGGGACACCATCCTCGGCCACCTGCGCCGGTCCACGCCGTGCGGCACCGACGGCTTCGACCAGACCTTCGGCATCCCCGACGGCGTGCCGCGCCCGTGGGCGGTCAAGCAGGGCTGGTCGGGCTTCGGCACGACGCCCCCGGTCAGGTGCGACTCCAGGACGGCGGCCGTCTCGTACACCAGTGACGCCGCGGCGGTCGGGGCGCCCATCTCGTGGGTCGCCCAGCGGGCCACCGGCTCGGGCGTGCCCGACTACGGCCGGCCCGTCCTGCACACGACCGGTCTGGCCGGGCAGGGCGACCGCTTCGTCATGGCCGTGCTGACCGCGCATCCGGTGGGGGGCACCTGGAGCTCCTCGGTCAAGCGCATCACCACGCTCACCCGCGACCTCTACCGCAGCGTCGCCCGCTGACGCCCTGCTCCGCCGCCCGGGCCGCGCCGCGACCACGAGGCGGGCCGGACACGGCCTCGCCACCGCCGCGCGTGGCCGAGCGGCCGCGCCACCGCCGCCTGCGGTGCCTGGCGGCGCGCGCGGCCGGCGACCGCGGCGTGCTGCCGTCGCCGATGCGCAGGCCCCCTGACCGCGGGCGCGTGGCTAGCGGATGAAGGTGAACATCCGTTGGGCGGGCTCCAGCGCCACCTGCGGCCCGGCGTAGCGATGCACCCCGACCCCGTACTTCGTCCCCTCGCCCTCGACCGCGACCCGCTCGAACCCGCAGCCCTCGAACCACGCGCAGATCGCCGGCACCAGGTCGGGCTCGTGCCGCCCCCTCGTCCAGATCACCATCGCGCCGGGCGCGCAGAGCTGCGGCAGGGTGGCGACCGTGCGCCGGATGTCGTCGTCCGTGATGTTCCCGAAGATCCCGCACGCCAGCACGAGGTCCGCCGGCACGGCGCCCGCGTACGACCCCGTCACCGCCGCGTCCCCGCACACCACCTCGACCCCCTCGGGGGCCGCGCTCCTGGCGGCGGCGACGTTGCGCTCGTCCAGCTCGACGAGCCGCGCCCGCACCCGCCCGCGGCGGGGATGCCCTGCCAGCACCGGCAGCAGGTCGCGCCCCTGCCCTGCGCACAGGCTCACGACCCGAGCCGCCCCCTCGTCGAGCGCCGTCCCGACCCACGTGCGCACGATGTCGAGGCGATCCTTCAGCGACGAGCCCGGCTCGTCGTACGCGTCATGCCAGCGCACCCAGTCCTGCTGCGTCATGATCATGATCCTCGTGCAGGACGGCGGAGCGATCAAGGGGTCAGCGCCGCCCGGCGGCGAGTTCCTGCTCCAGCCGCACCTTCCTGGGCACGCACATCCGCCAGGCCTCCAGCACCAGCTCCCGCATCTCCGCCACGTCGATGGCGGCAGTCCGCGCCTCCACCCAGTGGAAACGCAGGTCGGACTCCCGGGGAAGCAGGAACTTCTCCGGCTCGGCGGCCACCAGGGCCGCGCGTTCCTCCTTCGGGAACCCGAATCCCATCAGGGTCTCGTCGCGCGAGAACGCCACGTAGACGATCCTGCCTACGCGGAACTTCACGCGGTCCCTGATGAGGTGCTCCGAGGAGCGCGGGAGCGTGCGCGCGAACTGCCTTACGTCATCGACCGTGACCACACGGCAGACGGTACTACCGGTTGCCCTCCGCCGCCGAGATGTCCGCGAGCGCGGAGTTCGGGTCACGCTCGACGGCCAGGTCGCCGAGGCTGACGACGCCGACCGCGCGGCCGTCCTCGACCACCGGCAGGCGGCGTACGGCGTGCGTGCGCATGAGCTGGACGGCCTGGTCGATGCTGGTGTCGGGGCCGACGGCCTCGACGGACGCGCTGCACGCCTCGCGTACCGGCGTGTCGGGGCCGCGGTCGTCGGCGACCACGCGCACCGTGATGTCGCGGTCGGTGACGATGCCCTTCATGCGGCCGTTGTCGTTGACGATGACCGCTCCGGTGTCGTTGTCGCGCATGAGCGACGCCGCGACGGACACCGGCTGGTCGGCCTCAACCGTCGCCGGGTGAGAAGTCATCACATCTGCCACGGTCTTCGCCATGGGATCCTCCTGTAGATCGGTCCAGCCGACCCCCTACCCGGGCGAATGCGCATCTCACAGGACGTCGCCGGTTTCCCGGGAGGTGACGCGCCGGCGTGCCGGAAGCCGTCACCGGAGCCCGGCGACCCGCCCTGGGAGAGCCGTCCAGGGTGGATCGTCCGTGGGCGAGGACGCCGCCGGGCCCCGGCCCGGCGGCGGTGGCTACAGCGCCTTGGCCGCCAGGCGGATCTCGTCCAGGAGCACCGCCAGGTCCTGCTCGGTGGTGTCCGGGTGCAGGATGCAGGTCCGCAGCGCGTCGCGCCCGCCCAGCCGGGTGCCGGTGAGGAACGCGTTGCCGCGCGCCTGGACGGCGACCGGGATGGCGCGGTTGAGCTCGTCCAGCCCTTCGGCCCGCGGCGTGTGGCGGAACGCGGTGATCGAGGTGGTGACCGGGGCGAGCAGCTCGAAGTCCGGGGCCGCCTCGACCATCGCGCCGAGCGTGCGGGCCAGCCCGGTCGTGTGCTCCACCAGGCGCTTGACGCCCGACCTGCCCAGGTACGACAGGGTCGCCCACGTCTTCAGCGCCCGGAACGGCCGGGTCTGCTCGGGCCCGTACTCGGCGAACCAGCCCAGGTCGCCGGCGTTCTCGTCCACCAGGTACGACGGCACCAGGCTGAACGCCGCCCGCGCGGCGCCCGGGTCGCGCAGCAGCGCGCAGCCGCAGCCCACCGGCACGCCCAGCCACTTGTGCGGGTCGAGGGCCAGCGAGTCGGCCCGCTCCAGCCCCGCGTAGTGCGCCGCCGCGCCGTCGGCCAGGATGCCGAGCGCGCCGTACGCGCCGTCCACGTGGAACCAGAGCCCGTACGCGGCCGCCACGTCCGCGATCTCGTCCAGCGGGTCCACCGCGCCGGAGTTCACCGTGCCCGCGCTGCCCGCCACGCAGAACGGCCGCAGCCCCGCGTCCAGGTCCTCGGCGATCATCGCGCGCAGCGCGCGCACGTCCATCCGGTAGGCGGCGTCCACGGGCACGAGCCGGACGTTGCGCGCGCCGAGGCCGAGGAGCTGGGCCGCCTTGTGCAGGCAGCTGTGGCCCTCCTCGGTGACGTACATGACCAGGGGAGGCCGCCCCCACAGCCCTTCCTCGCGGGCGTCCCAGCCGTCGGCGAGCGCCGCCTGCTGGCGGGCGGTGGCCAGGCAGATCACGGTGGCCATGGAGGCGCCGCTGGTCAGCAGCCCGCCGCCGGGCGGGTGCGGGAAGCCGACCAGCCCGGCCAGCCAGCGCACCACCGTGCGCTCCAGGTGCGGGCCCGCGTGGTCGCCGCCCGCGCAGCTCGGGTTCAGCGCCGCGGCCAGCGGCTCGACGAGGACGCCCGCCGGGTTGGGCGGCGAGTTCACCCAGCCGAAGAAGCGCGGGTGCCCGTTGCCCATCGGGTACGGCAGCACGTGCTCGCGCGCGTCCTCCAGCAGCTCGTCCAGCGCGCGGCCCGTCTCGGGCAGGTCCTGGCCGGTGAGCCAGGCCAGCTCGCCGTCCGGCACCGGCCGCCACACCGGCCGCTCCGCGACGCCCTCCAGGTGGTCGGCCATGATCCGGGCCGCCTTGGCGCCGGCCTGACGCAGGTCATGCATCGGGGGATTCCCTCCGTGGTTCGTGGTGCCCGACTCCACTCACCTCCATGGCGAGGTAGAAGACGCAGTCGGTGGTGCCGTCGTTGGCGTAGGCGTGGCGGCAGTCGCCGGGGTAGTAGGCCGAGTCGCCGGCCGCCAGCTCGTACGGCCTGCCGTTGATCGTCAGCCGCAGGCTGCCGTGCTCGACGGCGAGGTACTCGCGCGAGCCCGGAGCGTGCGGCGCGAACTCGCCGGCGTCCACGCCGGGGCCGATGGTCGTGCGCATGAACTCGAACTCCACCTCGCCCAGCACGGGCGACAGCACCCGCCGCTCCCACCCGGACGGGTCGCGCAGCACCCGCTGCTCGGTGTGGCGCAGCACCCGCATCGCGCTGTGCGCGGGCTCGTCGAGCAGCCGCGCGATCGACGTGCCCAGCGCCGTGGCCAGCCGGTCGAGCACCAGCACGGTCGGCGTCTTCGTGCCCCGCTCGACCTCGGAGACCATGCTCCTGCTGATGCCGCTCAGCTCGGCCAGCCGCTCGATGGACAACCCGCGCGACTGCCGCTCGCCGCGGATGCGCTGCCCCAGCTCGGCCATGGACAGGCCGCTGGACAGGACGCCTTCGCCTTCCATTCCTCCACTATAGCGGTGCTTTATCCGCTTTAGTGGATTCCTGGTACGCCGCCAGCACCTGCTTGCGGCGCTTGGCCGGCAGGCGGTCGATGTAGAGGTAGCCGTCGAGGTGGTCGCACTCGTGCTGCAGGCAGCGGGCCAGCAGGCCGGTGCCCTCGACCGTGACGGGCTCGCCGGCGGCGTCGAAGCCGCGCACGGTGGCGCGGTCGGAACGGGGGAGCGGCGCGTACTGGCCGGGCACCGACAGGCAGCCCTCGTCGCCGGCGTCCAGGTGCCGCTCGCCGAGGCCGGGCACCTCCAGCCGCGGGTTCACCACGACGCCCTTGTGGCGCACGCCGTCGTCGTCGGGGCAGTCGTAGACGAACACGCGCAGCGGCACGCCGATCTGGTTGGCGGCCAGGCCCACGCCCTCGGCCGCGTACATGCTGGCGAACATGTCGTCCACGAGTGCCGCCAGCTCGCCGTCGAACCGGGTGACCGGCTCGCACGGGTGATGCAGCACCGGGTCTCCCACGGTCACGATCGGCCGGACCTCTCCCACTGACCATGCCCCCTTCCTCGAAACGGTTCGCGACAAAGTGTATGCACGTACCGCTATGTCTCGAAATATAAGACATTTTCTCTTGAATGGTGAGACTGGCGCTAGGGTGGCGGCATCGTCGTCGAAACGAAGGGGTTTTCCGATGGCCGCCGTCTACACGCATGGTCACCACGAGTCCGTGCTGCGCTCGCACCGCTGGCGCACCGCCGAGAACTCGGCCGCGTACCTGCTGCCCCACCTCAAGCCGCACATGAAGGTGCTGGACGTCGGCAGCGGCCCCGGCACGATCACCGCCGACCTGGCCGCCCGGGTGCCCGACGGCCACGTGACGGCCTCCGAGGTCACCGCGGACGCGCTGGAGCTGGCGCGGGCCGAGGTGGCGGCCAGAGGGGTGGCGAACGTCGGCTTCGCCGTGGCGGACGTGCACGCGCTCGACTACCCGGACGACACGTTCTGCGTGGTGCACGCCCACCAGGTGCTCCAGCACGTGGGCGACCCGGTGCGGGCGCTGCGGGAGATGGGGCGGGTCACCAGGCCCGGCGGTTTCGTGGCGGCGCGCGACAGCGACTACTCCGCGTTCACCTGGTGGCCGCGGGTGCCGGCGCTGGACGAGTGGATGGCGCTCTACCAGCGGCTGGCCCGCGGCAACGGGGGCGAGCCGGACGCGGGGCGGCGGCTGCTGTCCTGGGCCCGCGCCGCGGGCTTCGAGGACGTCACCGCCACCTCCTCCACCTGGTGCTTCGCCGACCCGGACGACCGGGCCTGGTGGGGCGGCATGTGGGCCGACCGCATCCTGAGCTCGGCCATGGCCCAGCAGGCCCTGGCCACCGGCGCCGCCACGGAGGCGGACCTGCGGCGCATCTCGGACGGGTGGCTGGAATGGGCGGCGGCCGGGGACGGCTGGCTGTCCGTCCTGCACGGCGAGATCCTCTGCCGCGTCCCCGACACCGCCTGACCTCCCCACGGCCTCGCGAGCACGCTCAGGGGCACCGCGGGAACGCGGTCAGAGGTGCAGCGCGGTCAGAGGTGCTTGCGGGGCGGGGTGGCGAGGTACTGCGGGAGGGCGGTCAGCGGCGTTTCGGGGGTGCGGTCAGAGGCGTTTCGGGGGTGCGGTCAGAGGCCGAGGGTGCGGACGCGCTGCCACTGCGGGTCGCGGTAGAGGACCATGTCGGTGCCCACCATCTCGTCGGGCGCCGACAGCATGGTGATCTCGCCCGCCGCCTGCAATTGCAGCAGCAGGTCGCGCACCCGCGGCCCGACCGGCAGCCGCCCCGCGGGCAGCCCCAGCCCGTTGCGCACCGTGTCGGCGACCTCCGACAGGTGGAACGGCCCGTCGAACCCCGCCACGACCCCGCGCACCACCGTCATCGTGATCAGATGCTCGGCCTCGGCGTGCGCGAGCTGCCAGGTGACCTGTTCCCCGCGCCGGCCGGTGCCCGCGCAGGAGGTGCAGGGGCGTCGCAGGCCGGGCGCCGGCTCCTCCTCGGCCGAGCCGAGGCAGGCCGAGCACAGCCCGTTCTCGGCGGCGTGCAGCTCGGCCGCCATCCGGCCGCCGAGGATCACGCCGCAGCCACAGGCGTACGCGTCACCCAGGATGCCGGTCTGAGGGGAGATCGCATGCTCACTCACCAAGCCGACTCTACCCGTACGTCGCCGCGCCCGTACGCCGGCTCAACCTCGCAGGTCCGCCAGCCCGCGCAACCGGCGCAACGCCTTGCGGGCCGCCGCCACCACCCGCTCGTCCGGATGATGCTCGATGAACACCCGCAGCACCTGCCCCGTCCACGGATGATCCCCGAACGCCAGGATCGCGATCGTCCCCGCCTGCTCCTCCGCCTTCATCCCCATCGCGATCGACTCGATCACCTCGCCGGTCTCGCCGCCGAACTCCAGCAGCGCCGCCGCCATGTCCACCAGCACCCAGGCGATCTCCTCCGGTGAAGGCTGCCGCTCCTCCCGCCCGAGCCTGGCCGCGATCACCGCCCCGAGCTTGGGCTCCTCCAGCAGCCGGGCCAGGGACTGCCGCCCCTCCTCGCCGAACGCCGTCGACAGCAGCTCCACGCCGACCGCCCGGCTCAGCGGGCTCACGCCGGCCAGCACCGATGCGATCTCGTCCACCGCCGCCTGCTCGTCGCGGCCCTTCAGCCACCCGGCCAGTTCCTCGCCGCGCTCGCTCTCCGGGTAGGAGCGCAGCCCGTGCAGCAGCGTCGCCGCGTCGGCGTCGGCCAGCGACCCCATGACCGGGATGTCCTGCCCGGTGGTCTCGGCGATGATCTGCCGCGCTACCCACAGCCCCAGCCAGCTCAGCGTGTACGGCTCCGCCTGCCGCACCAGCCCGAGCCCCGTCAGCGTCCCGGACGTCTCGCCCCTGAGCGGCTCCCTGGACAGGAACAGCCGGACCAGCTCCAGCAGCAGCCCCTCGTCCTCGGCCAGCCGCTGCCTGCAGTGCTCGGCCCACAGGGCCAGCACCTCCGCGTCGTCGCCTTCCGGCTTCAGCTCTTCGGCCAGGGGAGCGGCGCGTACGGCGGCCGCCAGCGTGGCCTTGCCGGGCAGCCGGATCGGGGGCTGGAGGGGCAGCGTGTCGTCGTAGGAGCTCACCCGCCCATCCTGTCGCGAGATTTCCGCTACAGTGCCCGCTGACGCCGAAAATCAGCAGAAAGGAGGCGCAGCGAGATGTTCGGCCTGTTCCCGGGCGCTCAGCGCGCCCGCCTCTGCTTCCCGGAGAATCCATGCGTTTCCGCCCTGCCGTCGAGGACGATCTAGACCGCCTGCTCGGCTGCGTCGTCGACGACCTGCTCGCCGAGATCACCCGCTGCCACGCCGGGCGCGGGGTGCAGCGGATCGTGGCCGACACGGACGCGGGCAACGGGCCGATGGCGCGGGTGTTCGAACGGGCCGGGTACCGAAATTTCGCGACAAGGCTGGTCCTGTCGGCGAATCCCGTGAACACGTGATGCGCGGCGGCCCCCGTACCCGCCATTGTTGATCACATGACATGGGACATCGAGAAGCTCGACCTGGACGCCTACCTGGGGCGGATCGGGTACGACGGGCCGCGCGCCCCGACGGCGGGCACCCTGCGCGCCGTCCACCTGGCGCACGTGCGCGCCATCCCCTTCGAGAACCTGGACGTGCTGCTCGGCCGGGGCATCTCGCTCGACCTGGGCAGCCTGCAGGACAAGATGGTGACGGGCGGGCGCGGCGGCTACTGCCACGAGCACAACCTGCTGTTCGCCGCCGCCCTGGAACGCCTCGGCTTCACCGTGACCCGCCACCTGGCCAGGATCCGCCTGGGCCGTTACCACCTGCCCCGCTCCCACGCCATGCTCACCGTCGTGGCGGAGGGGCGCACGTGGCTGGCGGACGTCGGGTTCGGCGGTGAGGGGCTGGTGGAGCCGATGCCGTTCGAGGAGGGGGCGTCGCTGGAGTCGGGGCCGTGGCGGTGGCGGCTGGTGCGGGAGGAGGACTTCTGGGTGCTGCACGCGGGGGAGACGGAGCTGTACGCGTTCCGGCCCGGTGAGCCGCAGTTCCCGAGCGACTTCGAGGTGGCGAACTTCTACGTGTCCGCCTCCCCGCAGTCACCGTTCACCCGGCACGTGCTCGCCCAGCGGACGACCGCCGGCGCGCGGGTGCGGCTGGAGGGGCAGAGCTTCGCGACGGCGGGGGAGCTGGCGGAGTGGCTGCGGGCCGAGCTCGGCATCGAGATCACGGAATCCGACGCGCGAGCCCTGCTCCCCATGCTCCCGCACTGACCACCTCCGGCCCGGAGCGGTGCTGCAACGGCGCCGCGGCCCGTGGTGGCGCCGTCCCTGGGAGGGTGCGTCCGCGCGGGCGGTGTCAGGGGATGGGCGGCTCGTGGATGAGCGCCTGGCGGGTCAGCTCCACCCGGCTGTTGACGCCCAGCTTGGCGAAGGCGTGGCGGAGGTGGGTGTCGATGGTGTGCGGGGACAGGAACAGGGCGGCGGCGGCCTCCCTGTTCGTCATGCCCTGCGCGACGAGCCGCACCACCCGCAACTCGGCCGCCGTCAACGCCGCCCACCCCCCGCCCGAACCCCTGCCCGAACCCCCGCCCGAACCCCTGCCCGAACCCCCGCCCGAAGACGCGGCGTCCGGAGGTGTGGTGCTTGAAGGCGCGGCGTCCGCGGGCGTGGCGGCCTGGATGGCGCCGCACGTCCGGTACACCTCCAGGGCCTCGTCCCGCCGCCCCGCCTCCTCCAGCGCCGCCGCCAGCCCGAGCGGTCGCGGACCGGCCCGATACAGCTCGATCGCTTCCTCCAGCCGCCCTTCGGCATGCGCGGCCCCCGCCGCCAGGGACCCGTGGCCCGGGTTGCGCCGCGCGAGGTCCCGCACACACTCCACCACGCCGGGCACCGCCGCCCGCAACCGCGCCGCCATCCACGGCTCCTGCACCACCAGGTACGGCAGCACCGCGGCCGACGGGATGTGACCGCGCCGCCACCGCAGCTCCTCGGCCACCAGACCCGGACCGTCCCCCGCCAGATCCCGTCCCCGGTCCAGGTGCTCGCGCGCCACCTCCGATTCGCCCCGCAGCAGCGCCACGTGCCCGAGCACGCCCAGCAACGCGGGTGCCAGCGCCATCGCCGAGAGCTGCTCCGCCACCCGCAGCCCCGTCTCGGCCTCGGCGTACGCGTCGTCGAGCCGCCCCCAGGCCAGCAACAGCTCGGCCCTGAACCGGTGCAGCAACGGCAGCGCCCACGCCGTCCCGAGCCTGCCGCACTCCCGCTCGACCGCCGCATAGACCTCCTGCGCCTCCTCGAACCTGTCCAGCGCCGTCAGCGCGGCCCCCAGCCACAACCGCGGATGCCGGTGCCCCGTCTCCCCGCCCGCCGCGTCCGCCAGCCTCACCGAACGCTCGGCGTACCGCAGCGCGCGGCCCAGGTCGCCGCGGAGGATCGCCACCGTGGACCGCGCCTGCAACCCTACGACCTGAGCGAACGCCTCCCCACCGGGAACCGCCTCCCTCTCCGCGATCGCCTCGCCGCCTGTGGCTGCCTCGCCGGCCGAGACCGTCGCGCCGCCTGTGACCGTCCCGCCGCCCGTGACCGCCTCTCCGTTCGCGATGGCCTCGCGTGCCGCGTCGTCGGCCGCGTCGATCCGGCCCGTCATCATCAACGCGTGCGCCCGGACGGCGAGCAGCCGCGCCCGCTCCCGCACCGGCACGCCGGGCAGCTCCAGCACCCGGCCGGTACGGGCGATGACGGCCCGGTCGTCACCGGCGTGCTTGAGCGCCTCCGCCAGCCCGAACGCGATCCCGGCCGCCTCGGCCGCACCACGCGGAGCGCCGTGCGCGTCCGCGATCTCCCGCGCCTCACCCAGCCGCCCCGCCGAGGCCAGCAACCGCACCACCCCGGCCGCCAGCCCTTCGGCTCGCAGCCCAGCGGCTCCGGCCGCAAGCTCACCGGCGACGGCCGGCGGCTCGTCCGCGACGAACGTGGGGTCGGGGCCTCCGCGGTGCCCGCCCGACAGGCGGTGCCGGCCCGGCAGGTGGTCCTGGCCGGGAAGGCGGTGCTGGCCGGGAAGGCGGTGCTGGCCCGTCAGGTGGTGCCCGCCCGACAGTTCGAGCGCCCGCAGCATCAGGTCGGCGGCGGCCGAGGGGGCCACGGCGGTCATCTCCTCGGCGGCGGCCCGGAGCTCGCGGACGGCCGCCACGTCCCCGACGCGGGCCCCATGGCGCAGGTGTTCGGCCAGCTCCGCCGGCGGGCGGCCCTCGCGCCGGAGGACGGCCGCCGCCTCCCGGTGCAGCGCCGTCCTGATCGCGGGCGCCAGCCCGCCGTACACCGCCTCCCTGATGAGGTCGTGCCGGAACGCCAGCCGGTCGCCCTCGCCGACCAGCGCACCCGCCCGTACGGCCGCCTCGACGTGCCCGACCAGCGCCCCGGGCGCGGCCCCGAGCAGCCCGGCGGCCTCGTGCACGGTGAACGGCCGCCGCAGCACCGCCCCGGCCTCCAGCACCCGGCGCGCCTCACCGGACAGATCGCGCAACCGCCGCTCGACGGCCGCAACGAACCCCGCCGGCAGGTCCAGTCTCCCGCCCCACGCGCTCACGGACGCCACGCCGCCGTCGCTCACCGCGATCCGGCCCTCCTCGCGCAGCCCGGTCAGCACCTCCTCCAGCAGGAACGGGTTCCCGCCGGCGGCCCGCGCCAGCTCCAGCACCGACGCCCCGGGCGCGGCCCCCAGCAGCCGCGCGCACAGCTCGGCCGCCTCCTCCGGGCCGAGCGGCGGCAGCGGGACGCGGCGCGCGCCCTCCGCGATCAGCCGGTCCACCGCCTCCTGCTCCGGGAGCGGCCGCCGCGCCAGCAGCCACACCACCGGCGACCCCGCCAGCTCCGGCACGAGCTGCCGCAACGCCAGGCACGTCAGCTCGTCCGCCCACTGCACGTCGTCGAGGACGATCGCCAGCGGCCGCACGCGGCTGAACCGCTCGATCGCCTCACCGGCCCGCTCGATCGCCAGGAACGCCCCGTGCCCGGGCGAGTCCCCCGACCCGCCCACCGGTCTGCCGCCCAGCACCCCCACCGCCCGCGACAGCGTGGACAGCGGAGCCACCCGATCCAGCTCCGTGGCCCGCCCCAGCGCCACCGCCAGCCCCCCGGACCGCCCCACCGCGGCCGCCTCCTCCAGCAGCCGGCTCTTGCCGATCCCCGCCGGCCCTTCGACCACCACGCATCCGGCCGCCCCGCCCAGCAGCACCTCCGAGACGGCCGCCAGCGCATCCTCACGGCCCACCAACGTCACGGACGACATCCCCGCCCCGGCAGGTTCTCCTCCCGCACCCCCACCAGGAACTCCTCCACCCGCTCCCGATCCGGCCGCTCGGGCAGCACACCCGGTTCGGCCGCCAGCTCGGCGGACAGCGCGGCCCGCCAGGCGATCAGCGAGTCCCAGGGCACCTCGCCGCGCCGCACCGCCAGCAGCCGCTCCCGGTGCTCCTGCATCCCGACGAGCGGCTCGCCGTGCCGCACCAGGTGCAGCCCGCTGAGCAGCAGCCGGATCATGTGCATGGCCTGCTTCCAGTTGGGTCGCTCCGGGTCGAGCCGCCGGAGCTGCGCCTCGGCGTACCCGGCGAACGAGCGATGCGCCCGTTCGGACAGGAACGCCTCCCGCAGGTCCCGCAGCCGCTGCCCGGTGGGCGTGATCACCTCCACGAGAGGGGACCACAGGCACTCCAGCACGGTCGGGTTCGCGTCCAGGGCCAGCACGCAGAAGCGCTCCACCTCCCACGAGAACTGCTCGGGCAGCGGCCCGTCCCGGTGCGTGGCCGGTTTGTCCAGCCGCCAGAACGCCGAGGTAGGCGCCACGAACACGCCGCGCCGGTCGGTGTCGGAGGCGTCGGTGTCCAGCCCGTACGCCCTCGACCCCACCACCACGGAAAGGATCACGTCATCGCTCACGTGGATATCTTGCGCCATGGGGCCGCAGGCTGTTCTGATCGACGGGTGAGCGGTTTTGACGAGGTCTACCGGCGCAGTATCGAGCAGCCCGAGCAGTTCTGGGGCGAGGCGGCCCGCGGGATCGACTGGGACGTGGCGCCCGCGACCGTGTACGGCGAGGGCCGCTGGTTCCCCGACGGCCGGCTCAACACCTGCCACAACGCCGTGGACCGGCACGTCGAGCGGGGCCGCGGCGAGCAGCCCGCGCTGATCCACGACAGCCCGGTCACCGGCGCCACCCGCGTGTACACCTACGCCGAGCTGCTGGACGAGGTGGCCAGGACGGCCGGCATGCTGCGCGGCCTCGGCGTGACGGCGGGCGACACCGTGGTGATCTACATGCCGATGGTGCCCGAGGCGGTGGTCGCGATGCTGGCCTGCGCCCGGCTCGGGGCAGTGCACTCGGTGGTGTTCGGCGGGTTCGCGGCCAGGGAGCTGGCGGTGCGGATCGACCACGCCAGGCCCAAGGTGGTGCTGTCGGCGTCGTGCGGGATCGAGCCGGCGCGCGTGGTGGCGTACAAGCCGCTGCTGGACGACGCGCTGGAGCAGGCGGAGCACCGCCCGGAGCGGTGCGTGATCCTGCAGCGGCCCCAGTGCGTGGCGGAGCTGCTCGAGGGGCGGGACCTCGACTGGGCGCGGGCCGTGGCGGACGCGGACAGGGCCCCGTGCGTGAGCGTGGCCGCGACCGACCCGCTCTACATCCTCTACACCTCCGGCACGACCGGCTCGCCCAAGGGCGTCGTGCGCGACAACGGCGGCCACGCGGTGGCGCTGCACTGGAGCATGTCCCACGTGTACGGCGCCGCCCCCGGCGAGGTCTACTGGGCCGCCTCCGACGTGGGCTGGGTGGTCGGCCACTCCTACATCGTGTACGCGCCGCTGCTGGCGGGCTGCACCACGGTCCTGTACGAGGGCAAGCCCGTCGGCACCCCGGACCCGGGCGCGTTCTGGCGGGTGGTGGCCACGCACGGGGTGCGGACGCTGTTCACCGCGCCGACCGCGATCCGCGCCATCAAGAAAGAGGACCCCTCCGGCAATTTCGCGAAAAAGTGGGACCTGTCGGGGCTGCGGTACCTCTTCCTCGCCGGCGAACGGCTCGACCCCGACACCTACCACTGGGCCTCGGACCTGCTCGGCATCCCCGTCATCGACCACTGGTGGCAGACCGAGACCGGCTGGCCGATCGCCGCCAACTGCGTCGGCATCGAGCCGCTGCCCATCAAGCCCGGCTCCCCGACCAGGCCCGTGCCGGGCTGGGACGTGCACGTGCTCGACGGCGACGGCGACGACTGCCCGCCCGGCGTCGAGGGCGCGGTCACCGTGAAGCTGCCGCTCCCGCCCGGCGCGCTGCCCACCCTCTTTCGCGACGAGGCCCGCTTCAGCCGCTCCTACCTGGAGCGCTACCCCGGTCACTACCTGACGGGCGACGGCGGCCACCTGGACGCGGACGGCTACCTCTACGTCATGGGCCGCATCGACGACGTGATCAACGTGGCCGGCCACCGCCTGTCCACCGGCGCCATGGAGGAGGTCATCGCCGCCCACCCCGACGTGGCCGAGTGCGCGGTGATCGGCGTGGCCGACGAGCTGAAGGGCCAGCTCCCGATGGGGTTCGTGGTGCTGAAGGCCGGCGCCGGGCGCGACCCGCAGGAGATCGAGCGGGAGCTGGCCGCGCTGGTGCGCGAGCGCATCGGCCCCGTCGCCGCCTTCCGCCGCGCCGTCGTGGTGAGCAGGCTGCCGAAGACCCGCTCGGGCAAGATCCTGCGCGCCACGATGCGGAACATCGCCGACGGGGACCCGTACGACATCCCGTCCACCATCGAGGACCCGGCCGCGCTGCCGGAGATCGCACAGGCCCTGAAAGGAACGTGACGCGCGGGTGACGTCTCGGTCGTCCTGGCGAACAAGCCTGCGCGGATCGCGGCGTACAGCGCATGATGGGACATCCCAGTCCCCGGGAGAAGGCCATGATCGACACCCCGAGCTACGCCGACGCCCTGAGGATTCTCGGATGCAAGGACGGCAGGCTCGTCAAGGTGATCGGGTTCGCCGCGGAGGCGGAGCGCACCGGCTGGGCGCTGGCCGGCGGCACCCGCCTCACCTCGAGCCTGCGCGACATGCGCGACGGCATCATCGCCTACGGCGAGGACGTCGTGCGCCGCATGCCGGAGCTGAAGGGCGGCGTGGACCGCTTCACCCGCACCCAGCGGCTGGCGGCGGCGCACGCCGCGATCGTCGTGGCGGCCTGGTTCGAGGCGCTCGGCGAGGCGAAGCTGCCGTTCACGCTGGACCAGCTCGACCGCGGCGAGCGGATCTCCCACGGCGTGCCGACGGCCGAGCGGTACGCCAGGCTGGTGGCGGGGCTGCTGCTGGAGCGGCTGCCCACGCCCGAGCCGCACGTGCCCTACGGCGAGACCCGCGCCGCCGTGGAACGTGCCTACGTGCGCATGTCCGAGGCCATGACCGGCTACGTCGGCGGCCTGTCCGTCTGGGACGAGCTGGCCGTGGAGGACCAGCTCCTGCTGCCCCGCCTGCTGTCGGAGGGGCCGACCGCGCACGCGCTGCGCATCTACGACGAGGACTACCGGTCGCTGGCGCTCGACAGCCACGAGTTCGGGGTGCGCAGCCTGGTCACCGAGCGGCCGCAGCCGGCCACGGCGCTGTCGCGGGTGGCGTGGCTGCTGGCCGAGCTGGCCCCGCCCCGGGTCGGCGACCGCCCGATGATCCACCGGGTCAGGATGGCCGCGAACGCCCTCGACCAGCCGCTCCTGCTGGCCGGCAAGCTGCCGGAGGACGTCTACCTGCCGCTGCTCGGCGAGGGTTACCTCACCCCGCGCTGCCGGGTGGCGGAGCTGACCCGCGAGTCCTCGCCCGCGGAGCGGAGCTGGTGGAACAGGCAGCGGCTGCTGCCCGACCCTGAGGCGTTCCTCGTGGGGCACCTCACCTCGCTGCGGGCCACGCGGGCGCCGCTGCTGGTGCTGGGCGAGCCCGGCTCGGGCAAGACCAAGCTGACCGAGGTGCTGGCCGCCCGGCTGGCCAGGTCGGAGTTCCTGCCGTTCAGGGTGGAGCTGCGCGCCGTGCGGGCCCGCGCGGACGTGACCGGGCAGGTCGAGCAGGCCGTCGGCGAGGTGCTGGGCGAGGAGGTGCCCTACGCCGACCTGGTGGCGGCGGGCGGCGGCGCGATGCCGGTGATCCTGCTGGACGGCTTCGACGAGCTGGTGCAGGGCGGGCTCAGCCGCTACGACTACCTGGAGCGCGTGCGCGAGTTCCAGGCCAGGCAAGCCGGGCTCGGGCGGCCGGTCGCGGTGATCGTGACCAGCCGCACGGTGGTGGCCGACCGCGTCCGCTTCCCGGACGGGCTGCTGGCGCTGCAGCTCCTGCCGTTCGACGACGACCAGGTACGCCAGTGGCTCGACATCTGGGACCAGGCCAACCGCGCCCTGCTGGCCAGGCGCGACCTGAAGCCGCTGCCCGCCGAGGCGGCGCTGGTCCACGGCGAGATGGCCAGGCAGCCGCTGCTCCTGTTGCTGCTCGCGCTCTACGACGCCGGCGGCAACGCGCTGCAGCACGACCACGGCCCCCTCAGCAGGGCCCGCCTGTACGAGGTGCTGCTGCGCGACTACACCGAACGCGAGACCGGCGGCGCCCGCCGGGTGGCCATCGACCAGGAGCTGGTCCTGCTCGGCGCGGTGGCGCTGTCCATGCTGGCCCGCGGCAGCCAGGTCATCACCGACGAGCAGCTCGACCGCGACCTGCCCGCCCTGTGCCACGGCGGCGAGGACGACCCGGACGACGAGGAGGAGCGCGTCGACTGGGCCCGCAAGGCCACCGAGCGCTTCTTCTTCGTGCGCAGGAAGGGCCACGCGTTCCTGCACTCGACGTTCGGCGAGTTCCTGGTGGCCTGGCTGACCCTGTACGCGCTGCGCGACCTCGACCGGCGCCGCCGCCTGGCCGGCGACGAGCCGCTGGCCGTGGTGCAGGCCGTGGACGACGACCTGCTGTACGCGGTGACGTCCCACTCGTGCCTGGCCGAGCGGGGCCCGACGGTCGGTTTCGTCCTGGAGCTGCTGGAGGAGGTCCCGTCGGCGGTGCGGGCGCGCTGCGCCGAGCTGCTGGCAGGGCTGCTGCGGCGGGCCCTGTACGAGCGGCCGCGCCGCCACTTCACCGGCTTCCGCCCGGTGCGGCACACGATGACCCGCCGCCTGGCCGCCTACTCGGCCAACCTCACCCTGCTCATCGTCACGGCCTCCGAGGAGCCCGTCGCGGTCTCGTCGATCCTGCCCGGGCCCGACCACCTGGAGCGCTGGTCGGCCCTCACCCACCTGTGGAAGGGGCAGCTCGGCGCGGAGGGCTGGACCGGGCTCGTCACCGCCCTGTCCGCGCACCGGGTGGTCGTGGACGGCGTGGAGGACGTCGTGCTCGGCGGCACGGAGCCCAGCGGGATGGGCGACGTGGTCGTCGCGGTCGCCACCGGGCACGCGCCCCGCCACCGCAGGCTGCTCGACCTGCTGCTGCGGGCGCTGGGGGAGGGGGAGGCGCTGCCGTTCCGCGACCGCGTGGGCATCCTGGAGGAGCTGCTGCGCACGGTGGCGGTGCGTTCGCCCGCCATGCACCGGGCGCTGGGCGCGATGTGGCACGAGGAGGGCGCCGACCGGGCCGCGCTGCGGTCGCTGCTGCGCACGATGCTCGCCGACCCGGCCGGCCGGATGGCGACGTGGGAGCTGCTCGTCAAGTCCGGCGTCCCGGAGTCGGCCCTGTGGGAGATCCATCAGGACGTCCTGCATCCGGGCGGGTCGGGCCCCGGAGCCTGATCCGCCGGGACGTCCCGCATCCGGGCAGGTCAGGACGCGGACCCGTCGGCGGGCAGCTCCACCGTGATCGTCAGCCCGCCCTCGTCGCGCGGCCTGGCCAGCACCGTGCCGCCGTGCGCCTCCGCGATCACCCGGACGATCGACAGCCCGAGCCCGCTGCCCCGATCCGACCGCAGCCGGTCCCCGTGCAGCCGCCGGAACGGCTCGAAGATCGTCTCGATCTCGTACGGCGGCACCTGCAACCCGGTGTTGGCCACGACCAGCTCCACCCGGTCGGCCCGCCCGCGCGTCGTCACCCACACCTCGCCCTTCGGGTGGTTGTGCCGGACGGCGTTCTCCACCAGGTTCTGCACGAGCCGCTCCACCAGCACCGCCTCGCCCGCCGTGGGCGCGGAGTCCAGCAGCCGGTGGATGGTCACCTCCCGATCGGCCGCCTCGCCCGCCGCCTGGTCGAGCACGTGCTCGGCCACGTCCGTCAGGTCGAACGGCCGCCGGTCCAGCACCGCCTGCTCGCCCTCGGCCAGCGCGAGCAGGCCGTCGATGAGCCGCTCGTGCCGGGCGTTGACCAGCAGCAGCGACTCGCCGAGCCGCTTGACGTCGTCGGTCGCGTCGGGCCGCCGCACGGCCACGTCCACCAGCGTGCGGTTGATCGTCAGCGGGGTGCGCAGCTCGTGGGCGGCGTTGGCGACGAACCTGCGCTGGCCGTCGAACGAGCGGGCCAGCCGGGTGTGCATCGTGTCGAAGGTGTCGGCCAGCTCCTTGATCTCGTCGCGCGGCCCCTCGAACCCGATCCGCTGCTTCAGGTCCTGACTCAGCAGGACACGCTGCGCCGTGTCGTTGACCGACCTGAGCGGGCGCACCACCCATCCGGCCGACCGCCAGCCCAGCCCGAAGGCGAGCCCGGCCCCGCCCAGCACGCCGGCGGCGCCCCAGACGCGGACGTTGTCCAGCGTGTCGGCCTGGTAGACGGCGCGCACCTGGTCGGCCCGCTTCCTGGCGACCTCGTACTGCTGGGAGAAGCGCTCGAACCAGCCGGGGCCGTATTGCGCCGGCACGTCCACCTGGATGTGCGCCGGCGTGAGCAGGCCGTTGCGGTACTCGAGGCTCTGCCGCACCACGAATGAGACCACGGCCAGAACGGCCACGCCGAGCACCAGGAACACGCCGGCGCAGGCCAGGGCGAAACGCATGCGCACGCTCATGGGATGCGGTACCCCGAGCCGGGCACGGTCTCGATGACCTGGGGTTCGCCGAGCTTCTTGCGCAGCTTCATCATCGTCGTGCGCACCGTGTTCGTGAACGGGTCGATGTGCTCGTCCCACACCTTCTCCAGCAGCGTCTCCGCCGACACCACCGCGCCCTGGGCCCGCAGCAGCTCGGCCAGCACGCCGAACTCCTTGCGGGCCAGCGGCACGTACCGGCCGTCGCGGAACACCTGCCGGTGGGCCCGGTCCAGCCGCACCCCCGCCCGCTCCAGCATCGGCGGATCCGCCTTGCGCGCCCGCCGCCCCAGCGCGTGCACGCGCGCCACCAGCTCCTCGAACGCGAACGGCTTGGGCAGGTAGTCGTCGGCCCCCAGCGACAGCCCCGCCACCCTGGCCCGCACGTCGGACGCCGCCGTCAGCATGAGCACCCGCACCAGCCAGCCGTGCTCCACCACGGCCCTGCACACCTCGTCGCCGTGCGTGCCCGGCAGGTCCCGGTCGAGGACCAGCACGTCGTAGTCGTGCACCCCGAGCCGCTCCAGCGCCGACTCCCCGTCGTAGGCGACGTCCACGGCCAGCGCCTCTCCGCGCAGACCCTCGGCGATCGAGTCGGCGAGCATGCGCTCGTCCTCGGCGATCAGAACACGCACCGCGCCCCCCAAGATCTTCAAATGCCGTTCAGTGTGGTGGGACCGGCATAACGCCGGCATAACCACCTCATCCGGCAGGCTAGCGGTGTTCGCGTCAGAGCCAGCCGCGCTCCTCCGCCACCCGTACGGCCTCCGCGCGGTTGCGCGCCCCCGTCTTGCCGATGGCCGACGACAGGTAGTTGCGCACCGTGCCCTCCGTCAGGAACAGCCGCCTGGCGATCGCCGCCACGGTCGGCTCGCCGGCGGCCACGCGCAGCACCTCGGCCTCCCGCTGGGTGAGCGGGCTCGGGCCGGTGGTCAGCGCCGTCACGGCCAGCTTGGGATCGATGACCTGCTCGCCGGCCATCACCCGGCGCACGGCCGCGGCCAGCTCGGCGGCCGGGGCGTCCTTGACCACGAACCCGGCCACGCCCGCCTCCAGCGCCCTGCTGAGGTAGCCGGGCCGGCCGAACGTGGTCACGATGATCACCTTGCGGTCGCGCAGCCGCTCGGCGACCTCCAGGCCCGACAGGCCGGGCATCTCGATGTCGAGCAGGATCACGTCGGGGTCGTGCGCGCGCGTCGCCGCGGGCACCTCGTCGCCGCGGCCGACCTCCGCCACCACCTCGATGTCGTCCTCCAGGCCGAGCAGCGCGGCCAGCCCGCCCCTGACGAGGTCCTGGTCGTCGGCGATGAGCACCCTGATCACGAGGTCTCCACCGGGACCTGCGCGTACAGGCGGTACCCGCCCCCGGGCAGCGTGCCGACCTCCAGGCGCCCGCCCGCGGCGCCGATCCGCTCGGCCAGCCCGGTCAGCCCGTTGCCCCTTCCACCGGCCTGCCCGCTCAGCTCCTTGCTCCTTCCACCGGCCTGCCCGGCCTGCCCGGCCTGCCCGGCCTGCCCGGCCTGCCCGGCCTGCCCGTCGCCCCTTTCCCCGGTGTCACCGGCGGGGCGGCCGTCGTCGCGGACCTCCACCGCCGCCGAGGTGCCGTTCACCCGCAGGCGGATGTGGCAGCGGCGGGCGCGGCTGTGGCGCAGCACGTTCGTGGCGGCCTCTCGTACGGCCCAGGCGAGCTCGGCCTCGGCGGCGGCGGGGATGGGCCCGTCGGCGGGGGAGACCGCCACCTCGATCCCCGCCACCCCCAGGTTGCGGGTGGCGGTCTCCAGCTCCTGCGACAACGACGGCGCGCGATACCCGGCGATGGCGTGCCGCACCTCGTCCAGCGCCCGCCGCGCGGCCTGCTCCACCTCGGTCATCTCGCGGGCCGCCCGCCCGGGGTCGGCCGGGGCCAGGCGGGCGGCGAGCTGGCTCCTGATCGTGATCGAGGTGAGCGTGTGCCCCAGGGTGTCGTGCAGGTCCCTGGCGAAGCGCAGCCGCTCGTTCTCCACGGCGAGCTGCGCCACCTCGACGCGCGCGGTGTTCAGGCGGGCCACGAGCAGGCCCATGTGCTTCATCGCCCACACGGCCATGGCCTGCGCCGCGATGACCAGCGGCACCCACCACACCTGCGCCGGCGGCGCGCCGGACGCCAGCAGCGCCAGCACCTCCACCGCCGCCGTCACGGCCGCCGCCGCGGCGAAGACCGGGGTGCGCAGCGACGCGGCGAGCGCGCTGATCGCGAACACGAACGACACGTACGCCCACGGCGCCCCGAGCAGCGGCAGCAGCGCCAGCCCCGACCCCGTCAGCCCCGCCAGCGCCCACGGCCGCGGCGTGCCCGCCCGCGGGCCCAGCATCCGCCACATGATCACCAGCCAGCAGGCCGCGAACACCGCCACCAGCCCCAGCGCCGCCACCACCGCGAGCGGCCCCGGCCCTGTGGCCAGGAACGACCAGAGTGGCCAGCCGGCCAGCAGCAACCAGGCGCCGGAGCCCACCCGGGCCGCCGTCCGGCCCCTGCCGGCATCGAACTCCGCCACCGTCATAGTGCCCGACGGTAACGCCACAGGGCCAGCGCGGCGAACAGCAGCGTCCACGCCGCCAGCACGGCCAGCGACGAGCCCGCCGGCGCCAGGCCGTCCAGCGCCCGCCAGCCCAGCGACCCGGCCGCGTAGGCCGGGCTGAGCTCGGCCACCGCGCGCATCCCCGCCGGCATGGCCTCCACCGGCAGCCACAGCCCGCCCAGGACCGCCAGCAGGAAGAAGACGATCGTCATGGCGAGGGTCGCGGCCTGCCCCTTGATCGAGTAGCCGAAGGCCGTGCCGAGCGCCGCGAACGGCAGCACGCCCACCCAGATCAGCACGACCAGCAGCGGCCAGGTGCCGAGCGGCAGCCGCACGCCCGACAGCAGCGCCCCGCCGGCCAGCACCACGAGGATGCTCGGCAGCACCGCGACCGCGCCGCTGACCAGCTTGGCCGTCACGTAGCCGTGCGCGGGCAGCGGCGTGATCGCGAGCTGCGCCAGCCACCCCTTCGAGCGCTCCAGCGCGATGGCGCCCCCGATGAACAGCGCGCTGCCCATCGCGCCGTACGTCGCCATCGACACCATCGTGTACGCCGCGAAGTCGCCGATCCCCCGCGGCGCCACGTTGAGCACCCGCGTGAACACCAGGTAGAGCCCGAGCGGGAAGAACGTCGTCATGATCAGCCCCACCGGGTTGCGGAAGCCGCGCATCAGCTCCAGCCTCAGGTACGCCCCCATCAGGCCCGCCCTCCCGTCAGGCTCACGAACGCGCTCTCCAGGTCCGTGCTCTCCACCCGCACGTCCCTGACGTCGTCGAACATCGCGAACAGCCCGCGCAGCGTCGCGTCCGAGTCCTTCGTGCGCAGCGACACGGACCGGCCCTCCACGCTCACCTGCAGCACCCCCGGCAGGATCTCCAGATCGGACAGGTCCGCGTCGTGGAGGGTGCAGCGCACCTCGTTGCCGCCGACCAGCGACTTCACCGTGGCCACGGAGCCGTCGGCGACGACCCTGCCGCCGGCCAGCAGGACGACCCGGTCGGCGTAGTCGTCGGCCTCCGCCAGGTAGTGGGTGGCGAAGACGGCGGTACGGCCCTGCCCGGTCATGGCCCGCACCTCCTGCCACAGGGCGCGGCGCCCCTCCACGTCCAGGCCGACCGTCGGCTCGTCCAGCACCAGCAGGTCCGGATCGCCCACCACGCACAGCGCGAACCGCACCCGCTGCCGCTGCCCGCCCGACAGCCGCCCGACGTGCTGCCCGGCGAGGTCCTCGACGCCCGCCGCCCGCATCGCCCGCCCGGCCGGCATCGGCTTCGGGTACATCCCGGCGACCGCCCCCACGAGCTCGCCCACCCGTACGTCCTCCAGCAGCCCGGACTCCTGCAGCAGCACCCCGACCCGCCCCGCCCGCAACGCCTCCAGCGGCGCCCGGCCGAGCACGCTGACGGTGCCCGAGCCGGGGGCGCGCAGGCCGAGCGCGATGGACAACAACGTGCTCTTGCCCGCCCCGTTCGGGCCGAGCACCGCCACCGTCTCGCCCTCGCCGACCTCCAGATCGACGCCGGCCAGCGCGGTGACCGGGCCGTAGTCCTTCGTCACGGCCCTCATCTCCAGTGCGCTTCCAGTCATGCGACCAGCGTGCGGGAACGCGTCGTGGCGGGTGTAGTGCCGTACGTCAGCCGGGCCGGCATGACGAACGTCATGGGTACGGCGGCAGGGGTACCCCGGATACCGCGCCGGCGGTATCGCCCGCCGCGCGAAGCGTGCACTACCGTGCCACCATGCGGACGATTGCCCTGGTGTGCGGCATGGGCGTGACCGTCTTCTCCTCCACCGCCATGGCGTTCGGCAACCAGCCCGACGCCCGGCCGCTCGACGCTCCCGGCTGCGCGCTGCTGGCCGTCACGGTGCTCGGGCTCGCCTGGCAGCGGCGGCGGCCGGAGGCGGCGCTGGCGGTGTGCGCGGGCGCGGCGGCGGTCGTCCTCACCCTCGGGTACGCGCTCGCGCTGTGGCCGCTGCCCGCGCTGGCCGCCCTGTTCGCCACCGTCGCCGACGGGCGCAGGGCGGCCGGGTGGGCGGGCGCGGCGTTCCTCGTCGCGGTGCCCGGGGCGGTGGCGGTCGTGCGCGGCGAGGCCGACGTCGTGCTCGCCGTGGTGGTGTGGACGCTGGTCCTGCTGGCGGTGGCGCAGGCGGCGGAGGTGTCGCGGGCGCGGCGGGCGTACACGGCCGAGGTGGAGCGGCGGGCCGCCGACGCTGAGCGGACGCGCGAGGAGGAGGCGCTGCGGCGGGCCCAGGAGGAGCGGCTGCGGGTGGCCAGGGAGCTGCACGACGTCACCTCGCACACGGTCTCCGTGATCGCCCTGCACGCCGCCGTCGCCGCCGAGGCCGTCGAACGCGCCGGCGGGCCGCCGGAGGCCGCGGCGGCGCTCCAGGTCATCCGCACCTCCAGCCGGCAGGCCCTGTCGGAGATGAAGGCCGTCCTCGGCGTCCTGCGCGACGGCGGGGAGACCGCCCGGGGCAGGACGCCCAGCCCCGGCGAGGGCGCCCACGTCCCGCAGCCCGGCTCCGCGCAGCTTCCCCGCCTCCTCCGGAACGCGGGGCTGCCGGTGACGCTCGACGTCGAGGGCGAGCGCCGTCCCCTGCCTCCCGCCGCCGACCTGACCGTCTACCGTGTCGTGCAGGAGGCGCTGACCAACACCATGCGCCACGCCGGCGCCACCTCGGCGCGCGTGACGCTGACGTACGAGGCGGGAGCGGTGACCGTACGCGTGGACGACGACGGGCGGGGGGACGACGGGCTGGAGGACGACGGGCGGCGGGACGACGGGGGGCGGGGCGGGCAGGTGCCGCGCGGGCACGGGCTCACCGGCATGGCCGAGCGCGTCGCCGCCGTGGGCGGCCGGCTCACCACGGGGAACGCCCCGCAGGGCGGCTTCCGCGTCACCGCCCGGCTGCCCGCGTGATCACGATCCTGCTCGCCGACGACCAGCCCCTCGTCCGGGCCGGCCTGCGGGCCCTCCTGGACACCGAGGACGACCTCACCGTGATCGGCGAGGCCGCGGACGGCGCCCAAGCGGTACGGCTGGCGCGCGAGCTGCGGCCCGACGTCGTGCTGATGGACATCCGCATGCCGGAGCTCGACGGCCTCCAGGCCACCCGCGCGCTGGCGGGGACCGGCGTGCGGGTCGTCGTGGTCACCACGTTCGACCTGGACGAGTACGTGTACGAGGCGCTGCGCTCCGGCGCCGGCGGCTTCCTGGTCAAGGACGCGGAGCCGGCCGAGATCCGGCACGCCGTCCGCGTGGCCGCCCGGGGGGACGCGCTGCTGTCGCCGGGGGTCACCCGGCGGCTCATCGAGGAGTTCACCGCCCGTCCCGCCGTCCTGGACGACGACCGGCTGAGGCCGTTGACCTCGCGCGAGCGCGAGGTGCTGGCCAGGGTCGCCAGGGGGCAGACGAACGCGCGGATCGCGGAGGAGCTCTTCATGAGCCCGCTCACGGTCAAGACGCACGTCAACCGGATGATGGCCAAGCTGTCGGCGCACGACCGCGCCCAGCTCGTCGTCATCGCCTACGAAACCGGCCTCGTCCGCCCGGGCGACCCCACCTGACCCCGTCCCGGCGCCGGCCTCTCGGACGTCGGGGCCGGGCGGGCGCGGTGAGCCTGGCGTGGTCGTCTCGGGTCCGGGTGACGGGGCGTGCGTCCGGGGCGGGACCGTACCGCGAGCGGGGTAGCCGAAGGCCCGCGCCGGGACGACGACCGCGTGCCTCCCGCCTTCCTAGCGTCGGCGCATGATTCGCTTCTGCATCCGCCACAGCCGGCTCGTCGTCGTGCTCTGGCTGGCCCTCACCGCCGCGCTCATCGCGGCCGCCGCCACCTGGCCGGGCCCCGCCGACGACGACTTCTCGCTGCCGGGCTCCGAGAGCCAGCTCGCCGCCGAGCTCCTGGCCGGCGCGGCCCCGGAGCCGTCGGGCGCGCTGGTCGTCTCCGCCCCCTCCGGCCTCACCCCCGCCCTCGCCCGCGATCCCGCCCGCGACCCCCTCCGCGACCCCGCCCGTGACCCCGCCACCGCGGAAGGTGGCACATCGGCGCCAGACCCCGTCATCGGCCTGATCGCCAGGATGAACACCGTCCCCGGCGTCCACGCGGCCACCGACGCGCGCCGCGTCTCCCCGGACGGCACCATCGCCTCCATCCCGATCGACCACCCCGGCCAGGAGGCCGCGACGGAGCTCAGGAAGCTCCGCGATGATTTCCGCCCGCCCGCCGGCGTGACCGTCGAGCTGTCGGGCGACGACTTCGCCGACTTCACCCCCGGAGGGGTCACGGAGCTCGTCGGGCTGCTGGCCGCGGCGGTGGTGCTGCTGTTCGCGTTCCGGTCGCTGATCGCGGCGGCGGTGCCGCTGGTCGTCGGGGTGGTCGGGGTGGCGTGCGGGGTCGCGCTGTTCACCCTGCTCGGGCACGCCGTCAGCAGCCCCGGGTTCGCCGTCTACCTGACGATCATGCTCGGCCTCGGCGTCGGCATCGACTACGCCCTGCTGATCGTCACCCGCTTCCGCACCGCGCTGGAGGAGGGATCGAAGGGCGCGACCGCGATGGGCGCGGATCCGAGGGGAGCGGCGAGGGGAGCGGCGGAGGGAGTCGAGGAGGCCGTCGAGGAGGCGATGCGCACCGCCGGGAGGTCCGTGCTGTTCGCCGGCCTCATCGTGATCGTCACCGGCGCCGGGATCCTGCTCCTCGGCCCGTCGCTGGGCGGCGGGGTGGCGCTGGCCGCCGGGTGCGGGGTGCTGATGGTGATGCTCGCCGCCCTCACCCTCCTGCCCGCCCTGCTGCGGTTGATCGGCAGGAGGATCGACAGGTTCGCGTTGCCGAGGCGGGCCGGCGGGGTGCCGCTGTCGTACCGGTGGAGCCGTGTCGTGCAGCGCAGGCCCTGGCAGGCGGGGGTGGCGGCGCTGATCGCGCTGGTGGCGCTGGCCCTGCCCGCGACGCAGTTGCGGGTCGGCTGGTCCGACGCGAGCAACCGGCCGGTGACCGACACCACGCGCCGCGCCCACGACCTGCTCGCCCAGGGGTTCGGCCCCGGAGTGACGGGCCCTCTGATCCTGGTGGCCCACCCCGCGAGCGAGGAGCTGAGCGAGGCGATCGAGCAGGCGGCCCGCACGCCGGGCGTCGCCCAGGCCTTCCCCGCCGGCGGGCGCACGGCCGTGGTCGTCCCGCGTACCGGCCCCCAGGACGAGCGCACGGACGACCTCATCCACCGCCTCCGCGCCGGCCTTCCCGAGGCGGTGCTCGTGACCGGCTCCACCGCCGCCGCCCTCGACTACGCCCGGCACACCGCCGGCCGCCTCCCCTGGGTGGTGGGCCTGGTGCTGCTGGCCGCCTTCGCGCTGCTCGTGCCCGTGTTCAGGAGCCTGGTCATCCCGATCAAGGCGATCGTGGTGAACCTGCTGTCCGTCGGCGCCGCCTACGGCGTGGTCGTGGCCGTCTTCCAGCTCGACGTGCTGGGCCTGGGCACCGGCGGGCCGATCGACGCGTGGGTGCCGATGATGCTGTTCACGATCACGTTCGGACTGTCGATGGACTACGAGGTGTTCCTGCTGTCCCGCGTCAGGGAGGAGTACCTGAGGGACCGTGACAACACCCGCGCCGTCGCCGCCGGGCTCGCCAAGACGGCGAGGGTCATCACCGCCGCGGCCACGATCATGTTCTGCGTGTTCGCCGCGTTCGGCGCGTTCGACGATCGCGCGCTGCGGGTCATGGGCGTCGGGCTGGCGGTCGCGGTGCTGGTGGACGCCACGGTGGTACGCCTGGTTCTGGTGCCCGCCGCCATGGAGGTGATCGGTGAACGCAACTGGTGGTTCCCTGAACTGACCTTCCGGAGGCTGACACCGAGGCGTAATCGTACGTAATATCCAGACATCACGAGCGTTGGGGGCGCCAGGGTGCCAGGACAGAACGTGGGTGTGGTAGTAGATCCGCAGGTGCCACGCGAGGTGGCCGGTCTGTTACGCGCCAACGCCCCCTTACTGTCCAGGGTGAGAGCCGGATGGCGGCCCCCCGCGTCCGCCTCGCCGGCCCGCCGCGGCAACCCTTCCAGCGCGCTGCTGCTGGCCGCCACCCCTCTGGTGATCGCGCTGATGGCCGTCCTGCTGGCCTCGCAGGCCACGGCGGCCGGGTTCGTCCTGCTCGGCACGTACGTCTTCATCGTCCTGGTGAAGATCGCGTCCATGAGCGAGACCCCCGAGGACGAGCGGCCGCAGGATCGCGGCGTCTACGAGCAGGCCCGCTGGTACGACGGCCGCTACCTGCTCCCCGAGGACTTCGACCACGACGCCAGGCTCGTCCTGGCCAGGGCGCAGCGCGCCATCGGGTCGGTGCTGCGCTCGCACGTCAACGCCGAGGGCCTGCTCGACGACGCCCGCAACGCGGTGATGCTGCCCGCCCAGGAGTGGGAGATCGCCCGCCTGCTGGCCAAGCTGTCGGAGCTGCGCCTGGAGCACCGCGAGCTGCTGGCCAGAGGCATCGCGCCCGAGGTGGCCGCGGTGATCGAGCCGCTCGAACGGGCCCTGGTCAACAGCGAGGCCGCCGTGGTCGCCCGCGTCGAGGCGCTGGAACGTTACGCCGGCCACGTCGCCGAGGCCGAGCGCGCCTACCACGCCCGCGGCCAGATCGAGGAGCTGCGCGCCCGCCTGCCGCGCTACGAGGAGCTGCTCGCCGAGGCGGGCGCCGACCGGCTCGGCGTGGCCGAGATCGAGCGGCTGGCCGAGGACGCCGACGTGCTGGAGCGCACCTTACGCCGCAGCGTCGAGTCCGCCCACGAGGCGTTCCGATACCTGGAGAGCTGACCACCCGGAAAGAACGTGACAGAGGATCGATAAGGTGCCCGGACGTCATGCGAAGGTGATAATCGATCCGGCGGTGCCCGAAGAGGCCGCGGCCCTGCTGCGTGACAACCGCAAACTTCTCCTGCGCGTCCAGTCGGGCTGGGCGCCCCCGCGCGGAGGGCGCTCTCCCGTGGTGAGCGCCGCGGCCAGGCTGGTGGCCGCCGTGACGGCCCTGGCGGCGGCGGTGTACGGGCTGGCGCTGTTCGTCGCCGAACGCTACCCGCCCTTCGTGGTGATCATGACCGGCTCGGCGCTGCTGATGGTCAGCGTCCTGCTGCGGCCCCGGCCCGACGCCGAGGTGGCGCGGCGGCGCGCCAGGGAGCGCGAGGTGTACGAGGCCGCCCGCCGTCACGAGGGCCGCTACGTCGTGCGCGACCGGCTCGACGATCCCGCCAGGGGGCTCATGGCCCGCGCCCAGGCCGCCATCGACCAGGTGATGGACTCCAGCGTCAACGCCGAGGGCCTGCTCGACGACGCCCGCAACGCGGTGATGCTGCCCGCCCAGGAGTGGGAGATCGCCCGCCTGCTGGCCAAGCTGTCGGAGCTGCGCGCCGAGCACCAGGAGGTCGTCTCCGAGGGCGTCATCCCCGAGGTGGCCGCCGTGGCCGCGCCCCTCGCCCACGCCCTCGACAGCAGCCAGGAGGCGGTGCTGGCCCGCGTCGAGGCCCTGGAACGGTACGCGGGGCACGTGGCCGACGCCGAGCGCGCCTACCGCGCCAGGAACCAGATCGAACGCCTCAGCGCCAAGCTGCCCCGCTACGAGGAGCTGCTCGCGGAGTCGGGCGCGGACGGCTCGGCGGTGCCGGAGCTGAGCCGGCTGTCCGACGACGCCGACCGCCTCGAGCAGGCGCTGCGCGAGAGCGTCAGCTCGGCGCACGAGGCTTTTCGCCACCTTGATGGCTGACTTCGCTTAGGATCCGGATTCGTGGCGGATGTGGTAGTAGACCCCGAAGTACCACCCGACGACGCCCGGCTTCTCAGGGAGAGCCGTCAGGTCCTGATCAAGATGCGCCAGGGCTGGACACCCCAGCCACGACGGTCGGTCTCCAGCGCCCACCATCGCATGATGGCGGGGTTCGGCGGAGCGGTCCTCTTCGGGCTGCTGCTGGGCTTCGGCTCGTTCACCAGCGGTCTCGGGCTGCTGATGCTGGTGCTGTTCGGCATCCCGCTGATGATCGTGCTGTTCGTGCGCAACGACCTCCCCGAGGAGGACGACGACGCCTACGAGCGCGAGGTCTACGAGCAACTGCGCTGGTACGAGGGCCGCTACGTGCTCACCGACGACCTCGACGAGTCCTCGGCCCGGCTCCTGGCCCGCGCCCAGCACGCCATCGCCACCGTCACCGGCTCCCGGGTCAACGCCGAGGGCCTGCTCGACGACGTGCGCAACGGCGTGATGCTGCCCGCCCAGGAATGGGAGATCGCCCGCCTGCTGGCCAAGCTGTCCGCGCTGCGTACCAAGCACAGGGAGACCGTCTCGCAGGGGCTCACCCCCGAGGTGGAGGCCGTGGCCCGGCCGCTGGCGCGGGCGCTGGACAGCAGCGAGGAGGCCGTGCTGGCCCGGGTCGAGGCGCTGGAACGGTACGCGGCCAACGTCGCCGACGCCGAGCGCGCGTACGTGGCCCACCACCAGATCGAGGAGCTGCGCAGCCGCGTGCACCAGTACGAGGAGCTGGTGGCCGAGACAGGGGCCGACGGGTTCGCCGTGCCGGAGCTGGAGCGCCTGGCCGCCGACGCCGACCGCCTGGAGCAGGCGCTGCGGCGCAGCGTCAGCTCGGCACAGGAGGCCTTCCGCCACCTGGAGCCCTGACGGACCTCAGGTGGCGGAGGGCGGTCAGGCGTGGTGGGCGGCCTGCAGCAGCACGTCGCACAGGGCGTCGGCGGCGTCCACGCGGCCCAGCTTGGCCGCCGCGTGGCCCATCGCCTGCCGCAGCCCCGGGTCGGCCAGCAGCGGCATCAGCTCGGCCAGCAACATCTCGGCCGTGGGGTGCGGCTCCAGCAGCGCCCGCGCCGCGCCCGCCGAGGCCAGGTAGCCGGCGTTCTTGCGCTGCTCGTCACCGCCGGTCGGGATGAGCGGGATCAGCACCGACGGCTTGCCGATGGCGGTCAGCTCCGACACCGTGCCCGCCCCGCTGCGCGAGATCACCACGTCCGCCGCGGCGAACAGGTCGGCCAGCTCACCGCCCACGTACGGCACCGGGTGGTAGCGGTCGGCCAGCCCCGGCGGCAGCGCCACGGCCCGCATCTGGTCGATCCACGCGGGCCCGCACTGGTGCACGATCTGCGCGTGCGGCAGCAGCCGCGGCAGGATCTCCGCGATCAGCGTGTTGATCTGCTTGCTGCCCTGCGCGCCGCCGGTCACGTAGATCAGCGGCACCTCGAACGTCAGCCCGAACAGGTCGTAGGCCGCCGCCCGGTTGCCCTGCAGCAGCTCGGGCCTGATCGGGTTGCCCGTCACCACGGCCTTCGAGCGGGCCGAGGCGGGCAGGTACTGCAGCGACGACTCGTGCGAGAGCGCGATCCTGGTCGCCAGCCTGGCCAGGATGCGGTTGGCCAGGCCCACGACCGTCGTCTGCTCGTGCATCACCAGCGGCCGGCGGATGATCTTGGCCGCCACGCCGATGGGCACCGCCACGTAACCCCCCGTCGACAGCACCACGTCGGGCAGGTAGCGCGCCGCGTGCCCGATCGCCTGCAGCACCCCGACCGGGATGCGGAACACGTCGGCGATGTTGGTGCCCAGCTCCTTGAGGTTCGGACGGCGGCGCAGCTTGCCCGTGGTGATCGCCTTGAACGGGATGCCGTGCTCGGCGGTGATCCGCGCCTCCAGGCCGTTGGCGGTGCCCACCCAGAGCACGTCGTGCGGCACCTGGCGTCGCTGGACGGCCGACAGGGTCGTCAGAGCCGGATAGGTGTGACCACCGGTGCCGCCGCCGGTGATCAACAGTCGCAGGGTTCGTGACATGCGATCAGATTAGGGCCGCGCAGCGGAACCCGGTGTGCCCGGTCGAGGAGTCGGGCGTGTTAGAGGTGCGCGCGGCCACCCGGTAGCGGTTGCAGTAGGAGTCGTGGCACAGGTACGACCCGCCACGAATCACCTTGGCCGTGCCCTCGGCCGGACCGGCCGGGTTGTCGGCGAACGGCTCCCACTCCACGCCCCACCAGTCGGCGGTCCACTCCCACACGTTGCCCGAGACGTTGTAGAGGCCGTAGCCGTTCGGCTGGAACGACTTGACCGGCATCGTCCCCTTGCTCGGCGCCGTCGGGAAGCGGCCCTGCCAGATGTTGCACCGCTGCCGCCCCTTGGGCGCCAGCTCGTCGCCCCACGGGTAACGCCTGCGCTCCAGCCCGCCCCTGGCCGCCATCTCCCACTCCGCCTCGGTGGGCAGCCGCTTGCCGGCCCACGCGGCGTACGCGGTGGCGTCGTTCCACGAGACGTGCACCACGGGATGGTTCTGCCGGTCGCCGACCGTCGAGCCGGGGCCCTCGGGGGAGCGCCAGGCGGCCCCCTCGACGCCCGCCCACCAGGGGGCGCCCGGCACCGTGGCCTCCATCACCCCGGCCGTGGCGAACTGGCGGAACACGAACGACCAGCCGATCCGCTCGGCCTCGGTGACGTACCCGGTCTCCTTGACGAACGTGGCGAACTGCGCGTTCGTCACGCACGCGGGGTCGATCCAGAACGGGTCGACCCGCACCTCGCGCACCGGCCCCTCGCCGTCCTCGGGGCGCCCGTCGGGGTCGTCGCCGCCCATGAGGAACGTCCCCCCGGGGACGCGCACCATCCCTCGCGGCGGCCCGCCGGGCCGCACCATCCCCCGCGGCGGCCCGCCGGTTGAGGGACGCCGCGCGACGATCTCCACGGCCTCCTTGACCTGCCCGGCGGCGGGGTCGCGGCTCGGGCCACAACAAGCGCTCAACAATCCCCCCAACGTGTCACGACACCAAGGAAGGGTAGTCCCTCCAACATGCCCACGATCACGCGCCCGGCCCGGTCGACACCCGCCGGGGCGCCGGCCGTGGCCCCCACGCGCGCCCTGCCCGCCCTGGTGCGGGGCGCCGTCATGCCCCGGCCGCCCGGGGTGCGCCCGGCGGCGCTCGCGGGCGCCGGCCGTCACGCGATCGGGCTGCTGGGCCGGCCGCGCGGGGGCGGACCTGCCGCTGTCCGCCTCGGCCACCCTGCTGGGCGCGCTCCTGCGTGAGTGCTCAGTCACCCCGTCCGTCACGTTGGAGGATCCCGTGCCCGTCGCGCTCGACCACTTTCGACTCAGTTTCGCCGTAAAAGCCGCAGACCGGTAGCTTTCTGTCATGCGACTCGGCGTGCTGGACATCGGCTCGAACACCGTCCATTTACTGGTCGTCGACGCCCATCGCGGCGCCCGGCCCATGCCTGCCTACTCCCACAAGGTCGACCTACGCCTCACCGAGCACCTCGACAAGGACCAGAAGCTCGGCAGGGACGGCATCGAGCGGCTCGGCAGCTTCGTCGAGGAGGCCGTGCACCTCGCCGAGGACAAGGGGGTGGAGGACCTGCTGGCCTTCGCCACCTCGGCCGTGCGCGAGGCCGCCAACGGCGAGCAGGTGCTCGCCGAGATCGACAAGCGCTGCGGCGTGCACATCGCGGTCCTGTCCGGCCGCGACGAGGCCAGGCTGACGTTCCTGGCCGTGCGGCGGTGGTTCGGCTGGTCGTCGGGGCGGCTGCTGGCCTTCGACATCGGGGGCGGCTCGCTGGAGATCGCCGCCGGGGTGGACGAGGAGCCCGACGTGGCCGTGTCGCTGCCGCTGGGCGCGGGGCGGCTGACGCGCGACTGGTTCACCGGTGACCCGCCGGCGGCGGACGAGGTGCGCAAGCTGCGCAAGCACGTACGCGCCGAGATCGCCCGCACGGTCGGCGACGTCGTCAGGTACGGCCAGGCCAACCGGGCCGTGGCCACGTCCAAGACGTTCAAGCAGCTCGCCAGGATCGCCGGGGCGGCGCCCTCCAGCGAGGGCCCGTACGTCTCGCGCTCGCTGTCGCGCCAGGACATGGCCGACTGGGCCGCCAAGCTCACCTCCATGAAGTCGGCCGAGCGGGCGCAGCTCTCCGGCGTGTCCGAGGGGCGGGCGGCGCAGCTCGCGGCGGGGGCGCTGGTCGCCGACGCGGCCATGGACCTGTTCGAGGTGGACCGGCTGGAGGTGTGCCCGTGGGCGCTGCGCGAGGGAGTGATACTGCGCCGGCTCGACCTCCTGCCGGGGCGGCTGGATCAGCTCAACGGGTCAGAGTAAGGTCGATATATCCCCATCCATTGGCATAAAGCGCTGGTGGGCGGGCATTTTCCGCCGAATGATGACAGTGCTCGGCGCGATCGGATCCCTGGCAGTCGTCCTCCTCCTCATCGTCCTGGCCGTGCTGCTCGTCTCGGCCGTCGCGATGGTGACGCTGCTGGCGATGGCCGCCTCGACCACCCACTGGAGGAGCCTCTGGAGGCGGCTGACCCGGCGGGGGCCCAGGCTGGAGCTGAAGCTCAGCGGGGAGACGGTGCCCGAGCGGCGGCGGGCGGAGCTGAGCGGTGGCGAGTCCCGGGTGCGCCGCCGCTTCCTGCTCGGCGGCGCGCGGCCCAGGGAGCCGAGGCGGGGCGGCGGCGCCCTGCGCGGCTACCGCCTGCACCGGCAGCCGGCCGAGCGCCGTACCGGGGTGTAGGAGGCCCGCGGCAGGTGCCGCACCGGAGTAGTGGAGCCATCCGCGGCAGGCGCCGCACCAGGGTGCGGGAGCCCGCGGCAGGTGCCGAACCGGGGTTCAGGACCCCTGGTACGGCGCCGCACCGGGACCCGGAGGTCCCGGTGCGGCCCTGAAATCCGGCAGCGGTTCCGCCATGAGGCCTCAGGTGGCCATGAGGTGCTGCCCGGCCGCGCCCGGCGCGTAGCGCAGGCGCTTCTCCAGGCAGACCACCGATCCGTGCTCCTGCCGGTTGGTGAATCGGATGTCGTCGGCGAGCGCTCGCATGATCTGCAGCCCGCGCCCGTGCTCGGAGCCCGGCTCGGGCTCGGCCACGTCACGAGGGTTGAATCCGTCGCCGTTGTCGACCACCTTGATCACGCACAGGTGGTCGTGGACGGACGCGCTGACCGTGTAGTCGTCGCTGGGCCCCGCATGCTTGATCACATTCGAGCACGCCTCGGTGAGCATCAGCTCGATGTCATCTCGGACCTGCGGCTCGACGCCGAGCGACCGCAGCGTGCCGTCCAGCATCTGCCTGATCAGCGGGACGCTCGCCGCATCCCTGGGCAGTCGGAGCGCCATCGTAGCCTCCACTGCGCCTCCTCCCGTCTGGATGCGTGCGAGACCTCTGCCCTCGAATCCGTGTCCCAATCGCACCTTTCGGACGGGATGGGGCCGAAAACCGCTACCGCTCCAGCAAGCGGTGGGCGACCTCCAGGCAGGCCTTGTGGATCTCCTCGTCGGAGAGCTCGCCCTCCTTCATCAGCCACTTGCCCGCGTGCAGGGCGAACAGCGCGAGCGAGTGGCTGAGACGCTCGGCGGGCGGGGCGCCCGGCTCGCTGATCTCCGACGTGAGCTGCACCATGCGCTCGCGGATCCTGATCAGCGTCGGGTGGTCGCGCAGCGCCGTCTGGTTGCGCTCCAGGAACCTGGCGATGCCGAGATGCCGGGTCGCCCGGACGTTGTCGGCGTAGCGATCGACCAGCTCGCGCCGCGTCTCGGGGGTCCTGGGCCGGCTCCTGACCCAGGCGAGCAGCTCGTCCAGCTCGGTCAGGCGCTGCTCGACCAGGCTCGCCACGATGTCGTCCTTGGTCTTGAAGTGGTAGTAAAGAGCGGCCTTCGTCACGCCGAGCTCCTCGGCGATCTCCCGCAGGGAGGTCGCCTCGTAGCCCTGCTCCGTGAACAGCCTCAGCGCGATCTCCTGAATCCGGGTTCGCGTGTCTTCCCGCACTTCGCACCTTTTCTACTTGACGGCCGGCAAGTAAGTATCTACCTTATTCTACGCTTGCCGGTCGGCAAGTAAGCAAATATTCAATCTTGTGGGGGTAAAGGGTGGCGGAGAGCGTCGGACGCCGCCGTGAGGTCATGGTCGTCCTGCCAGGCCTCATGCTCGCGATGGTGCTGGCCATGCTGGACAACATGATCGTGGGCACGGCCATGCCGCGCATCGTGGGGGAGCTCGGCGGGCTGACCTACCTGTCCTGGGTCGTGACGGCGTACGTGCTGGGCACGACCGTCTCCACCCCGATCTGGGGCAAGATCGGCGACCTGTACGGGCGCAAGAACATCTTCATCATCTCGATCGTCGTCTTCATGGCCGGCTCGGTGCTCTGCGGCATGGCCGGCTCCGCGATGTTCGGCGGCCCCGAGGGCGGCATGGCCGAGCTGATCGCCTTCCGGGCGGTGCAGGGCCTGGGCGCGGGCGGCCTCATGGTGAACGTCATGGCCATCATCGGCGACCTGGTGCCGCCCCGCGAGCGCGGCCAGTACCAGGGCATCACGGCCGGCGTCATGTCGCTGGCCATGATCGCCGGGCCGCTGGTCGGCGGCTTCATCACCGACCACCTCGACTGGCGCTGGGCCTTCTACGTGAACCTGCCCGTCGGCGCCGTCGCGCTGGTGCTGATCATCGCCAAGCTGCACCTGCCGCCCGTCGACAGGACGGACGTGCGCATCGACTGGGCGGGCGCGGCCCTGCTGTCGATCAGCATCACCGCGATGGTGCTCATCACGACCTGGGGCGGCAACGACTACGCCTGGGGCTCGTGGCAGATCCTCGCCCTGGCCGCGCTCGCCCTGCTCACGCTGGCGGCGTTCATCCTGGTCGAGCGGCGCACCGCCGAGCCGATCATGCCGCTGCAGCTCTTCCGCAACCGCAACTTCACGCTGATCTCCGTCATCGGCTTCCTGCTCGGCTTCGCCATGTTCGGCGCGATCAACTTCCTGCCGCTGTTCCAGCAGCTCGTGCAGGGCGCCACCGCCACCAACTCCGGCCTGCTGATGCTGCCCATGATGGGCGCCGCCATGGTCGTGTCGATCTTCGTGGGCCGGGCCATCACCAGCACCGGCAAGTACAGGATCTACCCGGTGATCGGCGGCGCCGGCATGGTCGCCGGCATGTGGCTGCTGTCCACCATGCACGTCGCCACGCCGTCCTGGGAGACCGGCCTCTACATCGCGGTGCTCGGCCTCGGCATGGGCTTCCTCATGCAGACCACGATGCTCATCGCGCAGAACAGCGTCGAGCAGCGGGACCTCGGCGTCGCCAGCAGCGCCAGCACGTTCTTCCGCTCCATCGGCGGCTCGTTCGGCGTCTCCCTGTTCGGCGCGATCTTCAACAACCACCTGCTGTCGGAGCTGACCGCCCGGTTCGGCGACCGGGCGGCGGCGGGCATGGCCGGGAACGGCGCCAGGATGGACCCGGCGGCGGTCGCCCAGCTTCCCGCCGCGACGCGCACCGGGCTGCTGGAGTCGCTGGCGTCCTCCATCTCCGGCGTGTTCTGGTGGGCCATCGCGTTCGCCGTGGTCGTGCCGGTGGCGGCCGTGTTCGTCAAGGAGATCCCGCTGCGCGGCGCCGGCCCTTCCGCGGAGAAGCCGGCCACCCAGGCGGCCGGCTGAAAAATGGGAGGCGCAGGGAGGGCGCCTCCAGGACAATCCTCCCCATGCACACCATCCGCCGGCCCCGCGTGGACGACGCCGCGGCCATCCACGAGCTCGTCGCCGCGTGCGACACGGCCGTCATCGGCGCCCCGGACTCGACGCTGGAGGACATCGCCGACGAGCTGGTCGAGCCGGGCTTCGACCGCGACAGGGACGCCTGGCTGGCCCACGACGCCGGAGGCCGGCTCGACGGGTGGGCCTGGGCGTGCCGCAACGGCGACAGCGACCTCGTGGACGTGGAGGTCATCGTCAGGCCCGGCGTGAGCGGGCTGGACGGCGAGCTGTGGCCCACCGTGCTGACCCGTGCGGCCGAGCTGGGCGAGGAGCGCGGCCACGACGCCGTCACCCTGCACGTGGGCGTCTACCGCAGCGACGAGGCCAAGCGGGCGCGGGTGCAGGCGCTGGGCTTCGGGCCGGGCACGAGCTACCACCGCATGCGCATCGACCACCACGGCCCCGTCGAGCCGCCCGCCGCGCTCCCGGGCCTCACCCTGCACCCGGGGGAGGACGAGGAGGTGCGGCGCGAGGCGTACCGCGTGCACCAGGAGGGGTTCGCCGAGCACTTCGGCTTCGTCCCCGTCAGCTACGAGCAGTGGTACGAGCGCAGGCAGGCCTCCAGCGCCACCGACTGGAGCCAGCTCACGCTGGCCCGCCTGGGCGGGCGGCCCGCGGCGGTGCTCATCGGCAACAACCAGTTCCTGTCCGACGAGGAATGCGGGTACGTGGCCACGCTCGCCGTGCTGCCCGAGCACCGGGGCAGAGGGCTGGGGCGGTTCCTGCTGCGGCACGCCTTCGCCGCCGACGCCGCTCGCGGCCGCAAGGGCACGATCCTGCACGTCGACTCCAACAACACCACCCCGGCGCTCGGCCTGTACGAGTCGGCGGGCATGCGCCTGGTCATGGCCATCGACGTCTGGCAGCGCCGCCTGCCCTAGCCGCGCCTGCCCTGGACACGGCCGGTCAGACGCGGTGCCTGGCCAGGTGTTCCAGCACCGACTGGTTGGCCTCCCACCCGTCGGGGAACTTCACCGGCACGCCGAGCTGCACCGGCTCCGCCGACGGGTGCGCGTCCAGCAGCTCGGCGATGCCCGCCCTGGCCACCACCACGCACGCGTGCCGGTGCCGTGACGCCAGCACGCACAGCCGCCCGGACTCCAGGTGGAAGGCCGTGGCGTCCCTGCGGCCCGACAGCGGGTGCAGCACGATCGTCACGTCGTACTCGCGGCCCTGCAGCCGGTTGGCCGTGTCCACGGTGATCTCCGCCGGCAGGCCCGCCGCCCGGATGGCGGCCACCTGGTCCCGGTGCGCCGCCCCGACCGCGATCCGGTCCGCCGTCACCGGCCGCTCGCCCTGCTCGGAGCCGGCCACGGCGCCCCGCTGCAGCAGCCGCTCGGCAAGCTTCGCCACCGCCTGAACGGCCTCGCCGTCGGTCCGCACGGTGTGCCGGTTCGGCAGCTCCAGCAGCGCCCATCCCGAGCGGGCCGCCTCCTCCAGCGCCCGGTCGTGCACGCCGCCCAGTCCGCCGGTCGACAGCTCCAGCCACCGGTCGCCGTGATCGGTGCCGGAGCGGAACCCGGTGAACGGGTAGAACGCCTGCGACACCACCGGCGCCGCCGACGCGGGCAGCCGCCACGAGACCGGCAGCCGGTGCACCGGCAGGTCGGGGTTGTGCCGCAGCAGCACCGACACGGCGCTCTGCAGCGGGTCCCACGACAGCCCCGACCAGCGGTCGCCGTCCACGATCGAGAACGGGTCGAGCTGCCCGGGGTCCCCCACGAACAGCGCCCGCTCGAACAGTCCCGCGATCCGCAGCAGCTTGTCCGAGCGCATCTGGTACGCCTCGTCCACGATCGCCCACGGCCACACCCGGTCGCCGATCCACGCCCATTTGTCGGCCGTGGCGATGACGATGTCCGGATCGCCCAGGTCCTGGATGCGGGTGCCGACCCGGACGCCGGGCAGCTCCAGCATGCGCAGCGGCGGCACGTACCCGCCGGCCGACAGCCGGCCCACGGTCAGATGCGGGTGCTTGTCGCAGATCCTGGCCACCAGGTCGTCGACCTGCTCGTTGGTCTGCGCCACGATCATCAGCGGCTCGCCGGTGGCCGCGATGTGCGCCGCCGCCCGCACCACCAGCGTGGACTTGCCCGCACCCGGCGGCGAGTCGACCACCACGCCGCGATGGCGGGGCAGGTCGGCCAGCACGTTCCTGATGACCTGCTCGGGGCCGATCGTCGGCTGCTCGGCGGTCACGACCACTCCTCCTGGGCGTCCTCGTCGTCGGGCACGTACTCCTGCGGCGGGCCGCCGTGCGTCCACGGCGTGGCCTCGGGCTCGGGCAGGGCGGGCGAGCCCTGGAAGTCGTCGGTCAGCGAGGTGTAGCAGACCCGCTCGCCCACGTCGGGCACCGCGCCGGGCGCCGCCGTCTTGCCCCGGCCCATCCCCTTGGTGATCTTCAGGGTGACCAGGCCCTCGGCGGCCTCGACCAGCTCCGCGCCCTGGCTGCGGCGCTGCGGGGTGCCCAGCGACGTGCCGGGCGGCAGGCGTACGGGATCGTCGGTCTTGATCACCACCAGCGGGCGGAGCTTGCGCGAGCGGCCCTCGCCCTCGGTGTTGTCGGGCACCGTCTCGATCACCTCGCCCGCGAACGCCTCGCCGGTGAGCCGGTACTCGGCCATCACCAGGGGGTCGTCGTAGGCGCGCTGCACGTCGTAGGCGGCCTGGGCGCGTTCCATGCGGGCCAGCCTGGCCGCGGCGGCCACCGCGCCGTCGCGCCGTGCCTGCGGCGGCGCGCCCTCGGCGATGTGCACCGCCATGCCGCTGAACGAGCCGCGGTCCTGCTCCCACCGCTGCGCCACGCTCGCGCCCTCGGGCAGCGCGGCCAGCAGGTCGATCGCCTGCCACATGAGCCGCCACGTGGGCTCCAGCTGGGTACGCAGCGCCTCGGTGATGCGCCCGGTGAGGAGTTCCGGCGACTCGCTGTCCATCGCCGGGGCGAGCACCTCGGCGTCGAACCCCGGGTCGGTGGCCGGGCCGGCGGGCGGCCAGACCAGCGGGTCCTCGGCCTCGTCGCTCGGCCCCGTGGTGATCCAGGCCAGCAGCGCGGCCAGGTTCGCGTCCTCCAGCGAGCTCTGCCCGCTGGCCCAGTGGCGGCCCAGCTCCTCGGTGGCGGCCAGCATCAGCGACGAGCCCGGGTACGCCGCCCGCTCCCCGAGATACGTCAGCCACCGCCCGAGCAGCGGCACCGACTCGGGCACCGGGTAGGGCCCGTCGGTGCGGCGGAAGCGGGTCGAGCGGCCGAGCAGCCGGGTGAAGGCCACGCCCCCCTGGTTCGGGACGATGAGCTGCGGCGCCTCGATCGCCCGCTCGTACGGGTCGGCGTTCTTGCGCTCCACCGTCTCGGTGTCGTTCATGAAGCCCTCGATGTAGGGCAGCAGCACCCCGGCCAGCTCGGCGGCCCAGGCGAAGCGCAGGTCGCGGTTGCGCGGCTGGGTGACCACGAGCAGCCGCGGCCGGTCCCGGTCGGTGCCGAGCATCGCGGCCAGCGGCGCGGCGGCCTCGCCCGACAGCTTGAGCGGGATGAACACCATGGGACGCTCGGACAGGTGGCAGTGCCTGACGGTCGCGACGGGCTGCGCGATGCCCTCGTCCAGGGCGCGCAGCCGGGCTAGCGAGGTCAGCAGGCTCATGTCGGGCGTCTCCGCGACGGGCGGGCGGTCGGCGGCTTCGGCGGCGGGCTCAATTCAGGCACTCCCTGCGCAGGCGTTCGGCGTTGCGGAGCAGCCGGGCGATCTCCTCCTGCCCCTCGGCCGGGTCGCGGGACCCGTCGGCCAGGCCCAGCGCCTCGGCCACCGAGGCGACCCCGCCCAGCTCGTCGCGCACCTGCCGGCCCAGCAGGTCGGACGCGCCCTCCTGCCGGGCCTCGTCGCGGCAGAAGAAGCACAGGTCGCACGTGGACAGGCAGTCGGGCGCGTAACGGGCGGTGGTCCTGTGCAGCGCGTCGGCCAGCTCGGCCACCGGCCTGGTCGGCCGGCCGTCCTCGTCGGGCCGCAGGTCGAAGGTGAGATCGTCGGGCAGCCCGTCGAGCAGCCGGTCGAGCGAGGTCATCCGGGCGAGCTGGCGGCGCAGCACCGCGAGCTGCTTGCGCACGTCGACCAGGGTCGCGACCGGCCGGTTGGCGAAGTTCTCCGGGCAGACCAGCACCACATCGTGGGAGACCTGCAGCGGGTCGTGGCCCAGCTCCTCCAGCAGGTTGCGCAGCGCCAGCACGTACACCGCCGCCTGCCGCGCGGCCGCGGCCACCGCCGACGGGTCGGCCTGCCCGTCGATGACCGCGAACGACTTGATCTCCACGATGTGGAAGCGCCCGCCGAGCTGGAAGGCCACCACGTCCGGCTCCAGGTAGGCGGTGTGGCCGGCGATCTGCAGGCTGAGCAGCGGGTGGTCGTACAGGGTGCCCGCGTCCTGGCCCTCGCGCGCCGCCCGGTCGAACAGCGCCCTGGTGTGCGCATGGCGCAGGTGGGCGCCGACGTTCTCCACGTCGTGGTAGGACACCTCGGCGACGGGCAGGCCGAGCACCTCGCGCAGCATGCGCAGCAGCTCCGCGCAGCCGTCGGCCTTGACCAGCGCCTCGAACATGTTGCCGCGCGTGATCGCGAACGGCGACTGGCCGAACGGCGCCGGGAACCCGAGGTGCCGGGCGGCGGCGTCCTTGGCGATGCCGGCGCCGTCCATGAGGGCGCGGCGGGTGCAGCCGGGGTTCGCGGCCAGGGCCGCGATGGCGCGCGCGTCGTGTGGCTGCTGCGGCGTGGTGCCCCGCAACGCCTCCAGCCGGTACACGTGGTCGCCTTCGCGCTTCAAGCCGCTCACTTGGCCTTCTCCTTCTTGATCGTGCTCAGCGTAGCGGCGCCGAACAGCCGCGCGGCGTCACCGAGCTGCGCTGTGGCGCGTTCTGCCAGCTCGGCGCGATCCCGCGTGTCGCGATCCGCGTGCACGCGCAGCTCGGCGCGGGCCGCCTCGGCCACCCGCGCGGGGTCCGGCGGGCCGAGCGTGCCGTCGCCGGCGCCCGGGATGTTCCTGGCCATCCTGACCAGTAAGCGTTGCGCCCGCTCGTCGTCGGAGTCCTGTTCCGCCACGGCGATGGCGCAGGTCAGGAAGTCGACGCGGGGGCTGAGCGGGCCGACCACGCGCCGTTCCAGCGGCCAGGTGCTGAGCGTGAGCAGGCCGCGGGCGGGGGAGAGGCGGTCGGTGAGCGCGGCGCACAGGTAGTACGGCCGCCCGAACGGTGAGGACCGGAACGAGCGCTCCTCGTCCCTGCGCACGCTGGTGAGCTGGCTGCTGCGGATGGTGCCGCCGAAGAACGCGTCGCTGACGGCCACGATCAGCCGGGGCTGGGCGGCCGCCCCCAGCAGCCGCAGCCCCTGATGCACCTGCTCGCGCACGGTGACCAGTGTCGGCGGCTCCTCCTTGGCCTGCGGCTGCCGGCCGCTGACCAGGGCGTCCCAGGCGCGCTCCGCGCTGCGCAGCTCGGCCCGCAGGAGGCGGGCGGTCGCGCCGTCCCTGACCCGCATCGCCTTGCGCACGCCGGCCCGCAGCTCGTCGATCCGCCGTTCGAGATCGTCCAGCCGGTCACTCATGGCGCGACTGTACCAGCCGTCCCAGCATTTTCCAGTATTTCTGGAATAATTGGATCTACATCGTAAAGGCGTTCGGTCCGGTGATCACGCGGGGACGGCCACCACCCACGTGCGGTCCTCGGTGAGGAAGCGGTCCAGCCGCAGCCCCTCGGCCTCCAGCGCGGCGGCCAGCTCCCCGTCGGTGAGCCGCCTGGAGGAGAACGACTGGGTCCACACCTGCTCCTCGCCGTCCTCGCCGTACGTGTACCGCATGGTCGCGTGGAAGACGCCGGGCGACACCTCCTGGACGGCCGCCATCGTGATCGAGACGTCGCCGTCCTGGCGGCCCATGCCCACGTGCCAGCGGTCGTGCGCCTCGGCCGGCATCCACTGGATCAGCACCGCGCCGCCCGGCTTGACGTGCCGCGTGCAGGCCGCCAGCAGCGCGTGCCGGGAGGCGTCGTCGGCCGTGTTCACCAGCTGGGAGGCCAGCATCACCGTGTCGAAGCGCTCGCCGAGCCGCAGCTCCTGCACCCGGGCGGCCACCGTGCGCGCGCCGCGCACCCGCGCCAGCATCTCGGGGGACTCGTCCACGGCCACCACGTCGAAGCCCAGGTCGATCAGCGGGTGCGTGACCCTGCCGACGCCGCAGCCCAGCTCCAGCACGGAGCCGGCGGGCGGGGTCACCTGCGCGACGATCTCGGGCTCGGCGCCGGCCCTGAGCCTGCTGTAGAACTCGACGGGGGATCCGTCAGGGGTGATCGGGCCGGGGCCCGTTCCTGTGTTCCGCATACGTCGAACCTAGCTCCGGATCGACGCGGCGGGCGATCAGCTCCTGGCCGTCTGCAGGCTGCGGCCTCCGTCCCGGTCCCTGCCGTGCGCCGGGCTGTTCACGGGGGCGTTCGCCGGGCCCTGCGCCGGGCTCCGGTCGCGTACCCGCAGGCTCAGCAGCGAGCCCCGCTCGCCGCGTTCCAGCACGACCTCGTCGCACAGGTGCTGGATCACCCACAGGCCGTAGCCGCTGGAGGCCGTGTGGTCGAGCTCGGCCGCGGCGAGGTGGTCGTGGGTCAGCAGGCCGGCGAAGTCGAGGACGTCCACGACGACCTGGCCGTCGGTGGCGCGCGCGGTGACGATGCCCGCCTTGCCGCCGTGGTCCAGCACGTTGGTGACCGCCTCGTTCACGGCCAGCACCAGATCCTCGAGCCGCCGGTCCGGTAGGCCGCTGTGGCGGCCGTGCAGGCGCACCAGATCCCTGATCAGGCCGAGGTCGGCCGTGATGGGACACCGTAGTTCGAACTCGAAAACCATGACCATTCTGCCCGCCGAGGGCCGGGGAGAAGTCCGCGGGCCCTGTTCCAGCTTTCCCCCCTGGAGATCGGCAAACGTCGGCGTCCTCTCCGGCTCCCGTCCTGGGCCGGCCGGTAGCGGGCTGCCGCATCGCCTCCTGGATCCCGCGGGCCGTTCTTCGGAGAACGTGGCGCCATCGCGCTCGACCGGGGCGGTCAGGCGTGGCGGGTGGCGGGGGCGTGCCCGGCGGGCTCTTCCCGGTCGATGTGGTCGGCGTGGTACAGGCCCTGGGTGAGGAGCCGGCGCACGTGCTCGTCGGCCGCGGTGTAGTAGACGAACGTGCCCTCCCGCCGCCCCTTGACCAGCCCCGCCAGGCGCAGCTTGGCCAGGTGCTGGCTGACCGCGGCGGGGGCGGCGTCGGCCAGCTCGGCCAGGCAGGCCACGGAGGACTCGCCCTGCAGCAGGGCCCAGAGGATCTTGATCCGGGTGGGGTCGGACAGGAGCCGGAACGACTCCGCGGCCAGATGCACCTGCTCCTCGGTGGGCATGTCGAAGTCCGGCAGCGACGTGTGCATGCCGCCAGCATAGCTCCAAGCCTCCCTGCTTGCGTATCTGCGTGTATGCGCATATACGATGCCACGCGTGGATACTGATCTGAGAGTCGCCTCGCGACCGCGCCCCGGCAGCCCCGGCCGACCTTCGGCCCCGGGCCGCGCCGCACCGTCGTGGTGGCGGGGCGCGTGGACGCTGCCCGAGGTGCGCTGGGCCGCGGCGGCGACCGCGTTGTTCGCGCTCGGCGGGGCCGCCCAGCTGGCGGGCGCGCCGCCCTGGCTGTGGTGGGGGCTCTACCTGGCCTGCTACGCCGCCGGCGGCTGGGAGCCCGGCTGGTCGGGGCTGCGCGCCCTGCGCGAGCGGACGCTGGACGTGGACCTGCTCATGGTCGTCGCGGCGATCGGCGCCGCGGCCATCGGGCAGGTCTTCGACGGGGCGCTGCTCATCGTCATCTTCGCCACCTCCGGCGCGCTGGAGGCCGTCGCCACCAAGCGCACCGAGGACTCCGTACGCGGCCTCCTCGACCTGGCCCCCGACCGCGCCACCCGGCTCACCGGCGCGGGGGAGGAGCCGGTGGAGGCGTCGGCTCTCGAGGTCGGCGACCTGATCCTGGTACGCCCCGGCGAGCGGATCGGCGCCGACGGGCAGGTGGTCGGCGGCGTCAGCGAGGTGGACCAGGCCGGCATCACCGGCGAGGGGCTGCCCGTGGACAAGGGGCCGGGCGACGAGGTCTTCGCGGGCACCCTGAACGGCACCGGCGCCCTGCGCGTACGGGTCACCCGGCCCGCGTCGGACACCGTGATCGCGCGGATCGTGTCCCTGGTGGCGCGGGCGAGCGCGACCAAGGCCAGGACGCAGCTGTTCATCGAGAAGGTGGAGCAGCGCTACTCCGTGGTCATGGTCGCGGCGACCGTCGCGCTGTTCGCGGTCCCGCTGCTGTGGGGCGTGCCGCCGCAGGACAGCCTGCTGCGCGCGATGACGTTCATGATCGTGGCCTCGCCGTGCGCGGTGGTGCTGGCCACCATGCCGCCGCTGCTGGCCGCGATCGCCACCGCCGGCCGGCACGGGGTCCTGGTCAAGTCCGCCGTGGTCATGGAACGGCTCGGCACCGTCGACCGGACGGCCTTCGACAAGACCGGCACGCTGACCGAGGGGCGGCCGCAGCTCGGTGCCGTCCGCGGGCTGGCAGGTGCGGGCATGGGGGAGGACGAGCTGCTCGCCCTGGCGGCTGCGGCGGAGGTCGGCTCGCAACATCCGCTCGGCCGTGCGGTGGTGCGGGCCGCGCGGGAGGCGGGGCTGGCGATCCCGGAGGCCGAGGAGTTCGGCTCGGCGCCAGGGCGAGGCGTCCGCGCCCTGGTCGGCGGACGCCTGGTCGAGGTCGGCAGCCCCGCCCGGCTGCTGACGGGCCCGGCCGCGAGCCCGGCTCCGGTCTCAGGTGCCGAGGGCGGGGGTCCCGGCCGGGCCGGCGAGGCCGGCGGCGCGGTGCGGGGCCCGGTCGCCAGCGAGGTGGAGGGCGTCGTCGCCGAGCTCGAGAACGATGGTCTCAGCGCGGTCGTGGTGCTGGTGGACGGGGTGCCGGCGGGCGTGCTCGCCCTGTCCGACCGCGTGCGGCCGGGAGCCGCCGGAGCCGTCGCGCGCCTGCGGGACCTGACCGCGGCCCCGCCGGTGCTGCTCACCGGGGACAACGCCCCGGCCGCCCGCAGGGTCGCCGCCGAGGTCGGCATCGGCGACGTCCGCGCGGGGCTGCTGCCCGAGGACAAGGTGGCCGCGGTGCACGACCTCCAGGCGAACGGCGGCCGCCTGGCCCTCATCGGCGACGGCGTCAACGACGCGCCCGCCATGGCCGCCGCCCACATCGGCCTGGCCATGGGCGGCACCGGCTCGGACCTGGCCCTGGACACCGCCGACGCCGTGCTCACCCGCGACGAGCCGGCCGCCGTGCCCGCCGTGCTCGCCCTGGCCCGCAGGGCCCGCCGCCTGGTCGTGGCCAACCTCGTCATCGCCGCCACGTTCATCGGCGTCCTGGTCGCCTGGGACCTGTTCGGCGACCTGCCGCTGCCCCTGGGCGTGGCCGGCCACGAGGGTTCCACGGTCCTGGTCGGCCTCAACGGCCTGCGCCTCCTGCGCGACGCGGCGTGGCGGCGCGCGGCCAGCTCCGGCTGACGCCCTGCGCGACGCGGCCTGGCGGTGCGCGGCGAACTCAGGCTGACCCCCTGCGCGACAGGTGGGGCGGCGGCGAAACCGCGCCGACCTATCCACACATGTCGGGACAAGGCTTGGTCAAGGGAGGGTTGTCGCAGGTGGGCGCGGCTATTCTGGGGCTCGGTGAGGCTCGCTCACGAGCACGGATGGGTGATGACATGGGCGCACCCGGCAGCGACACAAGAGACGCGTTTCCGGCGGTCGCCGTGATCGACGGCGAGGGCGTCATGATCGGCTGGACGCGGGCCGCCGAGGAGCTCACCGGCTACCCCGCCGCCGACATCCTCGGCCGCCCGGTGACGACCCTCCTCCTGCCCGCCGGCCCCGAGCAGCCGGGCACCCGCGCGGCCCCGGACCGAGGGCCGCCCGTCCGGCCGTCCGGCGGCGAGTGGCCCGGTACGCGGGAGACGAAGGCCGGGCTGGTGGAGGTGCGGCGGCGGGACGGCGAACGGATCGTCGTGCGCGCCGAGATCGCCCCGCTGGCCACCGCGCGGGCGGGGGAGTCCTGGCTCGTCTCGGCCGTCCCCGTCGCCGACGACCTGTCCGGCGGCACGGGCTCCCTGCTGGAGGCGCTCATCAGCCACTTCCCCGTCGCCATGGCCATCTGGGACGGGGAGCTGCGCTGCGTCTGGCTGAACGCGGCGGCCGAGCACCTGGAAAGCGTCTTCCCCCACTACCGCGTCGGCCGCTCCCTGACGGACCCCATCCCGGGCACGGACACCGAGGCCGCGCAGGAGGCGATGCGCAAGGTGCTCGCCGACGGCACCCCCATGATCGACCGCGAGGCCCGCTGGGCCTCACCCGACAGGCGCGAGGAACGTACGCTGTCCACCTCGCTGTTCCGCCTGGAGGGCCTGGACGGGCAGCCGCTGGGCGTGTGCTCGCTGGCCCTGGACATCAGCCGCAGCAGGGCGAGAGACCGCCTGGCCCTGCTGCGCGAGGCCAGCGTGCGCATCGGCAGCACGCTCGACATCAGGAAGACCGCGCAGGAGCTGGCCGACCTGGCCGTGCCGGTCCTGGCCGACTACGTGACCGTCGACCTGTCCGATGCGACGCTCCCCGACGCCGAGCCGCTGCAGCGCCTGGCCGCCACGGAAGCCAGCATCCCTGTCTTCCGGCGGGCCGGCGTCGCCTCCGTCCACGACGGGATCCCCGAGTCGCTGTGGGCGCTCGGGGAGGCCGTGTTCGTGCCGCCCGGCTCCCCGTTCACGGAGGTGCTGGCCACGCGGCGGCCGCACTTCGAGGCCGTGCTGGACACCTCGCCCGGCACCTGGCTCGCCCGGGACCCGGACCGGGCGCGGATCATCCACGGCACCGGCATGCACACCCTGATCATCGTCCCGCTGGAGGCGCGCGGCGACATCCTGGGCGTGGCCGTGTTCGTCCGCAACGCCAACCCGGCCCCGTTCACCAGGGACGACCTGGTCCTGGCCGAGGAGCTGGTCGCCCGGGCCGCGCTGAGCCTGGACAACGCGCGCCAGTACACGCGCGAGCGCACCACCGCGCTGGCGCTGCAGCGCGACCTGCTGCCGCGGGCCCTGTGCGGCGGCGCCGCCGTCGAGGTGGCCTCCCGTTACCTGCCCTCCGGCGTGCACGAGGGCGTCGGCGGCGACTGGTACGACGCCATCCGCCTGCCCGGCGCCCGGATCGCCCTGGTCGTCGGCGACGTGACCGGCCACGGCATCCACGCCGCCGCCACCATGGGCCGGCTGCGCACCGCCGTGCGCACGCTGTCGTACCTGGAGCTGCCCCCGGACGAGCTGCTCGCGCACCTCGACCGGCTGGTGGCCGACGACGCCTGCGGCGATCTCGACGTCACGGGCGCCACCTGCCTGTACGCGGTCTACGACGCCGCGACCCGGCGCTGCACCATGGCCGCCGCCGGGCACCCGCCGCCCGCGGTGGTGACCCCGGCGGGCGAGGTGACGTTCCCGCCGCTGCCCAGCGGCACCCCGATCGGCCTCGGGCTGGGCTCGTTCGAGTCGCACGACCTCCACCTGGCCGCCGGGACCGTGCTCGCCCTCTACACCGACGGCCTGATCGAGACGCGCCAGGCCGACCTCGACGCGGGGATGGCCAGGCTGGGCACGGCCCTGGCCGGCGCGGCGACGCTGCCGACGCTGGAGAGCCTGTGCGCCGCCGTGATCGGCGCCGTCGTGGGCGACGGCCCCGCCGAGGACGACGTCGCCCTGCTCATGGCGCGCACCCGCGCGTGAGGCTCACCAGTTGGTCATGGTGCCGTCCTCCAGCCGGCTGACCGGCAGGTAGGCCCGCTGGTACGGGAACCGCTCCGCCAGGTCGTCCCGGTAGTCCACGCCCAGCCCCGGCGCGTCCCCCGGATGCAGGTAACCGCCGGAGAAGGTGTAGGCGTGCGGGAAGACCTCGTCGGTCTCGGCGGTGTGCCGCATGTACTCCTGAATGCCGAAGTTCGGGATGGACAGGTCGAAGTGCAGCGCGGCGGCCATCGCGACGGGCGACAGGTCGGTGGCGCCGTGGCAGCCGGTCCGCACCTGGTGCACGTCCGCGTACGCCGCGGCCGTGCGCAGATGGGTGATCCCGCCGCCGTGCACCACCGTCATCCGCAGGTAGTCGATGAGGTACTCGCGCAGCAGCAGCGTCGCGTCGTGGATGGTGCTGAAGATCTCCCCGACCGCGAGCGGCGTCGTGGTGTGCCCCCGGATCAGCCGGAAGGCCTCCTGCTGCTCGGCGGGCGCCACGTCCTCCAGCCAGAACAGCCGGTACGGCTCCAGGTCGCGCCCCAGCCGGCCCGCCTGGATCGGGGTGAGCCGGTGGTGGGCGTCGTGCAGCAGGTGCACCTCGTCGCCGTACTCCGCGCGCACGCGCTCGAACAGCGACGGCACCATGGCCAGGTACTTCTCGGTGCTCCAGACGTCCTCGGCGGGCAGCCCGGCCTCGGCGGGCTCGTAGAACAGCTCGCCCCTGCCCACGCCGTACGTGCCGGACAACCCCGGCACCCCGGCCTGCACGCGGACCGCCTTGTACCCCAGGTCCAGGTAACGCCCGACCGCCTCCACGGCCTCGCCGGCGCTGTGGCCGCTGGCGTGCCCGTACACCAGGACGCCGGTCCTGCTCGCGCCGCCCAGCAGCTCGTAGACGGGGACGTTCAGCGCCTTGCCCTTGATGTCCCACAGCGCCATGTCCACCGCGCCGATCGCGGTCATCGTGACGGGGCCGCGCCGCCAGTAGGCGCCGCGGTAGAGGAACTGCCAGATGTCCTCGATCTGGAACGGGTTGCGGCCGATCAGGCAGGGCGCCACGTGGTCGCGCAGGTAGGCGGCGACGGCCAGCTCGCGGCCGTTGAGGGTGGCGTCGCCGAGCCCGTACACGCCCTCGTCGGTGTGGACGCGCAGCGTCACGAAGTTGCGTCCCGGACAGGTGACCAGCACCTCGACGTCGGTGATCCTCATGCCAGCTCCAGCACGCGCACCCCGTACGGCGGCAGCTCCACGACGCTGACCGGGGCGCCGTCCTCGTCGCGCAGCACCCCGCCGCGCACGGACGGCGCGGCCTTGATCTCCGCGTCGGACTGGCTGACGCACCACACGAACACGCGGCCGTCCTCGTGCCGCATGAGCGCGGCGCTGACCAGCGGCGTCTCGAACGAGACGGCCGTCTCCACCCCCGCCTCGGCGGCCAGCGCCCGGTACAGGCGCCAGGTGGGCTCGGGGTTGGCGTGCGGCGTGATCGCGGCCATGTACTCCAGCGGGTACGTCGCCAGCACCATCCACCCGGCCCCGACGGCGTGCCGCAGCAGCGCCGGCCGGCCCTCGGCGTCGCGGGCCAGCACCTGCGCCCCGTCCGGCTCGACCGGCAGGTACGAGCGGGAGTTCGCGTTCCCCGCCACCGGGAAGACCAGCTCGTCGCCGGCCTGGAGGTCGCCCAGCGCCGCGGTCATGGTGAGCGTGAGCCGGTCCCCGGGGATGGGCTCGACCAGGCCGTACCGCGACTGCTTGCGCACCCCGAACAGCTCGTCCAGGCCCGGCCACCAGGATCCGCGCTGGTTGGCGTGCTCGCCGGCGAACCAGGAGGCGTACACGGTGGCGCCGGCGCGGGCCCGCTCCAGCAGCGCGCGCCAGCCGGGCGCCGTGAGCTGCTTGGCCGACGGCAGCAGGTACAGCCGGCAGTCGTCGGGGATGCCGTCCTTCTCCCTGGCCACGCCGACCGCCAGGTCGGCCTCGCGGGCCGCCACGTACGCCTGCCGGCAGACGTCGAAGACGACCGTGGCGTCCCCGGGCTGCGTGAACGGGTAACGGCTCTCCAGGTACGACGAGACGACCAGCGCCGCCTGCGCGTCGGGGCGGGCGCAGCGCCGCAGGTCCACCCGCTCGATCAGGGCCGCGAAGTCGCGCACCTCCCGGGCCTGCGCCTTCGGCCGCCCGGAGGAGTCCACCAGCCCGAAGTGCATCTCGAACGGGTGGTGGCTGTACGGCTCGGCCTCCCACAGGTCGTCGTAGTCGGTGTTGTTCCAGGCCAGCCAGCCCGTCGCGCCCGCCAGCAGGGTGTTGTGCAGGACCTGCCGGTAGTAGTGGGCCGCGTTCGTCTCGCTGGTGTAGTCGCTGGTGAGGCCGAACTCCTCCATGATCACCGGTTTGCCGCCGAGGTCGAGCAGCTCGCACACGAACGCGGCGCCGAGGTGCTGGCGTACGGGGTCGGTCTCCATGCGGTAGACGTGCGGGCCGAGGAAGTCGACCAGCCCGGCCAGCTCGCGCACCCGGAAGCCGTTGTCGTTGCCGGTGACCTCCACGCCCCAGGCGCCGTCGCCGATCGAGACGGGCTGGGTGCCGCCGCCGGCGCGGACGGCGTCGATGAGGATCTGCGCCCAGCTCGTCACCTGCTCGTGGTCGAGGGTGCCGATGCCGCGCGAGCGCCAGTCGCCGTAGATGGGGACCTCGTTGGTCAGCAGCCAGGCGGCCACGGCCGGGTGGTCCTTGAAGCGGGCCGTCAGCTCGCGGACGTACCAGGCCTGGCGGGCCACGAACCACACGTCGCCGAACAGGTCGCGGCCCTGCCGCCAGGCGGGGTCCCAGTTCTGCCCGGACATGTGGCCGACGATGAACGTCGGGATCGTGCGCATGCCGAGCGCCTGGTGCCGGTCGAGGAAGTCGGCGTAGCGGGCGACGAGCCGCTCGTCGAGGGTGTCGGGGGTGGGCATGAAGTCGGGCCAGTAGAAGAAGCTCCGGGTGACGGTCATGCCGTGCTCGCGCATGACCGCCAGCTCCGCGGAGACGACGTCGGGGTCGTAGTCGCGCCACATGCGCGGCCCGCCCGCCCTGGACCAGAAGTTCACGCCGACCCAGAGGTCGTCGAGCCTGGCCGAGTGCCGCTTCACCTGTGATGTCCTCCTCAGTCGCTGCCGGTGACGAAACTCTGGATGGCCACGACGGCGCCGCCGCGCGCCCACTCGCGGAAGTCGTCGGCCTCGACGACCACGTTCACCGAGCCGGGCACGTCGCGCCGGTGGGCGGCCAGGGCCTGGGCGAAGTCGTCCTTGGCGAGGCGGGCCAGCTCGACGCCCTCGCCCGCCAGGACCACGGTCTTGACCATGGAGACCGTCGCGACCAGCGCGATGAGCCTGCCCAGGGCGTGCGCGGCCTCGCGGACGAGGGCGCGGCACACCCGGTCGCCGGCCGCGGCCAGCCGCATGACCTCGTCGTAGCCGACCTCCCGCCGCAGCGCCAGCCCGGCGGCGGCCTCGATCGACCCGCTCGACAGGTACGCCGCCGCGCACCCGCGATGTCCCTCCGGGCACATCGGCCCGCCGGAGCGCAGCACCAGGTGCGCGAACATGCCCAGGTCCGCCTCCGAGGCGGCCACCAGGTGGTCGTGCACGATGAGCGCGTACCCGATGCCGGCCCCGATCGTGACCAGCGCGAAGTCGCGCAGCCCGCGTCCCGGCCCGAACCAGTGGTGCTGGTGCGCCAGCGCCGCGACGTCGTTCTCCACCACGCACGGCACGCCCAGCGCCCGCTCCATCAGCGGTTTCAGCTCCACCTGCTCCCAGCCCAGGTACGGCGCGTCCACCAGCCGCTCGCCGCCGACCCCGGCCGAGGCGCGGTTGTTGCCCCCGAGCGTGATCCCGGCCGCCACCGGCCGGCCGCCGGCCAGCTCGTCCAGCAGCCCGCGCGCCTGGCGGCACACGGCCTCGGGGCTGTGGTCGGTGATCGGCTCGTCGCGGCCCGCGATCACCTCGGCGCGCAGGTCGGTGACGACCGCGTGCACGCGGTCCGCGGTCAGCTTGAGGCCCAGGAAGCGGTGCTCGGCGGCGGCCACGTCCAGCGGCCGGGTCGGGCGGCCGTTGACCGGGTCGTGCACCACCTCGCCCTCGACCAGGAGCCCGGCGTCGATCAGGGGCTTGGTCAGCCGGGTCAGGCTGCCGGTGGACAGGTGCAGGGTCTTGGCCAGCGCGGTCCTGGACTGGGGGCCGTGGATGATCAGCTCCTTGACGATGGAGCGCGCGGCGTCGGGCAAGGCGTCCCACATGCCGCCCCATCTTCGGGGCCCCACCACCATCAGCGCCAGCCTCCCTCTCGTTAGCTTCGCTGCAAAGCTAACACGCGCTGCCGATCACATAACACCCACGAAATTTGTGCACAAGTAGTGACATCCACCTCACTTCTTCTCTAAGTTGGCTTCCCTGCAAAGCCATCTCTGGAACTTTGCACGGAAGGAGACGCGGATGCGTATCAGTGGGGTCTCCGGCTCGATCACGGCGCTCGGACTGGCCGTCGTCCTGGCCGCCTGCTCGTCGGGCACGGGCACGGGCGCGGGCGATGGGGCCGCCGCGACGCAGGCGGCGCAGACGGGGCCGGTCACGCTGAATTTCTGGTGCTGGGGCATGGGCCAGAAGGACAAGGTCGCGGCGTTCAACAAGGCCCATCCGGACATCCAGGTCAAGCACACCGACGCCGGCGGCGGCACGGACACCGCGACCAAGCTGCTCACGGCGAGCCGGGCGGGCAACGCCCCCGACGCCACCTGCCTGGAGTACCAGACGATCCCCGCCATGATCGTCGCCGGGGCGCTGGCCGACATCTCCGCCCACACCGCCGACGTCAAGGACGCCTTCACGCCCGAGGTGTGGTCGCTGACCAGCTTCGACGGCGCCGTCTACGGCGTGCCGCAGGACGTCGGGCCGATGGTCATGGTCTACAACAAGAAACGCTTCGACGAGCTGAAGATCTCCGTGCCGAAGACCTGGCAGGAGTTCGCCACCGTGGCCGCCGACGTCCGCAAGAAGGACCCCGACGCCTACCTGGCCACGTTCGCCCCCGCCGAGTTCGGCAACTTCGCCGGGCTCGCCCAGCAGGCCGGCGCCACCTGGTGGAAGGTCCAGGACCAGACCTGGACGGTGGGCATCGCCGACACCGCCTCGACCGAGGTGGCCGCCTACTGGCAGGGCCTCATCGACAAGGACCTGGTCAAGGCCCAGCCGCTGCTCACCCCCGAATGGAACAACCAGCTCAACAAGGGCAACATCCTGAGCTGGCCGAGCGCCCTGTGGGCCCCCGGCGTGCTGTACGGCATCGCCGAGAAGCAGGCGGGCGACTGGGCCATCGCGCCGCTGCCCCAGTGGACCGAGGGCGACGACCGGGTGGCCTTCCAGGGCGGCAGCGCCATCGCCGTCACCAAGAACTCCAAGCACACCCAGGCCGCCGCCACGTTCGCCAAGTGGATGAACACCGACAAGACCGCCTACGACATCCAGATCGCCGCCGGCGAGTACCCGGCGTCGCTGGCAGGCCAGCAGGCCACCGCCGCCAGCGAGCCGCCCAAGCTGGTGGCGAACCAGAAGGACTACTGGCAGGTCGCCACCAAGGCCGCGCAGCGCACGATCCCGCACATCAGCTGGGGCCCGAACGTCGGCACCGCGCAGAGCGCCTTCCAGGACGCCATGGCCGCCGCCGTCCGCGACAAGACGCCCCTCCTCCAGGCGCTGCAGAAGACGCAGCAGGTCGTCGTGGACGACATGAAGGCCACCGGCTTCAAGGTCGCCGGCCCATGACGGACGTCAACGGCGCCCGCCGCGGGTCGCGGGCGCCGTACCTGTTCATCGCCCCCGCCGTGCTGCTGTTCCTGGCCTTCCTGGCCGTGCCCATCGGGTACGCGATCTACCTCAGCGCCCGCGGCCTGCGGCTGACCGGCAAGGGCATCTTCGGCACCCGCCAGGAGGTCTTCGTCGGCCTCGACAACTACGCCAGGATCCTCACCGACTCCGAGTTCTGGGCCGGCTTCGGCAGGCTCACGCTCTACGGGCTGATCAGCGTGCCGCTCACGCTCGGGCTGGCGCTGCTGTTCGCGCTGCTGCTCGACTACGCGGGCGCGCGCGGCCGCCGGTTCGCGCGTACGGCGATCTTCCTGCCGTACGCCATCCCCAGCGTGACGGCCTCGCTCCTGTGGGGCTTCATGTACCTGCCCTCCACCAGCCCCTTCAGCTACCTCACCAGGGAGCTGGGGCTGGGCGAGATCCCGTTCCTGGCCGGGGACGGCATCTACCCGTCGCTGGCCAACATCGCGGTGTGGGGCGGCGTCGGCTTCAACATGATCATCATCTTCACGTCGCTGCGCGGCATCCCGGCCGAGCTGTCGGACGCCGCCCGCATCGACGGCGCCTCCGAGTGGCGCATCGCCTGGCACGTCAAGATCCCGCTGGTGTCGCCCGCGCTCGTGCTCACCGGCCTGTTCGCGCTCATCGGCACCCTCCAGGTGTACGGCGAGCCGACCACGCTCGCCCCGATGACCACCGAGATCTCCCAGACCTGGGTCCCGCTGATGCACATCTACCGCGACGCCTTCATCCGCGACGACCTCCCCCTGGCCTCGGCCGCCTCCGTCATCCTGGCCGCCGGCACCCTCGTCGTCTCGGTCGTGCTCCTGAAGGTCACCCAGAAGCGCGCCTCCGGAGGCCTGTCATGACCACGCGCACGCATCTGCTCCCGCACCAGCGCGCCAAGCTCCTGCCCACCCTCGTCCTGCTCGTCGGCGCCCTCTACTGCCTGGTGCCGGTCGCCTGGGTGATCGTCGCCGCCACCAAGGCCAGCGGCGAGCTCTTCTCCACCTTCACCTTCGCCCCCGGCACCGGCCTGCTGGACAACCTGCGCGACCTGTTCGCCTACGGCGACGGCCGCTTCCTCCTCTGGGCGGCCAACAGCGCCCTGTACGCCGTGGCCGGCTCCGCCGCCTCGACCCTCATCTCCACCCTCGCCGGCTACGCCATGGCCAAGTACGACTTCCGCGGCCGCACCGTGCTGTTCTACGCCATCCTGGCCGGGGTGCTCGTGCCCGGCATGACGCTGGCCATCCCGCAGTACCTGATCATGTCGGAGACGAACCTGGTCGGCAGCTACTGGTCCGTCCTGCTGCCCAGCCTCATCTCGCCGTTCGGCATCTACCTGGCCCGCGTGTACGCCCTGTCCTCCGTCCCGGACGCCACGCTGGAGGCGGCCAGGATCGACGGGGCCAGCGAGTACCGCATCCTCGGCACCATCGGGCTGCCCATGATGCTCCCCGGCATGGTGACGATCTTCATGCTGCAGTTCGTGGGGACGTGGAACAACTTCCTGCTGCCGTACATCATGCTGTCGGACGAGTCGAGGTTCCCCATCACCGTCGGCCTCTACACCCTCCTGGCCAAGGGCTCCTCGGAGCCCGCGCTCTACAGCATCGCCATCGTGGGCGCGGCCGTGTCGGTGATCCCGCTCATCGCACTGCTGCTGTTCCTGCAGCGCTTCTGGCGCCTGGACCTGCTCAGCGGCGGCCTGAAGGGCTGACTCCACCGGCGCGTGCCGCACCGGCACCGGCTTTTCGACCCTCAGAGCCAGAACGAGCCCCGGCCCCGCTTGAACGACGGCCCTTTCGAGCGGATCCTGGTCACAAGTCCGATCATGACGTGTGCGGCTCCCCGCAGCCGCCCGACCCTTATGGAGGACGCGTGACACAGGCCGATCACGCGGTTCACCGGCTGGCGGGCCGCCCCGCCCTCCTCGGCCTTCGACGCTGAACACCCCCCGGGACGGGGCGCGTCCCGGCCGCGAAGGAGACCACATGAGAACGGGAACCTGGCTGATCGGCGCACGCGGATCGGTCGCCGTCACGAGCGTGATCGGAGCCCTCGCCATCCGCGCGGGCCTGGCCGCGCCGACCGGTTGCGTCCTGGAGACGCCCGCCCTGCGCGAACGCATCCACCCCGGCATCGGCGACCTCGTCTTCGGCGGGCACGACGTCACCTCCGTCCCGCTGGAGAAGAAGGCCGCCGAGCTGGCGGGCTCGGGGGTGGTGCCGGCCGCGCTCGCGCTGGCCGTGAAGGACGACCTGGCCGCCGTCGAGCAGCAGGTACGGCCGCTGCCCGCCGCCGCCACCCAGGCGGAGACCGCCCGCGCCATCGCCGCCGACCTCGACCGCTTCCGCCGCCACCACGACCTGGACCGCGTCGTCGTCATCAACGTCTCGACCACCGAACCCGTCCCGCCCCCGCACCCCGCCCACGCCTCACTGCGAGAGCTCCGCGCCGCCCTGTCCGGCCCGCCCCCCGCCGCCGAGCCGGTGCTGCCGCCCAGCTCGCTGGCCGCCTACGCCGCCCTGTCCGCCGGCTGCCCGTACGTCGACTTCACCCCCTCGACGGGCGCCCGCCTGCCCGCGCTCGACGAGCTCGCCCGCGAGCGGGGCCTGCCGTACGCCGGGCACGACGGCAAGACGGGGGAGACGCTGGTCAAGTCGGTGCTCGCGCCCATGTTCGCCCAGCGCAACCTCAAGGTGCGCACCTGGTCGGGCATCAACCTGCTGGGCGGCGGCGACGGCGCCAACCTGGCCCGGCCGGGCGCGAACGCCGCCAAGTCCGCCAGCAAGCAGCGCGTGCTGCCCGAGACGCTCGGCTACCTGCCGCAGGGCGAGACCCGCATCGACTACCTGGAGGACCTGGGGGACTTCAAGACCGCGTGGGACCTGGTCACGTTCGAGGGCTTCCTGGGGACCGGCATGCGGATGGAGTTCACCTGGCACGGCTGCGACTCCGCGCTCGCGGCGCCCCTCGTCCTGGACCTGGCCCGGCTGACGGCCGCCGCCCACCGCGCGGGACGCGCCGGGCCGCTGCCCGAGCTGGCGTTCTTCTTCAAGGACCCGCTGGGCGAGGTGCCGCACGGGCTGGCCGGCCAGTGGCGGACGCTGTGCGACCTCGTCACCGCCCTCGGCCCGGAGCACACCCCGTGACCCCGTCCCCCGCGCGCCACGCCTTACGCCCACGGGCCACGTCGCGCCCGAGTGACGTGACGGGGCCGCACGCCTCACAGCCTCCGGCCACGTCGCGCCCGTGGGTTGCGATCGGGCGGCACGCCTTACGCCCTCCGGCCACGTCGCGCCCGTGGGTCGCGATCGGGCGGAACGACTTACGCCCTCCGGCCGTGCCGCGCCCGAGGAGCGTGAGATGGCCTGTCACCTGGGACGGCGCGGGTGCGACACGGCTGCGGGCGAGGGACGCCGAGATCGGTGCGCGGTATAGTGCCGCTGGCCGACCCGGGGTGAGAGAGGCACGTCGATGACCGCGCTGCGGGACCTGGCCGAGCTCGTCCGGGCGCCGGCCGCCCTGTCCGTCCCCGGCGACGTGGCCGCGGGCGCCGCCGCCGGGCACGCGCTCGGCCCGCGGACGCTCGGCCTGGCCTGCTCCTCCGTCTGCCTGTACTGGGCCGGGATGGCCGCCAACGACTGGGCCGACCGCCACCTCGACGCCGCCGAACGCCCCGAACGCCCGATCCCCTCCGGCCGGGTACGCCCGGGTACGGCCCTCGGCGTGGCCGCCGGGCTCACCGCCGCGGGCCTCACCATCGCCGGCCTCACCGGCGGCCGCAGGGCCCTGGCGGTCGCGGTGCCGCTGGCGGGCGCGATCTGGGCGTACGATCTGGCCGCCAAGAACACGCGCGCCGGCCCCCTGGTGATGGCGGTGTGCCGCGGCCTCGACGTGCTGCTGGGCGCGGCCCCAGGGCTCTCGCCCCAGGGGCGCACACCTCCCGGGCACCGGGCCCGCGGAAGCACGCGGCCCCGGGACCTCGCGGGCGGCGGCGGTCCTGCGCCCACCCGCCCGGCCTGCGGCAGCTCCGTGGCCGCCGCGCTGCCCGCCGCCCTCACCGTCGCCGCCCACACCTACCTCCTCACCGGCCTGTCGCTGGGCGAGACCTCCGGCACCACCCGCCACCGCCCCGCCGCCACCCTGGCGGGCACCGTCGCCCTGGCCGCCACCACCGCCTTCCGGCGCACCGAGCACGATCCCGAGGTCGCCGCCTTCCGGCGCACCGAACGCGACCCCGAGGCCGCCACCGGCTTCCGGCGCACCGAACGCGACCTCGAGGCCGCCGCCGCGCGGGCCGTCCTCGCGAGCTGGTACGCCTCCCAGTTCGGCACCACCCAAGCCCGAGCCGTCGCGGACCCGTCGCCGCAGCGGGTGCGGGACGCCGTCACGGCCGGCATCGTCAGCCTGCCCGCCCTCCAGGGCGCCCTGGTCGCGCGGGCAGGAGCGCCCCGCCTCGGGCTGGCGCTCGCCGCGATGGTCCCGCTGGCCCGCCGGCTGGCCAGGAAGTTGTCCCCGACATGATCAGATTCGGTTACGGCACCAACGGCTTCGCCAACCACCGCCTCCCCGACGCCCTCGACGTCATCGCCGGCCTCGGCTACACCGGCGTGGCGCTCACCCTCGACCACCACCACCTCGACCCCTACGCCGGCGGGCTCGCGCGGCGCGTGGCCGAGGTCGCCGACCGCCTGCGGACACTCGGCCTCGGGGTGGTCGTCGAGACCGGCGCCCGCTACCTGCTCGACCCCCGCCGCAAGCACGCCCCCACGCTGCTGGACGACGACCGCGACCAGCGCGTCGGCTTCCTGCGCACGGCCGTGGCCATCGGCGCCGACCTGGGCGCGGAGGCGGTGTCGTTCTGGTCGGGGGTCCGGCCGGCGCACGTGCCGCCGGACCTGGCCTGGGACCGGCTGGTGGACGGGTGCGCGCGGGTGCTGGAGGAGGCCCGCGGGGTGCCGCTGGGGTTCGAGCCGGAGCCGGGGATGCTCGTCGACACGATCGCCGGCTGGCACGCGCTGCGCCGGCAGCTCGGCGGGCCGGACGGCTTCGGCCTCACCCTGGACATCGGCCACTGCCGCTGCAACGAGCCCGACCCCGTGCCCGACTGCGTGACGGCGGTGGGCCCGTACCTGGTCAACGTCCAGATCGACGACATGCGCCGGGGCACGCACGAGCACCTGGAGTTCGGCGAGGGGGAGATCGACTTCCCGCCGGTGCTGCGCGCGCTCGCCGGCACCGGCTACCGCGGCCTGGTCGCCGTCGAGCTGCCGCGCCACTCGCACGCCGCCCCGGACGTCGCCGCCCGCTCCCTCGCCTTCCTCCGCGACGCCGAGCGAGCATCCGCCCGCCAGGACGGGCAGGAATCCGAAGGAGGCAGAACGTGATGCCACCCGAGCGGCTGCACGCCGCACTCCGCGACACCCCGAACGGCGCCTGGCTGGACGAGGCGCTGGCCAGCCCCGGCACGCTCACCCGCTCGTTCGCCGCCGCGGGAAGGCGCACCGGCCGGGCCCCGCTGCCGGGCGTGCCCGGCTGGACCGCCGACGAGGCCGCCAGAGCCCTGCTGCTGGCGGCCCTGCCGCCCGGCCGCGTCGCCGCGGAGGCCCACGACCTCTACCACCACGGCGACGCCGACGAGAAACGCGCCGTCCTCAAGGCCCTCCCCCTGCTCCCCATCGGCACGGACGCGGTGCCCCTCCTGCGCGACGCCATCCGCACGAACGACGCCCGCCTGCTGGCCGCCGCCCTCGGCCCGTACGCCGCCCATCTCGACCAGGCCACCTGGCGGCAGGCGGTGCTCAAGTGCGTGTTCATGGGGGTCCCGCTGGCCGAGGTGGACCGGCTGGACGAGCGGGCCGACGCCGAGCTGGCCGCGATGCTGGCCGCGTTCGCCGAGGAGCGGGAGGCGGCCGGCCGCCCCATGCCCGGCGACGCCGCCGCCCTGCTCAGCCGTCTCACCAGTGACCTCACCATCGAGGAGACCTGATGCGCATCTTCGACCCGCACATCCACATGACCTCGCGCACCACCGACGACTACGCGCGCATGGCCGCCGCCGGGATCGTGGCCGTCGTGGAGCCGTCCTTCTGGCTGGGCCAGCCGCGCACCGGCCCCGGCTCGTTCGCCGACTACTTCGACTCGCTCCTCGGCTGGGAGCCGTACCGGGCCGCCCAGTTCGGCGTGGTCCACCACGCCACGATCGCGCTCAACCCCAAGGAGGCCAACGACCCGCGCTGCCGCCCCGTCCTCGACCTGCTGCCCCGCTACCTGGACAAGGACCGCGTGGTGGCGGTCGGCGAGATCGGCTACGACTCCATGACCCCGGAGGAGGACGACGCCTTCGAGCGCCAGCTCGCCCTGGCCGTCGAGCACGAGCTGCCCGCGCTGGTGCACACCCCGCACCGCGACAAGGCCGCCGGCACCCGCCGCACGCTCGACCTCGTCAAGGCCTCCGGCATCGAGCCGGGCCGCGTCGCCGTCGACCACCTCAACGAGGTCACCATCGACCTCGTGCACGGCTCCGGCTGCTGGATGGGCTTCTCCATCTATCCCGAGACCAAGATGTCGCCGCCGCGCATGGTCGAGCTGCTGCGCAAGTACGGCACGGAGCGCGTGCTGGTCAACTCGGCCGCCGACTGGGGCGTCTCCGACCCGCTGCTCACCCTGGCGACCGCCGAGGCGATGCTGGCCGCCGGGTTCGGCGAGGACGACGTGGACCGGGTCATGTGGCGCAACCCCGTGGAGTTCTACGCCCAGTCGGGCCGCCTCGACCTGACCGGCGTCACCGGGGCGGCCGAGCCCACGTTCGCCGGCAGCTCCATCAAGCGCGGCGGCGAGTGATGCGGCTGCGGCACCGCTCGGGCACGACGCTGCACCTCGGCTACTGCACGAACGTGCACCCGGCCGAGGACCTCGACGGCATCATCGCCCAGTTCGACACCTACGCGGTCCCGATCAGGGAGCGGCTCGGCGGCGACGTCCTGGGGCTGGGGCTGTGGCTGGCCGCGCCCGTGGCCGAGGTCCTGGCCGCCGACCCCGGCCCGCGCGCCAGGCTGCGCCGGGAGCTGACCGCGCGGGGCCTGGAGGTCGTGACGCTGAACGGGTTCCCGTACCGGTCCTTCCACGACCCGGTCGTCAAGCACGCCGTCTACCACCCCGACTGGACCAGCGGGGAGCGGCTGTCGTACACGGTCCACCTGGCCCGCATCCTGGCAGACCTGCTCCCCGACGACGCCGCCAGGGGGTCGGTCTCGACCCTGCCGCTCGCCTGGCGCGAGCCCTGGAACGCCACCATGGCGGACCAGGCGGCCCGCCGCCTCGACCAGCTCGCCGCCGGGCTGGCCGCCGTCGAGTCGGCGACCGGGAGGGTGGTGCGGGTGGCGTTCGAACCCGAGCCGGGCTGCGTCGTGGAGACGACCGGGCAGGCGATCGCCCACCTGGCCCGCGCCGACACCGGGCGGCTCGGCATCTGCCTGGACCTGGCCCACCTGGCCTGCGCGTGGGAGGAGCCGGCCGCCGCGCTGAAGGCCCTGCGGGCCGGCGGCCTGCCGATCGTCAAGGTCCAGGTCTCCGCGGCTGTGGAGAGCGCCGACCCGCGGGCGCTGCGCGAGTACGCCGAGCCGCGCTTCCTGCACCAGACCCGCAACCCGCACGGCGGCGCGGCCGACGACCTGGACGAGGCGTTCGCCCGCGACCTGCCGGGGCCGTGGCGGGTCCACTACCACGTGCCGCTGCACGCCGACCCCGCCCCGCCCCTGGCCACCACCACGCCGGTGCTGCGCGAGGCGCTCAAGGAGCTGGCCGGCGGGCCCGAGCCGCTGTGCGACCACTACGACGTGGAGACCTACACCTGGGGCGTGCTGCCGCCCGCGCTGCGCCCGCAGACCCCGCGACAGCTCGCCGAGGGCATCGCCGACGAGCTGGACTTCGCCCGCACGCAACTGCGCGACCTCGGAGTGACGGCATGACCAAGCTGCTGGTCCTTGACGTGGTGGGGCTGACCCCGAGACTGCTGGCCCACATGCCGCGGCTGCGCGCGCTGGCCGCGGACGGTTTCCAGGCCGGGCTCGGCACCGTGCTGCCGGCGGTCACCTGCTCGGCGCAGTCCACGTTCCTGACGGGCCTGCCGCCGTCCGGGCACGGGATCGTGGGCAACGGCTGGTACTTCCGCGACCTCGGCGAGGTGCTGCTCTGGCGGCAGCACCACGCGCTGGTCGGCGGCGAGAAGCTGTGGCAGGCCGCGCGCCGCGACCGGCCCGGCTACACGGTGGCCAACGTGTGCTGGTGGTACGCCATGGGCGCCGACGTCGACTGGACCGTCACGCCCCGCCCGATCTACCGCGCCGACGGCCGCAAGGACCCCGACTGCTACACCGACCCGCCTGGGCTGCACGACGAGCTGACCGCGAAGCTCGGCACGTTCCCGCTGTTCAGCTACTGGGGGCCGGGCGCGGGCATCGCGTCGTCGGCCTGGATCTGCCGGGCCGCCGAGCACGTCATGGCCGTCCACGACCCCGACCTGACGCTCGTCTACGTGCCGCACCTCGACTACGACCTGCAGCGCCACGGACCCTCCGACCCGCGCGCCGCCGCCGCGGCGGCCGAGCTCGACACCGTGCTGGCCCCGCTGCTGGACGCGGCGGCGGGCCGGACCACGGTGGTGCTGTCGGAGTACGGCATCACCGACGTCTCCCGGCCGGTGGACGTCAACCGCGCCCTGCGCGCCGAGGGGCTGCTGCGCGTGCACACCCAGGACGGCATGGAGTACCTGGACCCGTGGACGTCACGCGCGTTCGCCGTCGCCGACCACCAGATCGCGCACGTCTACGTCCGCGACCCCGCCGACGTGCCGGCCGTGGCCAAGCTGTGCGCCTCCATCGAGGGCGTCGCCACCGTGCTCGACCAGGACGGCAAGGCCGCGCACGGCCTGGACCACCCGCGCTCGGGCGAGCTGGTCCTGCTCGCCGAGCCGGACTCCTGGTTCACCTACTACTACTGGCTCGACGACGCGCGCGCCCCCGACTTCGCCCGCGTCGTCGAGATCCACCGCAAGCCCGGCTACGACCCGGCCGAGCTCTTCTTCGACCCGGCCGCCCCGGGCGCGGCCAAGCGGCGGGCCGGGCTGGCGCTGCTGCGCAAGAAGGCGGGCCTGCGCTACGTGATGAGCGTCGTCGGCCTCGACGCGGGCGCCCGCGCCGTGCGCGGCTCCCACGGCCTGCTGCCCGCCGACCCCGCCGACGCGCCCGTCCTGCTCTGCTCGGGCCCGGACCCGGCGGGTAAGCCTGCCCCGCCGCACTACGCGGCCACGGAGGTGAAGGACCTGCTGCTGCGCCTGGCTCAGTCGTAGAGGTGACAGGCGACCTCGCTGCCGTCGCCGGGCCGTCGCCGGGCCGTCGCCGGGCCCTCGCCGGGCCCTCGCTGGGCCGCCGCGCCCGGCGCCGCTCCCGCCCGTCGGGGCGGGTGGCCGGGCTCGCCGAACCACTTGTCCGGGTACGGCCAGGACTCACCCGGCTTCCCCGGGGAGCCGCGCCCGTGGAAGATCGGATATCGGCCCGGACCTGCCCGCATCCGGCGTAAGGTGTGCCGATGTGAAGCGCGACCGCCGCCCCCGCTCCCTCCTGGCAGCCGCGGCGGGCCTGGCCGCCCTCGCCCCCGTCTACTACCTCACCGAAGCCGCCGCCCGCTGCCTGCGCGCCGGCCACACCGCCTTCACCCCGGCCCCCACCGGCCTGGCCTTCCTGGCGGCCGTGGCCGTCATCGTCACGCTCCTCACCGCCCGGCCTGCCGCCGCGCTGGGCTGCGGGGTGCCGCTGATGGCGGCCGGCGTCCTGTTCGCCCTCGACCTGGACGCCGCGATGGGCCTGGCGGCCACCCTGCCCTGGGCGCGTACCGGCGGCCTGCCGTGGTCCCCGCCGGGCGGCGCGCCGTGGGCCGAACTCGCCGAGCCGCCCGGCACCCTGGCCGGCATCAGCGGCCTGTACGCGCTCATCGGCGGCCTCCTCGTGCTCTCGGCGCTGTCCCGGGCTCGCCGGCGATCTATCCTGGACGTGTGAGCGGGCGGGATCCGGATCGGCGCAGGGCGCTGCTCGACGCGGCCGACCGGGTCATCACGAACGAGGGCCCCGGCGTGTCGATGGCGGCCATCGCCGCCGAGGCGGGCATCACCAAGCCCATCCTCTACCGCCACTTCGGCGACAAGCACGGCCTCTACCAGGCCCTGGCCGACCGCCACGTGCGCACCGTCATCGCCCAGCTCCGCCCCGGGTTCGCCGCGACGGGGGCCGACCTGCGCGGCAGGGCCAGGGCGGCCATCGGCGTCTACCTCGACGTGATCTCCGCCAACCGCAACCTCTACCGGTTCCTGTTCCACCGGGCAGGTGCCGAGGACAGCAGGGTCCGCTCCCACATGACCTCGCTGGTGCGCAGCCTGGGGGAGGAGCTCGGCGGGGTGCTGGCCGCCGAGCGGGTGGTGCCCGACCCGACGCGCGCCCAGGTCCTCGGCCACGCCTTCGTCGGCATGGTGCAGACGACCGGCGACTGGTGGCTCGACCACCCGGAGGTGGACCGCGACCAGGTGGTGGAGGGCCTGGTGGACGTGATCGCCGGCGCGCTCGCTCCCCTGGACGCGAGAGCCGCCCACGCCGCCGGGCACGGCTGAGCCCGACCCGGACAGCGCGCGTTCACCAGCGCGCGTTCACCAGCGGGTGACGGGGCGCGGGTTCTCCGGCCGCTCGCGCAGCAGCCGCAGCAGGTCCCACTCGTTCTCGCACACCCGCCGCCCGATCGCGGCCAGCTCCACGGAGCGGGCGCCGCCGCGCAGGTGCCGCATGGTCTGCATGACGCAGATGACGCCCCACTTGAGCACGCCGAACGTCTCCCACCAGCGCAGCGCGTCACGATCGACGGCCTGCCCGCCGGCCTCCTCGTAGGCGTGCACGAGGTCGCTGTAGCCGCCGAACCCGCCCACCGGCAGCGGCGAGCCGAACCGCCACGCCTTCACGCACAGCCACCCGAGATCCTCCAGGGGGTCGCCGGCGTGCGCGAGCTCCCAGTCGAGCACCGCCCTGATGCCCTCCGGCCCGACGATGAGGTTGCCGTTGCGGAAGTCGCCGTGCACGACCGTGTGCCGCCGGCCGCGCGGGCGCGTGGCCGCCAGCCGCCGCAGCGCCAGCTCGAACACCGGGTGCGGCTCGCCGAGCTGGTCGAGCACCTCCCGCCAGCGCAGCAGCGGGTCCTGCGGCCCGGCCCGCCGTTCCTCCGGCGGCAGGGCCGACAGCGGCATGCGGTGGATGGCGGCCAGCGCCTGACCGCACTGCCGCGCCAGCCGCGGCCTGGCGGCCGCGTAGGCGTCGTCACGCAGGATCTTGCGCGGGATCGTCTCGCCGGGGACGCGGGTCATGAGGATGTACGACTCCCCGCAGGCGATGATCCGCGGCACCGGCACCCCGGCCCCGGCCGCGGCCCGCATCAGCCTCGCCTCCGCGGCCAGGCCCGCACCGGCCTCCGGCGCGGCGCCCGGGGAGTCGAGCCGCAGGATCAGCTCGTGCCTGCCGCCGCCGGGCGTGGCCACGTCGAGCGCCCACGTCTCCCGCGAGGCCCCGCCGGGCAGCCGGGCGCCGGCCTCGATCGTCGCCTGCTCCCCGAACGCCTCGCGGACGATCGCATGCCGATCGCTCATCGGGCCGCCTCGCGGATGGTCGCGTGCCGGGCGGTCATCGCAGGCCGAACTCCCAGGAGCCGCCCGCCGCGTACTCGCCCAGGATCCGCCGCCCCACGGAGTCGATGTGCACCTCGTCGGGGCCGTCGTAGATGCGCCCGGCCCGCGCGTGCCGGTACATGCGCTCCAGCGGCGTGTCGGGCGTCAGCCCCGCGGCGCCGTACACCTGGATGGCCCGGTCGATCACGTTGTGCAGCATGCGCGCGCCGACCACCTTGATCGCCCCGATCTCCACCCGGGCCTGCGAGCCCCGGTCGATCGCCTCGGCGGCGTGCAGCGTGAGCAGCCGCGCGGACTGGATCTCGGTGTAGGAGTCGAACACGTGCTGCCGCATGAGCTGCTTGGCCGCCAGCGGCTGCCCGAACGCCGTGCGCTCGTGCAGCCGCAGGCACATCAGGTCGAAGGCCCGCTGCGCCTGCCCCAGCCAGCGCATGCAGTGGAAGATGCGCCCGGGGCCGAGCCGCCGCTGCGCGATGACGAAGCCCTGCCCGCGCTCCCCGAGCAGGCTCGACGCCGGGACGCGGACGTCGTCGTAGCGCACCTCGCAGTGCGCCCCGTCCAGGCCCAGCACCGGCGTCTCCCGGACGATCGTGTACCCCGGCGTGTCGGTCGGCACCACGATCATGGAGAAGGCGCGATGCGGCGGGGCGTCCTGCTCGGTCCTGCACATCACGGTCGTGTACGCCGCCCGCGACGCCCCGGTCGTGAACCACTTGTGCCCGTTGATCACCCATTCGCCGCCGTCGAGCACGGCGCGCGTGCTGATCTGCGTGGGGTCGCTGCTGGAGACGCCCGGCTCGGTCATCGCGAAGCTGGGCGAGATGTCGCCGCGCACCAGCGGCTCCAGGAACCGCTCGCGCTGCTCGGGCGAGGCGTGCTCGTGCAGCATCAGCGAGTCCTGGAGCGTGTACGTGCCCAGCGCGAGCTGCCCGTACTCGCTGCGCCCCTGCACCTCGTTGACGTAGACGTAGTCGAGGAACGGCAGGCCGCCGCCGCCCAGCTCGCGCGGATGGCCGAGGGCCCACAGGCCCTCCTTCCTGGCCTGCGCGCGCAGCTCGTCCAGGGCCGCCGCGGCCGCGGGCCCGCCCGCGTGCAGCACGGGCTCGGCGGGCTCGACCCGCTCGATCATGAACGCGTGCACGGCATCGCGCACCGGCCGGACGCTGTCAGGGACCGCGAAGCTCATGATTGGCACCCAACCCGAAACCCGGGCACCGGTCAACGGCTCAGGGCAGCCAGCTCACCCTGTCGCGCAGGAAGGCGTACCCGACGAAGGCGACGGCGTCGATGAGCGTGTGCGCCATGATCAGCGGCATGGAGCGCCCCCACTTCTGGTACGCCCGCCCGAACACCAGCCCCATCACCACGTTCCCGACGAACCCGCCGAAGCCCTGATACAGGTGGTACGACCCGCGCAGCAGCGACGACACCACCACCGCCTTCCACGGCGTCCACCCGGCCTGCCCCAGCCGGTGCAGCAGGTACCCGGCGACGATGACCTCCTCCAGCACCCCGTTCTGCGCGGCGGCCAGCAGCAGCACCGGCACCTGCCACCACTCCCCGGGCAGCGCTCCCGGCACCACGGTCAGGTTCACGCCCGCCGCCCACACCGCCAGGTAGAACGCCAGTCCGGAGCCGCCGATCGCGGCGGCGAGCAGCGCGCCGCGCGCCAGGTCACCGCCCGGGCGGCGGAAGTCCGCGCCGATCGTCCGCAGCGACTCGCCCGAGCGCACCATCAGGTACGCCACCAGCCCCACCGGCGCCACCGCGATCGCGATCTGCACGAGCTGCAACGCCAGGTCCAGCCAGGGCCGGCCGGGCGCCATGGACCCGACGAGCACCGCCTGCTGGCCCTTGAGCTCGCGCGGCGCCGTCAGCGACCCGATCAGCCGCACGAGCGCCACCAGGGCGCTGGCGCCGAGCGAGACCGACATCACGACGAAGATCTCGGCCTTGATGAGCCGGGGTTCGAGCACGTGAGCCGGTTCGAGGGGGGACTGAGTGTGCATGTGCGCAGACTAGCCGGTACATGATCGGATGCCGATAAAGGCGACATATGCCGCGATAGCCGGTCGTAGTCGAGGCCAGGGCGGGCGGGCACGCCGGCCGCTGTGACGCCGGGGGGCGAGGCGCTCGCCCCCTTGGGAGCGGGCTCCCGCTCTGCTAAGGAGGAGCTGTGAACGCTCCGCACGACGTCCCCGCCGCGGCCGAGCTGGTGGCCGCCGTCCGCGACTTCCTCGAGACCGACGTGCTCCCGGCCGTCGAGGGCCGGGTCCGCTACCACACCCGCGTGGCCATCAACGTGCTCGGCATGGTCGAGCGGGAGATCCAGCTCGGCCCCGCCCAGGCCGAGCGGCACGCGGCGAGCCTGGCCGCGCTCGGCGTGGCGGACGACGCCGAGCTGGCCGCCGCCGTCCGCGAGGGCCGGCTGGCCGACGACGACACCCTCGTGGCGGCCCTGGAGCAGGCGGTACGCGCGAAGCTGGAGGTGGCCAACCCCGGCTATCTCGCCCAGGAATGACCGCGCGGCCCGCCCCCGGGAAGGGGACGGGCCGCGGGGCAGGACAGGGTCAGTGCGATCCGGTGAGGTCCAGGTCCTTGACCTTCGGGTCGCCCTCGTCGACGAAGTAGTCGTCCCGCGCGGTGGCGTCCTCGCCGTCGGCCACCTTCACGGCCTTGAAGATCACCGTGCCCAGGACGGCCACCACCAGGTTGACGGCCAGCGCCAGGAACCCGGCGTAGATCGTCATCTTGGTGTCGAAGCCGAAGTTCGACAGCGGGAACGCCGAGCCGCCGAAGTGCGCCTTGCCGTTGGCCGGGTTCGGGATGAGGTACAGCATCCACATGCCCGCCGAGAGGCCGGCCGCCCAGCCCGCGATCAGGCCGCCCTTGTGGAACCAGCGCGTGTAGAGGCCCAGCCCCACCGACGGCAGCGTCTGCAGGATGATCACGCCGCCGATGAGCTGCAGGTCGATCGAGAACTGCGGGTCGAGCAGCAGGATGCACAGCACCGCGCCCACCTTGACCACCAGCGACACCAGCTTGGAGACGTTGGCCTCCTGGGCGTCGGTGGCGTTCTTGTTGAGGTACTCGCGGTAGATGTTGCGGGTGAACAGGTTCGCCGCCGCGATCGACATGATCGCCGCCGGGACGAGCGCGCCGATGCCGATGGCCGCGTACGCCACGCCGGTGAACCAGTCGGGGAACATCTGGTCGAACAGCACCGGCACGATCGTGTTCGTGTCGGTCTTGCCGTTGGCCGTGACCGGCTTGGTGCCCGCCGCGATGGCCATGAAGCCGAGCAGCGCGATCAGGCCCAGCACGAGGCTGTAGGCGGGCAGCGCCGACATGTTCCGCTTGATGACGTTGCGGTTCTTGGAGGCGAGCACGCCGGTGAGGCTGTGCGGGTACAGGAACAGCGCCAGCGCCGAGCCGAACGCCAGCGTGATGTACTGGAGCTGGTTGTTGGCGTTGAGGATGTGGCCGTCGCCCGGCGCCGGGCTCGCGTCGAACTTGGCCTTGGCCGCGTCGAAGATCGAGTCCCAGCCGCCCAGCCTGGACGGGATGTAGATCACCGCGGCCAGGATCACGATGTAGATCAGCGCGTCCTTGACGAACGCGATCAGCGCGGGCGCGCGCAGGCCGGACTGGTAGGTGTAGGCGGCCAGGATCGCGAACGCGATGATGATCGGCAGGTGCCCGGTGATGCCCATCGCCTTGAGCACGGCCTCGATGCCGACGAGCTGCAGCGCGATGTACGGCATCGTCGCGACGAGCCCGGTGATCGCGATCACCAGCGCCAGCGTCGGCGACCCGAACCGGGCCCTGACGAAGTCGGCCGGCGTGACGAACCCGTGCACGTGCGAGACCGACCACATCCGCGCCAGCACCAGGAACACCAGCGGGTACACCACGACGGTGTACGGCAGCGCGTAGAACCCGAGCGCCCCGGAGCTGAACACCAGCGCGGGCACCGCCACGAAGGTGTAGGCGGTGTACAGGTCGCCGCCGATCAGGAACCAGGTGATCCAGGAGCCGAAGCTGCGCCCGCCCAGGCCCCACTCGTTCAGGCTGGCCAGGTCGGTGGGCCGCCGCCAGCGCGAGGCGACGAAGCCCATGCCGCTGACGATCAGGAACAGCACGATGAAGACGACCAGTTCGGTCGTGTGCCCGCTCACTTGGTCATCCTGTAGACGATGGTCGTGGTCACGACGCCCACCACGATGAACGCCATCTGCAGCCAGTAGAAGAGCGGGAAGCCCAGCAGGCGCGGCTCGTCGGCGTTGAACAGGAACGTCAGCAACGGCAGCACGATCGGTACGACCAGCAGCCAGTTCCACGGGCTGCGGTCGGTGCGTGGCTGCCCGGGTTCCCCGGTAGTCATCGTCCCTCCGATGAACGGATCAGGACCTGGCTGTTGACCCGGCCCTGACGTGTATGTCAATGGAGGGAGGTTAGCTTTTCGGGGATATTAAACCCAATGTCCGTCATGTTACGGTTTGGCCTAAATGTCGAGATGAAATCTCGGTATCTGAGACGGGCGCACCGCGCGGACCAGCCGAAACCCTAACGAGAGGCACCGGTGAACGGCATCGCCGATCGGCAGGCGGTCGATTACTCGCGACGAATGGTCAGGTCCTCGGCGATGTCCCGGGCGCCGTACCCGTCGGGCGCCGGTACCTCCACGATCGGATCGGGCCGGTCGTCGAACTCCAGCCGCAGCGCCCGCGCCATCGTGGCGTGCATCTCGTACAGGCACGTCACGTACGTCAGCTCCAGGATCTGCTCGTCGGGCAGGTGCCGCATGAGCACGCCGAACACCTCGTCGTGCACCCGCCCGCCGTCCAGCACCAGGGCGTCGGTGTAGGCCAGCACCGCCCGCTCCAGCTCGTCGAACAGGTCGCTGACCGCCCAGTGCGCGACCGCCCGTACCTTCTCCTCCGGCACGCCGAGCGCCCGCAGCTGCTTGCAGTGCTGGGAGTAGACGAACTGGCTCTGCCGCGCCCACCCGGCCCTGACCTGCCCCAGCTCGCGCAGCACCGGGTCCAGCGCGGTGCCCCGGTAGAGCTCGAAGCCCTTGACGCAGTGCCGGAAGATCTTCGGGTCGAGCGCGAACACCTCCCACCAGTCGCCCGGCGAGCCGGTGGCGGTGCCCCCGCCGCCGGGCAGGATCAGCCGGTCGTGGAAGAACTGGACCACCGGGTCGGTCATCTCCTCGCGCGGCACCCGGCGCAGGCGCGCCATCACACGGTCCGGTCCGCCGCGGTCCTGGGCTCGTGCCGTACGTCGCCGGGCCGCCCCACCCGCCGGGTCCAGCCGGCGAACTCGACCAGGATCCCGTCGGGGTCCTTGAAGTAGATCGACCTGACGAACACGCCGTCGTGCGGCTCGGGCGCCACGCCGAACTCGCTGTCGTCGTGGTTGAGCAGCACGCCCACGTCGATGCCCTTGGCGACGAGCCGGTCGCGGTACTCCTCGATCTTCTCCGGCGGCACGTCGAAGGCGATGTGGTTCATCGAGCCGACGGCCGACAGCAGCTCGCCGCGGTCGGGCAGGTTCTTCGGCGCCGACACGCCGGGCACGCCGTCGGGCGCGTCGGGGAACCAGAAGAAGGCCAGCGCGTTGCCGCCCCCGCAGTCGAAGAAGAAGTGCTGCCCCCAGCCCATCGGCAGCTCGATGGTCTTGATCAGCGGCATGCCCAGCACGCCGGAGTAGAAGCCGACGGTCTGCTTCATGTCCGAGCAGACCAGCGCGACGTGGTTGACCCCGCGGAGCTCGAATTCGCCGTTCATAGTAATTCCCTACTTATCACAAGGGGTCACCGAAAAACATGACATGAGGTGTCGGCTTTCCCGGGCACGATGGGCCGCATGATCGCATTGGTGGCGGGCGCGACCCGCGGAACGGGACGGGGCATCGCGGTGGCGCTCGGCGCGGCCGGCGCGACCGTCTACTGCACCGGCCGCAGCACCCGGGAGGGGCGCTCGGAGATGAACCGGCCGGAGACCATCGAGGAGACGGCCGAGCTGGTCACCGCGGCCGGCGGCACCGGCATCCCGGCCCGTACCGACTTCCTGGAACCGGACCAGGTCGCGGCCTTGGCCGAGCGCGTACGCGGCGAGCAGGGCCGGCTCGACGTGCTGGTCAACGACGTGTGGGGCAGCGACCATTTGTGGTCGTGGAACACCCCGGTCTGGCGGCACGACCAGGACAAGGGGCTGCGGCTGCTGCGGCTGGCCGTCGAGACCCACCTCATCAGCGCCCGCCACCTGCTGCCGCTGCTCATCGAGCACGAGGGCGGCCTGGTGGTCGAGGTCACCGACGGCACCTGGGAGTTCAACCAGACCCGCTACCGCGAGAACGTCTACTACGACCTGGCCAAGATGTCGGTCAACCGGCTGGGCTTCGCCTGGTCGAACGAGCTGCGCCCGTACGGGGGCACCGGGCTGGCCGTGACGCCGGGCTTCCTGCGCTCGGAGGCCATGCTGGACAACTTCGGCGTCACCGAGGACAACTGGCGCGAGGCCGAGGCGGACCCGACGTGGATGGTCTCCGAGACCCCCGCCTACCTGGGCAGGGGCGTGGCGGCCCTGGCCCGGGACCCGGACAGGCAGCGCTGGTCCGGCAGATCGGTCACGAGCGAGGAGCTGGCGCAGGCGTACGGCGTGACCGACGTGGACGGCAGCCGCCCGCGCGTGTGGAGCTACATCACCGAGGTCCGCGAGCGGAACGGCGAGAGCACCTGGAAGGACTACCGGTAGAGCCGGGCCATGCGGGCGGCGGCCTCGGCGACCATCGCCCGCAGCTCCGGCGGGTCCAGCACCTCCGCCTCCGGCCCGAACCGCAGCACCTGCGAGAACGCCACCGGCACCGACTCCACCGCCAGCCGCACGGTCCCGTCGGGCTGGAGCGAGGCCAGCGCGTCCTCCAGCGCGGCCGGGTCGGCGACGTGCCGCAACATCCGCCGCCCCCGCTCGCTGAGCCGCAGCGTGACCACCTCCCGCAGCAGCGAGCGGGTGAACTCCGCCGCCTGCTCGGCCCAGAAGGCCGCCAGGTCGAAGCCCGGATCCCGGTCGAACTGCTCCTCCAGCACCGAGATCTCGCCGAACCGGTGCACCCGGAAGATCAGGAAGCGGGTCCGGTGCCGCGCCGCCAGGTACCAGACCCCCGCCTTGAGCACCAGCCCGTACGGCTCCAGCACCCGCGGGTTGTCCTTGTAGACGGCCGAGACGCGCCGGTCCCGCCACACGGCCCTGGCCAGCGCCGCCAGCGCGGCCGGCGGCGGGTCGCCGCCCGCGAACCAGCCGGGCGCGTCCAGGTGGAAGCGCTGCGCCGCGGTCGCCGGCGCGTCCCGCAGCGCGGGCGACAGCGCGGCGGCCGCCTTCAGCCTGGCCGTGGCCGCCACGTCCTGCAGCCCCATCTCGCGCAGCGCCGCCGGCACCCCCGACAGGAACAGCGCCTCCGCCTCGGCCCTGTCCAGCCCGGTCAGCCGGGTGCGGTACCCGTCGAGCAGGCGGTAGCCGCCGCCCCGCCCCCGGTCGGCGTAGACCGGCACGCCCGCCTCCGACAGCGCCAGCACGTCGCGGTGCACCGTGCGCTCGGAGACCTCCAGCTCCCTGGCCAGCTCGGCCGCCGTCATCCCGCCCCGGCCCTGCAGCAGCAGGACCAGCGACATCAAGCGTGAGGCGCGCACAGCGGCAGCACCACGGCGGAGGGGCGGTCGGGGGAGTGGAAGACCTCGACGTCGGCGGGCGCCATCGTGCCGCCCGCGCCGAGGAGGTCGCCGGTGCCGTGGTTGCGGGCGATCGCCGGGTACGCCCCCGCCGCCACGTGCACCCTGATCCGGTGGCCGCGGCGGAACCGGTGCGCCATCGGCCACAGGTCCACGTCCACCCGGCGCACGCCGTTCTGACCGCCGCCGAGGCGGCGCACGCCCTCGCACACGTTCATGGAGCGCCCGTCCGGGTGCACGTCGCACACCCGCACGACCACGTCCGCGGACGGGGTGCTGGAGCGCACGAACAGCTCCGCGCGTACCGGGCCGACCATCTCCACGTCCGACTCCAGCGCCGGCGAGCTGTAGACCAGCACGTCGCGGCGCTGCTCCAGCCGCCGCTGGTCGCGCGGCCTGGAGTCGCCCAGCAGGACGGGGCCGCCGATCGACGGCGTCGGATGGGACGGGTGGTAGCGGAAGCGGTCCGGCTCCGCCTCCAGCGGCCCCTCGACGCCGAGCCCGAACCCGTGCTGCAGGTGCCAGCGCTGCTCCCGCATGCCGGGCACCGGCCAGTCGGGGTGGTCGCGCCACTCCTCGGCCCCCGTCACGTAGATCCGCACCGGGTCGGGGCGCAGCAGCGAGCGGTCGCCGAGCAGGTGCGCGCGGAACCAGGCCGACGCCTCGGTCATCGTCGGCCGGCCGTGCCGGGCGTCGATGTGGTACCAGGGCCCGATCGTCAGGTACGGCCGCCGGCCCGCCGCCCGCAGCGCCGCGTAGTCCTTGAGCTGCCAGGGCAGGAACACGTCGTACCAGCCGCCCAGCATGGTGACCGCGGCTTCCACCTCGCCCACCTTGGCGGAGAAGTCGCGCTTGTCCCAGTACGGCGCGGCCGGGTCGCCGTGATGCGTGAGGAGGTCCCGGTAGAACGGCAGCGGCCGCCCCGCCGAGGCCAGGTCGAGCTCCGCCACGGGACGGCCCGACAGCACCGCCCGGCGGGTGAGCCGGGGCGCGGTCAGCACCGAGGCGCCGCCGAAGCGGCGCGACATGCCGTCGGTGAGCGTGGTCCAGCTCAGCGCCGACTCCAGCGCGAACGCGCCGCCCACGTACGCCGCGTCCCTGAACTGGGAGGCGGTGATCTGCAGGGCCATGGCCTTGAGCTCCGATCCGGCGTAGGGCGCGACGGCCCACTGCGTGTAGCCGAGATAGGAGGGGCCGAACATCGCGAACGAGCCACCGTACCAGGACTGCTCGCGCAGCCACGCCACGGTGGCCAGGCCGTCCTCGTGCTCGTCGCCGAGCGGGTCCAGCAGGCCGCCGGAGCCGAAACCGCCCCGGCAGCTCTGGATGACGACGTGGAAGCCCTGCCGGGCGAACCCGCGGCCGTAGAACCAGCCGAACAGGCCGCGCCGGCCGTACGGGGAGCGCACCAGGATGACGGGGGCCCGCTCCCCGCCCGCGGGGGCGTAGTGGTCGGCCAGCAGCCTCACGCCGTCGGGCATCGGCACCGGTAGATCACGCTGGAGCCGTACGCGTCTCATATACCAACCAGTAACATAAGCCGCCCGAGGTGCGGTAGCCCAGGCAGGGCCACTGCTGGGCCACCACTGGGCCACCGCTGGGGCCACTGCTTGGGCCACTGCTTGGGCCACTGCGCCGTCAGCCGAGCTGGACCGCGATGTCGCTGACCTGGCGGCCGGCCGGGAACGTTCCAACCACCGTGGCGGCACCGGTCAGCACGTCCACCGTGAAGAAGCGGTACGCGCCGTCCACCTTGAGCGTGGCGTAGCCGGTGTTCGACACCGTCACGCCCTTCTTGCGCTGACTGTGGACGTCGAACCCCGCGTCCGTCGCGGCGTCCACGCCCAGCTTGCCGGTCGGCGCCAGGTTGCCCGCGTTGGCCGGCGACTGCGCGGAGACCTGGTCGGCCGTCGTGTCCACGTCGAACAGCGTGGTCGCGGTGGCCGCGTCGAGGTCGTTGTTGGTGTAGCCGGCGCCGGTCACGCCGAGCGCGGTCGCCCCGGCGGTCGCGGGCGGCACGGGCGGGTTGGTGAGCGGGCCGTCGGTGGCGGTCTGGCCCGCGGCGGGCGCGCCGTTCGGGTCGTCCAGGTTGTGCCGCAGGTTCTGGCCGGTGTCGCTGATCACGCGCAGCCGGTTGGCGGCCGGGTTGAAGTCGACGCCGAAGGACCGGCCGTCCAGCGCCACGGTGAGCTGGGACACCTTGCTCGCCTTGGCCCTGCTGTCCACCGTGTAGACACCGCCCCTGTCGCCCACCGCGTACAGCTTGCCGTTCTGCACCCGGTAGTCGATGCCGACGACCTTCATGTCGTCCTTGAGCCCGCTGATCCTGCCCACCCGGTTCACGCTCTTCGGGTTGCCGGCGTCGAACGTCACCAGCTCGCCGGCCGTGGTCAGGCCGGCGACGCGCGGCCCGTCGGCGCGGTTGTGAGCCTGCGCGGGCGAGGCCGCCACCACCGCGCCCGCGCCGAGCACCGCTACGGCGAGCGCCAGTTGCTTACGCATCAGATCTCTCCTTCGAAGGGTGTTGCCTGCCTCCCTTCTTCGTGCGAGCGCCGTCCATGGATGTCGCGGGCCCGCCCCACGTACGATCGCGAGGCGGGCCCGCCATCCGTCCTAGGAGGTCGCCTTGTCAGGGCGCTCCGAGATGCGCAGCCCGTTCACGATCGTCGCGCCCTGCCGGGTCGCGAAGCGCACGTTGAGCTGCCCGTCGGTCACCTTCACCGTGTACTGCCTGGTCACCGCCGTGTACGTGCCCGACTCCAGCGCCAGGTCGAGCGCCGGGATCGCGAGCTGCCCCTCGACCAGGACGTCGAACACGCGCTGGCCCATCCGCATGTTCCTGATCTCGGCGAAGTTCAGCTCGACCGTGTACGTCCCGGCCGGCACGTTGTCGAACCGGTACTCCAGCATCGACTCCCTGGCCGTCCTGAACAGCGCCTGGTCCGCCGTGCCGGCGATCGTCCTGGACGTGCTCTGCGTGCGGTTCTGGCTGGTCAGGTAGCCGTAGCCGCCTTGGACGTACCGCTTGTCCGGCGTCCAGGTGTCACCGGCGGCGTCCACGAAGTTCCTCGTGGACGCCGTGTCGATGGCCACCTGGTGCTTGGGCACCACGACCGTCACCTTCACCTCGATCGTGGGCTGCCTGCCGCTGGCCGACTTGATCAGCAGCTTGCCCTCGCGGAACGTGCCCGGCGCGACCCCGGCGCTGGACAGCGCCACCTTCAGGCTCACCGCCTGTCCCTTGGTCAGCTCGCCGGCCGCCGGCGTCACCGTGAACCACGGCTCGCCGGTCACCGTGTACGGCGTCGGCGAGCCAAGGTTCGTCAGCTCCACCGTCCGCGTCCGGCTCGACTCGGCCGGCATCACCACGGTCAGCTCGGCCGTCGACGCGCTCACCCGGCCCGTGACCAGCGCCGTGTCGATCCGCGTCACCGCCGTCGCGGCCACCGTGACCTGCTGGGTGAACGTGCCGTAATGCTCCTTGGACACCACGACCTCGTAGTCGCCGGCCAGCACCTGCCCGTAGAACGTGCCGTCCGCGGCGGTCGTCAACGTGGCCACGTCGCCCACCTTCACCGTCGCCCCGCCGATCGGGTCGCCGTCGTTGGCGTCGGTGACCTTGCCGGTGACCAGGCCGTGCCTGCTGGCCGTGAACGCCAGGCCCTGCCCGGTCGCCAGGACCGGCTCCTCGTGGGAGTACAGCAGCGCGTCGTTGCCGGCCGCGTTCTCGACGCCGATCGTGGCGCTGCCGCCCCGGTCGCGCTCGCTCTCGACGTCCTTGTACCGGAAGCCGATCGAGCCGTCCTCGCCCAGCAGCGCCGAGAACGACACCCGCTGCGCGCCCTCGTTGTAGAAGGTGACGTTGCGCCACTCCACCACGAACGTGCGGTGCGGCGCCGTGCCCGCCACGGCCGTGTGGATCCCGGCCTGGGCGTCCACGATGAGGTCGTCCCAGAAGGGGTAGACGGCGTTGTTGGGCGTGCCCGGGGCCGGCAGGCGGCTGTTGCTGCCGGTCGTGACCCGGTCGGCGGCGAACGTGACGAACCCGTTCGTGCCGATCCACGCCTTGGTGTACCCCGTGCCGTAGAACGGGACCGGGAACGGCAGCGTCACCTGCTGCGCCTCGTCGTCGCCGGTCAGCGCCAGCTTCTCGGTGCCGGCCACGTACTCCTGGGCGCCGCTCCCGCACGTGTAGCCGAAGTTGTCGCCGCGCAGCGGCAGCTCGATGTCCCTGGACACGTCACCGGCCACCGTCACCGGCGCCGTCGCGGCGCTGGAGCAGCGGGAGGCGGGCGTGACCGCCAGCTCGTACGAGCCGTGCGGCAGCGTCATCGAGTACCGTCCCGACGCGTCGGTCACCGCGCTCACCGGCGTGCCGGCGGCCTGGACCGTCGCGTCGCGCTCCGGCGTGCCGGCCGTGGTGACCGTGCCCGACACCACGCCCGTGGGCAGCAGCGTCATCGGCACGTCCGCGGTCGCGGCCTGCTCGGCGGTGATCGTGACGGCGGCGGTGGCGGTGGCGTAGCCGAACTTCGCCGCGCTGAGCTCGTACTCGCCGGCCAGCAGGCGCGGGATGGCGTACCGGCCGTCGGCGCCGGTGACCATGGTGCGGGTCATCGGGCCGGCGACCGTGACCGTCACGCCGGACACCGGCTCGCCGCCCGCCGTCACCGTGCCGGACACGTCGCCCAGCCCCTCGTCGGGCGCGGCCAGCACGGCGGCGTAGGTGTCCAGCCTGCCCTCGCCCCAGATGTTGTTGTCGGCCGCGGTGCCGCCGCAACTGGTGTCGCCGACGTCCACGGCGGTGCCGTCCAGCAGCGGCCGGGTGGCCGCCACGTCGCCCTGCAGCCCCGGCGAGCCCGACCAGATCAGCGCCACCGTGGCCGCCACGTGCGGGGAGGCCATCGACGTGCCGGTGAAGCTGTCGTGTCCGCCGGGGATCGAGGAGCGCACGTTGACGCCGGGGGCGGCGATGTTCGGCTTGATCTCGCCGTTCTCGCCCTCGCCCTTGCTGGAGCGCGCGTAGAGCGCGTTGTTGACGTCGAAGGCGCCGGAGCTGTACGCGCTCTGGTACTGGCCGGGCGAGCCGCTGGTGTCGCAGGCGGGACCCTCGTTGCCGTTGGAGAAGGCGGGGAAGATGCCGGCGGCGAGCCAGGAGTCCACGACCTCCTTGTAGAACGGGTCGAACCCGTCGCCGCCCCAGGAGTTGTTGACGATGTCCGGCGCCAGGTCGGGCCGCGGGTTCCGCCCGTTGAGGTCGGTCGGCCGCACCACCCACTCACCGGCCTTCAGCAGGGAGGAGTCGGTGCAGGTGTTGACCTCGCAGCCCTTGACGGCGACCCACTTGGCGCCGGGCGCCACGCCGATGCCGTTCGCGCCGACCATGGTGCCCATGACGTGCGTGCCGTGGTCGTTGTTGTCGCAGGGTGCCGCCGCCGGGCAGATGCCCGCCGGGTCGTACCAGTTGTAGTCGTGGGTGTAGGTGCCGTCGGGGTTCCTGCCCCGGTAGCTCGCGGCCAGGTCAGGATGGTCGAACTGGACGCCCGAGTCGATGTTGGCGACCACGATGCCCTCGCCGCGGTTGCCCAGCTCGTCCCAGACGCGCGGGGCGCCGACGCGGTCGATGTTCCATTCCACCGCGCCGTCCGAGGTCGCCGCGTCCACGACCTTCACCCTGGCCTGGGCGGGACCCGCGACGGGCTTGGGCAGGGTGAGCGTGCGGACCGGGTCGATCCGCTCGACCTCGGGCAGGTTCGCGATCTCGGCGGCCAGCTTCTCGCCGGCGGTCACCTGGACCGCGTTGACGATCCAGAACGGGGTGTAGTCGGCGTGGTGGGAGTCGAGCAGCTTGCGCAGGCCCTGCTGGGAGGACTCCGCCTGCTCGGACTTGGCCTCGAAGACCAGCTCGGCCTTCGCCTCCTTGGTCAGGGCGCGGCGGGCGCCGCTCAGGTCGGCCTCGCCCTTCATCCGCACCCAGAAGGTGGCCTTGCCGTTCTGGTCCAGGCGGGCCTGGACCGTTGCGTCGATCTTGCCGGGATCCGGCGCCGCCTGTGCCGCGGCCTGCGGGACCAGCAGGCCGGCGACGGTCGCGATCCCGGTGAGGACCGCGCGTAAGCGGGGGGTGTGGGGCACTGTCTCTCCTTCACGACACGGGGAGAGGTGATCTTTACGCCTCTGTCGAGAAGGGTGAAGAGATCTTGTTCGGAAAGCAAGAGGTGTCGTGAAAAGTTACTTTGCGGGCTGAAATGTAATCTGGTCAGCTGAAATATCAGGGTTTGGTGGTTCCTGCCGGACGGTAACCGACCTGCTTCATGATCTCCAGGAAGTGTGCCGCGATCGCCTCGGCGTCCTCCCGGTCGGGCTGGACGCCGATCTCGTGGAGCACCGCGCCGGTCAGCATCCGCTGCACCACGTCCACGTCCACGTCCCGGGGGAGCTGCCCGAGGTCGCGCGCCCGGCAGAGCGTCTCGCGCACCACGGCCGCCCGCCGCCCGCCGTTGACCATCCGGTACGTGCTCACCAGCTCCGGGTAGTCGTCGACGCTGCCGTACAGGCGGCGCAGCAGGCGGCGGTGGCGCGGCACCGCCAGGTAGGCCGCCCAGTCGCCGAACATGTGCTCCAGGTCGGGCCAGCCGGTGAAGCCGGGGTCGTGGTCGTGGTTGGCCCATTCCAGCGCCCGCACCAGCAGCGCGGTCTTGTCGGCGAAGCGGCGGTAGACCGTCGCCCGCGTCACCCCGGCCCGCCTGGCCACCTGCTCGATGCTGGTCAGCGCCGCACCCTGCTCGACCAGCAGGTCGAGCGCGGCCGACAGGATGGCCTGATCGGCCTCCTGGCTGCGCGGACGGCCCGGTGGGCGCGCGGATCGCGTGCCGCCGGTCGTCAGGTCCTGCTGCTCGGTCATGCCCCTCGCGTCACCATCTCGTCGTGCGGTCAGGCAGGAGTCTATTGACCCGCGTCCCAGGTCACGGGCAGGCGGTGCACGCCGTAGATGAGCATGTCGGTACGGAGCGGCACCTCCCCGGGCTCGACGGCCAGCCGCAGCGACGGGAACCGCTCGAACAGCGCCGTGAAGCCCGCCCGCATCTCCACCCGCGCGAGCTGCTGGCCCAGGCACTGGTGCACGCCGTGGCCGAACGCCACGTGCCCGCCGCTCGCCCTGAGCAGCTCCAGGCGGTCGGGGTCGGCGAAGCGGCCGGGGTCGCGGTTGCCCGCCGCGATCGAGATCGTGACCGACTCCCCGGCACTGACCAGCTCGCCGCCCAGCTCCACGTCCTCCAGCGCGGTGCGGACGAGGAAGGGCACGACGCTGAGATAGCGCAGCAGCTCCTCCACCACCTGGTCCGCCCTGCCCGGCTCCGAGCGCAGCACGGCGAGCTGCCCGGGGTGCCGCAGCAGGGCGAAGGTGCCCAGGGCGAGCATGTTGGCCGTGGTGTCCAGGCCCGCGCCGAGCAGCATGAAGCCGATGTTGGCCAGCTCCTCGTCGGTCAGGTCGCTCGTGGTCAGCCCGCTGAGCATGTCGTCGGTGGGTGCGGCCCGCTTGGCGAGCACCAGCTCCTTCATGTGCGCCTGCATCGCGAGGTAGGCCGCGATCTTCTCCTCGTGCGGGACGTCCGCGCGCATGAGGGTGGTGCTCTGCGCCATGAACCGCTCGCGGTCCTGCTCCGGCACGCCGAGCAGCTCGCAGATCACCACGGCGGGGACCGGCGCCGTGAACGCCGCCACCAGGTCGGCGGGGGGACCCTGCCGCTCCATGGCGTCGAGGTGGATGCGGGTGATCTCCTCGATCCGCTCGGCGAGCTGCCGCATCCTGCGCACGGTGAACTCGCCGGTGAGCAGGTGCCGGTAGCGGGTGTGCACGGGCGGGTCGGTCGAGATGAACATCCCGGGCGGCGCCGGCCGGCCGGCCTGCCCGCCGGAGTCCATGGGCAGGTGCCGCAGCTCGGACCGCGCGCTGAAGCGGCGGTCGGCCAGCACCTCGCGGACCAGCGCGTGGCTGGTCACCAGCCAGCCCTGGTGCCCGTCGGGGTAGGCCAGCCGGGTGATCGGCCGGCTCTCGCGCAGCTCGCCCAGCTCGGCGGGCGGATCGAACGGCGTGGGCCGCCCGGTGGGCAGCACGATCGCCTCGGTCGGCGTCATGGGGGGCTCCTTTCGGCCTCGTACGAATACAGTACAGCGCTGTATTGAAACCCTCGCAACCGGGTGGGCGCGTCGCGTTGCGCGATCATGGTCGGCCGGTTAGTCTGGACGGCATGCGAACTCACGCTCAGCTCCAGTGGTGGCGCCGCTCCTAGGCGGCGCGTGTTTCGCATTCCTTCAACGGACGGCCGCCCCGGATAGGCGGCCTTTCTCGTGTCCGCCCCGGGGCTCGATCATTTGATGTGGTAAAGGGGCAGCAAGTGGAGACGAGCGGATATACCACCGCCGGGGGCATCGGTGTCGAGCGCGAGACACGCGAGGTGGACGAGGCCGCCCTCGAAGAGATCGTGACGGCCCTGTCGGAGCGGCGCGGCGGCGCCTTCTCCTCCGGCATGGACTACCCGGGCCGCTACAGCCGATGGGCGTTCGGCTACGTCGATCCGTGCCTGGAACTGGTCGCCAAGGGCCGCAACATCTCGGCCACCGCGCTCAACGAGCGGGGCAGGGTCGTGCTGCCCGCCGTCACCTCCTGCCTGCTGGCCGCGGGCAAGCCGGTCACCGAGCCCACCGCCGACCGCGTCGAGGTGTTCGTGGCGGAGCCGGGCAAGGACCCCGCGGACCTGCTGCCGGAGGAGATGCGCAGCCGCAGGCCCACCGTGTTCACCGCGATCCGCGAGGTCATCGCCGCCTTCGCCGGCGACGACCCGCACCTCGGGCTCTACGGCGCCTTCGGCTACGACCTGGCCTTCCAGTTCGAGCCCATCAGGCAGGAGCTCGTCCGCCCCGACGACCAGCGCGACCTCGTGCTGCACCTGCCCGACCGGCTGGTCGTGATCGACCGGCAGCGGGAGACCAGCTTCGAATACCGCTACGAGTTCACCGTCGACGGCGCCACCACCCGCGGCCTGGAGCGCACCGGCACCTCCGCCCCGCCGGTCACGCCCGCCGAGCTGCCGAAGAACCCGGAGAAGGGCGAGTACGCCAAGGTCGTGGCGGCCGCCAAGGAGAAGTTCAAGCGCGGCGACCTGTTCGAGGTCGTGCCCGGCCAGGTCTTCCACGCCACCTGCACCGACCCGTCCGCCTTCTACCGCGGCCTGCGCCACAGCAACCCCGCCCCGTACGAGTTCATCATCAGCCTCGGCGAGGGCGAGCACCTCGTCGGCGCCTCACCCGAGATGTACGTCCGCGTCACCGGCGACCGTGTCGAGACCTGCCCCATCTCGGGCACGATCGCCCGGGGCAGCAACCCGGTCGAGGACGCCGAGGCCATCCGTACCCTCCTTTCGAGCGTGAAGGAGGAGTCGGAGCTGACCATGTGCACCGACGTCGACCGCAACGACAAGTCGCGCATCTGCGTCCCCGGCACCGTCAAGGTCATCGGCCGCCGCCAGATCGAGCTGTACTCCCGCCTGATCCACACCGTCGACCACATCGAGGGCCGGCTGCGCCCCGAGTTCGACGCGCTCGACGCCTTCCTCACCCACATGTGGGCCGTCACGGTCACCGGCGCGCCCAAGACCTGGGCCATGCAGTTCATCGAGGACCACGAGGCCACCACCCGCCGCTGGTACGGCGGCGCCATCGGCTTCATCGGCTTCGACGGCTCCATGAACACCGGCCTGACCCTGCGTACCGCGCAGATCAAGAACGGCGTCGCCACCGTCAGGGCCGGCGCCACGCTGCTGTTCGACAGCGACCCCGAGGCCGAGGAGCGCGAGACCGAGCTCAAGGCCAGCGCCCTGCTCGGCGCCCTGGCCACGGTCAACCAGCCCGAGGCCGTGAAGGGGCCCGAGCCCAGGGAGCAGCCCGGCCTGGGCATGAAGGTGCTGCTCGTCGACCACGAGGACTCCTTCGTCAACACGCTGGCCGACTACTTCCGCCAGGAGGGCGCCGACGTCGTGACGCTGCGCCACGGCTTCCCGGTCGCCATGCTCGACGAGATCGCGCCCGACCTGGTCGTGCTCTCGCCCGGCCCCGGCTGGCCGACCGACTTCGGCATCTCCGCCCTGCTCGACCAGGTCTACGCCCGCGACCTGCCCGTCTTCGGCGTCTGCCTGGGCCTGCAGGCCATGGTCGAGCACGCCGGCGGCACGCTGGAGCTGCTCGACTACCCCGAGCACGGCAAGCGTGGCCAGGTCGGCAGGCTCGGCGACAGCGCGCTGCTGGAGGGGCTGCCCGAGGAGTTCACCGCGGCCCGCTACCACTCGCTGCACGCCAAGCGGCCCGGCGTGGTCGGATTCACCCCGACCGCGCTGACGCCCGACGGCAACGTCATGGCGATCGAGGACCCCGCACGGCGGCGCTTCGCCGTGCAGTTCCACCCCGAGTCGATCCTGACCCAGGAGGGCGGCGCGGGCGCGAAGATCATCGCGAACGTGCTACGTCTGTCCCGCAGGTAGGCAAAACCCGGGCGGGGGCGTGCGGGGCTCCCCTAGAGTTCCCGCATGCTCCCCGTAGACCTGCCCGGCACGGTGCGTGACGCGCTGCTCGCCCCGCTCGTCGACCATCACTGTCACGGGGTGCGGCGGGACGACCTGAGCAGAGCGCAGTTCGAGCTGCTCAGCGGCGAGGGCGGCAGCCCCGCGCCGCCCGGCACCACCCACTTCGACACGCCGTTCGGCGTGGCCGTGCGCCGCTGGTGCGCGCCGCTGCTCGACCTGGAGCCGCACGCGCCGCCGGCCGTCTACCTGGCCCGCCGCGCCGAGCTGGGGGCGGCCGAGGTGAACCGGCGGCTGCTGGCCGGCGCCGGCGTGGTGGCGTTCCTGGTGGACGCCTCCCACGAGGATCTGGAGGTGCTGACCGCCGCCGAGATGGGCCGGCACGGCGGCGCCGCCGCCGACGAGCTCGTACGCATCGAGCGCATCGAGCGCGACGTGGCCGCCACCGCGGAGCTCGCCGTGGACTACCTGGACAACCTGGGCGAGGAGCTGGCGGCCAGGGCCGCCAGGGCGGTCGGGCTCAAGACCGTCATCGGCGCCCTGTGCGGCCTCGACTTCGACCCCGCCCGCCCCGCCAGGGGGGCGGTGATCGCGGCGGCCAACCGGCGCCTGGCCGACCCCAAGCAGCCGCTGACCGACCACGTGCTGCTGCGGTTCCTGCTCTGGAGCGCGGTGGACGTGGCCAGGGAGCGGGGGCTGCCGGTCCAGTTCCACACCGGGTTCGGCGGGCAGGCGGGCGAGCCGCACCGCGCCGACCCGGCCAGGCTGAGCGCGTTCGCCGGGGCGCTGCAACCGCTCGGCGTGCCGATGATCCTGCTGCACTGCTACCCGTTCCACCGCCAGGCCGCCCATCTGGCGGGGATCTTCCCGCACGTGTACGTGGACGTCGGCCTGGCCCTGCCGCACGGCGCCGCCGCAGCGGCCCGCGTCATGGACGAGCTGCTGGAGCTGGCGCCCTTCCACAAGCAGCTGTTCAGCTCGGGCTGCCGCGGCCTGGCCGAGACCGGCTACCTGGGCGCGCTGACCTACCGGCGGGCGCTGGGCGGGGCGCTGGAGGCGAGGATCGCGGCGGGGGAGTGGAGCACGTCCGACGCGGCGCGCATCGCTCACATGATCGGCTCGGGCAACGCCCGGCGGATCTACCGATTGTGAACTCCGCATGCGAAATCGCCGGATAATCCATCATTCCAATTCGGATTGATCGAATTGTGATTTGTCTCTTTGTCAATTTCCCGGTGATGATCGGGGCGCCAGAAAACCATCGCACACCTGGAGGTGTCGTGTCCTGGCGTCCTGTTACCCTTGTCGCTGCCTTATGCATGGCTTTATCCGTACCGGGGGTGGCCGCGGCCGATGATCCGCCGCCCGAGGTGGAGAGCCGGGCGGGCACGCAGGCGCCCGCGGAGGTGTCCGGCCTGTCCGAGCCCGCCCAGGCGGGCGACCCCGTCGCGGCGGCCAGGGCGCACCTGGCCGACCCGCGCTACCACCTCGACCCCGCCGACCTCGCCCCGCTCCAGACCGTCGTGGACGGCCGGGACGAGACGGTCAGGTTCGCCCAGCGCCACCGCGGCCTGCCCGTCTTCGGCGCGCACTACCTCGTGCGCTTCCGCACCGAAGGCGGCCGGCGCGAGGTGGTCGGCGCGGGCGGCCGTTTCCTCACCGAGCTGAACGTCGACCCCACCCCGGCCGTGACCGCGGAGACCGCCGCCGAGATCGCCCGCAACCTGATGCCGCGCCGGCGCGACGCCCGGGCCCGGATCGCGGCGAAGGCCGGCGAGCTGGTCGTGGTGCCGCGCGGCCAGGGCGTGCTGGCCTGGCACGTCGTGCTCAGCGGGCGCGCCACCGGGCAGACCGCTGGGCAGCCCGCTGGACAGCCCGCCGGGCGGCCGCTGCTGCTCGACGCGTACGTGGACGCCCACTCCGGCCGCCCCCTGTTCACCGTGGACCGGCTGCGCAGGGAAGGCCCCGTGGAGGGCAGCGGCCGGACCGCGCACGGCCGCGACGTCGTGCTCGAGGCCTACCAGCGCGCCGACAGCGCCTACGAGCTGCGCGACCGCTCCCGCCCGATGTGGAACGGCACCACCGGCGAGATCCTCACTTACGACGCCCAGGGCCGCGACGTCTTCGACTTCTTCGAACCCGGCATCCCGCCCGGCACGGAACTGGCCCGCTCGGCGACCCCCGTCTTCGGCCCCGAGCACACCGGGAGCGGCGCCGTGGACGCCCACTGGGGCGCCGGCCAGGTGTACGAGTACTACCGCGGGCTCGGCCGTGACGGCCTCGACGGCCGGGGCGGCACCATGTACTCCGTCGTCAACGTCACCGTGCAGGGCGAGCCGTTCGCCAACGCCTTCTGGGACGGCACCAAGATGGTCTACGGCGGGGGCGGCCCCGACTTCCACTCCTTCGCCGCAAGCCTCGACGTCGTCGGCCACGAGATGACCCACGGCGTCATCGAGCACAGCGCGAACCTGGTCTACCTCGGCCAGTCCGGCGCCATCAACGAGGGCCTGGCCGACTACTTCGGCAACGCCATCCAGGTGGACGCGCTCGGCATCCCGATGACCGACCCCGACGCGAGCCTGCTGGGCGAGGGCCTGTGCAAGACCCTGCCGCCCGCCGAGTGCGCGGGCCGCGACCTCGACGACGCCCGGGTGGCCGCCGAGGACTACCTCGGCCTGACCGTCGCCTTCGACAACGGCGGCGTGCACTACAACTCCACCATCTTCTCCGGCGCCCTGTGGGACGTCAGGGAGCAGCTCGGCGGCCGGAAGGCCGACAAGCTCGCCTACAAGGCGCTGACCGAGTACATGACGCCGCTCGACGACTTCACGGACGGCCGCCGCGCCGTCGAGTCGGCCGCCCGCGACCTCGGCTGGTCCGCCCGCGACCGGCTGACGGTCGCGCGGGCGTTCGAGCGGCACGGCATCAGGCCGGGCTGGGAGCGGGCCATCCGCACCGACAGCCGCGTGCTCATCGACGGCATCACCGACTTCAACGCCATCCCCGACGTGGCCGGAGACCGCTACGTGATCTCCAACTCCTCGCCCGACGGCGCGGCCCCGTCCCGGATCCTCACCGGGCGCGTGCGCGGCGGGAAGCCCGTGACGCTGTCGGAGGACGACCGGTGGAACTACTACCCGGCCACCGACGGCGAGCAGGCCGTCTGGGCGTCGTACGACACCGCGATGACCACCTTCCGGATCCACGCCCGCCCGCTGGACGCGAGCAGCCCGCCGCGCCTGGTCCACCAGGCGCCCGACCTGGTCACCGAGCTGGACGTGGACGGCGAGGCCATCGCCTGGGAAGGCCTCGACCCGGCGAGCGGCGAGGTGGAGATCTGGATCAAGCGGGGCGACGCCGCGCCGGTCAAGGTCACCGCGGCGGCCGGCGTCAGCGGGTACATGCCGTCCGTCAAGGGCGGCAGGCTGGCCTACCTCCGCGTCTGGGAGGAAGGCGGCGCCTTCCACAGCACGCCCGCGATCTACGACCTGGCGACCGGCACCGAGACCGTCGTCCCCGAGGTGCCCGGCACCGGAGGCCTGCCCTCGGACAGCGTCCTGCCGGTCATGCTCAGCCGGCACGTCGTCTGGACGGTCGACACCAACGCCGACGGCCGCTACGCCGTCATGCGCGCCGCCGCCGACGGCACCGGCACGACCGCCCTCGTACCCGACGGTCCGGCCGCTCCGTCTCCCGTCTGGTTCCACGCCGGTGACACGAGAGTCGCCATCGGCGCGTGGCCCGACGGCGACACGCTGGAGAACGCCACCCTGGCCAAGATCTTCCAGATGCCGCTCACCGGCGGGTCGCTGCAGCGCCACTCCTGCAACAGAGGTCTGCAGGACTACTTCTCCGTGGGGGACAGCGGCACGATCGTCTGGCTCGACGGCACGGACGGGAACACCGACCTGGTGGCCCGCGACAGGCCCGCCGTCCGCTGCTGACGCGAGGCACGCCAGGCCGCTGACCTGGTGAGGCGCCCGCCGGACCATGGAGAGGGGGCGGCGGGCGCCGACTCGCGCGCGGGGCCGTGACCTGGTTTGCTTGGGCCGTCACACTGCCGATCCGAGCGGGGGCTCCCCATGCGCACAGTCGAACCCGAGGTCTTCATCGTCGCCCGTCCGTCCCTGGACTACGACGAGCTGGCCCGCTACCTGCGCGAGGTCGGTGGCGAGAGCTGGCTGGAGCGGCTCGACCGCGGCGACCTCGACGCCCAGAACCTCGCCGAGTTCGCCGGCCGGCTCTGCTACCGCTCCTTCGAGCCCGGCCTCAACCCCAACGTGGTCAGGATCAGGGAGAACCAGGACGACTACCTGCGCAACATCCTGGCCAGCGCGCACGGGTCGGTCCTCGAGCACGTCAGCTTCAGCTTCGTGCTGCACAACGTCAGCCGGGTCCTGACGCACGAGCTGGTCCGGCACCGTCCGGGCGTGGCCATCTCGCAGGAGTCGCTGCGCTTCGTCCGGCTCGACGAGCTGCCGTTCTGGTTCCCCGAGTGGGCGCAGGCCGACGAGGAGCTGATGAAGCGGGCCACGGCCGTGCTGGAGCAGCTCGAGCAGTTCCAGCTCTGGATGGCCGGGCACTTCGGGCTCGACGAGGAGGGCGTGCCGTTCTCCGAGAAGAAGCACCGCACCTCGTTCATGCGCAGGTTCGCCCCCGAGGGCCTGGCGACCGGGCTGGTGTGGACCGCGAACGTGCGCACGCTGCGGCACACGATCGAGGCCCGCACCGCCGCCGGCGCGGAGGAGGAGATCCGCCTGCTGTTCCAGCGCATCGGCGAGCTGATGCGCGAGGAGGCCCCCGCCCTCTTCAGCGACTACGTCGTCGAGGACGGGGCCTGGATCCCCGGCTGGCGCAAGGTCTGAGCGCCCGCCCGAGCGCCGCGACCCCGCGCTCGGGCGAGCAGTCAGGCCAGCGCGGGGAGCACGTACACCTCGGCGCCCGGGGGCAGGGCACAGTCGAGCCCGCCGAGCCCGTGGGCGTTCTCCCCGCACACGATCATGCTGATGTGCCTGCGGATGCGCCCGTACTCGTCGCGCAGCCGCTCCTCCAGCATCGGATGCGTACGCCGCAGCATGTCCAGTGCCGAGCCCAGGGTGGGCGGCGAGTCGCGGTCGGCGCCGACGGCGAAGACCTTGACCTCCGTGCGCCCGCTCACCCACCTCCGCAGCGAGCTGGGCAGCACGAACACCACCATCGTCACCGGTGTCGACACCATGCGCTAGAGCACCGCCGCACGCACGGTCAGCACGTCGGGCAGGTGGGCGGCGACCAGTGACCAGGTCTCGCCGTCGTCGCGCGAGCCGTAGACCTCGCCGTCGCGGGTGCCGAAGAACACCCCCGCCTCCGAGGCGGTCATCGCGTCACGCAGCACGGTCGCGTGCACCGGCCCCTCGGGCAGCCCCTTCGAGAACGCCTGCCAGGTCCTGCCCGCGTCGTCGCTGCGGTGCGGCTGGTAGCGGTGGCCGACCGGCGTGCGGTCGATGTCGGCCGTCAGCGGGAGCACGTAGATCGTGTCGGGCCGCGACGGGTGCACCACGATCGGGAACCCGAAGTCCGACGGCAGCGACGAGCCGATGTCGTGCCAGCTCCCGCCGAAGTCGTCACTGCGGTAGACGCCGAAATGGTGCTGCAGGTAGAGCCGCTCCGGCCGGGACGGGTGCATGCACACCTTGTGCACGCACTGCCCGAACTCCGGGTACTGCTGCCCCTCCGGCATGAACGGGGCCCGGATGTTCTTGTTGGCCGCCTCCCACGACAGCCCGCCGTCGGTGCTGCGATAGAAGCCGGCGGCCGACACCGCGACCGCCACCAGCTCGGGATCGGTGGGGTGGTTGACGATCGTGTGCAGGCACAGGCCGCCGCCGCCCGGCTGCCACTGCTCGCGGTGCGGGTGCTCCCAGAGCCCCTCGACGAGCTGGTAGGTGGCCCCGCGATCCTCGGAACGGAACAGCGCGGCCGGCTCGACCCCCGCCCACACCACGCCGGGCTCCGACGGCGACGGCGCGAGCTGCCAGACCCTGGTCAGCGTCGCCCCGGTCTTCTCGGGGAACGCGATCGGCGGCCGCTCGGCCTCCTGCCACGTCGCGCCGAGGTCGTCGGAGTACATGACGGACGGGCCGAAGTGGCCGTACTCGATGCCGGCCAGCAGCCGGGGTGTGGCGCCGCGCGTGTCGATCGCGACCGAGGGGATCGCGACCGTGGAGAACTGGATCGGCTCGATCTGGAAGGGGCCGCCGCCGATCGAGCGGGCGAGGAACAGGCCCTTGCGGGTGCCGATCGCGACCACTGCGTCACTCATAGCATCGCTCCCATGTTGGCTTGCGGCCATCGTGCCACGCGGGACCGACAGTTACCGAGGACTGGGAGATTCCCCGCGCAAGCAGGGCGTGGGCCTCGCGCATTACCTGGCGGGTAATCGAGGCCCTTCCCTCCTCCCGCTACCGTGTCCGGCATGGGAGCTGTTGCCGTACATGAGGATTCCTTTGGTGAGTTGCTGCGGTCGTGGCGCCAGCGCAGGCGGGTGAGCCAGCTCGACCTGGCCATCGAGGCCGAGGTGTCGGCGCGGCACATCAGTTTTCTGGAGACGGGCCGCGCCCGACCGAGCCGCGAGATGGTGATGAAGCTGGCCGAGGAGCTGGAGGTGCCGCTGCGGCACCGCAACAGGTTGCTGGTGGCGGCCGGGTTCGCGCCCGTCTACCCCGAGCGGGAGGTACGCGCCCCCGAGATGGAGGTGGTCCGGCAGGCGCTGGACAAGATCCTGGCCGGGCACGAGCCGTACCCGGCGGTCGTGGTGGACGCGACGTGGAACCTGGTGGCGGCGAACGCGGCGGCGGCGATGTTCATGGAGGGGGTGCCCGCCGAGCTGCTGCGGGAGCCGATCAACGTGATGCGGCTGTCGCTGCACCCGCAGGCGATGGGCGGGCGGCTGCTGAACCTGGCCGAGGTGCGGGCCCACCTGCTGCACCAGCTCCGCAGGCAGGCCGAGATGTCCGGGAACGGGCAGCTCGCCGAGCTGCACGACGAGCTGGCCTCCTACACCTATCCGGGGGTGGACCTCAACGTGGCGCACGTGCCCGGGCCCGCCGACATCCTGGTGCCGCTGCGGATCGCGGCCGGGGACCGGGTGCTGTCGATGTTCACCACGATCGCGACGTTCGGCACGCCGGTGGACGTGACGGTCTCCGAGCTGGCCATCGAGACGTTCTGGCCGAGCGACGAGGAGACCGCCGCCGCGTTCCGCAAAACCGGTTAGACCGGAGCCCGGTGGCGGGCCGCCAGGGGTGGCGCACGCCGGGAGGCCGGGACGCGCTCCGCCGGGGGGAGGGCCGTCAGCGGGCGGTCACGGACGCGCCCGCAGGGGGCTCGCCGCTGGCGACGGCCGCCTCGATGGCGATGGTGGGCGGCTCCCCGCCCGTGATCGGTAAGCCGCCCGTGACCGTGTGCGTCCGTACGTTGAACGCCCCGCCCGCCGGCGCCCCCGCCACCGCGAACGCCGGGAAGGCGCCGCCTCCCGGCACCACCGAGGTGGAGATGTAGTCGCCCACCGTGCGGCCCTGCGTGCTGTTCGCCAGCCAGTCCAGCGCCATGCCCGCGTGCAGCTCCAGCGGCGGCGACCAGCTCGCGCCGCCGTTCGTGGAGGAGGTGTAGGCGACCGTGAGGCGGCAGGTGGCGGGCGCGCAGGCGGCGTCGGGGTAGCGGTAGTAGGCCAGCGCGAGCCGCGCCCCCTTGCCCGAGTCGCCGCCGGAGCTCTCGCGGTCCACGCCGAGGCCGGGGATGAAGTGGTCGCCGCCGTCCTCGGTGACCCGGAGCGCCTCGCCCCACCGGGTGCCGTTGGCCGACGTGCTCAGCACGATGTCGTTGCCCGCGCACCGCACCTGGAAGCGGCAGTCCTGCCAGACGACGTACACGGTGCCGGCCGCGTCCACCTCGGCCGACGGCAGCGGCGCGGCCCGCAGCCCGCCCGCGACCGTGTGCCGCTGCACCCGCGAGACCAGCACGCTCTCGCCCCAGCTCGCGCCGCCGTCACGGGAGCGGAAGGAGCGGATCTCGCCGCCCTCGCTCAGGTACGGCACCACCACGGCGCCGTCCGGCCGCACCACCGGCTGCCCGCCCAGGCCGTTGGCGGAGGTGCCGGTCACGGCCCAGGTCAGGCCGCCGTCCGCCGAGCGGGCGACCTTGATCGCGTTGCCCGCGGCGTGGTCGTCGAACACCGCGTAGCAGGTGCCGCGGAACGCGCTGTCCGCGCCGTTGTCGCAGACGGCCCAGCTCTTGTCCAGGTCGCCGCCGGTGGCGGTGGTGACCGGCGTGCTCCAGGTCAGGCCGCCGTCGGTGGAGCGGCTGGTCAGCACCGCCGCCCCGGTGAGCCCGCCCGCGTCGGTGAGCGCGAGCGAGGTGATCAGCCAGGCGCCGTGCTCGGCGTCGAAGGCCACCGACGGGTCGCTGACCCGCCCGTACGGGCCGCCGCCGAACGCCGTGATCGCGGGCAGCGTGCCCTTCGTCCAGGTGCCGCCGTTGTCGGTGGACGTCGCGAACGCGATGCCGGACGCCCCTCCGTCGTGGAAGCGGCCCGCCTGCTGGGCGGTCACGATCGTCGAGTCCCACTGGTAGGTGTCGGGCCCGGCCGAGGTGCCGTACTGGGCGGTGCTGTTGGCGTACGCGTCCGACGCCAGCTCGGTCAGCGGCACGGCCTCCGAGGCCGTGCCCGCCGCCGCGGTGGGGGGCGGGGATAACAGCAGGGTCGCGGTGACGACGGTGACGAGTCCGCCGATTACTCGGCGCCGGGCGGGCGATGGCACGTTTCACCTCACATGGCGTGTCAACATCCACTTGGCACCGTCCAGCGCCCGCTGTCAACCTCCCGATCCGCAACCCGCCCCTTCTCGCGGCGGGCAGGTCAGTGTTCGCCGTGGATGATGTCCCGGTGGATCCGCGCCAGCGGCACGCCGTCGATCTGCAGGTTGCGCACGGTCTCGTTGACCATGGAGGACGGGCCGCACACGTACACGTCGTGCTCGGCCCACGAGTGGAAGCGCCGCGTCACCTCGGGCAGGCTGCCGCGCATGCCGTCGTAGGAGGGCTGGTCCGACACCACCGGCAGCACCCTCAGCCAGGGGAAGGACGCCTCCATCCTGATCAGGTCCGGCAGGTCGTACAGCTCGGCGGCCGTGCGGGCGCCGTACAGCAGGTGGATGTTGGGGCGGCGGCCGGAGGCGATGACGGACTCGATGATCGCCTTCAGCGGCGCCAGGCCGGTGCCGCCGGCCACGCACAGCATGTCGCGCACGCTGTGCTCGCGCGGCGCCATCGTGCCCATCGGCGGGCCCAGCATGAGCGTGTCGCCGACCCGGGTGTGGCCGGCCAGCGTGGTCGAGACCCAGCCGCCGGGCACCGAGCGCACGTGCAGCCTGATCGTGTTGTCCGGGCGCGGCGCGTTCGCGATGGAGAACGTCCGCCACACGCGCGGCCAGCGCGCCGTCTGCACGTTGACGTACTGGCCAGGCGTGAACGGCAGGCGCTGCGTGGGCCGCAGCGTGAGCACCGCGATGTCCCGGTGACGCATCTCGTGGTCGATGACCTCCGCCAGCCACCAGGCGGGGGAGACCCCCGAGTCCGACTCGGCCGACTCGATCATGAGGTTGGCGGCCGCCGTGTACGCCGACACCCACGCCGCCTCGATCTCGTGGTTCCAGACGTCGGCCGCGAACCGGCGGATCGTGGCCAGCAGGGCGTTGCCCACGGCCGTGTAGTGCTCCGCGATCACGCCGTACTTGCGGTGGTCCCTGCCGAGCTGCCCGAGGAAGGCCGCCAGGCTGTCCGGGCTGTCCAGGCTCCACACGATCCGGGTCAGCGCTCCGAACAACCGGTCCCGCTGGACGTCCATGGCGGGCGGGAACATGCCTCGTAACTGTGGATTCTCGGCGAACAAGCGGCCGTAGAAGTAGGCCGTCGCCTTGTCGGCCATGGGTTCGACGACGGAGAAACTCTCCTTGACCAGACGCGGATTCAACGACATCTATCCAGCCCCACCTTTGACCGGAAACGCATTCCGGTCTCGACCTGCACCTCCCTGACAGTCCGGGTCGCGAGCGCGGGGCCCTCCCCGGCCATTCCCGTGCGCTCAAAATTGAGTCTTACACCACTGATGACGCGTCACAACCGATTCCCACCAATTTCGCGCAGTTTCGGTCGAGAAAGGCGAAGATAAATAATATTCGTATTCTGCGGGTCGAGCGCGCGCGGCGGTCGGGCGCGGTTGGCGGGCGCGCCGGCGACCGCGGTGGGGCGTCCCCCCGGCGCGGCGCGCCTCGCCGCCGGAGACGGAACGGGGCGAATCGCGGAAAGCCCGTGCGCGGGGAGGCAAGGGATCTTCGGGAGGGGTGACATATCGGAAAGGGAGTGCGCCATGATGGGGCATGGGGCCGTCACCGGAAGTCCGAAGCCGGCGGCCGCCCGACTCCACCATGCCCCCTGGAGATCGCATGTCCCGACCGCTGATCGGCATCACCGCCTACTTCGAAGCAGCCCGCTGGGGCGACTGGGTGCGCGAGGCCGTGCTCGCGCCGCCCTCCTACGCCAAGGCGGTCGGGCGGGCGGGGGGCGCGCCGGTGGTGCTGCCGCCCCTGGCCCCCAGCGCCGTGGACGACTACGTGCGCGGCCTGAAGGGCGTCGTCCTGGCCGGCGGCGTCGAGGTGGGGGCCGACACCTACAGCGGCGAGCAGGACGAGCGGGTCCACGAGCCGCAGGCGCAGCGCGACCGGTTCGAGCTGGCCCTGGCCAGGGCGGCGGTGCGCGCCGACGTGCCCATCCTGGCCATCGCCAGGGGCATGCACGTGCTCAACGTCGCCCAGGGCGGCACGCTGATCCCGTGGCTGCCCGACGTGCTCGACAGCGACCGGCACGCCGAGCCGGACGGCGGCCACACGATCCAGGTCAGCGTCTCCAGCAAGCTCGGCAAGGCGGTCGGCGATCGCGTCGAGACCAGCGCCCCGCACCACCAGTCCGTACGCCGCCTGGGCTCGGGCCTGCTGGCCGTGGCCTGGGCCGAGGACCAGATCGTGGAGGGCATCGAGCTGCAGGGACACCGGTTCGGCGTCGGCGTCCAGTGGCACCCGGAAAGGAGCGCCGACAACCGGCTCTTCGATGCGTTCATCGAGGCGGCCCGCTAGGCTGCGATCATGCCGCTGCACCCCCAGGCGCGGGAGTACCTCGCCCGGTACCCATCGGATCTGAACGCCGACCTGGCCGCGCTCGACCTGGACGCGATCAGGCAGATGCGCGCGCAGGACGCCTTCGCGGCCTTTCGCGGGCCGCAGACGAAGCTGCCGTTCGTGCGCGACGAGGAGGCGGAGGGCGTCCCCATCCGCATCTACCGCGCCGACCCCGGCGACGACCCGCTGCCGGTCGTGGTCTACTTCCACGGCGGCGGCTGGGTGCTCGGCAGCGTCAAGCGCAACGACGCGGCCGCCCGCGACCTGGCCATCCGCACGGGCGCGGTGGTGGTCTCGGTCGACTACCGGCTGGCGCCCGAGCATCCGTTCCCGGCCGCCGCCGACGACGCCTGGACGGTCGTGCGCGACATCTTCGCCAGGCCCGCCTTCTACCAGTGCAACGGCAGCGTCGCGGTGAGCGGCGACAGCGCCGGCGGCAACCTCGCCGCCGTGGCCGCCTGGCAGGCCCGCGACGCCGGCCTGCGGCTGGCTCACCAGGTGCTCGTCTACCCGGTGCTCGACGTGGCCATGGACACCCCCAGCTACGCCGAGTTCGCCAAGGGCTTCGGCCTGGACGCCGAGGAGATGGCCTGGTTCGCCCGCCAGTACGCGCCCGGCGCCGACCCGGCCGACCCGAGGCTGTCCCCGCTGCGCCTGCCCGACGTGTCCGGCCTGGCCTCCGCCACCGTCGTGACGGCCGGCTGCGACGTGCTCAGGGACGAGGGCGAGCGCTACGCCGCCCGCCTGGCCGAGGCGGGCGTGCCGGTCGACCTGCGCAGGTTCGAGGGCGCGGTGCACGCCTTCTACGTCCTGCCCGGCCTGTTCGACCAGGCGATCGAGGCCCGCGAGTACGTCGCGGAGCGGCTGCGGGAGCACCTGTGATGGACGCCTACACCAAGCTCAAGCTCGACACCCCGGCCGAGGGGGTGCTGCGGATCACGATCAGCGAGCCGGCCCGGCTCAACGCCGTGGACGCGACCGCCCACCGCGAGCTGGGCGAGGTCTGGCGCGACGCCGACCGCGACGAGAGCGTGCGCGCGATCGTGGTCAGGGGAGAGGGCCGGGCGTTCTCGGCGGGCGGCGACCTGTCCATGATCGAGGAGATGATGCGCGACCACGCCACGCGGCTGCGCGTGTTCGCCGAGGCCCGCGACATCGTCTACAACGTGCTCAACTGCTCCAAGCCGGTCGTCTCCGCCATCCAGGGCCCGGCCGTCGGCGCGGGGCTGGCGGTCGCGCTGCTGGCCGACATCTCCGTGGCGGGCCGTACCGCCAGGATCATCGACGGCCACACCAGGCTCGGCGTCGCGGCCGGCGACCACGCCGCGATCATCTGGCCGCTGCTGTGCGGCATGGCCAAGGCCAAGTACCACCTGCTGCTGTGCGAGCCCGTCACCGGTGCGGAGGCCGAGCGGATGGGGCTGGTCAGCCTGTGCGTGGACGACGACCAGGTGCACGACAAGGCCATGGAGATCGCCGTCCGGCTCGCCGCCGGCGCCCAGGAGGCGATCAGGCTCACCAAGTACTCGCTCAACAACTGGCTGCGCCTGGCCGGCCCCGCCTTCGACGCCTCGCTCGCCATGGAGTTCCTCGGCTTCACCGGCCCCGACGCGGCCGAGGGCGTGCGCGCCCTGCGCGAGAAACGCCCCCCGGCCTTCGGCTGATCCGGGCCCGCGTGCCGCGTGAAACCGGCCCTGGGACTTCGGCCGGGCCAGGATCCGCGCGCGGGACGAATGCTTCCCCCGGCCTCGGGTAGTCGGGCTTCACGGAGGACGACGACGGGGGGAGGAGGTCATCCAGCGCGGCTACCGTCGCGGGAAAGCCGCGGGGCGGTCCGAGTGCCCGCGCCGCGAGGGGTTGAGCAACCAGCTCCCCGCTTACAGGCGTGGCCCGCCCGATTTCGGCGCCAATCGGGCGGCCGGGCTCCCCGCCCCTCTCCGGACCCGGACCTACCGGGGACGGCGGGCGTGGAACACGAAGGCCGGCGGAGTGTTCCGCCACACCGTACGCCCCGGCACCACTTCCTCGAACCGCTCCGCCAGCAGCGCACGGAAGCGCCGTGCCGAGCTGAGCGGGATGGCGTGGATGTAGGAGAACGTGGTGAACGCCGCTCCCGGGTTCATCGCCCCCGTCACGGCATCGAGCAGCTCGCGCTGCAACTGGTCGGGGAACGCCGCCCACGGCAGCCCGCTCACGACCACGTCCGCCATTCTCAGCCCGCGGTCGGCCAGCAGCTTGCTCAGGCGCGTGGCGTCCTCGTTCGCCACGTCCACCTTGGGGAACCGCTCGGCCAGCAGCCGGGCCATCGGCTCGTTCAGTTCGACGGCCAGATGGTGACCGCGCCCGCCCAGCCGCTGCTGGATCTCCGCGGTGAACGGGCCGGTACCCGGCCCGAGCTCGACGACGATCGGCTCGCCCTTCTCCGGGACCGGCGCGCAGACGGCCGCGGCCAGGTGCCGCGAGCTCGGCGCGAGCGCGCCGATCGCCGCGGGGTTGCGCAGGAACTGTCCGAGGAACAGTGCGGTGTCGTTGGGCATGAACCGAACCTAGGCCGTGATCGCGTGTGATCGCTCCGCCGTCCGGGCGGACCTCCGGCCACTTGGAGGAGGCGCGCTCCTCCGCCAGGAGGACCGGGCTCGTCCGGCGGGGCGGATACGGTGTGTGCATGCGTTGGCGTGGTGTGCCGCTTGATGTCCTGCTCGCGGCCTCTGGAGTGGGTCTCGACCTGCTCACCACGGCGCACGCGGGAGACACAGAGTACCTGCCCGCCGAGATGAACATCCCCATGGCCCTGCTGGTCGGCCTGCCCATGGGGCTGGTGCGCCGCTGGCCGGTCCTCGTCAGCCTCTACCTCGCGACCGCCCTGTTCGTCACCGACCAGCTCGGCTCGTTCACCTCCAACACCGCCCAGATCCTCGTCTGCGTGTCGCTGGGCGTGGCCGGATACAGCTCGAAGGTGCGCGCCACCGCGGTCGCCGTGGCCGCGTCGATCTTCGCGACCGCGTTCAACATCGCCGACCCGGGGGTCGCGCTCACCGGCAACATGTGGATGTACTCCATCCTGCTGCCCGTCTTCCCCGCCGTGCTGGGCTCGTACCTGCGCAGCTCGGCCGAGCGCCTCGAGGAGCGCGAGGTCACCCCCGACGCGCTGCTCGCGGCGGGCGGCGTGGCGATCACCGTGCTGAGCACGTGGACCACCTGGCACTCCGGCGCCCAGCCCGTCTGGGTGGTCGGCCTGCTCGCCGTGGTGGGCGGCCTGTCGCTGGGCGTCGCCAGGCGGCTGCCCGGCCTGGTCTTCCTCCTGCAGGGCGTGCTGCTGGTCTCCGCCGACACCTACCTGAACGACGCCGTCAACACGTGCGTGATCCTCACCCTCATCGCCATTGGCGTCTTCGCCATGAGAGTGGTGTCCTGGGCGTGGACGGTGGCCGCGTACGTGACCGGCTGCCTGCTCACCGCGATCGCCGTCGTCGGCGACGACACCGAGATCACGCCGTTCCGCGTGGGGGTGCTCATGACGCTGGTCGCCACGCCCATCGCGATCGGCCGCTACCTGGGCGTGCGCAGGGAGGCCGCGGCCACCGAGAAGCTGGTCGCCGAGGAGGCCGCCCGCGCCGCCGTCGCCCAGGTGCGCGCCGACCAGCTCGCCGAGCGCGAGCGCATCGCCCGCGACGTGCACGACATCGTCGCCCACCACGTCGGCGCCATGGTGCTGCGGGCCAGCGCCGCCCGCTACGCCGCCCCCGACGGGCCCGTCGCCGACGCGCTCAACGACATCCGGGAGACCGGCCACCAGGTGCTGCAGGACCTGCGCGACCTGCTCGACCTGCTGCGCGACCCCGACCGCCAGCCCGACCTGCTGGCCAACCCCGCCGACGTCGTACGCGAGTCCGCCGAGCGCATGGCCGCCGCCGGCCTCGTCGTCGACCTCGACCTCGACCCGGCCACCGACCAGGCGCCCCTCATCGCCCGCACCTCAGCCGCCCGCATCGTCCAGGAAGGACTGACGAACGTGCTCAAACACGCAGGCCCCGGCACCCGGGTCCGCGTATCCGTGACGCCCTCCGAGGAGGGTCTGGACGTCGAGATCCGCAACGGCCGCCCGCCCACCGCCATCGAGCGGCTGCCCTCCTCCGGGCGCGGCCTGGCCGGCATGCGCGAGCGCGTACGCACCCTCGGCGGCACCCTCAGCGCCGGGCCCGACGGCGAGGGCGGCTGGCTGCTGGCCGCCCACCTGCCCACCCACACCCGCCTCTCCCCGGGCAGCGCCGCATGATCCGCGTGCTGGTGGCCGACGACCAGGCGCTCGTCCGCGCGGGCGTGCGCATGCTGCTGCAGGCCACGGGCGACATGGAGGTCGTGGGCGAGGCGGAGGACGGCGCCGAGGCCGTCCGGCTGGCCGAGCGCCACCTGCCCGACGTGATCCTCATGGACCTGCGCATGCCCAGGGTCGACGGCCTGGAGGCGATCAAGCGCGTGCTGGCCGCCCGGCCCGGCACCAGGATCGTGGTGCTGACCACGTTCGCCGAGGACGGCAACGTCTACGCCGCCCTGCGCGCCGGCGCCGTCGGGTTCCTGGTCAAGGACGACGAGCCGGAGCGCATGGTCGACGCCGTGCGCAGGGCCGCGGCCGGCGAGCAGCTCCTGGCTCCCTCCGTGCTGCGCCGGGTCGTCGAGCGCTTCCTGGCCGCCGAGGAGCAGGCCGCCCCCGCCGCCCCGCCGGGGCTGACCGAGCGCGAGCTGGAGGTGCTGGCCCTGGTCGGCACCGGCCTGTCCAACGCCGAGATCGCCGAGGAACTGCACGTCGGCGTCACGACGGTCAAGACGCACATCGCCGCCGCGATGGAGAAGCTGGGCCTGCGCAACCGCATCCAGGCCGCCGTCGTCGCCCACCGCACCGGCCTCGTGGACGCCTCCTTCCGGCCCGTACGCCAGCCGCGCGGCGGCTGAGGTCCGCCGCCGGGCGTACCGGCGAGTCATCCGGCAGGCTGACGACCTCCGGCGGGGCCCGCCGCGACCATGTGGTCCCTCACCTTCGGCGAAAGGACCCCTTCATGGCCGTGCGCGACACCGTCACCATGCCCCGGCCGGCGGGCCGGGTCTCCTCCGGTCTCCTCTACAGCCTGCGCCTGGCCGTCACCGCCCAGGCGGCGGCGCTGCTCGTGGCCGCCTCCTTCGCCGGCCAGGCGGCGGAGTCGGAGCCGATGATCGAGGCGCACCTGCTGGCCGGCATGGCCGTGCACCTCGTCGCCCTCGTCCAGATCGTGCTGGCCGTCCTGGTCTGGCGGCCGGGACGCGGCGCCGGCTGGCCCGCGCTGGCCAGCCTCGCGCTGTTCCTGGTCGGCGGGCTCCAGCACGTCACCTGGCTGTGGCTCGGGGCGCACCTGCCGGCCGGGGTGACCCTGTTCGGGCTGATCACCGCCGTGCTGGTGTGGGCGTGGTCACCGGCAGCCGCCCGCCGCCGCTAAGGTCGGAGACGTGTATGTGAAGATCTGCGGGCTGAGCGAGCCCGGGCACGTGGCCACCGCCGTCGAGGCGGGGGCCGACGCGATCGGGTTCGTCATGACCAGCAGCCCGCGCCGGATCACCTCCGAGCGGGCCGCCGAGCTGGCCGCGCGGGTGCCCGATCACGTGCTCACCGTCGGCGTCTTCCGCGGCGAGGACCCGCAGACGGTCCGCGCGGCGGCGCTGGCCTCCGGCGTGCGCGCCGTCCAGCTCCACGGCAGGCACCCGCACGGCGACTTCACCGCGCTGAAGGACCTCGGCGTCACCCTCATCAGAGCCGTCGACGCCCAGGCCGACCTGCGGTGCGGCGCCTTCGACGAGGACCTGCTCCTGGTGGACGCGCCCCACGCGGGCTCCGGCCGGCAGTGGGACTGGTCCGCGGTGCGCGGCCGGGCGTCCGGGCGGTGGATGCTGGCGGGCGGCCTGGCCCCCGGCAACGTGCGCGAGGCGATCGAGGCCGCCGGCCCGTGGGGGGTCGACGTCTCCAGCGGCGTGGAGAGCTCGCCGGGGGTGAAGGACTCTCGCCTGATCGAGGAGTTCCTGCGGAGCGTCCGTGGATGAGGCGGCCCGCGGGCCGGCGCTGGAGCGCGGCGGCGCGGCGGCGGACCTGGCGCGGGCCCTGGCCTTCCTGCAGGGCTTCGCCCGTCGCAGGGCGCCCGTGGTGGTGCCGGTGGAGGGCGGGTTCGGGGTGCTCGACGAGCGTTTCCCCGGCTCGTACGACGACAACAAGCTGATCGTCACGGCGGCCGGCGTCCAGGAGCCGGCCGGGCGGTTGATGGCGGCGGCCGACGAGGTGCTGGCCGGGCGCGACCACCGGCTCGTGTGCGTGGACGACGACCGGCTCGGCACGGCGTGCGCGCCCGCGTTCACCGCCGCGGGCTACGAGCACGAGACGAACCTGGTCATGGCCTTCCGCGGGAGGATCCCGGCCGATCCGCCGCCGGCCGAGCGGCTCACGCTCGCGGAGCTGGAGCCGGTGCTGCGGCGCGACTGGCGCCGTACGCTGCCCCAGGCTCCCGACGAGGTGATCGACGGGCTCGCCAGGCGGGTGGAGTCCCGGCTGCGCGGCGCCGGCACGGTGGGCTTCCGCGGCGTGCGCGCCCCGTCCGGCGAGCTCGCCGCCCGCGCCGACCTGTACGTGCACGGCGGGGTCGCCCAGATCGAGAGCGTCTTCACCGGCGAGGAGCACCGGGGCAAGGGGTACGCCCGAGCCCTGATGAGCGCGCTGCTGGCCGAGGCCGCCGAGGCCGAGCTGATCTTCCTGGTGGCCGACGCGGGCGACTGGCCGCGCCACTTCTACGGGCGGCTCGGCTTCGAGGAGATCGGCCGCACCCACTCCTTCCTCCGCACCTGATCCCGCCTCCGGGCGGCCTGTCCCCGGGGCCGCCTCGCGGTGGCCTCCTTCGGCGTGCCCGCGCGGCGCGCCCGCCCCGGGCGCGTGCCGCGCCTCGGGCGTATGGCCTGGAGAAGCGGGGGCGGGAGGCGAGCGCCGCGTCGCAGTTCACGCAGTAGGGTCTGCTGCGTGAGCGAAACTTCCGCCGAGGACCGGATCTGGACGGTTCCTAACCTGCTGAGCTTCCTGCGCCTCCTGGGCGTCCCCGTGTTCCTCTGGCTGGTTCTCGTGCCCCAGGCTGACGGCTGGGCCATCGGGGTCCTGGCGGTGGCCGGTTTCACGGACTGGCTCGACGGAAAGATCGCCCGGGCGTTCAACCAGATCAGCAGGCTCGGCCGGCTCATCGACCCGGCGGCGGACAAGCTCTACGTCTTCGCCACCATCTTCGCCCTCCTGCTGCGCGAGGTCATCCCGTGGTGGCTGGTCGTGGTCATCCTCGGGCGTGAACTCTTGGTCGCGAGTTTCTTCCCCGTACTTCGCAAATACGGGTATAAGGCACTTCAAGTGCATTTCCTGGGCAAGGCCGCCATGTTCAACCTCATGTACGCCTTCCCTCTCCTCTTCCTTGCCTCCCACTCTGGGTGGTATGCCGAAATAGCCCGGATTGTCGGGTGGGCCTTCGCGCTCTGGGGAACGGGCCTGTACTGGTGGGCGGGGGTGCTGTATGTGGTACAGGTGCGCCAACTCGTAACCGCGGCCAAGAAGGGGTGATCGGGTGAAGGCGGTCGTCATGGCGGGCGGGGAGGGCACTCGGCTGCGTCCCATGACCGCCAACCAGCCCAAACCCCTGCTCCCGGTGGCCAACCGCCCGATCATGGAGCACGTGCTGCGCCTGCTCAAGCGGCACGGCATCACCGAGACGGTGGTGACGCTCCAGTTCCTGGCCGTGCTCGTGCGCAACTACTTCGGCGACGGTGACGAGCTGGGCATGAGCCTCCAGTACGCCACCGAGGACATCCCGCTCGGCACGGCCGGCAGCGTCAAGAACGCCGCCGACCGCCTGCGCGACGATCGATTCCTGGTGATCTCCGGAGACGCCCTGACGGATATCGATTTATCCGACATGATCCGTTTTCACCGGGAAAATGGGGCCCTTGTCACGATCGGCCTCAAACGCGTCCCGAATCCCCTCGAATTCGGGATCATCATCGTGGACGAAGAGGGCCGCGTGCAGCGCTTCCTGGAGAAGCCCACCTGGGGCCAGGTCTTCTCCGACACCGTCAACACCGGCATCTACGTCATGGAACCCGAGGTCCTCGACGCCGTCGCGCCCGGCGAGCCCGTCGACTGGTCCTCCGACGTGTTCCCCGCCCTCCTGGAGCGCGGCGCCGCCATCTACGGATACGTCGCCGACGGCTACTGGGAGGACGTCGGCACCCACGACAGCTACCTCAAGGCCCAGGCGGACGCCCTGTCGGGCAAGGTCGAGCTGGACATCGGCGGTTTCGAGGTCTCCCCGGGCGTCTGGGTGGCCGACTCGGCCTCGGTGGACCCCGACGCCGTGCTCAAGGGCCCGCTGCTCATCGGCGAGTACGCCAAGGTGGAGGCGGGCGCCGAGCTGCGCGAGTACACCGTGCTCGGCAACAACGTGGTCGTCCGCGAGGGCGCGTTCCTGCACCGCGCGGTCGTCCACGACAACGTCTACCTCGGCCCCGGCGCCCACCTGCGCGGCTGCGTCATCGGCAAGAGCACCGACGTGATGGCCGGCGCCCGCATCGAGGAGAACGCCGTCATCGGCGACGAATGCGTCATCGAGGCCGAGGCCTACGTCTCCAGCGGCGTCAGGGTCTACCCGTTCAAGACCATCGAGGCCGGCGCGGTCGTCAACACCAGCGTCATCTGGGAGTCGCGCGGCCAGCGCAACCTGTTCGGCCCGCGCGGCGTCAGCGGCCTGGTCAACGTCGAGATCACGGCCGAGCTGTGCGTGCGCCTGGCCAGCGCGTACGCCACCACCCTCAGGAAGGGCGAGTACGTCGTCACCTCCCGCGACTGCTCGCTGGCCGCCAGGGCGCTGAAGCGGGCCGTCATCGGCGCGCTCACCGCGGGCGCCATCAACGTGCTCGACCTCGAGGCCGCCCCGCTGCCCGTCACCCGCTTCCACACCGCCCGCGAATCGGCCGCCGGCGGCATCGCGCTGCGCACCACGCCGGGGGACCCGCAGAGCGTGGACATCGTCATCATGGACGACCGCGGCGCCGACCTGCCGCCGGCCGCTCAGCGCAAGCTGGAGCGGGTCTTCTCCCGGCAGGAGTTCCGCCGCGCGTTCCCCGGCGAGATCGCCGGGCTCGCCTACCCGGCCAGGGCCTTCGAGGACTACACCCACGAGCTGCTGCGCAACGTCGGCGTCGGCGGCGTGCGGGACATGAAGGTCGTCGTCGACTGCGCGGGCGGCACCTCCTCGCTGGTGCTGCCCACCCTGCTCGGCCGGGTCGGCGTCGAGGTGCTCACCGTCAACGCCCGCCTCGACGAGGTCTCGCCCACCGAGACGCTCGCCGAGCGCCGCCGCGACCTGCAACGCCTGTCGGAGCTGGTCAGCAGCTCGCGGGCGGCGTTCGGCGTGCGGTTCGACCCGGTCGGCGAGCGCATCGGCCTGGTGGACGAGAAGGGGCAGCTCATCAGCGAGGAGCGGGCGCTGCTCGTCGTGCTCGACCTCGTCGCCGCCGAGCGCAGGGGCGGGCAGGTGGCGCTGCCGGTCACCACGACCCGCGTCGCCGAGCAGGTGTGCCGCTTCCACGGCGTGCAGGTGCAGTGGACCTCCACCGCGCAGGACGCCCTCACCTCGGCCGCCGCCGGCCCCGACATGATCTTCGCGGCCGACGGGCGCGGCGGCTTCGTCGTGCCGGAGTTCAGCCCCGCGATCGACGGGCTGGCCGCGTTCATCCGCCTGCTCGGCCTGGTCGCCCGCACCCGGCTGTCGCTCAGCCAGATCGACGCCAGGATCCCCGAGGTCAAGCTGCTCAAGCGCACCGTGCCCACGCCGTGGGCGGCCAAGGGCGCCGTCATGCGCTCGGTCATCGAGGCGGCCGAGGCCGAGACAGGGGGGCACCGCATCGACACCACGGACGGCGTGCGCGTGATCCGCGACGACGGGAGCTGGGTGCTGGTGCTGCCCGCCGCCGCCGAGCCCGTCACCGATCTGTGGGCCGAGGCCGGGGACGTGGACGGCGCCCAGGCGCTCATCGAACGCTGGGCCCGGATCGTGGAACAGGCCGCGGGGTGATAGCGTCACACGCTGTGATCGGAAAGGGTTTGCCGAAGATGTGCCCGGGGAGTGCCGCAAGATCGTAATGTAGAAACGCGCGGCGGCATGGACCACGGGGCGGCGGCGGCGGTAACTTTGTCTGCGTCCAAACCAACGTGCAGCGCCCCGCCTTGACCTTTGCCGCTGATCAGCGTAAGTTGCGGCATTCGCAAACTTGAAAAAGCGAAGCGAGGCGCGCCCTGAGCACCGTCGCCGCGTCTTCGCGGTAGGAGGCCGAGCCGATCAATGCCGAGCGTCTACTGCACGCAGTGCGGGCACGCCAACCCCGAGGATGCCCGTTTCTGTTCCCGCTGTGGGTCACCGCTGACCAGACCCGAGGTCTCCGGGGACACCACATCGACGATCTCCGTCGCGGGAATCGAGGCGTACGAGGCTGAGACAGGCGACATGCTCCTGGCCGAGCGGGCGCTGGTCGACCAGTTGCCGCCCGGCACGGCGTTGCTCACGGTGACCCGGGGGCCCAACCAGGGGAGCCGTTTCCGGCTCGACAAGGACCTGACCACGACCGGGCGCCATCCGGAGAGCGACATCTTCCTCGACGACATCACGGTCTCCCGCCGCCACGTCGAGTTCTACCGCCACCGCGGCGGCCAGTTCTCCGTGCGCGACGTGGGCAGCCTCAACGGCACCTACGTCAACCGGGAGCGGATCGAGGAGGTTCCCCTGCACTCCGGAGACGAGGTGCAGATCGGCAAGTTCCGCCTTCTCTTCCTGATGCGGGGCAACTCCGGCGCATGAGCGGGCGCAGTGAGCGACTCAAGGTGACGGGCGGCCGTTCGCGGGAGGCCGGATGAGCTCCCAGGCGGCACGCTCGCACATGAGCATCGGGGAGGTGCTCGCGCTCCTGCAGGGCGAGTTCCCCGACGTGACGATTTCCAAGATCAGGTTTCTGGAGGGCGAGGGGCTGATCGAGCCCGAGCGCAGCCCGTCCGGCTACCGTAAGTTCACCCACCTGCACGTGGAGCAGCTGCGCTTCATCCTCACCGAGCAGCGTGACCACTACCTGCCGCTGCGAGTGATCAAGGACAGGATGGCCGAGAGCTTCGGCCGCCCGCGCGCCCTGCAGCAGCCGCAGGAGACCAGGCTCAGCCGGGCCGAGCTGCTCGAGGCCGCCGGCATCGACGAGGAGACCCTCACCGAGCTCGAGGACTACGGCCTGCTGGCCCCCGTGGCCAGGCGCTACGACGAGGAGGCGCTCAAGGTGGCCCGCACCGTGGGCGCCCTGGCCCGGTTCGGCCTGCACGCCCGCCACCTGCGGGCGGTCAAGGCGGCGGCCGAGCGGGAGGCCGGTCTGGTCGAGCAGACGGTCGCCCCCATACTCAAGCGGCGCCGGCCGGGAGCCATCGGCGAGGCCGACGAGGTCGCCAGGGAACTTTCCACGCTGCTGCTCGACCTGCACGCGTCCCTTGTGCGCACGGGTGTCCGATCGGTCCTGGGTCGTTGAGACCGTAGCGAGCTGGGAGGCGGGGGCACATTCCAGGCCCGCTGGGTGTTACGTTGAATTGCGAAGCCAAGTCAGCAGAAGCGATGATCGAAGAGCTGTGCCGGGTGACCGGTCAGGAATACGGAGCAGCCCGTGTTGCAGATGGAGGTCGTGGGCGTTCGAGTTGAAATGCCCACAAATCAGCCGATCGTCTTGCTCAAGGAGGCACACGGGGAGCGGTTCCTTCCTATATGGATTGGCATGCCCGAAGCCACGGCCATCGCGCTGGCCCAGGCGGAGGAGCCCCCGCCGCGGCCGCTCACCCATGACCTCTTCCGCGACGTGCTGAGCGCCCTGGGCGTCGGCCTGCGGGCGGTCAACATCGTCGCGCTGCGCGACGGCATCTTCTTCGCCGATCTGGTCTTCTCCAACGGCGTGGAGGTGAGCGCGCGGCCGTCCGACTCGATCGCGCTCGCCTTGCGTACCGGGGCCCGCATCTTCGCCAGCGAGGAGGTCGTCCAGGAGGCCGGGGTGATCATCCCGGACGACCAGGAGGACGAGGTGGAGAAGTTCAGGGAGTTCCTTGACACGATCACTCCCGAGGACTTCGGCAGGGCGGGGTAGGTATTTCAGTGCATTTACGCTTCACGACGCGCCGAGCCGGATCGTTGACTGAGCATGGTCACGGTCCTACGGTGCAAGTGAAACCCGTGGTCGCCCTTCATGAACCCCCAGATCAGGCCACGGGATGAGAGAAAGCCGGAGGTCCGCGTGGCGGTCAGCAGCGGCGAGGGAAAGACGGCCGGCCAGGAAGATCCGGTGCGGCGCGAGAGCGCGCGGCAGCGTGCCGGGGAGCAGGGCCTGCTCTTCGACGAGCAGCCGACGACGCTGCCGGGCGACATCGGATACCGCGGGCCGACGGCCTGCGCCGCGGCCGGCATCACCTACAGGCAGCTCGACTACTGGGCGCGCACGGGCCTGGTCGAGCCCACGATAAGGGCGGCGCACGGCTCGGGCTCCCAGCGGCTCTACAGCTTCCGCGACATCCTGGTGCTCAAGGTCGTCAAGCGGCTCCTCGACACCGGGGTGTCACTGCAGCAGATCCGCACGGCGGTGCAGCACCTGCGTGACCGCGGGGTCGCCGACCTCGCGCAGATCACGCTCATGAGCGACGGTGTCAGCGTCTACGAGTGCACCTCGGCCGACGAGGTGATCGACCTGCTCCAGGGCGGCCAGGGCGTGTTCGGCATCGCGCTCGGGCGGGTCTGGCGGGAGGTCGAGGGCTCCCTCGCGGAGCTGCCGGGGGAACGCGCGGCGGTCGAGGACACCGTCCCGGCCGACCATCCCGCTGACGAACTGGCCCGCAGGCGCCGCGCCCGCCGCACCGGCTGACCCGCCCCTGGCCTTCACGCCCGGCAGATCGGGCCCGCGCCGCGCCGGCCGACCGGCCCCGGGCCCCTGCGCCCGGCCGACCCGCTCTGGCCCCCGTGCCCGGCAGATCGGGCCCGCGCCCACCGCGCCGGCCGACCCCCCTCGGGCTTCCGCGCCAGGCCGATCAGCTCGGGGCTCCCGCGCCCGCCGCACCGGCCGATCGGGCCGGCGTCGCACGCCGGCCGTCGTGCCCGCGCACCCACGCACCGCACTCCCAGGCGCTCCCGTGCCCGGCTTGACGTGCCCGACCTGACGTGCCTGGACGCCCTTTCACGGGCCGCCACCGGCATCCGTACAGGGCGCGCCGGTGGCCGGAAGTGGTCCGGTGAGCGGTTACCGGGGCCTACCGTAGTAATCTAGGACAGTAAGGCTGACGACCCCGTGCGGGAGAGTCCCCGGGCACCTGGTCCCGGGGCGCCGAAGGAGCAACCCTCCCCGGAATCTCTCAGGCATCCAGTACCGCTCGGGTGAGGCAACTCTGGAAAGCAGGCGCACCCGCCAGGCGCGCCTCACCGACGGTGCAAGCCCCACCGGGGGTGAAGCTCTCAGGTCGTGGCGCCGACGCACATCGCGGGGCCGCGCTGACAGAGGGGGAGACCCGGCACTCGTCCGCGCCCTGGCGCCGGTCTCCATGAAAGCCTCGGGAGGCACAACCCCATGACCGATCTGTCAGCTCCGCCGTTCTCGTCCAGGCACATCGGCCCGTCGGAGTCCGAGCAGCAGCGCATGCTCGAGGCCGTGGGCTTCGAATCCGTCGCGGACCTGGTGGCGGTGGCCGTCCCCGAGGCCATCAGGGCCAAGGACAAGCTCAAGCTGCCCGCCGCGATCGGCGAGGCCGAGGCCATCGCCGAGCTGCGCGCGCTGGCCGGGCGCAACCGGGTGCTCACCTCCATGATCGGCCTGGGCTACTACGACACCGTCACGCCCGGCGTCATCCGCCGCAACCTGCTGGAGAACCCGGGCTGGTACACCGCCTACACCCCGTACCAGCCGGAGATCTCGCAGGGCCGCCTGGAGGCGCTGCTGAACTTCCAGACGGTCGTCTCCGACCTCACCGGCCTGCCCGTCGCGGGCGCGTCGCTGCTGGACGAGGCCACGGCCGCGGCCGAGGCCATGACGCTGGCCCGCAGGGCGGGCAAGTCGAAGAGCGACGTGTTCGTGGTGGACGCCGACGCGCTGCCCCAGACCAAGGCCGTGCTGGCCACCAGGGCGGAGCCGCTCGGCATCACGCTGGTGGAGCACGATCTGGACGGTGACCTGCCCGAGTGTTTCGGGCTGCTCGTGCAGTACCCCGGCGCTTCCGGGCGGCTGCGCGACTTCCGCGCCGTGGCCGCCGCCGCGCACGAGGCCGGCGCGCTCGTCGTGGCCGCCGCCGACCTGCTGGCGCTGACGCTGGTCGCCGCCCCCGGCGAGCTGGGCGCCGACATCGCGATCGGCTCCTCGCAGCGGTTCGGGGTGCCGTTCGGGTTCGGCGGGCCGCACGCCGCGTACATGTCCGTGCGGGAGGGCCTGCAGCGGCAGCTGCCGGGGCGTCTCGTCGGCGTGTCCGTGGACGCCGACGGCGACCCCGCCTACCGCCTGGCCCTGCAGACCCGCGAGCAGCACATCCGCCGCGAGAAGGCCACCAGCAACATCTGCACCGCCCAGGTGCTGCTCGCCGTCATCGCGAGCATGTACGCCGTCTACCACGGCCCTGAGGGCCTGCGCGGCATCGGGCACCGGGTGCACCGCCACGCCACCGCCCTGGCCGAGGGGCTGCGCGGCGCCGGCGTGGAGGTCGTGCACGGCGAGTTCTTCGACACGGTGCTGGCCCGCGTGCCCGGCAGGGCCGCCGCCGTCGTGGCCGCCGCCGCCGAGCGGGGCGTCAACCTCTGGCAGGTGGACGACGACCACGTCTCCGTGGCCTGCGACGAGAAGACGGGCGCCGCCGAGCTCGCCAAGGTGTGGGCGGCGTTCGGCGTGAGCGCCGAGGTGGCCCCGGCGGACGCCCCCGACGCGCTGCCCGCCGACCTGCTGCGCGAGAGCCCGTACCTGACGCACCCGGTCTTCCACAGCCACCGCTCCGAGACCGCGATGCTGCGTTACCTGCGCAAGCTGCAGGACAAGGACATCGCGCTGGACCGCTCGATGATCCCGCTCGGCTCCTGCACGATGAAGCTGAACGCGACCACCGAGATGGAGCCGATCACCTGGCCGGAGTTCGCCGCCGTCCACCCGTACGCGCCCGACGACCAGGCCGAGGGTTACCGGGAGCTGATCGGCACGCTGGAGGGCTGGCTGGCCGAGGTGACCGGCTACGACGCCGTCTCCATCCAGCCGAACGCCGGCTCGCAGGGCGAGTTCGCCGGGCTGCTGGCCATCCGCGCCTACCACCGCGCCAACGGCCACGGCGAGCGCGACGTGTGCCTCATCCCGTCCTCCGCCCACGGCACGAACGCCGCCAGCGCCATCATGGCCGGCATGCGCGTCGTGGTCGTGGCCTGCGACAGCGACGGCAACGTCGACCTGGCCGACCTCGACGCCAAGATCGACAAGCACCGCGACGCGCTGGCGGCGATCATGGTGACGTACCCGTCCACGCACGGCGTGTACGAGGAGACGATCACCGAGGTGTGCGCCAAGGTGCACGACGCCGGCGGCCAGGTGTACGTGGACGGCGCCAACCTCAACGCCCTGGTCGGGCTGGCCAAGCCGGGCGAGTTCGGCGCCGACGTGTCCCACCTGAACCTGCACAAGACGTTCTGCATCCCGCACGGCGGCGGCGGCCCCGGCGTCGGCCCGGTCGCGGTCCGCGGCCACCTGGCCGCCTACCTGCCCGGCCACCCGCTGCACAACGGCACCCCCGTCGGCCCCGTCTCGGCGGCCCCGTACGGCTCGGCGGGCATCCTGCCGATCTCGTGGGCCTACGTCAGGATGATGGGCGCCGACGGCCTCACGGCGGCCACCGAGCAGGCCATCCTGTCGGCCAACTACCTGGCCAGGCGCCTGGCCCCGCACTACCCCGTGCTCTACACCGGCCGCGGCGGCCTGGTGGCGCACGAGTGCATCGTCGACCTGCGGCAGATCACCAAGGAGACCGGCGTCACCGTGGACGACGTGGCCAAGCGCCTCATCGACTACGGCTTCCACGCGCCGACCATGTCGTTCCCCGTGGCCGGCACCCTGATGATCGAGCCGACCGAGAGCGAGGACCTGAACGAGCTCGACCGGTTCGTCGACGCCATGATCGCCATCCGCGGCGAGATCGCCAAGGTGGCCTCCGGCGACTACGACAAGACGGACAACCCGCTGCGCAACGCGCCGCACACGGCCGAGTCCGTCAGCGCCGACGAGTGGCCGCACCCGTACACCCGTTCGGAGGCCGCCTACCCGCTGCCGTCGCTGCGCGACGGCAAGTACTGGGTGCCGGTGCGCCGCATCGACCAGGCCTACGGCGACCGCAACCTGGTGTGCTCGTGCCCGCCCCTCGAGGCCTACGAGGACTGACCTCCCGGCCTGCCCGCCTGCCCGCACGCCCGACACGCGCGGGGCGCGGCTCCGCGCCCCGCGCGTGCCGGGCTTGTCCCGGAACGCGTCCGGGCAGGTCCGGGTGCGCCCGCCGATCGGGGGCATGGCTCGTGCCAGTCCTTCGGTGTCAAGTGAGCAGACATGATCGCCGATAGTCGTTAGGCTCGGTGCGACTGCCGCCCCAAGGAGCTCTCTTGACGTCCTCAGAGCTGGAGACCCCGCCCCTCGACACCGCCCGCCTGCTGGCCGAGCGCGGTGACCTCGACGCCGCCGCCCGCATACTCGGCGAGCTGGCCGCCGACCCCGACGGGCCCGACAGGGCGCAGGCCGCGGTCGGCCTCGCCGTGGTGCTCGAACAACGCGGCGACGTCGAGGGGGCCAGGGCCGCCGCCAGGACCGCGCTGGCCACCGGCCACCCCGAGTACGCCGCCCAGGCCGCCTGTCACCTCGCCCAGGGGTTCGAGCGGGAGGGCCGCGACGAGCAGGCCAGGGCCGCCTGGCAGGCCGTCCTGGGGGTCGGCACGGCCGCGTACGTGCCGCTGGCCCACCTCGCGCTGGCCCGGCTGGCCACCCGGGCGGAGCAGCTGGAGGAGGCGGAGAAGGAGTTCCGCGCCGCCATGGAGACCGGCGCGCAGGCCGGTGAGGAGCGGATCGGGGCGCAGGCCGCGGCCCAGCTCGCCGAGCTGATGATGGAGCACGCCGAGCCCGGCGCGGCGGCCGAGGTGCTCCTGGACGCCCTGGAGTTCGCCCCCGGGGACGAGGTGCCCGGGCTGCGGGTCCAGCTCGGCATCGCGCACCTGGAGCTGGCCTGCGCCGAGTTCGCCGAGAGCGTCGAGGGCGGGGCCGACGCGCAGACCGGCGCGCTGGCGATCGAGCTGCTCGCCCGCACGCTGCCGCTGCGCGGGCGGGCCGAGGACGCCGGCCGGGTCTGGTCCTACGGGCTGGAGCACGAGGACGAGACGCTGGCCGCCGAGGTGCGCCTGCGCTACCACCGCGACGCCTGAGAATCCCGGGGGGCGCCTCAGGGGCGCCTCAAGGGCGCCGCATGGTCGCGGCGGCGGCGGCCACGTTGATCAGCACGATCGACAGCCACGCCACCAGCAGCCCCGCTCCGCCGGCGCTCGCCGCGATCGCCGTCAGCGGCACGCCGATGCCCAGCGAGCCCAGCACGATCGGGACCATCGGCGAGCTCTGGTTGCGGCGCCCGGCCCGCACGGGATCCTGATGATCCAGCTCGGCCCGCACGCGCGCGGCGATCGTGGCGTCGAGCCGCTCCACGAACGAGTCGATGAGCGCGGTCTCGTACTCCGGGCCCAGATCGCGGCGCGCTTCGAGCGTGGCCTGCAGATCATCCCGGAGGCGTTTGTCTGGCATGGGGAAAATCATCCCTGCCCCGCGGCGCGCCGTCATCCGCCCTGAGGGCTAGGCCCCGATCCTCCCCAGGTACGGTGCTGCCATGCAGGTGATGACGCCGCGGGGGCCGGCGCTGGTGGAGCTCGACGAGGTCGCGGAGCCGCGGCTGCTGCTGGTGCTGACCCACGGATCGGCCGGGGGAGTGGACGCTCCCGACCTGCTGGCGGTGCGCGACGCCGCGCTCGCGGCCGGGGCCAGCGTGGCGCGGGTGACGCAGGCGTTCAGGGTGGCGGGGGCGCGGGCGCCCGGCTCGGCGGTCAAGCAGGACGAGGCGTGGGAGATCGTCCTGCGCGAGCTGCGCGCGGGCAGGTCCGGGCTGCCCCTCGTGCAGGGCGGGCGGAGCAACGGGGCGCGGGTGGCGTGCCGTACGGCCAAGGCGGTCGGCGCGGCGGCCGTGGTGGCGCTGGCCTTCCCGCTGCACCCGCCGGGGCGGCCGGAGCGTTCCAGGGCCGAGGAGCTGCGCGGGGCCGGGGTGGACGTGCTGGTGGTCAACGGGGATCGGGACCCGTTCGGGATCCCCGACGCTGCGGACGCCGCGAGGCTGGTGGTCCTGCCGGGGGAGAACCACGACCTCAAGCGCGACCCCGCCAGAGTGGGCGAGGTCGTCGCCGAATGGATCATGCGCTACGCGTAGCCGGGACGTCGCTTCGCGCGCGGGCGAGGATGCTCGCCGTAGCGGTCAGGCGGCGCCGACCACGGGCCGGTGCGGTGCGATGACGGTGCCGCTGGGCAGGAGCTCGCCGGTGTCCTCGAACAGGACGACTCCGTTGCAGAGCAAACTCCACCCCTGCTCGGGGTGGCAGGCGAGGGTGCGTGCCGCCTCGCGGTCTGGCGCCTCGGCATCCGGACAGGCCGGGTCGTGCGGGCACATCGGCGTGCCTCCGATATCTCGTGGGATGCTCCCGTTGTGGAGGGGCGGGAGCCGGCTCGGGTAGTTGTGCTGGCAAGTGTGCGACCTATGTCACTCGTTCCGACATAGCCCGTTCGGACTGTTACAGGAGGATCCCTGGACCGTGTGACCTTCGACACAGCGTGCCTTATGCAGGATAACGGTCCAAGCGCGACACGCGCATCACGTTTGCAATCCCTTGAGAAGAGCGTCGAGTCCGCGCTCGAAGTCCACATCCGCCCTTTCGTCCCGCCTGACCCATTCATCGACTTCCGGGTCGGCCCACCCTGATTGCTGTACCTCGACCGCCACGCTGCCGAACACGAAGGCCCGCAGCGCGCGCACGGCCTCGGCGGCGCCCTCCAGGCCCCCGTCGGAGAGCTGCTCGACCTGCTCCCTGATGGCCAGGGCCGTGGCGCCCTTGGGCGGCTTGGTCAGCGCCAGCGCCAGCACGCCAGGGTGCTCGCGCAGCAGCTCCCGGCTGGCCCGGCACCACGCCTTGGCCGTCTCCTGCCAGGTGGGGCCCTGCTCCACCTGCACGGCCGTGACGTACTCGGCCAGGGCGTCCATCAGCGCCTCCTTGCCGCGGGGCAGATGGTGGTAGATGGCCATGGCCTCGACCTGCAGGGCATCGCCCAGCCGGCGCATGGTCAGGCGGCGCAGCCCCTGGCTGTCGGCGATGTGCAGCGCGGCCTCGATGATGCGCTCGCGGGACAGGGGCACGGGCGGTCTCTTGGCGGGCATGTGATCATCTTACTATGTAAAGGCGCTCGCTCCGGGGCGATTTCCGCCCGTGTCGCCGGACGGCGTACGCTTGGCGGTTGAACGAGTACCGACAGCTTGTGAAGGGGCCGGGTCGATGGCGTTTTTCCGTCCGCGGGTGAGCCGGGAGGCAGAGGTCCGCTACCACGCGGACCAGGAGATCTCCAAGAGCTTCCCCGAGTTGCTCGACAAGGCCAGGCAGGCCGAGCAGACGCTGCGCGAGCTGCGTGCCGGCGCGGCCGACGAGCTCGAGCTGCTCGCGGCGGGGCGCGCGTTCGACAAGGCGCTGACGGAGGCGCTGAGGGCCGCCGAGGCGGGGCAGCGGGCCACGTTCGGCGTGAAGGCCTACGACGATCGGATCGCGCGGCGCAAGGCCAAGGCCACGCCCGCGGGGGCCATGTGGACGTCCGAGGTGGAGCGCCTGCGCACGCTGCGCGAGGACAACCGGCTGTGGGGCATCCCGCGGGTCCCGCGCCCGCTGCCCGCCACGGCCTGAGCCGCCCCCTCCACGCGACGAGCCCCGGCACCATCGTGTGCCGGGGCTTTCGGTTCAGCTCGCCCAGTCGAGCAGCGGGCGGGTGTTGCTCGGGTGGCGCAGCTTGGACAGCGACTCCTTCTCCAGCTGGCGGATCCGCTCCCGGGTCAGCCCCAGGTGCTTGCCGATCTCGTCCAGCGTGTGCGGCTTGCCGTCCACCAGGCCGAAGCGCAGCGCCATGATCTTCGACTCGCGCGGTGACAGGTTGTCCAGCACGCCCCGGAGCTGGTCGCCCAGGAGCTGGCGGTCGACGATCTCCGACGCCTCGGGGGAGTCGACGTCCTCGATGAGGTCGCCGATCGTGGTCTCCCCGTCCTCGCCGATCGTCGCGTTCAGCGAGATCGGCTGGCGGCTGGTGCGCAGCAGCTCCTCGATCTGGTCCGGCGTCTTGTCGAGCTCGACGGCCAGCTCCTCGGGCGTGGGCTCGCGGCCCAGGCGCTGGTGCATGTCACGCTCGACCCGCGACAGCTTGGAGAGCATCTCCAGCACGTGCACGGGCAGCCGGATCGTCCGGGCCGAGTCGGCGAAGCCGCGCTGGATGGCCTGCCTGATCCACCACATGGCGTACGTGGAGAACTTGAAGCCCTTGGTGTAGTCGAACTTCTCCACGGCCCTGATCAGCCCCAGGTTGCCCTCCTGGACGACGTCCAGCAGCGACATCCCGCGGTCGGTGTACTTCTTGGCCACCGAGACCACGAGCCGCAGGTTGGCCTCCAGCATGTGGTCCTTGGCCCGCCTGCCGTCCTCGATCACCAGGTGGAGGTCCTCCTGGACGGACGGGGGCAGGTCGGGCTGGGTCTCCAGCTTGTACTCGGCGTACAGTCCGGCCTCGATCCGCCTGGCCAGCTCGACCTCCTGGGCGGCGGTGAGCAGGGTGCGGCGGCCGATGGACTTGAGGTAGGTGTGCACCGAGTCGCCCATGACGGACTGCGTGTCGTCCAGGTCGAGCGGCTCGTTGTCCAGCTCGGCCTCCTGGCTCAGCAGCAGGTCGTCGGGGACGTCCTCCTCGTGCTCCGGCTTGGCCTCGGCCGGTGTCACGGCCCTGGCCGCGGCGGCTGCGGAGGTTTTTGCCTCGTCGGCCTTGCGGCCGGTAGTCTTTGCCCGCGAGGTCGTCTTCTTGGCGGTGGCCGGCTTCTTCTGGGTCTTCTTCGAGGCGGTGGTGCTGAGCGACGGCTCGCCCTCGGCGGCCAGGCTCACGCCGGCCTCTGACAGTTCCCGCAGTATCGTGCGGCCTTCAGAGGGGCTGATACCGGCCTCGGCGAATGCGTCGCGCAGCTCCGCCAGAGAAAGGTGACCCTGGGCTCGCCCTCGTTCAATCAGCTGGTCGAGAGTTGCGGGTGGGGTCGCCACGGCGGTTCTGGGCATGAGGACACCTCCTCCGTACGGAGTGGAAGCGATCAGGCAGGTTGTGGTGGGGCGGTTTCACGTCCGCACGGCGCACCAGTATCAATAACGCCAATCGCCGTCATTTGTTCCCGTACGCCCCTGCGGGATGGAAAAGGGGCGGATCGCCCCATATGCGAAACCGCCCCGATGGCAGGTCTATTCCGTCGGCGCCGCCTGGCCCTGCTCTGTCTGGCCAGGGCCGACCTCGACCTGGCCTGGGCCGACCTCGAACTGGCCGGGCGTCACCTCGGGCATCGGCATGGGCTCGGCGTCTTCCAGCCGCTCGTCCGTCCAGTACTCGATGACCTTGCGGGGATCGGGGTTGACCTCGGTGGAGACCACGATGCCGTCGTCGGTCGTGGCCCCGGGGGCCGGAACCTGCCCCTCCTGCGGCTGGCCGGACGGTGACGCCTTCTCCACCACGGCTCGGGTCTCCCTCGCGACCTGGTCGAGCTTGCCCGCCGAGGCGGCCGCCGCGACTGAGGCGCCCCCGACGACGATGACGCCGACGACGGCCGCGGATGCCCACATCTTGCGGGTCTGGTCCATGAAGGCTCCCTCCTTCTCCCCGATTTGACGCAGCCGCAACTCGTCAGGTTCCTGCTCTCAGGCGTACCAGATCGGTCTTGCCGTTCGGCAGCAGCGGCAGCCGGGAGACGAACCGCAGCTCGCGCGGGGCGGCGTGAGGGGGAAGCCTATCGCGGCAGTACGCCCTCAATTGCTCAAGTGTGAGGGGTGTGTCGGGGTTGGCAGAGACCACGATGGCGGTGACCAGCTCGCCCCATTCGGGGTCCGGCGTGCCGATCACGGCCGCGTCGGCTATCTCCGGATGGGCGCACAACACGTCGGTCACGGCGCCGGCCACGACCTTCTCGCCGCCGGTGTTGATCACGTCGTCGGCCCTGCCCAGCACGCGCAGCCGGCCCCCGCGCAGCTCGCCCAGGTCGGAGGTGACGAACCAGCCGCCGTCGAGCGGGGCGGGCGGCACGCCGAAACGGTAGCCGGAGAACAGCACCGGGCCCGCGATCCTGATCAGGCCGTCCTCGCCGATCTTGACGTCCACGCCGTCCAGGGGCCGCCCGTCGTACACGCAGCCGCCGCTCGTCTCGCTCGACCCGTACGTCGTCACGATCCGCGCGCCGCGCTGCCTGGCACGCTCCAGCAGGCCGGGAGGGGCCGCGGCGCCGCCGAGCACGATCGTCCTGAACACCGACAGGTCCGCCCCCGTCTCGACCAGCCGGTGGAGCTGGGTGGGCACGAGGGAGACGTGGTCGGCGCCCGAGCCGAGGACCGCGCGGGGGCCGAACGCCGGGTGGATGACGGGCTCGCTGTCCGACAGCAGGGCGCGCACCAGGACCTGCAGGCCGGAGACGTGGGAGACGGGCAGGCAGCACAGCCAGCGCTCGCCCTTGGCGGCCTCCACGCGCCGCAGCGAGGCCGCCGCACTGGCACGCAGGGCTGCGGCGGAGAGCATCACGCCCTTGGGCGCGCCGGTGCTGCCGCTGGTGGCGATCACCACCGCCACGTCGCCGGGCACGCCCTCGCCGTCGCCGCGCGGGACGCCGCCGAGATGCGTGGGACGCAGGGAGGCCAGCGCGGGCTCCGCGTGCCCGGGGGACAGCGGGAGGACGGCCGGCCCGTCGCCGGACAGGGCGTCGCGCACCGCCGTGAACAGGGCAGGTCCCGGAGGCTGCACAATGGCATGCAGCGGACGGTCCGGATGCGACGGGTTCCTCCACATGCTCGTAAGGTTAATGGCGACAGGTCGGACAGCGGCGCAGGGGAGGGTCGTGACGCGTTCTCCCATGGCTCCCGAGGTTCCGGTGGCTCCCGTGGTCTTCAGGATCCCGATGCGCACGCGCTTTCGGGGGCAGACCGTCAGGGAAGGGGTGCTGCTGCACGGCCCGGCGGGGTGGGGCGAGTTCTCGCCGTTCCCCGAGTACGGCCCGCGCGAGAGCCCTCGGTGGCCGGCGTGCGCGCGCGAGGCGGCCTTCGAAGGCTGGCCGGAGCCGGTGCGCGACAGCGTGCCGGTCAACGCGACCGTGCCCGCCGTGGACCCGGAGCAGGCCCACGAGCTCGTGCGGAGCTCGGGCTGCGCCACGGCGAAGGTCAAGGTGGCCGAGCCGGGGCGGCCGTGCGCCACGATCGAGGAGCCGGCGGCGGTGCGGCGGGCCGGCGACGTGCCGATCGCCGCCGACGAGTCGATCCGCCGGGCCGAGGACCCGCTGCGGGTGCGCGCGGCAGAGGCGGCCGACGTGGCGGTGGTCAAGGTGCAGCCGCTGGGCGGGGTGCGGGCCGCGCCGCGCGTGGTGGAGGCGTGCGGGCTGCCGGCCGTGGTGTCCAGCGCCGTGGAGACGTCGGTGGGGCTGGCGGCCGGGTTAGCACCGGCGGCGGCGCTGCCGGCGTTGCCGTACGCGTGCGGGCTCGGCACGGCGCCCCTGCTGTCGGGCGATGTCGTGGCGGACCCGCTGGTGCCGGTGGGCGGCCGGCCGGCGGTCCGGCGGCCAGCGGTAGATTTTCAGCATTTGTCGGCTTTTGAGATTGAATCTCCCCAGTGGCTTCGCCGGATGCAGGAGGCCTCCCGTTGAACCCCGCTACCGCGCTGGCCACCGTACTGGTCGACGAACTGGTGCGCTGCGGCCTGACCGACGTGGTGCTGGCCCCCGGCTCCCGCTCCGCCCCGCTCGCGCTCGCCCTGCACGCCGAGTCGCGGGTGCGCCTGCACGTGCGCGTGGACGAGCGCTCGGCGTCGTACCTCGCGCTCGGCCTCGCCAAGCGCTCCGAGCGGCCCGTCGCGCTGATCTGCTCGTCCGGCACCGCCACCGCGAACTTCCACCCGGCCGTCATCGAGGCGAGCGAGTCCGGCGTGCCGCTGCTCGTGCTCACCGCCGACCGCCCGCCCGAGCTGCGCGGCACCGGCGCCAACCAGACGATCGACCAGATGAAGCTGTACGGCACCGCCACCCGCTGGTTCGCCGAGGTCGGCGTGCCCGAGGACCGGCCGGGCCAGGTGGCCTACTGGCGTTCCCTGGCCTGCCGCGCCTACCAGCGCGCCGCCGGCGCGGGCAACCCCGGCCCCGTGCACCTCAACCTGGCCTTCAGGGAGCCGCTGATCCCCGACGGCGACACGAACTGGTGCGAGCCGCTCGACACCGGGGCGGGCAGCCCGTGGGTGCGCGCCCGCGTCGCGCCCCCGCCGATCGCCCTGCACATCCCGCCCACCAGGCGCGGCGTGCTCGTGGTCGGCGACGGCGCCGCGAACGTGCGCCGCTACGTGGCGGCGGCGGGCATGGCCGGCTGGCCCGTGCTGTCCGAGCCGAACGGCGGCGCACGCTACGGCGACCACGCCATCTCGGCCTACCACTACCTGCTGGGCACGCCGGAGTTCGCCGACGCGCACCGGCCCGACGTGGTCGTCACGCTGGGCCGCCCGGGGCTGTCGCGGCCGCTGCTGTCGTGGCTGCGGCGGGCCGGCGAGCACATCGTGGTGTCCCCCGACCTCGACCGCTGGCCCGACCCCACCCGGTCGGCCACGCAGGTGGCCCAGGCGGTGGAGATCCCGGTCGCCTCCGGCGACGACTCCTGGCTGCACGCCTGGCGCCAGGCCGACCTGGCGGCCCGCGCGGCCATGGACGAGGTCCTCGACCAGTCGGGCACCAGCGAGCCGCGCCTGGCCAGGGACCTGGTGGACGCGCTGCCGAACGGAGCGCTGCTGTTCTGCGGCTCCTCGATGCCGATCCGCGACCTCGACCAGGCGATGCGGCCGCGGCGGGGCATCAGGCTGATGGCGAACCGGGGGGCTTCGGGCATCGACGGGCTCGTCTCCACGGCCATGGGGGCGGCGCTGGCGCACAACGGGCCGTCGTACGCGCTGCTGGGGGACCTGTCGTTCCTGCACGACCAGAACGGGCTCATCCTCGGGCCCCGCGAGCCGCGGCCCGACCTGTGCTTCGTGGTCGTCAACAACGACGGGGGCGGGATCTTCTCGCTGCTGCCGCAGTCGGCCGTGCGGGATCCGTTCGAGCGGGTCTTCGGGACGCCGCACGGGGTGGACCTGGGGTACGTGGCCGCGGCCACGGGGACGCCGTACACGCTGGTGGGGGATGTCGGGGAGCTGCCCAAGGCGTTGCGCGGGGAAGGGCCGCGGGTGGTCGAGGTGCGTACGGACCGGGAGGAGAACGTCCTGGTGCACGCGCGGCTGCGCGACGCGGCCCAGGACGCCGTACGCGCCTACCTCGCGGGCTGAACGGGGGAACGGGGGAACGGGGGCGTGGTGCGCCGGGCCCGCCGCACCACGCCTCGCCGCCGGGGCGCGGCTCAGCGGCCCAGGACGTCCAGGAGCCGGTTGAGCGGGCTGTCCAGGCCGTAGCGGTCGGCGAGCTGGACCAGCGCCTCCGGGTCGCGGGGCTTGGCGGGGAGCGCCAGGTCGGCGGCCGGGAGCGGCGCGTCAGGCGCCACCTTGACCACGGCGGGGGCGGCCTCCAGGTAGTCGCGGGCGGCGGCGAGGCGGGTACGGCTGCCTGCCGGGAAGCCGTCCGTGACACCCGCGTCGAGGGCCTCCAGGAGGGCGGGCAGCGACCCGAAGCGGGTGATCAGCGCGGCGGCGGTCTTCTCGCCGACCCCCGGCACGCCCGGCAGCCCGTCGCTGGGGTCGCCGCGCAGGGTGGCGAAGTCGGCGTAGGAGCGGCCCGGCACGCCGTACTTGGCGGTGACGAACGCCTCGTCCACGATCTGCAGGTTGCGGATGCCGCGCGCGGTGTAGAGCACGCGTACCGGACGGGCGTCGTCGACGAGCTGGAACAGGTCGCGGTCGCCGGTCACGATGTCCACGGCGCCGTCGCCGGCCTGGTGGGTGAGGGTGCCGATGACGTCGTCGGCCTCGTAGCCGGGCGACTCCAGGCGGGCGATGCCGACGGCGTCGAGCACGTCCTGGATGACGGCGATCTGCGGCACGAGCGCCTCCGGCACCTCTTCGGTGTTGCCGTGGGCGACGCGGTGCGCCTTGTACGTCGGGATCGCCGCCACCCGGAACGCGGGCCGCCAGTCGGCGTCCATGGTGGCCGCGAGCGCCGTGGGGGAGTGCTGGCGCACGAGGGTGGCGATCATGTCGATGAGCCCGCGTACCGCGTTGACCGGCGAGCCGTCGGGAGCCTTGATCGACTCCGGGATGCCGTAGAAGGCGCGGAAGTAGAGGGAAGGGGTGTCCAGAAGCATCAGCACCCGTCCATGGTCGCACTCCGCCGCGATCCTCGCAGGTCCTCGTCGTGCCGGTTCGGGGAGGCCCGCGCCCCGGGACGCGGGCTCCCGTCACTCCGGCCCCAGCACGCCCACCGCCAGCAGGCAGGCGTCGTCCTCCGGGTTGGGGCCGCCGATGTCGGCGAGCAGGCGGTCGAGCCCCGCGTCCAGGTCGTGGCCCTCCAGCTTGCGCGCGGCCGCCATGGCCAGGTCGAGGCCGACGTCGATGTCACGGGTGCGCCGCTCGACCAGCCCGTCGGTGAACATCAGCAGCAGGTCGCCCGGCTGCAGCCGGGTGGTGGCCAGCTCGTACGGGCTGCCGGTCGCGGCCCCCAGCAGCACGCCCCTGGGCTGCGGAAGCTGGCTGGCCGCGCCCTCGCGCACCAGGATGGGCGCCAGGTTCCCCGCCTGGCCCCAGGCGAACACCCGGGTCTGCGGGTCGAAGTGGCCGATGATCGCGGTGGCGGTGGTGTCCTTGAGCTGGTGCAGGACGAGCTCGTTCAGCCAGTCGAGCAGCCGGTTGGCGGCCTGCCCCGTCATGGCCAGGCCGACGAGGGCGTGGCGGAGCTGGGCCATGCGGGAGATCGCGGGCAGCCCGTGGCCTGAGACGTCCCCGATGGCCAGGAGCTGGCGGCCGTCGGGTGCGGGCGCCGCCTCGAACCAGTCGCCGCCCAGGTTCGCGGTCTTCTCGGCCGGTACGTACCGGACCGCGATCCTGGTCTGCGGCAGGTCGAGGCAGCCGTCAGGCTCGGGCAGGATCGCCTCGCGCAGCGCGAGCATGACGTGGCGGTCCTCGGCGGCACGCTCCCGGGCCTCCAGCAGCTGGCGGCGCGACTCCGAGACCATGCGCTCGGCGCGGCGGCGGCCGGTGATGTCCTGGATGACGCCGTGCATGCCGATCGTGCCGCCCGGCCCGGCCAGCGGCTCCAGCACGACGCGCAGGTCGCGCAGGTCGCTGGAGCCGACGCCGCGGCGGATGCGGAACTCGGCCTGCACCGGCTCGACGCCCTGCATGACCGACCACAGCAGGCGGTCGAGCGTGGCCACGTCGCCGGGCTCGACGTGCTCGGCCAGGTCGGGCAGGGCGATGGGGCCCTCGTCCGGGTCGCGGCCGAAGATCACGTACACCTGCTCCGACCAGATCGTCTCCCCCGTGTGCAGGTGCCATTCGGCCCAGCCCATGTTGCCGAGCCGCTGGGCGTGCGCCAGCCGTACGGCGAGCATCTCGGCGTCGCTCTCGTGCCCGAGCAGCTCGGCCGCGCCTATGACGTCGACCATGTGTCTCACTCTCGACGCGGGGTTGGAATCCGACAATTGGCCCCACACTATGTGATCGATCGTGAACGGTGTGTAGGGGAAGCTTGGTGCGTGGTGAGACCTTTCCGTGGATTTTAGGAGCGGATTTTCGGCGGGGCGACCCGGAGTAGATTGTGCCTGTGACGTCCTCAGACCTGTATCCCGTGTCCCGTCTCGCCGCCGTCCAGGAGGCCACCGCCAAGGCCGGCCTCGACGCCCTGCTGCTCACGCCCGGCCCCGACCTGCGTTACGTCAGCGGCTACGACGCCAAGCCGCTGGAGCGGCTGACGTGCCTCGTGGTGCCCGCGTCCGGCGAGGCGTACATGATGGTGCCCCGCCTGGAGCTGCCCGCCGCGCAGGCCTCGCCCGCCTCCCGGCTGGGGCTGGAGTTCGTGGCGTGGGACGAGACCGACGACCCGTACGCGATCGCGGCGGCGCGGCTGGGCCGGGTGGCCACGGTGGGGCTGGCCGACCGGATGTGGGCCATGTCGTCGCTGCGCTTCCGCGAGGTGCTGCCGGAGACCGAGCAGGTGCTGGCCGGCAGCGTGCTGCGGGAGCTGCGGATGCGCAAGTCGCCCGCGGAGACGGCGGCGCTGCGCGAGGCCGGGCAGGCCATCGACGCCGTGCACCGGCAGGTGCCGGAGCTGCTGCGGGCCGGGCGCACCGAGCGCGAGGTGGCCAGGGACATCGCCGAGGCGATCCTGGCCTCCGGGCACCAGACGGTCGACTTCGTGATCGTCGCCTCCGGGCCCAACGGCGCCAGCCCCCACCACGACGTGTCCGACCGGGTCATCCAGGCGGGCGAGCCGGTCGTGGTGGACATCGGCGGGCAGCTCCACAACGGCTACTGCTCCGACTCCACGCGCACGTACAGCGTGGGGGAGCCGCCGGCCGAGTTCGCCGCGTACTACGAGGTGCTGCGGCGGGCGCAGGAGGCGGCCTGCGCGGCGGTGCGGCCGGGGGTGTCGTGCGAGTCGATCGACGCGGCCGCCCGCGAGATCATCGCCGAGGCCGGCTACGGCGAGTACTTCGTCCACCGCACCGGGCACGGCATCGGCATCGAGACGCACGAGGAGCCGTACATCGTCTCCGGCAACGGCGAGCCGCTGGAGCCCGGGTTCGCGTTCTCGGTGGAGCCGGGCATCTACCTGCCGGGCCGCCACGGCGCCAGGATCGAGGACATCGTGGTGTGCGCCGAGAGCGGCGGCGAGCGGATGAACGACACGCCGCGCGAGCTGGTGATCATTTAGGCGGAAAGTGGGCCACGTGCGACGCTCATTGGGGTGTGTAGTCGATCAACCCTCGCGAAATTCACCGCGAAAGCCCGAGGCTAAGTGGCTCCGGCAAGCCAGGGAGAACGCTGCCGCCCGGCCATCGTGTCGGCGACGGCCGGGCGGCGCGGCGTTGCGTCAGGCGCTGAACGAGCCGGAGCCGGGCATGACGTGCGCGCCGTACCCGGGGTGGATGGTCAGGCCCGGAGCGAGGCAGAACGGGTCGCCGTACACAACCTGTCCGGTGGCCGCCTGTGCGGGGCCGGCGGTACCGAGCAGCACGGCGGTCATTGCAGTGACGGCGAGAGCGGCGGCGGTGGCCCTGAGATGAGATGCCATGCAAGCCTCCCGCGGTTGGGGCGGATGTCAGGACAGGGTGTCTTCGACCTTGATCTGGCCGTTGTGGATGACCCACTGCTGGTTGGGGTGGTTGGCGCACCGGTACAGGTGCGGGTTGGTGCCGTTGGCGCGGTTGTTGGTGGCGTCCAGGCACACGGGGTTAGGAGCTGCGAGCGCCTGCCTGCCGCTCAGGTGGTGGGCGGCGGCGGATGCCGGCGTGGCGCTCAACGCCAGCGTGGCGGAGCTGATCATCGTTGCGGCAAGCAGGCGGACAGGGCGATGGGTGCGCATGGGGGAATGGCCTCCTGAAGTAATCGGTTCGCCCGAGGTGCCTATTCAGGTTCGCCGGGTTCATCGACGGCGAGCCGGTCGCGTTCGTGGCCTACCGCCACTTCCAGCACCCCGCGACGCGGAACCTGAAGATGGAGTACCGGCTGGTGGTTCTGCCGGACTGTCAGGGGCTCGGGATCGGCGTCCGGTTCTCCGAGTGGAGGGGCACGGCTGTACGAGCAGGGTTCCGCCACCGGTCGGTGTCCAGTCGTCCGGCGCTGATCGCCTACCGGAGCGGGTCGCCGCGCTGGCGGATGATCCAGGGCCAGAAGAAGCTCGGCACCCGCTCCAAGCGTCAATGGATGCATGCGCAGACGCTCGACCCGCCGTCTCGGTGTCGTGTCGTTCGAGTACGTGAGCAGCATCCGGCGTGCACGGGTGCATCATTTGAATCCCGCGCCGATGTGTGTCTGTTCCTTCGGCGGGTCCGGTGCCGCCTGGGCGCTCGCTCTGGTCGGGTATGCCCGCCCGACCAGGGCGAACGCCTGAGTGGCATCGATTCTTATGGCTGGCGCCAGGTCAGGCTCCTACGATGGACAGGGTGTAGGTCTGGCCGGGATGCCAGGTGCCGTTGAGCTCGCACTTCCAGTCCGTGGCCTCGCCCCTGCTGACGTATCCGTGGCCGTCCAGTGCGCACTGCGCCCAGGTGAAGTAGTTGCTGTTGACGGTGTACCAATAGACCTCCCTCTGCTGGACGGCAGGGGCGGCCGATGCTGGGGCGGCAGCCGTCAGGACGGCGACACCGATTGCGGCTGTGGCGAGTAGACGAGCAGGGAGGTTGAGGTCCATGGTTGGGCACTCCTTCTCGCGGGATGCGGCGCCGGCTCGTGTAGTCCAGCGGCACGCATCGATCAGCTCTTCATAACTCAGAGTAGTTATTCAACTACATAGAGTGGCAGTGTCGATAGGGTGAGTGGTTGCTGCCCAAGGCGCGTCGAAGGTAGAGGCCAACGACAAGGCCGCCATCCACGCCCCCTTCTCGTCCGGAGCCGGCCGTAGACCCAGCGCTCCAACGGCAGGCATCGGCTCAACGGCTGGCTTGGCGTCCGTGACCAGCCAGTGAAAGCCGCCCGGCACTGCCCACGGTGACGAGCTGTCCTGGCGGATCTCCACGAGGTTCACCGACCCGAGGATCACGCGGCAGCAGCGGCTCATCAGGCGGGACCTGATGCTGTGCGGCGCCATGTTCCCCGAGCTGGCGGTGCTGCGGCACCGCTGGTTCGAGCTCGGCGGCGTCCGCGTCGCCCAGCCTGAGCATCCCCAGCACCGCGGCCGCGTCGCAGGGTTCCGCCACGGCGAATGGCACGAGGGCCCCTACGTCGCGGCGTACGGCAAGGGCGGCGGCAAGGGACCGACGTCGCTGTGGCGACAGCCGTGGGTGCGGGCGAAGCGGGCCAGGCGTTCCGGCACGCCGTGGGCCAGCAGGAGCCGGTGGCCGGCCGGCTCGTGCGCCGGGCCCGGGCCCGACAGCTCCTGCGGGTGCAGGACCTTGCCGATGTCGTGGGTGGCGGCGCCGTACAGGACGGCCTCCGCGTCCACCTCCACCGCCGGATGGCGGTCGGCCAGCCGGCCCAGGACGCCGGCGGCCACGTCGTGGACCGCGCGCAGGTGGGCCGCCAGGCGCGGCGGCGCGTCCAGGGAGCGCAGCAGCGCGTCGGCCGCGCCGGGCAGGCGGCGCAGGGGCGGGTCGGCCAGCGCGCGCTTGAGAGGGGACACGCTGCCACGATAGGGCGTGCGGCTGTGACACAGTCGCTGTCATGTTCGCGGAGATCACGTACGCCACCAGGCCCGGCTCGCGGCGGCCGAACGAGGACCTGGTGATCGCCGGCCCCTCCTGGATCGTCGTCCTCGACGGGGCCACGGCCGCGGCCGGGGTGGACAGCGGCTGCGTGCACGACGTCGCATGGCTGGTGGGACGGCTCGGGGGAGCGCTGGCCGCCCGGCTGGCAGCCGGTGACGGGGCGCCGCTGGCGGACGTCCTGGAGTCGGCCATCGAGGAGACGGCAGCCGCCCACTCGGGCGCCTGCGACCTCGGCAATCCCGACTCGCCGTCGGCGACGGTGGCCGTGGTGCGCGCCGGCGGGCGGGTGGAGTACCTGGTGCTGGGGGACTCGGCGGTGGTGTTCTCCGGGCCGGGCGGAGCGGCCCGGGTGGTCGGCGACGACCGGCTGGAGCGGCTGCCGGGCGGGCGGCCGTACAGCCTGGAGCTGGTGCGGCGGATGCGGAACGCGCCCGGCGGGTTCTGGGTGGCGGGCGCCAGGCCCGAGGCGGCCAGGCAGAGCGTGACCGGCGAGGTGGACGCCGGGGAGGTGTCCGGCGTCGGGGTGTTCACCGACGGGGTGACGCGGCTGTGCGACTGGTACGGGTGGAGCTGGGAGGCCGTGCTCTCCCTGCTGGCGGGCCGCGGCCCAGAAGCGGTGATCGGGGCCGTGCGGGAGCTGGAGGCGGCCCGGGGGCCGGTACGGGGCAAGCGGCACGACGACGCCACGGCCGCCTGGGGCCGGCTGCTGCGGTGAATCGCCCGATGCCGGGCCGAGGCGCTCGCTGAGGTGTATCAGGCGCGGCCTGCGCCGCTCTGGGATTTCGAGGGCGGCGGAGGGAGGGCGCATGTTCGTCGGCAGGACGGCGGAGCTCGCCTCACTGCGCGCGGAGCTGCGCGCGGCAGGCGGCGGATCCGCCAGGAGAGCGGTGGTCGAGGGGCCCGAGGGCATCGGCAAGACCGCGCTCATCCACCACGCGCTCGACGGGGAGGCGGGCGTGCGGGTGCTGGCCGTCAGCGGCGAGGAGAGCGAGCGGGAGCTCCGGCTCGGCGTCGTGCGGCAGCTCATGGACGAGGCGGCCCTGCTGGATCTCGGGACGGACGAGCCTGCGGGCGGCGGGTCCGGCGCGGCGGGCGACGGGACCGGTGCGGCGGACGAGGCGGATCCCTGCGTGGCGGGGCAGGCCGTGTGCGACCTGCTCGCCCGGCTGTCGGCGCTGGGGACGCTGGCGGTGGTCGTCGATGACGCGCAGTGGGTGGACAGGGCGTCGCTGCGGGCCCTGAGCTACGTGTTGCGGCACGTGCGGGCGGGGCGCGTGCTCCTCCTGGTCGCCTGCCGCGATCTGGCCGACCCCTGGCTGCCGGACGGCCTGAGGCGGCTGCTCGCCGGTGACGGCACGCTGCTCATCACGCTCGACGGGCTGAGCACGGGCGACCTGGCCGAGCTGGCCACCGATCCCGCGCTGACGGCCGCCCGCCGGGAACGCGGCGCGTACGGGTCCCCGGCGGACGCGGCGAGGGGAGCACTGGCGGCGCTGCGCTGGAACGGGCTGCGGCCGGATGCGTCTTGGCCGGACGTTCTTCCACCGGACGTGCTCGCACCGGACGTCCTTCGGCCCGACGTGCGGCGGCCCGACGTGCGGCGGCTGGAGGAGTGGCGGCAGGGGGTGACCTCGGCGGCGCGGCGGTTGCGGGAGCACACGCGGGGCAACCCGCTGCACGCCCGCGCCCTGCTGGCCGTCCTGACCCCCGCGGCCCTCGCCGACCCCGGCGTGCGGCTGCCGGCGCCGGAGACCTACCGGCGCCCCTTCGCCCGCCGCCTGCACGCCTGCGCCCCCGCCACCCGGCGGCTGATCGCGGCCTGCGCCGTGCTGGGCGGGAGCTGCCCGCTGCACGTGGCGGCGGCCGTGGCCACCGGGATCGACGAGCCGCTGAACACGCTGGAGGAGGCCGTCACGGCCGGGCTGCTGCGGGAGCTGCCCGGCCGCCTGATCGACTTCCCCGAGCCGCTGGCCAGGGCCGCCGCCTACGACGGGATCGGCGCGGGCGCGCGGGCGCGGCTGCACCTGGCCGCCGCCCGGCTGGCCGACGACGACGGCGCGGCGCTGCGGCACCGGGCCGCGGCGGCGGACGGGCCGGACGAGGCGCTGGCGGAGGAGCTGGCGAGGTTCGCTGCCAAGGCCGCACAACACGGGCTGTGGCAGGAGGCCGCCGCCCACCTGGATCTGGCCGCCGGTCTCTCGGAGTCGCCGGCGCGCCGCGACGAGCTGCGCACGGCCGTTCTGGAACACGTCCTCATCGGGGGCGACGTGATCCGTGCGGCTGAGCTCGCCGCCGTGCGCAACGCCGACCCGCGACCGGTGCGCCGGTACGTGCTGGGCCGCCTCGCGCTGGCCGCCGGGCGCTTCGACGAGGCGTCCGAGCTGCTGGCGGAGGCGTGGCCGCACGCGGAGCCCGCCTTCGCCGCCGACGTGGCGGAGCAGCTGTCCTGGCTGCACCTGGTCACGGGGAACCGCGCGGAGGCGGCGGGCTGGGCCCGCCTGTCGATCGAGCAGCCCATCGCGGGGCCGGTCGCCAGGCCGTACGACGTGCTGGCGCTGGGAGGGGCACCCGGCGCCGGCGCGCCACCCGGCAGCCTCGCCGAGGCCGTGGCGCACCTGGCACGCGACGAGGCGGGCCAGGCGTGCGCCGTGCTGAAGCGGGCCGTGACCGCCGCGGGCGCGGCGGGGCTGCCGCACCACCGGCTGCTGGCCACCGCGCTGCTGTCCGTCGCCGAGCACGGCCTGGCGCGCTGGGACGAGGCCGTGGCCCATGCGGAGGCCGCCCTGGCCGAGGCGTCCGCCCTGGGGCAGCGCTGGCTGCTGCCGTGGCTGGAGGCCGCCTGCGTGGCGCCGCTGGCCGCCAGGGGCGAGCACGAACGGGCCCTCGCCCACGCCACCGCCGCCGGGGCGGCCGCCCGCAGGATGCGGCACGCGGCGGGGGAGCACCAGGCGGACCTGGCCATGGCACTGCTCGGCGCGGGCGACGTCCCGGCCCCGCAGCCGGGCGCGGGCGATCTTCCGGCCGTGCGGCTGTGCGCGGGTGCCGGCGGCCTGGTGCCGGACCCGCGGCCCGCGCGCATCGAGGCGCTGGTCGCCGATGGGCGGCTGGAGGAGGCCGAGCGGGCGCTGGACGCGTACGACCGGGACGGGCCGGGCGGCGGGCGGCGCAGGCAGGCCGAGCGGATCAGGCTCGCAGGGCTGCTCCTGGCCGCCAGGAACGTTCCAACCAGGGCCGAGGAGGCGTTCGGGCGGGCGCTCGGACTGGTCGAGGCGTGCGGGTGCCCGCTGGAGGAGGCGCGGACGCTGCTGGATCTGGGCAGGCTGCTGCGCCGCACCGGCAGGCGCAGGGCGGCGGCCGAGCGGCTCGGGGCGGCACGCGCGATCTTCGACCGGCTGGGCGCTCGCCCGCTGGCCGAGCGCTGCGCCCAGGAGCTGGAGGCGTGCGGCCTGGAGCCGCCCGCGACCGTCAGGCTAGGCTTGACGCCGCAGGAGCTCAGCACGGCCACGCTGGTCGCCGGAGGCCTGACGAACCGGCAGATCGCCAGGGAGCTGCTCATCAGCGTCAAGACCGTCGAGTACCACATCGGCAAGATCTACACGAAGCTCGGCATCGGCTCCCGGGTGGCGCTGGCCGCCAGGCTCGCCGCGTACGGCCCGGAGGTATCGTTCCCGGCGGGCGAAGCAGGCTGATCGGCCACCCGGCTGATGCCTTGATCGGCAGATCATGATCATGAAACAATGACTCCATTGGTGTATCTCCGGGTATGGGGGGACGTCGCCCATGGTCCGCGAGCCGATCGAGCGGCCCTAGGATGCGGGACGACGAGCTGGACGTGGCGTTCGAGCTCGGCAGGACGTGCGCGCTGGCCGCGGAGTGCGGCAGGGACCTGCGGCGGTGCGCCCAGATGTACGCCGACCTGTTTCCCGATGCGGCCTTCGGCGCCGACTTCTTCAGCTCGCTCACCCTGGCCACGGCCTTCAGCGCCCCCTGGGCCCGCGCGGACCGGCTGAAGGCCGTCAACAGGGCCGCCCTATGGGTGACGGCGGTGGACCGGCTCGTCGGCCGCGCCGTGACCTCCCGCGAGCAGGTGAACCGCCTGACGCGGGAGTGCCTGTCGGTCGCGGAGGGGGCGGTGCCGCGCTCGGCGGTCACCCGGTTCCTGGCCGACCTGCGCGACGAGCTGGCCACCGTCGCCGACTTCGACGACCTGCAGGGCATCTGGCGCGACCAGCTCGCCCGGATGCTGGCGGGCATGGCCAGGACCTGGGTGTGGCGCGACACCCACACCGTGCCCACGCTGGCCCGGTACGTCGACAACGCCGACAGCCGCGGCTCCTGCTTCGTCGACCTGTCGCACTGGATCTACACCGCCGACGACTGGGCCAGGGCCCACCTGGAGGACCTGCGGGCCGTCAGCCGGCAGGTCCAGCGGTACCTGCACCTGCTCGGCGACGTCGCCTCCTACCGCAGGGACCTGAGCTGGGGCGACCTCAACGCGCTCGCGCTGGGCGTGGACGGCGCCGAGGTGGCGGCCGCGATCGCGGGCCTGGCGCGCGAGGCCGAGCACCTGATCGGGCCGGTGTGCGAGCACAGCCCGCGCACGGCCTCCTACCTGCGAAGACAGCTCGGCTTCCAGGCCGGCGTCACCGGGATTACGGACTATCAGCGGGCCGTGTAAAGGACGCGTCTGATTCCATGACAGACAAACTTGACACCAACCCTGTTAGATTCGCGAAAAACGTGGCTTGGGACGACAAACCGTGACATTTTGTTTCTTGTAAATTATTGCGGCTTGAGTGGAAAATGTGGCGTTGCTAGGGTGTCTCGATGCCAGGCATGTGGATCGACCCTCTCAGGCGAACCTTGACAGGTACCACTGACCGGCACCTCAGGGGCGGGGTCGCGCATGCGCGGGATATGTACGGGCGGTGCTGGATGGAATTCGGTCGCTCAGACCGTTGGCGGCTGCCGACGGCGATCAAGATCTTGGTCGCCGGAGGATTCGGCGCGGGCAAGACCACGATGGTCGGCGCCGTGTCCGAGACCAGGCCTCTTCGCACCGAGGAGGCGCTCACCCAGGCGGGCACCCACATCGACGACCTGTCGGGCGTCGAGCGCAAGCTCACCACGACCGTCGCCATGGACTTCGGGCGCATCACGATCCGCAACGACTACATGCTCTACCTGTTCGGCACCCCGGGCCAGGAGCGGTTCTTCTTCGTGTGGGACGAGCTTGCCATGGGCGCGCTGGGCGCCGTCGTGCTGGCCGACACCCGCCGCCTGGACGACTGCTTCCCGTCCGTCGACTACTTCGAGAAGCGCGGCCAGCCGTTCATCGTGGCGCTGAACTGCTTCGACGGCGTCTCGCCCTTCACCGTCGGCGAGGTGCGCTCGGCGATCGGCCTGGAGCCGGACATCCCCATCGTGCGCTGCGACGCCCGCCGCCGCGACTCCGGCAGGGAGGTGCTCATCACCCTGGTCGAGCACGCGATGCGCAGGGGAGCCTCCCCGGTCGGGACCATGTCGTGACCATGACCGGCTACCTTTGATGCGATGGAGGAGATCGACCGCCGAATCGTCACGCTGCTGGCCCGCGACGGGCGCATGAGCTTCACCGACCTGGCCAGGGAGACGGGGCTCTCCGTCTCGGCGGTGCACCAGCGCGTACGCCGCCTGGAGAAGCGCGGCGTGGTACGCGGCTACGCCGCGATCATCGACCACGACGCGGTGGGGCTGCCGCTGACCGCGTTCGTGTCGATCAAGCCGATCGACCCCGCGGCGCCCGACGACGCGCCCGAGCGGCTGGCTCACCTGGCCGCCATCGAGGCCTGCCACAGCGTGGCCGGCGACGAGAGCTACATCCTCAAGGTGCGGGTGGCCTCACCGGCCGCGCTGGAGGACCTCCTGCAGCAGATCAGGGCCTCGGCCAACGTCTCGACCCGTACCACGGTCGTGCTGAGCACCCCGTACGAGCACCGCGCCCCCGACGTCGAGCCCGACGCGGCCGGCGAGCCCGCCACCAGCCCGGACGCCCCTGCCTGACCGCCGGTCCAGGCGGCCCCGCCTGACCGCGGTCAGCGAGTCGTTCGCCAGTCCAGGCGGCCCTGCCTGACCGCGGGCCGCCAGCCCCTGATCGGCCTGCCGGTCTCCAGGGCGCGGGCGGTGTCCTCCAGCAGCGCGAGATACGACGGCCACACCACCTCGGGGCGGCGGTCCAGGCCGGTCTCGTTGTAGTACTCGCCGGTCCTGCCGGTGCGGGTGTCGATGAACAGGTTGCCGCCGTCGTTGGCCGCCGCGAACGGGATCAGGTGCCCGTCCCACCAGTCCGGCGCCAGCTCCGCCTCGTCCAGGAGGATGTCGCAGAGCATCTTCCAGTCCCGCCGCGCGTCCTCGGCGCTCATCAAGCCAGGTCATTCGCGGCACTTTACCCCGGCGAATCCGTCATGTGAGGGGGCTGCTGCAAGAGAGCACCGCCCCCGGTCATGACGGAACGGTCGAGCCGAACACCTCCTCGCGCGCGGTGGCGAGGGCGAGATCGAGGGCGCCGGCCAGGACCGGGTTGCCCTCGACGGTGGACAGCCGGACGGGCGGCCGGGGGATGGTCAGCGCGTGCAGCTCGTGCTCGACCAGCTCGCGCAGCATCTCGCCGCCCGGCAGCACGGCGCCGCCGGTCAGCACGATGAGCTCCGGATCGACGACCGCCGTGATGGCGGCCATCCCCACGGCCAGGCGGGCGGCGACGTCCCGCAGGCCTGCCCTGGCGTCCTCGGCCTTCTGGCCGGTGCCCGCCGCCGCGCGCACGGCGGCCGCGACGGCGTGGCGGAAGTCGGTGCCGCGCACGCCGTACGAGCGCAGCAGCTTCAGCACCGCCTGCCCGCCCGTCAGCGCCTGGTAGCCGTGGTCGGCGTAGCGGCCGGACTCGCGGGCCGTCGGCGCGCCGGGCGCGGGCATGTAGCCCACCTCGCCGGCCCCGCCGGTGGCGCCGCGGTGCACGCGCCCGCCCAGCACGATGGCCGAGCCGATGCCCGCGTCGGCCCACAGCAGCACGAAGTCGCGGTGGCCGCGGGCCGCGCCGTGCGCCTGCTCGGCGACGGCGACCAGGTTGACGTTGTTCTCCACGTCCACGGGCACGCCGAGCGCGGCGCTGAGCGTCGGGACCAGGTCGGGGATGTGCCAGCCGGGCACGTCCTTCGCGGCGGCGTACCCGAGCCTGCCGGTGGACGGGTCGATCGCGGCCTGCACGCCGATGACGACGCGGCGCAGCTTGCCGGGCGGCCGCGCGCCTAGCAGGGCGGTGTTGAGCCGGTCGGCGAGCTCGCCGTGGGGGCGGCGCGGGGTGGGCAGGGTGTGCTCGCCCACGATGGTGCCGGTGATGTCGGCCACCCTGGCCTCGATGCGGTGCGGGGTGACGTCGAGCGCGCCCACGTACGCCGCGGCCGGGTTGATCCGGTAGACCTCCGCGGTGCGGCCGGGCAGGCCCTCCCTGATGCCGTCCAGCACCACCAGGCCGGCCTGCTGCAGCCGCGACAGCAGCTGCGAGGCCGTGGGCTTGGACAGCCCGGTGAGCGTGCCGATCTGGGGGCGCGTCAGCGGGCCCCGCTCTAGCAGGACGCGCAGGGCGGCGCGATCATTGATGGCGCGTAGCAGACTGGGGGTCCCAGGAACCGGATCGCTCACCGCAGCCTCCCGCCAGCCAGAGTTAGTAAAGTTTACTAACTTATATGACGTCTGAAGGTGACGGTCAAGAGGTGACACCGAGACGTGACCCGGCGAGGGAAGCGGGAAAGTGATGAGAGTGCCTCTACAGGCATGCTAATGTCGTCGTTTGTCGTAACAACAAGCAGAATGGCCCGGAGTGTCCCATTAACCACATTAATGGTCAGGCGGCAACTCGTCAAACCGAGCTCGCGAAGGAGCAGGCGTACGTCACGCGCCTGTACGACCGCCTCGACACGCTGCGCGAGCGCACCCAGCGGCAGCTCAAGGAGGTACTGGCCGCGGGCGCCGTCGGCACGATGCAGAACAGGTCCGAGCGTGACACGTTCGCCGAGATGTACGCCACCCGCCTCGCGCGGCTCTGGGCGGTCGAACGCGGCCTGGTTTTCGGACGGCTGGATCACCTCGACGAAGGCCGGCTGTACATCGGCAAGCTCGGCCTGACCGACGACGAGCAGCAACGCCTGCTCATCGACTGGCGCGCGCCGGTGGCACAGCCGTTCTACCGCGCGACCCCGGCCGCCCCCATGGGGGTCACCAGGCGCCGCCACCTGCAGACCAAGGGCCGCGCCGTGATCGGCGTGGACGACGACCTGCTCGACCTCGACTCGCTCACCGACGACGACCGCGCCACGCTCAACGGCGAGGCCGCGCTGCTGGCCGCGCTCGACGAGCGGCGCACGGGGCGCATGCGCGACATCGTCGCCACCATCCAGTCCGAGCAGGACCGCGTCATCCGCAGCGACCTCAACGGCGTGCTCGTGGTGCAGGGCGGCCCCGGCACCGGCAAGACCGTCGTGGCCCTGCACCGGGCCGCGTACCTGCTCTACACCCACCGCGAGCGGCTGGAGCGCCGCGGCGTGCTCATCCTCGGGCCCAACCTCACGTTCCTGCGCTACATCGAGCAGGTGCTGCCCTCGCTCGGCGAGACCGACGTGCTGCTGTCCACGGTCGGCGAGCTCTACCCCGGCGTGAACGCCGCCGCGCGGGAGCGGCCCGAGGTGGCCGCACTCAAGGGCGACCTGCGGATGGCCGAGGTGATCGCCAAGGCCGTACGCGACCGGCAGCGGGTGCCGCGCCAGCCCATCGAGCTGACCATCGGCCGCATCACGCTCACCATCGACCGCAACATGCTGGAGGCCGCCAGGAACAAGGCCACCCGCTCCCGCCGCCCGCACAACCAGGCCCGCGCCGTGTTCGTCCGGTCGCTGCTCACCGCCCTGGCCAGGCAGCAGGCACGCAAGATCGGCAAGGGGCTCATCGACGAGGAGGACCTGGCCGACCTGCGGGAGGAGCTGCGTACCGAGCCGGTGGTCAAGTCCGCGCTGAACCGGCTGTGGCCGTACCTGACGCCGCAGCGGCTGCTGCTCGGCCTGTACGGCTCCCCCGAGCGCCTCGGCTACGCCGCCTCCGCCCTGACCCCGCAGGAACAGGCGCTGCTGCGCCGCTCCGGCGGCGAGTGGACCGAGTCCGACGTGCCGCTGCTCGACGAGGCCGCCGAGCTGCTCGGCGACATCGACGAGCAGGTGCTGCGCGCCAGCGCGCTGCAGGCGGAGGAGGAGCTGGCCGCCGCCCGGCAGGCCGAGGAGAGCCAGCGCGAGGCCGAGCTGGCCTACGCCCGCGAGGTGCTGGAGCTGACCGGGCTGTCGGACGTCATGGAGGCCGAGCGGCTGGCCGAGCGCCAGCGCGGCGAGGGCCCCTACCTCACCACCGCGGAACGCGCCGCCGCCGACCGTACCTGGGCCTACGGGCACGTGATCGTGGACGAGGCGCAGGAGCTGTCGCCGATGGCCTGGCGGGCCGTCATGCGGCGGTGCCCGACCCGGTCGATGACCATCGTCGGCGACATCGCCCAGACCGGTTCGGCGGCCGGGGCCCGCTCGTGGGAGGAGGTGCTCGACCCGTACGTGGCCGGGCGCTGGCGCCAGGAGCGGCTGACCGTCAACTACCGCACCCCCGTCGAGCTGATGGAGGTGGCCGCCCGCGTCCTGGCCACCATCGACCCGGCCCTGGAGGCGCCCACCTCCGTGCGCGAGGCCGGCGCGCGCCCGTGGGCGGCGCCGCTGTCGGCCCTGCCGGAGCTGGCCAAGGAGGAGGCGGGCGAGGGCGGCAAGGTCGCCGTGGTGGTGCCCGACTCGCTGCTGTCCGGGCTCGGTACGGACATCGCCGCCTACGTGCCGGGCACCGTCGTCGTCACGCCGGGCGCCGGCCGTGCCCGCGGGGCGGAGGCCCTGGACGCGCCCGTCGCCGTGATGGGGGTGACGGACGCCAAGGGGCTCGAGTTCGACTCCGTCATCGTCGCCGAGCCCGACCTCATCGCCGCCCAGTCGCCACGAGGGCCCAGCGACCTGTATGTTGCTCTCACGCGTGCGACACAGCGGCTCGGGGTCGTCCACGAGCGGCCGCTGTCGCAGGCGCTGCGGGACTTGCCAAGCCGCTCTCCGGCACCCGCAAATGGGCTTTGACCGGCTATGCGACCACCGGCCGAACATGTCCCACCTGCGGAAACTTGATGTTTCTGCTGATCGGGACACGGTTGACATCTGAGGTGGAGTCGGTAGTTTGCTGCGCAGTCCAGCACGGGACTTGGCCGGTTGGCCGTCTCTGACATCGTCGGATCCTGCGTCCGTGACGGAGCGTGACTCCGTCCACACAGCCAGGTGCAGGGCCGTCGGTCCGTCGAGTCGGGGCACCCCAACCGGGCGGGGGGTTGGACCCGGGACGGGTCCGGGAGCCCAGTAGACAACGGAATTCCGAGCTCGCCGCCGACGAGACGGGTCCGGTCCGAAGGGTTTCCGGGCCCTCTTCCCGCTCTCGTGCCATCGGACCGCCATCGCGCCGGGGTGGTCCCGTTCAGCCGCGGGATCACCCTGCCGCCCCTCCTTTTTCCCGGCGATGTTCCGATCTTCCGCGCGCCTCGCCGGTCTGAGCGCGGCCTGGGAGCGGTAGCGTTTTCGCAAGCAAGCCGTTTGTGAGGTGGCGAGGAGACCCCGGAGTGGTTCAGGACAGAACGGGCCTACCGCCCGCGGCCGGACACGAACCCGGCCGTGCGGGTGTGCCGGCGTCGCCTGGCGACGGCACGCCGGAAACCGGGACGTCGTCTTCCGCCGGGGCGTCGGAAACCGGGACGTTGTCTGCTGCCAGCGCGCCGGAAACTGGCACGTCGTCTGTCGCCAGCGCACCGGAAGCCGGGACGTCGTCCGCTGTCAGCGTGCCGGAGGCCGGCACCACGGTGGTCGCCACCCCGCTGACCGGTCAGACGCCTGTTGGCGAAGGCGCTCCGGAGGGGGCGACAGGCGTGGAGGCGGCGGATGCGTCCCCGTCCAGCGTCGCACCCGCAACGGCCGATCAACCTGCGGTGGAGCCCGAGCCCGAGCCTGCGTCCGAGGCCGGGCGCATCGGTGAGGGGTCCGTGCCGGTGGCCGGGCGTGCTGACGAGCAGCCCGAGGCGGAGGGTGACCTGCAGGCCAGGCGTGGCTCGGAGGGCGTAGCCGAGGCCGCGCGGACGGCCGAGGGAGGGGCCGGGCAGGGCGGGAAGGTCAAGGGGCGGGTGGCCGGGGCGGTGGCGAAGCCGGAGTCGCGGTGGACGCTGCTGGGCAGGGTCGTGGCGGCCGTCGCCGGTGGGCTGGCGCTGTTCGCCGCGTTCCCGCCGCTCGGCTGGTGGCTGTGCGCCCCGCTCGGCATCGGGCTCATCGCCGGCTCGCTCCACGGCTCCCGGCCCAGACGGGCCGCCTGGATCGGCTACCTGGCCGCCCTGGTGTTCCTGCTGCCGGCGCTCGCCTGGGTACGCAGCATCGGCGACGACGTCTGGTTCATGCTGGTCGGCACGGAAAGCCTGTTCTACGCGGCGATGGCCGCGATGGCCGCGCTGGTGTTCAGGCTGCCCGCATGGCCGTTGTGGTTCGGCGGGTTGTGGGTGCTCATGGAATGGGCCCGCAGCCTCGTGCCGATCGGCGGGTTCCCGTGGGCGCGGGCCGCCTTCAGCCAGGGTGAGTCGCTGTTCACCCCGTACGCGGCGCTCGGCGGCGTCCCGCTGGTGTCGTTCGCCGTCGCGCTGTCCGGCGCGCTGCTGGCCCAGGCGGTCCTCGGCAGGCGTACGGCGCCCGGCGGGCGCGCCGCGCTCGTGCGCAGGGCGGCGCCTCTCGCGCTGGCGCTGGCCGTGCCGTTGCTGGGCCTCGCCGTGCCCAGGCCCGGCGACGAGGGCCGCACCGTCAACATCGGCATCGTGCAGGGCAACGTCCCCGGCCAGGGCATGTACGCGCTCGGCGACGAGCCCGCCGTCGTGCTGCGCAACCACGCCAACGAGACCAAACGCCTGGCCCAGGCCGTACGCGAGGGCAAGCTCCCCAAGCCCGACCTGGTCGTCCTGCCGGAGAACTCCACCGACATCGACCCCTACCGCGACGAGTACGCCCGCCGGACCATCCACGACTCGGTCCGGGACGTCGGCGTGCCCACGCTCGTCGGGGCCGTCGTGGCGATCGGCACCGAGCACCGCGCCACCCGCAGCCTCGTGTGGGACCCGGTGACCGGGCCCGGCGACTACTACGACAAGCAGCGGCTGGTGCCGTTCGGGGAGTACACCCCGTTCAAGGACATCGTGCTGGCGCTGTGGGAGCGGGCCGGTCTCGTCGGCAGGCAGTCGGTCCCCGGCGACAAGCCGGGCGACCTCAAGCTCGGCCCGGTCACCGTCGGCGCGGTCAACTGCTACGAGGTCGCCTACGACGACACGGTGCGCGAGACCGTACGGGCCGGGGGCACGCCGCTCGTCGTGCAGACCAACAACGCCTCCTACGCCCTGTCCAACCTGCCGCCCCAGCAGCTCGCCATGTCCCAGCTACGCGCCGTCGAGCACAACCGTGCCGTCGTGACCGCCGCGACCACCGGGATCTCGGCATATGTCACACCTGACGGTAAGGTCTCCTGGCAGACCCGCGAGCGTGTCGCTGACATGAACGTGGTCCAAGTGCCCGTACGCACGGAGCAAACGCTTGCCACCAGGGTGGGCGCGCTTCCCGAGTGGGCATTGATGGTGATGGGAGCCGCGGCGGCCGCAGCCGCCGCGTGGCGTGGCAGGCGGCGAGGCGATCGGATGGGCGATCGGATGAGGAACGACGGATGATGGAGACTCTCGGCAGGGTGCTCGTCGTCGTGCCCACCTACAACGAGCGCGACAACCTGCCGGCGATCGTCGATCGCGTGCGGGCCGCCGTCCCCGACGCCCACGTGCTGGTGGCCGACGACAACAGCCCCGACGGCACCGGGAAGGTCGCCGACGGGCTCGCCGCCGAGGACGACCATGTGCACGTCCTGCACCGGCCCGGCAAGCAGGGGCTCGGCGCCGCGTACATCGCCGGGTTCCGCTGGGGCCTGGAGGAGGGGTACGACGTCCTGGTCGAGATGGACGCCGACGGCTCCCACCAGCCCGAGGAACTGCCGAAGCTGCTGGCGGCGCTGGCCGACGGCGCCGACCTGGCGATCGGCTCGCGGTACGTGCCGGGCGGCAAGGTCGTCAACTGGCCCCAGCGGCGCGAGCTGCTGTCGAAGGGCGCCAACATCTACACCCGGGTGATGCTCGGCCTCCCCGTACGCGACGCGACCGCCGGCTTCCGCGCCTACCGGGCGGCCACGCTGGAGAAGGTCGGCCTGTCCGGGGTGGAGTCGCAGGGTTACTGCTTCCAGGTCGACCTGACGCTGCGCACGTCCCGGCACGGGCTGCGGGTGGTGGAGGTGCCGATCACGTTCGTGGAGCGTACGGTCGGCAAGAGCAAGATGAGCGGCAAGGTCATGTCCGAGGCGCTGTGGCGGATCGGCATGTGGGGCGTCGCCGGGCTGCCCAAGCGGCTCAAGGGCCCGGGCCGCGACTAGAGCGGCCATCCGGCCCTCCGTCAGGGGTCCTGTCGGGACTGGAGCGGCCGTCTCCGCCCGCGGCCCAGGGCTTCTGTTGGATCTGGAGCGGTCGTCTCCGCTCGCGGTCCAGGGGTTCTGCTGGGTCTGGAGTGGCCGCCGCGGCCGTGCGGCCAGGGTCCCATCCGGGGGATCCCTGATTTGCCGCCGGCGCTGGAACGCCCGGCGGCCTCCCAGCGTTGTCCCTGCTGTAACGCGCGTGCGAATCGAGGAAACGATGCGGTTCCTGCTCTTCCTGGCCTTCCTGGTCGTGCCCGTCCTGGAGATCTGGCTGCTGATCCAGGTCGGGTCGGTGATCGGCGCGCCCGCGACCGTCGCCCTGCTCATCGCCGACAGCCTCCTGGGCGCCTGGCTGGTACGCCGCGAGGGCCGCCGGGCCTGGCGGGCGCTGCAGACGGCGCTGGAATCGGGCCGCATGCCCGACAAGGAGCTGGCCGACGGCGGCATCATCCTGGTGGGTGGCACGCTGCTGCTGACGCCGGGTTTCTTCACCGACGTCTTCGGGTTCCTGTGCCTGATCCCGTTCACCCGGCCGATGATGCGCCGGCTGGGCTCGTGGTTCTTCGAGCGCCGGATCAAGAAGATGGCCGCCGCGTCGCCGTACGCGAACCTCTTCCCGCCGTCCTCCGGCTTCCCCGGCGCGGACGCGTCGCAGGGCAGTGGCCGGGTGGTGCACGGCGAGGTCATCCGCGAGGACCGCGACTCGTAGCCCTCTCCCGCGCGACGGGACGGATGGGCCCGGCGCCCTGGGGCACGCGTCCCTGATCCCGGCCGGGGCCCGCGCGGCCGGTAGCGCCAGGAACGCGCACACCCCTGGCCCTCCGGGCGGCCCGGTCTGACGGCCCTAATGGGACGTACGTGGCAATACGCCGCACGTGGGCGGGGTCGCCGAGCCGGTAAGGGACACGCACACTGTACGGGCCGCTCAGACCGCCAGGCGCGTGGACTCGACCGCGCTCGCCCTGCGCGTCGGGGGGATGTGCTTGCGCTGTGCTGCGCAGCCCGCTCCTGACGTTGCGCCGGCTCCGCCCGGCCCCTGATGCCCTGACGTTGAGAGCCGGCTCCGCCGGGCTGACGCGCGGCTGCCTGGAGCGGTCACCCGGTCTCTGGTCAGAGGCCGCCCAGCCCTTGGTCAGAGAGCCGGCGGAAAGAAAAACCCCCGGGCCGGGCCCGGGGGTTTCACCGTGAGAGAAGGTCAGGCGCTCTTACGACGCTGTGCCCGCAATACCGCGAGCCGCTCGTTGAGCACCTCCTCAAGATCTTCGATGGACCGCCGCTCCAGAAGCATGTCCCAGTGTGTCCGTGGGGGCTTGGTCTTCTTGGACTCCGGCTGCTCGCCGTCCACCCGCACCGCGGTCGCGCCGCACATGCGGCACTCCCAAGTCGCGGGGATCTCAGCCTCGGCGGCAAGCGGAACCTCGAAGCGATGGCCCTTAGGACAGGTGTAAGACACCTCCTGGCGTGGGGCCAGATCCGTGTTACGGTCGTTCTCGTAGCTGGTTGCCCCGAGCCGGGTGCCACGAAGCGCGCGCTCGCCCATGTTTAAATGCCTCCTACAGGGCCCCCTTGCGTGGGGGGTCTGTCTCCCACGGTGTCTAACGCTTGGTACCGTGATGGGATTCCCACCCTCGGGGTGATCCAATCGCGCTTGAGGCCTCGGGTATTCACAAGATCGGCGTTCAGGCGCTCAGCCTGCGGTGATGCGCTGGTTCTGGCGTCGGCGCGCATCCCTGGACCCAGATTTCGGGCAAATTGTCGTATGCGTTGTCAGGTCGTGGCGGGGGTTCGGGCGGGTTGGAACAGCTCGACGAGATTGCCGGCCGGGTCGGTGAGCAGGATCTGACGGCCACCGGGGCCGGAGATCGCGTCGCCGAGGAAGGACAGCCCGGCGCCGCGGAGCCGGTCGATCTCGGCGTCGAGGTCGTCGACGACGAGATGGATACGGTTGCGGCCGGCGGCGGTGCCGTCGGGCGTGGCGCGGGCGCCGGAGCTGGCCGGGCCTGACAGCAGCAGCCGCAGCGGGCCGCGTACGACGTCGGCGAAGGCGGGCGCGGCGTCCAGGCGCAGGGTGAAGCCGAGGTGGGTGGTGTAGAAGTCGACGGCGGCGGCCACGTCGTCGACGAGGTAACGCACGCTGGCGAACTGGTCGGGTGCGGTCATGACTGGGCCTCCTGTGGCATCAGGACGGGCAGCAGGTAGTGGACGCGGGTGTCGATCTCCGCGGCGGTACCGGCGAGACCGGCGGTGCCGCCGGAGCCGGAGTGTGCGGCGGTGCCGGCCGTGGCGGGGTCGGGGATGCTCCAGTGGACGTGGCGAGGGCTGCCGGGGAAGTCGGGGATGACCTCGCGGACCCTGTCGCAGAGGCTGATCACGTAGTCGAACCGGCAGCCGGACACGGTGTCCAGGTGCCGGGGGCGCTGGTCCGGCACGTCGATGCCGTAGTGCTCCTGCAGGACGGCGACGGCGTCGGGGTGCAGCCGCTGCCTGGGATGGCTGCCGGCGCTGATCGCCTCCACGTTGCCGCCGGTGCGGTGGCGCAGCAGGGCTTCGGCGATCGGTGAGCGGGCGCTGTTGCCCGTACAGGCGAACAGCACGCGGGGACGGCGCACGGACGGTGGTGAGGCCGGGACGGGGTGCGGTGCGTGCGCGGGCGGGGGCGGGGCCGGGGGAAGGCGCAGCGCGGGGTGGAGGGCGGTGCCGGTGGTGGCCAGGGCGTGGGCGCAGCGTTCCAGGTCGAGGTGGTAGTAGCTGTCGCGGGCGTCGTAGGTGCTGCGCCGGGCGGTGACCAGCCCGCCGTCGCGCAGCAGCCGCAGGTGATAGGAGACCAGGTTCTGCGGCTGGCCGACCAGCTCGACGAGCTCCCGGACCCGGTAGTCGCTCGAGGCCAGCTCGCTCAGCAGCCGCCACCGCAGGGGGTGGGCGGCCAGCTGGAGGAAGGCCGGGGTGGCTGGAGGTGAGCTCACCATGAGCCCGATGATACATCAAACGGATTTGATGTATCAGGGTCAGGAGCCGCCGGGGGATACGAGGCCGGACTCGTAGGCCAGGATGACGAGCTGAGCGCGGTCCCGGGCGTGGAGCTTGGCCATGGCCCGGTTGACGTGGGTCTTCGCGGTCAGCGGGCTGATCACCATGTGGTCGGCGATCTCGTCGTTGGACAGGCCGCGCGCCACGAGGACCACGGCCTCTCTCTCACGGTTGGTCAGCTCCTCCAGGCCCGGCCCGGTGGCGGTCCGGCGCGGCTGGGTGACGTACCTGTCGATGAGCCTGCGGGTGATCGACGGGGCGAGCAGCGCGTCCCCGCGGGCGGCGACGCGCACCGCGTGCAGGAAATCCTCGGGCACGATGTCCTTGACGAGGAACCCCGCCGCGCCGGCGCGCAGCGCGTCGAAGACGTACTCGTCGAAGCCGTAGTTGGTCAGGATGACGACGTGCACCCCGGCCAGGGCCGGGTCCGCGGCGATACGCCGGGTCGCCTCGATGCCGTCGACCACCGGCATCTGGATGTCGATGAGCGCGATGTCGGGCAGGTGCAGCCTGGCCAGGGCCAGGCCCTCCAGCCCGTCGCCGGCCTCGGCCACCACCTCGATGTCGTCCTCGAGGTCGAGCAGCGCGCGGAACCCGCTGCGCAGGAGCGGCTGGTCGTCCACCAGCAGGACACGGATCATGACGCCTGGTTCATCGGCAGCTCGGCCTGGACGGTGAAGCCGCCCTCGCCCCGCGGCTCCGCGCGCAGCCGGCCGCCGAGCGCGGTGACGCGCTCGCGCATCCCGGTCAGCCCGACGCCCGGCGCAGGGACGGTGTCCGGGGTGGCCTGGCCGTCGTCGTCGATGCGGATCGCCAGCACGTCCGGGCGGCAGTCGATCCGCACCGACACGGTCGCGGCGGCGGCATGCCGGGCGACGTTGGTGAGCGACTCCTGGACGATCCGGTAGACGGTGCGGCTCACCGCGGACGGCACCGGCTGCCGTTGCCCTTCGAACGTCAGCGTCGCGTCCAGGCCGGTCGTGCGGGCGCGTTCCACCAGCTCCGCGACGTGGTCCAGCCCGCGTGGCGGGCTCGTGTCGTCCTCGCGCAGGGCCTCCAGGGTGGCGCGCAGCTCCCGGGTCGCCTCCCGTCCCGCCTCCTGGATCGCCAGCAGGGCCTCCGGAACCTGTTCGCCGCGCCTGCGGGCCACGTGCACGGCGACCTCGGCCTGCACCTTGATGATCGAGATCTGGTGGGTGAGCGAGTCGTGCAGCTCCCGCGCGATGCGCAGCCGCTCCTCGTCCGCGCGGCGCCGGGCCGTCTCCTCCTTCGTGCGCTCGGCCTCCTCCGCCCGCCGCTCCGCCTGCCGCAGCGCCTCTCCCGCGGCGCCGGCCGCCACCAGCCAGGCCAGCTCCAGGGCACCCCTGGCCTGCGCGAAGGCCTCTCCCGTGTCGTGCAGGCCGGCGGCCATGGCCGCCAGGGGGAGAGCGGCCAGCACGATCACGCTCGCCGCCACCGTGGCCGCGCGGTGTCCCGCCCGTACGGCGGCGTACACCGCGAACAGGTACGCCACCGCGGGCACGTCGAAACCGGCCGCCTGGTAACCCACCGCGCACAGCCCGGTGACGGCCAGGACGACCACCGGAGCCCGCCGCCGCACGGCGAGCGCCAGGCCGCCGCCGGCCAGCAACGCGTACCCGAGCAGGCCGAGGCCCGTCGTGGAAGGCGGCCCGGACAGCCCGGTGACCAGCAGCGCCGCCGCCACGCAGGCGGCGATCGCCCAGTCGAAGACATCGGCCCGCACCCCGGACCGTCCTGCACTCATGCGCGCACCCTAGCGGGATACCCGCGCGGGACGAATCCTGCGAGGGGACGATCGGCCCGCTACCGCGACCGCGGTATCGGTGTCGCTCCTGCACGAAGGTGGCCGGCTCGCCTTCGCGACCGCGGTATCGGTGTCGCTCCTGCACGAAGGTGGCCGGCTCGCCTTCGCGGCCGTGGTGAGGGTGTTGTTCCTGTGTGATGACGAGCGGCTCGCTACCGCGGCCGGGGTACCGGGGCCGGTTCTGCCGCGTTCGTGGTAGGCCACTGCTGCTCCCATGGCAGCGCGGAATGCCTTCCTGGGCCGGACGACCGGCGGCCGGTCCAGCGGACATGATCGGGGTCACGTCCAGTCGGAGGAGGAACACCCCATGTCAGTTCGACATCTGCTCGCCGCGCATGTCCTGGCCCAGCCGGATCCCGTCAGCGCCTACAGCCTGACCACCGGGCGCCTGTGGTCCGTGGTGGCCGCGCTGGTGGGGCTCGTCGGCGTGGTCGCCGGTGGGTTCGCCCTGGTCCGTTCCGGCGCGGGTCGTGCGGGCGGTGGCGCCGCGCGCAAGGGGGCCGTCACGGCCCTGGTGACGGGCGCGGTCGGTGCGGTCATCGGCGGGTGGGTCGTGGCCGCCGCCGAAGGTGGTCCCGGCACCGGGTACGGCATCGTCGGCGGCTACCTCGCCCTGGTGGTGGGGCTGGGCGCCGTGGCCGTCGGCGGGCTGGCCCTGGCCCGGCTGCGCCGCCGCGTCACCGCACCATCGCCCCGCCCCTGATCGCACCCGCCCCTGATCACGCCTCCGGCCGGGCACCCTCGGGAGGAGAACGCAAGGTCGGCGGCGTCCGGGTAAGGGGAGCGCGGTGATCCGGCGCTCGGGTGGAGAGCGCGCGGCGGTTCGGCGTTCGGGTGGAGGAGTGTGGCGGTTCGGCGTTCGGCGCCCGCGGCCGAGCCGTCATGAGGAGTCGCGGATCACCAGGGACGGCTCGAAGATGATCGAGGTGGGGCGGTGCTCCGGCTGCCCGATGTGCTCCAGCAGCAGCCGGGCCAGCTCCGCCGCCATGTCCTCCACCGGATGGCGTACGGTCGTCAGCGCGGGCCGGCACGCGGTAGCCGCGCTGCTGTCGTCGAAGCCGACCACCGCCACGTCGTCCGGCACCGCGCGGCCGTGTTGCCGCAGCACCAGCAGGGCCCCCTGCGCCATCAGGTCGTTGGCCACGAAGACGCCGTCGAGGCCGGGGTGGTCGGCCAGCAGGCGTTCCATGGCCTGCTCGCCGCTGTGGTAGGTGAAGCCGCCTTCGGCGCAGGGCACGAACGGGTGGCCGTGGGCGGCCATCGCGTCGCGGAAGCCGGCCAGGCGGGCCTGGCTCGCCGGCACGTCCAGCGGCCCCGAGACCGTCACGATCCGCTTCCTGCCGCGGGCGACCAGGTGGTCGGCGGCGAGTTTCGCCCCGCCCCGGTGGTCGACGTCGACGTAGCTGATCGGCACGGGCTCGGCGGGCCTGGCGAAGAGCACGGCGGTCAGCCTCGCCTCGGCCAGCAGGCGCGGCAGCGGGTCCTCGGCGTGGGTGGAGACGAGGACGGCCCCGTCGGCGTCGCCCTGCCGCAGGGAGGCGAGCACCTGCGCGCGGGCCTCGGCGGTCTCGGCGAACATCAGGACCGGATGGATGCCCCGTGGCCGCAGGAAGCCGACGATGCCGCCGGCGACCCGGCCGAAGAACGGGTCGGTGAACACCTGGACGGGAAAGGAGTCGCTCTGGCCGCCCGCACCGGAGACGACCAGGGCGACGCTGCCCGTACGGCGGGTGACGAGAGAGCGGGCCGCCCGGTTGGGCACGTATTCGGTGGCGGCGATGGCCTGCCTGACCGCCTCCTGGATCGCGGAGTCGACGTTGCGGATGCCGTTGATCACCCGGGAGACGGTGGCCCGGGAGACCCCCGCCGCCCTGGCGACGTCCTCCAGCGTGGGGGACGGCGGCGGGGGATCTTGCCTCATGGCGCCTTTATGGCACACCGCTCGGAGAGCGCTCTCCGTCCCTCAGGATCCGGAGGGGAGCTCGAAGTCGGGGGTGAGCGCGGCACCGCGATGCGGTTTGTACTGGTCGTAGCCGCGGGGGTCGCACTGGAGGCCGCCGTTGATGCAGTGGGTCACCAGCGCGTCCAGGATCGCGGGATCGTCCCAGGCGTTGAAGAAGTCGTAGTGCCAGGAGTAGCCCCGGCCGCTGGACAGTCGCGCCTGCGACAGGTCGCCGTCCGCGGGGAAGGCGATCTTGAACTCGAGCATCGGCACCGCCACCGGGTGGCTGGCGGGGCAGTAGCCGCCGGTGGGGTAGGACATGTGGCTCCTGTGGTCGGCGCTGTCGAGGCGGACGCCGTCCCAGCAGCTCGGCGCCTGGTAGCGGACGTTCACCTGGGTGCCAGCCGCGCACGAGGCCGGGATGTCCCAGCTCCGGGACAGGTCGCCGCACTCGAAGCCCTCGACGGCGCCGGGGGAGTCGCGGAACTGCTCCAGGGTCGCGCCCGGGCTGCCGGCGACGAAGCGCAGGCCCTGCGGGAACGGCTGCACCCGCCAGTACTCCAGGATGCCGGACTTGTAGTAGACGACCTGGTCGCCGGTCGGCTCGACGAGCCGGTCACCCTTGTGGAAGCTCGGGAACCAGTAGGCGGACCTGTCGTGCGGGTTCGTGCACGAGGTGCCGCCGGCGAGCAGCGAGGCGGTCGTGCTGTGCGCGTTCGTGGTGCGGTTGCCGATGAAGGTGTGCAGGTGTGAGGCGCCGGGCAGGCCGGGGTAGACGATGGGGTCCACCGCCCGCGCCACCGGCTACGGCTACTCCCTGTGGGAGTTCCAGGTGTACGGACACGCCGGCGACTCCTGGACCGAGGTGTGGTCCGACGACTTCACCGGCCCTGCCGGCACCTCCCCGTCCTCCGCGAACTGGGTCCCGCGCACCGGCACCTCCTACCTGGGCGGCCCCGCCAGCTGGGGCACCGGCGAGGTCGAGACCATGACCGCCGCCACCGCCAACCTCTCCCTGGACGGCGCGGGCCACCTCGCCATCAAGGCGATCAAGGACGGCGCGGGCAACTGGACCTCCGCCCGCATCGAGACCCGGCGCACCGACTTCGAGCCCCGCCCCGGGGAGCTGCTCAGGTTCAGCGCCCGGCTCAAGCAGCCCGACGTCCCGGGCCCCCTCGGCTACTGGCCCGGCTTCCGTGCCACCGGCGCCGCCTACCGCGGCGACCACACCAACTGGCCGGGCGTCGGCGAGACCGACATCATGACCGCCGTCAACGGCCGCGACCAGTACTCCGCCACCCTGCACTGCGGCACCGCCCCCGGCGGCGTGTGCAACGAGTACGACGGCCGCGGCAGCGGCCTGGCCACCTGCGCCGGCTGCCAGAGCGGGTACCACGAGTACACGCAGATCATCGACCGCACCAGGACCGACGAGGAGATCCGCTTCTACCTCGACGGCAGGCAGACCTGGGTGGTGCGCCAGAGCCAGGTCGGCGTGGCCGCCTGGAAGGCCGCCGTGCACCACGGCTTCTACCTCCGGCTCGACCTGGCCATCGGCGGCTCGCTGTCCGACGCCGTCGCCGGATTCGCCACCCCCGTCCCCGGCACCACGTCGGGCGGCGTGCTCAGCGTGGACTGGGTGAAGGTCTCCCGGCAGGCCGGCACCGTCCCCGCCGCCATGACCGACCCGTCCGTCCCCGCCGGGCCGAGCGTCGTGCGCGTGGCCGGCACGCAGGGTGACTGGCGGCTGGCGGTCAACGGCGCGCCGTACGAGGTCAGGGGCGTGACGTACGGGCCGCCGCAGAACGCGGCCGACGGCTACATGCGCGACCTGGCGGCCATGGGCGTCAACACCATCCGCATCTGGGGCGTGGACGACACGCACACGCCGGCCCTGCTCGACACCGCCGCCAGGCACGGCATCAAGGTCATCGTGGGCCACTGGCTCAACCAGGGCGCGGACTACGTGAACGACACCGCGTACAAGGCCGGCGTGAAGAACGAGATCGTGGCCCGCGTCAACGCGCTCAAGAACCGGCAGGGCGTGCTCCTGTGGGACATCGGCAACGAGGTCATCCTCACCATGCAGGACCACGGGCTGCCCGCCGGCGTGGTGGAGCAGCGGCGGGTGGCGTACGCGAGGTTCGTCGAGGAGGTGGCGCGGGCCGTCCACGCCGCCGACCCGAACCACCCGGTCACCTCCACCGACGCCTACACCCACGCCTGGACCTACTACCAGGCCCACTCTCCGGCGCTCGACCTGCTGGCCGTCAACTCCTACGGCGCCATCGACACCGTCAGGGACGACTGGATCAGGGGCGGCCACACCAGGCCGTACATCGTCACCGAGGCGGGCCCGGACGGCGAGTGGGAGGTGCCGGACGACGTCAACGGCGTCCCCGACGAGCCGGGCGACCTGGCCAAGAGGGACATGTACACCGCGAGCTGGAACGCCGTGCGCGGCCACGCGGGCGTGGCGCTCGGCGCCACCGAGTTCCACTACGGGCTGGAGAACGACTTCGGCGGCGTCTGGCTCAACACCACGCCGGGAGGCTGGCGGCGGCACGGCTACCACGCGCTGAGGAAGGCCTACACCGGGCAGGACTCCCCGAACACGCCCCCGGAGATCACCTCCATGACGGTGGACTCGCGCACCGCCGTACCGGCGGGCTCGGCGTTCGGCGTCGCGGTGGCCGCCGCCGACCGGGACGGGGACCTGGTCCGCTACAACCTGATGTACAGCGACAAGCACGTCACCGGCAACCGCGGCCTGTCCCACGCCACCTTCACCCGGACGGGGCCGGGCACGTTCTCGGTGACGGCGCCGCAGCGGCTGGGCGTGTGGAAGGTGTACGTCTACGCCTACGACGGCCACGGCAACGTCGGCATCGAGCAGCGCTCGTTCCGCGTGGTGCCGCCGGTCGTCGCGGGCACGAACGTGGCGCGCGGCAGGCCGACCACCGCCTCCACCCACCAGGCGACCGGCGACGGCGGCCCGTTCACCCCCGGCCGCGCCACCGACGGCAGCTTCACCTCCCGCTGGGCCAGCGAGTGGGCCGACCCGCAGTGGCTGCAGGTCGATCTCGGCCAGGCCACCGCGATCAGGCACGTGCAGCTCGGGTGGGAGGCCGCGTACGCCAGGGCGTACCAGGTGCAGACGTCGCTGAACGGCACGGACTGGACCTCCGCCCACACCACCACCACGGGTGACGGCGGCTTCGACGAGATCGCCCTGGACACCTCCGCCCGCTACGTCCGCCTGAACCTCACCCAGCGCGGCACCGCCTACGGCTACTCGCTCTGGGAGTTCGGCGTCTACGGCTAGGCGGCATGATCTTGCCCGGTAGGGTGCGTTCCCGTGCGCTCACCCTCCCGACGACGCTTCCTGGGCTTCCTTTTGCTGGCCGGCGGGCCGTGGCTGGCGGCCCTGTCGCTGCTCGAACTGTTCCTCCTGATCGAGCCCACCGCGGTGGCCCTGGTGACCGGCGAGCTGGTGGGCCGCCTGGCGCACGGCGTCACCGCGGGCCCGGCCCGGCAGGACGGCGGGCCGGGCGGCGGGCTGGGTGGCGGGCTGGGTGGCGGGCTGGGTGGCGGGCTGGGTGGCGTCGGCCCCATGCTGGCGCTGCTCGGCGCGCTGCTGGTCACCGGCAACGTGCTGCGGGCGACGAGCCGGCCGCTCGCCGAGCGGGCGGGGCGGCGGATCGACGCGGCGGTCCGCGAGGAGCTGACCGCCCGCGTGCTCGCGCTGCCGACCCTGGACCGGGTGGAGGACGCCGCGCTCCAGGACGAGCTGACCACCATGCGCTCGCCGCTGCTGACCTGGACCGACGAGGGCATCGGCGCGGCGGCGGTGGGCCGGTTCAGGGCCGGGCTGACCATGGTGGGGCTGGTGACGGCGATGCTGGTGCTCTCCTCCGTCGTGTGGTGGTGGGGCCCGGCGACGGCCGCGGCGGCGCTGCTGCTGGGCCGCTTCCGGGCCCGCAGGTGGCGGGGGTTCTTCGCCGTGGTGTCGGGCACCATGCCGGCCGCCCTGCGCGGGCGCGTGTGGTCGGAGATGCTGTCCGACAGCCGGGACGCCAAGGAGGTCCGCATCTTCGGGCTGACCGGCTGGCTGGAGCGGCACGCGGAGGAGAACATCGCCGGCGCCGTCCGCCGGGTCACCGAGGCGCGAGTGGCCCTGCTCCGGCGGGAGCTGTCGGTCTTCCTCGGCTGGGCGGTGACCGCGTCGGTGGTGTACGTGGCGGTCGCCGCCTCCGGAGAGGTGTCGGTCGGCCGGATCGCCGCCACGATCGGCGCGGTCTCGGCCATGTTCGTCATCTCCATGTCGACCCAGGACGAGGACATGGTCGAGGTCGCGGCGCCCGCCGTGGAGGCGGTCACCAGGATCCGCGCGCTCGCCCCGGACCTGGAACCGCCGCCCGCACCTGACGGCACGGGAGAGATCGCTCTGCGGGACGTGCGCTTCGGGTACGGGGAGGCGCCCGTGCTGAAGGGCGTCACGCTGGACCTCCGGCCAGGCGAGGTGATCGCGGTCGTGGGCGTGAACGGCGCGGGCAAGACGACCCTGGCCAAGCTCCTCACCGGCCAGTACCGCCCGGACAGCGGCACCGTCGTCACCGAGCCCACGGCGTACGCGGTCTACCAGGACTTCAACCGGTACGAGCTGAGCGCCTACGACAACGTCAGGATCGCCGCGCCGGAGGCGACGCGGGAGCAGGTCGAGGCGGCCGCCGCCGCGGTGGACGCGACCGGGCTGATCGAGCGGCTGCCCAGGGGCTGGGAGACGGTGCTCTCGCCCAGGTACGACGGCGGCGGCGACCTGTCCGGCGGCCAGTGGCAGAAGATCGCGCTGGCCAGGGCGGCGCTGGCGGCCGCGTGCGGGGCGCGGCTGCTCGTCCTGGACGAGCCGACCGCCAACCTCGACATCGAGGCCGAGCTGGACGCCTTCACCCGCATCCGCCAGGTGCGCGGCCGGGCGGCCGTCGTCCTGATCTCCCACCGGTTCTCCACCGTGCGCCAGGCGGACCGGATCGTCGTGCTGTCCGGCGGCCGGATCACCGAGGAGGGCACGCACGACGACCTGCTCGCCGCCGGTGGCGAGTACGCGCGGATGTTCGACCTGCAGGCCCGGCAGTTCAAGGAGAGCACATGAGGTTCGCCGAGATCCGTACCCTGCTGGGCGAGTGCCTGCGCCACCAGCGAGGCCGCACCTGGCTGCTGCTCGTCCTGACCCCGCTGGGCGCGATCACGCCCGGGCTGACCGCGCTCGGCCTGCAGTGGATCGTGGACGGCGTGCTCGCCGGGGACCGGCCGGCCATCGTCGGCGGGGCGATCTGCGCGGCGACGGCGGGCGCGTTCGTCCTGGCGGGCAGCCGCGTCATCCAGGTGCAGACCGGCCTGGTGGCGAACGAGGTCGGCACGGTGCTGAGCCGGCGGACCACGCGATGGTGCGCGACCCTGCCGACCACCGCGCACCTGGAGCACACCGAGTCGCTGCGGCGCATCGAGCAGATCCGCGGCCTCGGCCCGCGCACCGTCAGCTTCGGGCTGGCCTGCCTGAGCGTGGTGCAGAGCGGGCTCTGGCTGGTCATCACCACGGTCCTGCTGGCCGGGGTGCATCCGGTGCTGCTCGCGCTGCCGCTGTTCGCCGTGCCGTCGATCCTGCTCACCCGTACCACCTCGCGCAGGATCGAGGCGGCCAGGGCGCGGACCACCGAGCACAACCGGGCCGAGCAGCACCTGTTCACGCTGATCACCGAGGCGAACTCGGCCAAGGAGCTGCGGCTGGGCACCTCCGGCGGGTACGCCGCCGGCATCGCGCGCCGCCTGCGCGAGGAGCGCGCCGCGATCCTCGGGCGCGCCACGCTCGCCGTCGGCGGCCTCACCCTGGTCGGCTCGCTCGTCTTCGTGGCCGCCTTCCTCGGCGCGCTGCTGCTCACCTCCCGGCTGGCGCTGGCCGGCACGGTCAGCCCCGGCGCGCTGCTGCTGGTGGCCACGCTCGGCGGCCAGATCAGGGGCCAGCTCGACCTGCTCACCCACGCGCTCACCCGCGCCGGCCGCGGCCTGGCGATGACCGGCCACTACCTGTGGCTGCGCGACCTGCACGCCGCGAGCGGCGGCGGCACGCTCCGCCCGCCCGACCGGCTGAGCGACGGCATCACCCTGGCCGGCGTGGACTTCTCCTACGGCGGCCCGCCCGTGCTGCGCGGCATCGACCTGCGCCTGCCTGCCGGGTCCACGGTGGCGCTCGTCGGCGACCACGGCAGCGGGAAGACGACGCTGGTCAAGCTGCTGTGCGGGTTCCACCGGCCGGCCGCCGGCACCCTCACCGTGGACGGCACACCTCTCGGCGAGCTCGACCCCGAGGCCTGGCGGGAACGCGTGACCTCGGCGTTCCAGGACTTCAGCCGGTTTCCGTTCCTGGCCCGCGAGGCCGTCGGCGTGGGGGACCTGCCCAGGATCGGCGAGATCGAGCGGGCCGCCGAGAAGGGCGGCGCCGCCCAGGTCTTCGCCCGCCTGCCGGAGGGCGGCGAGACCCGCCTCGGCAAGGCGCTCGGCGACGGCGTCGAGCTGTCCGGCGGGCAGTGGCAGAAGATCGCCCTGTCGCGGGCGTTCATGCGGGCCACGCCGCTGCTCGCCGTGCTCGACGAGCCGACCGCCGCGCTGGACGCCGCCAGTGAGTACGAGATCTACCAGCGGTACGCGCAGGCGGCCCGGGAGTGGCAGGAGGCCACCGGCGGGATCACGCTGCTGGTCTCGCACCGGTTCGCCACCATCAGGATGGCCGACCTGATCGTCGTCCTGGACGGCGGCCGGATCATCGAGTGCGGCACGCACGCCGAGCTCGTCGCCCTCGGCGGCCGTTACGCCCACCTGTACGATCTGCAGGCCTCCGCCTACCGGTGAGGGCTCAGAGCTGGTTCCTGATGGGCTCCGGCGTGTCCGGGACGGGCTGCGCGAGGTAGGCCGCCACCTCGGCGGGGGTCAGCAGGCGGGCCTCGCGGAGCAGGCCGAGCGACTCCCGCCAGGAGGCCCGGGCCTCCTCCGGCCGCCCGAGGTCGTGCAGGGCGCGGCCGAGCCACCAGGAGGAGACGGCGGTGTAGAGCGTGTAGCCCGTCTCCCGCTGGAGCCTGACGGCGTGGCGGTAGTGCTCCACGGCCTCCTCGAGCATGCCGCCGGCCCGGTAGGCGTCGCCCAGGGTGTCGTGGGCGATGCCGAGGCTCCCGGCGTCGTCCAGCTCCTCCGTCATGGCCAGGACGTGCCGGGCCTCCTCGACGGCTTCCTCGAATCTCGCCTGACGGTAGTAGACGTGGACCAGGTTGTTGCGGACGAAGGACTCGTGGGCCCTGCGGCCGGTGCGAAAGGTGATCGCGAGCGCGCGCTCCAGCGCGGCCAGGGCGTCGTCGTGGCAGCCCATCATGGTGTGGACGGTCCCGAGGTCGTTGAGCATCCCCGCCTTGCGGTCCGGCTGTCCGGCCAGGTCCCAGCAGGCCAGCCCCGCCTCCAGCTCGCGCAGGGCCTCCGGGAAGCGGCCGAGCTGAGCGTGGACGGAGGCGAGCCCCTGGTGCAGGTAGGCCTTGCCCTGCCAGTCCGCCATCTTCTCGGCGCCGCGCAAGGCCAGCTCGCTCACCTCGATCAGCTCGGAGAACCAGCCCCGCCGGTCGAACAGCCACTGGGTGACGTTCGCGAGCACGGCCGCCGTGCCGTCGGCGGAGTCGCCGGCCGCCTGGCGGACCGCCGCCAGCAGGTTGTCCCGTTCACGCTCGACCCACTCGTTGGCGGCCGCCACGGTGGTGAGCTCCTCCCCGGGCTGCTCGGCGAGGTAGCGGTCGAAGCTTCCCTTGGTGCTGCCCACCAGCTCTTCGGCCTGCACGGCCGTGGCCAGGTAGTGGTGCAGCGCACGCCGGATCGCGGCCGCCCGCTCCGGCGCGGCGAGTTCCTGTTCCCGGGCGTAGAGGCGGACCAGGTCGTGGAGCTGGTACCCGTGGGACCCGGCGGGTTCGAGGAGCCGGGCGTCCAGGAGGCGTTCCAGCGCGGCCTCGGCGCGGTGTTCCGGCCAGCCCGCCAGGGCGGCGGTGGCGGCGGGGGTGTGCGTGGGCAGTTCGAGCAGGCCGAGCAGGGCCAGCAGGCGCGCGGCGTCCCGCCCGGCCGGCTCCTCGCGCAGGTGCTGGTGGCTGACGGCGATGCCGGCGCGTACGGCCAGGTCGGCGTACTCCAGCAGGTCCAGGCGGCGGGTGGCGTCGGCGAGCCGGACGGCCAGGTCGCAGATCGCCCGGCCGGGGTGGGCCGCCAGCCGGGCGCCCGCGATCCGGAGCGCGAGCGGGAAGCCGCCGCAGAGCCGGACGATCTCCGCCGTCGCCTCCGGCTCCGCGGCTACCCGGCCGGCGCCGACGACGCGGGTGAGCAGCGCCGTCGCGTCCTCGTCGGCGAGCGTGCCCAGGTGCAGGTGGTGGGCGTTGTCCAGGACGGAGAGCGGGTCGCGGCTGGTGATGAGGACCCGGCAGCCCGCCCCGCCCGGGATGAGCGGGCGGACCTGGCGCACGTCGCGGGCGTTGTCGAGGATCACCAGGAGGTTGCCGGCCGCGGTGAGCGAGCGGTAGCGGGCGGCGGCCTCACCCGGGTCGGCGGGCACGGCGGTGCCGTCGAGGCCCAGCGAGCGCAGCAGGTGGCGCAGCGCTTCGGCGGGCGTCAGCGGGGCGAGCCCGGCGGTGGCCCCGTGCAGGTTGACGTAGACGACGCCGTCGGCGAAGCGGCCGCTGACCGCGTGCGCGACGTGGACGGCGAGCGTCGACTTGCCGATGCCGCCGGGGCCGTCGATGACCGTGATCGTGGGACCGTCGCCGGTGACGAGGGCGGCCCCCAGCCGCTCGACCTCGGCGGCCCTGGCGGTGAACGCCTGCGTGCCGGCGGGCAGCTCGGCGGGCACGACCGGCTCGGCCAGCGTGCCGCGCTGGGCGGGGGTGCCGAGGTCGAGCGCCGGGTCGCGGGCGAGGATGGCCTGGTGGAGGCGGCGCAGCTCGTTGCCGGGCTCGATGCCCAGCTCCGTCACCATGGCGCGGCGGGTGTCCTGGTAGACGGCCAGCGCCTCGGCGGATCGCGCGTCGCGGTGCAGGGCGAGCATGAGCTGGATGGCGGGCCGCTCGCGCAGCGGGTGCGCCTTGACGTGCGCGGCGAGCTCGCGGGCCACGGCGTGATGATCCCCGGCGGCGAGCCGCAGGTCGATGTGCTCCTCCAGGACGGACAGCCGCTCCTCCGCCAGCCTGCCGGCCTCGATCCTGGCCCACGGCGCGTCCACCTCTGCCAGCACAGGCCCCCGCCACAGCGCGAGCGCCTGGCGGAACAGCGCGTCGGCGGTCGCAGCCGCGTCCTGCGCGCGGGCGGCGCGCGCCCGCAGGGCCAGCCCGGTGAACAGGTGCGCGTCGACGCGGTCGCGGTCGAGCGCGAGACGGTAGGCGCCGGGCAGGGTCTCGATGAGGTCCTCGCCGCAGTGGGCGGCCAGCGCCTCGCGCAGCTTGGAGATCACGATGTGCAGCTGCTTGGCCGCGGTCGCCGCCGAGCTGTGCGCCCACACGTCGGCGAGGATGCGGTCGGTGTGCACGGCCTTGCCCGCGTCCACGGCGAGCCTGGCCAGGACCCCGATCCGCCGCTGCCCCGCCAGCTTGATCGCGTGATCGTCCGTCGCGATCTCCCACGGACCGAGGTATCTGATCTCCAGACCCATGCGGGCTGCCCCTCTTCGTCGCCGGAGTCAGCAGCGTAACGATCAACTTCGTGGGCGGCGACCTGTTCCCCGGAGTCCGTGCCGGTGCCGCCGTTAAGCCGTTTGCAAGCGGGTTCCCAGTGCGAATGGAGATCATTTGCCCGCGATGTGCACCGGAGTCACGATGGCCCCGGACGGCAGCGTCATCGCGACGAGAAACAGGAGGTGACGAATGGCGACGACGACGGCGATCAGCGTTTCCACGCTCAACGGGCGCCACCACAGGGCCGCGCTCACGATCTTCATGATCATCGTGGTGGCGCACTGGGCGGAGCACCTGGTCCAGGCCGTGCAGGTCTACGCGTGGGGGTGGCCGCTGGCCGAGGCCCGGGGCGTGCTCGGCATGCCGTTCCCGTGGCTGGTGACCTCCGAGTGGATGCACTACGGCTACGCGCTGCTCATGCTCATCGGCCTCGTCCTGCTGCGCAAGGGCTTCACCGGCAGCTCGCGCACGTGGTGGAACATCTCCCTCGGCATCCAGGTGTGGCACCACATGGAGCATCTGCTGCTGCTCCTGCAGAAGCTCAGCGGCCTGTACCTGATGGGCCGTCCGGTGCCGACGAGCGTCCTGCAGCTGATCTGGCCCAGGATGGAGCTGCACCTGTTCTACAACGCGATCGTCTTCGCGCCGATGGTGGTGGCGATGCTGCTGCACCGCCGCGCCGGGTCGCACGCCGGGGCCACCTGCACCTGCGCGGTCGCGCACTAGGCCATGCGGGTCGAGCGGCGCTTGAGCGCGTTCACGGTGGCGCTGGCCGCGCTGGGGCTGCTGCTGCTGTTCTGGTCGGTCCCGGAGCTGGGCCCCACCATCAAGGCCGCGCGGGCCGACGGGGTGAGCGGCGTGTTCACCGCCGGGGAGCTGCGGTGCATCCGGCATCCCGGGCACGAGTCCTGCGTCTGGGCGGGGGACTTCACCTCCGACGACGGGCGGGTGCTGCGGCGCGACGTCGAGCTGTACGGCAGCGACCGCGGCACGCTCGCCGCCGGGCGGAGCATCCACGCCGTGGACACGGGGCGGGCGAGCCGCGTCTACGGTCCGGACGGCTCGGGGGAGTGGCTGTTCACCACCCTGCTCGCCCTGGCAGGAGCGGCCATGCTGGCCGTGGCGGCCCGGCGCGTGTGGCGCCGGCCCGCACGGGAGCCCTCAGGAGCCGGTGACACGGCGCACTGACGGTGGCCGGCCGGCGCGGGAGCCCGGTGTCAGGAGCGGTGCCCCCTCTTCGGCCGGGCGCCCTCCCGGCGGGAGCGGGTCACGAGCGGGACGAGGGTCCTGTCGCCCAGCGCGGTCATCGCGGCCAGCGGCTTGACCGCCGCCGCGACCAGCAGGGACACGGCCGGCCTGCCCGCGGCCCTGGCCAGCCCGGGGCCGAGCGCGGCCATCATCGCGGTCAGCGCCGGCAGGGGCCGGATCCACAGGGTGAGGTCCCTGATGAGCCCGTCCTCGCCGAACTCGGCGACGGCGGCCTCGTGGATCTCCCTGCCGCCCAGCCGCGCGGTCGAGGTGAGCGCGCGCGTCCGGTCGTCGCCCACGTCGGTGTGGTAACGCAGGTCCGACAGGACGCCGAAGACGACGGAGAACAGTTCGAGCGCCTGCTCCTTGCCGCGGAACTCGGCCGTGGCGGACAGCGGCGAGTGGAAGACGACGTCCTCGGACAGGGTGGCGGCGAGCGCGTCGAGGTCGTGCGCCTCGCCGGCCCGGCGGTACGCGGCCGCGGGTGAGTCCTGAATGTGAACTGTCATGGGTTCACTTTATCAACCCACTATCCTGGGTCCATGAACAGGTTCGGTGAGATGCACTGCTCCATCGCCCAGGCTGTGGGCGTCATCGGCGAGCCCTGGACGCCGCTGATCCTGCGGGACCTGTTCCTGGGCCTGCGCAGGTTCGACGACCTGGCGCAGGACCTGGGAATCTCGCGCAACCTGCTGACCCGCAGGCTGGAGCACCTGGTCGCGGCCGGGGTGGTGGAGAAGCGGCGCTACCAGGAGCGGCCGCCGCGCCACGAGTACGTGCTGACGCAGGCGGGGCGCGACATCGTGCCCGCCCTGATGACGCTGATGGCCTGGGGCGACCGCTGGGCCACGCCGCCCGGGGGGCCGCCCGCGCTGCTGGTGCACTCGTGCGGCGAGCGGTTCACGCCCGTCGTCACGTGCCCGCACTGCGGCGGCGAGGCCACGGCGGACACGGTGACGGCCGTGGCCGGGCCCGGAGCGGCCCAGGGGCCCGGCACGATGGTGCTGGCGGCGGGGGTCTAGGCACGCCGCCGGGGTCAGGCGCGGGGGTCAGACGCGGGCGGGCACCTCGTTGCCGGCCGCGCGGATGGCCTTGGGCAGGTTCGTCATGGCCAGCAGGATGAAGCCGATCACGAAGAAGACGACCATCGACAGGATCGCGATGCGGTAGCTGTTGGTGAACTGCAGGGCGAGCGTGATCGTCAGCGAGCCGATGAACGCCGAGCCCTTGTCGCTGATCTGCAGCAGGCTGAAGTACTCGGCCTCCCGCCCCTTCGGGATCACCTGCGAGAACAGCGAGCGCGACAGCGCCTGCGTGCCGCCCAGCACGATCGCGATCGCGAACGCCATCAGGTAGAACTGCAGCGCCTGCCCCTCGGCCACGAACATGGCCATCGCCACGATCGCCGTCCACAGCACCAGGCTCGCCAGCACCGTACGCTTCGTGCCGAAACCGCGTGCCAGCCACCCGAGCAGCAGCGCCCCGAAGAACGCCACGAACTGCACCATCAGGATCGCCGTGATCTGCACCTCCTGGGGCAGCTTGAGCGCCTCCGAGGCGAAGGCCGCGCTGTTGCCGATGACCGTCTGCACGCCGTCGTTGTAGACCAGGTAGGCCACCAGGAACAGCAGCGTCAGCGGGTAGCGGCGCAGCTCGGACAGGGTGCGGCCGAGCTGGCGGAAGCTGCCGCGGACCGAGCGCAGCGCCGTCGTCTCGTGCGCCGGCACGGGCCGGTTGCGCAGCCGCAGCAGCGGGACGATCGTGAACGTGGCCCACCACAGGCCCGCCGACATCATGCAGATGCGCACCGCCATGCCCTGGGTCAGCCCCAGGCTCTCGTACTGCAGGTACAGCACCAGGTTGAGGGCCAGCAGCAGGCCGCCGCCGAGGTAACCGATGGCCCAGCCGCGCGAGGACACCCCGTCGCGCTCCTCGGGCGTGGAGATCTGCGGCAGGAACGAGTCGTAGACCACGATGGAGGCGCCGTAGGCCAGGTTCGCCAGGATGAACAGCACGCCGCCCAGCAGGTAGCGGTCGCCCTCGACGAAGAACAGGCCCATCGCGGCCAGCGCCCCGGCGTAGGCGAAGATGCCGAGCATCTCCTTCTTGCGGCCGGTGTGGTCGGCCAGCGCGCCCACGACCGGCAGGATCACGATCTGCAGGAACACCGCCACCGTGGTGACCAGCCCGAAGTACGCGGCCGGCCTGATGTCGGCGCCCAGCACGTCCACGTACCCGAGCCCGGGGCCGGCGGCGGCGAGCTGGTCGAAGGTGTCGACGCACCTGCCGGGCTCCACGGACGGGAAGTCCTTGGCGCAGGCCGCGGTCTTGGCGACGGGGATGAGGTACGGGCCGAGGAAGACCGAGATGACCACCGTGTAGAAGGCGGAGTTGGCCCAGTCGTAGAAGTACCAGCCGCGCTGCTCGCGCCGGCGCGCGCCTGGGGAGTCGTCGAGTGCCGCGGGGGGTGCGGGTACGGGCATGGTGTCGGGTCGCTCCTCTTGCGGCGTACGGGGGGATGCTGCTGTCAGGCGGCCAGCCGGCCGGGGTGCCACAGCCCCCGGCGCTCCAGCACGTCACGCAGGCCGGTGACGTTGTCGGTCATGATGCCGTCCACGCCCAGGTCGAGCAGGTGCTCCATGCGGGCGGGGTCGTTGATCGTCCACACGTGCACCTGCATGCCGATCGCGTGCGCCGTACGGACGAGGCGGCGGGTGGTGACCCGCAGGCCGCGGAAACCGACCGGCACCTGCGCGCACGGCACCCCGGCGCGCGACAGCCGGGCCAGCAGGCGGCCGTAGCCCGAGGTGGTCGCCGCGGCCCGCAGCGCGGCCACGGCGCGCGGCCCGAGCGCCGAGCACACCTCCCTGCCGAGCGCGGCCCTGGCCAGCACCAGCCGCTCGTCGGAGAACGAGGTCAGGCAGATCCGGTCGTAGGCGTTGGTGCGCCTGATCGCCTCGGCCAGCGGGGCGATGGCGGCCGCCTCCTTGACGTCGATGTTGAAGCGGATCTCCGGCCAGGTGCCGAGCAGGTCCTCCAGCAGCGGGATCTCGTGCACGCCGCCGATGCGGGCCCGCTTGACCGCCCGGTAGGGCAGCTCCGAGATGCGGCCGCGCCGGTCGGTCACGCGGTCGAGCGTGTGGTCGTGGAAGGCCAGCAGCACGCCGTCGGAGGTGGCGTGCGCGTCGGTCTCCAGGTAGGTGTAGCCGAGCGCGACCGCCCGTTCGAACGCGGCCGCGGAGTTCTCCGCGCCCTCTGCCGCTCCTCCGCGGTGGGCGAAGGCCAGCGGGCCCGGATGGTCGAGGAAGGGGAATCGACGGCTCAGCACGTCCAGAAGTATGCCCTTTTCGAGTGAACGGTTCGGTTACGAATCAGGGAGATTCTGCCACTCCTGGCGGCGCGCCTCGGAAAGCGCGATGGCCGCGGCCACCGCCACGTTGAACGAGCCGACCCGCCCCACCTGCGGGATGTAGCAGGCCCCGTCGACCGCGTCGAGCAGGGCGGGGGAGCAGCCGTGGTCCTCGCTGCCGACCACCAGGCACACGTCGCGGGCCAGGTCGGCCCTGTGCAGCGGCCTCGCCTCGGCGGTCAGCTCGATGGCCAGCACCGCGTAGCCGCTCTCCCTGGCCGCCTTGACCGCCTCGACGGCCGGCACCGCCTCGTGCCAGGTGACCAGGCGCTCGGTGCCCAGCGCGGTCTTGCCCGCCTTGGGGTTGGTGGGCGGGGTGGCGTTGCCGGCCAGCCAGATCTCGTCCACGCCGAACGCGGCGGCGCTGCGGAAGATCGAGCCGATGTTGAACGGGCCGGTGACCGACTCGATGATCAGGCCGAGACGTTTCTGAGTGTTCCTGCGCCAGGTGCGGTTGAGCCGCTTGACGTCGGTGGGGCGCAGCTGCCTTCTCATCGGGTCACCTTCAGGATGCGGTAGGCGGCCCGGCTGGCCTCGCGGGAGGCCTGCCAGCCCTGCTCGCCGAGCCAGCGCTGCAGGGAGTCCGAGCCGAGGTGTTTCTGGACGACCAGGTAGGCCACGCCGTCGGGCGTCAGCCGGGTGAGCCACCTGGTGAGCATCTCGTGCAACGCCTGCTTCCCAATTCGGATCGCAGGATTAGACCAGATGGCCCGAAATTTCACTTCATCTGGCACTTCATCGATATGTACTGACCTTACTTTGTCAAGGGCGGCGGCTCGGGCGTTCCGCTCGGTGAGCTCCAGGCTGCGCCGGTTGACATCGACGGCCCACACGGTCGCGGCCGGCGCCCGCTTGGCCATGGTCAGCGCGATCGGCCCGTAGCCGCAGCCCAGGTCGAGCAGGTCGCCCTCCTGCGGCGGCGGCGGGACGCTCTCCAGCAGCACGCGCGTGCCGACGTCCACCCGCTCGGGGGAGAACACGCCGCTGTCGGTCTCCAGCCGCAGGTGCAGATCGGGCAGGACGAGATCGACGGAGCCCGGCCTGCTCGCGGTGCTCGGCTGCTCGGAGAAATAGTGGGCCACGTCGCCAAACGTTACGGGATCCGCGAGCCGAACAGGACCGCGGCGCCCGCCACCAGCAGCCCGGCCAGGATGGCGGCCACGATGAACCACTGGGTGATCTCCTGGTTGACCAGCTTGTAGCCGAGCGAGGTGCCGATCTGCTCGTAGACCTCGCGCAGCTCGCTGCCGGACTCGGCGGCGTAGGCGCGGCCGCTGGTGCCGTCGGACAGCGACTGCAGGGTCTGCTTGTTGACCGGGACGTTCACGGGCCGCCCGTCGATGCTGACCGTGCCTTCCTGGGTGCCGTACGCGATGGTGGAGACCGGTACGCGGGCCTGCTGGGCGGCCTCGATGGCCTCGTTCACCGAGCGGCCGGAGGTGTTGTCGCCGTCGGAGAGCAGCACGATGGCGGCCGGGGGCGGGTCGGTGGCGGCCTGCTGGTCGAAGGAGCGCACCGACTCCAGGGCGTTGAAGACGGCCTCGCCGATGGCGGTGCCGGGGCGGGTGGTGAGGTTGCCGATGGCGGTGACGACGGCCTGGTGGTCGGTGGTGGGGGAGATGACGACGTTGGCCGAGCGGGCGAAGGAGACGACGCCGACGTTGAAGCGGTCGGGCAGCTCCCTGGCGAAGGCCTGGGCGGCGGCCTTGGCGGCGCTGATGCGGTTGGGCTGGACGTCGTCGGCGTCCATGGAGAGGGAGACGTCCAGGGCGATCATGATGGTGGCGCGGTCGCGGGGCACGCGTACCTGGTCGGCGGGTTTGGCGGCGCCGATGACGAGGAGGGACATCATGACGAGGAAGAGCGCGGGGGCGACGTGGCGGCGCCAGCCGGGGCCGGCGGGGGCGACGAGGTTGAGCAGGGCCAGGTTGGTGAAGCGCACGGTGTAGCGGCGGCGGGCGAACATCGCCAGGATGTAGCCGGCCACGAGCAGCAGCACCAGCACGAACAGCCACAACCAGCCGGGGGCGAGGAACGTCATGGGGTCGGCCTCCGGTGGGCGAGGTGGCTCATGCGGCGCTGGCGCAGGACGAACTGCGCGACGTCGAAGACCCAGTCGCGGTCGGTGCGCAGCACGAGGTGGGCGATGCCGGCGCGGCGCAGGGCCAGGCGGGTGCCCTCGCGCTGCAGGGCGGCTGCCTCCGCGTAGGCGCGCCGAATCTTGGGCGAAAGGTGCACTTCGCGTACGTTCCCGGTCTCGGGGTCGGCGAACGCGACGCGGCCCACGTCGGGGAGTTCGAGCTCGCGGGGGTCGATGACCTCGACGGCCAGCACCTGGTGGCGGGCCGCCAGCCGCCTGATGGGGCGCTCCCAGGGGCGTTCGGCGTCGGGGTCGAGGTCGGGGTGTGCGTCGAGGAAGTCGGAGACGACCAGCCGCATGCCGCGCCGCCTGCGGGTGGCCGCGAGGATGTCGATGCCCTCCGCGAGGTCAGGCGGGTCGGGCACGACGCTGCCGCGCGGGGCGTCCATGAGGGAGTGCAGCAGGCCGTAGAGGGCGGGGCGGCCGGTGCGGGCGGGCATGCGGTGCACGAACTCGTCGTGGATGACCAGCGCGCCGAACCGGTCGCCCATCCGGCTGGACAGGAACCCGATCGCGCCGACGGCGGCCACGACCAGGTCGCGCTTGTCGCTGTCGGCGGTGCCGAAATCCATGCTGGGCGACAGGTCGGCCAGGGCCCAGGTCTCCAGCTCGCGGTCGGCGATGAGGTCGCGCACGTGCGGGATGGTCGTGCGGGCGGTGACGTTCCAGTCCATGCGGCGCACGTCGTCCTCGCCGGGCACGTAGACGCGGCTGTCGCCGGCCTCGCTGCCGGTGCCGGGCAGCAGTCCCCGGTGGGCGCCGTGCAGCAGGCCGTCGAGGCGGCGGGTGACGGTCAGCTCCAGGCGGCGCAGGGCCTGCTCTGCTGTGGTGGGGCTCAACGGTTCTGGTTCCAGACGACGAGGGGCGGAGGCACGGCTTGGAGGATCTGCTTGACGACGCTCTCGGGGTCGACGCCGTCGGCCAGGGCGTCGAAGGTGAGCATCAGGCGGTGGGCCATGACGTCCACGGCGACGTCGCGTACGTCGTCGGGCAGCAGGTAGTCGCGGCCGCGCAGCAGGGCCAGGGCCCGGCCCGCGGAGACGAGGCCGAGGGTGGCGCGGGGGCTGACGCCGATCTCGATGGTCTCGGTGAGGTCGGTCAGGCCGTACTCGGCGGGGGCGCGGGTGGACATGACGAGCCGTACGACGTAGTCGGCGACGAGCTGGTGCACCGAGACCTGTTCGGCCGCCTCCTGCAGGGCCAGCAGCTTGTCGGGGTCGAGCACCCGCTCGGGGACGGGCGGCTTGACGCTCATGCGGTGCAGGATCTCCAGTTCCTCGTGGGCGCTGGGGTGCGGCACCCGCACCCGGAACAGGAAGCGGTCGCGCTGCACCTCGGGCAGGGGGTAGACGCCTTCGGACTCGATGGGGTTCTGGGTGGCCAGCACGATGAACGGCCTGGGCAGGGGGTGGGTGACGCCGGCGAGGGTGACCTGGCGCTCGGCCATCACCTCCAGCAGCGCGGACTGGACCTTGGCGGGGGCGCGGTTGATCTCGTCGGCCAGCAGGAAGTTGACGAAGACGGGGCCGAGCTCGACGTCGAACTTCTCGTTGGAGGGGTGGTAGACGCGGGTGCCGACGATGTCGCTCGGCACGAGGTCGGGGGTGAACTGGATCCGGGCGAACGTGCCGCCCACGACGGTGGCCAGGGTGGAGGCGGCGAGGGTCTTGGCGACGCCTGGGACCCCTTCGAGCAGGCAGTGCCCGCGCGCCAGCAGGGCCACGAGCAGTCTTTCGACCATGTGGTCCTGCCCGACGATGACACGCCGGACCTCGTCGAGACTCTGACGCAGCAGTGCCGCGTCGGTTCCGCCTGGCAACTCTTCGGCGACGCTCATGACGCCATTCCACCAAACGCGCCGCAAACGTGCACGACGCCACGTCTGTGCTTTCATGGCAAACGTGGCAAGTCCCCTGCAGTACGGTGATCCTCCCCGGCTGGGGCCCTACGTGGTGCAGGCGCGCCTGCACACGGCGCCGGCCGGGTTCGTGTACCTGGGCCAGGCGCCCGACGGGCGTGCCGTGTCGCTGGCGGTGCTCACCCGGGGCGCGGCCTACGACGCCGCGGCGCGGGACCGGTTCGTCACGGCGGTGCGGGAGGCGGGCGGCCGGGAGCGGGCCGGCAGGCGGGGGTGGCTGGGGCGTTCCGGGCGGCCCCGGGGTGCGGTGCTGGAGGGTATGCCCGAGGTGCTGGCCTTCGACGGGGGGCGGGCGCCGTGGGTGGCGGTGCCGTACGCGCCGGGGCGGCCGGGGGCTGAGCGGTTCCTGGAGCCCGTCATGGTGGGCGGGACGTTCATCGGGGAGGCGCACGGGCCGGACTTCGTGCCGTACTGGCTGACCGATCGGGCGCCGGCGCTGCCGGGGCCGACCCGGAAGCGGCTGCCGCCGACCGAGACGCGCAAGCGGGTGCTGCTGGCGGCGCTGGCGCTGGTGCTGCTGCTGGTGCTGGTGACGGCGATCCTGCTGTTGCTGCTGCTCGGGCGGCAGGACAGCGAGCAGCAGCCGCGGCAGTTGCCGCCGACGGTGTTCGTGCCGACGCCGCCGCCGACGCCGGAGACGCCGGTGCCGCAGCCGTCGCCCTCGCAGTCGCCGTCGCCGTCGGAGAGCGGGCAGAGCACGCCGGGGCGCTCGCCCGGGGAGGATCCCGGCGACGAGTCGCCGCTGTGAGCCGTTAACCGCTTGAGCCTGACGTAGCGTGAGGCTTTAGCGTCCTCGGCATGGAATTCATCATTCACGACACCCTTGCCGAGATGGCCGACCTGCTTGAGGGGCCTCTGGAGAAGCGGCCCGACGCGCTGCGGGAGATGATGGCGCCGACGCGCGAGATCATCCCGATGCCGGGCGACATCGTCGACATCCACCACGGCGGCGGCGGCTTCCGCGTGGACGCCGAGGACCCGCGTTACCTGCCCGCCGTGCGCCGCATGATCGAGCAGGACGTGCTCGGGCAGGTGCGGCGCGAGCTGGAGCGGGCCTCGGAGCGGCTGGCCGAGGTGGGAGCCGCGCAGCCGGACCTGCTGAAGGTCATGTTCGCGATGGGCAACCCCGACAACGAGCACCTGATGACGACGGCCGGCGGCTACTACGGCATGGGGGGCGGCTCCGAGTGGCTGTACCTGCTGGCCTGGCCGACGGATGAGGTGATCGGGCGGATCGGGCACCTCGCGGTGCACGAGTTCCACCACAAGATCCGCTTCACCAACGTCGAGTGGAACCCGGTGACCGTGACCGTGGGCGAGCACGTGATCGCCGAAGGGCTGGCCGAGGCGTTCGTACGGGAGCTGTCCGGGCCGGAGGCCATGGGGCCGTGGTCGAAGATGGCGACCGGTGAGGCGTACGAGCGGGCCTACGCGGCGATCACGGCCGACTTCTGGCTGGAGGGGATGCAGCACACGTCCGCGTACGTGCTGGGGGACACCGCCATGAAGAGGTTCGGCCAGGAGCCGCGCGGCATTCCCGACATGGCGGGATACGCGGTGGGGCTGGACCTGGTCGACCGCGCCCTGGCCGGGGCGGGGCTGACCGCCGCCGAGGCGACCCTGCTGCCCGCCGCCGAGCTGCTGCGGAGAGGAGGCGTGCGCATCTAGCCTGCGGGGGAGACGAAGCCCGACTCGTAGGCGGCGATCACGGCCTGGGTGCGGTCGCGCGCGCCCAGCTTGGCCAGCACGTTGCCCACGTGCGTCTTGACCGTCTCGGGGCTGACGACCAGCTCGGCGGCGATCTCGTGGTTGGACAGGCCCCTGGTCATCAGCCGCAGCACGTCGCCCTCGCGGCCGGTCAGCCGGTCGATGCCGGGCACGTGCGCGGGGGAGGGGCTCCGGCGGCCCGCCAGGGCGCGGATCGCGGCGGGGAACAGCAGCGACTCTCCCGTTGCGACCAGCCGGACGGCCTTCACCAGGTCGTCCGGCCTGGTGCGCTTGAGCAGGAAGCCGCTCGCGCCTGCCCGCAGGGCGTCGTAGACGTGGTCGTCGTTCTCGAACGTGGTCACCACCAGGACCTTGGGCGGGTCGTCCAGGGCGAGCAGGCGCTCGGTGGCGCGGATGCCGTCGAGGGCGGGCATGCGGACGTCCATGAGCACCACGTCGGGCCGCTCCCGGCGCACGACCGGCAGCACGGCGGCGCCGTCGGCCGCCTCGCCGACCACTTCCAGGTCCGGCTCGCTGTCGAGGATGATGCGCAGGCCGGTGCGGATGAGGTCCTCGTCGTCGGCGATCACGACCTTGAGTGTCATGGGGACGACCGTAGCGGCAGGCGGGCCGAGACCCGCCATCCGGTCTCGGTGGGGCCGGCCTCCAGATCGCCGCGCAGCAGCCGGACGCGCTCGTGCATCCCGGCCACACCCCTGCCGCCCGTGCGGGCGCGCTCTCGTCCGCGTGCTCGCGCCCCGCCGCCGTCCCTCGTGCGGTCGCGGGTTCCGGCCGTGCGCCCGTTGGTGACCTCCAGGCGCAGGTCGCCCCCCTTGACGGCGGCGGTCAGGTGGACGGGGCCCTCGCCGTGCTTGATCGCGTTGGTGAGGGCCTCCTGCAGGAGGCGGTACGCCTCGCGGGAGACCAGGGCGGGCACCCGGGACAGGTCGCCCACCTCCTGCCGTACCCGCGCGCCGGAGGTGGCGACCAGCTGATCGAGGTCGGCCAGCGTCGCCTGCGGGGCGAGGGCGGTGCGGTCGTCGTCATCGGGGCAGGCGTGGCCGTGACCGCTACGCCCACCGCGGCCGCCGTCGCCGTCGCCACCGCCACTGCCACCGTCGGCGCGGCCACTGGCGCTGCTACTGGTCTCGCGACCCTGGCGGCCCTCGCGAAGGATGCCCAGGACGTGGTCGAGGTCCTCCAGGGCGGTGCGGGCCGACTGCTCGATCGCGGCCAGTGCGGTCCTGGCCGTGGCGGGGTCGCGGTCGAGGACCCGGCCGGCCGCGGCGGCCTGCAGGGTGACGACGCTGAGCGCGTGGCCGACCGAGTCGTGCAGCTCGCGGGCCAGCCGGTTGCGTTCGGCCAGCGTACGGGCGTGCTCCTCGGCGGCGGCCAGCCGTTCGGCGGGGGTGGGGCCGAGCAGGACGGGGGCCAGCCGTGCCAGCAGCTCGCCCGCGCCGGCGGCCATGGCGACCAGCGCCGCCAGCAGCGCGAGCCCGGCCGCCGCCCACCCCACGGCGTTCCATCCGGGGGTGGCGAGGAAGCCGAGCACCGGCGTGGAATGCCCGACGATCGGCAGCGCGAGCGTGAACAGCGTGAACGGCACGATCGCCAGCGTGCACCCGCTGACGACGCCGCCGACGGCCAGGTGCAGCGTGAACCAGGCGGCCGTGCGCCGCCGCTCCTGCCAGGACCGCCCGGCCTGCCGCGGCGGCGTCTCCACCCGCGCTCCGAGCAGGCCCTGCGCCGCGTTCACCGACAGCCCGCGCACCGGCAGGAACAGCCCGGTCACGGCCACCACGGGCAGCACCGCGGCGAACACCCCGACCTGGGCGGGCAGCAGCAGGTTGGCCGACTCGCCGCGCACCAGCCCGGCGACCAGCACGCCGACCATCATGTACGGCATCAGCAGCGCCCCGCCCAGGACGAGGCACGCCCAGCGACGGGGGAGGGTCCTTCTCACATCCGTGATTGTATGTCGACAAAAATTCGCTGCCGGAGTAATGCGCTTCAAGAGAAATGTGCCGCCAGCGAAAACTTTCGGGGTTGCCGCGCGTTCCGGTCTAGCGTTTTCGCAGAAAGGCACGAATGGAAAGGAGCGCCTGTCATGACGGAGACCCAGCGCGCAGCCTGGTCCGACCAGCTCAGCCAGCGCCTGCTCAAGGAGCGGATCGTCGTTCTCGGCCAGGAGGTCGACGACGAGATTTGCAACCGGCTCTGCGGGGAGCTGCTTTTGCTGGCGGCCGAGGATCCGCAGCGCGACATAACGCTTTACATCAATTCACCGGGCGGTTCCGTGCAGGCCGGGATGGCGCTCTACGACATGATGCAGTTCATTCCGTGCGACGTGCAGACGGTGGCGATGGGCTTCGCCGCGTCGATGGGCCAGGTGCTGCTGACGGCCGGGACGAAGGGCAAGCGTTACGCCCTGCCCAACGCCCGCATCGTGATGCACCAGCCGCTGGGCGGCATCGGAGGCTCGGCCACCGACATCCAGATCCAGGCAGAGAACATGCTCTACACCAAGCGGCGGATGGCCGAGATCATCGCCGCCCACACGGGCCAGCCGCTGGAGCGTATCCAGGCCGACTCCGACCGTGACCGCTGGTTCACGGCGCAGGAGGCCCTCGAGTACGGGATCGTCGACCACATCGCAGAGGGGATGAACTGACATGAGCGGCCGTTACGTGCTGCCCTCCTTCACCGAACGCACCTCGTACGGCGTGAGGGAGATGAACCCCTACAACAAGCTGTTCGAGGACCGCGTGGTGTTCCTGGCGGCGCCGATCGACGACACCGTCGCCAACGACGTGATGGCGCAGCTCCTGACGCTGGAGTCGCTCGATACCGAGCAGGACATCAACCTCTACATCAACTCGCCGGGCGGGTCGTTCACCGCGATGACGGCCATCTACGACACGATGCAGTTCGTCCGCCCGGAGATCCACACGGTCTGCATCGGTGAGGCGGCCTCGGCGGCGGCGGTCCTGCTGGCGGCCGGCGCGCCCGGCAAGCGCGCCGCCCTGCCGCACGCGCGGGTGCTCCTGCACCAGCCGCACACCGAGGGCGGGCGCGGCCAGGGCAGCGACCTGGAGATCCACGCGAGGGAGATCCTGCGGATGCGCGACCAGCAGGAGGAGATCCTGTCCCGGCACACCGGCAGGGGACTGCTGGAGATCAGGAAGGACATCGAGCGGGATCGCATCCTCACGGCCGAGCAGGCGCGAACCTACCGGCTGATCGACGACATCTACGCCTCCAGGAAGCGGACGCCGGTACCGGCCCGCTGACGGGCCACGGCCGGCTGGCCGGCGCGAGCGGGCCCACGCGCCCCGCCGCGCCGCCCCGCGCCCCGCCCCGCGCCCCGTCCCGTGCCCTGCGCCGCGCCCTGTGCCCTGCGCCGTGCTGCGCCCCGTGCCCTGCGCCGTCCCGCCGTGCCGCCCCGCCTCGTGCAGCCCCGTGCCGCGCTGCCCGTCGTGCCGCGCTGCCCCGGCCGCCGTGCAGCTCTGCCTGTCGCGCCGTCCTGACTACCGTGCCACCCTGGCCACCGCGCGGCTGTCCCTGTCGCGCCGCTCGCTCTGCCGTGCAGCTCGGCTCGGCGAGCCGGACGGATCGTTCACGCCGAGCTCCGGACCGTTCCAGGCCGCGTCCGGCGTGGCTCGGGCTGGAGCCCGGTGGACACGGCGTTGTGAGTGCGGCCCGGTGGCGGGTCAGTCGCCGGAGCACGGTCGCGTCCGGGCGGCGTGATCGCGGACCAGGTCGTTGAGCTGGTAGCGGCCGGGCGAGGCCTCCCGCAGGAGGTGCACGTCCAGCAGCCGCTCCAGCAGCCGTTCCGCCTCGGCCGCGGTCGTCTCCAGCAGGGCGGCGGCCGTGCCGGCACCGAAGCCCGCGCCGTTTCCGGCATCCGTGCCGGCGCCGACATCCGTGCCGGAGATGGCGTTTGTGCCGTTTCCGGGGTTCGTGCCGCTTCCCGAGTCCGTGCCGGGGATGGCGTCCGTGCCGTTTCTGGAGTCCGTGCCGGCGTGCGACCCGAGCAGCCGGTATGCGCGCCGCTGGTCGGGAGGGAGCCTGTCGTAGGACACGTCCAGGGCCGCGGCGACGTCGTGCCGTCCCGCCCGCAGCTCGGTCAGCCGGTCGCCGGCGAGCCGGTCGAGCAGGTGCCGCACGCTCCACGTGGGATGCGCCCGGAGCCGGTCGGCGGCGATGCGGACGGCCAGCGGGAGCAGCCCGCAGCGCGCGACGACCACGTGCAGGTCGTCGCGGGGCACGCCCGCGACCCGCTCCGGCCCGGCCACCGCGACGAACAACGCGACCGCCTCCGCCTGGGACAGGACGTCCAGGGAGAGGGCGTCCCCCAGCCCGCTCAGGCGCCGGCGGCCGGTGACGATCACGCGGCAGCCCGCGCCGGCGGGCAGCAGCGGATGGATCTGGTGCTCGTCGGCGGCGTCGTCGAGCACGACCAGGACCCTGCGATCCGCCAGCACGCTGCGGTACAGCGCGGCGCGGTCGTCGAGGTGCCCGGGGATGCCCTCGCCCGGTACGCCGAGCGCGCGAAGCATGCGGGCCAGCGCCTCGCCGGGCTCGACCGGGGCCGCGTCGCGGGCGTGCCCGTGCAGGTCCACGAAGAGCTGCCCGTCGGGGAAGCCGGACGCGAGCCGGTGGGCGGCATGCACCGCCAGCGCCGTCTTGCCCGTTCCCGCCATGCCGTCGAGGGAGACGACCGGCATCGCGCCCGCGCGCCGGCCGCCCTCCAGAAGCGCGAGCTCGCGCCCCCGGCTCTCCAAGGCCACGGCCTCGCGCCCCCGGCCCTCGAAGGCCGCGAGCTCGGGTCCCGAGCCGGTCAGGGTCGCGAGCTCGCGCCCCCGGCTCTCGAAAGCCGCCGCCTCAAGCCCCCAGCCCTTCAAAGCCGCGAGCTCGCGCCCCCGGCCCTCGAAGGCTGCCGCCTCGCGCCCCCAGCCCTCCAGGGCCGCGAGCTCGGGTTCCGAGCCGGTCAGGGTCGCGAGCTCGCGTTCCCGGCCGATCAGCGCCGCGATGTCGGCGGGCAACTGCCGGGGGACGATCGCCGCCGCGGCCGGCGGGCCGTTCCCGGCGGGCTCGTCGCGCTCGGCGTCCGGCGAGCCCCGGGTGACGGCCGACAGCAGCGCCCGCTCCGCCCCGTCCAGCTCCAGCGCCTGCGCCAGCAGCAGCACGGATCTGCTGCGCGGCTGCCACAGCTCGCCGTTCTCCAGCCGGCGCACGGTCCTGACATTGAGCCCCGCCTGCTCGGCGAGTTGCTCCTGGGTCATCAACGCCCGCTTGCGCCATCCCCGCAGCAGCCTTCCCGCGGAATGCCCGCCGCCGGGTTCCCGCGCGATGTCGGGCAGAGGCCATCGTGCCGAGTACAAGGTGTCTCCCGCCATCCCCCATGGAGGGCCTCGGCAAGAGCCGGGCCTCTCGATCAACTGGCAGCGCGTCCATCAGAACCGCGTTCGAGCCGTTCAAGCCACTGATGGGACGACATTGGACGAAATCGGACGACAGCGTTTGATGCCCGTGGCCGCGGTTTGTCAGAATGACCGCCATGGGCGAGCGGGTTGATCATCGCAACGAGGTCTGCCCCTACCAGGGTCTTGCCCCGTTCGAGGCGGGCGAGGCCGAGCTGTTCTTCGGCCGCAGGCGAGCCACCCGCGATCTCCTGCGACGCCTGGGGCGGAGGCTGACCGGCCGCGGCTCCATCCTGCTGGTCTCGGGCGCCTCGGGTGTCGGCAAGTCGTCGCTGTTACGGGCGGGCCTGATCCCGGCGGTGGCGAAGGGCGAGCTGCCGGTCGCCGGGGTAGGGCGGTGGCGGTGCCTGCTCACCACGCCCACCGCGGCCCCGTTGCGCGCGCTCGCCGAAGCCTGGGCCAGGACGTTCGGCGGGGACGCGGGAACGGTGGCCGAGCGGCTGCGCCACGACCCCCTGCGGCTCCTGCCCGAAGGGGACGGCCGCCTCCTGCTGGTGGTCGACCAGTTCGAGGAGCTGTTCACCCTCGTGACGGACGAGCACGAGCGCCAGGCGTTCGTGGCGGTCCTGCAGGCCCTGGCTGGCGTCCCGCACGGAGCCGGAGTGATCATAGGGGTGCGCGCGGACCACTGGGACCGCTGCGCCGCCTACCCGCAGTTCGCCGAGGCCATCCAGGACGGCCAGGTCATCGTCGAGCCGATGACGGAGGCGGACCTGCGGCTGGCCATCACCGGCCCCGCGGCCACCGCCGGCCTCGACCTCGAGCCCGGCCTGGTGGAGACCATCCTGGCCGAGCTGCGGGCCGGCCTGGCCGCGGGCGACCGTCCCCTGCCCGGCGCGCTGCCCCTGCTGTCCCAGGCGCTGCGCAACACCTGGGAACGGCGGACGAACGGCACCCTGACCCTGCACGGGTACGAGGAGTCCGGCCGGGTCCGCGACTCCGTGCGCCGCACCGCCGACGAGGTGCTCGGGCGGCTGCCGCCGGAGGATCGCAAGGCCGCGCTGCGGATCTTCCGCCGGCTGACCCTGATCACGGCGGGCGGCCAGGTGGCGCGGCGCAGCGCGCGGCTGGCCGAGCTGCACGCCGCCGCCGCCGCGCACACGGCGCAGCGGCGGGAGCAGGTCGGGGCGCTGCTGTCAGCGTTCGCCGACCGGCGCCTGCTCACCTTGCACGAGGACACCGTCGAGATCTCCCACGACGCCCTCCTGACGGCCTGGCCCACCCTGCGGCAGTGGCTCGAACCCGACCTCGCCGCGCAGGGCGTCTACGACCGGCTGCTGGAGGCCGCCGCCCTGTGGGCCGGCAACCACCGCGATCCCGCGTTCCTCTACCGGGGCGCCCGGCTGCTGGCCGTGCAGGACAGCCGGCCCCGCTGGGATCGCGACCCCGACAGCTACCCACCGCCTGGCCCCGTCGTGGAGGGCTTCGTCGCGGCGTCCACGCGGGAGGAGCGGCGGGCGAGCCGCCGCCGCCGGCTCGCCGTGGCCGCTCTCGCCGTGCTGTCGGTGCTCGCCCTCATCGCCGCCGCCACCGCCGTCACTGCGGCGGGCGAGGCCGACCGGCAGCGCAGGGTGGCGCTCTCCCGCCAGCTCGCCGCGCAGAGCGAGGTCACCGGCGACGTCGCCCTGTCCTCGCTGCTGGCCGTGGCGGCGTGGGACATCGCCCAGACCGACGAGGCCCGCAACCGCCTGCTGTCCGCGGCGATCGGCACCGGCAGGGGGAAGCTCACCGGGCACACGAAAGGCATCACGTCCCTGGCGTTCAGCGCCAGCGGTGCCGTCGTCGCGACGGGCAGCGACGACGGCACCGCGCGGCTCTGGGACACCGCGACGCGGCGGCAGCTCGGCGCCCCGATCACCCGCGCGAGGTTCGACTGCTCCGGCGTCGAGCTGGCCTTGAGCCCCGACGGCCGGACGCTGGCCACCGCGTGCATCTCCACCGTCCGGTTCTACGACGTGGCCACCCGCCGCGAGCTGGGCCCGCCGCTGAAGCACGACGACGTCGTGTCGGCGCTCGCGTACAGCCCGGACGGCAAGACCCTCGTGACCGGTGACTTCACCGGCGTCGTGCGGCAGTGGGACGCGGCCACGCACCGCCCGCGCGGCCCTGACCTCGGCCGCCCCGACCACGGGCAGGAGCGGGCGAACATCGTGCGCAGGGTGGCGTTCACCAGGGACGGCGCACGCCTGGCCGTCGCGGCCGGCAAGGCCGTACGGCTCTGGGACACCGCCACGTCCCGGCCGCTGGGCGGCGCGATCGCCAGGCAGCGCGAGCCCATCCTCGACCTCGCGTTCAGCCCGGACGCGAAGGCGCTCGCGACCGTGAGCTACGACAACGCCGCCCGGCTGTGGAACGTGGCGTCGGGCAGGCAGACAGCCGTGATCATGGATCGCACCGCCGGCTTCGACTCGATCGCCTTCAGCCCCGACGGCACCCGCATCGCCACCGGCGGGCGCACGGGCCGGACCGTGCTGTGGGACACGGCCAGCCGGCAGCGACTGGTCGCGCTGCAGGACAACAACATGAGCGTCGAGCGGGTCGCCTTCAGCCCGGACGGGAAGCTGCTGGCCGCCGCGAGCGGCGACGGCCTGGTGCGGCTCGCGGACCCGCAGGTCCACCTGCAGATCGGCAGGCCGATGCCCGCGGGGGGAGCCGTCGCGCTGAGCCCCGACGGACGCACCGTGGCCACCGGTGACCCCGGCATCAAGAGCCCCGACGTCCACTTGTGGGACGCCGCCACCCAGCGCTCCCTCGGCCCCCCGTTGCGTTCCCGAGGCGCCCGCGGCTCCGTGACCGAGATCGCTTTCAGCCCCGACGGGCGCACGCTCCTGACGTCCGCCATGGACGGCCTGCGGCTGTGGGACCTCGCGGGCCGCCGCCTGATCGTCCATGACGCCACGTTCGACGGCCTGGCCGAGTTCAGCCCCGACGGCAGGTTCGCCGCCGTCCAGCACGAGAGCGCCATCGCGATCTGGGACGTCGCGAGCCGCCGCGAGCTCGGGCCGCGCATCCGCGTCCCCGACCACACCGACGTGATCACGGGGATGGCCATCAGCCCCGACGGCAGGACCCTCGCCAGCGCCGGCTTCGACTCGCGGGTGCGGCTCTTCGACGTGGCCACCCGCCGCCAGCTCGAGGGCACGCCCCCCGCGGTCGCCGGCGGGCTGGTCAACGACCTGGCCTTCAGCCCGGACGGCCGGACGCTGGCGTTCACGGCGGCCGACGACGCCGTGCGGCTGTGGGACCTCCAGCTCCGCCGCACGACCGGCGTCGCGCTGATCCCCGAGGACGACCCGCCCAACACGCTCGCGTTCAGCCCGGACGGCGAGGCCCTGGCCACCGGCCTCCGGAGCGGCGCCGTGCTGCTGTGGGACCTGCGGACCCACCGGCCGCTCGGCAACCCGATGACCGGCCACACCAGGGGCGTGGTCGCGCTCGACTACGCCCCCGGCGGGACGGCCGTGGCCAGCGTGGCCGGTGACGGCACCGCGCGGCTGTGGCACACCGGAACGCCCGCCGACCTGGTGGCCGCGGCCTGCGCCAACGCGGGGCGCGCCCTGGGCCGCGGGGAATGGAAGACTCTCATCTCGCAGGAGGAGTACCGCCCGACGTGTTCGTGATCCTCGATCGCACCAGGGAGAAGGCCGGCATGTTCCTGCGAGGGCTGCGGCGGCGGACGGGCAGACCGGTTCCCGAGCTGGTCGGGCTGTTCCGGTCGATCATCGACGGTGGCCGCGACTTCCATCCGATCGCCTCGGACTTCCTGCAACACTTCATGGACGGCGCGGGCGCGTCCAGGGCGATGTCACCGCGCTGGCTGCGCTCGTTCAAGGTGATCAAGAAGGCCGAGCGCAAGAACCAGCGCCGGTTCGAACGCCAGCTCCTCCGGCAGGCCGGGCTGCTGGACGAGCACGCCTCGGCCTGGCTGCACGACCACTGGGACGCGCGGATCAACGCCTTCATCGGCACCGAGCTGTTCTACGTGAGCAGGATGAGCCTGCTGCGCTCGCAGGGCTCGTTCGTCCTGACCAGGCAGGGGCAGGAGGTGCGGGTGTCGGGCACGGTGCGCCACCGCTGGTTCGACCCCTACGACTGGGACCGGGGGCGCTGGGTCTACATCCCCCGGCACGGGTTCGTGCCCATCGCGGTGGGCCGGGAGCTGGTGGAGGCCGACGAGGCGCGCAACTTCCTGATGGAGTCGCGCCACGTCCAGACGCTGGAAGGGGTGTGCGTGCCGGGGCGGTGGCCCCGGCGCGGCCGGGCGAGGTTCGCGTGGGCGCTGGTGAGGGCGGAGGGCTGATGAGCGCGGATCGTCCCCGTCCGCCCGATCCGGCGCGGGCCGCCAGCGTGGCGGAGTTCGTCGGGGCGCTGGCCCGGCTCAGGCAGTGGGCGGGCGAACCGTCGCTGAGCAGGCTGCGCTCGCTCGGCGGCCGCACGGCGGCCTCGGACGGCGCCATGGTGGACGCGCTGCCGAAGAGCACGACCTCGCACGTGCTGCGGCAGAGTGACCGGTTGCCGCGGTGGGAGTTCGTCCGGGCGTTCGTCACCGCCTGCTTCCGGTCCTGCGACTATCCGGACGAGCTGATCGCCGGGGAGCTCGAACGCTGGCGGGCGGCCAGAGCGGCGCTGACCGAACCGGCCGCCCCGTCGCCGCCTCCGCCCGTCGTCGAGGAGGAGGCCGCCCCTCCACAGCCGCCACCACCCGCCGCCGGGGAGACCGTCGAGGTGCCGCCCCGGGCGGGGAACAGGGACCGAGCGGTCGAGCTGCTGGTCCGGCGCGTGCTCCGCGAGGAGGACCGGGCACGCAAGGGGCTGCTCGGCGGCTACGACATCGCGCCCGTCTCCTTCGGCCCCCGCACCGGCTTCCCCCACAGCGACGCCCACGATGCTTCCGGTGAGGGACCGGACGACCTGCACACGATCGGCCGCTTCTTCACCGCCTTGCACCCCCAGCGCCTGCTGGTCGTGGGCGAGTCGGGAGCGGGCAAGACGGTGCTCGCCATCGAGCTGGTGCTGCAACTGCTGGAGTCCGTGGTGACCACCGGCGACCCCCCGGGCACGGTCCCGGTCCGCCTGAACGCGGCCCGCTGGACCCTGGGCAGGCCGTTCGAGACCTGGCTGGCCGAGCAACTCGTGCAGGACTTCGGGCTCGCGACCGGCGACGCGCACCGGCTGGTGCGGGACCGCAGGGTGCTGCCCGTGGTGGACGGCCTGGACGAGCTGGACCCCGACCCGCCGACCGGAACGCCCCGCCGGGCGATGGGCCTGCTGGCCGAGCTCAACCGCTACAGCGACCTGTCCGGACGGCGCCCCGGCGCGGTGGTCGTGACCTGCCGCGCCGACCGCCACGCCGAACTGCGCGCCGCCGGGGTGTGGCTGGACAACGCGGTCCTGATCCGGCTCCACGACCTCGGCGTCGAGCAGATCGCCGTGTACCTGGCGGCTCGCTGGCCGGACGGCCATCCCTGCGCCCGCCATCGCGACGGCATCCAGGCGGCCCTGTCAGGGCCGGTGGCCGGGGCCGTCCACGCCGCTCTCGCCACACCGTGGCGGCTCCTGCTGACCGTCACCGCCGTGGAGTCCGGCGCCGACCCGCACGAACTGCTGCGCGCCGACCCGCACGCCGGCCCCCGTGAGGGCGCGGAGGTGATCGCCCGGCGGCTGCTGGCGGCCTACGTCCCGGCCGCGACCCGCCTCACGCCCAGGACCGCGCACGGCACCGCGTACCAGCCGGACCAGGTGCGATCATGGCTGGTGAACCTGGCGGCCCACCTGCGGTGGCAGGCCGCCCGCACCGCCGGGGCGGATCGGCCGCCACCCGGCCTGACGGCGATCGACCTCGTCCCCCACCTGCTGTGGCCGATCGGCGGCTGGCGGCTGGTCCGGGCGCTGCACTGCCTGTGCGCCGTGCTCCTCGCGATCATCGCCATGCTCGCCTTCTGGACGGGCTCCGCGGCCGGCGACCTGGGCACGGGCGCGGAGCAGGCACTCACGCTGGCGCTCATGACGTCGTGGGTGGGCATCGTGACCGGCCTGTCGCTGTCGTCGTGGCCGGCCGCGGCGGGCGGGCGGAGCGACGTCCCCCGGCGGCGGCGCGTGATGGGCGCCCTGCTCGGCGCCCTGGCGGGCCTGCCCGTCGGCGTGCTCGGCGGCTTGGCCGGGCTCCTCCTGACCGGCGGGAAGATCTTCGGCGCCGCCTTCGCCGTCGTCGCGGGCGGCACCGGAGGGCTGACGCTCGGCACGGTCATCGGGCTGACCGCCGCCGGCCGGCGCGGGGCCGAGCGGATGACCGTCTCCGAGGCGATCCGCGCCGAGCCCGTCACGCTGGCGGGCTTCGGGCTGTGCGGCGCGCTCACCGGGCTGGCGCCGCTGCGGCTGGCCCAGGCGGGCCCCGTGGCGCTGGTCACGGGCGTGAGCGGCGCCTTCGTCCTGGCGTTCGCGCTCGGGGTCGTTTTCAGGATCACCACCGGGGGGTGGAGCATGGACGCCGAGCTCGCCCATCCGCGCGAGGCCCTGCACCGCAACCCGACGATCGGGCTGGCCTTCGGCCTCACCGGCGGTGTGGCGGCCTTCCTGGTGTTCCTGATGAGCCAGGGTCTCGTCGAGTCGCTGGTGTGCGCGCTCATCGGCGGCGTCACCTTCGGCCTGGCCTTCGGCGCCGTCGCCTGGACCCGCACCATGATCGGCCTGATCGTGGCGGCCACGCGCGGGCTGCTCCCGCTACGGCTGTGGAGCTTTCTCGACTGGGCGTGCGAGGCCCGGCTGCTGCGGGTCAGCGGCGCCACGTACCAGTTCCGCCACCGTGAGCTCCAGGACTTCCTGACCTCCTCCGGGAGCGACGCGTGACGGCGGCCCGCGGAGACCTCCTGCGCCGGAGGCCGCTCGGCCTGCGTCTGGGCGAGGAGCCGGGGCGGGGGTCGTCGGCGTGACCACCCCCGCCCCGGTGCCCGCTATCCGGCGTAGGTCTCGAACTCGGCGACCCTCGGCGTGCCCGCCGAGCCGGTGATCCTGAAAGTGATCTTGCTGAGCGAGGTCGGGGTGAAGGTGATGGCGCCCGCCCCGCTGCCCGACTTCAGCACGGCGCCGGTGCCGGCGTTGAGGAGCTGCCAGGCGCCGATGCCGCCCTCGGAGCCCGCCGCCTCGCGGATGACGACCCTGGAGACCGTCGTGGCGGAGCCCCACTTGATCGAGATGTCACCGGTCGAGCCCGACGGTGACCAGTAGGTGCTCAGGTTGCCGTCCCGCACGTTGCCGTAGCTCGTCCCGTCGGCCTTGCTGGAGCCGTCGGAGCCGGCTCCGATGCTGAGGTTGGGCCCGCCGGGCGTGGGGGTGACGGTCGGCGTCACCGTCGGCGTGACCGTGGGCGTGACCGTGGGCGTGACTGTGGGGGTGACCGTCGGCGTCTGCGGCGTGCAGTTGCCGTTCGACTCCTGCAGCCCCTTGTTGGCGCCGGCCGTCTGGCGGACGATGGCCGGCACGCAGCTCGCCCCGTCGAGGGTGTAGGAGTACGGGACGCTGACGGAGGTGTTGGACTGCGGGTCGGGGCCGGCGGGGTTGTTGTCGCTGCCCGGGGCGGACCACGTCACGTTGTCGAAGATGTTGCCGGCGACCTGCCAGTAGCCGGCCTCGCTGGTGTAGAAGGTGCCCAGGACGTCCTTGGAGTCCTTGAAGTAGTTGTTCTCCACCTTGGCGCGGCCCCCGGCCCGGGAGTTGATGCCCGATTCGTGGAGGCTCACGTAGGAGTTGTTGTAGATGTGCGCGATGCCGCCGCGCAGCAGGGGCGTGCGGGAGTCGATGTTCTCGTACAGGTTGTGGTGGAAGGTGACGTAACCGTTGGAGCGGTCGCTCTCGCTGGACCCGATGAGCCCGCCCCGGCCGGAGTTGCGCAGAATGCTGTAGGACAGGGTCACGTACTGGGTGTCGTCCTTCATGTCGAAGAGGCCGTCGAAGCCCTCCGACTCCCCGCCCGAGGCCTCCAGGGTGACGTGGTCGACCCACACGTTGCGCACGCCGCTCTCCATGCCGATGGCGTCGCCGCCGTTGGACGTGGGCGAGCCCGACTTCTTGACGTTGCGGACGGTCACGTTGCGGATGATGATGTTGCTGGCCTCGCGGATGTGGATGCCCAGCTGGTCGAAGACGGCCCCGCTGCCGACCCCGATGATCGTGACGTTGCTGATCTGCTTGAGCTCGATCACGCCGGCTGCGGTGTTGCAGCTCTCACCTGACACCTTGGTGGTGTTGCCGTGGTTGATGGTCCCCTCGACCTCGATGGTGATCGGGGTGCTGCTGCTGGCCCGGCCGCACAGGGCCGCGTGGATCGCGGTCCCCGTGGTGGCCCGCACCGTCTGCCCGCCCGCACCGCCGGTCGTCCCGCCGTTGGCGGTCGCGTAGCCGGTGGCGCCGCCGGCCGCCGCCGACGCCTGCGTCAGCGGCAAGGCCACGGCGACCGCGCCGACCGCGGCCGCGGTCGCCACCGCCGCCAGCACCGCGTGGAGTCGCGACGCGACTGCTCGTCTCATCCCTGGTTCACCTGCTCCTTCGAACAACGATGGCGTTCTGCTCCGCACGGCCGCGCCACCACGACCCTCCTGCGCTCCGGATCTTTCTCGGCGTACGCGAGCGGGCACATCCGTGCGGGCGGACAGCGTCACCGTAGGAAAGCGCTTTCCCCGTGTCAACGAACCATGAAACTTTCATCTCGTCGCTCGGCGGGGGCCGGCGCCGGCGGGTTCACCTCGCTTTCAGCGGCTCGCCGAAGGACTTGCGGAGCGAGGAGGGGGCGGCCAGGGGAAGGAGGGCGGCGAGGATCTTGCCCTTGAGCGTGCGGGGCTGCCGGGTGAGCTCGACGGTGACCCGCGTGCCGTCGCCTTCGGGGGTGAGCCGGATGTCCCAGCCGCCGCCCGGGCCGAAGAGCTTGGAGTCGAGGGTGGTGATGAGCACCCGCCCCTTCTCCGCGTCCCACTCGTAGCGGGCGCGTTCCCAGGCCGCGGCGGTTCCTTCGGTCACCTCGGCCCAGGTGTCGCCGAGCTGGTGGACGGTGAAGTGCCCGGCGTCGATGCTCGGCCAGCTCCGCGCGCGTGCGGGGCCGAAGTCGGTCAGCACCCGCATGGCCGCCGCGGGGGTGAGGGAGGAGAGCAGATCGAAGCGCACGACTGTCATGGGAGTTCCTTCAAGGAGTCACCGGTTCAACAGGTGATGATCCTCGCACGGGCTTCCGTCACCTGTCAAAGCGGTGACGCCTCACCCGTCCCCCGTGAGGGACGGCGCGGGCGGGCGGGTTCCCCGATGAACCGGGTGCCGGCCGCCGAGAGCAGGCACAGCAGGGCGGACACCTCGAACGCCGCTCGACGGGATGAGCGGCGGCACCCCGCGCCGGCCGGATCGAGCTTTCCTGGCTCGCCTGACGGGGCGGCGGACTACCATCACGGTGTGGCCGGTTGTCCGACCGACCTCGCCCCGGCGCCCGCGGGCGAGGATCGCGCATACCAGGGGTGGAGCGTGCCATGGAGCCGCTGACCTTCGACAGCCGCGACCTCGGGCAGACCGAGGAGTTCCTCAGCAAGGCCTACGCCAGGATGAGCATCCGGGCCGAGGCGGACAGCCCGCGGACCAGGATCTCGCGCCAGGTCATGGGGCCGGTCAGCGTCGATCGGCTGCGGCTGGAGTTCGGCCTGAGCTACGAGGTGCATCCGCTCGGCAAGGTGTGCCTGTGCGTGGTGGAGTCCGGGCGCATCGCCCAGCAGGTCGCCGGCTACGAGGAGGAGGTGTTCGGGCCGGGGGACGCGGTGTCGCTGGCGCCGCCCGACCGGCCCTACTCCGGCGAGGTCAGCCATGCGAGGTACACCATCGTCATGTTCGGCGACGCGCTGCTGCAGGAGGTGGCCGGCACCTGCCCGGGCCGCGGGCCGGGGCCGGTACGGCTGCTGGGCCACCGGCCCGTCTCCGCCGCCGCCGGCCGGCACCTCCGGCGCACGATCGCCTACCTGCGCGACGACGTCCTGGCCGACCCGGACCTGGCCGGCGAACCCCTCGTGGTCTCCACCGCCGGGCAGCTCCTGGCCGCCAGCGTCCTGACGGCCCTGCCCAGCAACGCCGCCACCGCCGCAGCCGACGCCACCGGCCCGGACCGCCACGACGCCCATCCCCGTACGGTGCGCCGCGCCCTCGCCTACATCGACGAGCACGCCGGCACCCCCATCGGCGTCGACGACATCGCCACCGCGGCCAGGGTCACCCCCCGCGCCCTGCAGTACGCCTTCCGCCGGCACCTGGACACCACCCCGCTGAGCTACCTGCGCCAGGCCCGCCTGGCCCGCGCGCACGCCGAGCTGGAGGCCGGCGATCCGGCCGCGACCACGGTGGCCGCGATCGCGGCCCGCTGGGGGTTCTTCCACCCCGGGCGGTTCGCCCTGGCCTACAAGGCCGCCTACGGGCGCCCGCCCAGCGACACCTTGCAGGCCTCCGCAGGGCCGGTTTCGCTCCCTGGACAGCAGCGGGAAGAATCCTTCGCCCGGCGTGCTGACCGGGCACGGCCGCAGGACCAAGAGTGAAGGCCGAAACGATCGGCAGGATGGGGTCCACTCTGGAAGAGAAGTACGCGACCGCGCCCAGGCTGGGGGTCCCCGCACGGCGACCGCGAGCCGGCAAGGCGCCATGTCGCCCCTGAGCCTGAGCTGCCGGCACCTGCCCGGCGGAGTGCTGATCGCCGTGGCGGGCGAGCTCGACTCCACCAACGCCGACCAGCTGGAGTCCTACGCCGAGCGGCACCGCCGGCCCGGCCCCGGCATGGTCCTCGACCTCACCGGGCTGACCTTCATGGACAGCCGCGGCCTGCACGTGCTGCTGCGGCTGAACGCCGCCGTACGCGAGCAGGGCGGCCTCCTGCGCCTGGCCGCCGTGCACGACGTGCCCGCGCGCGTGCTGCAGATCACGGGGGTGTGGCTGGCCCTGCACATCCATCCCGACGCGCAGCACGCCGCCGACGCGATGCGCGAGCATCATGGGAACGGCGTCCCGGATCGCCAGTAGGATCCAGCGGCGGACGTCACCTTCGTTCCCTGTCACGGCGCGCCGTGCTGTCCTGTCCCATGGGTGTGACACCGGTGACGGCAAGGAGCGCATCGTGAACGCTCGCGGAGCAGGCCGCGACCCCGGTCGCGGCCCGGCCGCCGCATGCAGGCCCTCCTGCATGCGGTGGCGGCGGGGGCCGGCTGCGCGCTGGCGCTCGCCCCCGCCCTGCTGCCCTCCGGGCGGGCCGGCCAGAGGTGGCCGTACGTCGTCATGGCGTTCGGCATGGCGGCCGGGCATCTGGGCGGCGCGTTCCTCGCCGTCGCGGTGCCCACGCTGCTGGCCGCCGGCTGGCTCTGCGGCTCGCCCGCCCGCCGGGCGGAGATCGGTCATCACCTCCAGGACTTCGTGATCATGTCCATCCTCCTGGTGCTGGCGGCGCTCGGCGGCACTCCGGCGGTGCTCGTGGCGCTCGGCGGCGCTCCCGCCGGGCACTCGCACGGAGGCGGGTCGCTGGCCACGGTGGCCCTGATCATCGGGCTGGGCTGGACCTGCGCCCGGCTCATCAGCGTCCTGCCAGGGCGGGGCGGGGATCGCGGGACGCTCGGCCGGGACGCGTGCTCGGCCGGAATGGCGGCCACCATGGCGTTCATGGCCGCCCTGGCCCTCTGACACCGGCGGGCGCGCCAAGCCCCCGCCGGCGCGGTCGCGACCCGATCCCGCGATCCTACACTCGCGGGGTGGGCCTCGCGTGGCCTGCCTCGCGGGGTCGCATCCGGTACGCGACGGCCAGCGCCAGCACGACGACCACGGCCATGGTCAGGAAGACGTCCGAGTAGGCGGCGCCTTCGCTGCCGCCGTACAGGGGATTCACGGCGCCGTTGCCGCCCTGCTGCCGCGCGGTCACCAGCACGCCGAACAGGGCGGGCCCGGTGCCGGCGCCGAGGAACTGCGCTCCCTGAAGGATCCCGAGCCCGGCACCGACCTGGCCGGCCGGCAGCGCTCCCGCCGCGGCACTGATCAGCGGGGTCAGGACGAAGATGAAGCCCACGCTCAATCCGAAGATTCCCACCCCCGCCGGGACCACCGACGCGCCACCCGTGAAGGTGGACAGGAACAGCGAGAACAGCCCGATGACCGCCAGGCCCGCGAGCACCAGGGGCCGGGTGCCGATGCGGTCGGCCAGCCGGCCGATCAGCGGCGAGACGACGGCGACGGCGATCCCGGCCGGGATCATGACCAGGGCGCCCGCCCCCGGGGTGAGGCCGTTGACGTCCACCACCAGCAGCGGCACGAACACCAGGCCGCCGAGGTTGACGACCATGGCCAGGAACGCGACGGCGACGGCGTTCCGGTAGACCGGGTTGGCGAACAGCGCGGGCGGCACGAACGGGTGCGCGACGCGTACCGTGCGCCACCCGAACAGCGCGGCGGCCACGACCGCCACCACCAGGCTGCCCCAGGACGAGGGCGCCGCCAGGCCGGCGACCTGCGCCTGCGTGATGCCGAACAGCGCCAGCCCGGCCCCGAGCCCCAGCAGCACGCCGCCGGGCAGGTCGAACCGCGCCTCGCCCGCAGGCGGCTCGCCCGGCAGCACGCGCAGCGCCGCGGGAAGCAGCGCCAGCGCGACCGCGAACATGAGCCAGAACAGCGCGGGCCAGCCGAGGAACTGGCCGATCCCGCCGCCGACGGCCGGCCCGGCGGCGGTGCCGACGCCGGAGGCCGCGGAGAGCACGCCGATGCCCGTTCCGCGCCTGTTCTCCGGCATCAGCCTGGTGACGGCGATGATCGACAGCACGGGGATGGCGGCCGCGCCCACCCCCATCACGATCCGCCCGGCCACGAGGGCGAGGAGGTCCGGGGCGAGGGCGCAGACCAGGCTTCCCGCGGCGTACGTCAGCAGGGCGAAGACGAACAGGCGGCGCAGGCTCACCCGATCGGAGACGCGGCCGTAGAAGGGGATGCCGACCGAGAACATCAGCAGGAAGCCGGTGACGACCCACGCCAGCTCCGCCTCGGACGCCCCGAACTCCGCGCCGATCGCCGGGAGCACGAGGTTGACCATGTCGCTGGCGATGACCGTGGCCAGCATCGCCGGCATGAGCACGGCCAGCAGGGCCGGAGCTGAGCGGGTTCCTTCGGTGGTGGAAGTCATGAGGCACGTCCTCGGGAGTGGCTTACTGCCACCGTTGTAGTTACAGTTTGGGGAAAAGAAAGGCGGAGGGGGTGCCTCCGCCGTCGCTCGGCTAGCGATTCGTCAGCCCGAGCTCGCGTTCGATGTCGGTGACCTGCCGGAGCAGGTGGGCGATGGTGGTGCGGGCGAGCCGCTCCTCCATGGCCCGCTCCGCGTCCCGGAACTCCACCTCCAGCAGGGCCTGGATGTTGCGGCCCACCTCGCAGCTCGCGCTCGGCGGGTGCGGGTGGCGCGACAGGATCGGGCCCGGCTCGACGGCGGCGAACGCGTCGTACAGGGTGATCTCGCGCGGGGCGCGGGCCAGCGACCAGCCGCCGCCCCGACCCTCGGTCGACCACACGAGGCCGGCGTCGCGCAGGCTGCCGAGGATGCGCCGGACCAGGACCGGGTTGCTCTCCAGGCTGTCGGCGATCTCCGCCGACGTCAGCGTCTTCTCGGCCCAGCGCCCCAGCAGGGTGAGGGCGTGGATCGCGACCGCGGTCCTGCTGCTGAGACTCACTTCGACACCTCTCGCTTCCTGAACTGTAACGAGGCTAGTTACAGTTTGGTCGGACGTCAATCCGTAGGGGTCGTCGCGCCGGCCACCCTTCTCGGAGGGCCGCTTGCTACGCCCGGCCGCCCGCTTGCCGTGCTCCCGCACGCGGTGCCCGCTCCCCAGCTCGACGTGGTTCGGATCATGACGCCCGTCCGCAGGCGTGCGTGTTCGGGTCGTGGGCGCCTGTCCGCAGGTCGGTATGCTCGGATTGTGGCGTTCGTCCGCAGGTCGGCGTGCTCCGTGCATGACGCTCACCCCGCCGCTTGACGCGGGCCCGGCTACTGCTTCCCGTGCGGGTCGGCAGCGTTGAGCGTCGCGACGACCTGGTCGTAGTCGCCGCGCGCCTCGCCGTACCGCAGGAACTTCACCCGCTCGACCTGGATCTCCTTCGCGTCCGGCCGGGACTCCAGCAGCGCGACGACCTCCGCCACGAACTCCTCCAGCGGCATCGCGAACTCGCTCGACTCCTGCCCGGGCAGCAGCGAGGTCCGGACGGACGGCGGCTCCAGCTCCACGACCTTCACGCTGGTGTCGGCGAGCTGCAGCCGGATCGACTCGCTGAGCATGTGGATCGCCGCCTTGGAGGCGTTGTAACTCGGCGTGACCTTGAGCGGCGTGAACGCCAGCCCCGAGGAGACGGTGACGATCGTGGCGTCCGGCTGTTCCTGCAGGTGCTCGACGAAAGCGGCGATGAGCCGGATCGGGCCGAGCACGTTCGTCGTCACCACGGCCTCGGCGGAGGCCAGGAACGACTCAGGCCGGTGCCAGTCCTCGACGCGCATGATGCCGGCCATGGTGACCAGCACGTTCAGGTCGGGGTGCCGGGCCAGCACCTGCTTTGCGGCGGCGTCGATGCTCGCCGCGTCCGTCGTGTCGATCTGTACGGTGTCGATGCCGGGGTTCTCGGCGGCGATCCGCTCGAGCAGCTCGGTGCGCCGGCCACCGACGATGACGGTGTTGCCCCTGGACTGGAGGGCGAGGGCGAGCGCGAGACCGATGCCGCTGGTGGCGCCGGGGATGAAGACGGTGTTTCCGGAGATGTTCATGCTTCGAGCTTGGCGTGTCCGCCGGTGCTGTTGCAGAGAGCGGTTATCGGGGGATCGCCGATCCCCCGATACCGCGGCTGCGTTCTGCTGACCATGTGCCGGCCACGTCGCTGACCTCCTGTTTTTCCTCTGGTGTCTGGGGCGGGTGGGGTGGTGGGGATGCGGGGGTGGACGGGGGAGACCGAAGGGAGACCGCGGTTCACGGACAGGTCCCGCAGGCCGGCCGCCCGGGGCACGAGGGCGGCGCTGGCCTCCGCTGCGGTGTGCGCCACCTCGGGCAGCACGGCGGTGTAGAGGTCGGAGGTCATGGCGAGGCTGGAGTGCCGCAGCATCGCTGAGGTGATCTTCATGTCGTTGCCCGCGGCGAGCGACAGCGTCGCCGCGCCGTGGCGCAGGTCGTGCAGCCGGATCGAGGGCAGCCCGGCGCCGAAGCAGAGCCGTTCGAAGTGCTTACTGATCACGTCGGGGTGCAGTCGCGAGCCGTCTTCCTTGGTGAAGATGCGCCCGCTGTCCTGCCAGGCCGGGCCCCAGTGCAGCTTGTCGGCGAACTGTCGTGCGTGGTGGATGCGCAGCACGTCGAGGGTGGTCGTGTCGAGGGCGACCATGTCGTTGGAGGATGCGGTCTTCGGGTCGCCCTCCTCGACCTGGCCGTTGACGACCGTGAGCTGTGTGGCCACCGCCAGCGTGCCTTCGTCGGCGTCGAGGTCGGTCCAGCGCGCGCCGCACGCCTCGCCGCGGCGCAGCCCGCGAAAGGCGATCAGATGGAACAGTGCATACAGCCGATCGGTGACGGCATGGTCGAGGAACGCGCCGAGCTGGGCCGGTGTCCACACCATGACGGGGGAGGGCCGCAGGTCGGTGCGGGCCCACACCGTGATGGCCCTGAGAGGGCGGTTCGCGAGCTGATGTCCCTTTGATCGCTTGCACTGCATGAGGGGGGCTGGTCACGGGCTTGTTGCCGGGCTACGGACGCGACTGGGCGAACAATCCCGGCTCGGTCTCCACGAGAATGCCGAGGGTGACCAGGCGTTTGAGCTTGGCGCGGGTGTTCTCGATGTTCTTACGTTCCAGAGGCAGGTCCAGGGCCAGGCAGAGGTCGCGCGCTCGTGTGGGCTGGCCGGTGCTGGTTATGAGGGTGAGAATCTGCTG
>NZ_JBGNUV010000029.1:0-56520 GCF_041950525.1 Nonomuraea sp. GTA35 | reverse complement strand
GGCGTCCATCTGGACGACGTGGTCGAGCACGTCGCCGCCGCCCTTGAGGTTGAAGTAGGAGTGGTTGGTCAGGTTGACCACGGTCGGCGCGTCGGCCTCGGCGGTGTAGTCGATGCGCAGGGCGTCGCGCGGCCCGCGAAATGATGGGTTACTCTCGCTTTAGTGACACGCGGTCAGTCAAGATCGTCCGAGGCGGGCCTTCTCGGGAGTTGACATGAGCGATTCTGTGACGTTGCCCCTGCACATGCGGCGCAGCGGGTTCGATCCCGATCCCGAGCTGTCGGCGATGCGCGACGAGGAGGGCGTCCGCCGGGTGACCACCGCGTTCGGCCTCGACGCGTGGGTCGTCAGCCGGTTCTCCGACGTGCGGGAGGTGCTCGGGGACGCCGGGCGCTTCAGCAACGCCCAGGTCGCGGTGTTCCCCCTGGCCGGCCGGCAGCAGTACAGCGAGGAGCAGCTCAAGGCGATGCGGGCGGGCAACCTGCTCGCCTTCGACCCGCCCGAGCACACCCGGCTGCGCCGCATCCTGACGCCCGAGTTCACCATGCGGCGCATGCGCCGCCTGGAGCCGCGCATCCACGAGATCGTCGAGCAGCACCTGGACGCGATGGAGAGCGCCGGCCCGCCGGCCGACCTGGTCTCCGCCTTCGCCCTGCCGATCCCCTCGCTGGTCATCTGCGAGCTGCTGGGCGTGCCGTACGCCGACCGCGGGGACTTCCAGCGGCGTACCGGCAAGGTGCTGGACATCTCGCTCCCGATCGAGGAGCGGCAGGCGGCGAGCCAGGAACAGCGCTCCTACATGGCCGGGCTCATCGCCCGCGCCCAGGCCGCGCCGGGTGACGACATGCTCGGCATGCTGGTACGCGAGCACGGCCACGACCTGTCCACCGACGAGCTGGTGGGCATCGCCGGGCTGCTGCTGCTGGCCGGCCACGAGACCACCTCCAACATGCTCGGCCTCGGCACCCTGGCCCTGCTGCGCCATCCCGGCCAGCTCGAGCTGCTCAGGAAGGAGCCCGAGCGGATCGGCGCCACCGTCGAGGAGCTGCTGCGCTGGCTCAGCATCGTGCACTCCGGCACGAGCAAGGTCACCACCACGGAGGTCGAGCTGTCCGGCACCCGCATCCCGGCCGGCGAGCTCGTGCTCTGCGCGCTGCCCGCGGCCAACCGCGACCCGGCGTTCATGCCCGACCCGGACCGGCTCGACATCACCCGCGGCGAGCTCGGCCACGTCGCCTTCGGCCACGGCGTGCACCACTGCCTGGGCGCGCCGCTGGCCAGGATGGAGATGCGGATCGCCTTCCCGGCGCTGTTCGAGCGCTTCCCGGGGCTGCGCGAGACCGGCACCGCACCGCAGTTCCGCTCCTTCAACGTCGTGTACGGCCTGTCCGCCTTCGAAGTCGCCTGGTGAGACCCTCCTCCTTCTGGCTGCTAGCGTTCACCGTGTGCACGAGCAGCGACAGCGAGCCGACGCGCTGCGCAACGCCGACAAGATCGTCCGGGCCGCCATCACGATCCTGCGCGAACGCGGCCCCGAGGTCTCCCTCGACGAGATCGCCCGGCAGGCGGGCATCGGGAGCGCCACCGTCTACCGGCGCTTCGGCGACCGCGACGGCGTGATCAGGGCCGCTTTCGAGACGTACTTCGCCGAGGAGGTCGAGCCGCTGGTGCTGGCCGCCCGCGACGCCGCCGACCCGGGGGGCGCGCTGGCCCGGGCGCTGACGGCGGCGGTCGACACGCTGGCCGCCCACCACGGGCTGCTGAAGGCCGCCCGGCAGTCGGGCGCCTCCACCGTCGACATCGCGGCACGCTTCATGGGGCCGCTCGGCACCGTCCTGGTCCGCGCGCAGCAAGCCGGGCAGGTACGCGACGACCTGATCGTCCGGGACCTCGCCGCGATCGTCGTCATGGCCCTGGCCACCGCCCACCCGGGCGATCCGGCCCATCACGATCCGCGCCGCTACCTGGCCCTGCTGCTGTCGAGCCTGCGGCCGTCGGACGACGGCCTGCCCGCGCCCTCCCCGGCTCGCCTCCTGGACCGGAGCTCCGCCCGCTGACGGCGCAGGCGGGCCTCTTTCCGGCGTCCCGCCAGGCGGCTCCGCCGTCCGCCGGGCCAGGCACCCCGGCCACCGCCGCACGGCGCCGCCACCTGCGGGGCCCGAGCCGCCGGGCGCCTGGCCGGGAGGGTGTCAGCGCCGCAGTTTCACCGGGAGGGCGGTCAACCGGCTGCCCTGGATGCCGCCGAGGTCGGTCTGCCGGAGCGCGGAGAGCGGGACCGCGAGGCGTGCGTCGGGGAAGTCGGCCCGCACGACCGCCACGACCGCGCGCAGTTCGAGCTGCGCGAGCTGGGCGCCGGTGCAGTAGTGGGGGCCGGCGCCGAAGGTCAGGTCCGGTCCCATCGCCCGGCCGGGCTGCGTGTTGATGCCCTGGATGTCGACGAGCACCGGGGAGCGGGCGGGCAGCCGCACGCCGCCGAGCTCGATGTCGGCGGAGGTGAACCGCCAGAGACTGAAGGGCGCCGGCGCGTGCCGGCGCAGCGTCTCCCGGACGAGCTCCTCGACCGTCGCCCCGTCCGCGCGGGCGCCGGCGGCGTCGAGGACGTGCGCGAGCAGGAAGCCCAGTGACGGGTCGGTGGTGAGCTGCCCGGCGTAGATCAGGGTGAAGAGCAGATAGTGCAGCTGTGTCTCGGTGAGCTCGTCCGGGACGCGTTCCCGCAGCTCGGCGGCCAGGCCGTGCCGGCCCTCCTCGAGTGCCGCGGCGGCCAGCCGCCCGAAGGCGGCCATGGCCGCGCCCACCTCGGCGGGGTCGGCGCTGTGCATGCCCCGGCAGGCCGCGATGGCCTGGTCGATGCGGTCGAGCGGGACGCCCAGCACGTCGCAGACCACGGTGAGGGGGAACCGGGTGGTGAAGTCGGCCATCAGATCGACCGTCTCACCGGTCGCGGCGAGCGCCGTGAGCTGATCGCGGGCGAAGCCCGTGATCCGATCGGCGTAGTCCTGCATCCGCCTGGCGGTGAAGAGCGGAGCGTGCGCCCTGCGCAGCCGCGCGTGCGCCGGCCCGTCGTAGGTGGTCAGCGACGGCTGCGCGGCGGCGGTCGGCTCCAGGCCCGCGGTTCGCGGGTCCCAGTGCGCCGGCGCGTAGGCGGGGTCCTTGACGATGTGGGGATGGACGAGGGCCTCCCGGGCGAGGGCGTCGTCCGTGATGATCCATGCCGGGCCGCCGGCCGGGGCGTCGGCCCGGACGATGGGACCGGCGGAGCGCAGGGCGGCGCGGGCGGGATGGGGTTCGCCGATGCCTCGGACGGTGACGGCGAACGGGTCGGCGCTGACGCGGGGCGCGTCGGTCATGGAGTCTCCTCGCGGGTCCGGGCCGGAAGTCACGTGTGGGCGTTCTTGGGCAGGAGGAACATGAGCGCGGCCGCGCCGGCGTAGCAGGCGACCTGCCAGGGCAGGATCGTGACGAGGGCGTCGCCGTAGGCGAGGAATCCGGAGGCGCCGTCGCGCAGGGAGCCGTCCAGCCGGGCGAAGAACACGGCGCCGAGGACGGCGACGCCCAGCGCGTTGCCGATCTGCGTGATGGTGGTCAGGACACCGCCCGCGGCCCCCGCGTCCTGGGCGGGCACGCCGGCGAGCACGACGTTGATCAGGGACGGGGTGGTGAGGCCCAGCCCCAGACCTCCCACGAGCAGGGGCACGGCCAGCTCCCAGGAGGAGGGCTCGGCGCCGTCGCCGATGAGGAGGAGCAGCACGACCTGCGAGGCGGCCAGGAGCAGCGCGCCGCCGACGAGGAGGGCACGACCGGCACGGGGGGCGAGCCGGACGCCGATGCCGGAGGTGATGATCGAACCCACGGCGTACGGCGGGATCACCAGCCCGGTCTCGAGGGCGGTTCGTGCGGCGCCGAGCTGCAGGTAGAGGGAGAGCAGCAGGAAGAAGGAGCCGAGCGCCCCGAAGAACAGCACGCAGACCGACAGGCCGCCGGCGAAGGCGCGCACGCGCAGCAGCGCGGGATCGAGGATCGGCTGCGCTCCCCGGCTGACCAGGCGCCGCTGCCTGAGGAGGAACAGGGCCGCCGCGGGAACCGACAGCGCGAGGACGGCGAAGCCCCACCAGGGCCAGCCCCACTCGCGTCCCTGGATCAGGGGCAGGAGCAGGAGGGTCGCGGCCAGGGCGGCCAGCGCCGCTCCCGCCAGGTCCAGCCGCGTAGGGCCCGCCGAGCGGGACTCGGGCACGAACCGAGCGCCCACGACCAGCGCGACGATCGCGACCGGCACGTTGACCCAGAAGATCGCCCGCCACCCGAGGCCGAAAAGGTCGGCTTCGACCAGCAGCCCGCCGAGCAACGGCCCGGCCACTGAGGCCAGGCCCAGCACGGCCCCGTAGGCGCCCAGGGCCCGCGCGCGTGCGCCCGGCTCGAACGAGGCGCGGATGATGCCGAACACCTGCGGGATCATCAGGCCACCTGCCAGGCCCTGCACGACGCGCATGCCGACCAGCGCCCCGGGGCTCGGCGCCAGCCCGCACCCGGCGGAGGCCAGCATGAACGCGGCCAGCCCCAGGAGGAACACGCGGCGGCGTCCGTACAGGTCGCCGATGCGGCCGCCGGTGATCAGGCCCGCCCCGACGGCCAGGGTGTAGCCGGCCAGCATCCACTGGAGCGCGGCCTGGCCGGCGCCGAGGTCCTGGGCGATCGCGGGGGCCGCCACGCTGACGATCGTGGCGTCGAGGAGCTCCATGAAGGACGCGGTGAGGATCGCGGCCAGGACGACGGCCGCCGTGCGGCCGGTCAGGAGGGCCGCGGGTGCCGCTCTGCCGCTGTGGCTGCGAGTGGGTGTGCTCATGCTGGGTCGAACTCCCGGGTCGGTGGGGGGTGGTGGGATAATATGCCTGCGCAACGCAGTAGCTGCGCCGCGCAGCAAAACGTACCACGAGATTCACTGCGTGACGCAGTGAATTGGCCGGGAAGGGTGCCACGATGACGGAGCCGGGCGCGGGCAGGGAAGCGCTACTTGTCGAGGTCACCACGGACGTGGTGCCCAGCTGGGCGATCCTGGTCGTCCAGCTCAACAGCCTGGTCGCCGAGCGGCTGGGCGTCACCGACACCGACGTGCAATGCCTGCACGTGCTGGGCCGTCACGGCCCGACGACACCGGGCGTCCTGGCCAAGCACGTGAACCTCACTACCGGATCGGCCTCACGCATGATCGACCGGCTCGTCGCGGCGGGCTGCGTCCGGCGGGTGGCCGACCCGCACGACCGCAGGCGGGTGCTCATCGAGCCCACCCGGGAAGGGCTCGACCGGGTCAGCGCCGCTTACTCGGGGCTGATCGCCCGGACGCGGGACGATCTCGGCGAGTTCGACGACGCGGAGCTGCGGACCATCGTCCGCTTCATGAGAACCGCCGCCCGCAGCACCGCCGCCGAGATCCACCGGCTCCAGCACCCCGCGGCGGCCGACCCGCGGCCCGCCGATCGTTAGCCGGCCTTGATCGGGCACGGCACGCCGATCGTCAGCCGGCCTCGATCGGGCGCGCCACGGCGATCGTCAGCCGGCCTCGATCGGGCGCGGCACAGCGGTGAAGGTGGCGCCCTCGGGGATGCCGAGCAGCCCGCGTTCGACGCCGTAGCGGATGGTCTCTCGGATGTCCTGCGACGTGGCCAGCAACCGGCCGGCGAGCTGTTCCGGCGTCGCGGTGACGACGCCGCCCGGGCTCCACACCGCCAGGGCGGCGAGGTCGGCGGCGAAGCGGGTGTGGCGCTCGCGGTCGTCCTGACGCCGGATCACGGCCAGGCTGTGACCGAGGAGGTCGTGCATGTCCCGGGCGAAGCGCAGCCGCTCGTTGTCCACGGCCAGCCGCTCGACCTCGACGTTGGCCTCGCTCAGCGCCCTGTTCGCGGACTCCAGCCGGAGGTAGGCGCGGATGGCGGCGGTGAACACGACCGCCTGGAGCGGCATCCACCAGTACTCGGCCAGCGGCCTGCCGAGCAGCGGCAGGGCCAGCGTGACGGCCGCGATGGTCGCCCCGGCTGCCGCCGGCAAGGCCCGCTCGGGCAGCGACGTGGCGAGCGCGGCGATGAGGAAGTACGACGTCGTGAACACCCACATCTCGCCCAGGACCGGCGCCACCGCGGCCGTGACCACGAAGAGCAGGATCAGGGCGTACGGGGTGGCGTTGCGGTTCGGCCGCACCAGCGCGGTCCACACGACCCGCAGGTAGAGGGCGACGAAGCCCGCCACTCCGGCGGCCACCAGCACGACCGTGACAGCGGACGGCGCGGACGCCAGGAACCCGGGCATCGGCCACACCAGGGCGACGAGATAGACGGAGGTCCGCAGCCGGCCCTTCATGCGTTCCACCCTATCCAGCCGCCTTCTCGCCGGCCCCTGACGAATGTCACGAAGCCGGCGCGGCCGCGGGGCGGCAGGCGGGTGTCACGCGGGGGAGGAGCCACGTCACAGCCGCACGCCTCCGGCGGGGAACCCCGTCCAGCGCAGATCGGCCGGGAGGTGGCTCATGTCGTTGAACATCACGATCGTGGGCGGCAGGCCGGCGCGGTACGCGATGACCGTCAGCGCGGTGTTGGCGCTGTTCAGCCCGAGCCACCGGGACGGCGGCGCGTCCAGCGCGTGCCGCACCAGCCACGCGATCTGGTAGGCATGCGTCACCAGGACCTCGTGAGTGTCGGGCCGGGCCCCCTCCGCGGCCGGGCCGGGCACCTGCGCGAACCGGGCGACCAGGGCCTCGGCGAGCCTCTGGCCCGCCGCCGCCTCGGCGTCGTCGTAGCCGTCGAAGAAGCCCTTCCAGGACGGGGGAGTCTCGGCCGCGGTGGGGACGTAGGGGACGTGGTCGGCGAGTTCGGCGGCCTCGGCCACGGGCACGTCCGGCAGGTGCCGGGCGAGCTCGTGCGCGCTCGCCACGGCGCGGGGCAGCGGGGAGTGCCACACGGCGTCGACCGGTACGCCGGCGAGCCGTTCGCCCAGCAGGGCCGCCTGCCGGCGCCCGATGTCGGTGAGCTCGCCGAACGCGTCGGCCGCACCGTGGCGGGCCAGGTAGAGGTGTCGCGTCGTCATCAGCGGTCGGGGCGCGGCGCCCTCGGGGCGCGCTTTCCCCTTCTCCTTTCGGGTCAGGCGCTGGTCTGGTCGATCGTCGTGACGGTGCCGGTGGTGCCGTCGATGGTGATGAGGGTGCCGTCGTGGAGCGCGCGGGTGACGCCCGGGATGCCGAGGACGGCCGGGATGGCCTGCTCGCGGGCGACGATCGCGGCGTGGGAGAGCACGCCTCCGGTCTCGGTGACGACGCCGCCGGCGATGCGCAGCAGGGGCGTCCAAGCAGGGTCGGTGAAGGGGCAGACGAGGATGTCGCCCGGCTGCACGCGCGCGAAGTCGCCGGGACCGCGGACGATCCTGGCAGGGCCGGTCGCGGTCCCGCGACTGCCCGGGGTGCCGGTGTGAGCGCCGGCGGGGATGCCGGGGGTGCCGGTGCCAGCGCCGGCACCCCCGGCGCCAGCGCCGGCGGGGACGTCCGGAGGCGAGGGGCGCCGTGGGGGTGCGGCGGTGATCGGCCGTGCCTGAAGGATCCAGGTGCGGCCGCCGGCGATCGCCCACTCGATGTCCTGCGGACCGCCGAGCACGGTGGCGATCTCCTCGCCGAGCGAGGCGAGCCGCGTGGCCGTCGCGTCGTCGAGCACCGGCCGGCCCCGGTCGCGGGCGGGCACGTCGCGCACCGCGAGCCGCGTGCCACGCCGGTCGAGCCGGGTCCGCTTGTCCGCGATGGTGCGGGTCACCGTCCCGTCCCGGACGACGCGGTAGGCGTCAGGGGTTACCGTGCCGCCGACGACGCTGGGCCCCAGGCCCCAGGACGCCTCGATCTCGGTCGCGCCGTCCGGGCCCGAGGGCGTGAACATGACCCCGGACACCTCGGCATCCACCTGCCGCTGCACGATGACGGCCATCACGGGGTCGGCGGACGCCCGCTCGTCGCCCCGGTAGGCGATGGCACGCGGGGACAGCAGCGAGGCCCAGCAGGCACGTACGGCCCCGGCGACCTCGCCGGCCCCGTGCACGGCGAGAAAGCTCTCGTGCTGACCGGCCGCCGACGCCTGCCCGGTGTCCTCGCCCGCCGCCGATGATCTCACCGCCACCGGTGGATTCCCGAGCCGGCCGAGCCCGCGTCCCAGCGCGTCGATCACGGTGGCGTGCAGGGGACGGGCCGCGATCGCCTGCCGTGCCGCGGCCAGGTCGTCCGGCCGCCCGAGCTCCAGGTCACTGATGGCGGCCCGGTAGGCGGTGAACGGGACGACGAAGCCGTCAGGGACCGGCAGGCCCGCGCGCAGCAATGCGCCGAGCGGGCCGGCCTTCCCCCCGCAGGTATCGGCGACAGCCTCCATGAGGGGTACGATCATCCGCCCTGCTTTCAACATTTTGTTGACAAAATTTCGTTGATTATGCAGGGTGAGTCGCATGGCACGCAAGCCCAACCTCTCCCACAGCGCGCATTCCGACCACATCCAGGCGCAGCGCGAGCAGGACGCGCGCGAGCGTCTGCTGAGCCTGGGCGCGCACGCGCTCGACGCCCGCCCGTGGCGCCCGGCGCCCGCCCCGCCCTCGGCGGTCGACCTCGTGCAGTTCGCCGTCTGGCGCAACACCGGCCTGACCCCGGAAGCCGTGCTGAGCGCGCTCACCCTCCTGCCCGCCGCCCGCGCCGAGGTCGACGGGCTCGAGTCCGCCCTGCTGTTCATGGCCAGGAGCGCCGGGCTGACCTGGGCGCAGATGGCGCACGCGATGGGGTTCAACTCGCCGCAGGCGTGCCAGCAGCACTACACCCGCCTGACAGCACGACAGGACATCGGCCCGTGACGCCGCCGGACTCCGCGCCTGACCTCCTGGTCCTGCACGCCGTGCGCATCACCGGGCTCGCGGACACCCAGGTGGTCGCACACCGGTACGGCCTCGACCCGGCCGGGACGAAGGAGCTGCTGCTCGACGCCGAGGCGCATGGCTGGGTCGAGCACACCTCCTTCGCCGGCACCGGAGGCTGGTCGCTGACGGAGCGGGGCCGGGCCGAGAACGAGCGCCGGCTCGCGGCCGAGCTCGCCGGCGTCGGCGGCGCCGGCGAGGTTCGTGACGTCTACCGCGCGTTCCTGCCGCTGAACGCGCTCCTGCTGCGAGCCTGCACCGACTGGCAACTCCGGCCCACCGCCGGGGACCGGCTGGCCATCAACGACCACTCCGATCGCGCCTGGGACGCCAGGGTCCTGCGCGAGCTCGAAGAGATCGGCGACGGGCTCCGGCCGCTCGCGGGCCGGCTCGGGAGCATCCTGACCCGGTTCCGCGGCTATGACAGCCGGTTCGCCGCCGCCCTCGCGCGTGCCCGGTCGGGGGAGGACGCCTGGGTCGACCGCACCGACGTCGACTCCTGCCACCGGGTCTGGTTCGAGCTCCACGAAGACCTCATCGCCACCCTCGGCCTCGACCGGAACGCGGAACCCTGACGCGGGATCCCGATCCGCCCCTCATCCGCCGCCGCCTCCCGCACGAACCGTTCCTGACCTGTGAGCGACATGACCCAGTGAATGGAGCGGAACGTGCGCGAGAAGCAGACACCTGTCCTGCCGCGGCTGTGGCGGCTGCCGGCGCTGCTGGTCGCCGTGATCGCGCTGGGCGCGGCGGCAGCACCCATCTCCGCGACCGCGGCGGCACCCACCTCGCCGCCGGGCCAGGCCCGCCCGCCCGCTTCGGCGCTGCGTGCCTTCGACGCGGTCACCACCGTGAACGAGCGGAAGGCCTGGAAGCACATGGCGTTGATCGGCAGCCAGTACGCCATCTACACCGACCGCGGGCTCATCGAGGGACCGGCGCCGATCAAGAAGAAGTGGCCGTTCCTGCCCAAGGAGTTCACCCGCGACATCGACGCCGCCGCGATCGCCTTCAGCGGCCCCAAGTTCCGCTGGCGGCACACCTGGACCAAGGGCACCCAGGCGATCGTCTTCGAGGACGGCGGCATCGTCACCGGCCCGTTCAGGATCCCCCTGCCCTACGACGGCCTGAGCGACGTCAACGCCGGCGACGCGGGCGCCGCCCGGATCCAGCACCTGGCGGTGCGGGGCGGGTCCGCCACGGTCCCGTTCACCAAGGCCTTCGAGATCCCCGGTCTGCCGCTCTACGGCGAAGCCCTCCTGCCCGAACGTTTCCGCAGCGAGCTCGACGACTTCTCGGTGGAGTTCGAGAAGAACGCTCCGAAGTTCAGCTACTACAAGGGCAACGAGCGCGTCGTCTTCGACGACCGCCGGGTCATCGAGCTGGTGAATCTCGACGTCAAGTGGCCGTTCCTGAACGCCTGGCGCTCCGGCAGGTGACGCGGGTCAGCCCAGGGGCACCAGGGCGGTGATCTCGGCCAGTTCCCCGGCGGTCGGCTCCCAGTCGCCGGCGGCCGCGTTGGCCCGGACCTGCTCCGGGCTCGTCGCGCCGGCGATCACCGAACCGCAGCCGGGCAGCGCGGCCAGGGCGCCGATGGCCACCTCCAGGACGGACCGGCCGTGCTCGCCGGCCCAGGCCGCCAGCGCCTCCACCCGATCCAGCTTCTCCGGCGTGACGAGGTGGGGCAGCCTGGCGAGCCGGGATCCGGCCGGCGGCTCCTGCCCGCGCCGCACCTTCCCCGTCAGCAGCCCGTGGGCCAGCGGGAAGTAGGGCAGGACGCCGACCCCGTAGTGCACGGCCGCCGGCACCACCTCGCGCTCGGCGCCGCGGTCCAGCAACGACCAGTGGGTCTGCGTCGACACGAACGGCGCGTGGCCACCCGCGCGGGCCAGGTGCGCGGCCTCCGCGATCCGCCAGCCGGGGACGTTCGAGCTGCCGAGGTAGCGCACCTTGCCCTCGCGCACCAGCTCGGTCAGGGCGGACAGGGTCTCCTCGATCGGGGTGACGCCGTCCGGCACGTGGTACTGGTACAGGTCGAGGTAGTCGGTGCGCAGGCGGCGCAGCGAGCCCTCCACCGCCCGCCGGATGGACGACCGGCCGCCGGGCGCTCCGCGTGCCTCGCCCCGCCCGTCGTCGGGGCGGTGGCCGGGGCTGCCGAACTTGGTGGCCAGCACCACCTTGTCCCGGCGCCCCGCCAGCGCCGCGCCGAGCAGTTCCTCGCCGGCGCCGGCGGGCTCGCCGTACGACTCGGCGGTGTCGAAGAGCGTGACCCCCTCCTCGATCGCCGCGTCCACCAGCGCCCTGGTACGGGTCACGTCGAGACCCTTACCGATGCTGTTGCAGCCCAGCCCGACCACCGACGTCCGGAGGCCGGAGTCACCCAGGGTCCTGTAGCGCATGATCTCGAACCTTTCTCGGTCGGTCCGCCGGGACGACGCCCCAGGTGACCGGCAGCCGGTCCACTCCGTACACCGCCATGCGGTCGCGGGTCGGCACCTCGGCCGGCGCAACCGCCAGGCGCAGGTCGGGGAAGTGCTCGAAGAGCGCGGTGAGCGCCACCCTGAGCTCGGCGCGCGCGAGATGCTGCCCGAGACACTGGTGGACGCCATGCCCGAACGCCAGGTGCCCGGCCGCGGAGCGGGTCAGGTCGAGCGCGTCCGGGTCGGGGAAGTGCCCGGGATCGCGGTTGGCCACCGGCAGCGCCAGCACCACGGTCTCGCCGGCCGCGATGACCTGGCCGCCGATCTCGACCTGGACCAGCGCGGTGCGGCGCACGTCGAACTGGAGGATCGACAGGTAGCGCAGCAGCTCCTCGACCGCCCGCTCCGGATCCGCTGCCAGGCGGGCCCGCTGGGCCGGGTCGGTCAGCAGGACGAACGCCCCGAGCGCGAGCATGCTCGCCGTGGGAAGGTGGCCCGTGGCCAGGAGCACCATCCCGAGGTTGGTGAGCTCGTCGTGGCTCAGGTCGCCGGTGGCCGCGGCGTGCGCCAGCAGCCCGCCGCCCGGCGGGCCGCCGGCCAGGACGCCGCGCACCGTCGCGGTGATCGACCCCACGGCGTCGGCCACCTGCTCCGGACGCGAGTCCAGGTTGTTCATCACCGCGGTGGCCGCCTGGATGCGTTGCCGGTCCTCCGCCCGCACGCCCAGCAGCTCGCAGATCACCAGCGCCGGGATCGGCATGGCGAACGCGGCGACGAGGTCGGCGGGCGCCCCGCCGTCCGCCATGTCGCGCAGGGCTTGCGCGGTGTGCCGCTGGATCGCGGGCGTCAGCTCGGCGACGCGCCGGGCCCCGAAGTGGTGGCTGAGCAGGCGGCGGTACCGCGTGTGCTCAGGCGGGTCCATGTGCGGGAAGATGCCCGGCTCCGCGGGTGTGGGCCGCTCGGTCGCGCGCTCGCGGCCGACCGGCTGGTGCAGCAGCTCGCGCCGGGTGCTGAACCGCGGATCCGCCAGGATGGCCCGGGTGACGGAGTATCCGGTGGCCACCCAGCCGAGGTGCCCGTCGGGGTAGGCCAGTCTGCTCAGCGGGGCTCGGCGGCGCAGCCCGATGGGCGGGTCGAAGGGGGTGAGCCGATCGGTTTCCAAGGGCTGGGCCGGCTGGCCGTCGCGCATGGGCGACCTCCGTTGATCAACACCGAAGGGGATTATGCATGACAAATCAGGTAAATGCCACCACTAGTAATTTTTGAACCACCCGATTTAGCATCGGCACTACCTGAACAGACACATCTGCCAACACATGAGAAGCACGGCCCACGCCCGGCACTGCCGCCGTTCCGTGGCCGGCTGTCCAGCGTTTCCTCCAGCAGGTTCACGCCCCCCAGCAGAGGTATGTATGGCACAGGTCGTGGTAGTCGGTGGTGGCCCGATCGGGCTCATGCTCGCGTGCGAGGTGGCACTGCACGACGTACCGGTGGTGGTGCTCGAGCGACTGCCGGGGATCGAGACACACCCGAAGGCGGAGGGCATCACCGGCCGGGCCATCGACATCCTGGACCGGCGCGGCCTCATGATCGGGGTGGACGGCACCCCCGCGCAGCCGACGGCCGAGCAGCGGGCCCGCATCGCCGAGGGCGAGCGGCGGCCGGACAGCCTGCACCCCAAGGCCTTCCCCGGCGCGCGGCACTTCGCCACCATGTTCGTGCTCCGTCCCGAATCTCCCGACCTGCTGGTGCCGCAGCAACTGCTGGAGCAGGACCTGGCCCGGCGGGCCGCCGACCTCGGCGTCGAGGTACGGCGCGGCCACACGGTCACCGGGTTCACCCAGGACGGCGACGGCGTGCGGATCGACGTCGACGGCCCGGACGGGCCGTACCGGATGCGGGCCGGCTGGCTCGCCGGATGCGACGGCGGCCGCAGCACGATCAGGAAACTGGCCGGCATCCCCTTCCCAGGAACGGACGGCATCACGACCGGGTACCGCGCCTTCGCCGAGATCGACGACCCCGGCTTCCACCTGCCCGGCTGGTTCCGCAAGGACAACGGTCTCCTGGTGTACGAGGAGGGACCGCCCCGCTTCATCACCCTCGAGTTCATCGGCCCGCCGGCGAACCGGGACGCGCCGATCACGCGCGAGGAGTTCCAGGAGGCGCTGCGCCGGCTCAGCGGCACCGAGGTGACGGTCACCAAGGTCCACAAGATCAACCGGTTCACCGACAACGAGCGGCAGGCCGCCACCTACCGCCAGGGGCGGGTCCTGCTCGTCGGCGACGCCGCCCACGTGCAGTCGCAGTGGAGCGGCCCGGGCCTGCGGCTCGGGCTGGGCGACGCCGTCAACGCCGGCTGGAAGCTCGCCGCGGTCGCGCGAGGCCAGTGCCCCGAGGACCTGCTCGACACCTACACCTCGGAACGGCATCCGGTCGGCGCGCAGACGCTGGAGGTCCAGCGTGCCTCCATCGCGCTGATGCGCCCCGGCCCGCACGTCGACGCGCTGCGCCGCCTGCTCACCCGCCTGCTGCTCCACGACGACACGAACCGGCAGCTGACCGCCCTGGTCGACGACCTGCACATCAGCTACGACATGGGCGACCCGTCGCTGACCGGCCCGCTCGTCGGGCGCTACTGCCCCGACCTGCGGCTGAAAGGCGCCCAAGGCACCGTACGGCTGGCCGAGCTGCAGCGCACCGGGCGGCCGCTGCTGCTCGACCTCGGCGCCGATCCCGGACTGCGCGCGCTCGCCGGGCCCTGGTCCGACCGGGTCGACGTGGTCACCGCCGCATGCGCCGACGCTCCGGCGGACGCCCTGCTCATCCGTCCGGACGGCTTCGTCGCCTGGAGCACCCCCGCCGACGAGGCGTCGCTGACCGGTGCTCTCGCGCGGTGGTTCGGGCCCCCCGCCCGAGCCGCCTGACCACACCACCAGACACAGCCCTCCCGGAGGCCGGGATGACCGATTCCACGCCGACGACCCTCACCACCCCGACCACCCTGACCACCCTGCCCGCCTCGGCGCCGATCGACGAAGCGATCGACGCGGTCGAAGCGGCCGGAGCAGTGATCATCGAGGATTTCCTCGACCCCGGCACGCTCGACGGCCTGTGGGAGGACCTGGGCCCGGCCCTGGCCCGCCAGGAGGACGGCGACGGCCGGCTGGTCGGCGAGAAGACCCGGATCCTGCCGGGCCTGGTCCGCCGCAGCGCCCGGTCGGTGACCGTCATGCGGCAGCCGCACTTCCTCGGCCTCGCGCGGCACTTCCTGCAGCGGCCGGTGCGCGCCTGGCTCGGCGAGCAGCGCATCGAGTTCGTCCCGACGATCCAGCTCGGCATCTCGCGGGCGATCCAGATCCAGCCCGGCGTGGCCCCCCAGGGCCTGCACCGCGACGACACCGCCCACCTCCGCACCCACCCGGGCCCGGAGAGCCGGGTCCAGGTCATGGTCGCCGCGAGCGAGTTCACCGCGCGCAACGGCGCCACCCGGGTGATCCCGGGCAGCCACCGCTGGGACGACGAGCGCGGGCCACGCGAGGACGAGGCGGTGCCCGCCGAGATGCGGGCCGGCTCCGCGCTGCTGTGGCTCGGCAGCACCTACCACGGGGCCGGAGCCAACGCCTCGGACGCGCCCCGCACCGGCCTGTCGTACGCCTACGACCTCGGCAACCTCCGCCAGGAGGAGAACCAGTACCTGTCCATCCCCCTGGACGTGGTCCGCGGCTACCCCGAGGACATCCAGCGGCTCCTCGGCTACGAGGCGTGCCCGCCGATGTGCGGCCTGTACGAGCTGGCCGACCCGATGCTGCTGCTCCGCGACGGGCCGGGCGATCCCGTCGCGGCACCGCGCACCCAGTGAGCCCGTCCGGCACCGAGGAAAGGTCAGATGCGCACTCCCGGCACGTACCTGCGCAGCATCGGCGTCCATCTGCCCCCGGTGGTCACCATCGAGACGGCCGTCGCCGAGGGCCGGTACCCGGCCGATGAGGCGGAGCGCTTCGGCCTGGCCGGCGCGGCGGTGGCCGGCGACGTACCGGCCCCGGAGCTGGGCCTGCGCGCCGCGCGGCAGGCGTTCGAGCGCTCCGGCGGGCTGTCGCCGCGCGGCCTCGACCTCATGCTGTACTGCGACGTCTGGCACCAGGGCCCGGAGGGCTGGGCGCCGCAGTACTACCTGCAGCAGCAACTCGTCGGCGGGGACGTCCCGGCGATCGAGCTGCGGCAGGGCTGCTGCGGCCTGTTCAACGCGCTGCAGCTCGCCGCCGGATACCTGCGCCCCGGCGGCAGCGCGCTGCTGGTCGGCGCCGACAACCACGGCACCCCGCTGGTCGACCGGTGGCGGATGATCGAGGGCACCGTGATGGGCGACGCCGGCTGCGCGCTGCTCGTCACCACGGACACCGGCTTCGCCGAGCTGCGGTCGGTCAACGTGACCGTGCTGCCGGAGGCCGAGGCCGTCAACGACGGCGGCGTGCCGATGTTCCCGCCGGACGCGACCGTGGGCCGGCCACTGGACTTCGCCGCGCGCAACCGGGAGTTCCGCAGGCGCCTGCTGGACGGTGACGGCGCCCGGGTGATGCTGGCGATCCAGGCGACGATGATGGAGCTGGTCGACCGCACCCTCAAGGAGGCGGAGATCACGCTCGACGACGTGGCGCGGGCGGCCTTCCCCCACGTACGCCGGGACGACGTGGAGCACCGCGGCGTCAACTGGCTCGGTCTGACCCTGGCGGACACCACCTGGGAGTACGGCGCCCGCGTCGGGCACCTCGGGGTCAGCGACCAGTTCGTCGCCCTGGACCACCTGCTCGCCACCGGAGCGCTGGCCCCCGGCGACCACCTGCTGCTCGTCGGGTTCGGCGCCGGCACCACCCTGGCCTGCGCCGTCCTGCGGATCCTGGACATCCCGCCGGAGTACGCCTCCGGAAGGCCGGACTGACCTGTTCGAGCGAGCCGGGAGGCGATATGGAGACGGCGGACATGTACATCAGCGGCGTCGGTTCGTACCTGCCCGACACCGTGGCGGTGGATCACGCGGTGGCGGCGGGCTGGTACCCGGCAGAGGAGGCCGAGTTGCACGGGATCGCCTCCGTCGCGGTGGCCGGTGACCTCCCGGCGCCGGAGATGGCGTTACGGGCGGCACGCACCGCGCTGGCCCGCAGCGGCCGCCCCCCTGCCGAGCTGGACCTCCTCCTCTACACCTCCACCTGGCACCAGGGCCCGGAAGGCTGGCCACCGCAGGCCTACGTGCAGCGCCATCTGGTCGGCGACGGCGTCCTGTCGACCCAGCTCAAGCAGGGCTGCAACGGCATGTTCGCGGCCCTGGAACTGGCCGCGAGCTACCTGCGAGCCGACCCCGGGCGGCAGGCGGCGCTGCTGGTCGCCGCCGACAACTACGGCACCCCGCTGGCCGACCGCTGGCGGATGCTGCCCGGGGCCATCGCCGGCGACGCGGCCAGCGCCGTCGTGCTCGACACCGAGCCGGGATTCGCCCGGCTGGCCTCGGTGAGCACGATGTCGGTGTCGCAGGCCGAGGAGATGCACCGGTGCGCCGAGCCGCTGTTCCCGCCGGGCGTCACCGAGGGCAGGACGGTGGACTTCGCCGCGCACAACGACACGTTCCGGCGCCGCGCGGTCGCCGGCGGCGAAGGGACCATGGTGCTGGTGACGCTGGACGAACGCATGGTCGAGGTGATCGACCGCGCCCTGTCGGAGGCCGGCGTCAAGGCGGCGGACGTGACCCGGGTGACCTGCATGAACACCTCCCGGGAGATCGCCGAGCAGATCTGCGAGCACCGGCTGGGCATCCCCGCGTCCCGCTCGACCTGGGAGTTCGGCCGGACCATCGGCCACTGCGGGGCCAGCGACCAGGTGCTCGCCCTGGAACACCTGGTGCGCGGCGGCGGCCTGGGGCCCGGCGACCATCTCCTGATGTTCGCCTACGGCCCCGGCGTGACCATCTCCGCCGCCGTCGTGGAGATTCTCGAGACGCCCGCGTGGTCGCCGAGGCGGGAAGGGGACGCGTGATGGACCGGCCGTCCGAAGCGATCGCGGTGATCGGCATCGGCTGCCGGCTGCCCGGCGGCGCCGACTCGGCCGACGCGTACTGGAACCTGCTGTGCCAGGGACGGGACACCAGCGGGCCGGCGCCCGCCGGGCGCTGGCAGGACTACGCCGGGCGCGGCCCGTCCTACGCGGCGGCGGTGCGCCGCACGGTGCCGCGCGGCCACTTCCTGAGCGAGGTGGCGGACTTCGACGCGGAGTTCTTCGGGCTCTCGCCGCGCGAGGCCGAGCTGATGGACCCGCAGCAGCGCCTGGTGATGGAGACCGCGTGGGAGGCCCTGGAGCACGCCGGGATCCCCGCCGGCGCGCTGGCCGGCACCGACGCGGGCGTGTACGTGGGCGTCTGCACCGGCGACTACGGGCACCGGCTGCTCGAGGACCTGCCCGACGTCGAGGCGTTCACCGGGATCGGCGCCGCCACCTGCGCGGTGGCCAACCGGGTGTCGCACGCGCTGGACCTGCGCGGCCCGAGCCTGGCCGTGGACACGGCCTGCTCGGCGTCCCTGGTCGCCGTCCACCTGGCCGTGCAGGCCCTGCGGGCGGGGGAGACCGACGTGGCACTGGCGGGCGGGGTCAACCTCATCCTGTCCCCCGGGGAGACGCTGACCCTGGACGCCGCCGGCACCCTCGCGCCGGACGGGCGCAGCAAGTCGTTCGACGCCGCCGCCGACGGGTACGGGCGCGGCGAGGGCGCGGCGGTCGTGGTGCTCAAGCGGCTGCGCGACGCCGTGCGGGACGGCGACCCGGTGCTCGCGACCGTCCTCGGCAGCGCCGTCAACCAGGACGGCCGCACCGTCGGCATCATGGCGCCGTGCGGCCAGGCGCAGGAGCACGTCATGCGCCGCGCCCTGCGGCAGGCCGGCGTCGATCCCCGCACCGTCGGCTACGTCGAGGCGCACGGAACCGGCACCGCGGTCGGCGACCCGCTCGAAGCCGGCGCGCTGGCCGCCGTGTACGGGGCGGGCAGGCCAGCGGACCAGCCGTGCCTGATCGGTTCCGCGAAGTCCAACATCGGTCACCTCGAAGGCGCCGCCGGCATCGCCGGCCTGGTCAAGGCCGTCCTGGCGGTCGAGCATGGCGAGCTCCCGCCGAGCCGGCTCACGGAGCCCACCCCGGCCGTGGACTGGGCGGGCGCCGGGCTGCGCGTGGTCGGCGCGCCGGCGCCGTGGCCCGCCTCCGCGGGTCCGCGCCGCGCCGCGGTCTCCGCCTTCGGCTACGGCGGGACCGTCGCCCACGTGATCCTCGAACAGGGGCCTCCGGCGCCGGCGCCCGCCGAGGGGCCCGCCGGGCGCCTGTTCCCGGTGTCCGCCGCGTCGCGGCAGGCGTTGCGGCAGGCCGCGGGCGACCTCGCCGGCGTCGTCGGCCGGGTGCCGCTGCCGGGCCTCGGGCACACGCTCGCCCTGCGCCGGACCCACCTCAAGCACAGGGCGGTGGTGGCCGCCCGCGACGAGGCCGAGCTGACCCGCGGGCTGCGCAACCTGGCGGCCGGCGCGCCGGACGACGCGGTGACCACGGGGCGGCCACTCGGCGATCCCGGCCCCGGGCCGGTGTTCGTGTTCTCCGGCCACGGCTCGCAGTGGGCCGGCATGGGCCGGGAACTGCTGGCCGCCGAGCCGGCGTTCGCCGCCGTCATCGACGAGCTGGAACCGGTGTTCGCCGACGAGATCGGGTTCTCGCCGCGGCGGATGCTCGAAGGGGGAGAGCTCACCGAGGTCGACCACGTCCAGACCATGATCTTCGCGATGCAGCTCGGCCTGGCCGAGCTGTGGCGGCAGCACGGGGTGCGCCCGCACGCCGTGATCGGCCACTCGGTCGGCGAGATCGCCGCCGCGGTGACGGCCGGAGCGCTGAGCCGCCTGGACGGCGCCCGGCTGATCTGCCGGCGATCCCGCCTGCTCCGCCGGGTCGCCGGCCGGGGCGCGATGGCCATGGTGCGGCTGCCGTTCGACGAGACGGCGCGGCGGCTGGCGGACCATCCCGGCGTGGTCGCCGCGATCGCGTCGTCACCCGGCTCCACGGTCGTCTCGGGCGAGCCGGACGCCGTGGCAGAGGTGCTGGCGGGCTGGCTCGAGGAGGGGATCCCGGCCCGCCGGGTGGCCTCGGACGTGGCGTTCCACGGCCCGCAGATGGACCCGCTCCTGGCGGACCTGACCGCGGCCGCGGCCGGCCTGACGCCCGGCCTCCCCGGCATCGCCGTCTACTCCACGACGCTGGACGACCCGCGGACGGCGCCGGGCTTCGACGGCGCGTACTGGGCGGCCAACCTGCGCCGGCCGGTGCGCCTGGCCGATGCCGTCACCGCGGCCGCCGCCGACGGGTACCGCGCGTTCATCGAGATCTCCGCGCACCCGGTCGTCACGCACTCGGTGCTGGAGACGCTGAACGAAGGCGGGCACGAGGACGTCTTCGTGGGCGCGTCGCTGCGCCGCAACCGGCCGGCCCAGGCGGCCCTGCTCAACGCCGTGGCCGCGGCGCACTGCGCCGGCCTCGACGTGGACTGGCGCCGGCTGCAACCCGCCGGCGGGCCGGTCGTGCTCCCGGCCTACCCCTGGCAGCGCCGCAGGCACTGGCGCCCGCCATCGCCCCCCGACACCGGCGGACGCGGCCACGACCCGGACACGCACACGCTGCTGGGCGATCATGTCGACGTCGCCGGGACGGACGTCCGGTTGTGGCGGACCGTCCTGGACGACCAGACCCGGCCCTATCCCGGCAGCCACGCGATCGAGGGCGTGGAGATCGTACCGGCCGCGGTTCTCGCCGCGACATTCTTCGCCGCCGCCGGCCGCCGGGCGCTCGGCGAGGTGACGATGTCGGCGCCGCTGCTGACCGCCGACCGCCGCGAGGTCCAGATCGTCCGGCAGGGCGCCGAGGTGCGGCTGGCCGCCCGCCTCGCCGGCCAGCCCGAGGCCGCATGGCAGCCGATCGCCACCGCCCGGATCCCCGGCGAGCCGGGACAGCCACCGGCATCTCCGCGGCAGCCGCTCCCCTCGGCGGAACCCGGCCTGGTCGCCCGCCGGCTGGCCGCCGTCGGCGTGCCGCACACCGGTTTCGACTGGAGCGTCGAGGAACTGCGGCGCGGGCACGGCGCGCTGCGCGCCCGGGTACGCTGCGGGCCGGCCGCCACCTGGGCGCCCGTTCTGGACGCCGCGATGTCGGTGGCGCCGAGCGCGTTCCCCGGCGACCCGCTGCTGCGCATGGTGACGAACGTCGACCGGCTGGTCACGGTCGCAGCACCGCCGGACCTGGTGACCATCGAGGTGTGGCTCGACCCCGAGCGGGCCGACACCGTGCACGTCCTGGTGACCGGCCAGGCCGGCGACGTGCTCGGCTGGCTGTCGGGCCTGCGGTACCCCGTGATCGACACGCCGGCTCCCGGGGAGAACGGGGCCGGCCGCGAGCGGCTCACCGAATCGTTCGCCGATCTGGAGCCGGAGAAACTGCGCGCCTTCCTGATCGAGGAGGTCGGCGCGCAGATCGCCAAGGAGATGCGGCTCGCCCCCGCCGACCTGTCACCACACCGGCCGCTGATCGAGCAGGGGCTGGACTCGGTGCTCACCGTGGTCGTCAGGCGGCGGCTGGAGCAACGATTCCGGTGCTCGCTACCGGCGACGCTGCTCTGGGCGCAGCCGACCATCGCCGCCGTCTCCGACTACCTCGCCGGAGTGGTGTCCGGCTCGAACGGGGAAGCACGATGAGCACATCGGAGCACGACCCGACCCCGGCCTTCCCGATGGCGCGGACCTGCCCGCTCGCACCGCCGGACGAGTACCGGCGGATGCGCGCCACCGCGCCGGTCGTCCGGGCGGCCCTGCCCAACGGCGCGCCGGTCTGGGCGGTCACCCGCTACGCCGAGGCGCGGCAGATCCTCAGCGACCCGAGGATCAGCTCCAGCACCGGACGCCCCGAACGGCCGCGCGGCCCCGACGACGACCGCCCCGACGACGGCTTCTTCGTCGACCTGGATCCACCTGAGCACACCCGGTTCCGCCGCCTGCTGATCCCGGAGCTCGGCGCCCGCCCGATGGAGGCCATGCGGCCGGCCCTCCAGCGCATCGCCGACACGGCGATCGACGAGTTGCTGGAAGCCGGGCCGCCCGCCGACCTCGTCGCCTCGTACGCCCGCCGGGTCCCGTCGCGAGTCCTGTGCGAGCTGTTCGGCGTCCCGGCCGGCGACCACGACTTCTTCGAGTCGCGGCTGCGCATGTTGTCGGTGACGAGCATGGACCCGAGCGTGGCGGCCCAGGCGTCCAGCGACGTCCGCGGCTACCTGCGCGAACTCATCAGCGGCGCGCGGCGCGAACCGCACCGGGGCATGATCCGTCGGCTGGCCGCCCGGCACCTGCCCACCGGCGAGCTGACCACGGACGAGCTGATCAACATCGGGTTCCTCCTGCTGCTCGCCGGCTACGACTCGCCGGCGAACACGATCTCCATGGGCGTGCTCACGCTGCTGCGGCACCCGGCGCAGCTCGCCGCGCTGCGCGCCGACCCCGGCCTGCTGCCGGGCGCGATCGAGGAGCTGCTGCGCTTCCACTCCGTGCAGGACTGGGTCAGCTTCGACCGGGTCGCGACCGGCGACATGGAGATCGGCTCCGCGCGGATCCGCGCCGGCGATCGCCTGACGGTGCTGGCCGCGTCCGCCAACCGCGACGCGCGGGCGTTCCAGAACCCCGACGACTTCGACATCCACCGGCCCGCCAACCACCACCTGGCCTTCGGCCACGGGGTGCACCAGTGCATCGGCCGCAACCTCGCCCGCGCCGAGCTGCAGATCGCCGTCGGCACGCTGCTGGCCAGGATGCCTTCGCTGCGCCTGGCGGTCGGCTTCGAGGAGCTGTCCTTCGCCTACGACGCCCCGTTCTTCGGGCTGCACGCGATGCCCGTCGCCTGGTAGCGCCGCCTACGCGCCGGCGACGTAGGCGTCCTCGGCCGCGTAGGGGAACCAGGCGCCGGAGCCGTGGCGGGCGACCAGATCAGGGAAGACGTCCTGCCAGCCGCCGCCGCCCGCCTCCGCCTCGGACACGGCGGCGACGGCCCACTCGATGTCCTGGCGCAGCGCGTCGTCGTAGGAGACGGCGGGGCGGTAGCCGAGCTCGGCCCGGGCCCTGTCCATGCTGAACACGATCGGCTCCGGCACGTTCCACGGATGGAAGCCCAGGCCGTCCGGGCGCGACGGGCCCGCGAAGGTGACGATCTGCGCCTCGTGGCCCATGACGGCGAAGATCCTGGCGCCGATCTCGGCGACGGTCAGCGGGTCGTCGGCGATGTTGAGCACCCGGGCCGCCGGGCGCCGCGCGCACAGCAGGATCAGCTCGGCGACGTTCGCCACCGCCGAGGTGGGGAAGCGGCTGCGCCCGTCCTGGGCGAGCACCACGTGCGGCCGCTTGTCCAGCGCCCGCTTGATGAACGACCAGTGATCCAGCGACTTGCCGTGCGGGCCGTGCAGCACGCCCGTCCGCAGGATGCTGACCGGCAGGCCGGGCGTCGCCAGCAGGCGGCGCTCCAGCGCCGCCTTCCCCGCCGGATAGTCGTGGGCCTCACGCTCGACAGTCGGCCACGTCTCCGGGATCGGCACCGGCAGGCCGGGAGCCTGGTAGACCGCTCCCGTCGAGATGACCACCAGCGAGCCGACGCGGCCGGCCAGCCGGGCGAGCTGCTCGCCGTGGTGCGGGGTGAACGCGACCGTGTCCACCACCACGTCGTGGCCGTCGAGAGCCTTCAGCAGCGCCTCGGTGTCGGCCCGGTCGACCTGGACCGACACCACCCCGTCCGGCTCCACGGCGCCCGGACGGGGCCGGCGGTGCCCGAGGGTCACCGCGTATCCGGCCGCGACGAGCCGGGCGGCCGTGGCCCGGCCGATCTGCCCCGTGCCGCCGATGATGAAGGCCCTTCGGTCATGAAGCGTCACCAGCCGATCTTAACCTCGCCGCAGCCGGGAACCCAGGGGTCATGATCGGCCATGAGTGACCCCGTGGGAGCGGTGGCGGCCCGGAGGTCATTCCTTGCGGACGATCAGCTCCGCCGGCCGTACGGTGAGGACGCCCTCGGTCCACGGCACGTCCTCGGCCTGCCCGGCCAGCCTGAGGTCCGGCTGCCGCGTCACCAGCACGCCCAGGATCTCCTGCAGCTCCATCCGCGCCAGGTTCGCGCCCAGGCAGAAGTGCGCTCCGCGCCCGAAGGTCAGGTGCGTGGCCTGCCGCTCGGGCCGCAACACGTCCGGGTCGGGGAAGACCGACGGGTCGACGTTGGCCGAGGAGACGGAGGGGATCACGGCCTCGCCCTCGCGTACGGTGCCGGAGGGCAGCTCCACCTCCTCCCTGGCCACCCGCAGGAACGGGCTGTCGCCGACGATCTCCAGCCTGAGCAGCTCCTCCACCGTGCCCGGGATCAGCCCGGGGTCACCGGCCAGCCGCGCGTAACCCTCGCGCGGATTCAGCAGCCGCAACATCGACCTGGACAGCGCGGTCCCGGTCGTCTCGTGCCCGGCCAGGAACAGGACCAGCGTGTTGGTCACCAGTTCCTCCTCGCTCAGCCGGTCCTCGCCGTCGCGGGCGTGGATCATCGTGGCGAGCAGGCCGTCGCCCGGCTCGTCCCGGTGCGCGGCGATCACCTCGGAGATGTACGCGGCGAACTCCATGGCGGCGCCCATCTGCTCCTCCGGCGACAGGCTGGAGGTGGAGAGCATGGCGTCCGACCAGGCCCGTACCCGCTCGGTGTCGATGCCGGGCACGCCCATGACGTCGCAGATGACCTGGACGGGCAGCGGGAAGGCGAAGTCGCGCACGAAGTCGAACTCGCCGGGCAGGGCGTCGACCAGCTCGGCGGTGAGCGCCCGCAGCCGGGGCCGCCACCCGTTGACCTGGCGCGGCGTGAACACCCCGGACAGCAGCCTGCGCAGCCTGGTGTGCTCGGGCGGGTCCATGCTGGAGAGCATCCCCGGCGTGTTGAACAGGGAGAACCCGCTGAACATGCGGGGCGAGCCGGGACGGCTGAGGTCGCTGCCGAAACGCGGGTCGCTCAGCGCGGCGAGCGTGTCCTGGTACGTCGTGGTGAGGTAGGCCGTGCAGCCGCTGGGCAGCCGCACCTTCCCCAGCGGGTCCTTGTCCCGGCGCACGGCGTACGCGTCGGCCAGAGCCCCTCGTGGGCCCGGCCCGAACGGGTATTGCTCGAAATCGGCCATGACTCGGACGGTAACCAGTGAGCGGCACGCCGAACAGACCCGTCCCCGGCCCCTCGCGTACGGGGCCACCGGTGGGCGCCGCCTACCAGGCGGCGCCGGCCGGCGTCAGTCGAGTTCGGCCTCGCGGCCGTGGACGATGAGGGCGTACAGCACGAGCACGTCGACCGCGATGACGGCGAGCGACCACCACGGGTTCACCGCGATCCAGGTGAGCTGTGTCAGGGCGTTCAGCATCACCAGGACGACGCCGACCATCCGGGCCCAGGCCTGGCCGACGGTGATGGCGATGCCCGTGGCCAGGAGGAGCAAGCCGAGGGCGAAGTGCAGCCAGCCCCAGGTGGTGAGGTCGAAGAGCAGGAGCCGGTTGGGTGTCTGCACGTAGATGCGGTTGGCGAAGGCGGCGGTCAGGCCGGTGATGACGTTGAACAGCCCGGCGAGGACCATCATCATGCCGCCGAACCAGATCCAGCCCACCCAGCCGGTCATCTGCCGTGTGTGGTGGGTGTGAAAGGTCATCGGAACGCTCCCTCCGGAGTTCTGGCTTCGTCCGCTGCGGACGACGGCTCAGCGGTGCCGTGGCCGGTTCTCCCCGCCTGCCGGATGTCGCGGCATCCGGTCCGGCCTCGCTCGGGCCGCCTCACAGGTGCTTCCCCCGCCAACAACGCAAATCACGACATAAATGGATAAATAGGCATAAATCGGGTCTAGATTGGCGGGTGATTTGCCGCAACTTGGAGGACTTTCGCAATCGGGCGCCCGGCGCTCAACGGCCAGGCCGGAGGTCACGGACATCTGCAGGCGCTACCTGTGGCGGCAAAAAGGTCGAAACCATCCCATTACGGCCGATGATCCACTAGACATCTGACCATGACGATCAACCAGCCGCACCCGTCCGTGTCGAACGGCCTGAGCAGGCGGCGTTTCCTGGCGGCGGGCGCCGTCACTTTGCCCGCCCTGGCGATGGGGACCGCCTCCCGCCCGGCGTTCGCCGCGACGGTCCAGACCGCCGGCGTGGCGCCGGCCGCGCTCGCCGGTTTCGACAACGTGATGAAGACCTACGTCGTGGAGCGCGCCATCTCCTGCGCGCAGCTCGCCATCACCAAGAACGGCAAGCTCGTGCTGGCCAGGGCCTACCGCTACAGTGACGACCCGGCCGTGCCGACGTTCACCCCCACCTCGCTGTTCCGCATCGCCAGCCTGAGCAAGCACATCACCGCCGTGGCGATCATGAGGCTGGCGCAGGACGGCAGGCTGAGCCTCGGCGCGTCCGTCGTCGCCCTGCTCGGGCTGCCGACCACGGCCGACCCCCGGCTGGCGAACGTGACGGTGTGGCGGCTGCTGCAGCACACGGGCGGGTGGGACCGCGACATCTCCGGCGACTACCTCTACCTGGACCACACCATCTCCCGGTCGCTGGGCGTCACGCTGCCGATCACGCGCGACCACATCGTCCGGTACGCCGGCGGCCGCCCCCTCGACTTCGCGCCCGGCAGCAGGTACGCCTACAGCAACTACGGCTACCTGCTGCTCGGCATGATCGTCGAGAAGGCGTCGGGCATGGCGTACGAGACGTACGTGAAGCAGAAGATCCTGGCGCCCGCCGGCATCACCCGCATGCGGCTCGGCCGTACCCTCAAGGCGCAGGCCGCGCCCGGCGAGGTCGTCTACGAGTCGGCGCAGACGAGCAGGACCGTCACCGACGCGTCCGGCGCGACGGTGCCGGCCCCGTACGGCGCCTTCAGCATGGAGAACCGCGGGCCGGGCGGCGGCTGGCTGGCCTCGGCGGTGGACCTGGTGCGCTTCGCCCGCATCCTCGACGCCCCCGGCACGGTGCTGAACGCCACCTCCATCGGCAGGATGGTGGCCAAGCCGGAGATCGGCGTCACCGAAAGCGGCTCCTGGTACGGCGCCGGCCTGTGGGTCCGGCAGGTCACGGGGCACCTCAACACCTGGCACAGCGGCGGGCTGCCGGGCACCTACACCTACACCGCCCGGCTCCAGAACGGCTTCACCTACGCCGCCCTGTTCAACCGGAACGAGGAGAGCGGGTCGCCGGACTTCGACGTGCTCAGCCCGCGCATGAACGCCGAGATCGGCAAGGTGACGACCTGGCCGACGACGGACCTGTTCCCGCGGTACCTCTGAGCCGTCATCGGGCCGGACCGGCGGGGCGCCCGCCGGCTCCGGCACGGCGGCCCATTACGGCGGCCCGTTACGGCGGCCCGTTACGGCGGCCCGTTACGGCGGCCCGTTACGGCGGCCCGTTACGGCGGCCCGTTACGGCGGCCCGTTACGGCGGCCCATTACGGCGGCCCGTCAAAGTGGCCCCTCAAAGCGGCCCTCAAAGCGGCCCGGGAAAGCGGGCCGTCACCGCGGCCCGTGGGCGTCCCGGACGGTCGTAGGGGCCGGGACGAGCAGCGCTTCGGCGGCGATGGGGACGTAGCCGGCGGCGAGGAACGTCCGGACGCTCGCCGCGTTGCCCGGCGCGATCTGGGCCCACAGCGGCCGCTCGACGAGATGCCGGGCGGCCCGGGCCAGCGCCCGGCCCAGCCCGCGCCCCCGGCCGGGCGGCTCGACCTCGATCGCGACCTCCCATCGCCCCGCGACTCCCCGCCCCACGACCAGCAGCCCTCCCGGGCAGGTCCAGACGCGTACGCCGGCGCGGCGGCGGTGGGCGCGCAGGACACGCGGGTGCGCCGCGTCCGTGACCTCGGCCAGGTCGATCGGCGGGTCACCGGCGCAGGGGCCACCCACGGCGAGCATGTCGATGGTGTCGACCCGGCGCCCCATGCGTTCCTCCAGATCCCTGAGGAAGGGCGGGTTGAGCGGCGCCGACAGGTCGCCCTCGGGGATCCGGGACCTGATCCACTCCTCGCCGACGTCGGCGTAGATCACGTTGTGGCCGGTGAAGGCGATCACTCCCGCGTCGCGAGGGGAGGGCTGCGGGACGATCGTGGGACCGGTGCCCGGCTCGGGCGTACGCCCGCTCTCCGCGCCGGCGAGGATGTCATGCAAGGTGATCACCCCGAGATCGTAGGTGAGACCGGATCGGCTCGCCGCCCAGCAGGAACACGACCGCGGCGCCGCCAGGCACCCAGCCCTGAGCGACCCGGCCGCCCCTCGGGCGCCGAAGGCAGGGCGGAACGGGCATTGCCGGTGCCCAAATTGTTAGTTAACTTTCCTGTATGAAGTCCCGCTTACTTGCCGCGCTCGCGCTGGCCGCCCTCGTCGCCGCACCCGCTCTCGCTTCCCCTGCCCTGGCGGCCTCCACCTCCGCCGCCTACGTCAAGCACGGCAGCTACGGCTGGCCCGACCAGTGTCAGTGGTTCGGCCGGCAGGGCCAGGCCGACCACACCTGGAGCTCGTACTACTGCGAGACCGTCATCCCGACCAACTGGACCGCGCCCGGCCTGTACAACCTGTGGGTGCAGTACTGACCGGCCACGTCCCCGGGCGCCCGGGGACGCAGGTCTCGAACGCCGGGGGTCGGCTCTTGGCGCCGGCGTAGTAGCTGAGCTGGACGGGGCGGCCCGCGAGATCGGCCACGATCTTCGCGGCGGTGCCCGGCAGCTCCGTGCCGGCGGGCGGGGCGCCGAGCACGGCGGTCAGGGCCAGCGCGGCGGTCAGGTTCGTGAGCACCTCGTCCTCCAGGGCGCGGAAAGAAATTCCAAGATCATAGCCGTGGGGATGAAGTGACAGGGCCGCCCGGTTGTTACGGGAGAAAGCGCAACCCCGTGAAGGAGAGCCCGCCCATGACCACGCACCCCACCACCCCGGACGGCCCGGTCCGCCAGCTCAGGCTGGTCGTCGAGGCGGAGGACTACGAGGCCGCGCTGGCCTTCTACCGCGACGTGCTGGGCCTGCCCGAGCAGGCCGCGTTCTCCGGCGGGGACGGCGCCCGCGTGACGATCCTCGACGCGGGCCGCGCCACGCTGGAGATCGCCAACCCGGCGCAGAAGGTCATGATCGACGAGGTCGAGGTGGGGCGGCAGGTGGCGCCCAAGATCCGGGTCGCGTTCGAGGTGGACGACGCCAGGGGCACCACGCGGCGGCTGGTCTCGGCGGGCGCGACCGAGGTGGCGCCGCCCACGGTCACGCCGTGGGAGTCGCTGAACGCCCGGCTCGACGCGCCTGCGGGGCTGCACATCACGGTCTTCCAGGAGCTGCGTACGCAGGAGGAACGCGAGTCGCTCGACGGGTTCGGCGTGGAGAGCTGACCCGCGTGCCCGAGCCCGGCGGCCTCCGCCTGCCGAACCCGGTCAGCGAGCGCGTCTTCGCACCCCCGGGGCGGCGAGGCGGTCGTCATCCGGCTGGAGGCCGCCGCGAGGGCTGAGGCTACTTGGAGGAGCGGGCGGCGCGGCGCGGCGCGCGGCCATGCCCGTTGTGCGGCGTCTCCACGAGCGGCGTGTCCACCAGGTGCTCGACCAGGAACCAGGTCTGCAGTTCCCCGGTCCTGATCACGTCGGAGACCAGCAGGTCGTTGGTGCCGTCGTCGCCCAGCTCCTGGGCACGGGTGGCGGCGTCGTGCGAGGCGATGAGGATCGTCTCGTGCGCCTCGATCAGCCGCGACAACATCGCCGGCACCTCCTCGGCGCCGTTCGGCGGGCGCGGCACCACGGTGATCTCCGCGACGTGCCGCGGGTCGCCCACCGCGATGCCGCCCAGCGTCTGTACCCGCTCGGCGATCAGGTCGACCAGCTTGAGCTGCTCCTCGGCGTGCTTGTCCAGCAGCAGGTGGAGCTGGTAGAAGGTGGGGCCGCGCATCAGCCAGTGGTGCTTCTTGTAGAGCGCGTAGAGGATCTGCGTGTCGGCCAGGATCTGGTTCAGCCGCTCGCAGGAGTACTCGCGGGCCTCGTCCGACAGGCCCAGCGGCCACGTCCTGACGGTGCCGAACTCCTGGATCTCGGTGCCGTCCACGTGCAGCCACGGCTGGCTGCTCGACTGCTTCTTCGTCGTCGCTCTGGTGCTGCTTCTGGGTTTGGCGGGCACGATCATCTCCGGTCCGGTGAGGTTTGAGCCGATCCGACCTCGAACCTTCCCGTACGCCCGCCGAACGACCCTCGGCCCGGACCACGGCATGGCAAAGGTTCGCACAGCTCAGATACCCGATTGCCCGCCTGGCCCACCACCCCTCCGGCGAAGGCGACGGCGACCCGCTGATCCGCCTGCCGGGGACCGGGCCCGTGCAGACCGCCACTGGACCGGACGTCGTGGTCCCCGCCCCGGGCCCTGCCCCCGTTAGCCGAGGCCGCCGTTGCTCATCAGGAGCTGCCCGTTGATCCACTGGCCTTGCGGCGAGCACAGGAACGACACGAGGTTCGCCGTGTCGTGCGGCGTGCCGAGGCGGCCGAGCGGGGTGAGGCGCAGCATCTGCTCGCGGATCTCCTGCGACATCCAGCCGGTGTCCACCGGCCCCGGGTTGACGGCGTTGGCGGTGACGCCCAGGTGGGCGAGCTCGTGCGCGGCGGCCAGCGTGATGCGGTCCAGGGCGCCCTTGCTGGCGCCGTAGGGCAGGTTGCCGACCGTGTGGTCGCTGGTGAGCGCGACGATCCGGCCGGTGCCGTGCGCGCCGCTGAAGCGGCGGCCGAACTCGCGGATCAGCAGCCACGTGGCCCGCGCGTTGACCGCGAAGTGCCGGTCGAAGCTCTCCACGGTGGTGTCGAGCAGGCCGGAGTCGACCGACTCGCAGTGGCACATCACCAGGGCCGTGACCGTGCCGAGGCGGCGTTCGACCTCGTCGAAGACGGACGCCGGGGCGTCCGGGTCCGACAGGTCCGCCTCGACGGCGGCGGTGGCCGCGCCGTGGGTGGCCAGGGCTTCGGTGATGGCGCCGGTCGCGCCGGGCTCGACGCCCCAGGTCATGCGCTCGTCGTACGGGGTCCAGAAGGTGAAGGCGACGTTCCAGCCGTCCGCCGCGAGCCGTTCGGCGATGCCCGCGCCGATGCCGACCGTGCGGCCGACACCGGTCACCAGCGCCAGCGGGCGGGGGACGTCGCTCTCATGTGCAGTCGTCACACGGCATGATCCTGGAAGGCGGGGCGCCCCCTTGGCAACCGGATTTCAGGAGACACGATGATCCACCGCTTCACGGTCGGCGACCTGTCGTGCGCCGTCATCAGCGACGGCCAGCCCGAGCCGCCCTGGGAGCCGCCGCTGGCCGAGTTCTACACCCCCGCCACGGGGGTGCCGGAGCACGAGCTGCGGGCCGCCACAGCGGAGGAAGGGCTCGGCAGGACCACACTGACCTGCGGGTACAACTGCCTGTGCGTCAGCGCCGGCCCGCGCAGGAGGTGATCAGGCTCTTCGGCGAGCGGCTGCGCCCCGTCGAGTACGGCATCGAGCTCCTGCCCGGCGTGCACACCGTCGACGCCGCCGGCCACACCCCGGGACACACGGCAGTCCTGCTGCGCTCGCGCGGGGAACGGCTGCTCTGCCTCGGCGACACCTTCTACGACCCGCTCCAGCTCGCCCACCCCGCGTGGCGCACGCCCTGGGACCACGACGCCGCCCGCTCGGTCGGCAGCCGCCGCCGGCTGCTGGCCTGGGCCGCCGACGAGAGCCTGCTGGTGCACGCCTACCACCTGCCCTTCCCCGGCCTGGGCCGGATCGAGCGCCGGGCGGACGCCTTCGCCTGGAGACCGCTCGCCGCCGGATCATGACACCGAGGTGAAAGATCTCCCGCCGCAAGCCGCTCTCATGGCCTCCATCCGGAGACTACGAGCCGTCGTGCGGTCGCCGATGGCCCGGCAGGGGCGCGTCGCCGCGTGGAGGGCTGCCGGGCGAAAGGGGAGGGCAGGGGAGGGGAGCAGGCCGGGCGTCAGACCCGGTCGGCCGCGATCAGCAGGTACTGGAAGCTGCCGCTCTTGTACGCCTCCAGGAAGGCGTCCTCGATCCCGGTGGCCAGATGCGTCCTGGCCCGCAGCTCCCAGTACGGGATGGTCGCCGCCGTGAGGTCCACCACGCTCACCGGCACGAGGCGGTGTGCGGCCAGCTCCTTGAAGTAGGTGCTGCGCGAATGGATGTCGCAGATGTAGTGGGCGTTGATCTGGCTGATGGCGCGCGAGGGCAGGCCGTAGGCGTCGTTGTAGCAGCCGGTGATGCAGACGTAGCGGCCGCCGCGGCGCAGCAGCCTGGAGTGCTCGGCGAACAGCAGCGACAGCTCGACGTACATCGTGCTCTCGTTGTTCCAGATGGCCTGGAAGTCGCCGGTGGGGAAGCCGGTGTCGAGCATGTTGCGAAAGTGGAAGCGCACCTTGTCGTCCACGCCGCGCTCCTTGGCCTGCTGGTTGGCGAAGGCGACCTGGGACTCGGAGATCGACACGCCGTCCACCTGGCAGCCGGTGCGCAGGTTGGCCAGGAAGCTGGAGCCGCCGCGGCCCGACCCGGCGTCCATGACGCGGTGCTCGGGGCGGAGCGGGCCGAGATGCGCGATGAGCGTCTCCGCCTGCGCGCTCTCCAGCCGGTGCAGCTCGTTGACGACGCGTCTCTCCCGGGTCTCGGCGGGGCCGTCGAGCACCGACCAGTCCACCTCACCGATGCCGTAGTGGTGGTGGTACAGGCCGTCCACCTCCCCCAGGCGCAGGTTGACCGGATTCTCCTCGGCATTCCAGTAGTCGGCGACGGACTGCTGGTAGAGGCTGCTCAGAACGGGGACAGCGTTCGGGGTGACGGTCACCTCGGGCTCCTTCCTGGTTGTGATCAACGGGGTCGTCGGGTCAGGACTGGTAGCGGCTCGTACTGCCGTGCCACTCGATGCCCCCGGCCATCCACGCCTGCGCGCCGCGCAGGAAACGCTTCAGCTCGGGGGAGGGCAGGGCGGACAGCTCCCGCTGGCTCTGCTCGAACCCGCGGACGAACTCGTTGTGCAGGTGGACCGTGCGCTCGACGGCCTCGCGGGTCGAGCAGCCCTCCTCGGCGGCCATGAGCAGCACCACGTTGGAGTCGGGCAGCTCGTCGGCCGCCTCCTTGGCCGCCGAGTGCAGGTCGTTGACCAGCACGGCGGCGGTGCCCGCCTGCATGAGGGCGGTGTGGAAGCGCCGCTCCGCGAACAGGTGCGGCGACAGCTCGTAGCCGCCGACGATGTCGATGAGCACCATGGAGGTGTAGAAGCTGTCGTGCTGGCGGGCCGCCAGGTAACGCCACACCGGCGGCGGCGTCTCCAGGAAGCGCCAGGCGGCGTAGGCCGCCCAGCTCACGTACATCTGGCTGGTGATGTTGCACAGCCGCATGATCTGCGCCGACGTGGCGTGGCGGGCGGCGTGGCTGGTGGCCGAGCGCAGCGCGACCAGCACGGGGTCGCTCCTGATGGCCTCCTCGAGCTGCTCGGTGTAGCCGCCGGCGTCCGGCGGCGGGTCCATGGCCGACATGACCAGCGCCAGCCTCGGCGGCAGCTCGGTGGGCGTGGCGCCCAGATCGGTCTCGTCGGCGTAGTAGTCGTCGGCCGCCCACCAGGCGCTGTTCATCTGCGCCGCGATCAGCAGCATGTCCGGGTCGTCGGTGTCGGTGTGGGTGAGCATGGCCAGCCGCCCGAACCCCGTCGAGGCGAACTCCGCCATCCGCCCCTCGTGCAGCCCGATCCGCTCCGCCCACGCCACCAGCCGCCGGTCCACCTCCGCGCCCAGCACGTCGTCCACGCGGTCGGCCTCGGGACAGTAGAGCGGCGGGTACGTGCCGTCCCCCCAGTCGCGCTCCCGGTAGGGCAGCGGCGACAGGCTGTGGCCGCCGAGCCTGCCGGAGCCGCCGCAGGAGGGCGGCTGGTGCCCGTCCCCCTCCTCGAACGTGTGCCGGTACGGCCGCAGCGCCGAGCGCAGGCTGAGCGTGTACGAGCCCAGGCCCGTCGGCCCGGCTGGGATGTCAGACATAACGCGCCTCTTCCTGGGGCGGGCGGGTCACGAGCGCGGGGCGGCGACGTCGACGTCCTCGAGGATCCCGATCGCGTCGGGCACCAGGATCGCCACCGAGTAGTAGGCGCTGACCAGGTACGACATCACGGCCTGCGCGTTGATGCCCATGAAGCGCACGTTCAGCCCCGGCTCGAACTCCTCGGGGATGCCCGTCTGGTAGAGCCCGACCACGCCCTGGTCGTCCTCGCCCGTCCGCAGGGCCAGGATCGACGTGGTGCGATGCGGCGAGATCGGGATCTTGCCGCAGGGGAAGATCGGGATGCCCCGCCACGCCGGCACCTCGTGCCCGTTCACCTCGGTGCTGCCCACGACCAGCCCGCGCTTGTTGCACTCGCGGAAGAACGCGGCGATCGCCTTGGGATGGGCCAGCAGCAGCCGGGTCTTGCGCCGCATGCTGATCAGCTCGTCGAGGTCGTCGGGGGTGGGCGGGCCCGACCAGGTGTAGATGCGCTGGTCGTAGTCGGTGTTGTGGAGCAGCCCGAACTCGCGGTTGTTGAGCAGCTCCGACTCCTGGCGCTCGCGCAGCTCGTGGATGGTCAGGCGGAGCTGCTGCTCGATCTGGTTCATCGGGTCGTTGAACAGGTCGGCGACCCGGGTATGGACCCGCAGGATGGTCTGGGCGACGCTCAGCTCGTACTCGCGGGGGTGCAGGTCGTAGTCCACGAACGTGCCGTCGATGACCGGCTCGCCGGTGTGACCGGCCGACAGGCGCACGGCCGCCTCGCCGCGGCGGTTGACCGGCCTGCGCAGCGTGTCGAGGTATCCCGCGAGGTGCTCGCGCAGCGCGGCCGAGCGATCCGCCACGCGCCGCAGGCCGTCGCGCGGGGCGAACAGGACGGTGCACGGCGTGGCGGCCCTGAACGTGCACGGCCAGCGGGCCTCGTCCTCGACGAGGACCTCGTCGCCGAACTGGTCGCCGTCGGCGATGACGCCGAGGAACTGCGTGGCGCCGTACCGGCCGGTGGACAGGCGCTCGACCCGGCCGTGCGCGATCACCCAGGCGCCGGTGACGGGATCGCCCTCCTCGGCGACGACGTCTCCGGGCCGCAGCTCGCGCACCGCGAACTCGCCGGCGATGGCCGTCAGCACGCCGTCGTCGCCGAAGCCGCGCAGCGCGGGGATCTCCGTCAGCGTCCCCGGCACGATCCGCACGTCGCCGGCCCCGCCCGGCACCACGCCGACGCGCCCGCGCCCCGGCCGGTGCGTCAGCCGCCGGTTGACCCGGTACGTCCCGCCGCGCACGTCGACCCAGGGCAGCATGCGCAGCAGCCAGCGGGAGCTGACGGCCTGCATCTGCGGACGGGTCTTGGTGGTCGTGGCCAGGTTGCGCGCGGCCCGGGTGTCCAGGCTGAGCCGGGTTTCCGTCGGGTCCGTGGGCATTCTTCCTCCGGGGGGTCGGGCAGGCAGTCGCTACTAAAAGTAGTTATATGGCCACGCAGCGTAGAGTCTCTTGATCGATAGGAATGCTGTCGGGCAGGTGAGCCCGATATGGCTTGCAGGTGAGTACCTGCGACAACCGGAGGGAACATGAACGACGCGTACGACACCGTGGCCATCGTCACGGGAGCCGACTCCGGCATCGGCAAGGCCACCGCGGTGGCGCTGGCCGAGCAGGGCTTCGACGTCGGCATCACCTACCGCTCCGACCGCGACGGTGCCGAGGAGACCGCCCGCCTCGTCCGCGACCACGGGCGGGCGCCCGCGATCCGGCAGCACGACCTGACCGACCCCGTACGGGCCGCCGCGGTCGTGGACGAGCTGGCCGGCGAGCTGGGCGGGCTCGGCGTGCTGGTGAACAACGCGGGCACCGGCAGCCACGAGCCGCTGCTGGAGATGGCGTACGAGCGCTGGCGGGAGGTCCTGGCCGTGGACCTCGACGGCGCGTTCCTGTGCGCCCAGCGGGCGGCCAGGCGCATGGTGGCCACCGGGCGGGGCGGCCGGATCGTCAACGTCACCAGCGTGCACGAGGAGTACCCGAAGATGGGCTCGGGCCCGTACTGCGCGGCCAAGGGCGGGCTGCGCATGCTCAGCCGGGTGCTGGCGCTGGAGCTGGCCGACCACGGCATCACCGTCAACACGGTGGCGCCGGGCGAGATCGCCACCCCCATGACGGGGCAGGAGGACCTGCCGCCGCAGGAGGGCAGCCGGCCGGGCAACCCGATCCCCAGGCCGGGCGACGCCCGCGAGGTCGCGGCCGTCGTGGCCTTCCTGGCCGGGCCGGCCGCCTCGTACGTCACGGGCGCGACGGTGTTCGTGGACGGCGGCATGACGCTGATGGGCCCGCAGGGCGCCTCGGCCCTGGGTTCCGGCGAGTGGCGCAAGCTCTAGCCTGCCCGCATGGACAAGAGCCGGACCTGGGCGAGCGTTTCCTGGTGTGCTTCCTCGCGGCGATCGACGCCGCCCGGGACGAGGGTGCCCTCAGGGCTGCCGGTGCCGCGCTGGTCCTGGGACGGCCCGGCGGGGCTCGCCGGGTAGATGATGTTCATCGACCGTTCGGCACGCTGACCGCGGCCCGTCACCGTGATCGCAACCGGGCGTTCCACCCTCGTTTCGGACCAGTCCCAAAGCACCGATCAAGGCTGGCCGTAACGCTGGAGGAGCCCCGCATGCCGAGCACGTCCCTGTCCGTCCTGGCCGCCGGAGTCGCCGTGGCCGCCGCCGCGCTCGCCGGAGCGGGGCCGGCCACCGCCGAGTCGTCCGGGTCGTCCACCTGCGCCGGCGCTCCCACCGGACCGGTGACGACCGGCGCGGTGTTCAGCGAACCTGTCGGCGGGGACCCGGTCGCGATCGTGCGGACCCTCTGCGGCCTGGTCAAGCAGACGCCCGCGGGGGCGAGCATCCAGATCGCCCACTTCGTCATGTCCGGCACGGCCGGCGCCGAGTTCGCCGCAGAGCTGCTCGAAGCCCACCGGCGCGGCGTCGAGGTCCGCGTCGTGCTCGACGGCGACCAGCGGGGCGCGGCCGTGGCCGCCCAGCTCGCGGCCGGGCTCGGCACCGACCTCACGGGCGACTCGTGGCTGCACGTGTGCACCGGCCCGATGTCGGGCGGCACCGCCGCCTGCATCGGCGACAAGGGGCAGCACAACAAGTTCTACCTGTTCTCGCGGGCCGGCGGGGCCTCCGACGTGGTGGTGCAGTCCTCGGCCAACCTGACCGACCTGAACTCCACCACGTACTGGAACAACGCCCTCGTCCTCACCGGCGACAGGCGCCTGTACGCCGCGTACGACGCCTACTTCGCCGACCTGGCCGCCGAGCGGAAGAACCTCGACTACTACCGCGTCGTGCAGACGCGCAGCGCCCGCGCGCACTTCTTCCCCAAGGCGGACGGCGACCCGATCGTGGACCACCTCGGCAAGGTCTCCTGCCGGCGCGGCACCACGATCAGGGTCGGCATGTCCGAGTGGGACGCCTACCGCGTCGCCATCGCCGAGCGGCTGCGCGACCTGGCCGGCGACGGGTGCCGCGTGCAGGTCGTGTACGGGATCGCCGCCGACGAGGTCAAGGCCGTCCTGGCCGCGCAGCCGCGCATCGAGCTGAGCACCCTCGGCTCCGGCAGCGCGCTGCCCGGCCGCATCCACTCCAAGTACCTGCTCATCGAGGGCTCCTACGACGGCGACCGCGACGCGCGCTGGGTCCTGACCGGCAGCCACAACTACAACGAGACCTCGCTGCGCCGCAACGACGAGACGCTGCTGCGGCTCAACGACAGGAGCGTCTACCGGCAGTACGTGGCCAACTTCGAGCGCATGCGGGCCGCCGCCTCCCAGGCCTGACAGCCGCACGGGCCCGGCAGCCGACATGATCCGGCGGCCGGCACGGTACCGGCGGCCGGCACGATCCAGGCGGCCGGCACGATCCAGGCGGGATCTGCCGGCCGCCTGCAGAGGAAACCTGGCTCACCAGCCCCGGCCGCGCAGGAAGGCGGCGCACCGCGCGGTCCAGTCGCCCACGACCGGGTCCTCCTCCGCCAGCCCGAGGCCGTGCCTGCCGCTGGGGTACACGTGCACCTCCTGCGCGACGCCGTGCCGGGCCAGCGCCTGGGAGAGCGACAGGGTGTTCTCGACGGGCACGGACTCGTCGTCGGCGGTGTGCCACAGGAACACGGGCGGCGTGTCCCCGGTCACCCGGTTCGCCAGCGAGAGCTCCTCGCGTACGGACTCGGGGGCGCCCGCGCCGAGCAGGTTCTCGGCCGACCCCCGGTGCGCGGCCGGGCCGGTCAGCGTGGTGACGGGGTAGCACAGCACCGCCAGCCCGGGCCGGGGATCGGCCTCGTCCACGGCGTCGTGCGGGCCCTCCGCCAGCATCGGGCCGGTCCCGGTGGCGAGCAGCCCGGCCAGGTGGCCGCCCGCCGAGAACCCCAGCACCCCCACCCTGGCCGGATCCACGCCGGCGCCCTCCGCGTGGTGCCGCACCCAGCGCACCGCCCTGGCGGCGTCGAGGAGGGGGAGCGGGTGGCGGTGCGGCGCGATCCGGTAACGCAGCACGAACGCCGCCACACCGAGCGAGTTCAGCCACCGCGCGACCGGGGCGCCCTCGTGGTCGGCCAGGTGGTGGTAGGCGCCGCCGGGCAACACCACGACCGCGGGCGCAGGGCCGCCGCCGGGCAACACCACGACCGCGGGCGCAGGGCCGCCGCCGGGCGCCGGGAAGGCGGTGATGGTGACCTCGCCGGTCGTGGGCCACAGGGGGTGCTCGCTCATGTTCCGTGCCTTTCGTGTCGATCGAGGACGGATAGTAGCGAGTGCGACCGGCCGGTACGTTGCCCGCCATGCTGGACGGTCGCGACGGGATCGGCTGGGCCGTCGCCGCGTCACGCCTGCGGCCCGGCGACCGGCGGGGCGGTCGCGGCTCGGCTAGTAGCCGGGGAAGACGCGGCGCAGCAGGTCGAGGTCGGCGGCGCCGGTCGTGGCGACGCCCTCGGGCGTGTGGCGCGGCGCGAGGCGGCCCGCCACGAGCCGCAGCCACGACTCCGCAGGCAGCAGCAGCGTGCCGTCGGCCGTGCCGGGAACGTCGAAGTCCACGCTGACGCGCTCGCCCAGCCGCAGCGCGAAGTCCGACGCCGGGTCCGTCGTGGTGACGTGCACGACCGCGCGCCGGCCTTCGAGCCGTTCCGGCTTGGCGGCCCAGCCGAGGAGGTCGGGCGCCCCGTGCAGGAGCTCGCGGGTGGCGTCCGGCGCCAGGGTGGCGTGCTCGTCGAAGGCGACCTGCACGTCCCACGCGTGCAGGGTCAGCTCGCTGAGCCGCATCCGCCCGGCCGTGGCCACGTCGACCGGCTCCGGCAGGAAGCCCAGGTCGATGCGCAGGCTCGCCCGCGTGTCCTGGTCGAGCGACTCGTACAGCTCGGTCAGGGCCTGGCTCGACCGGAGGAAGCCGTCGGCGCGCTGCCGGCGCGTCATGGCGTTCCACCGGTCCCAGACCGGCTGCATGAAGTCGCGGCCGGGACCCGGCTCGCCGTCGAGGGCGGCGCGGAGGGTGGCACGCGTGATCTCGGCGCCGCTCCCGAGGTGGCTGAGCACCTCCGAGACGTCCCATTCGGCCGAACCCGAGCGCCGGGCCAGGTCGTCGTCGGCGAACGAGGACACGGTCGCGGCCAGGGAGTCGTGTCCGGTACGAAGTGCGGTGATCACCGCGTCAGGGCTGGTCATCTGGTCTCCAAAGGGTGAGTACGGAGCCCGTGTCCGCCGGGGCTCCCGGTAGGGCGGTGCGCTCAGGCCGTGGCGGCGGCCTCGTAGAAGCTCCTGGCGGTGAGCGCGATCCACTCGGGCCGCTCCCAAGTGTCCCAGCGGTCACGGGCCTCCCGGTCGATCTGCGCCGCCGCCTCGCCGGCGGAGAGACCGGCGGCGCGCAGGCGCCCGGCCTCGTCGCGTACGTAGGCCAGGTAGTCGCGGACCTCCGTGATCAGCGAGGCGCCGGTCACCTCCCCGTGCCCCGGGACGACGATCTCGGGGCCGAGCCCGGAGAGCCGGTCGAGCACGCCGATCCACCGGGCGCCGTCCACGTCGGCGTCGTGCGGCGGGAAGTACGGGGTGATCGGGAAGATCCGGGTCTCGAACAGGTCGCCCCCGAACAGGACGCGGTCATCGACGAGCACCACCTGGTCGGAGGCGGTGTGCGCCGGGCCGACGGGACGCAGCCGCGCCAGCCGGCCGCCGAGGTCGAGCTCGGCCTCGCCGTCGTGGACGAGGTCGGGGCCGGTGAGTTCCACGCCTTCGAGCTCGGCAGCCACGCTCGCGCCCAGCCCCCGGAACATGTCCAGGTAGGCGCGGCCCTTGCGGCGCAGCTCGTCGCGCTGGCCCCGGTTGTAGACGATGGTCGCGGCGCCCTTGAAGGCCTGCGCGCCGAAGCCGTGCTCGGGGTGGAAGTGGGTGACGGTCAGGTACAGGCGGCGGTCGCCGGCCAGGCGGCGGGCCTGCTCCAGGACGTACGCGCCGTTGCGCGGGCCCAGCCCGGTGTCGATGACCAGCGCGGCCTCGTCCCCGACGACGATGCCGACGTTCGGCACCAGCTCCACGCGCCGGTCGGGGATCACGAAGACGCCGTCGGCGACCTGCACCGGCTCGCCCGCCACGACCGGTGGCGGCGCGCCGGTCAGGCCGGGCGCGCCCGGCGCGGTGTTCGGCGTGCCGGGTGGGTGTTCGGTGGGGCACATCCCAGGCTCCGATCTGATCAGCGTTCAGATTGCATCGCGAGCCTAACATCGATCTGAGCACTGTTAAGATCCGGGCATGGGCAAGCGGCGGTACCACCACGGAGAGCTGCGCGGCGCGCTGCTGGACGCCGCCGAGGCGCTGGTACGCGAGCGCGGAGCCGACGGCTGGTCGCTGCGGGAGGCCTCGGCGCGGGTCGGCGTCAGCCCGAGCGCCGCCTACCACCACTTCTCCTCGCGCGACGCGCTCGTCCACGCCCTGTCGGAGCGCGTCCTCACCCGGCTGGGGGAGCGGATGGCCGCCGCCACGGCCGCCGCCGGGCGTGGTTCCGATCCGCTGCGGCGCCTGGTCGCCCTGGGGTGCGGCTACGTGCGCTGGGCCGTGGAGGATCCGGCGGTCGCCCGCCTCGCCTTCGGGGCCGGCGCGACCGGCCCCGCACCCGCGATCACGCCTCACCCGCACGACGTCCTCGACGCGGAGCTGGACCGGCTCGTCGAGGCGGGCGCCCTGCCCGCCCCGTCGCGCGCCGGCGCGGAGTTCGTTGTCTGGGCGGCGCTGCACGGGCTCGCCGTCCTGCTCATCGACGGGCTCGTGCACCTCGACGGCCCTCAGGCCGTGGACCAGGAGGCGGACCGGGTCGTCCGGGCCGTGCTGAACGGCCTGGCCCAGGAGCCGCCACCGCCGCGGGAGCGACCGGCTCCCCGCTCCGCCCACACGGAGCGCCGCGCCGGGCGCTCCGCCACGTGACGCTCAGCGCGCCGTCACGGCACCGTCGAGCACCGAGGCGACGACCGAGCGGACGTCCTCGGGCCAGAGCGGCAGGCCGTCCAGGCCGGCGAACAGCAGGTGCGCGGCCCCCACCAGCGTGGGAGCGAGCCGGTCGACCTCGGCGCCGGCCGCGATGCGGCCGAGGTCCTGCTCGGCGGTGAGGTAGTCGGACAGGATGATCCCCATCTCCGTCAGGACCGGGACGCCCCCGACCGGTCTGGCCTCGCGCAGCCGGACGCGCACCTGGTTGTGGAAGGTGACCAGGGCGACGATCGACACGGCGACCGGGTCGAAGAGCTTGATCAAGGCGTCGGAGAGGTTGTCGACCACGGTGCCCGTCCCGGCGGAATCCCGCAGGACGGCGCCCTGGGCCTGCATCAGGCCGATGCGGTTGAGCACGAACTCGGCGAGGAAGGCGTCGAAGGACTCGAAGTGCCGGTGCAGGACCCCCTTGGCGCAGCCGGCCTGCGCGGTCACCGCCCGGCTGGTCAGCGCGTCCGGGCCGCCCTGCCGCAGGACCTGCTCGGCCGCGGCGAAGAGCTGGTCCCGCGGGTCGCGCAGGTGCACCCCTGTCGGCATGGTCGATCCTCTTCCGCCCCTGGACGACGCCGCCCGCCTTGACGAACGGGCGAGTGCCCACTATTGTGGGCCTGCGCCCACTATAGCGCAGGAGTCCTGCGCGCTGCCCTGCCTGCGCAGCAAGGGTCTGATCACGGTGAGCTGCGCCGCGGCCAGCAGCAGGCACGCGAGAGCCAGCCCGCCCCACAGGCCTTCCGGTCCGGCGCGCTCCAGTAGTTGCGTGCCGCACAGAGGCGCCAGGACGGTGGCGAAACCCCAGCAGGTGCCGAAGACCGACAGGTAACGCCCCCGCGCGTCCCGGGGCGCGATGTCGACGACGAGGGCGTAGCTGCGCCCGAACATCAGCACGTCACCGGCGCTCCACACCACCGTGGCGGCGAGGTGGCCCGGCAGCCCGTCCGCGGCGGCGTAGCCGGCCAGCCCCGCGGTGAGCAGCAGGTAGCCGGACGTCATCGCCGCATGGTGGGACAGCCCGGCCGTCCACCGCAGCAGCGGCTGGCAGAGCACCATCACGACGGCCGAGACGGCCGACAGCAGCCCGGCGTCGGCCGCCTCCAGCCCGCGCCGTACCAGGGCCAGTGGCATCGCCATCCCGACCTGCATGAAGATCACCGCGAAGAGCGTGCCGGAGAGCAGGAGCACGAGGAGCCTGCGGTCGCGCCAGGCCGACCCGCTGCCGGCCGCCTGCCCCCCGGCCGGGCGGGCGGCAGGAGGCGGATCGGCGGGCAGCACGAGGCGGATCACGGCCGCGCAGATCAGGCAGCTCACGGCGTCCGCGACGAACAGCCAGCGCAGGTCCCACCGGCCCAGGCCCGCGGCGATCAGGCCGGCGCCCATGCCGCCCACCGCCAGAGCCGTGTTGAACAGGCTGAACGCCTGTGCCTGCTGGGCGGGCCGTACGGCGTCGGCGATCATCGCCTGCGACGGCGGCTCGTAGATCTCGAAGACCAGCCCGAGCAGGACGGCGAACACCGCGACCATCGCCACGGAGCCGGAGACCGCGATGCCCGCCTGCGCCAGCGCGCACCCCACCAGCCCGGCGACGATCGTGCGGCGGCGGCCGAACCGGTCGGCCAGCACGCCGCCCAGCAGCCGCGAGGGGATCGTGGCCAGGCCGAAGGCGGCGGAGACCGCCCCGGCGGCGACCACGCCCACCCCGAAGTCGCTGGTGATCAGCACGGTGAGGAACCCGATGGAGAAGGCTCCCAGCCGGTTGATCGCCCGTGCCAGGACGAGCCACCACACCGTACGCGGCAAGCGCCCCGCACCCCTGGTGATCGGCACGTTCACCTCCCATGTGACCGACGAACCTGATAACGTCAGTCACGGACACTAGGGCGGAAGGAGTGACCAGTCAAGTGTTGTTCGATAGTCACGTGGCGATCCTGCTCGACACCGCGGTATCGCTCGTGAACGTGCTGACCGACGGCGGCGACCGCGGCAGGCCCTACGTCGCGCCCCAGGGCGACTCGCTGCCGGACATGATCCGCGCCGTGCTGCCGGGCAACGTGACGGTGTCCATGGAGGAGGCCCTCTACCTGGCCGGGACCACGCTCAAGGTCCGGCGCGTGTTCGAGGCCATGGACGCCCGGCGGGAGGACGACGCCGCCGCCGTCGTCAACGCGCTCGTCATCAGCACCGGCGCGCGGCCCCAGCTCGACCGCGCTCCCGGCGAGCCGTGGCAGGTCCACTTCCACGGCGCCGACGACAGCCTCGCCGTGGGGTGGAGCGCGGGCATCGCCTCCGCGCTGACGCTGGCCATCGGCAGCGACCTCGGGGGGCGGCTCGGGGTCTGCGAGGCCAGGCAGTGCGACCGCGTGTACGTGGACGCCTCCCGCAACGGGGTGCGCCAGTTCTGCTCCCGCTCCTGCCAGAGCCGGATGAAGGCGGCGGCCTTCCGCGCCCGCTCGACCGCCCGCCACTCCGGCTGAGGCGGTCGTCTTCCGGAGCGCTGCCCAAGACCTTCACCGGCAAGATCCAAAGAACGTCCTCGGGCAGCGCGCCGCAGGTTAACCGCCGTCCAGAAGGGAAGGTCGCACCCACGGAGCGGACATCGGCAGTGGGGGCGTCATGGTCACTTCGCGCAGCGTCTTCCGGCGCAAGCCGGTGGCGCAGATCGCCACGGAGCACGAGGGGGAGCTGTCCAGGTCGCTCGGGCTGTGGCAGCTCACCGCCATCGGCGTGGGCGGCATCATCGGCGCGGGCATCTTCGCCCTGGCCGGCGCGGTCGCCCACGAGAGCGCGGGCCCGGCCGTGCTCGTGTCGTTCCTCATCGCGGGCATCGCCAGCGCCGCCGCCGCGCTCTCCTACGCCGAGTTCGCCGGCCTGATCCCGAAGGCCGGCTCGGCCTACACCTACGGGTACGCGGTGCTGGGGGAGATCGTCGGCTGGTTCATCGGCTGGGACCTGCTGCTGGAGTACACCGCGATCGTCGCGGTCGTGGCCATCGGCATCTCCGGCTACTTCGGCTTCCTGCTCCAGCACCTCGGCATCACGCTGCCCGCCTGGTCGCTCGGCGCGCCCGGCACCGGGCCAGGGCACGTGGTGGACCTGTTCGCGGTGGTGCTGTGCCTGCTCATCGCGGCGCTGCTGAACCTCGGGATCCGCGCGGCGGCCAGGTTCGAGACGTTCGTGGTGGCGATCAAGGTCGCGGTCGTGCTGCTGGTCATCGTGGTCGGCTTCTTCTACATCGACACCGCCAACTACACGCCGTTCTTCCCGTTCGGGGTCGGCGGCGCCATCACCGGCGCCGCCACCGTGTTCTTCGCGGTGTTCGGCTACGACGCGATGAGCACCGCGGCCGAGGAGTCGCGCGACGCGACGCGGCACATGCCCAAGGCGATCATCTACTCGCTGCTCATCTCCATGGTCCTGTACGTGCTGGCCTGCCTCGTCCTGACCGGCATGCAGAACTACCGGGAGATCGACCCGGAGAGCGGCTTCTCCTCGGCCTTCGCCGCCGCCGGGCTGTCGGGCCTGGCGACGGTCATCGCGGTGGGCGCCATCGTCGGCATCCTCACCGTCATGTTCACGTTCATGCTCGGCGTCACCCGGGTCTGGTTCTCGATGAGCAGGGACGGGCTGCTGCCGGCCTGGTTCGCCAGGCTGCACCCCGTGCGCAGGGTGCCCACGCGGGTCACCTGGATCGTGGGCGTCGCCTCGGCGCTGATCGCCGGGTTCCTGCCCATCCAGGAGGCGGCCGAGCTGACGAACATCGGCATCCTGCTGGCGTTCGTGGTGGTGTGCGTGGCGGTGATCGTGCTGCGCTACCGGCAGCCGGAGCTGCCGCGCTCGTTCCGCACGCCGTGGATGCCCGTGGTGCCGGCCGTGGGGGTGCTGTTCTCGATCTGGCTGATCACCTTCCTCGCGCCGGTGACGTGGCTGCGCTTCGCCGCCTGGTTCCTGCTCGGGCTGATCGTCTACTTCGCCTACAGCAAGCGGCACTCCGCGCTGGAGTGAGCGCGTCACATCGGGCCGCCCGCGAACGTCAGTGTGGTGACGGACGCACGACAGCGAGACGAGGCCCGATGAACGATCGTGAATTCCTGGCAGGCCGGTTCGAGGCGCACCGGGGGCACCTGAAGGCGGTGGCGTACCGGATGCTGGGCTCGCTCAGCGAGGCCGAGGACGCCGTTCAGGAGGCGTGGCTGCGGCTGAGCCGCACCGGCCCCGGCGATGTGGAGAACCTGGGCGGCTGGCTGACCACGGTCGTCGGCCGGGTGTGCCTCGACATGCTGCGCGCCCGCACCTCGCGCCGCGAGGAGTCGCTGGAGGCGCGCATGCCCGACCCCGTGGTGAGCCCCGCCTCCGGGCCCGACCCCGAGCAGGCGGCGCTGCTGGCCGACTCCGTCGGGCTGGCGCTGCTGGTGGTGCTGGAGTCGCTCACCCCGGCCGAGCGGCTGGCGTTCGTGCTGCACGACATGTTCGCGGTGCCGTTCGAGGAGATCGCGCCGCTCGTCGGGCGCTCCCCGGCCACGGCCAGGCAGCTCGCCAGCAGGGGCAGGCGTCGGGTACGCGGCGCCGCGCCGGTGCCCGACCCCGACCTGTCCAGGCAGCGGGAGATCGTCGAGGCGTTCATCGCGGCCGCGCACCGCGGCGACTTCGCGGCGCTGGTGGCCGTGCTCGACCCCGACGTGGTGCTGCGCGCCGACGCCGGCGCGCTGACCGGCGGCCTGGCGGAGGTCCGCGGCGCGGCGAACGTGGCCGGCCAGGCGCTGACGTTCCGCCGCTACTCGCCGTCCACCGCGCACTCTGCGCTGGTCAACGGCCTGGCCGGGGTGGTCAACACCGTGGACGGCAGGCCGTCGGCGGTCATGAGCTTCACGATCACGGACGGCCGCATCGTCGAGATCGACATCCTCGCCGACCCGGAGCGGCTGGCCGAGCTCGACCTGGCGGTGCTCGGCGACTGAGCCGGGGCGTCACTTGGCGGCGGGGCGGGCCCGCACGTGCATGCGCTCGCCCTGCGGGCCGAACAGCGCCAGCACCTCGGTGGGCTCGTCGGCCTCGTTGACGAACGCGTGCGGCGTGCGGGTGTCGAACTCGGCCACCTCGCCCGCCCCCAGCACCACGTGATGCTTGCCGAGCAGCAGGCGCAACCGCCCTGAGAGCACGTACAGCCACTCGTAACCCTCGTGGACCTGCTGCTCCGGCTCGTAGCCCGGCCACCCCGGCGGGTAGATCTGCTTGAACGCCTGCAGCCCGCCGGGCCGCCGGCTCAGCGGGACGTACGTCATGCCGTGCCGCTTGAGCGGCCGCATGTGCACCCGCGGGTCACCCGTCACCGGGGCGTCGATCAGCTCGTCGAGCTGCACCTGGAAGGCGTCGGCCAGCAGCAGCATCAGCTCCAGCGTGGGCTTGCGCCCGCCGGACTCCAGCCGCGACAGGGTGCTGACCGAGATGCCGGTGCTCTTCGACAGCTCCGCCAGCGTCGTGCCCCGCTCCTGGCGCATCGCCCGCAGCCGCGGGCCGACCGCCTGCAGCACCACCTCGAGTTCCACCCGCCCTACTTTGCCATTTCAGCAAGGAAGTTTGTCAACCGGGGCGTGGCTGGCGCACAGTGGCGCTGCAGTGAACGAGCGAGAGGAGCCGCGCATGGACGCGACATACGACGTGGTGGTGATCGGCGGCGGGGCCGCCGGGCTGAGCGGGGCCCTCGCGCTGTCCCGGGCGCGCCGCAAGGTGCTGGTGATCGACTCGGGACAGCCCAGGAACGCCCCGGCGCAGGGCGTGCACGTGCTCCTGGGCCACGAGGGCGTGCCGCCCCGCGAGCTGCTGGCCACCGGCCGCGCGGAGGTGACCGGGTACGGCGGGCAGATCGTGACGGGCACCGTCACCGCCGCGGAGCGGCTCGGCGACGGGCGCTTCCGCGTGTCCCTGGCGGACGGCTCCACGGTCGAGGCGGACCGGCTGCTGGTGGCCACCGGCCTGGTGGACGAGCTGCCGCCGGTGCCGGGGCTGGCCGAGCGGTGGGGCCGCGAGGTGCTGCACTGCCCGTACTGCCACGGCTGGGAGGCCCGCGACCAGGCCATCGGCGTCGTGGCCACCAGCCCGCTGGCCACGCACCAGGCCCTGCTGTGGCGGCAGTGGAGCGACGACGTGATCCTCTTCCTGCACACGGCCCCCGAGCCGGGGGAGGAGGCCCGCGAGCAGCTCGCCGCCAGGGGCGTCACCGTGGTCGAGGGCGAGGTGACCGGGGTCGTGGTGACCGGTGACCGCCTGGCGGGCGTGCGGCTGGCCGGCGGCAGGGAGGTGCCGCGGCAGGCGCTGGCCGTCGGCACCCGCCTGAACGCCCGGCTGGACGGGCTCGAAGGGCTCGGGCTGGAGACGGCCGACCAGGAGATGAACGGGTTCGTCATCGGCACCTACATCCCGGCCGACCCCATGGGCAAGACCGGCGTGCCGGGCGTGTACGTGGCGGGCAACGTGAACAACGTGGTCGACCAGGTCGTCAGCGCCTCGGCGGCGGGCGTGCGGGCCGGCGCGGCCATCAACGCCGACCTGGTCGCCGAGGAGGCCCGCGCCGCCGTGGCCGCCCGCCGCGCCGCGATCGCGGCGGCCCCGCCGGGGCACATCCCCGGCGAGGTGACGGACGAGGAGTTCTGGGACGGCCGCTACCGCCAGAGCGAGAAGATCTGGAGCGGCGAGCCCAACGCCGCGCTCGTCCGCGAGGTCTCCGACCTGCCGCCGGGCACCGCGCTCGACCTGGGCAGCGGCGAGGGCGGTGACGCCATCTGGCTGGCCCGCAAGGGCTGGCGGGTCACCGCCGCCGACATCTCCGGCGTCGCCCTGCGCCGTGCCGCCCGCCACGCCGAGGAGGCGGGCGTGGCCAAGCAGATCGACTGGCAGCGGCACGACCTCGCGCAGTCGTTCCCCGAAGGCGCCTACGACCTCGTCACCGCCTGCTACCTGCACTCCAGCAAGGACATGCCGCGCGAGCAGATCCTGCGCAGGGCCGCCGCCGCGGTCGCGCCCGGCGGGGTGCTGCTGGTCGCCGGGCACGCCGGCTGGCCGGCCTGGCAGCAGCACGACCACCCGGACGTGCACTTCCCCACGCCGCAGGAGGTGTTCGACTCCCTGGAGCCGGCGGAGGGGGAGTGGGAGGTGCTGCGCAGCGAGGAGTTCGAGCGCACCCAGAACGGCCCCGACGGCCGGCCGACGACCCGCACGGACAACGTGCTCATGATCCGGCGGCGTTGAGCGCTGTGCCGAGTGCCGTGTCAGGTGCCGGCGCAGGGGTCTGGCTGCGGTAGGAGTGGCCGAGCTGGGGGCCGAGGCCGAAGTAGTGGCGGAAGTTGTAGATGAGCGGGCTCCACGCGGCCGGGTCCACGTGCTGGGTCCCCGGCACGACGAGGCGGGGGTCGGCGTGCACCCGGGTGACGACGGCCTCGACGATGACGAACGAGGCCGAGACGTCCTGGCGCACGCGCTGCGCCCGCGCCTCGAACTGCAGGGGGCACTCGGCCACCCGCGGCGGCCGCACCCCGTCGGACGGTTCGGGACGCAGGCCGGCGGCGCCGAACTTGTCGGGCTCGAAGCGGCACCCCGCGTGCTTCGTGGCCGGTACGGGGTGGCGGCCGGTCAGCGGAGCCAGGCGCTCCACCGCCTCCCACTGGTGCGGGGCGGGCAGGTTGATCACCAGCTCGGGCCGTTCGGCGAGGTTGCGGGCGCTCTGCCCCTCCTCGCCCAGCCCGAGCACGATCACCTTGTCCAGGGCCCAGGCCGACGACATGGGGGCGAGGTTGAAGGAGCCGTCCGGGTTCTCGGTCGAGAGCAGCGCGACAGGGGTGCCGAAGTACAGGACGCTGGGCTCGATGGTCACGTGGTCGATCGCGGGGTCAGTCACGGCCGCAGCCTAGGGACGGGACGTTCAACCGGCGGTCGAAACGTTCCCGCCCCTCGGTGATCTACTTTGTAAAGGCGCCGGGCTGGGCGAGATAGGCCGTGCCCTTCCCGGAAACCCGCGTCGAAGGGGCGGCGGCCGGGACGAAGGCGGACTGTCCCGGCCGTAGCGTCAGGTCGTCGCCGAGCCTGGCCTCGCCTTCGACGCAGAGCACGATCCCCGGCACGCCGCCGGGCAGGATGTGGGCGCCGGCCCCGGTCAGCTCGTACCGGGTGAGGGCGAACTCGGGGGCGGGCGGACGGTAGCCGTAGGCGCCCGAGCCGTCGGCCACCGGCTCGACGCGGTGCGGGTCGGACGGGGTGAAGTCCACGACGCGCATGAGCTCCGGCACGTCCACGTGCTTGGAGGTGAGCCCGCAGCGCAGCACGTTGTCGGAGTTGGCCATGATCTCCACCCCGATGCCGCCGAGGTAGGCGTGCGGCACGCCGGCGCCCAGGTAGAGCGCCTCGCCGGGCCGCAGCGTGACGTGGTGCAGGAGGAGCGCGGCCACGATGCCGGGGTCGCCGGGGTAGGCGCGGGCGATGCCGGCGTAGGCGGCCAGGCCGGGGTCCGGCGACTCCAGCAGGGCCGCCTCGGCCTCGGCGCGCAGCGGTCGCGCGGCGTCGTTCAGCATCGCGGCGAACACGGCGCGCAGCGCCTGGGCCGGCTCCCCGGCGCGCAGGGTCTCGCTCCAGGGGTCGAGGCCGGGCACGCCGAGCCGGTCGAGCAGGCCGGCGGCGGCCTCGGGGGAGCGGAAGCCGCACAACCCGTGGAACGGGGTGAGCGCGCAGACCATCTCCGGCTTGTGCGAGGCGTCCTTGTAGGTGCGGGCGAAGTCGTCCAGCGGGATCCCGCGGGCGTTCTCGTCGGCGTACCCGGCCTCGGCCTGCGCGGTCGTGGGGTGGACCTGGAGGGAGAGCGGCCGCTCGATGGCCAGCACCTTCAGCAGGTAGGGCAGGACGGGGCCGAACCGCTCGGCGCAGCGCTCGCCGAGGGTGGCGGCGGGGTCGCGGGCGATGAGCTCGTTCAGCGGGACGCCGCCGGCGGTGGAGGGGGCTCCGGGATGGGCACCCATCCAGAGCTCGGCCTGCGGCTCGCCGGTCGGCTCGGTGCCGAACAGTTCGGGCAGGGCGGTGACCGACCCCCAGTCGTAGGGGCGGATGGTGGTGGCCAGGCGCATGGGCGTGGCGTGTGGCACGGCGGTGGCTCCAATCGTCGTCGTGTGGAGCGTAGAGCGTGGCGGTGACGTGCGTGTGGCCGGGTGCTGGACGGGCGACTATACGTGGGTATAGTTTGCTTTTCGTCAGAACAGTTCACTGTACGAGCGAACAGGAGGGGCGGGGTGACGACGACCGCGCCGGATCCCGAGGACCTCACGGCCCGCGCCCGCATCAGGGACGCGGCGCTGCGCCACTTCGGCGAGCACGGCTTCGAGCGGGCCACGATCCGCGGCATCGCCGAGACCGCGGGCGTGTCCCTGGGCCTGGTGCGCCACCACTTCGGCTCCAAGCAGGCGCTGCGCGAGGCGTGCGACGAGCACCTGATGAAGATCATGCACCGGCTGCACGAGGAGGCCGCGAGCCGGCCGCTGGGCGGGCTCAATCCCGTCGCGGCCATGGGCCCCTACCGCGACTACCTGGCGCGGGCGCTGACCGAGGGGTCGGCGGCGCCGTTCTTCGACGAGATGGTGCGCATCGGCGTGCAGTGGCTCGAAGAGGCCGACCGGCGCCTGCCGGATCCGCCCGGCGTCGGCCCGCGGGCGCGCGCGACGGTGATCGCCGCGATGGCGCTGTCGTTCAGCGTGCTGACGAAGCACGTCGAGCGCGGCCTGGGCGTGTCGCTGGAGAGCACACAAGGACAGCACGAGCTGCTGCGGGCCCTGCTGTACGTCTACTCCCACCCGCTGCTCACCCCCGAAGAGGCCGCGGAGGCCCGCGCCGCCCTCGATCGACGCGAACGGAGCACCTCATGACCGACGCCATCACCGTCTCCGGGCTGCGCAAGCGGTTCGGGCGCACCAGCGCGCTCGACGGGCTCGACCTCACCGTGCGGGCGGGCGAGGTGCACGGCTTCCTGGGGCCGAATGGCGCGGGCAAGAGCACCACGATCCGGATCCTGCTCGGCATGATGCGCGCCGACGGCGGCACCGCCAGGCTGCTCGGCGGCGACCCGTGGAGGGAGGCGGCCGAGCTGCACCGGCGCCTGGCGTACGTGCCCGGCGACGTGACGCTGTGGCCGGGCCTGACCGGCGGCGAGACCATCGACCTGCTCGGCCGGCTGCGCGGCGGGCTGGACCGGCGGCGCAGGGCCGAGCTGCTGGAGCGCTTCGACCTCGACCCGCGCAAGAAGGCGCGCACCTACTCCAAGGGCAACCGGCAGAAGGTGGCGCTGGTGGCGGCGCTGGCCTGCGACGCGGAGCTGCTGATCCTGGACGAGCCCACCTCCGGTCTCGACCCGCTGATGGAGGAGGTGTTCCGGGACTGCGTCAGGCAGGAGCAGCGCCGCGGCGACCGTACGGTGCTGCTGTCGAGCCACATCCTGGCCGAGGTCGAGGCGCTGTGCGACCGGGTGACGATCGTCCGCGACGGCCGCACGGTGGAGACCGGCACGCTGGCCGGGCTGCGCCACCTGACCCGCACCTCGATCGAGGCCGACCTGGCGGGGCCGGCCGACGGGCTGGCGGGCCTGCCGGGCGTGCACGACCTGAGCACCGCGGGCAGCCGGGTCCGGTTCACCGTGGACACGGCGGAGCTGGACCCGGTGCTGCGCCGGCTCACGGCCGCGGGCGTGCGCGGCCTCGTGAGCCGGCCGCCGACGCTGGAGGAGCTGTTCCTGCGTCACTACGACAGGACCGCCGCGCGGGCGGGCTGAGACCGGCGGCTCAGCGGGCGCGCGCACGGGCCGGGACCGATGGCTCAGCGGGCGCGCGGGCCGAGCACGACCGGCATCGTCCGCGTGCTGTTGCCCAGCAGCGTGTCCAGCGGCGGCAGCTCCTCCACCGGCCGGGCCAGCGCCATGTCGGGGAACGCCTCGAACAGCGCCTTGATCGCGATCTCGCCCTCCAGCCTGGCCAGCGGCGCGCCCAGGCAGAAGTGCGGCCCGTGCCCGAAGGCCAGGTGCGTGAACTGCGGCCGGGTGATGTCGAAGACGTGGGCGTCGTCGCCGTACTGCTGCGGGTCCCGCCCGGCGGAGGCGAAGCAGGCCAGCACGGGCTCGCCGGTGCGCAGGCGCACCCCGTCGATCTCGGTGTCGCGCACGGCGTACCGCATCGGGAAGTAGGCGATCGGCGAGTCCCAGCGCAGCGTCTCCTCCACCGCGGCGCTGTAGGGGCACTGCCCGGAGCGCAGCAGGTCGAGCTGCCCCCGCTCGGTGAGCAGCGCGCCGATGGCGTTGGTGATCAGGTTGACGGTGGTGACGTGGCCGGCGATGAACAGCAGCTCGATGGTGGCGAACAGCTCGTCCTCCGACAGCCGCCCGCCGTCCTTCTCGTGCAGCGCGAACAGGTCGCTGATGAGGTCCTCGCCGGGCGTGTCGCGGCGCTCGTCGATGATCTGGTCGAGCAGCTCGCGCAGCTCCTTGCGCAGCCCCGGCGAGTCCTCCAGGCCGCCGACCTGGGCGACGGCGTCGGTGAGCCGGTGCAGCTCGTCCTGGTGCGCGGCCGGGATGCCGATCAGCTCGGAGATGACCTCGCGCGGCAGCGGGTAGGCGAACTCCAGCCGCAGGTCCACCGGCTGGTCGGGCGGCATGGTGGCGAGCCGGTCGATCAGGCGGGCGGTGAGCTCCTCGATGCGCGGGCGCAGCCCGTTCAGCCGACGCTGGGAGAACGCGGTGGTCAGCGGCATGCGCAGCCGGCGGTGGCGCTCTCCTTCGGCGTTGAGCAGGGAGGTGTCGGTGACGATGCGGTCGATGGCCGTGCCGGGCGGCATGGCGTGCCGCGCGGTCCAGTGGTGCAGCTCCCTGGACAGGTCCGGGTGGGTCAGGACGGTCAGCAGCGTGGCGTACTGGGTGGCGGCCCAGGCGGGCACGCCCTCGGCGGTGACGGGCACGAGCGGGCCCGCCTGCCGCAGCCGGTCGTTGTCGGCGTGCATGTCGGCGGTGGCCGGGTCGAGCACGAAACGATCCCCCTGCTCGACGTGGCCGGCGCCGTCGGGGCCGGTGGCGCCGATGGCGCCGTCCGGGTGGCGCGGCTGGTCTGAGCGCTGGTCTGCGCGTTGGTCGGTCATCGCGTCAGCCCCGTCCGCGTGGGGCCGACCGCCAGCGCGGTCACGTCCATGCCCGGGTCCCGGTCGAGGTAGAGGTCGCGGACCAGCTCGCCGGCGGCCGGCGCGTTGCACAGGCCGTGGCCGGAGAAGCCGGTGGCGTACAGGAACGCCGGCGGTCCCGGCTGGTGGCCGATGAACGCGGTCTTGTCGGGGCTGGCGTCGCGAAGGCCGGTGACGGCGGTGTGCAGGCCGAGCCCGGCCAGGCTCGGGTACGTCTCGGCGAGCCGCGCGGCCACGTCCCGGCGCCACGACTCCCGGTCGGGGCCCGGATAGCCCATGCCGATGAGCAGCCGGTCGCCGCGATTGCGGATCAGCAGGCCGCTGGCGGCGTGCAGCGTGACCGGGACCTCCGGCGTGCCGGGCGGCAGCGGGTCGGTGGTGAGCAGTTCCTGCTCGATCGGCTCGGTGAGCGGCATGTCCACGCCCGCGCACCGCACCAGCGAGGCCGACCAGGCGCCGGCCGCGCACACGATCGCGTCGGCGGACAGCTCCCCGTCGGCGGTCTGCACGCGCCCGGCCTCCGGGTCGATGGCGGTGACGGGGCAGCCGGTACGCAGCGCCGCCCCCGCCTGCTCGGCGGCCCGCGCGTAGGCGGTGACGATGGCGGCGGTGTCGGAGATGTAGGCGTCGGGCGAGTACGCGGCGCCCAGCAGCGGCAGGTCGCCGATGAGCGGGTTGCGCTCCCTGGCCTCCTCGGCGCTGATCAGCTCGACGTCCACGCCGGCGGCGCGCTGGGCCGCCAGGTCGGCGTTGAACGCGGCGAGCTGGTCGGGCTCGGTGAACAGCACCAGGTAGCCGACCTGCCGCAGCGGCAGCTCGGTGCCCGGCCTGGTGGGAAAGGCCCGGTACGCCTCCAGGCTGCGGACGGCCAGCGACGAGCTGACCGGGTTGCCGGCGAAGTACGAGCGGACCACGTCGGCGGTGGCGCGGGAGGCGCCGGAGCCGAGCGTGCCACGCTCCAGGAGCGTCACGTCGACCCCCGCCTCGGCCAGGTGGAAGGCGATCGACAGCCCGATGACGCCGCCGCCGATCACCACCACCCGCGAGCCCGCGCTCATGTGGCCGCCACCGTTCTGCGCAGGTGGGCGCCCGCCTGCCACGGGAACAGGTGCAGGTTCCAGCCGCCGAGGCAGTTGCAGTAGAGCGCCATGTGGGCCATGATCGCGACGAAGTCCTCGTGGTCGTCGAGCCGCTCCAGCCCCGACAGCAGCCGCTGCGTGAAGTCCCACAGGCGGTCGAGGCCGCAGTAGCCGAGGAACTCGGCGGGCGTGTGGGCGAGTTGCCTGGTCATCTGGCGCAGCCACGGCATCGGCATGCCGTCCAGGGCGGCGCGCACGAGGCCGCCGTAGCAGCTGTAGCCGAGCGGGCGGGTCTCGCCGTTGACGAACAACAGCGTGGTCAGGACCGTCTCGTAGCTGCCCGCGCCCGACGGGATGCGGCCCTGGTGCAGGTCGAGCAGCTCCTGCGGCGGGTCCAGCCAGATGCGCTCGGTCTCGGCGTGCACCTCGGTGGCGAGCCGGTTGAGCTCCGGGTCGCCGATGGGCAGGCGGGGCAGCACGTGGCCGCCCCGCTCGCCGGCTCGCCGCACCTCGGCGATGACGGGCTGCTTGGTCTCGTAGACCGAGCGCCACACCTCGCGGCCGGCCTGGACGAGGGCGTCGAGGTCGGAGTCGACGACCTTGCCGATCGGGGTGGCCTGCATGGGCTCGGTCAGCTCGCCGTACTTGATGCCCAGGTGCTGCAGCCGGGAGCAGAACAGGGTGCCGTCGGGCACCGTGCGCCGGTCCACCTTGTACTCGGCCGGGGTGTGCAGCAACGAGTGCACCGGAGCGACGTGGTACAGGTGGTATCCGGCCACGAGGGCGTGTCCCTGGAGGCTCTGGTAGGGCAGCCCGTCCCACAGGGCCTGGGCCAGGGAGGGGTTGCGCTGGTCGAGTTCGGCGGCCACGGTGATGCCGATGCCGGGCCAGGTGATTTCCACATGCTTAGTATCGTTCACAGTACGTCACTCTAACGTCACGCTTTGTGGCGATAGTGTGCGGGGCTGGGGTATTTACCGGGAAATGACTTCGCCGGGAATCAGCAGGTCGCGGCTGCGTTCGTCGCCCCAGAGCGACGCGGGGTCGACGTACGGCCGGATCAGCGCGGTCAGCGCGGGATCGCCCCTCCCGGCGAGCTCGTCCAGCGCGATCCTGCGGGCCACGCCCGCCATCACGTCGGCGACCTGCACCCGCTCGTCCAGCTCGGAGTCGACCAGCCACAGCCCGGCCATCCGGCCGCCGAGGATCTCCCGCATCTGCGCGATCCGCTCGTCGGTCAGCGTGGTCTGCCTGTCGTGCACCACGGTCACCGGCCCGCCCGCGCCCCAGAACATGACGGCCCGGACGATGGCGGGGATGAGCGGGTCGAGGGCGGGGAAGACGTACGGGTCGTCCAGCAGCCGCTCGCGGAAGGCCGCCACGCGCGGCCTGGCCCGCCACAGCTCCTCCATGATCTCGCCCGCCGGCCCGCCCGCTCCGCGCAACGCGTCCACCAGATCGAACGTCTCCTCGACCGAGGTGGTGACGCCCTGGCCGTTCTTGGCGCGCAGCAGGTAGTTGAACGAGTCGAGCAGGGCCGTCCACCGCTCCGCCCCGAACGCCCGCCGCCCCTCCCGGTACAGCGCGGCGGCCGTGGCCCAGGCCCGCGGGTCGAGGCCGAGGCGCGGCGCGTGGTCCTCCTGGAGCAGGCCGGCGACCTTGCCGGCCACATAGAAGATCTTGTCGGTGAGGAACACGCGCACGTTGCCGAGCACGGGGCCCTCGGGGCCGAGCAGCCACAGCAGCGCCGCGCGGTGCTTGTCGCGCAGCACGTGCCCCGCGCGGTACTCCGTGGCGGGCGTGGGCGCCCGCAGCCGCAGCTCCCCGACGCAGGCGGCGGCGGCTCCGGCGTCCATCAGCACGCTGGCGTGCGCGAAGACGTCGCTGTTGCCGCCGACGAGCTTCTCGCCCTCCGCGCCGGACTCGTCGCACGCGATGTCGAGGGGGTCTGGCACATGTTTGAATCTAGCCGGGGCCGCCGCCCGCTCGCGAGGAGGTTTTTCCTCGGCGGGCCGTACGGGTGAACTGCCGGACCTCAGCCCTCGACCCTGTCGCCGGGCGGCGGGAGGATCGGCCGGTCGCCGCCCCACTCGGAGAAGGTGATGGCGAGATCCATGAGCAGGCGTCCCACGGGCTCGGGGCCCACGCTCGATCCTGGTCGCGATCCGGGACAGGGACGGCACGGTCCGGCCTAGGGCGTGTATTGGGTTGTGATCAAGGGGTGGGTCGTGTGAGGTCTTTGATCCAAATCATCGCGCCACGAAGGTGGAGGCCGGCGATGTAGCTCTCAGGGGTCTTGTCGTAGCGGGTGGCGAT
>NZ_JBGNUV010000028.1:0-61392 GCF_041950525.1 Nonomuraea sp. GTA35 | reverse complement strand
CCGCGCCCGACGGCGCGGCTCCACCCGCCCGAACCGTCCGGCCACCCGCGCGAACAGCTCATCAAACCCTGCCAGCCAGGCATGCAGGTCTTCCGCAGTCACCGACTCAGACACAGCAAAGATCATACACTAACGAAGTGTTGTTGTAATACTAGGGCGGCGTTGGCGGGCACGAACATCTCTCCGGTACCGGTGTGGGTGACCGGGATGTCGTTGTCGTGCAAGAGCCGCTCGGTGGCGGCGATGTCGCGTACGGACACCGTGCAGGCGACGAACGCCGGCAGGGCCGCCGGGCGTTCACCTGGCAGCAGGCTGGCGAGCGCCGATGCGGCCACGATGGTGATGTTCGCCTGGTCGAAACGCGTCACCTGGCCGTCCCGTGCCTGGCCGAAGTAGGTGCCGTAGCGGTGCTCGAGCTCGGGCAACGCCGAGTCGGCGACGCACAGCACGCATCCGACCAGCCCGGTGGCGCCGTTGGGATGGTCGGTGTGTTGCTCGTCCTCCAGTGCCTCGACCGGAGTGTTCTCGGCGAATCCGATCCTGCCTTCCGGCACCCGCCCGGCAGGGAGATGGGGATGGGAGATCTCCAGGTAGCGGGCGGGCTCCATCTTGGTCCCGGTGCTGGTCTCGACGGGTCGCTGGATGGCGTGCACGCCGCCGTGGCTGACGTCAGCGGCGGTCAGTCGCGCGGCGACGCTGTCGATGTCTGGCGTATCGGCGATCATGATGTGAAGGCCCTGGAAACGCTGGAGCAAGGACGCGATGTTGGCGGCGGTGGCGTGGATGGCCGCTATCAGCCCCGGCAGCTTGTCGTCGGGCACCTGCAGCGGGATGGGGCGGGCTTCGCCGGGCATGCGGCCGGTGTCGTCGATGACGGCTACCAGTTCGATGAAGTTGCGGGGGAAATACACATGGGTGTTGGCCACGCCGAACGGTTCGGCGTGGCCTCCCGCGACGCGCGGGAGGGCGGGATAGGCGGGTGCCGGCATGGTGAAGCCGAGTTGGCGGTACCGCTCCATCGCCTGGTTCATGTCTTGCACGATGTGCCCGACGTGATGCAGGCCGGTGATGTCGTCGCCCATAACGGGCCACCTCCGTTACACCAGAAAATTTGAGAGCTGACTATCTTGTGAGAGTACACCATCATTTGTGTGGGCGATAAAATTTGGTGCATGAGTGACAGCGGGCTACGCGAACGCAAGAAGGCCAAGACCCGGGAGGCGATCCTGCGCGAAGCGTTCAGGCTCTTCCATGAGCGCGGCTACAACGCCACCACCGTCGAGCAGATCGCCGCGGCCGCCGAGGTCTCCCCCGCGACCTTCTTCCGCTACTTTCCGACGAAGGAGCACCTGGTCACGCTCGATCGCTTTCCGCCTCTCGTCGAGGCCCTGGCCGCTCAGCCGCCGGGCCCACCGGTCGCCGTGCTGCGCGGCGCATTCCGCACGGCGTTCGCCGCCCTGTCCGCTGAAGAGATCGCCGCGGGACACGCACGAGAGGTGTTCGCGGCCACCGTGCCCGAACTGCTGGTGGCCAACCTGCGCAAGAGTCCGGGTGTGATCCGCGAGGTCGGCGAAATCGTGGCGGACAAGGCCGGATGTGCCGCGGACGACCCGCGTATACGCAACGCCATCGGTGCTGCCGTCGGGGTCGTGGCCATGGTCTGGCTCCAATGGGCACAAGATCCCGATATGGACGGGCCCGCCGAGATCGACACGGCGCTGGCACACCTGGAGTCCGGCCTGGGCCTGTAGATCGACCACTCGGGTCCGCCCTACCCCGAGGCAGTTGGCTTGTCTGAGATTTCCCACTCCGCTGGAGGCAGGTCTCGCCCAGGCCCTCGCATATCTACCTCTGCTAGGACGGCGGACGATCACCTCCCTCTGCAGGATCATCCGGAGATCGTTACCTCATATTCGCAATAACGTGCCCGATTCTCGGGCGCTGGGCTGCCGGCACGAGGGTCCGCACGTCCACGTTCGGCGGCGGCTGAACGCCAACGGGGCGTTCGCCAAGGCCCGGCGGCCTCGGGCGATCCCGGTGGACGAGGTCACGATCGAGCTCTATGCGCACTACCAGTTCGAGCGGGCCGAGATCGCCGGAGACGCCGGGGACGCCGGGGACGCCGGGGACGCCGGGGACGCCGGGGACGCCGGGGACGCCGGGGACGCCGGGGACGCCGGGGACGCCGGGGACATGGTGTTCGTGAACCTGTTCCACGCGCCCGTGGGCAAGGCGATGTCGGGCGAGGTGTGGTATCGCGTCACCAGGAACGGGCAGGCCATCGACGTGCCCGGCTACTACCGACTCCACAAGCTTCAGGAGATCGTGAACCTGGCCGACCTGCGAGAGGTAGAGGAAGGCCACGGCGAGGAGACCGCGTAACCCGCCGCCCGCGCTCGGGCCTGCACGGCATCGCCCCATTCCGCCCACACCTGGCATGCTCGCGATCATGACGACACGAAGCGACACCGGCGGCTGGTACCCCCACACCCCCAGCGTTGGCAGCGGCGTCCGCCACTCCACGGGCGGCATGCGGCACATGAACGGCTGGTAAGCCTCACTCGAGCGAAGGGCCCGAATCTCTTGGGCCGGGCCCTTCGCGGTGCCACCCTTTGTGTGCTGCTCGGGTGGTTCGGACGCCAGTAGTCGGCCACGGGGAAGGAAGGACCCCAGAACGCTGCCGATCAGTGGGCCGATCAGCCGTAGTTCTGAACCCCCACTCTGACCGTGTGGGACTTGGGGACGCGAGTGACGGTGGCCCCTCCACTTCTCGCCGGCTCGGAGTCCTGGAGCTATGGCTAACCACCGCTCAGATGATCAGTGGGTACGTCGGTGAGATGCTAGGAACTAGATACCGGTGATGCCGGAACAGCCGCTACGCTCCCGCGGCCCCATCGATGCGCTCCCGGATCAAGTCGGCGTGCCCGGTGTGCTGCGCGTACTCCTCCAGAAGGTGAATGTAGATCCAGCGGAGGCTGACCTTGCCGGTCGGCGCCCGGGGGTCGTCGGCCAGCTCATCGAGGTCGATGTCCGCAACCGCGGCGTCGCAGGCAGCCGTCTCCGCGAGGAAGGTGGCGTAGTCCGCTTCGGCGTCGGCGTCGGCCACCAGGTCGAAGTCGCCGTCTTCGTACTCCTCCGTGATGTGCAGCTCGGGCCAGTTTTCGTGCAGAAACTTCTCCCGGAACCACCAGCGCTCGACTTCCGTCATGTGTCGCAGGAGGCCGAGCAGCGTCAGGTTGGACGGCTCCACGGAGGCGGTCTTCAGTTGCTCAGAGGTGAGGCCGGCGCATTTGCGCAGCAGGAACACCCGGCGGAGCTTCAGCCAGTTGTCCAGCATCTCGCGTTCGCCACAGGCCATGTCCGTCCGAGGTCCCCGCTCCACGTCGGGTGCTGTCCACGTCATGCCACCATCATGACGACCTGAGCAACCGATTTTGCGTACGCACGTCTCTTGCCCGCCACCGGGTGTATCGCTCGAAGATGGGGGCTCGACCAGGGCATCCCTGGCCCGGCCTCAGCGACCAAATCCTTTGTCAGCAGGCTCTTGGTTCAGAGAAGCGCAGCCGCTCGCCATCGAAACCGTAGATCCGCGCATCGCCACACCAGCCCACCGCGGTGTCCCGGCCCACCCGGGCCACGGCCACCACCGCGACGGCATCCGGGTTGTTATCGCCCGGACCGCCGTCGGCGACGACCTCGCCAGCGGTGAGCAGCGCGGCCCGGCAGCCGCGGCGCGGCGCGATCCGGTCGATCACCGTGACAAGCACGGCCGCCATGGCGCAGACCTCGGCCGAGTTGCCGACCTCCCCCGGACGGTTGTTCACCGCGAATACGGCCGGGGTACGCGTACCACGCGTGCACGTGTGCTAGGTTAGGCGTAGTTGCAGTTGTGGTACCCATAAAGAACTTGTGTGCACCTGACGGTATGTAGCCTCAGGTGCATTTTTTGTTTACCGGTCTTCTCCGGGTGTGGGCCTATCTCGGCGACGCGGAATTCGTGCAGTGCGGATTTCGGCTTTGCACCTATCAAGAGGAGATCAACATGGCTGCTGGCACCGTGAAGTGGTTCAACGCGGAAAAGGGCTTCGGCTTCATCGAGCAGGACGGCGGCGGCGCCGACGTCTTCGCGCACTACTCCAACATCGTCTCTCAGGGCGGCTACCGCGAGCTGCGCGATGGCCAGAGGGTGGCCTTCGATGTCACCCAGGGCCAGAAGGGCCCGCAGGCCGAGAACATCGTTGCCGCCTGACGAAATAGCGCCACGGCAGGGCTCGCACCTTCACAGGGTGCGGGCCCTGATTCGTTTCCGGCTGCTGTATCGCCGCCCGCACGAGAATCGGCGGCACGGGATGTCAACCACAGCCACACAGCTCCTAAAGGCCGGTCATCGACAGCACGTGAACGTCATCACGCCTGGCACGAGGCATCAATCCCGGGAGATGCGAGGCCGGCGGCAACAAGCGCGACCAAGTCGCCAAGCTGCACACCAAAACCTGGTCAGTTTCAGGCTTATGGCCGGTGGCCGCTGCCGGTCACGACGTCGGAGCAGGGCCCGCCAACCCCCGATCCGGAGGGCGCGATCGTGCTCCGCCCCCACGTGAGCACTCGCTGCCGCATCGTGGGACCCCGCCTGACCTGTGTGCCGGCAACGGCGTGTCAACGACCCGCTCTGACGGACCGCCCTCCTAATTAGCAGCGAGGCGTCACTGCTGCGCTGGGACGGGTGTAGCGGGTGTTCGGCGTCCCAAGAACAGGTTGAGCTGGCCGATCAGGTGATTCCTGATCGTCTTGGTATGGCGGAGCTCGCTGTGCAGAAAGGCCAGGTAGCGCTCCAGGAGCGTCCGGTCCACCTGGTCGAGCCGTTCGACCGGCGGCGTCGACATGGCCAGGAACCGGCCGAATCGGGTGACCGCTCGAACGCCCAGGACGGCCGTGACCGGCATCAGCCGGAAGACAGCCGCCACCGAGCCCACCGCTTGGCCAAGTCCCGCAGCCACGGCTGGGCGATGTTGACGAAGGAGATGATCGAGACGTTCCGACCGTCAAGGCCCAGGTCGCGCATGCGCCAGAGATCGTGTCCATGCTCGCGGTCCCACTGCGGTCTCGGCTGCTCCTGGAGAGCCCTCGCCCTCGGCCGGCGACGTGTGGGAGAGACAGTGCCATCGGAGGGAGTCGGGAAGGTCGCAGCCGAACTTCCCGATCCGTGAACCAGCCTGCTGTCGGCGTACAGGTAGAAGCACAGAACCGGGTACGGGCAGAAGTACAAGCGTTGCGCGCAGGGCACCTGCGGTGACGCGGCTGGAGGTGCCCGGGCGTTCAGTTTGCGCACGAGCGTTGTCACCGTTGTCCCAGCCTTGCCGGAGGACGGCGTGTCCCCTGCGAGGTGAGCAAAGATCAGGCGGTGGGGTGGGCGATGACGTCGTGGCCCGCCCAGTTCAGTGCGACCTCGCCGGACGCGAGGAAGTCCAACTCGACCTCGCCCTTCATCCTGGCGAAGAAACGGGTTTCGGACATGGGTCGCAGTTCGGTCTTGGTCAGCCCGTGTACCTCCACCATCAGCCGGTGATCCTCGCGCGTGATGTCCATTGTGGAGATGCGCCCCATGTGCCGCATCGTGTAACGGCCGGTGTACCGGTCGAGGGCGGCCGGGTCGAGGGTGACGAAGGCCCGGCGGCTGGGCGGCTCGTACGCCTCGCCGCGGGCGATCGCCGCGAGGGCGGTCTCGAGCTCGGTGAACGCGGCGTTCTCGATGTTGGCCAGCACGGTAACGAAGAGGTCGTCGCGCCGGTGGTGTGCCGAGATGCTGACGAAGCCGATGGTGCCGCCGGAGCTCTCGACGCGGTCGTCGCGTACCGCACAGCCGTAGCCGTAGCCGATCCCGTCGGCCATGACGTGCGGCTTGGTGAGTTCCTCGAGCGAGTCGGGACGTAGCAGGCGGGGCAGGCCGCGGTTCCAGCGGTGCAGGTCTTCGGCTGACGAGTGCAGGGCCCCAGCGGCGTCTTGGTTGGAGTTGTGCAGGTACGGGGTGCGGCTGAGCCGGCCGTCGCCAGCCTTGTAGCCGATGGCGTGTCCTTCGACAGAAGGGTCGTCGGTCAGGCCGGTGTGCTCCATGGCCAGCGGGGCGAAGATGTGCTTGCGGACGTACTCGCCGTAGGTGAGACTGGACGCCCGCTCGATCACCTCCCCGAGCAGGATCCATCCCGAGTTGCTGTAACTCATCCGCGCCCCCGGTTCGAACAGCAGGGGCTGGTCCTTGAAGTCGGCGATGAGCGCCGTTCTGGTGCGTGGCGTTCCCATGATGCGGGTGAAGCCCTCGGCCGTGACGTAGTCGGGGATACCGGAGGTGTTGGTCAGCAGGTGGTGCAGCGTGATCGCGTCGCCGTGCGGGTAACCGGGCAGATGGTGGCTGATCGGGTCGGCGATCCGCAGCCTGCCCTGCTCCTGCAGGAGCAGGATCGCGATCGCGGTGAAGGTCTTGGTCTGGGAGCCGATCCTGAACGCCGTGCGCGTCGTGTTGGGCACGGCACGCTCGTGGTCGGCGCTGCCGTACCCCTTGGCGAAGATCCGCCGGTTCCCGCGGGCGACGAGCACCGCGCCGCTGAATCTGCTGAGCCGCGTGTACGCGCGAACGAGCGCGTCCATCCGCCATGAGAGGAAGAACATGCTTATCCTCCAGATTGAATAATTTAGTTTGACTATCTGAGCATGGGACGACTGATATGGTCAAGCTTGACTATCGTGGAGAGGGGTTTGTGTGTCGTCGACCCGGATGCTCGTCCTGGGGCTACTCGATGAGGGGCCGCGCCACGGATACGAGATCAATCAGCTCGTCACGACCGGGGCGCTGGAGCAGTGGACCGATGTGAAGCCCGGGTCGGTCTATCACGCCCTGGCCAAGCTGGAGGCCGAAGGGCTGGCCGAGACGCATGCGGAGGAGCGGACCGGCGACCGGCTGCGCCGTGTGTACGCGATCACGCCCGAGGGCCGGCGCACACTACGTGACCTGCTGCGCAAGGCGCTGTCCGCACCTCCGCACTCCACCAAGTCTGACTTCGCGCTGGCGCTGCGCTGGCATGCGTTGCTGGATTCGGGCGAGGCGCGGGAGTTGGTGGCGGAGTCCGCCCGGGCGCTGGAGGGTCTGCGCGCGGGGATCACCGTGGGTCGAGAGGCGAAGGCGGGGCTGTCGCCGCTGGCCGACGCGCTGTTCGACAACGCCGAGGCGCATCTGGCCGCTGACACGAAACTCCTTGAGGACATTCAGCGCCTGCTGGATCGGTGACACAAACACCCGTTGATCGGGTCTGAGTGGTGGCCTCATCTATCACAACGGCCGCTTGGCCCGCCTACCTCCGCCTTGCACGTCTACGTGTACGTACCTGTGCATGTCTAGCTGTACGCCGACACCTGCGGCCTCCAGGGCCTTGCGGGCATCCTCTGCGGTGAGGTGGCCATATGTGGTGACAGTTGTGGTCACCGAGGCGTGCCCGAGAATCTTGGAGACGACCTCGACGGGCACCCCATCGCGCAAAGTCTGGTGGCGGTGGTGTGCCGGTACCAGTGCGGGTCGAAGTCGACCCCTGTTGTCGTCCGGCGCGCAGGCTTCATTTCCCGGTTATCTGGCAACTCGGCGGACGGTGGAGGTCGGCACGGTGGATCCGGTCATCACTGAGCAGCTCGGCTGCACACACCCGCTCGCCCGCCATCTCGACGACTTCCTCACCGACCTGGCCAACGCCGGCGCCTCCCCGCATACCCGGCGGGCCTACCGCGGCGACCTGATCGCCTTCGCCGCCCACCACGGCGAGGACCTCGCCGAGCTGACCGCCGCGCCCGTCCGCGCCTATCTGGCCGGGCTCGCCGACTTGTCGCCGGCCAGCCGCAAGCGCAAGCGCGCCGCCATCGCCTCCTTCGCCAAGTGGGCCGTCCGCCACGACCTGCTGGCCGCCAACCCGATGGACCGCATCGACACCGTCAAGGTCCCGAAAGCCCTGCCCCGTCCGGCCGCGGCCGCCGACGTGGCCAAGGTGCTGGCGCTGATCTGCTCGCGGCGGCCGCGTAACGACCTGCCGTTGGACCGGCTGCGGGATCGGGTGCTGTTTGAGACCGCCTACGTGTGCGGCGCCCGCGCCTCGGAGGTGTGCGGGCTGTACGTTGAGGATCTGGACCTGCGCCTGGACGACGAACACGTCCGCATCCACGGCAAGGGCGGCAGCGTCCGCACCGTGCTGCTGGACGACCGCGGCTACGTCACCCTGCTCAAGCTCTACCTGACCCGCGCCGGCTACACCGCCGGGCCGCTGTTTCGCGCCTCCATCAACGGCCGCGGCGGCCCGCTGTCCTACGACGCCGCCCACCACCGCTGGCAGAGCTACTGCGCGCAGGCTGGCGTCGAGATCGACATCCACCAGCTGCGCCACGCCCACGCCACCGAACTCAACGCTGGCGTCTCCATCGAGGCCGTCCGCCGCCGCCTCGGCCACACCTCCACTGAGACGACGCAGCTGTACGCGTTGCTCGACGACAAGGTCGCCGACACCGAGATCCGCGCCGCACGCCGCCGCCGGGACCGGGCAACGAGCTAAGGAAGCTTCGCAACCAAGAACAGCCTCAGCTCCCTGCAATCAAGATCGTTCTCGGCGCCAACGGCTGTCCGCCGGTTTCTCGCCCCGAACTCCCTGGTCAGCGACATGACTATCCCTTTCTCTCGTACTTGGGCTGCCCCCATTCAACAGCGTCGGCACCCGCTGCGCGGGTGATCTCTACCTGCCTGAGACGAGCGACCCGGTCCCCGGGCTGGTGCTCGGGCACAGCGGGGTGATGGTCAAAGAGGCGCTGGCGTTCTTCGCGCCGCACTTCGTGAAGGCCGGCTTCGCGGTGCTGGCCATCGACTACCGCACGGTCGGTTCCAGCGAAGGCGAGCCGCGCGGCCTGGACTACCCGCAGCGGCAGGTGGAGGACTTCCGCAGCGCCGTGTCCTACCTGCAGGCCGACGCCGCCCAGCTCCCGCTGGCCACCGGGTCGATCGCCGCCGTCGCCCTGGTCGACGCGTTGCTGTTCCCCGCTGAGATCACCCGGGTGATGGCCCCGGCGGCGTGCTGATCTGGGCCAACCAACTGAGCGCCGACGGGCCGCTGTTCCTGGACACGCCCACCGTCATCACCGCGCTGGGTGGCGCCTGGAGCGCGGTGCAGTCCGAAGCCGGCTGGGGCAGCTGGGCCATGGTGCGCCGCGCCGGGACACCTTGACCAAGGACAGCGGCCTCTCCAAGCAGCTGAGGCCTGAGGCTACGCAGCCAGGCGCCGGGCCCGGCGCCCTCGGCCAGCGCTCGGCAGACGCTGGCCAACGACGGGTGACGCCCCTTGTTCTTGCCCGTGGAGATGACCAGTTTGGAGGCGATCTCCGGCACCGGGACCCCGCGCTCACGCAGGCTGCGTGCAAAAGCGACCATGTCGTCGTTGAACACCTTCGGCCGGCCGCCGTGGCGGCCGCGCTCGCGGGCTGAAGCCTGGCCCTCGAGAGACTTCTCCCGGATGTATACACGTTCGGACTCGGCCATCCCGGCGAAGAACGCGAACAACGCCGCGCCGTGCCCGGACGGGTCGTACACCCCCTGCAACGGGCCAGTCAGCAGCTCCAGCTGGATATCGGCCCGACGCAGCTCTTCGGCGATAGTGAGCAGCTCGGCCGCGCCGCGGCCCAGGCGCTTCATCTCATGCACCGTGAAGATCACCCGCTGGTGCGGGACGGCGGTCTTGATCGTGCGGGCGTATTCCATGGCCTTAGCGACTCAGGCCGTATCTTCACGCGCGTGCTGATCTTCTCGGAGAAGATCGGCTCGCATCCCGCCGCCTCCAGGGCGTCCAGATGGCTCTGCAGTTCCTGTTGCACGGTGCTGCACCGGGCATAGCCGACCCTGGTCGGCCTGGCCCCGGCACCGGCGACAGCGGCCTCACGTGCCGGGCCCGCCATCAGGCCCGGCCCGGCCCGCGATCGACAGGCGTGCGCACCTCCAGCTCGGCCCGCAGTTGCGGCACCAGCATGAAGCGCGGTGTGTGGTACTTCGGGGCGACCTTCCCACCCTGGGTCCGGCAGGCGCTGCCCGCGCCCCGGCGAACACCGCGGGGCGCGACGAAACCGCCGGGCCGATCGAGCGGCCCAGGCTCCATGGTCATGCATGCGGCGCTGGAAGATCGGACCTCCAGTCACGTGCGGTGGCCAGGCCGGGGCCGGTCAACGTGCCTTACGTGCCAGACAAGATCATATCGCTCTGACCTGCGAGAAGAGATCAATAACCCAAGATAGCGATGGGAACGTACGTCAAGGCCCGTTCGCCCAGGTCACTGATAACGCGCGATCTCAGCGGGCGCTCTCGCGTACGTTTCCGTTTCATCACGGCGGCACGTCCACATGCTGAAGGAACGCCGCTTGTCGCCACCGCCGCCCGCACGCGCTCAGAACCGGTAGCGGAGAATGCGTGCCCCTTGCCGGGACAAGGCCGTGCTGTGGGCGGTGAGACGGGTCAGCGCGCGCAGGGGTTGCGGGAACCGGGCTGTTTCCGGAGCGCGGGTGAGGATCTGCTCCTCGATCAGTTGGAGGCCGGCGTCCCAGGACTCGGGTTCGTGTGGGTCGTCGAAGCCCTGGGCGGCTTTGATGCCGAGTGCCTTGATGGTCGGGTGGTACTTCATGGCCCAGGCGGCGAAGCGGGTGTAGCCGTTGAGTGCGAGTTCGCCCGAAGGGAAATGGCCGGTCAGCGCGTGGGTCATCGTTTGGAAGGAGTCGCCGGGCATGAAGGGGAGCAGCCCTTCGGCGACGATCATCGCCGGCCGGTCACCGGGGATGGCGGAGAGCCAGTCGGAGCCGGTGAGGTCGGCTCCGACCAGGTGGGAGCGGCCGGGCAGGCATTCGGATCGCAGGTCCACCACTTCCGGGAAGTCGATGTCGTACCAGTCGACGCCGGGCGGGGGATCACAGCGGAACATCCTGGTGTCCAGGCCGCAGCCCAGGTCGAGCACCACACATCCGGGATGAGCGGCGACGTAGGCGCGGACGACGCCGTCGAGCTTCTTGGCGCGCAGTGCCGTGGTGAGGACGAGGTTGGGCTTGACCTTCAGCTTGCCGAAGTCGTAATCGATTCTGCGGGCCAGTTCGGCGGAGAGCGTGTCGCCGAGGATGGGGCTGGGCCGCCCGGCGTCCAGGGCTCTGGCGTGGAGAGTGAGCAGCAGCGTTTCCTGGATCAGCCCGAGCTTGGGTTGCCAGTGGTGCATGGGGGTTCCTTAACGGCGTAGCGGATGACGGGCCGCGAGGTTCTGCAGCCACGTCAGGGAGTCGTGGGCGGCTTTGATGCGCTCGGTGCGGTGTCCCTCGCCGCCCGCGATGTCGAGCCCTTCGTCGGCGATCTCGCCGAACGCGCTCAGGCTTTCGAGCTTGCGCTGGATGACCTTCTGCCAGGCGTCGTCTTCGATGCGGTAGTAGGAGACGCGATCGCCGGGCCTTCTCACCTTCTTGACCAGGCCGATGGCCGTGAGGAAGCGCATGTTCGAGGTGAGTGAGGCCCGGCTGGCCTGGATCACGTCCGCGATCTGGCCGGCGGACTGCTCGGCCGGATCGCAGATCATGAGCCAGCCGAGGATGCGTCCGGTGATGGGCGGCAGCCCCCACTCCTCGACGCAGAATGCTGCCACCCGTTCCACCCAGCGGAGCAGCCGGTCCTGCTGTTCCTCAGTGCTCATGGTCGCGTCCTCCGTTGTTGATCGTGTGCCGGTTCACTGTGTCATGGCGGCCACCGACTCGTAGGTGGGTGTCGGGGTGATGTCCGCGAGCCGGGTCCTGCGCAGGTAGAGGTCGAACCAGTCGATCGCGAGCGCCGTCGCCTCTTCCAGGCCCGGGCCGGTGTAGAGGCCGAGCACGTCGTAGGGCAGCACCGCGAGCCGCTTGGGCTCGCCCGCCTTGGCGAAGGCGCTTTGCGCCTCTTCGAGCATGTGGTACGGGTCCCAGCCGCCGTTGGCGATCATCAGCAGCGGTGTCGGCGCGAGCCGGTGGATGAGGTTCTCCGGTGCGAAGGTGAGCAGGTGCTCGGCTGAGTCGAGGGTCTTCTCGTTGCGGTAGGTGGGAAACAGGCGGGTGGACATGTCCGGGGTGTCCTTCACGCTGTCGCCCTCCAGCGTCAGGTGCGGCACGCGGGCGCTCTGCCCGCCTTCGTAGCGCCGCTGCCAGTCCTGCTGCAGTTGGTCGCGCAGCGCGTGGACACCGGCGCGGCCCAGGAGGCGTTCCAGGTACCGCCATCCGTTCCACACGCTCGGACTCTGCACGACGACGCACTTGATGCGCCGATCGAGTACGGCGGCCTGGGCCGCCACCGAGCCGCCGATGCTCACCCCCCACACCCCGATCCGCTCCGGCTGCACTTCGGGGCGGGTCTGCAGGTAGGACACGGCGCTGCGGAAGTCCTCCACCTGCCGCTCCGGGTAGTCCAGGCCGCGCGGCTCGCCTTCGCTGGAACCGACCGTGCGGTAGTCGATGGCCAGCACCGCGAAGCCGGCCTTCACGAAGTGCGGCGCGAAGAACGCCAGCGCCTCTTTGACCATCACCCCGCTGTGCCCGAGCACCAGCCCGGGGACCGGGTCGCTCGCCTCAGGCAGGTAGAGATCACCCGCGCAGCGGGTGCCGACGCTGTTGAAGGTCACGTGTTCCATGGCCCGCTCCCTACAAGATAGCTAGTAATTTCAAACATGACTGAAATAGCTAGCGATGTCAATCTGGAAGGCTGCGCAGGGAAGGGGTGGCGTACCGCCGCTCACGCCGGCGCATCGCGGCATCTGCGAGTGACAGGGAATGATCCTTCCCAGTCACACCCGCCCGGCCCGCCCAACAACCCCGCCGGGCCGAGCGAGCCCGCCGGGCCGGACATCAGAATCGCGGTCGCCGTCGAGCGCTTCCTCGCCTCCCTGCGGACGGCGACCACCCGCCACACCTACGCCAGAACCCTCACCCGCCTGGCCGCCCTGCTCGGCGGCCGGCCGGTCGCCGAGCTGACCTGCGAGGACTACGCCGCGGTCATGGATCGCTGGAGCGAGGTGGCGCCCGCCACCTGGAACCGGCACCTGTCCGCGCTGGTCTCCTTCACCACCTGGGCCCAGCACCAGGACCTCCTGGAGACCAACCCCGCCCGCCGCCTGACCCAGCGCACCGCCGTACGCCGCGGCGACCGGGCCCTCCCGGCCGCCCGGCTGGAGGCGCTGTTCGCCGACGACCGGCACGCACTTCGTGAGCGTGTGCTCTGGCGGCTCCTCTACGAAACGGCAGCTAGGCCGAGGAGATCCTCTCCCTCGACGTCGGGGACCTCGACCTGGAGTACCGGCGCGCCCGCGTCGTCTCCAAAGGCGGCGCGCTCGAGTACGTGCACTGGGCCACCGCCACCGCCCTCCTCCTGCCCCGCCTGCTGAAAGGACGGCGGACCGGGCCGGTCTTCCTGACCGACCAACGCGCCCTCGCCTCCGGACGAAGGGCTCCCGCAGCCGCCGACATCTGCCCCATCACCGGCCGCGGCCGGCTGTCCTACCCGCGCGCGGAGCACCTGTTCAAGACCGCCTCCGCCGAGCTCGACCCGCACGGCGACGGCTGGACCCTGCACCAGCTCCGGCACAGCGCGCTGGCCCACCTGGCCGCAGCCGGCCGCACCGCCCCCGAACTGCAGGCCAAGTCTCGCCACCAGCACCTATCCAGCCTCGGCCACTACGTCCGTCTCGGCGAGGAGACCTCCGCCCGCATCACTGCCGAACACGACCCCGCAGCCCGACGACGCACGCGCTGACGCCAGGCAAGACGCCTACAGACGGTGTGGTTCTGACGTACTCCGGCCGTACCTGCAGTGGGCGCACCAGTCGCGCGCGGTGGCCAGGTCAGAACACCCGGTACGGCCCCCAGATCTTCTTGGGCCAGCGCCGTTCGTGCTCGTTGGCATGCTGGTTCGGGATCTGGGTGCCCGACGACGAGCAGCAGGTCGTCTTCATCACTGCGGACGAGGGCTCCCCGACTGCCCGCGCCCTGCGCCACCTGCTGACCGCAGGCGGCCATCGGGCCGCTTGAGCTGACGGTCGGCCCCGGACGCTGGCGGGAGGCGGGTCACGGTCGGATGGCGGCAGGCAGGGTCACGAGCGGCCATTCCGTGGGGTTCCAGGTTCCGGCCGGTCGTCCGCCAGCGTCGTCTCACGAGCCAGCCGATCGAGGAGTTCGATGTCGGGCGCCCGTACGAGGTTCTCCGGCGGGCTGAGGAGGTGGTCGCTGGTGATCAGCGTCAGCGTCCTTCGTGCTCTGCCAGCGATGATCTGGTCCTCTGCCCTCGCGGCCCGGCGCAGAACTCGCTGCGCGGCACGTAAGTCGCCCAGCTCGGCCAGCACCAGCCCGAGCATAAGCCCGACCGCCGCACGCATGGCAGGCGGAGCCAGGCGAGCCGCCCTGCGGTAGGCGATGACCGCGCCGAGCATGTCACCTTGGGTGTACAGAGTGTTACCGAGGAGCGTCAGCTCGCTCGCCGCGTGTGCCCGCTGCTCATGTCGCCGCATACGCCCACCATGCCGGACTCGCCATGACCTGCTCCATATGATCGCCGAGGTACGGGAAATCCCTGTCGTTTCGCGGACGCGGGCAGGACAATGACCATTATGACGCCGAGCACCGGGCGCACCGAGCGGGCCGCCCGCTACTTCCCGTTCCGCACCGGCCCGGACGCCGACCGCATCATTCGCGACGCACCGGACACGGATCGCGACGAACAGTGCAGGGCGGTCCGTCTGACGTCCCGTCATACCCGGGCGATGGCCGCGGCCCGCCCGCTGTGGCTGCCACCGCCGATCCTGATCGCGGTCTGCATCGGCACCGGCTTCTGGTGGATCGCCGCGCTGGGCACAGTCGTCTGTGCCCTGGCCTGCGTGATCCTCTACGGCATCGCGAGGCGAGCCCGTGACGACATCCGGCTGCTGGATGGCACCGTCGGTATACCGATCCCGGACGACCTGGTCAACGAGGTCATGACCACGGGCAAGGCGATGCACGCTCTTGCGGTGCTCCATCAAAGAGCTCCGATCGGCGGTGGCCTGGACGAAGGACTCCGTCATCACCGGCGGGAGATCGTCACGCTCAACTCCCGCTATACCGACCACCTGCATCTGGCGCGCCGCTACTGGGTGCGCGGTGACATGCCCCGCTGGCGCGACTCCGCGGAGCGACTGCCAGTGATCGCCAACGAGGTCTCCAAGCTGGTCGATTTCATCATCCTTTTCACCGCCGCCAACGACTGATGAGTGGGCGTCTGCCTGCTGTCGGTGTTCGCCCTGCGAGGCATCCACCGACGGCCCACCACGCACGTCTACCTGGCTCCGCCTCCCACCACCGCGCTGGAACAGCTGCGTACGCGCCTGGACGAACAGTTCGGCGAGGTCCAGACGCGTTTGACCAGCATGGAGGCAGCAGTCAACGACCAGGTCGCCGCCCGCAGAGCAGAACAACGCGATTGTTAATCCATCCCCGTCGTACTCAGTGGCCGATCGCGGTCATGACGACGGGCCATCGGCTTCGGTGGTGACAGTGCCGATCCAGACGTTGCAGTGGGCGCACCAGTCGCGCGCGGTGGCCAGGTCGGGAAAGGTCCGGTACGGGCCCCAGATCTTCTTGGGCCAGCGCCGTTCGTGCTCGGCGGCGTGCTGGTCCGGGGTCTGGGTCTCGGCGATCGACTTGGTGTGGGCGTCCTGGGCCCGGTAGGTGGCGGCCTTCTGGCGTGCCTCGGCGGCGTGCTTCTTGACGTCCCGCGAGGGGCGCGGGCCCGCTGCGAGGCGCTCCCACAGGACGGCTTCCCGCTCGCTGATCTCTGCCAGGAGGTGCGGGGGCGGAGAGGCGAACTCGTCGAACAGCGGGCCGCTCGACAAGCTCATCATCTCGACCAGGGGCGTCATCCGGGCCAGCCCGCCGGACACCAGACGCTCGCCGACGTCGCGACCGTCGGCCTGGGCGTGCGCGAGCGCCCACTTGTCCAGGTAGGCGGCCGTCTCATCCGGCGTCGAGGTGCCCGCCGGCATCCGGTTGTAGGTGCGCGTCTCCAGCCCGCCGCTGATCCCGTGCATCTCATCGGTGACGATCGGGGGCTTGACCGCCTCTTCCCACTCCTCGACAACCTGGCGGAACTTGGTGTGGGCGGACTGCTTGGTGATCGCCAGGGTGTCCCCGATGTCCTCCCACGAGGCGCCGCCGACCTTCTCCAGGATCACCGCGCGGTCCAGCAGTTCCTGGACCCGCCGGACGAACCGGGCCGCGTCCTCGACCGGACGCGGGTTGTAGTCCGACCAGACCGCCACGAAGCCGATCAGGGAGTCGGCCAGGTCTTGCGCGGTGGCGGCCAGGGCCAGCTGGGCGAGGGACTGTTCGGTGTACGGGGCGTCCTCGTACGTCGGCTCGGTCTTGTCCTCCATGGACACCTCCCCTTCTCGCTGTCAGCCCATTGCTGACAAACACGAATGTCAGCTAAACGCTGACAACTGAGGAGGTGCCTGTGCGGCACTGTCAATAGCGGAGCCGCGTCCGGCGCGCTCCGAACCGTTTCGCTGACCTGCGGCGACGTCGTGCGCCGCGGCGGCCGCGAAGGCCTCGCCGGCAACGAGCTCGGCGCCGACACCATGCCTTGAACTGCGGTATCGCTTATTGACACGGCAACCGCCCCGGAAAAGAGGCCGGTCCCGCTACTCGTCAGTCCCGTGGGGCGTGTGGGTTCTCCGCCGAAGTGGCGAGTTCTCAGGCGATCTGGCGAAGCAGGTGGCGAGTTCTCATCTGATGTGGCGAGGATGATCGGGTGACTATCCGTACTCACTACGTCCAGGTTCGGCACTGGCGTGGCGCGCCGCTATGACTGGTGGGCCGGCTCGTTTTGGCGGGCGAGATGATGTTGTCCTGGTGGTGGTCCTGGACTGTGTCGATCTGGACCGGTCTGCAGCGTTCTGGTGCGGAGCACTTGGCTACACCGCCGAGTCAAGCTCGACGGGGCGCTATCGGCGACTCCTACCCCCAGGAGGGAACGGCGTTGAGCTGCTGTTGCAGCAGGTTCCGGAGCCGAAGGTGACCAAGAACCGGGTGCATTTGGATCTGCGGGTACCTGACCTGGAGGCAGAGATGGCCAGGCTGGTGGCCTTGGGAGCGCGGCGCATCACCGACGATCCCGTCGAGGAAGACGGCTGGACTTGGTATGTGCTCACTGACCCCGACGACAACGAGTTCTGTGTATTGCAGCCATCAGAGAAGCTCGCCGGGTATTGATCATGACGGCTGCTATCGCCCCAGTTGAGGGCTTTGAGGCGGTGTATCTGAGCGGCGACGGCACCGAGCGACGGGTGCCGTTGGGTCGCCCGGCGGAGGAGGTTGAGACGCTGGCGCGGCCGGTTCGCTCGTTCCCGTCGTACAAGGGGCAGCGCAACTATCCTGGCTGGTATTGGTCAGCGACCACGGGGGCGGCACGTCGGCTACGAGTCATGGGTCGAGCGCGGCCATCTGGTCGCATTGGACTACGACCCCGCAGTGACCGCCACCGTGTCGCAGCCGCTGTGGCTGCGGCGAACCTGCTCGTTTGGGCCGTGAGACACGATTCTTACCGGCACCCCTTGTCACGGGGGTGAGCCTCCTGATCGGCAACAGACGCTTCCGCAGGCCGCAAGATCTCCTTCTCCTGGCGGAGAATCTTGTTCTCGCGGCGCAGCCGGGCCAGCTCGTCCTTCTCGGGATACCAAGGTGTCCACCAAACCGGGGGCAACTTCACGGTAAGTTGATGGCCGATCCTTCGGCAGCTCAGATCGAGAACAGTAGCGAAGATGGCCCTTGCGCATTTCGGTGACGACCAGCGCAGCGGCGTCTACCAGGCGACGGGGCTCCCGGACCAGGCCGAGATCGCCTGGAGGGCCGCCACGGAGTATCCCGTGCTGGAGTCGCCGGTGCTCGTGGACGGCACGCTGGTCGTCAGTGATACTGGCGGCCTGGTCTACGCCTTCGACGCGGCCACCGGGGCGGAACGCTGGCGGCACGACCACAGCAAGGACATCGACGCTGAGGAGATCAGGCCTGGAGGGATCGAAGCACCGATCGGCGCCGGGCACGGAATGGTCTTCATTGGTGAGGTCGGCGATCGGCTCCGCGTCCATGACCTGCGCACCGGTGAACTCCTGCCGTCCATCGACGTCACCGGACACCCGACGGTGACCGGTGACATGCTCCTGCTACACGGTCCCGGCGCCCGCCTGCTGAACCTGCCCGATCTCACTCGACGCAAGGCCAGCAGGAAAGCCGGCGAGACATGGCTGTCCACGCCCCCGACCATCGCAGGCGGCGTGGCCTACGCGGCCCGCGGTCTCTACGCCCCCTTGTTGAACGGCGGTTTGGAAGCGCTGAACCTCCGTACCGGCAGGCAGACGTTCACCGTCCCAGGAATGCTGGAGTGCGGCACCGAATGCGTCCTGGATCTGGACCGGTGCGCCCATCCTGCCTTCGGAGAAAACCTGCTGTGGCTCCCCGTCACCTGGAGAGAGCCCGAGGCAGGATTCCCCTCCGGCGGCGGTGTGGCCGGCTTCGACCCACGCAACGGCCAACTACGGATCCGTCACCTTCTCGATCACCGCTGGCCCGCGGGACCGGTGGCGGTAGCCGGCGGCACGCTGTACTTCGTGGATGAGGCGGACCACTCAGATCACGGTGCGCCACCGGTGCTGGGCCGCACACTCAATGCTATGGAGGCCGCCACCGGGAAGACCCGGTGGACCTATGGGCTCGACTCCCACGCGATCGGGACACCGGTGCTCGCTGCCGACGTGGTCTACACCCTCACCTCGGAGGGCATGCTGCATGCGGTCGATGCCATCACGGGACAACGGCGCTGGACCCTCGGCCTCGGTGAGTCGATCGAACTCCGCGAGCTCTTCTTCATCGACCGCCTGGAATCGCGCGAGTTCGTCTTCGAGGAGGAAGGACTGGCCGTGCTACCCGCGGATAACCGGGTGTACGTACGGGCCGGCGCTGGGATCACCGCCTTACATGTGACGTAGTACTACGCCCGGGCCGCCGCGGGCGGGATCGACACGGTCGGCGCCGTGCTGGCCGTCGCCATGCTCTTCGCACTCAACTACGCCCTGACCGCCGGTCCCGGACAGAGCTCTGGCTCATCCCAGCCCGGCGCTGACCACGCTGGTGGTCGGCCTGGTGCTGCTCGCGCTTCGGCCTCCCGGTTGATGGCGGCGGGTTTCGCCCTGATCCCGGTCGCCTTCCTGCGGATGGCCAGCGTGGGGTCGGACACCGACGGGTCCGCGCGTTCCCCGGCCTCCTGCTCCTCGGCATCCGCGGCGCGCTGGCGTTCCCGCCATTGATGGGTGTCGGGGGTCAGTACTGGCTACTGATTGGAACGTAAGCCAGCGTTGATGAGGTTCCGCAGATCAGCGAGCCGCCGCTGCTCTCCCTCTGCCGAACGCGCTCGCGCCGGATTCCGTTCGAATTCACTCACTGGAGGCAGGCGCGGTAGCCGGTGAGGGCATGTTGTGCCGGTGGCGGGCGGTGATCGCCGGTCATCGGCTGATGGACACGGATCGTGGCCATGAGTCAGGTGTCGACGGCTTGTCCCGCGGCGTGGACGCGGTAGGTGTCCTCGATAGTGGCGCCGCTGTGCAGGCCCCAGCTGACGATCCGTGTCGGGCGCAGAAGGATCAGCGGCCGGTCGCCGTCGATCGCCTCGGCTCTGCCGCGGATCTCCACGCCGCGTGGCCGCCACGGCGGCAGCACGTCGTCGATGACCAGCGCGGCGCGGCCGTTGCGCGCGACGTCGCGGAACTTCCTGGAGTGGGCGAGGTTGCGCCCGCCGATCTCGATGAGTGTGTCGGTCTCGTCTAAGGACCACCCGACGGGGACGACGTGCGGCATGCCGTCGGCGCTGACGGTGGCCAGGCGCCCCAGCAGCCGCTCGGAGCGCAGGTAGGCCAGCTCGCGTTCGCTGAAAATGGTCATGCCGTCACCGTCCGCAGGACACGCACGGCGTACGGTGAGACCGCGACCCCGAGGACCGCCACGCCTCCCGCAAGCCAGAACAGGGCGGTGAAGGCCGAGTCGGGGACGGCCACGGCGCGCCCGCCGCTGCCGGAGGCGATCACGGCGGCGGCGAGCTGGCTGCCGACGACGCCGCCGACGGTACGGGCGATGTTGTTGAGCCCGTTCGCGGTGCCGGTCCTGGCCGGTGGCACGATGTCGGCGATCAGCTTGGGCAGTGCCCCCATGACGAGTCCGGACCCCGCGCCGACCATCCCGTAGAACACCAGGTGATGCCAGTACGCTTCGTGCGCCATGGCGATCAGTGCTGATCCTGCGGCCATCGCCAGGAACCCGATCGCCAGCGGCCAGCGGGAGCTGAACGCCTGCGAGATCCGGCCGACCGCCATGCCCGCCGGGATGATGGCCAGCATGCCGGGCAGCATCAGCAGGCCGGCGACCGTGACCGAGGCGCCGAATCCTGCTCCGTCCGGGCCGGGCTGCTGCTGGGCGAACAGCGGGATCGCCACGTAGAAGAAGTACGATCCCGCGCCGAACAGCAGCGCGGCCAGGTGCGTGGCCAGCATCGGCCGGTCGGTCAGCTCCGCGACGTCGATGAGCGCGTCACTCCTGCGCCGCTCCACGACCAGCAGCGCGCCCGCGAGCAGCACCCCGAGCGCGAACAGACCCAGCACCGGTGCCGAGGACCATCCCCACGAGGGTCCCTGGGTGAGGGCGAGCAGCACCGCGACCAGGCCGGCGCCGAGCAGCAGCGAGCCGGGCACGTCGAGCCTGCCGGAGGCCACGCGCTCGCCGCGAGGCACCCACCGCGCGACCATGCCCAGGCTGATCAGGGCCAGCAGCCCGCCGAGGACGAACAGGTAGCGCCAGGACAGCCGGTCGGCGAGCAGCCCGCCTACCACCAGCCCGGCTCCGGCCCCCGCGCCGACGATGCCGGACACCAGGCCCATCGCGGACGCCAGCCGTTCTCCGGGCAGCGCCTCGCGCAGGATCGCCATGGACAGCGGCACAACCGCCAGCGCCGCGCCCTGCACAACACGGGCGGCGATGAGCTGGGCGATGTCCTGGGCGAGCGCGGCGCCGGCCATGCCGATGGCGTACGCCGCGAGCACGCCGACCATCACGCGGCGCTTGCCGTACAGGTCGCCGAGCCGTCCGAGCAGCGGGGTGAGCACCGCGCTGGACAGCAGGAACGCGCTGAGGATCCAGGCCGACCAGGCCGGGGTGGTGTGCAGCTCGCGGGTGAGCAGGCCGAGCGCGGGCACCACGACCGTCTGCATCAGGGAGTAGCCGAAGACCGTCGTGACGAGCGCCGTCACGACCTGCCGGGGGGACGCCGGCATGGGTTCACCTCCGAATTGATTCGTACAACGAATAGTTCGTAACGCTAACAACATAGTTTGGAGTACGAACTGTTCGCAACTACACTCGGCGGCAGGAGGTGCGGATGAACAGCGCGACGGACGCCGGGGCGCGGCCCGGGCTGGGCTTCGCCGCGGCGCTGGTGCGGATGTCGCACCTGGTGCAGCACGTCTTCACCGACGTCAGCCGCGAACGCGACGTCACCCCGCAGCAGGCGCAACTGCTGTGCGTGCTGACGAGCGGTGAAGGGATCGGGATGACGGACCTCAGCAGGCTCCTGCACCTGGAGAAGCCGAGCCTCACCGGGCTGGTGGACCGGGCGGAGCGGCGAGGGCTGGTACGACGCGTGCGCGACGACACCGACCGGCGCGCGTGCCGGGTCGAGCTGACGCCTGAGGGCGAGGACCTCGCCGTGCGGGTGCACGGGGAGATCGTCAGCAGGCTGGAGGCGCTGGCCGTGGACCTGCCCGGCGAGGACATGCTGCGGGTCACCGACACCTTGACCCTCCTGCTCGCGCAGACCCGCTAGACGGCGACCTTTCGCGGGGCTTGACCTTGGAGCACACTCCCAGGTTTACGCGCAAGCCGTGCCCGGCTTGCGGAGGGCCGGGGCTTGAGCAGCAACCGAACGGCGGAGGCCTACAGAGGCCTCGGCTTAGCTGATGAGGTTCACGGTGCGGCGGAAGGTCGCGGCGGCGGGTTTAAGTCTAGTGCGGGTGGTCGTGTGGGGCAGGTCGCGCAGCATCGGTTCGGCATCGCGGGTGGCGTGCAACGTCCGAGGGTCGAGGTCTGCTGTGATCAGCTGGGGCTGGTCTGGGCCCGCCTCGGCGAGTAGCCGTCCGTCCGGGCCCCAGATGGCGCTGGCCCCGCAGGTGTTCCAGCCGCCGGTGGTGCCGATGTGGTTGGCCATGACGGCGTAGCAGGTGTTGTCCAGGGCCCGGGCCGGGAACCAGGTGCGTGATTCGTGGTAGCCGTTGCCGACGCTGAACAGCGCGCTGACGACGTAGGCGTGGCAGCCGTCCAGCGCCGCCGTGCGAGCGTGTTCGGGGAAGCCGGAGTCGTAGCAGATGCCCAGTCCCAGGCGCCAGCCGTCGAGTTCGAGGGTGCAGCCAGCCGCGCCCGCGCGGTAGATCTTGCGTTCCGACTTGAACAGGTGCTGCTTGTCGTAGCGGGTGACAAACTCCCCGTTCGTACCGATGACGAGCGCCGAGACGTAGAGATCACCCTGATCGTGAAATGCGCGCCGACGACGGCGGCGACACTGGTCTCTCGGCACGCGTCGGTGATGGGGGCCAGTCGCGGGTCGTCCGGCTGTACGGCGTGGCCCCGTGGGTCGGTCTGGATGAGATCGGGCCCGTAGCCGCTGAGAAACTTCTCCGGGAAGACCACGAGCCGGGCGCCGGACCGGGCAGCCTCGCGGATCATGCCCGCCGCGGTGGCGGTGTTGGCCTCGATGTCACCGGCTTGCGCCTGAGCTTGGGCAACGGCCATGCGGATCGGGCGTGAGGGAAGCGGATAGACGCCCGGCCCGCCAGCATGTTCTGTCATGATCTTCATGCTAGTGGCCTGTCACGCAGCCCTGGCCGGGTAACTGGTCCAGCTTCGGATGGGTGAGCTGGCGGCGAAGCTGGTTTTCGGTTGCGCACGGGCGTCGCGCCAGCGGACGTAGCCGCCGATCGCCGCGTTCTGCTCGTCGTGGGTGCGGTGGTCGGTGCCGTTGCGGGCGTAGTAGCGCAGCGCGGCGAACTCGGATTCGATCCAGTTCAGCCACGAGCCGTAGGTGGGCAGGAACACCAGCTCGACGTAATGGCGGCCCGGTATTGGCTTGGGGTGGCACCAAGCCGGCGCTTGAACGCGACACTGAGCGCGAAGGTGCTTTGATCATCTTTGCACTTCATATGTACATGGCTCTGCAGCTGAACCCGCACCCCAGCGCCGCCCCTCCTCCGACTCGCTCTGGTCTCACCAGCCGAGAACGCTCGAGCCCTGCGAGCCTGCCGGGCGGTCGGCAGCGTCCCGTGAACTCGATTCCTGACTCGTGTGAAAGACGGGCGACACTACTTCCTTGAAAAGGCCCAACCACATGCCGTTCAGTACGACCCTGTCTGACGCCGACCTGATCGAACGGTCGTGGCGAGATCCCGAGGATTTCGCCTTGCTGTTCGACAGGCACGCAGGACACATCCACCGCTATGTGGCCCGCCGGCTCGGCGACGACACGGCCGACGACGTCGTCTCCGAGACGTTCCTCGCGGCGTTCAGGCAGCGCCGCGACTACGACACCGCCCGTCCGCAGGCCCTCCCCTGGTTGTACGGCTTCGCGACCAACTTCATCCGCCGGCATCAGCGCGCCGAGATACACCGCTACAAGGCGTACTCGAAGGTGGGCGTGCTTCCCGACGCCGCCGACGCCGCGGAACAAGCTCTTGAGCGGGCGAGCGCGCATGCCGTACGCCGCCCTCTCGCCCAGGCGCTCGCCTCGCTGAAGGCCCGCGACCGTGACGTCCTCTTACTCGTGGCCTGGGCCGACCTCACCTACGAGGAGGTCGGCAACGCCCTGTCCATCCCGATCGGAACAGTCCGTTCCCGCCTCAACCGTGCGCGGGCCATCGTCCGCGACGCCCTCGGCAGCACCGACCCCACGACGGAGCAGACCTCATGAACGAACGGACCGACCTGACCGAACTGGCCGAACTGCGCGACCTGTTCGCCGACAAGCCGCACCCCACGGCGGACCGCCTCGCCCCCGCCCGTGCCGCCCTCCTGGCCGAAGCCGGCACGAAGCGCCGGCCCCGAACCCGGATGCGGATGCGGATGCGGATGCGGCCGGTCGGCCTGCGGCGTCTGGTGCTGGCGGGCGGCCTGGTCGCGGCGATGACCGCAGGAGTGATCGCCGTCCAGACGTTCAACCCTTCCGCGCCCGCGAGCGCCGCCGAGGTCCTGAGGCTGGCGGCCGACGCCGCGACCGCCACCCCGTGGCCGCAACCCCGCGACGACCAGTACCTCCACTACGAGCGGATCGCGGAGACACGCAGCGAGAACGGGGTTCCCCACGTCGGTCCGCGCCACATCACGGGCCAGGTCTGGCAGTCCGTCGACGGCTCCCGCCCAGGACTCCTCTGGCACAAGCCGTCGAAATCCAGGCCACAAGACCGCGAGTACAAGGAACTCCTGACCCGGTGCCCCGAACGCGGCGCGGGCCGCCCCGCCTACGCCGACCTCCGAGAGTGGCCGACCGACCAGGAGCAGCTCCGGCACAAGCTGGCCGAACGCGGGAACCAGAGGGTCGCAGGGAAGGACGCCGCGACCCAGACCTGGAACGGCGTCGTCAGCGTCCTCGCCAGCCCGGTCCCGCCCCAGCTGCAGGCGGCCATCTTCAAGATCGCCGCAACCCTGCCGGGCATCGAGACGGAAGAACTCAAGGACGCCACTGGCAAATCAGGCATCGCCGTGACCCGGGTGGACAACCGAGGCCCCGGGGGCGCCATCTCCCGCGAATCCCTCATCTTCGACAAGACCTCCTACGTCCTCCTGGGCGGCCAGGAACTCGTGCCGGGGCAAGGGCGTGAACTCTGGTCCATCACCCGCCCGCAGATCACGGACGTACTCCCGGCCTGGTCCAAGTCCGTGAAGCGGACAGGCTGCCTCTGAACCCCGCGTCCACCGGACGACAGGCGGGCCGCGCCGACCGCTCGGCTGCCATGATCCAGCCGCCGGTCGGCCGGCGCCGCCCTCAGCACCGCTAACACAGTCGCGTGTACTGGGTAGCAACAGTCTTGCAGGACGGTCGAGCATCTGGCGTAGCCGATCAGTTCTCCCACCCGCCGAAAGCGTACCGTTTAGCCCCCCATCACCGGACAGTTTTGCGGACCACCTATCTGAGACAGCGTTTCCGCAGGTCGCGTCTTCGCGGACCGGCAGTGCGGCGTGTCTCGTTGAGCGGACCTCGATTGAGACAGTCAAGATCGAATTCGCACTTCATGGTGGCCGGCAACATCCGTCACTGCAGGTAGCCGTGTCAGCGATCGGCGGGTGTTTGTGTTACTGGTTGTCGTTGAGGAGCTGTTGTGTGCGGGTGAGAAATGCCTGGCGGACCTCTTCTGGGTGCAGTATCTGGAGTGGTCGGCCGAGGCTGAGCAGGTAGCGGGCCAGGCCGTCGGCGTCTGGCCCGCCGATGTCGATGATCGTTGCGTCATCGCCGTCCGGGTGGTGGACGCCGACCGTTGGTGGCACCAGCCTGCGGGCCTCATCGGCCGGTACGGCCAGGCGGATGGTCACCCGCACCGGGTAGGGCCTCAGCGCGATGCCCGTGCTGACCATCTGTGCTGGATCTGGCGGGTCGGGCAGGGCGGTGGCCTGCCCGGTGGCTGTGGCATCGATGATGCGATCGGTACGGAAGGTGCGCCAGTCCTGCCGCGTCAGGTCGTAGGCGAGGAGATACCAGCGGCGGCCGGTGTAGATGAGCCGGTGGGGGTCTACTCGGCGAGTGGACGTCGTTCCGGCCCCGTCGCGGTAGGTCAACTGGGTACGTTCGCCTCGCCGGCACGCGGTGGCCAGGTCGAGGAGCAGCGCGGGAGAGATCTGGCTGTCGTCGGGTCGTGCGGTGTGGGCGAACGCGGCGTCCAGCTCGCCGAGCCGGTCGGCGATCCTGGCCGGCAGCACCTGGCGTAGTTTCAGCAGCGCCGACAGGGCTGCTTGGTCGCTGCCGGAGACTCCGCTGAAGGCGGCAGCGCGCAGCCCGACAGCGACCGCGAGGGCCTCCTCCTCGTCAAGGATCAGTGGCGGAATGCTGGTTCCGGGCCCGAGGTGGTAGCCGCCCCATGGGCCCATCTCCGATTCGATGCCGTAGCCGAGTTCACGTAGCCGGGCGATGTCCCTGCGAACCGTCCGTTCGGTGATCTCCAGTTGGGCGGCCAGATCAGCGCACGTCCAGGACTGCCGCGTTGACAGCAAAGACAGCAACTGCAGCAGCCGCGCCGAGGTGTTGACCATGGCTGACAGTCTGCTCGATAACCAGGACCGTTTCTGACCGGGTCATACCGTAACGTCGCCGGCATGACCGAGAACTCCTCGGCCGGAAAGTCCATTACGACGATGACCTCCGCCAAGGTGCGTTGAATGACGGAACCGGACGGGCCGAGGTAACCGATGAAGGAGCAACACTGATGGAAGCACGCATGAAGAGCGTGGCGAATTCCGACGTGATCACAGCGGTCCAGCATCTCCAGAAGGCGATTCACGCCGGTGGCGTCGACCCGCTCGTGCTCGAGCTGGTCCATCTGCGGGCCAGCCAGATCAACGGCTGCAGCCCGTGTGTGTTCGCCGGCGTCCAGTCGGCGAAGAAGCATGGAGAGACCGACGAGCGGCTGCACAGCGTGGTCACCTGGCGCGAGACCCCGTTCTTCACCGAGGAGGAGCGGGCAGCGCTCGCGCTGACCGAGGCCGCCACCCGAATCCAGGACGGCGCGCCGGGCGTGACCGACGAGATCTGGGACGCCGCTGCCACCCACTTCGACGAGAAGCAGATGTCGGCGATCATCTTGAACATCGCCATCACCAACTTCTTCAACCGGATCAACCACACGATCCGGGAGCAGGCTGGCAAGGCCTGGTGAAGGCGGGCGGCCGTCATCCGTCCAGAGGACGCGGTGGCGAGGTGGCGCAGGCCGTGATCGGCCGGCTCCACCGCTGGCCGATCCAGCGCCACTGCCGGCAGGCCCCCGTTCTGGGCTCTCACCTTCGGGTGACCGCCGACAACCATCCCTTTGATGATCATCAGGGGCACAATGACGATGAGCAACGAACTACTGGAACTGACCGTTGCCGATGCCCGAGCCTGGCGGGAGTGGCTCAGCAGGCACCACGACAGCTCGGCAGGGGTGTGGCTGGTCCTCGCCAAGCAGAACACGACCCGGCCCACCAGCCTGACCTATGACCAGGCGCTCGACGAAGCCCTGTGCCACGGCTGGATCGATGGCCGGCTACGACGGCGGGATGAGATCACCTTCTGCCGGCGCTTCACCCCTCGCGGAAGGCAAAGTCCCTGGTCAGCGCGGAACGTTTCCATCGTCACCCGTCTGATCGGCGAGGGCCGGATGCATCCGGCCGGAATGGCCGAGGTCCAACGCGCCAAGGCCGACGGCCGCTGGGACACGGCCTACGCGGGACAAGCCGGCATCGAGGTACCAGCCGACCTGGCCGCCGCATTGGCCGCGAAACCCCAGGCACAAGCGATGTTCGACATCCTCACCTCCCAAAACCGCTACGCCATTCTCTATCGGATCACGAACGCCAAACGCGCCGAGACCCGAGCCCGCCGTATCACCCAGTTCGTTGACATGCTCGCCCGCGGCGAGACGATCCACCCACAAAAGCGCGCCCTCGGCAGTTGAACGCCGGACCACTTCTCTCCCCGCCTCGCTCCTCCAAGCCCACGCACATGGCGGCGCGACGTTCGGCCAGAGCCGGAACCTTATCCGGCCCCCCAAGAACCGTCATTGGCATGCTCCACGTCATCGTCGCGCTCACCCAGACCGACCCGTAAGCACCAAGGGGTGGCCCGCGTCCGGCGCGGGCCATCCCCGAGATCGTTTGTCGCTCAGAGCGGACCAGCTGACGGTTGACCCTCAGCGCCCGGCCCCGGCCCGAGGTCGAGCTGTTTGCTCATGTCGAGCTCGAACCTGCCGTACAGGTTCAGATGGGACCAGAACAGAGCCGACAGGGCGCGCCGGTCAGCGTCGGTGAGCTTCTTTCGCCACCTCGGCTCGGCCAGGACGATCTGCACCATCCTGGTGTTCAGGTAGACGATCGCGGCCTGGACCAGGTGAAGGGCCAGCGCGGAGACCTCGACATGCTCACGGTCGTCACCGGTCAGATCACCGGCCCTACCATAGAAGATGTCCTTGTTGGCCGAATTCCAGTTCTCCACCACGTTCAGGCCCTCGTGGATTTCGCGGCGCAATTCCTCCGCGGCCAGGTAGCCGCAGATGAAGACGGTGCGGATCACCCGGCCGAGTTCCTCGATGGTCCGATAGGTGGGGTGCTTGGGGCCGCCGCGGGTGAAGCGGCGCAGCATCTGGTGGGCCTCGGCGATGCCCAGCCGTAGCGCCGTCGCGTACTTGATCATCTGGTCGTACTGGTTGGCGATCAGCTCCCAGTCGGGGGTCTTGCCCGACAGGACGCCCTCCAGCTGCGGCCAGGCCTCGCCTTCGGTCAGGCCCGGCCGGTACAAGCGGGCCGAGCCGATGTTCTTCAGCCGGGGCAGCAGCTTGAAGTCCAGCAAGTGCGAGAACGCAAAACCAACGACCGAAGCGCCGTGCGCATCGGTGTACTGGCGATCGATCTCCGCGCTGGTCAGATGGCGCAGCAGGCCCTCGATCATCGAGGCCACCTCGGAGTCCGTGGTGGAGCGCACCTGGCTGTAGATGCACACGTTCTTGCGCTCCACGTGCCAATACACCATGATCCCGGCACCGCCGTAGCGCTGGTGCCACTCGGTCATGAAGTTCGCCGACCAGGAACCGAACTTGCGCGAGTCCGACGCGCACGCCGTGCCCGGCCCCCACAGCGAGACGTCGCGCACCTCCAGCGTCTTGTTGACCACCGTGCGGATCGCGGCCCGCAGGTTGTCGCGGTTGACGAACAGCCGGCGGGTCCGGCGCAGCGCGGCCTCGGTGTCGGCCTCCATCCCCTCGATCGCCGCGGTGCCGTCGGCGACCCGTTTGATCCCCATGTTCGTGCCAAGCCCGAAGGTGCACAGCAGCAGCCGGCGGCGCAGCACCTTCGCATCGGTCACCGTGCGGGAGGCCACCGAGGTGAACTCGCCGGTGAACTTCGTGGTGTGGTCGACATTCTTGATCAGGTCCAGCAGGTCGATCACGCCCCAGCGGCGAGCGATCTCCTCCTTCGCCTCCAGGTTCTCCGGCTCGACCTGCTTGCCCAGGGGCGGCACGCTGATCCACGGCTCACCCTTCCTCCTGGTGATGCTCACCCCGCCCGTCGTGGCCTTCTTCAGCCCCTTGTTCAGCCGGTCCAGCGCCGCCACGTGCAGCTTTTGCAGGTCGGCGATGAAGTCGGCCGGGTCGCGTGGCTTGGAGAGGGCTTCGTAGTGCACATCCCGGTTGTCCTCAAAGTCAGCGGGCAGATCCTCATCGGGGCTGCGCCAGGTGTTGGCGCCCTCCACCCAGATCTCACGGCGCCGGATGGCCTTGCGCAGCGCCACCAGCACACACAGCTCGTACGGGACCCTCTCCACCAGGCCGCTGTCCGGGTCGAGGACCGCATCACGCCAATCGTCGGGCACCACGTGCTCCAACGGCACCGCCTCGGCGGCGGCGTAAAAGTCGGCGTCGGAACCGTCGTAGCGTTTCAGCAGGTCCAGGGCATCCATCACCGGCTTGAAGGTGTCGTTGCTGGAGCGGAACCGCACCGCCTTGAGCAGCTTGGGCAGGCCGCGCCGATAGTGGTGGGAGTAGGAGCCGCGCAGCTTGGTCCGCACCCGGGTACGCAGCTCCTTCTCGTTCGCCTTGGCCTCAGCGATGATGTCGGCCAGCGTCCGCTCACCCACCACCGGATACAGCGCCTTGCGGACGATCTCCTCCGGCAGCTCCGGCGCCGCCGTGGCGAGCTTCACCAAGATCCCGTTCTTGCCCTGCACCCGCCGGAACTCGGCGTTGAGCTCTCGCTCGACCTTCTTCTCCGCCCGCACGCTGATCTTGTGCACGAGCTGGATCAGCAGCTCCACCAGCCCGTCGATCAGCTCCGCCTGCCGCACCTGGCACAACGCGGCCAGCAGGGTGAGGCGCACCGGCGGTGCCGCCGCCTCGAAATCGGACGGGTACATCTTCATCGCCCGGGCCCGCCAGCCCGCCACGACCTTCTCCGAGAAACTCTCGAACAACGCGGCCGGCAGCCCGATCGCCTTGACCCGCTCCAGCTTCACGATCTCGGCCAGCAGCGTCTCCAGCTGCAGCGGCCCCGGGTCCTCCTTCAGCTCCTGCAAGAAGGCCTTCAGCTCCCGAACGTGTCCTCAGCCGCCAGGTAGCTGATCGACAGATCTTCGAGGGCTCACCCGAAGAGGGGCGGGAGTGAGCTGGACCTGATCGGGATCCGGCGATCCTGCCCAGGCGATCACACACCGTGGCTGATCGTTACCGGAGAAGGCTCATTGTCAGGTCGCCGGCGCGTCCTCGGTGATCCAGTGAATCCCATGTGGGATGAGGAAGTCGAGGAAGGCGGTCGGGTGGTAAGCCTGGGCGGGTGCGAGCACTCCCGGCTTGGCAGGGTCGGCGATGAGACGACGGGCGCTTTCGACGGCGATCACCGCGGTCGTGCCGTAGGTGTCGGGGCCCTGGACGATGCCGCGGGCGCGGCGGCCGTCAGTGCTAGTGGCGTCGAGCACGTAGGTGAAGCGCTGGGTGCGGCGGCTGTCCTCATCGGGTCCTTCCGGCAGGCTTTCGATGATCTCCGGTGTGAGCGGGATGTTCAGCCGGTCGCCCAACGCCGCCTCGGTCAGGCCCTCGACATGCCGGACGGGGATGTGACGGGGAATGGTCACCACCTCCGGCACCGGGAAGGCCATCACCGGGGTTGCCTCCGACTGTCCGGGCAGCCTGATCGCGGTGTGGCGGGCGGGCATGCCGGGGCGCCAGTCGCCGTCGTCGTAGGTCAGACCTCCCGCCTTGATGGCGTCAATCGTTTCGACCAGCGAGCGCAGCGAACCGCGCGACATGCCGCCGCCCCCGATGATCACGTGGGTGGTGATGATCTCTTCGATCGCTTCAAGGTGGTCGGCCAGGATGTGGGCTATGAGGTCTACCGGGACGCAGCCGTCGTTGGCGGCGGGTACGACGGTGACCCCGGCGTTCTCCGCCTCCGTGGTGAAGGTGTCGAAGATCGTCTTGATGTAGAGCTGCTCGCCTGAGGTGTCGACGTAGTGACAGCCGGCGGCGATCGCGGCGCGGACCACGGCCTCACCTGAGGAGGTGAAGGGCCCGGCGCAGTTGATGACACCGTCGCAGCCGCGGAACGCGCGCACCAGCGCCTCATGGTCGCTGGTGTCGGCCACGCGTCGTTCCGCGTGGAGGAGGCCGACCGCCGAGGCCGCCTCCTCCAGGCGCGCGAGATCACGTCCGGCCAGGACCGTCTCGATGTCACGTCGTGCCAGTTCGGTGAGCACGAGCTTTCCCTGGTATCCACTAGCGCCATAAACGGCGATCTTCATGTCGTCTCCTCATGATGGAGCTGCACGGTTGCTCAGTCACCAGCACAGTAAGGCGCCGACACAAGACGATTGAATGCATGATCCGCTCTAGCATTTGCGTCATCGTCTTCGCCGAGGTCATCGTTGGTTACACTGGCTGCGTGGATGTTCTGTCTGATGTGGTGAGCGCGGCGCGTACCGGTCGACCCCACTCGGGCCGGGTGACCAAGTCCGCTCCCTTCGCCGAGTGGTTCGCGCCGGTGCCGTCCGCCGGGTTCCACATCGTTCTCCAGGGAACCTGCTGGCTTCTCCCCTCACAGGGTGAGCCGATCGCGCTCGGGCCGGGTGACGTGGCGTTCCTGCCGCGCGGATCCGCACACGGTCTGGCCGACGAACCGTCCACCCCCATAAGCGAGCCGCCCACAACGCTCACCGGAGTCCATGGCGACCGCGACGACCGGCCGCCGACGGTGGTCATGCTCTGCGGCGCCTACCTCCTGGACGAATCCGCGCCGCATCCGCTCCTGAACGACCTGCCCGAAGTCATCCACCTACCGACGCGGGTAGGGCGTCACAGGGAACTCCACGCCGCGGTCGAACTCCTCGGCGTGGAACTGGACAGCGACGCCCGCCCAGGCTCCGACACCATCCTGCTCATCCTGCTGGATCTTCTCCTGCTCTACATCCTGCGCGCGTGGTTCGAACAACAGCGCGTCTCCGGCCACTCCGCCACCGGCTGGGCCGCGGCCCTGCACGACCCCGCCGTCGCCGCCGCCCTCCGCGCCATCCATGAGGACCCCAGCCGGCCATGGACCGTCGAGGAGTTGGGCGCACAGGCACGCCTGTCCCGCGCCGCCTTCGCCCGGCGGTTCACCCACCTGGTTGGCCAGCCACCGCTCACCTACCTGACATGGTGGCGGATGACCACCGCCGCTCGACTCCTGCGCACCTCCGACGCCCCCGTCAACACGATTGCCCAACAGGTCGGCTACAGCTCGCAATACACCTTCACCCATGCCTTCAAGCGCCAGTACGGGTCACCGCCCGGCAGCTACCGACACCACGCCGGCTGAAGCACAACACCCGCGTTGGGATCTTCGAGGTTTGGCGGCCGATGACATCGGTGGTTTACGGCACCCCGAGTTCTGCGCCCCGCCTCGCCTCCGCACGGCCAGACAACCCGTGCAAGGCAGCCTGTCGGGATTAGTGGGCGTTTAGTCCTGTCTGATTCCAGATTCAGGTGCCGCGCCAGGTGGGGGTGTTCTCACCGGTGAGGCGGCGGGTCATGAGGTCGATCATGGCGACGTGGATCATGGCTTCGGAACGGTCGGGGCGGGCCTCGTAGTCGCGCACCAGGCGGCGGCGTAACATCAGCCAGCCGATGGTGCGTTCGGCCACCCAGCGTCGGGGTAGCGGGGTGAATCCCCTGGTCGCGGGGTCGCGGCGGACGACTTCGACGTCGATGCCGAGGGCTGCGGCGCCCTCGATGACGGTGGTGCGGTAGGCGCTGTCGGCCCAGGCCTTGGTGATCGTGGGCTGAGCTGCGGCGACCTGTCTCAACAGGGGCAGGCCGGCAGCACTGTCGGAGAGGCCGGCGGCGGTGACCAGCACGGCGAGCAGGAGGCCGAGGGTGTCGGTGATGATGCTGCGTTTGCGGCCGGCGATCTTCTTGCCGGCGTCGTAGCCCTGGCTGGTGGCGGGGACGTTGGTGGAGGTCTTGATGCTTTGGGCGTCGATCACGCAGGCGGTGGGATCGGGACCGTGACCTGCGGCGGTGCGGACGGAGCGGCGGAGCAGGCTGGTGAGTTGCTCGAAGATGCCGTCTTGCTGCCAATCGCGGAAGTAGGCGTAGGTGGTCTGCCAGGGCGGGTACTCGTGCGGGAGGTAGCGCCAGGGGATGCCGGTGCGGTTGACGTAGAGGATCGCGTTGAGGACGGTGCGCAGGTCGTGTTCGGGAGGGCGTCCGATGTCCAGGGCGCCTGCGCGGCGTTGGGCTCGCCAGGCGGTCAGCACGGGCTCGACGAGCGCCCAGCGGGCGTCGGACAGGTCGCTGGGGTACGGTCGCGGTTCGGTCATGTCTTCGGCGTACTGCTGCGTGAAGTGGCTGGCCAGACGGCTATCCGGCCGTCGATCAAACCCGGGCGAGGTACCGCAAGTTGGGACGAGACAGGAGCTTTCGGGGCCAGACGGGCGCGATGCGTAGGCCTGAATCGCCGATTGAGTACCGTAACGGGTCAAAGAGTGCGCCGATCCGGTGATCAACCTGCGGAGCAAAAGCTTCATATGCCACCAGTTAGGCCTAAACGCCCACTAAGTGCGTGTTTGAGAAGATCATTCATGTTCGGCGTGGCAGCGTGACGACGAGCGCTGACGCTGCAAAGGTGGCCCGATGCCCCCGGATCGCTACCCCTCGGACCTGACCGATGCGCAATGGGAGCTGATCGAGCCGATATTGCCTGAGCCGAACAGCGGCGGGCGTCCGGAGAAGCACCCACGCCGGGAGATCGTCAACGCCATCCTGCACGTGGTCCGCTCGGGCTGCCCGTGGCGCTACCTGCCCACCGACCTGCCGCCCTGGCAGACCGTGTACTGGTACTTCCAGCAGTGGGAACAGGCCGGCGTCACCGAAGCGATGCTGACCGAGCTGCGTGTCAAGGCCCGCCGCCAGGCCGATCGCGCCGATGAGCCGACAGCGGGCATCATCAACTCCCAGAGCGTCAAGGGCGCCGACACCGTCGGCCGCGACAGCCGCGGCTACGACGCGGGCAAGAAGGTCAACGGTCGCAAGCGGTTCATCGTCACCGACACCACCGGCCTGCTCGTGACGGTCGCGGTGCTGGCCGCGAGCTGGCAGGACCGCGATGGCGCCAAGACCGCCCTGTTGTCGGCCTACCTGACCACCCCAATTCGGCACGTCTTCGCCGACCAGGGCTTCGCCGGTCGGCTGGTGGACTGGGCCCGTGACACGCTGCGCACCACCCTGGAGATCGTGCGAAAGCCCGCTGATCAGCGCGGCTTCAGCGTCATCTCCCGCCGTTGGGTGGTAGAGAGAACGCTCGCGTGGCTGACCGCCTGCCGACGGCTTGCCCGTGACTATGAACGCGACCCCGCCATCTCCGAGGCGATCATCCGCTGGGCTGCCATCGCCGGCATGACCCGCCGCCTCACGCGAGGTGGCCCCGCTCGGCGACAGGCCAAAATCGTCTGCAAGTAAGCAAGATCGTCGATCTCAAACACTCACTTGGAACCAGACGGCGCTGCAGAAAAGCGTAAAGGTGTCGCCGATATCATCAACTTTCGGCTGACACAATTCTTGTTGTCCTGTCATCGGACGAAGTAACATGACGGCCGTCTACTTGATCTTGTCGAGAGGACGGCCACGTGTACAATTCCCAACCCGCGCGTCGAAATCGGCGGTTACGAATCGCCACCGGATCCGTGCTCGTCGTTAGTGGTCTCATCGCGGTTCAGCCGCCAGCAGCTGCCGCGGACCCACCGAAAACGACCAGCCTCGTCAACGAGAAATCCGATCGTCCCGTGGAAATGCTCGGCGCCGCGACGGAAACAATGCGTGCGACCCGGCATCCCGATGGGCGCATGACCATCGAGACATGGTCGCAGCCCGTACGCGTGAAGCAGCCGGCCGGCACGTGGGCCTGGATCGACCCCACCCTCGTGGCCCGGAACGGCGTCCTGCAGCCGAAGATCGCCAAGGCCGGTCTCGAGATCTCGGCGGGCGGCAGCGGGAAACCTCTGGCCACGTTCAGCCCGCACCGGGACAGGTCGATCAGCCTGAGCTGGCCGCAGCCCCTGCCCGCCCCCGTGGTCACCGGCAACAGGGCGACCTACCGGGATGCCGCGGGAGCCGGCGTGGACATCGTCCTCACCGCCCTGGCCACCGGTTACCGCCAGGACATCGTGTTCAGGGAAAGACCGTCGAAGCCCGTGAAACTGGCTCTCCCGGTACAGGGAAGCGGCCTGCGGCTCGAAGAGCAGAAGGACGGGCGCCTCCGATTAGTCGACGCGGCGCGGCACCGGGTGGCGGGCGGTTTCCAGGCCGATATCATCGCCGCGCCCTCCGGCAGTGAGGAGGCCAGGGCCTCGACCGGGAAGCCCGGGCGGGTCAAGGCGGAAGTGGAGGACACCCAAGGGCGGCAGACCCTCGTCATCACGCCGGAGGAGAAATTCCTCCAGGACCCCGCGACCACCTATCCGGTGACCCTCAGCTCGGCGTTCACCATGGGCTTGGACGCCGACGTCGATGTGGCCAACGACGGCGCGCTCGCCGACCCCACCCGCCCGCTGCTCACCGCCGGATCCATTTTCGGCATCCTCAGCCGGACATACCTTCGATTCAACACCACCGCCATCACCGGCCAGGACGTCGTCGACGCCAAGCTGTCGCTGCTGAACAACGATGGCCCGGGATGCGGCGACATCGTCGGGGACGGCATCCAGGTCCGCCGGGTGACCAGCACGTGGGACAAGGACGATCTCACCTGGGACACCACCCCGTCCTCCACTCTCGACGGCGCCGTGACGGTGAGGGAGGGATACTCGGCCGAGTGCGGCGAGGGCCGACTCGAATGGCCGATCACGGACATCGCCCGCAGCTGGGCCAACCACTCGCCCAACTACGGGCTCGAACTGCGCACACCGGACGAGAGCAGCCCGGACGACAACTACCGCGGATTCGCCTCCTCCGAGTACGGCATCGCCGACGCCACACCCAAGCTCACCGTGACGTACCAGGGCTTCGGCGGGCCGACGATCGTGAGCCCGGCGGGAAGCGACGGGGTCGAGGTCTTCACCGCCCCGGACCGCTGGCAACGTGATTCCCTGCCGATCGCCGAGGCGCAGGCCCACGCCCTGGACGTGGCTGACACGCGCGTGAGCGCCCACTCCTCCGCGCTGGCGACCCCCCTCGTCGACATGGTGACGGGCGCGGTGCACATACCGGCGGTGACGGCCGAGGGCCAGAGCCTCGCCGCGCAGGCGGTGGCCGGTACGGCCTACCTCAGCAATGGCGACTCCGACTGGACCGTCCCCGGCGAGTTCGAGGGCGCGGCGGAGTCCGACGCGGACGGCGACGGAGCTCCCGGGGTGTCGGAGAGCTTCTCCTTCAACCCCACCGTTCAGGTGGTCGCCCAGAGTGCCGCCAAACTGGACTCGATCATGGACGAGGTGCTCGGTCTCGACGCCGTGCTCCCCGGAGGGGACAAGATCATGGCCGCCGGCCTCTGGCCGGAGCGGAACCAGGTCATACTGCAGGCCACCGAGGTGAGCCCGGAGCTCCGGCTGGCCCTGGCGCAACGCTACGGGGTCACCGCCGTGTCGATCTGGCTGCGGCCCGACGCGGGGCGTCCGATCACCCTCGTCGAACGGACTGCGGCGGCGGACACGTGCCCGCTCGACGACAAGGGGAAGGAGCGTGAGTGCCGACTGTCGGACGGGGTCACCGGCGAGACCATCGGCGAGCTCGACCTGCACATCAACGGCGGAAGCAGGTACCGGACGACCACGGGCACCTGCTCGACGGGCTTCGCCTGGGGGACGACCTCCGAGAACTACTTCATCACCGCCGGCCACTGCCTGCCAGAGGGTACGACGCCCTCGGGGGCGGTGCGGCTCACCGACAACTCCGGCGTGCTCGGTGACGCGGCGGGCTCCAACTACCGCACGAACGTCGGCACCATCCCCTACCCGGCGAACGCCGGGAAATACGGCGATCTGTCGCGCATGAAACTGACCACGCGGGTGCACACGGCCTCCATCTTCTCCGGCGGGCCCACGTCCACGACGAAGCGAGAGGTCGTCGGCAAATGGACGCGGAGCCCGCGCAAGGGCGACCGTTACTGCACGGGCGGCTACAAGAAGGGCGAGCTGTGCGGCTGGGTCGTACAGAACGCCAGAACGTACTACGAGTTCGTCGACACTCCCGGTGGGCCGATCGCCGGGCGGATCGAGAACATCTTCGAAGGCTCCAAGGATGGGGCGTGCAGCCAGCCAGGCGATTCCGGAGGCCCTGTCTACACCATCATCCAGTCCGGTTATCCGAGCGCTGGCGACGTGATGGCGAAAGGCATCGTCAGCGGCGGACGCGATCAGGAGAACAGCAACATACTGCTCAGCTGCAAGAATTATTCCACGAACATCTGGTACGCGCCCGCGGCCTTCGGCGGCGACATCAAGAAACGCAAGCTCGACTGAAATGCGGAGGTGATCCGTGACGAAGTCCCGCACCCTTCTCGGCGGCCTCGCGCTGCTTCCGGCAGCCCTCCTGCTGAGCGCGTGCGGAGGTCAGGCGGAGTGGTACAGCATCGACTCTGTCACCGTCGCCCCGGACGGGCGTACGCTGACCGCCACGCTCATGTTCGGGCCCCCCGGATCGGACGGCACGTTCTGCGAGAAGGTCACGGACACCGAAGTCACCGAGTCGCCGACAAAGGTGACCATCGGAATAGAGGTCAGGGACACCTGTGAGCCCTTCTTCCCGTGGCAGGAAGGCCGAATCACCAACATGATGGCCTACGACTACAAGCACGACGTGCGCTTGAGCCGCCCGCTCGCCGGCAGGACCGTGATCGACCGGTCCGACCAGCGGGCGATCGCGACGAGATAGCGGCACGCACGAACGGGCCGCGGGCACGCCGTGCCCGCGGCCCGCCGCCCTGGACGAGTTAGTGCTGCGCTCCTCAAAGGGTGTAGGTGAACCGTCGGCGTAGCCGCCGTGGTGGTGGTGGGCGCCCCCACATCCAGGGCTTGGCCTGGGCGTTGAGCTGGGCGGTGGCGATGCGGGTGGCGTAGCCGATGTCGTCCGGGCCGACGAAGCACTGCCCGGCGATGGCATGCCGCCGGAAGATGCGCCACCAGGCCTCCTGCAGGTTGAGCCAGCAGGCACCGACCGGGATGAAGACCTGCTGAATCCGGGGATGGCCGGCCAGCCAGTCCCGGGTGGCGTAGCTGTTGTGGCTGGATAAGTTGTTGGTGATGACGAAGATGAGGCCGCTTCCGGGGTTGGCGGCCTCGATCGTGGCGAGGAACTGCTGATAGTAGAGGCTGCTGCGGGACCGGGGCCGTCATGGTCACCGCGATCCCGTCGGCGATGCGCAGACCTCCGTATACCCAGGTCTTTTCAGGGCCGCGAGAGTAGTCCAGCGGCGCCTTGATCCGGTGCCCATCAGGCGACCAGCCGAATGCGGGCGGGAACGCCCGCGGCACCACGGGGCCAAGTTCATCTGCGCAGACCACTACCGCGCCGGACGGCGGGCGCGCATAGAGGTCCACGATCCGGGATCTTTTGCGGCGAATTCCGGGTCTTTGCTGGTGGTCCAGGATCGGGGGCGGCGCCATCTCACCCCCTCCTTCAGCAGGATCCGGCGCACTTGCGAGCGACCGACCTCCATTCCGGCGGCGCGGGCCGCAGCGGTCAGCGTGTCCAGCGTCCACACGCCCGGCGCATCTTCCTCCTCGGCGGCGGCCAGCCCGTTCAGCCACGGATCGGGCACCGCTCGCCCTGGCGGGGTTGTTTTGACCAGGGCGATGATCCCCGAGCAAGGACGCCCCCGGCAGGGATATCGCGGTGTGTGAACAAGACCAACGAGCCCGCCGAGAGCGACACTCACGCTGTCTACACCTGCCGTCTGCCGCTGTCCACCACAACGCTCACCTTCGTCACCGGCGTGCTGCGCGAGCACCTGAAGGCGATCGGCTCGCGCTGGCGCAGGCTCCCCACAGGGAAGATCACCATCATCGTGCTCGCCGTCCTGCGCCATGACCAGCGCATCACCGACATGGCCGGCGGCAACCACGTCTCACGCGGCACCGTGCTGCGCTGGGTCCGCGAGGTCATCGCCCTGCTCGCAGCCCGCGCGCCGCGACTGGACCGCGCCCTGAAGAAGATCACGAAGGCGGGCGGAGAGGTCGTCCTGATCGACGGCACCCTGATCCGCACCGAACGCCGAACCGGAGCCGATGACCGCAAGAACTACTCAGGCAAGCACAAGACCCACGGCCTGTTGTTCCTCGCCCTGACCGATGTCGCGGGGAACCTGCTGTGGATCTCCGCCGCCCGCCCCGGCCGCTCATCCGAGATCACCACCGCCCGCCACAACCACATCGTCCAGAAACTACGGGACGCGGGCCTGGGCGCCCTCGCCGACCTCGGCTTCGTCGGCCTGGATGACGACCCCGACGATCCGATCGTCATCACCGGCCGCAAAGCCACCCGAGACAAGCCCCTCACCCGCGCGCAAAAGCAGGTCAACCAACTGATCGCCAGTGAACGCGCTCCCGTCGAGCACGGCTTCGCCGACCTGAAGAACTGGCGGATCCTCAGCAAACTCCGCCTCGACCCGGCCCTGGCCACCATGCTGCTGCGCGCGCTGCTGGTGCTGACCACCATCGAGACCGCCCGATGACAAATGATCACCCGCCATGATTCACCTCCGCCACCTGCCCGAGCATCCCCAACCGACCTCATACAAGGCCCTCTACCTGCGGATTCAGGATGGAATTCGCCCATGGATGTCAGACGACGTCATACACGGTGAAGGGCTGATCGATATTGTCGTTCAGTCCGGTCACCGCCCGGATCACGCTCCGCAGGAAGTCCTCGTCGGGGCCCCAGGAGGGGACCTCGATCTGCACCTCGATCGGCAGTGGTTCGCCGAAGACTTCTACGGGCTCGCCGTCCATGAAGCAGATGAAGCGAACCAGGTGCGCGTCCTCATAGAGCCACAACGCATATGTGCTTTTGACGCTTGAGAATACGACCGCCAGCGCCTGTGTGTCCTTGAGAACTCCCGGACCGTCCATCTCGACGAGGTCCCCCACCCGAGTTGGTATCCGCTGATCCGGGTCCCACAATTGGCACCATCCACCCTCGTCGGCGAGGTAGAGACATTGGCCGGGGGAAGAGGACCACGCGTACTCGGCGGTCAGCTCTTTCCTGGTCGGCTTGTACTCGAAGACATCCGGCAGGAAGCCGAGCACATCCTCGATCGAGCGATCACGGACGAATAGTGCTGAGGTATTCCATCCCATGAGCAGGAAGTGTTGTGCCGGTCACGACTGTCGTCAAACAGCGGCAACCCGGTGAACCTATGTGGTCACAGCACTCGTCGTATCGCCCTCGACCTCGGCTAGTTGCTTGACCAGATGTTGTGCCTGGTCGGATAGTTCCGCACGGCGTGTGGTGATCCGTTCCAGCAGTGACATCTCACCCCTTCCATCGATTACCGAAGATAACCGATCGGATACGCATCGTAGATGGGGCATGCTGTCAGCGGCGCCCGAACCGGCAAGAAACCCCGGCCTGTCCGTGACAGATGATTTCCCGCGATGATCAGCAGCTTCCAGCAGACCGAGCATGCCCAGACACGATCACACCAGCCCCATGACCTGCGACTTCAGGATGGAACTCGCCACAGGACGGCGGGGCGTAGAAGTCGGCACGCAACCCTGAGAACATCAGTGCACCGCCCGAGGCGGTGGCGCACAGCGCACCCACGAAGGCCCCATCCCCGCCGAACCGCCGGCATCGCCGAGTGATTCAAAGGACCGGCCAGATCACAGGCTCCACGACCTCCGCCATGGCGCCGCCGCACTGATGCTGCCGACCGGGATGAAGATGATGGTGCAGGAAACGTCGGGGACACCTCCAGCGCCTTCGCCCCGGACACTTACCCGTGCACCTCGGTCTACCCACAGGTGGCCATGGCCGCGGCCAAGAAGGTCACCGCCATGTCAGCGACGACGAAGACTGGGCCGAATCAGGGAAGCTCGTCCCACTGCGAGGCTGGCAGTCGGATCAACCATCCGGCCCCGCACCGGCCGTCCTCTGCCGGCAACTGCGAGGCCGCGAACCCCGCCACAGAGGCATGGAAACGACGAAGAGGATCATGGAGTGTCCAGGGTCGGTGCATCCGAGCACACACGGAGCACGCAGCCGTTAGACGAGAGTTCCAAAACCGCATCCGATCCCCCACTCACGCAGGTCAGACCCGTGCTCACAGCTCCCTCCCGCGAAATCCGCACCTAACAACAGTCGGATTAGAAGCAAGATCTTTAAGTGCCACCCCGTGCCGTTCGGTGACGTTCGTGCCGCGTCACCGCGTTTTTGCGTGTCAGGCGGTGCCAGGTCCTGAACATGCGTGACGGGGCGTACGAGCACGCACCGAGCACGTCGAACACCCTGATGTGGTCATTACGGGTGGCGCCACACACCGGATTCAAGGCCGCAGAGCACGCCGGCACTACATATAGACAACGATCCCTGCGCTCGGCACGTGCTCCAACATCCAAACGCTCCATCAAACGCCCCGCACAGCCTGAGCCGTGGCAGACCACGGGACACTCTTCAGCTTCTGCGGGTCAGTTCGGGCGGTCAGTTCTGTGAGGTCGACCGCGTTCACCAGTGCCTGAAGCTCGAGCCGCGTGCCGTTCGCTGTCGGTGCCGGTTGCTAGCGTGACGCCCGAAAAGATTCGATCACGCTGAACACGGGCGGAGATGGCATGATGACGGAGAACGTCAGCACGGTTGACGTCACGTACTGCGAGGGCTGGGATCCACAGATTCGTGCCGTCATCGCTCCGATATCGGAGACGGAGGCCCGTGGCAGGGACGCATCAGGTGAGCAGTACGCCGTCCTGCTGTCCGTCCAAGGAAGGCCGAAGGCATTGTTCCAGGTCGACTGGGGCCACGGTCATCTCGGGTTGTTCCTGTTCGATGAGTGCGAACGGCGTAACAGGGAGTGGGAATACCGGCAACTGGAGCCGGGACGGCTACACCTGATGCGCTACCAGGAGTGGCGCCACGCATCCGACGCCGACGTGGAGTTCCCTGAGCGTGGCTGGTGTTTCACGATGACCATCGATCCGGACGGACGCGCCAGACCGGCTCTGAGCGATGTCGGCGGTTCGCTTCACACCAGCGCGAGCGTCCCGGTTGAGCACCGTTCGGTGGCTAAGGCGGAGTTCGGCGCGTGGACGGCTTACGTCGATGCACGGATGCTCGGGCTGAGTGGCCCGATCACCCTGGTGCCGGCCCAGGAGCCCGTGGAAGCACCAGTTTCAGGCACGACGCCTCCCTGGTCGGCCCCGCTGCCGATGCGCCCCCGGAATCTTGAAGCGCTCTTCACTCCCGGAAGCCGCCTGGTCTCCGACGATGGGCGCGTCGCGTTGATCACTGAGCCCTCGCACGCGGGATGGCTCCACCTGCCCACCGGCTCGCTGATCGCGGCCGATCCCTACGTTCTGGGTGACTCCGGTCCCTTCACCGTCACCGTGGCACCTGGCGACTACGCCGTGCTGATCGCCTCGATGCGCTGGGAGGGGACGAACTGGGAAGGCGAAACCCCGGCCGCGATGGTGCGGATCCTCGACAAGCCGACCGCCAGCTGGGAGCTCGCGTTGCTGCCAGGACAAGACGTCCGGTTGCTCGACGCCGACGAGTTCTTCGGGTTCGGCGTGGATGCGGGGATGGGCTGCTTCCTCGACGCCTCGGGCCGCGACGAGTTCGAGAAGCTCATCGAAGAGTGGGAAGAGGAGTCCGACCAGGAAGTGGACCTCTTGGCCTCGGAGGTTCACGCCCCGCAGACCGGCACCAATCTGATCGCCTACCAGAGCGGCTTGGGCGACGGCAGCTACCCGGTGTGGATAGGCCGCAACGCTGACGGGGAAGTCACCTCGTTCGTGGCGGACATGCTCATCCTGAATGACGCCGACGCACTACCGCCCACGATGCCGTCAACAGCCGTCTGCCTGCCGCCGTTCACCCCAGTGACCGACGACCACCGCGAGGCACCCTTCACCAGTCCCAGCGCCACGGCCGACTTCATGGCGGCCCAGATCAGCTCCGTGGTGGATCTCTGGGCCGAACCCCGCCACTTCTAATCCTTCGGCGTCGCTGACGCGCGCCGAACGGATAGCTGCGCCGGCTGTACACCCGATTCCGCCAATGGCGAATTGGGCTTAAGCCCACCGCGTGAGACGCTTCAGGCCGTCTGCTCAGGCAGCGTGTGGAAGGTGGATCGCTCGATGCGTCCGGCTTGGATGAGCAAGGCGGCCTGGACCCGCCCGGCGATGGTGTTGTGCACCGTGTCGCCGGGTGCGGCCGCCAGCAGCTGCAGCTCTTCGACGCAGCTCGAGTCCGATGGGAGCCCTTCCCCGCGGCCGCCTCAGAGCACCGCGCCTCGAAGCCGGAGTTCAGATCCAGCCGCGGCGGGCGGCGGCGGCGCCGGCCTGGAAGCGGCTGGTGACGTTCAGTTTCTCCATGACGGAGGAGATGCGGCGGCGGGCGGTGCGCAGGCTGACGTTCAGGTTGCGGGCGATGGCCTGGTCGGTGAGGCCGGCGCCGAGCATGCCGACGACGAGTGTCTCGTCCTCGTTGAGTTCGCCGTCGCCGGACTCCTCGGGGCCGGGCAGCACGGGGCGGGCCGTCACCCAGTACGCCTCGAAGAGCGCGATCAGAACGTCCAGCATGGGTGAGCGCTGGATGACCGTGGCGACCATGATCTCGTTGTCGTCGTCGGCGAGCATCATGATGGCGATCCTGCGGTCGATGATCTTGAATTTGACCGGGAGGTCAGGCAGGGTGCGGGCCTGCTCTCCCAGGCGGGCCAGCTCCATGATGGTGGCCAGCCGGCCGGGAGGCTGCAGCGCGGCGGCGGAGTAGACGGCCCGGATCTCCACGCCCCGCTGGAGCATCGGCGCCTCCACGCCGATCTCGTCGAAGCCCGGCTGCCCCAGCGGCGCGGCGTACGGCGGCCTGTCGAAGGTCATGATGGAGCTGGTCGGGAGCTGATCCAGATGGGCGCTCTCATAGATCGCTTCGACGCCGACCAAGATCTCGAACGGCCCCGCTGGGTGCGCCTTCAGGTTGCCCAGGCGGAACTCGTCGACCAGTTCGCCGAGCGATCCGCGCACCTCGTCGAGGCCGGCGCGGCGGCGGTGGATGAGCATGTTGATCGAGGAGTCCGGGTGGACCGGCGCGTACGCGTCGCCCGACCGGCGGATCAACCCCAGCTCCTCCAGCTCGGCCAGCGCCCGGCCCAGTTTCCGCGGTCCCGCGTCCAGAACCCCGGCGAGTTCCGCGCGGGTGGTCGCGGCACGGCGCAGCACGGCGCGGTAGACCCTCTCCTCGAAGGGCCTGATCCCCAGTTCCTCGAGCAACGCCGGACCTCCCTGTCGCCACAAGACCTGTCCATATATGGCACCTGCCACTTCCGGTCACGGCGAACTCTAGACGAAGCCGACCTTGAACCGATTCACTCAGGTCGCAATAAAACGTGACATTCCCTCACGAGTAGTTAGGAGCTCGAGGGTGGCGCATAAACCAGCCTTACGGAGACGGATGACCGCGGCGGTGCTGACACCGCTGCTGGCACTCGCCGTGACGGCCACCACTCAAGCAGCGCACGCCGCGGCCCCGAAGAACCCCGGGAAGGCTCTCGGCCAACCCGTCACGACGACGATCACGCTGATCACCGGCGACTCGATCCGCTACACCCGGCACGGCGACGGCCGCGTCGCCACGGCCGTGACCCCTGCGCCCGGCCGCGAAAACATGATCTTCCACTCGCGCACCGGCGAGGACGGTCATCACTTCACGATCCCGGCCGACGCCCAGCGCGCGATCTCCTCGGGCCTGCTCGACGAGCGCCTGTTCGACCTCACGTACCTGGCCGAGAACGACTACGCCGACAGCGCGACCGGCGAACTGCCGGTGATCCTCCAGTACGAGCAGAAGGCCGGCATCAAGAAGGCGAAGGAGTTCGACGGCGCCGGCGACCCGAAGCGGCTGGCCAGCATCAACGCCGCCGCGGTGGAGGTGACCAAGAAGAAGGCCGGCGCCTTCTGGGCGGACGCCACCGGCCCGGACGCCGGCCTGGAGAAGATCTGGCTGGACGCCAAGGTCGAGGCGCTCGACGACGTCAGCAACGCGCAGATCGGCGCCCCGGCGGCCTGGGCCGCCGGGCTCGACGGCAAGGGCGTCAAGGTCGCCGTCATCGACACCGGCGTCGACGCCGCCCATCCGGACCTCGCAGGCAAGATCGTGAGTTCGCGGAACTTCGTCCCTGAAGGTGAGCCCGGCGGCGGAGCACCGGACGACGTCACCGACGGGCACGGCCACGGCACCCACGTGGCCTCCACCATCGCCGGCTCCGGTGCCGCCTCGGAGGGGCGGCACAAGGGCGTCGCGCCCGGCGCCGAGCTCGCCATCGCGAAGGCGCTGGACGACGAGGGCAGCGGCCCGACCTCGAGCATCATCGAGGCCATGGAGTGGGCGGCGGCCACCGAGGACGCCACGATCGTCAGCATGAGCCTCGGCGGCGCGTGGAGCGACGGCAAGGACCCGCTCAGCCAGGCGGTCAACGACCTGACGGAGGAGCACGGCACGCTCTTCGTCATCGCCGCGGGCAACGACGGCCCCAGCCCGGGCACCGTGTCCAGTCCGGGAGCGGCCGACGCGGCGCTGACCGTCGGCGCGGTCGACGCGCAGGACCAGATCGCCGAATTCTCCGGCCGCGGACCGCGGTGGGGCGACAAGGCGATAAAGCCCGAGATCACCGCTCCGGGCGTGGGCATCGTGGCGGCCCGCGCGGCGGGCACCTCGATGGGCTCGCCGGTGGACGACCGGTACACGGCGGCGTCGGGCACCTCGATGGCCACTCCGCACGTGGCCGCCGCGGCGGCGATCCTGGCGCAGCAGCACCCGGACTGGACGCCCGAGCGGCTCAAGAACACCCTGATCGGAAGCACCGCCCCCGTCGCCGGCACGGTCTTCGAGTACGGCTCCGGCCGCCTCGACGTGGCCCGCGCGGTGACCCAGCAGGTCTTCTCCGACACGCCGTCGATCTCCGGTGCCTTCACGTACCCGTACACCGGCCAGGGCCTGACGAAGACGGTCACGTACACCAACACCGGGACCGAGCCCGTCGATCTGGCGCTGAACCTGTCGATGAACGTGGTGGGCGGCGGCGCGGCCGAGCCCGGATTCGCCACCCTCGACAGGAACTCGGTCACCGTGCCGGCGGGCGGCACGGCGAGCGTGACGCTCACGTTCGACCCGACGATGGGCGTTCCGGCCACCTACAGCGGCCGACTCGAGGCGACCGGCGCGGCGCACCGCGTGGTGGTGCCGGTCAGCGCGACCAAGGGGGTCAAGGAGGCCACGCTGACGGTCCGCCTGCTCAGCCGCCCCGGTCTGCCGATCTATGAAGCTTCCCAGGGCACGTTCACCGCCATTCTGGTCAACGACACCGACCCGAACATGGCGCACGGGCCCCGCACCCACGTCAGCAACCAGTGGCGGCCCGGTTCTCAGCCGGACAGCTGGGAGCTGTCCCTGCCGGTGTCGGACGGCGGCGTCTACTACATCACGGCCGACCCGAGCTTCACCGAGCCCGGGCCCGCGGGACGCAACCACTCCGCCCTCCTCATCGAGCCCGAGTTCCAGGTCAACGGTGACACCACGCTGACGCTCGACCTCGCGGACACGATCCCCATCGCGCTCGAGACCGAGCGGCCCAGCGTGCCGGTCACAGCGAACCTCGACTACGGCCGCGTCACCGCGAGCGGCACCGTCTACGAGGGCGCGTCCATCTTCGGCTACGACAGTGCCGCGGCGAACACCATCTGGGTCACGCCGACGCAGGCGCCGGCGGTCGGGAAGGCGTGGTTCGCGATCGACCAGACCCTGATCGCGCCGCAGGCGACCCTTGAGGCGGGCAAGGAGACCCTCTACCCCCGCTACATGGGGGAACGCCACGACGACCACCCGAAGTTCGCGAGCGACCGGCGGCTGACCTTGGTGGGGCAGGACGTGCTGCGCTCCGGCGGCGACGTCCGCGACCGGCTCGTGCTCACCCGGCCGGACACGTGGCAGGAACTGATGGCCGACGCGCGGGCGGCCACGGCCGCGAGGGCGGCGGGACTGGTCACCGACTCGCGCTTCATCGGTCTGGGCGAATCCTGGGAGGAGATCTCCATCCCGGCGCTCCAGGTCACTCGCGAGGAGGCCGACCGGCTGGCGAAGGCCGGTCAGGTCACGGTCCGCGCCCAGGCGGAGGCGCCGTACGAGTACAAGCTCTTTCACGTCTTCCCCGACGGCGTCCCCGAATCGCTGACCATCGCGTCACAGGACGCCGATCTGGCCCGGCGGGAGGTCACCTACCACGCCGACTACCCCGCCGTCACCGGGACGTACGGCCCGATGGACGACGCCAAGGAGGTCAGCCACGTTTACCTGCCGTGGGAGTGGATCAGCGCGAGGTTGATGCACGGGTTCCCGAGCCGGACGAGCCGCACGGAGTACTACAGCGACTTGGGCCCGGACATGTTCTGGCTCCGCGAGTACATCTTCACCAACTCGGCCGAGAACTGGTCGTCGGTCGCGTGGGCCTACCACGGCTCGTTCGCCGCTTCCAGCACGGGCACGGAGTCCTGGAACGGGCTGAAGGTGCCGGGCGCCCGCCAGCCCGAGGCGGGGACGAGTCCCGAGGTCTACCGAGGCGAGTCCCTCCCGTGCGACAGCTGCCGGGCCGGCGACGTGCTGCGGTTCCGTTCGCTGGACGACATCAGTTTCGGCCAGTACCGCGAGGCCGACATCCCTGGCCACATCGTCCAGGAGTTCCCGCTGCCGGACGTGGAGGAGACCCACCTCTACGGTCCTGACGGGACGGAGATCCAGCCGGTGCGGGACGCGTTCGGCCTGGCCTCCTACGTGCTGCCGGCCGAGGCGGCGACGTACCGGGCGACCAGCACGTTCCGCACCGCCGACGTGGGACGGACGCACGGCACGAGGATCGACACCACCTGGACGTTCCGCTCGGAACGCCCGAGCGCCTCGACTGTCGCCGCCCCGATCGGCTGCCTGGAGCACATCGTCAGCGGCACCTCCGAGCCGTGCGCCTGGCAGCCGATGCTCATGCCGACCTACCAGCTCGGCCTGTCGCCGACGAACACCGCTCCGTCCGGCTCGCACGAGTTCACCGTCGGCGCCCAGTCCGGCGTGACCGCGGCCGGCCTCGCCGGCGCCCGCGCCTGGATCTCGCCGGACGACGGCAGCACCTGGTCGGAGGCCAAGGTCAAGAAGTCCGCGGAGAACACGTTCCAGGTGAAGGTCCACAACCCGAAGTCCGGCACCATCACCCTGAAGCTGGAGACCTGGGACACCACCGGTAACAAGGTCGAACAGATCATTCACGACGCGTACACCATCGCGTCATGACCGGCCGGTACGGGCTCACCACCGGTGAGCCCGTACCGAATGCCGTACGCCCAGGCGAGATCAGAGGACTCGCATTCGCGTACGGCAGCCGCCGCACCAGATAGGCCACCGACCAGCAGAGCGGGAGAGCCAGCGCCATCGCCAGCGCGAACTTGGCGATCGCCGGCGCCTCCAGCCACCGCAGCCCTCAGCCGACCGCGACCAGCACGACGGGGTGGATGACGTACACGGTGAAGGCGTGCTCGGCGAGGAACCGCCCGCGCGGCCCTTGCGCGTTGTGCCGCTCCCGGAAGGTCACCGTCAGCCCGATGATCATGCTGACCGCGAAGACCGACTCCCGGAGCGCCATCAGCGACGAGGAGACCAGCCCGGTGGGTCAGGAAGCGACGCCGGCAGCAGCACCACGCTCGACACGAATGCGGCGCAGAAGGCGGGAAGCCACGCCCGGGCCGGCAGCAGGTCGAACCAGCCGCGCCGGTGGGCGACGCAGCCGAGCGCGAACACGATCAGCACCTCGGCGAACCACATGGGACCCGGGTCCCAGGAGGCGAAGGAGAACTCCAGGTACGGCCCGCCGGGGTACCCGCCGAAGTTGATCAGTAGCCGGAGCAGCACCACGAAGGCCAGCAGCGGGATGCCCAGCCGGATCAGCCGGTGAAGGGGAGCCAGCCGACGCGGCCGTGGGGGGTGCCGCCGGCGGTGATGCAGTCGGCGACGGCGCGCTCCAGGCAGGTGCGGCGGGGCAGGTCCTGGGCGTCGGCGCCGTACACGAACTCCAGCATCTCTGCGCCTGCCGAAAATTACATCCGCCCAGCTCATGACCCTGTGAGGCCTTCACGTGGCGGCGCGAACTCAGGGCCACCCGGGGGATGGAAACGCGTGCGACAGGATGATCAGTCGTGCTCCTTCGCCTGGCTTACCTCACCGTCACGAACACGTTCGCCGCGCTGCGGTTGCTGCCCCTGAGCGATCGGGACAAGGACGTGGAGGTACTCGCCCTGCGCCACCAGATCGCCGTCCTTGAACGCCAACTCGGCGCCGACACCAGAGCCAGATTCGCGTCCGAGGACCGGGCCTTTCTCTCCGCGCTTCTGACCTCACTGCCGCGTGAGGTTCTGCGCCGGCTGCGGCTTCTCGTCCGGCCGGACACCGTCCTGCGCTGGCACCGCGACCTGATGAGACGTCGTCACGCCCGTACCTGCCAGCCGAACCGACGTGGGCGCCGACCCACGGTCCGCTCCATCCGCGCCCTCATCCTGTGTCTGGTTCGGGAGAACCCGCCTGGGGCTATCGGCGGGTACACGGTGAGCTCGCCACACTCGGCATCAAGGTCGCGCCGTCCACAGTCTGGGAGATCCTCAAGCAAGAAGGCATTGATCCAGCACCCCAGCAGGCGCGTTCGCGTACTGGGCACCACCGCTCACCCGACCGCCGACTGGGTGATCCAGACGATCAGGAACCCTCGTGATGGACCTGGAAGACGCAGGCTGCCAAGCACGTTTTCTGATCCGAGACCGGGATGGGAAATTCCCCATCCTCATGGACGGAATCCTTGCCGATGCAGGCATCCAGAGCGTACTCACCGGCATCCGGATGCCACGCATGAATTCCATATGGAGCGGTGGGTGCAATCCTGCCGCCACGAACTCCTCGATCGCTGCCTCCTGTGGAACGAACACCACCTGCGGCACGCTCTTCGCGAGTACGATCACTTCTACAACCGGCACCGAGCCCACCAAGCCCTGGGCCAAGCGGCTCCGCAACGCGCCGTCCCTGATCCGATCACGGATCCCGAGCAAATTGTCGACCTGAGCATACGACGACGAGACCGGCTCGGCGGCATCCTCCACGAATACTCACATGCCGCTTGACCTGCACGGATGGAATTATCGGCAGGCGCAGGCATGGACGGTGCAACAGGCCCGCCACCTGGTCATGGACCTGGGTGGCCGCGTTGTCGAGTTGCGGTTCTTGATCCACGATCGGGACCCGCTCTTCACCTCTGCCTTTCGTGAGGTCTTCACAGCTGAAGGGCTACGGACCATCACCACGCTGCCGCGGACGCCGAGGATGAACGCCATCTGCGAGCGGGTTATCGGCACCCTGCGCCGCGAGTTCCTGGACCGCATCCTGATCCTCAACGAGCGCCACCTGACCGTCGTGCTCCAGAAGTATCAGATCCACTACAACGGGCACCTACCGCACCAGTCCCGAAACCAACGCCATCCGGATGTCACAACGCGACCTGCCCGGCACATGACCGGCCTCAACGACCTACAATTCATTCGCCGAAAGCCACATCGCTACAGGCACAATCAACGAATACCACCACGCCGCGTAACCGCAGCTCAGACCACGTAACTCAATATTCGAGCGGCACACCGTCGAAACTTATAACAGCTAAAAAGTTGCGGCGAATCAGGCATTCAGGTCGCTTAGATACCTGTAGATGCGCGGTAGGCGCCACTGCGCATCCTCGTTATCGTCCCAATACTCACCTCTGGGGCGGAACGGCTCCCGAATTTCTACACCCCTTGCCTCGACTGCCTCCCAGAGAGTGATCGCCTCTTTGCTGGTCGCCCGCTTATACGCGTCGATCGAGACATATCCTAGCGTTTCGAAATTAACAGATAGTTCTTCCGGAAGCACACCTACCGAGTGACGATACTGGACGCGCTCGCGAACTGCCGACACCTCAATGAGGTTGTCGGGATTCTCCATGGCAGCTTCATATACTTGCCTACCCAGGCTTATGAGCCGCCTGACGAAATATTGGAAGCGATTGCCGGAGGTGATGCCGAACAGAAGTCCTGCCGCACCGAACAACTCCCATGTCTCGGCACGCTTCTCACACAAGAACATCCACATATGGAAATCGATAATCTCTTCCAAAGGCCTAACGACTAGCTGATCTCCAACCATTTCACCCGATCAGCCTTTGTCTGCTCTTCGATACCGGACACCTCGATCATCGTCCAGAAGGCATTCTCGTCCATGCTGTGATACTGCTTCACAGTTATTTCCTCGTCGCACTACCCACTGATGACATGATGATACGTCAGGGCGTAGCCAATGACGCCCTGACGCATTGCTAAATCCGATTCTTCGCCCGGCACCTGGGTGGCCCGGGCACGGCGAGCAGCTCGTGACGTCGACATGAGCGGTGGACGTCAGGGGGCCGTCGCTGAAGCCGGTCGCGACGGAGCATCAGCGGCCCGGTGCGGCGGTGATCTGTCCTGTCTGCAGGAGGTGCGTCAGCTGCGCGCCTACCTGCCGGGTCAGCGGACCTGATAGGTCGAGGCCGAGGTGACGGGCCAGGTCCGGGGTGTGGAGCCGGGCGGCGGCCTCCACTAGCGTGGCGTAGGCGTTCGTGGCCGTCCGGGCGCGGCGCCAGGCGGTGAGGAGGATGACGGCGGCGAGTGGCAGTCCCGGCCACCACAGGGCGCCGACGGCGAGGTAGAGCAGGCCCCAGCCGGCGAGGGTGGTGGCGCGGCTGAGGGCGTCGCGGGTGGCGGTCACCTCGGTGCGGATGACGTCCGGGACGTAGAGCCACACGTACGGCCATAAGGTGGCCAGATCCAGGGCGAAGTCACGGTCGAGCCTGATGGCGACGGCGGCCAGACGGTCGCCCATCCAGGTCGGGCGCTCGGGCAGTTCGTGGGCGATCCGGACGAGGGAGCCATACGCGGCCTCCAAGCCGTCCCCTGTCTGGGGCGGCCTGCCGCCTGCGCGGTGGGCGCGGGCCAGGGCGGCGGCGCTCTCCTCGCGGCGCTGGGCGTAGCGGTCGCTCGCGGCCTGCCAGCTAGCGCGGCGGCGCGCGACGAGCGACCCGGCGAGGCGGCGGCCGGGTAGGGGCCACCGCTGCCAGTCGGCCGCCAGCCACAGCCGTTCGATCAGGGACCCGGCGGCCTGCGCGATCACGCCGGCGGCCGCTGAGGCCAGCAGCAGGGCAAGCAGGACGATCGCCGTCCGGCCGGCGGAGCCCGACTGGGCCGCGCCGGCGAGTCCGTCGATTCGGCGGCTCAGCAGGTCCATGGCGAAGGGGTGCGCGTGGCCCATCGTCCGCGCGGCGGCCAGGACCGCCAGGTAGAGGGCGCCCGGTAGAACGAGTAACGTCAGCCAGCGTTCCGCGATCTTCTTCCCGAGTTCTGCCAGCAGTCCGCCCATTTCACAGCCGCTCCGGCACCATGGGCGCGCTGTCGATGGCGCAGACCGGCGGCGAGGCGGCCGGATCGAACCAGGCGTAGCGGGTGCACCGGCGGCCCGGGCAAAGGTAGAGGGTGTGCTTCGGGCGGGCGAGGCCGAAGTCGCTGAGGGCCTTCGGGAGGGCGCTGCGTACGTGGCCGTACACGCCCAGCGCGTCGCCGCCGGACTGGAGTGCGTCGTGCAACGTACGGATGAGGTCGTTCACCTCGGCGTCGGCGCGCACCGCGGCAAGCAGCCGGTCCAGCGGGCCGGTGTCGCCGGCCTGCTCCAGCTGCCAGCGGATGTCGGCGAGGTGTTCGCACACGTACTCGATCGCCTCGCTCAGCGGGTCTGCGCCTGCCGCTGCCTGGTTCTCCTCCATCGGATCACCGTATCCGCTGTCTGCTCTATCGAGGCGGCAGATGCCCGGCTAAAGTCACTCGCAGTACGCCAGAGGGGACGTTGTGGCCATGGAACAGGTCGCTGCGGTACAGGCGCATCTCCAACGCATCGCCGAGACCCAGGATCCGGCCCACGCGCTGTCACCCAACGTCCTCTCCGACGCCGCCATATTGGCGGACGTACCGGACGGCGGGATCGCCGCCGTGCACGCGCTCGGCTGGTTGTACTGGTACCAGCATCTGGCCCTGCCGGAGAAGGAGGGCGAGGAGATCCTCGACAGGGCGATCGCGCTGCTCGCCCAATGCCTGCTCGCAGGTCTCGAACCGCTTCCCGAACCACTCCTTGCCCGCCTCGCGCAGGCGGCGGACCCCGCGGCGACCGCGCTGCTGGAGCAGGCGGCCGCGCCCGACCCCGGCGTCGCCCGGGCGGCCGCCGACGCCTGGCGGCGCGTCGCCGACGCCACCCCGCGCGACGACTTGTACCGGGCGTACCGCCTGACCATGTACGGCATCACCCTGCATCGCCTGTTCGAGACGACCGGGGAGCACGAGCCTCTGGAGGCCGCCGTCGAGGCGTACCGCGAGGCCGTTGACGCCGCCATGGAGAACGATCTCGAACCGGCGGACCACTACTTCCATCTCGGCCACGCGCTGCACACCCGATTCCATCAGTACGGTGCCCTGGAAGATCTGCACGGCGCCGCCGACGCGATGCGGCAGGCCCTCGACTCCTTGCCGGAGGACGAAGCCATCCCGCCGCACTGGCCGCAGGCCATGGCGACCGTGAGAGCAGCGCTGTTCGAGCTCACCGGCTCGCCTGACGATCTCGACGCGCTCATCGAAGTGCAGCGGCTGGCCGTCGCCGCCATGGCGGCCGGCGATCCCGAACGGCCGGAGTGGCTGCTCGGCATCGGCGCGGGACTGCGGGAGCGGTACGACCGCGCCGGCGATCCGGCGGACCTCGACGAGGCGATTGAGGTGACGGGGCAGGCCCTCTCGGCCACTTCTGTCGATGACCCGGATCGGGGCGTCCGGCAGTTTCACCTCGCATCCCTGCTGTACCAACGTTTCGAGCTCAACAGGGCCTTCGAGGACCTGGACGACGCTATCGGAGGGATCAGCCGATCCGTTGCCTGGACCTCGGTGGACGCCCCGTACCGGAACGCGATGCAGACGGCACTCGCAACGGCCGCCTTCCAAGGGTTCCTGGTCTCCGGGTCGCCGGCTCACCTCGACATCGCCGTCGACGCCGGCCGCGACGCCGCCGCGAGCATCGCCAGGGACGACCCGGAGGTCGTCGCCCTCCTGGCGAACCTCACCGGCGCCCTGCGCAACCGCTACGACCTTACCGGCGCGAGGCAGGATCTGGACGACGCCGTCGAGGCGGGCAGGCGGGCCGTCGCGCTCGCTCCCGGTGACGATCCCGCCCGGCCGGGTGCCCTGTTCCATCTCGGCGTCGCGCTGCACCTCCGGTTCGCGCGCGACGGCTCGGCCGACGACCTGGCGGCCTCCGTGGACTGCCTGGAGCGCGCCGTCACCGCCGCTGAAGGGCATGATGTCCAGGGCATGTACGCGTCGAGCCTGGGTCTCGCGCTGCGCAGCCGCTTCGAGCGTACGGGCGTGCCGGCCGACCTGGAAGCGGCGCTCGATGCCGGGCGGCTGTCCGTGGACCTCACGGCGCACGGCCCGGATCGGGCCATGTGCCTGGCCAACCTCGGCGACTCCCTGCACGAGCGCTACCGGCACGGCGGCGTACGCGCCGATCTGGACGCGGCCATCGACCTCACCGAGCAGGCCCTGGGTCTGGCCCCCGCGAACCATCCGCGGCCGGCAGGTCACTTGGCGGGGCTCGGCTCCCGCCTGCTCACGCGATACGAACTCGACACCGACCGCCGAGATCTCGAAGCCGCGCTCGACGCGCTGGAGCAGGCCGTGGCGAACTACCCCGCCAGGCATCCCGACCGGCCCGGGGCACTGTCCAATCTGAGCACCGCCTTGCGCAGCCGGTTCGAACGCACAGGGGACCCGGCCGACCTCGACGCCGCCATCGACGCGGGACAGCAGGCCGCCGCGGCCCTGCCCGACAACCACCCGGACCGCGCGAGCTTCCTGGCCAACCTCAGCTTCGCCGTACGCAGAAGGCTCCAGTTCACAGGGACGGACGCCGAGTTGGACACCGCGATCGATGCCGGGCACCGCACGCTGGCAGCCCTGCGGACCGATACCCCTGAACGGGCGGGCCTGCTGCTCGATCTCGGCACCGCGCTGTGGAGACGGTTCAAGACCGCCGACGCCGCAGCCGACCTGGATGGCGTGATCCTCAGCTGGGGGGAGGCCGAGAAGAGCACCGCGGCCGACGATCCTGGACGTGCCGGCGGCCTGTCCAATCTTGGCGTCGCGCTGAGGCGGCGCTTCCAGCGTACGGGGGCAGCGCAGGACCTGAACGCCTCGATCGACGCCCTCAAGCAAGCTGTGACCGTGGCCCCCGCCGATCATCCCGATCGAGCGACGTTCCTGGCGAACCTGGGGGTGTCGCTGGCGCTACGTGCGGAACTCGACGAGCCGGCCGACACGGACGCGACCGCATGGACGGACGGGGCGGAGCCCGACGAATCGCATCTGGTGACGGCCCTCTACGGGCTCGCCGCCGCGTCGCAGGACCAGTTCGAGAAGACCGGTACCCAAGAGGACGTGGATCTGGCGGTCGAGGCCGCGCAGCAGGCTCTGGACCTCGCCTGCGACGATCACCCCGATAGGCCCGGCATCCAGGTGAACCTCAGCGCCGCACTGCTCAAGCGGTACGAACTTACCGACGTGCCGGCGGATCTGGATGCCGCCTTCCACGCCGCGGAGCAGGCGGTCGATCTCTCCTCGAACGATCAGCACATGCGAGCCGGCGCGCTCTCCAACCTCAGCGCCATCCTGCGCAGACGGTTCGAGCGCACGGCCGTCCCGGCCGACTTGGACGCCGCCATCACGGCCGGGCAGCAGGCCATGGACGTCGCGCCGGCGGACTACGACAACCTGGCCGCCATCGCGTTCAACCTCGGCACCGCCCTGCTCGCGCGGTTCGGTCTCAGCGAGGACCCGGCGGATCTGGACAGCGCCATCAGATTCTGGCGGCAGGCCGCCGGCATCGACGGCCCCGATCGGGTGATGATGCTGGTCCATCTCTGCGCCGCTCTCCAGGCACGGGCCGCGTCCGGCTCGCCCGCGGACCTGAGCGCTGTGGCCCTTGCCTGGGGGGAGACCGTGGACGCCGTCGATGATGAGGATCCGCGCCGGCCGTCAATGTTGTCACGGCTCTGCGGCGCGCTGCTGGCGCTGTTCGAGCGCACGGGAGCGCTCGAAGACCTGGAGACGGCCATCCGGGCCGGCTGGCAGGCGGTGGATGGTGCGACGGATGCCGACCGGGCGAATTACCAGTCGAACCTCGGCCACGCGCTGCGGCTGCGCTTCCAGGCAACCGGCCGGATGCCCGACCTGGATCTCGCCGTGGGCCTGCTCGAGCAGGCCATGGCCGCCACTGCCTCCGCAGATCCGGCCCGGGCGAGCCATCTGGTCAATCTCGGCGCAGCCCTGTTGGTGCGGTTCCACCACACGGGTTCACCGGCCGATCTGGACGCGGCCATCGCCACGACCGAACAAGCCGTCGACGCCGGCGCCGACCACGCCGTACAGGCCGAGGCCCTGTGCAACCTCGGTCTCGCCTTACGCGACCGATACGAGCTCACCGGAGCGGTAGAGGATCTGGACGCCTCCATCCAGACCGGGCGGGGAGCCGTGGATGCCACTCCCGCCGGCGATCCAGGCCGGGCCGGGACGCTGTCCAACCTTTGCGGCAGCCTGCTGACGCGCTTCGAGCGAACAGGAACGCCCGAGGACCTGGACGCCGCGATCGAGATGGGACGGCAGGCCGTCGACACCACGCCTGCCGGTCATCCTGACAGACCGGGTTACCTGACCAATTTCGCCTCCGCCTTGCAGGCACGATTCGAGCACAGCGACGCCCCCGAAGACCTGGACGCCCTGATCGAGGCCAAACAGCAGATCGTGGCCGCCACTCCGGCCGGGCAGCCGGACGGCGCCGCAGGCCTGGCGAGCCTCTGCTCCGCCCTTCAGTTCCGGTCCGCGCGCACCGGTTCGCTGCCCGATCTGGACGCCGCCATCAAGGCCGGGCGACAGGCCGTGGCCACCGTGGCCGCCGACCACCCTCACCGAGCTGATTACCTGGCCGACCTCGGCGCCGCCCTGCGCACCAGGTTCGCGTTCGCGGGTTCGCTGCCCGATCTGGACACCGCCATCCGCCTGATCGAGCAGGCGTTGGCCGCCACTCCCGCCGGCCGTCCCGCCTCCGCCAAGCACCTGTCCCTCCTGAGCAGCGCATTGTCCACACGGTTCGCCAGCACGGGTTCGATGCACGATCTGAACGCCGCGATCGAGGCGGGGCAGCAGGCCGTGTCCGCCGCGCCTGCCGATGATCCCGATCGGCCGGGTTACCTGTCGCTGCTCGGCCTCGCGTTCTGGCAACGATTCGAGCGCCTTGCCAAGCAGCCGGATCTGGATGCCGCCATCGACATCGGGCGGCAGGCCGTGGCGGACGTCACCGCGGCAGACAAGCGCAATCTGGCGCTTTCCCTGTCCAATCTCGGCATCGCCCTGCAGGCACGGTTCGGGCGCACCGGCGCGCTGGCGGACCTCAACTCTGCGATCGAGACCATCGAACAGGCCGTGGACGTCACTCCCGCGGGCCATCCCCGGCGGGTGATATTCCTGTTCAACCTCGGCTTCGCGCTGTACGTACGGTTCATGCACGGCGGCGCGCTGACGGACCTCAACTCCGCCATCAAGATCGGGCGGCAGGCCGTCAACGCCACGCCCGCCGGCCACCCCGACCGGGCCCTCTATCTGACCGGCCTCGGCAGCGCCCTGTCCACCCGGTTCAGCCGCACCGGCGCACCAGCCGATCTGGACGCCGCCGTCGAAGCTCTCGAACAGGCCGCCGCCGCCACCCCGACCGCTCATCCCGACCGGGCGATGTCCCTGTCCAACCTCGGTGGTGTCCTGCTTCAGAGGTACGAGCACACCGAGGTACCGGCAGACCTCGACGCCGCCATCAAGACCCTCGAACAGGCCGTGGCCATCGCTCCGGCCGACCTCCCCACCCGGCCCAAATACCTGCACAACTTGGGTGCGGCCCGGGAGACCCGGTTCGAACGCTCCGGACAGCAGGCGGACCTCGATGCGGCCATCTCCGCCCGGCAGCAGGCGGTGGACACGAGCCTGGCCGACCACCCCGACCGGGTGACCTTCCTGCACAATCTCGGGATCGCGCTGATGATGCGGTTGGAGCGCACCGGAGAGGGCTTGACTGCGGCATCAGATGCCCTTGAAGGCGCAGTGGAGGTGACCGCGGGCGAGCCGTCGACCCGGATCCGCGCGGCCAGGGCAGCCGCGAGGCTGGCTGTCCTGATGGCGCAGCCCGGCCGCGCAGCGGACCTGATGGAGACCGCGGTACGCTTGCTGCCGCAGGTCGCGCCGCGCCAACTCCGTCGCAGTGACCAGCAGCACGCCCTGGGGGGATTCGCCGGCCTCGCCAGCGATGCCGCAGCCCAGATCCTCGCCGCAGATGGCCAGGCGGGACCGGAACGGAACAGCGCGGCTCGGGCGCTGCGACTGCTGGAAGCCGGCCGTGCCCTCCTGCTCACCCAGGCGCTGGAGACGCGCAGCGACCTCACCGAGCTCCGGACGCGCCAACCCCGGTTGGCGGCTCGGTTCGTCGAACTGCGCGACCGGCTCGACACCGCCGACCCCGCCCTCGTCCCCATGAGCGCGACCACGACGCCGCTCGACCACCAGGACGGCAGCGACCGTCACCGCCTGGTCTCCGAACTGGAGGCGACCGTCAGGGAGATCCGCACGTGTGACGGTTTCGCCTCGTTCTTGCTCCCGCCGACGACCGAGGAACTCACCGAGGAGGCGAGGCAGGGGCCGATCGTCGCGTTCAACACCTCTGACCTGCGCAGCGACGCCCTGCTGCTGACCACGCAGGGCATCACCCACCTCCACCTTCCCGAGCTCGCCGTCCGTCCCCTGATCGACAAGGTCAACGCCTTCCACCACGCGCTGACGGTCACCCGGAACCCGCGCGTCACCGGAAGGCGGCGGATGGAGGCTCAGGCCGTTCTCCACGACATCCTGGAATGGCTGTGGGACGCCGCCGCCGAACCAGTCCTGCTCGCGCTCGGCCATGACGGGCCGCACGTCCAGGGAACGCCATGGCCACGGGTGTGGTGGATCCCCGGCGGGACACTCGGCCTGCTGCCCCTGCACGCCGCCGGCCACCACCGTCCGACGGCGGGGAAGCGAGGTGACCGTACGGTCATGGACCGCGTCATCTCCTCCTACACTCCCACCGTCCGCGCTCTGCGGCATGCCCGGACGTCGGCGCCCACCTCCTCCACGCCCGCAAGAAGCCTGATCGTCGCGATGCCCACCACCCCCGGCGAGAACCCACTGCCGTACGCCGCCAACGAGGCCGCGCTGCTGAGCACCCGGCTTCCCGGCGCCCTCCGGTTCGTCGAGCCGGACCCGCACGAGCGCTCCCCGGCACGCCACGGTGACCGAGCCCCCGTCCGGGCCGAGGTGCTCTCCGGCCTTTCCGAATGCTCGATCGCGCACTTCGCCTGCCACGCCATGAGCGACCCCGCCGAGCCCTCCCTCAGCCGGCTCCTGCTTCACGACCACGCCACCGCCCCGCTGACGGTGGCCAGCCTCGCCCCCGTCAATCTCGACCGTGCCGAACTGGCCTACCTGTCGGCCTGCAGCACCTCACTCACCAGCCATCCCACGCTGCGCGACGAAGCCATCCACCTCGCCTCCGCCTTCCAGCTCGCCGGGTTCCGGCATGTGGTGGGCACTCTGTGGGAGATCAACGACGCCATCGCGGTGGACGTGGCCGACGCCTTCTACACCGCTTTGCGCACGGAGACCGGCGCTCTCGACACCGGCCGCTCCGCCCACGCCCTCCACCGTGCCGTCCATACGCTGCGCGACCGGCTCCGGGCCGCCCCCTCACTGTGGGCCTCCTACCTTCATGCGGGCGCCTGACACGCCGGGCTGGGCAACGGGCGCACGCACATACAGCTCGTACCGGCCTGCGTGCTCGGCCCGCAGCGTGGCCGCACCCTGGCCGACGCGCACCGAACCGGCCGACCGACTTCTATCGGTCAGTGACCGTAACTTCAGCCCGAGCTCCAGTGTCGTTTTCGGAAGTCGTCTGCATGGACGCGCGAAGTGGTCCGCACGCCCGAAGCGTGCAGTGCCTGCCGATCGACTCAATTCGGCTTACGCCGGAGCTAAAGTGGCTGCGTACCGCAGGTCGCCGCCTCGGCCATGAACGTCTATCCGAAGATGTGGCCGAAGCTCTGCGAGCGACCTGATTGCGACTCAGAACTTGGTTGTTTTGTCTATCTTTGCGACTTTGCGAATCTCTTCCGGCGTGATACCCCTGACGTTTCTCAGGTCCGCGCCTCTCAGGTCCGTGCCTCTCAGGTCCGCGAGTCCCGACTGCGCGCCGTTCAGGTTCGCGCCTCTCAGGTCCGCGCCGAACAGGTCCGTGTAGGTCAGCTCCGCGTGGGACAGGTCTGCACGTCTCAGGTCCGCGCCACCCAAGTCCACGCCGAACAGCTCCGCGTAGCGCAGGTTCGCGCCGTTCAGGTCGGCGCCGTTCAGATGCGCATATTGCCAATCTGCAAACCCAAAGCGAGCAGCGATCAAAGGCGATACCTCCGCCGCCCTGAGAGGGCGGTCTGCGGGTCGATGCCCCTGATGTCATAGTGTGATCGAGTGAATCTGTAGCGTTATGCCTGCCTGGTGGGCGTGGACGTGTTGAGATGGCCGGGTGAGTGAACGCAAGCCGTACGCGACGGACTTATCCGATGAGCGGTGGG